>NZ_FPBA01000023.1 GCF_900116515.1 Geodermatophilus amargosae
ACCCCGGTGGAGCCGACCCCGGTGGAGCCGACCCCGGTGGAGCCGACCCCGGTGGAGCCGACCCCGGTGGAGCCGACCCCGGTGGAGCCGACCCCTGCGGAGCCGACCCCTGCGGAGCCGACGCCCGCGGAGCCGACCCCCTGACCATGGCCCCCTGACCGCAACCCCGACGGCGGGCGCGAGCGCTCGGGCGGCGACCTCGTGCACGGTCGGCAGCGTGCGGTCGTCGACCTGTTCGGAACGGTCGGGATCTCCGAATAGCGCCGGCGGTGGCTCCCGGTCGGCGGTGGAGAGCATCGGTCCGGGAGCCCGTCCCTGGCCGGGGAGCGGCCGGTGACCGCGCCGGATGGTGCCGAGACGACGTGCGCCGAACCCAGGGCGCTCGGTCTCCGAATGGACCACTCCAGTCCTCGTCCAGTGGACCTCACCGATGGACCGATCGGCAGCGAGGCTGTCGACATCGACCCGACCAGCACGGGAGGACGGGACATGAGCACCGGGACCACACCGGCGCTGCTCGCGGCCGTCGGACACGGCACCGCGGACTTCCTGGACGGCGCCGGGGCCCGGCGGGTACCGACCGCGGTGTACTGCGGTCCCGACGAGCGGTCGCAGGACACGAGCGGAAGGAGCTACCCGTGCTGACGCAGGTGGCGGAGGGCGTGCTGGTCCACCAGAGCGAGCTGCTCCGGAACAACGCCGTTGTCGTGCGAGGCCGGACCAGTGTGCTGCTCATCGACCCCGGGATCACGGACGACGAGATGACCTGCCTCGCGGACGACCTGTCCGCCTCGGGCCAGCACGTCGTGGCCGGCTTCGCGACGCACCCTGATTGGGATCACGTGCTCTGGCACGCCGACCTCGGCGAGGCGCCCCGTTACGGCACGACGCGCTGTGCTGGCTTCATGCGAGATCTGCTGGCGAACGCGGACTGGCAGGCCCGCGTCGTCGAGGGGTTGCCGGCGGAGATCGCCGAGGAGATCCCGCTGGACTCGTTCGGCCTCATCACCGGTCTGCCTGCCGATACTGCGGAGATCCCCTGGGACGGCCCTCGGGTCCGGATCGTCCAGCATCCGGCGCACGCCCCGGGCCATGCGGCGCTGTTGATCGCGGAACACAGGGTCCTCGTCGCCGGGGACATGCTCTCCGACGTCCTGATCCCGATGCTCGACGATCCGGACCCGGACGGCACCGCTGACCCGATCGAGGACTACCTCGTAGGACTGGAGGTGCTCGAGGGCGTGGCGGACGACGTCGATGTCGTCGTCCCCGGCCACGGGTCCGTCGGCGGAGCCGGTCAGGTACGCGCACGGATCGACTTGGACCGCGCGTACGTGCATGCCTTGCGTGACGGCCGGACACCCGATGACCCGCGCATCGGCCCGTCGGCTGAGCCCGGCTGGGAGTGGGTGAGCGACGTACACGACGGGCAGGCCCAGAGCCTCGCCCGGAGAAGTGACCGCGACCGGACCCCCAGCTGACAACTCGTGGTCGCTCGTTGACAGGTCGACGTCCCGCCGGACGCGTGGCCATCGGTCCGCGGCCGGTCCACGGGATCTCCGGCGGGGTCCACCCCCCCCCCGGCCGTCACGAGCCGACGAAGAGATCTGAGCCGAGGGCTGCGGACTACCGCCGCAGGTCGGCGACCTCGTCGAGGCGGCCGAGCTTGTGCGGGTTGCGCATGGCGTACATGCGGGTGATCCGGCCGTCCTCGACGACGAACGTGATCGCCGTGTCGAACTCGCCGCCGGCGTCGATGCGCGCAGCGACCGTGCCGTTGACCAGCGGCGTCGTGATCTCCACGCCGGGCGCGAGGTCCGCGAAGCGCGCGAGCGCCCGGGCCACCCGGAGCTGACCGGTCACCGGGCGGAGCGCGGCCGGCGCCAGGCCGCCGCTGTCGGCGACCACGACGACGTCAGGCGCGAGCACGTCCATCAGGCCCTGCACGTCGCCGGCGGTGACCGCGGCGAGGAACCGGTCCACCACCCGCTGCTGCTCGGCGCGGCTCACCGCCGTCCGCGGCCGGCGCGCGGCCACGTGCTCGCGCGCCCGGTGCGCGACCTGCCGCACCGCGGCACTCGACTTGCCCACCGCCTCGGCGATCTCGTCGTAGGGCACGTCGAACACCTCGTGCAGCACGAGGACCGCGCGCTCGGTCGGCCCGAGCGTCTCGAGCACGGTGAGCATCGCGATCGACACGCTCTCCGCCAGCTCGACGTCGTCGGCCACGTCGGGGCTGGTCAGCAGCGGCTCGGGCAGCCACTCGCCGACGTAGTCCTCCCGGCGGCGGGCGAGGGTACGCAGCCGGTTGAGCGCCTGGCGGGTGACGATCCGCACCAGGTACGCCCGCGGGTCACGCACCGCCATCCGGTCCGCCTCCGCCCACCGCAGCCAGGTCTCCTGCACCACGTCGTCGGCGTCGGCCGCCGAGCCGAGCATCTCGTAGGCGACGGTGAACAGCAGGCCGCGGTGGGCGATGAAGGGGTCGACGAACGGATCGCCGGTCATGCCGAGGCGACGCCGTCGGCCGAGCGGGCGGCCAGCGGCGGCAGGCCGCACGACGCCGAGAACTCCTGCGAGCGGATGCCGAGCGCCACGTTGCCCCGCGCGGTCATGTTCATCATCCCGATCCGGCCGGTCAGCTCCACCAGCGCCGGCGCACCCAGCTCGTCGAGCAGGGCGGCCGACATCTCGTCGGTCACGGCCGGCGGGGTATGGCTCATCGCCTCGGCGTACTCCATCACCTGCCGCTCCAGCGGGGTGAACGCCGTGGACTCCCGCCACCGCGGGACCTCCCGCGCCTTGGCCTCGTCGAGCCCGCGGTCGTGCGTCATGAAGTAGTGGAGGTCCAGGCAGAAGCCGCAGCCGATCGTCGCGGCCGCGGCCATGGTCGCGAACGTGGCCAGATTGCGGTCCAGCCGGTTCCACGAGTCGACCTTGCGGCCGAAGCTCATCGAGTCCTTCAGGACCGCCGGGTAGTGCCACATGACCCCGGCGCCCTCCGGCACCTGGCCGAGCACTTTGCGGCTGATCGTCTTGACGAGGGTCCCGTAGATGCCGGTGAGCTCGGTCGCGGGGACCCGGGTGCTGCTGGCCATGTCTCCTCCAGGGTGTGCGGTGGCGTCGACATGGAGACACCGGCCGCGGCCCGGATGTGACAGGCCCGGGGTGGCACGCGGCCGCCCAGCGTGCTGGGCGGCCGCGTGCCGGTACTGCTACTCGCCCGACTTGGCGGGCGGGATCAGCGGGTCGGGCACCGGCCCGTCCGTCCCGGCCAGGCCGCCCGTACCCGACACCGGCGTCGGCGGCGTCGCCACGACGCCGACTTCCTCGATGACGGCGGCCTCCGCGACGAGCGCCTCGGTGTCGGGGATCCCGGCGCTGGCGATCCCGGGGGTGGCGATCCCGGGGCTGGAGGTCCCGGTGGTCGAGGTCCCCGCGCTGGAGGTCCCGGCGCTGGAGGTCCCGGCGCTGGAGGTCCCCGCGCTGCTGCTCTGACCGCTCGAACCGCCGGACGCGGCCTCGGTCAGCTTGTCGATGCTGCCCTGCAGGGGAGCCGGAGCGGCGTCCCTGGCCTTCTCGATGGTCTGCTGGACCTCCGGCCGGCCCAGGAAGCCCTGCGCGGCCTGCACGATCTGCTGGTAGCGGTCCTTGCCGGCGCGCGCGCCGAGCACGTACCCGACGCCGAAGCCGAGTCCCAACGTCACCTTGCCCATGGCTCTCCTCCGTCTGTCCGTACCGACCCACCGAGCCCGACGACCGCCGGACCGGCCACTTCGTGATCCGCAGCTACCCGTCGGGTGGTGTGCCAACCCGCTCCTTGCGGCCCGGCTCCGCCGCCTGCCACGGTGCGTCGACTGGAGATCACAGCGGGGAGCGACGGATGGACGGACGGGTCGGCGAGGTCCGCCCGCGACCGGGGGTGACGGCGGCCGCGATGCGCCCCCTGCTCGCGGTCGGCGTCGGGGTGCTGACCGGGGGCTTCGCCGCGTGGCCCACCACGACGACGTCCTCCGCCGAGCCGACGCCTTGGTCTCCTGCCCGCTCCCGCAGGGCCGGTAGCGTCTGCCGGAGCCTGTGCACCGCCCGGGGGCGCCGCTAGGGTCGCCGCACCCGTTGCAGTCCCTCGCAGGCGAGGCGGCGATGACCGGCACGAGGCAGGTGCACTTCCGGGTCCTGGGACCACTGCAGGTCGAGGACGGGTCGGGCCCGGTCGCCGTCGGTGGGCACAAGCCGCGCACGCTGCTCGCCGCCCTCCTGGTCGCCCGGGGCGAGGTCGTGCCCGCCGACCGGCTGCTGGCCGCGGTGTGGGGGGACAGTCCGCCCGACGGCGCCTCGACCGCGCTGCGGGCCTACGTCTCGCGGCTGCGCGGCGTCCTCGGCGACGCCGCGCCGCTGCGGCACCGCCCGCCCGGCTACACCCTGTCGCTGGCCGCCGCGACGCTGGACGCCGACGGGTTCGAGCAGCGGGTCCGCACCGCCCGGGCCGCCGCGGCGGCGGGGGACCACCCGCGGGCGCTGGCCGACCTCGACGCCGCGCTCGGGCTGTGGCGCGGCGACGCGCTGGCCGAGTTCGCCGACGAGGAGTTCGCCGCCGCCGAGGCCGCCCGGCTGACCGAGCTGCGCGCGGGCGCCGCCGCCGACCGTGCCGAGGCGCTGGTCGAGCTGGGCCGGGCGGCCGAGGCGGTGCCCGAGCTCGAGGCGCTGGTGCGCCGCAGCCCCACGTGGGAGCGGCCGGCGGTGACGCTCATGCGGGCGCGGTACGCGACCGGGCACCAGGCCGACGCGCTCGCCGCCTTCCACGAGCTCCGGACCCGGCTCGACGACGAGCTGGGCGTCGAGCCGGCGGTCCCGGCGCGGGAGCTGTACCGGCGGATCCTCGTCCACGACCCCGCGCTGGCCGCGGCGCCGCCGCCGGGCAACCTCCCGCGGCGGGCCAGCGGCTTCGTGGGCCGGGACCGGGAGGTCGAGCGGGTCCTCGCCGCGCTGCGCGCCGGCCCGCTGGTCACGCTGACCGGCGTCGGCGGTGCGGGGAAGACCCGGCTCGCCGTCGAGGTCGCGGCCCGGGACCGGAGGCGCTTCGCCGACGGCGTGTGGCTGTGCGAGCTCGCCGCCCTGCCCGACGGCAGCCCGGTCGGCGACGCCGTCTCCGCGGGCCTGGGCATCCGGCAGCGTTCGGGGCTGTCGGTCGAGGACAGCGTGCTGGACTACCTGCGCGGGCGGGCGCTGCTGCTGCTCGTGGACAACTGCGAGCACGTGCTCCCCCACGCGGCCGCCCTGGTCGCCGAGGTCGTGCGCCGGTGCCCGCGGGTGGTGGTGCTCGCGACCAGCCGCGAGCCGCTCGCCGTCGAGGGCGAGCAGGTGTGGCCGGTGCCGCCGCTGCCGCTCGAGGACGCCACCGCGCTGTTCGTCCAGCGGGCCCGCGCGGCGACGCCGGACTTCCGCCTCGACCCCGCGGCCGCCGACGCCGTCGCCACCATCTGCAGCCGGCTCGACGGCCTGCCGCTGGGCATCGAGCTGGCCGCGGCCCGGATGCGCGTCATGAGCCCGGTCGAGGTGGCCGCCCGACTCGAGGACACCCCGCTGCTCGGGGGCGGGCGCGGCCCGGTCGCCCGGCACCAGAGCCTCGTCGCGGCGATCGAGTGGTCCTACCGGTTGCTGCCCGAGGCCGAGCAGCGGCTCTTCCGCGGCATGTCGGTGTTCGCCGGCGGCGCCGACCTGCGCGCCGTGCACCGGGTCGCCGACCCCGGGGCCGGCGAGGACGACGTCCTGGACCGGCTGACCCGGCTGGTCGACCGGTCGATGGTGGTGGTGCGCAGCGGCGTGCACAGCCGCTACCGGCTGCTGGAGACACTGCGCGCGTACGGCCGGGCACAGGCCGAGGGCGCGGGGGAGACCGCCGCGCTGGCCCGGCGGCACGTCGGCTACCACGTCGACTACGCCGAGCGGGCAGGCGCGGGACTGCAGGGACCCGACGAGCGGGCCTGGGCGGAGGAGGCCCTCGGCGTCTACGACGACCTGCGCGCGGCGTTCACCCGCGCGGCCGCCGACCGCGAGTGGGACCTGGCCGTGCGGCTGGTCGCGGCCGTGCCCGAGCTGGTGCACCTGCGGGTCGGCTACGAGGCCTACGCCTGGGCCGAGTCGCTGCTGGGCGTGGTGGACCCCGGCCACCCGCGGTACCCGGCCGCCGTGGGCGCCGCCGCCCGCGGCGCGTGGAACCGGGGTGAGTTCGCGCTCGCGCGGGCGACCGCGCTGCGCGCCCCCGACCGCCGGCCGGGACCGCCCGCATCGCCCACCCCGGCGACGTCCTCGCCGACGTGGCGCTCTACGAGGGCGACGTCGACGCCGCGCTGCGGCACTACACGGCCGAGGCGGAGCGGGCCCGGGCCGACGGCGACCGGATCCGGCTGGTGTGGACGCTGTACTACGTCGCGGTGTGCGAGGCGGTGCGCCGCCGGCCGGAGCTCGGGCTGGCCGCCGCGCGGGGAAGCCTCGAGGTGGCGGAGGCGACGGCCAACCCGACGGCGCGGTCGATGGCCCGCTACGCCCTCGGGCTGGTGCTGAAGAAGTCCGACCCCGGGCAGGCGCTCGCGCTCTTCGACGAGGCCGGCGAGCTGGCCGCGGCGGTGCACAACTTCTGGTGGCACGGGATCGCGCTGATGGAGGCGGCCGCCACGCGTGCCGTGCACGGCGACCCGGCGGAGGCGGCCCGCGCGCTGGTCGTCGTCCTCGACCACTGGGAGCGGGTCGGCGACACCACGCAGCAGTGGCTCAACCTGCGCTACGTCGTCCGGCTGCTGCAGCGGGTGGGCGCGGAGGGCGACGCCGCGGCCCTGCACGCCTGCCTGGTGGCCGCGGGCAAGCCCTCACTGCTCGGCCCGCCCGTCGGGGACGCGTCCCGCGGCGACCCGCGGGCCGCCGAGGCCCGCGCGGTCGCGCACGCCCGGGCCGCGCTGGGCCGGGTCGCGTCGTCGTCGGTCCGCGCGTGACCGCTGCAGCCGCGCTGCAGCCGCGCTGCAGCCGGTCTGCAACCCGGCGGGGCCACCGTCGTCGCACCGCGGGGACGACCCCGCGCGACGGACAGGAGCAGACAGATGACCGACACCATGGACGCGATCACCGCCGACCGCGCCCTCAAGGCCAAGCACCGGGCGATGTGGGGGCTGGGGGACTACCCGTCCGTGGCCCGCGACCTCATCCCGGAGCTGGGCCGGGTCCTGGTCGCCGCCGCCGGGGTGCGGCGTGGCGAGCGGGTCCTCGACGTCGCGGCCGGGACCGGCAACGCCGCCGTGCCCGCCGCGCTGACCGGCGCCGAGGTGGTGGCCTCCGACCTCACCCCGGAGCTGTTCACGGCCGGCCGCGAGTTCGCCGCCAGCCAGGGTGCGCAGCTCACGTGGGAGGAGGGTGACGCCGAGGCGCTGCCGTACCCGGACGCGAGCTTCGACGTCGTGCTGTCCTGCGTCGGCGTGATGTTCGCGCCGCACCACCAGAAGGCGGCCGACGAGCTGGCGCGGGTGTGCCGTCCCGGCGGGCGCATCGGGCTGATCAGCTGGACGCCGGAGGGCTTCGTCGGCGAGATGTTCCGGACGATGAAGCCCTACGCGCCCCCGCCGCCGCCCGGCGCGCAGCCGCCGCCGCTGTGGGGCGACGAGCAGCACGTGCGCCAGCTGCTCGGCGACCGCGTCACCGACGTCGTCGCGCGCCGGCAGATCGTGACCACCGGTGGCTGGACGTCGCCGGACGCCTGGCGCGACCACTGGAAGTCCGTCTACGGGCCGACCATCGCCACGTACCGCAACATCGCCGGCGCCCCGGAGCGCGTGGCGGCGCTGGACCGCGACCTGGCCGCGCTGGCCGGGCGGTACGACCGCGGCAACGGGACGACGGTCCTCGACTGGGAGTACCTGCTGCTCACCGCGCGCCGCGCCTGAGCGTTCCCGACCCCGCCGGCCCGGCCGGCGGGTCGGGCTCAGTCCGAGAGCGCGGTGACGACGGCGGAGACCCGGCGCGCGCGGGTCTCGGGCCGCTTCGCGTCGGTCACCGACCGCACGTGCTCCTTGCGGTGGCTCGGCGCGAGCCGGTCGAAGGCGTCGCGCACGCCCGCTGCGGCCAGCGCCTCGGCCAGGTCCGGCGGCACCTCCACGGTGCGCTCGCCGCCGTCGAAGGCGACGACCACCTCGACGGTGTCGCCGGTCTCCACACCGAGGGCGGCCCGGCGCTCCCTGCTCAGCCCGACCAGGTTCTCCCCGCCCATCCTGGCGACCCGGCCCTCGACGGTCACCGACCCGATGGTGATCCGCACGGGGAACGCCTTGCCCCCGCCGCCGAGCTCGGCCACCTGCTCGTCGGAGAGGACGATCGCAGCGGCGGGCCCGCGCGGCTGGAGGGTCGTCGTCAGCTGCAGTCCGGAGGTCACGTCCCCAGGGTGGCGTCCCCGGCCCGGCCGGGGAAGGCGGCTCACCCGGGAGGTCGCTCCTGCGTGTGACCCGGCACACAGCCGGTGGCGACGCGCCGCAGCGACCGACCGGCCCGCGGGCGGCGCCCAAGAACGATGAACCGGGGGTTCCCTGGCGGCGGACCCCGTGTGAGCCCGGCCACCCTCGTGCCCTCCAGGCCGGAGCCGGGCTCTCCACGGGAGAACACCATGCGCTCTGCCACGTCCTTCGTCGTGCTCGCGGCCGCGGCCGCGACCTTCCCGCTGTTCCTCGGCAGCCCGGCCTCGGCCGGCAGTCCAGGGGCGGACGTCCACCGCGCCCAGCTGCAGGCGGTGCCGCACGACCGGGCCGCCGACAGCGGCTCCGACGTGACCGGCACCGCCCGCCTCGTGTACCAGGGGGACGGCCGGCTGAACGTGCGGGTGACCGTCCGCGGCGCCAGCCCGGACCTGCCGCACCTGATGCACATCCACGGCACGGAGCAGGCGCGCGCCGAGTGCCCGACCCTCGTCCACGCCCCCGGCGGCGTGGACGACCGGCTGATCGAGACCGTCGACGGGCTGGACCGCTACGGCCCCATCCAGGTCACCTTCGCCACCCGAGGGGACACCAGCCCCGCCTCGGGCCTCGCGCTCGACCGGGCTCCGGTCGCCGACCGCAACGGGACGGTCCAGTACTCGCGCACGGTGACGATCCCCGTCCCGATCGGCGCGCGTCTGGACGACATGCACGTGGTCGTCCACGGCGAGGACCTCGACGACGACGGCGTGTACGACCCCGGTCCCATCACCGCGCTGGGCGCTCCTCTCGAGGCGGAGCTGCCCGTGGCGTGCGGCGAGATCGACCCGGTCGGACACAGCCACGCGGGCGGAGCCGGTCACAGCCACGGCTGAGCGAGCCGCGACCGGCGGGCGGGGGCCCGAGGCGGTCCCCGCCCGTCGCGGTCCGACGGGCCGCAGGCGTCAGCGCAGGGGCACCAGCCCGGACTCGTAGGCGGCGATCACGGCCTGGGTGCGGTCGCGGGCGCCGAGCTTGCGCAGCAGCGCGCTGACGTGGGTCTTCACCGTCTGCAGGCCCAGGTACAGCTCGCCGGCGATCTCACCGTTGGACAGCCCGCGCGCCACGAGCACCAGGACCTCCCGCTCCCGCGGGGTGAGCTCCGGTGCCGGCCGCGACGCCACCGCCGGGGCGTGCTGCGCGGCCAGCGACCGGATCGCCGCGGGGAACAGCAGGCTCTCACCACCCGCCACGACGCGGACGGCGCCGACGATCTCGGCCGGCCGCGCCCGCTTGGGCAGGAACCCGTCCGCGCCGGCGGCCAGGGCGGCGTAGACGTTCTCGTCCTCGCCGAAGGTCGTGACGACGAGGACGCGCGGCGGCTCCGGCAGCCGGCGCCGCAGGTCGCGGGTGGCCTGGATGCCGTCGACGAGCGGCATGCGGATGTCCATGACGACGACGTCGGGACGCAGCCGCGCCGCCAGCGGGACGACGACGGCGCCGTCGGCCGCCTCGCCGACGACCTCGATGTCGTCCCGGGCGTCGAGCACGGCCCGCAGCCCGCTGCGCACCAGCTCCTCGTCGTCGACCAGCAGCACGCGGATCGTCACGCGGACCCGCCCAGCGGCAGTCGGACCTCGACCCGCCACCCGTCCCCGTCCGGGCCGGCCAGCGCGGTCCCGCCGAGGACGGCGGCGCGCTCGTGCAGCCCGCGGACCCCGCTGCCCCCGCCGCGGCCGGCCACCACGGGAGCGGGGACGGGGTTGCGCACGCCCAGCAGCAGCTCGCCGTCGTCCACCCCGACCTCCAGCCGGACCGGCACGGGCCCCGCGTGCCGCAGCGCGTTGGTCAGCGCCTCCTGCACGATGCGGTAGGCCTCGCGCGAGAGCACCTCCGGCAGCCCGGCCACCGCGGCGTCGACCCGGACGTCGACCCGCGCGCCGGCCGCCTCCGCCGCGCGCACCAGCCCGCCGACGTCGGCCAGCGTCGGTGCGGCGGGCGCCGGTGAGGAGTCGCGCAGCAGCGCCAGCACCCGGTCGAGGTCGGCGGCGGCGGAGCGGGCGCTGTCCTCGATGGCGGCCAGCGCGCGGTCGACGAAGGCGGGGTCGCGGCCGGCGACGTCGCGGGCGGCGCCGGCCTGCAGCAGCGTGACGGTGAGCGCGTGGCCGATCGAGTCGTGCAGCTCGGCGGCAAGCCGGGTGCGCTCGAGCAGCCGCTCGGTGCGGGCCTGCTGCGCGGCCAGCCGCTCGGCCGGCGACGGGTGCAGCAGGCGCCGCGCGACCGCGGCGGTCAGCGCGCCGAGACCGGCCAGGACGAGCACCCAGAGCAGCAGGACGACGACGGCCGGGGGGACGCCGGCGGCCGCGGGCACCCAGCGGCCGGGGAGCAGGCCGGCCAGCGTCCACACCGCGAGCGCGGTCAGCTCGGCTGCGAGCACGCCGAGCTCCACGCGGACGAGCAGCCACAGCAGCAGCCGGCCGCGCTCTCCCCAGGTGCGCGCCGGCTCGACCGTGACCTCGTCGTCGCCCGGGAGCAGGAGCGCGCGCGCCTGCACGCCCTCGCTGCGCCGGACCGCAGGGACGCACGCCAGCAGCGCCAGCAACGGCAGCGGGGCGAGGTGCAGCCCGGCGAGGGTGCGCGGCGCGGCGTCCTCCAGCCCGGGCCACACCAGCGCGCAGGCGACGGCGACCCAGGCGCCGAGCGCCAGGTGCACGGCGCGCGTCCAGGTCGACCTGCCGGTCAGCAGACGGAGGACGCCGCGCATGCCCCGATCATGTCGCGGCGCGGCCGGTCGCGACCTCCCGCCGGGGAGGGAGGAGGACGGACCGCGCGGGGGAGGCGGGGAGCCGGCCCCGCGCGCGACCGTTCCGTCGTGATCGAGGTACGCGGGCTGACCAAGCGCTACGGAGAGGTCGTCGCGGTGGACGACCTGACCTTCGACGTCCCCGAGGGCACCGTCACCGCTTTCCTCGGGCGCAACGGGGCGGGCAAGTCCACGACGCTGCGGATGCTGCTCGGGTTGGACCGGCCGACGGCGGGCACCGCCCGGATCGGGGGGCGCGCCTACGCCGACCTCGAACGGCCGCTGCGCTCGGTCGGCGCCCTGCTCGACAGCAGCGCGGCGCACCCGGCGCGCACCGCGCGCGACCACCTGCGCTGGCTGGCCGCCAGCAACGCCCTGCCCGCGCACCGGGTCCGCGAGGTGCTCGACCTGGTCGGCCTGCGGTCCGCAGCCGGCCGCCGGGTCCGCGGGTTCTCCCTGGGCATGCGGCAGCGGCTGGGCATCGCGGCCGCCCTGCTCGGCGACCCGCCGGTGCTGCTGCTCGACGAGCCGGTCAACGGACTCGACGCCGAAGGCATCCGCTGGTCGCGGGCGTTCCTGCGCGGTCTGGCCGCCGACGGGCGCACGGTCCTGGTCTCCAGCCACCTGATGGGCGAGGTGGCGCAGACCGCCGACCACCTGCTGGTCGTCGGCTCCGGCCGGCTGCTGGCCGACACGCCCCTGCCGGCCTTCCTGGCCGAGCACACCGCGCGCCGGGTGAGGGTCCGCACGGCGCAGCCCGACCGCCTGCGCGGCCTGCTGCTCGCGGCCGGCGCCACCGTCACCCGCGACGACGGCGCGCTGCGGGTCTTCGGGGTCGACGCGGCGCACGTCGGCGCGGTCGCGGCGCGGCACGGTGTCCCGCTGCTGGAGCTCGGGTCCGACGGCCGGTCGCTGGAGGACGCCTTCCTCGAGCTCACCGCGGCGACCCGGGAGGCGGCCGCGTGACCGCCGTGCTGCGGGCCGAGTGGATCAAGGCGACGACGCTGCGGTCGACCTGGCTCACCCTGCTCGGCTACGTCGTCGCGGTGGCCGGCATCGGCGTGGGCGTCGTCGCCTCGGTGGGGGACGTCGAGGCCGCGCAGCCGGACTACGACCCCGGGACGATCGCCTTCTACGGCCTCAACTTCGGCCACGTCGCCGTCATCGTGCTGGCCGTGCTCCTGACCGCGGGGGAGTACGCGCGGAAGACCGTGCACACGTCCCTGGTCGCCGTGCCGCGGCGGGGCGCCTTCCTGGCCGCCAAGCTCACCGTCGGTGCGGTCCTCGTGCTGGTCACGGCGGCCGCCACCGCCCTGGCCACCCTGCTGCTCACCCAGGCGGTGCTCGGCGCGCCGGGGGTCTCCCTGGCCACGCCGGGCATGCTGCGCGCCACGGTCGCGGCCGCGCTGTACCCGACGCTGCTCGCCGTCGTCTGCATGGCCGTCGGCATGCTGGTGCGCGACCAGGCGGGGGCTCTCGCCCTGCTCGTCCCGTTCTTCTTCCTGCTCTCGCCCCTCCTGGAACTCGTGCCGGTGCTGCAGCGGGCCGCGGTCTTCCTGCCCGACCGCGCCGGAGCGGTCGCGGTGCGGCTGCACAGCCGGCCGATCGACGTCTTCGGGCCGGTGGCCGGGCTCGGGATCCTGGCGCTGTGGGCGGCCGCCGCCGCGCTCCTGGCGTGGTGGGCGCTGCGCCGCCGCGACGCGTGAGACGACACCGCGACGCGTGAGAGGACACCGCGGCGCCGTCGGGGGCAGGGACGGCGTCGCGGCTGTTCGTCCCCGGGGGTGTGGCGCCACGAGGGACCCCGGGAGCTCCACCGCGCACCGGCGGCGCGGACGAGAGGGAGCGTCACCGGGTCCGGGGCGACGGGGAGTGCTTACCACCCCGGCGGGGAGCCGACCAGGCGGACGGCCGATCCGCCCGGCCGGCGCCGGGGCCTGGGAGAGTGGTCCGCGTCAGGGGCCGGCGCGCAGCCCGGCCCGGACACGAGCGGCGGGTGCCCGGCGGTCCGCCGGGCCGGCCGGCTCGCCGTGGGCACCGAGTGGACGGACGTGCGACGTGGCCGGAGTGCGGGTGGCCGGCATCCTGGCCGCGCTCGTGGCCGCCGGCCCGTCCGCGTCCTGGCCGGACCACCTGGTGGAGGCCTGCCGGCGCGCGACCGGGGTGACCGGCGTGGGCCTGGCGCTGGTGGACCACACCGGCGTGAGCGGCGTCGTCGCGGCGACTCCCGGCGTCGGCCGGGAGCTCGAGGACCTGCAGTTCTCCCTCGGGGAGGGCCCCTGCACGGAGGCGTCCCGCTCGGGTCGCCCGGTGATGTGTCCCGACCTCGCCGACGACGGCGGGACCCGGTGGCCGGCGTTCGCCCGGGGGGCCGGGCGGGCCGGCGTGTCCGCCGCGTTCACCTTCCCGCTGCAGGTGGGCGCGATCGCCCTCGGCGTCCTCGACCTCTACCGGACCGAGACCGGACCGCTGCGCGGGCCGTACCTGACCGAGGCGGTGGCCCACGCCGACGCGGCGGTCGCGGTGCTGCTGCACCTGCAGGGGCGCGACGACGAGGCGGGCGCGACCGGCCTGGCCGACCTGGCCGACCGGCGGGCGGTGGTGCACCAGGCGGCCGGGATGGTCGCCGTGCAGCTCGACGTCGACGTCGCCGACGCACTGCGTGCGCTGCGCGCCCACGCGTGGGCGCACGACCGGGCGATCGGCGACGTCGCCGGCGACGTGGTGGCACGACGACTGCGATTCCACGACAGTGGGAACGGCACGGCCGGGGGTGCGGGGGTCCGTCACCCGGGTCCCGGACCTGGAGGGGAGCCCGCGTGACCGCCCGAGAAGAGCTCATCGCCGACGCGTTCGTGCAACTGGCAGACACGCTCGTCGCGGAGTTCGACGTCCTGGACTTCCTGCACGTCCTCGTCGAGCGCGCCGTCGAGCTCCTCGACGCCGACGCCGGCGGGATCATGCTGGCCGACCAGCGCGGCGGGCTGGAGGTCATGGCCGCCTCCAGCCACGAGGTCCACCTGGTCGAGCTGTTCGAGCTGCAGAACGAGGAGGGCCCCTGCCTCGAGGCGTTCCGCTCGGGCCTGGCGGTGACCCGGCCCGACCCCGCGGCGATGCGGGTCTCGTGGCCGGCGTTCACCGAGCGGCTCGAGGAGGCCGGCTTCGCCTCGGCGCAGGCCGTGCCCATGCGCCTGCGCGACGAGGTGGTCGGCGCGCTCAACGTCTTCCGGGTGACCCCGGGCGCGCTGAGCGACTCGGACATGAAGCTCGCGCGGGCGCTCGCCGACATCGCCACCATCAGCCTGCTGCAGGAGCGCAGCATGCGCGCCCGCGACCGGCTCGCCGAGCAGCTGCAGGGGGCACTCAACAGCCGGGTGCTGATCGAGCAGGCCAAGGGGGTCCTCGCCGAACGCGGCGGGCTGGAGGTCGGGCAGGCCTTCAGGGCGCTGCGCGACCACGCCCGGCGCAGCGGCACCCCCCTGGCCGAGGTCGCCTCCGCCGTCGTGCACGGGCGGTTGCGCCTCGGTCGCTGACGCCCGGCGGGCTGAGCCGTACGGGGTTACCGTTGCGGTACTGCCCCGGACCCGGCGGTGATCCCGTCCCGTCCGACGAAGGCGCCGTGTGACCTCCACCTCGATCGACCCGTCGCTCCCCGCCGCCGGCAGGGAAGCGGTCCGCCGTCCCCGGACGGCGCGCCAGACGACCACGTACTCCGAGCTGTCCCGCCGCGTGCAGGACGCCGGCCTCCTCCGCCGCCGGTACGCCTGGTACTGGACGCAGATGCTGCTCATGACCGGCGCCTTCGCCGGCGTGTGGGTCGCCTTCGGCCTGCTCGGCGACTCCTGGCTGCAACTGCTGGTCGCGGCCGCCCTCGCCGTCGTCATGGCGCAGTTCGGTTTCCTCGGCCACGACGCGGCGCACCGGCAGGTCTTCGCCTCGGCACGCTGGAACGACTGGGCGGCGCGCATCATGGCCGGGGCCTTCGCCGGGCTCAGCGCCGGCTGGTGGGGACACAAGCACAACCGGCACCACAGCGCCCCCAACCAGGAGGGCCGCGACCCCGACATCGCACCCGGCGTGGTCGCCTTCACCCCGGCCGTCGCGCAGGCCCGGACCGGCTTCGGTGCCTGGTTCGCCGCCCGCCAGGGCTGGGCGTTCTTCCCCCTGCTGCTGCTGGAGGGCCTGAGCCTCCACGTCGCCAGCCTGCAGGTGCTGGCGGCGCGGCGGGACCTCAAGTTCCGGCGGGTCGAGCTCGTGCTGGTCGTCGGCCGGCTCGCCGGCTACGTCGCCGTCCTGCTGCTGGTGCTCCCGCCCGGCAAGGCGGCCGCGTTCCTCGCCGTCCAGCTCGGCCTCTTCGGGGTGCTGCTCGGTGGCTCGTTCGCGCCGAACCACAAGGGGATGCCGATCGTGCCGGAGGGCGCCCGCGTGGACTTCCTCCGCCGGCAGGTGCTCGTCTCCCGCAACATCGACGGCGGCCCGCTGACCGACCTGGCGATGGGCGGCCTGAACTACCAGATCGAGCACCACCTCTTCCCGAGCATGCCGCGGCCCAACCTGCGGCGCGCCCAGCCGATCGTGCGGGCCTTCTGCCGGGAGGTCGGTGTGAACTACACCCAGACCAGCCTGGTCGGCTCGTACCGCATCGTGGTCCGGTACCTCAACCGCGTCGGGTTGGGGGAGCGGGACCCCTTCACCTGCCCGCTGGTGCAGAGCTCACGCAACTGACCTCCGCGTTTGCCGCGGAGTGGCACCGGTCACACCCTCCCTCGGAAGCGTCCCGCGACGGAGGAGGATGGCGATGACCACCAAGGTGGAGAAGTCGATCCAGGTCGACGTACCGGTCCGCACGGCGTACGACCAGTGGACCCAGTTCGAGGACTTCCCGCACTTCATGGGCGGTGTGAAGGAGGTCCGGCAACTCGACGACCGGCGCCTGCACTGGGTGGCCGAGATAGCGGGCGTCCGTCGGGAGTGGGAGGCCGCCGTCCTCGAGCAGGAGCCCGACCGGAAGGTCGCCTGGGCCGCGACGAGCGGTGCGACCAACGCCGGAGCGGTCCGCTTCCAGCCGGCCGGAGCCGACTCGACGATCGTGTACCTCGAGCTGGAGTACGAGCCCGAGGGCGTCGTGGAGAAGGTGGGCGACAAGCTCGGGATCGTCGACCGGCAGGTCCGGTCCGACCTCGAGCGGTTCAAGGCGCTGGTCGAGAGCCAGGGGTACGCCAGCGGCTCCTGGCGCGGCTCGATCAACGAGGGGGTCGACGTCGGGACCCCCACGGCGCAGACCGCCTACCGCTCGGAGGGGGACAGCGGCAAGGCCGGCCTGTCCGGCAAGGCCGTCGCGGCCGGGGTGGCGGCGGTGGCCGGAGCGGCCGTCGCCGGCGTCGCCGCGGCGACGTCGGGCTCGTCGGGCGGCACGCGGCAGGAGACCGGGACGGAGACGCCGGTTCGCCCGCAGCCCGGCACGGAGACGGCGGAGGGGGTCGTCCAGCCGCAGGAGGTCACCGTCGTCGACCAGCCCCCGGCGGACACGATCGTGCGCGACGACGTGCTGGTCGAGGCGTCCGACCCCGAGGGCTACACCGCGGACTCCTCGACCGAGGGCGTCGAGCGGGGCACCCGCCGGGACGGCGACGACCCGATGATCGGCGGCGGCAGCCAGCGCTAGTCCGGCGGTCAGACCCCTCCGACCGACCCGGGGACGCCGTCCCCGAGGAACGCGGCGAGGTCGGCGGCCTCGGTCCCGATCTCGCCGCGCTCGGCCGGGGTGAGCTGCCGCAGCGGCTGCACGGTCACCGCGACCCCACCGCCGTCGCGGTCGCGGCCCGTCCAGGTGGCGGCCACGGAGCCGTCGACCAGCACCAGCCGGGCACCGGTGACGCTGAGCCCCCGGTGCCCGTCGTCGACGATCCGCGACCGGTCGTCGTAGCCGAGGACGGCGTTGTCGAAGGCGGGGAGGAAGCGCACCGGCGCGGGCTCGTCGCGGTCGGGGAGCGGGGCGTCGGGGACGTCGAGCAGCTCGCGACCGCGCTCGTCGCGGAAGGACCGCAGCTGCGGCCGCAGCCGGGCGACCACCGCGGGCAGGCCGCTGAGACCGCACCAGGCGCGCAGATCGGCGCTCGCGGCGGGCCCGTACGCGCGCAGGTAGCGCAGCACCAGGTCGTCGAGGACCTCCTCGTGCGGCCCGTCGGCGAGGTCGCGGCCCAGCCAGGCGCGCACCGTGGTGTTGCGGGCCGGCGCTTGCTGCCGCCACAACCCGCGCGGCGTCGTCTGCACCAGCGGCAGGAGGCTGGACAGGGCGTCGCCGAGGTCGCGGGCGGCGGCCTCCGGCCAGCGGTCGCCGAGCGTTCGCCCGACGTCGGGCAGCGTCCGCGGCTCCGCGGCGAACAGCGGCTCGGCCGCGGCGGCGAGCTCGGCGAGGTCCACCCCGGGCAGCCGCCGCCCGAGCGTTCCGGTGGCGCGGGCGACCAGCATCGCCTGGTGCACCGGCCGCAGCCGCAGGCAGTCCTCGGCGGTGACCAGGTGCATCGTCCGGCGCATGAGCTGCGTGCGGACGACGCGGCGGGACTCCAGCAGGCCGTCGAGCTCGCCGGGGCGGAACGCGGCCAGCCGTGACCACAGCCCGACGTGCGGCTCCTGGGGCTCCTGCGCCTGCAGTCCGGCCAGGTACCCGACCGCGGCGAGGGGGTCGCGCGGGTCGCGCCGCAGCAGCAGCTGCCGGGCGAGCGTGGCGCGGTCGAGCGCGCCGGTCCAGGACGACGGCTCCGGCACCCCTGCCCACGGACGCTTGTGTACCGCAGGGGGACGACAGCGTCCGCTCCGACCACGTCACCTGTGCCGTACCGTCCGGCGCCGCAGGAAGAGTGACCTGGATCACACCAGTCGGTGTCGGTCCGGTCGGACACCACGGAGGTCCTCATGCGCACGTCCATCCGTTGTGCCGCCGTCACCGCCGGCGTGTTCGTCGCCGTCGGTCTCGCCGGCCCCGCCGCGGCCGCGCCGAGGCCCGGCGTCTGCTCACCAGCATTCGACGACGTCACCGTCGGAGAGCTCGCCGAGGTCCTCCAGGACGCGGACCCCGACCTGACGGAGGACGAGGCGGCGGCGAACGCGTCAGGCGCCTTCGCCGCGTTCAACAAGAACGGCGATGCCTACCTCTGCTACCGGGACATCGGCAAGGAGTTCTACGTCAACGTCATCGACAACGCGGTGCAGCGGCGCTGAGCCGCCGCGGGCTCAGGCCGCCAGCGGGTGGTGGTGGCAGCGGCCGCCGCTGGTGGCCCGGGCGCCGCAGGGCGTTCCGGCCTTCGTCACGCCGCCGTTGTCGCCGCAGCGGGCCGGCTTGGCGGCGGGCTGCTCGACCGTCTCGGCAGCCAGTGCCGGGCGCGGGAAGGCGAGGACGACGGCGTCGTGCTCGACGGCCGTCGGGACCTGCTGGGGAGCGGTCTCGACGGCGGCAGCGGGGACCGCACGGCCGGCGCGGCGGTGCAGCGCGGACGCGGCGGTCAGGCCGGCGGTGAAGGCGGCGAGGGCAGTGACGACGTGGCTGGCGCGCATGCCCGACTCATCGGCGGACTTGAAACGTCGTCGAACACCCAAGCAACAGCCTTCCCACCCGTCACTCGCGTAAAGGTTGTGTGGCTCGGAGAGTTGGAACATCGAAGGCGACGCTTGCCCCGGAGGTCCGGGCGATGACCGCATCGGACCGATTGCCAGAGGGCGAGACTCGCTACCGCCGAGTGTGGTCCCTATCGCTCGTACCCGGTCCCCAGTCCTACAGTCCTGGCTGTGACCTCTGGCGCACCAACTCCGAAGAAGCTAGCCAACGTCAAGGACGACATTCGCAGTCTCGTCAGCCAGGACACCCTAGCTGCCGAGGTCTCTATCGCCCTTGACGGCCTATTCGAGATTACAAGCTACCGCCGCTTCAAGGCGTACAACGGCAGCTATGTGGGAATGTACGCTAAGCCGACGAAGACAATTCGAGGTTCGCTCGTCGTCGAGCGCGAGGTTTTTGTGCTTATCGCTAATTACTCCGCGTTGCACGCGCGCACTATCACTGTCTGCCAGGATGCTATCCATGCCGAACAGCCCCGCCTTCAACCTGCCTTAACTATCATCGTTCATGCAGATCCGGAAGGGGATGCAAACCTTCGATCGTGGGGCAGGGAAGCGGGCCTGACGGTCTTGCCGATCTACCGGCCGGGAGCTGGCGCGATGCCGCCAGCGGCGGTTGTCCGTCAACGCCTTGCCCGTGAGCTTTTCGCTACGGACAGCTTTCAAGTGACGGGGCCAGTAAGTGATGACTCGGACTTCTTTGGTCGTCGGGAACAAGCTAACGAGCTATTAAGACAGTTGCAGGCCGGTAGGATTGCGGCTCTTTTGGCCTGCGCAAGGTCGGCAAGACCTCGATGCTTAATAGGGTGATCGACCTTGCCAGTGTCGCTGGGGCGCCAAAGGTGGCCATGATTGACTGCTCTTTGCGAGGCTTTAATGAGATGAACGCATCCACCGCACTGAAGGCGGTTGCCAGGCTGGCGCGCCTGGCGAGTCAACAAGGGTATGCGCACATCAGTCAGACGCTAGGTCGCAGCGACAACGATATTATGACCACGTTTGATGCGTTGTGGAGTTCGCCAACTGCAAAGGCGCCTCTCCTCATCGTCTTCGATGAAGTGGATTACATAACGCCCGACTCTCCCATCAGTACGCACTGGCGGGAGGAATTCAATGAGTTCTGGAGGGAGTTTCGCGCCCTAGTCCAGGAGTCCAAGCGCCACGACCTAACGCTGAGCGTGCTCGTAAGTGGGGTAAGTAGCCAAAGTTTCAGAATCGCGGAGATCGACGGTGTGGAGAACTCGGTGTTGCACTTTGTGCCCGAGGACTACCTAAGTCCCTTCGCCGAGCAGGCGGCGGACGCAATGATCAACGCTCTAGGCAAGCGTTGCGGCCTCGCCTTTACCCGAGACGCCCGAGAAGCGCTGGCTCAGGCGTCGGCGTATCTGCCGTATTGGATCCGTATGGCGGGATCATACGTGCATCGTCACATCGAGGTTGAGGGCAGGCCGGCCGAAGTCGATGCACGGCTTGTGTCGCAACTTTGCAACGAATTCGCCGAGACCGAAGGTGCAGAGATCAGTCGCGTAGCGCTTCAGAACCTCAAACGGGTCGATCAACCCATGTTCGATCTACTACTGCGTGTCGCCGGCGGCGAGCTCGTGAATGCGCGCCAGGCCCGGCCGCTGGTCAACTACGGCTTGGTCCGGCAGCGGGCGGGAAACATCTTGGTGGACAGCGTGATGGTCCGGCGGGGTCTCGAACTGCTGCAAAGTCAAGCGGAGCATCCGGGCGTAGACGAGGCTGGAGAGGTCACCGCGAGCCGTCGAACGCTCGAATTGGACGAAAGTGAATGGGCGGAGGAGCTCGCGTCGATAAGTCGGCGACGTAATATCCTCGAGCGTAAGGCCAGGGAGTTTGTCCGCCTTGTCTTGAAGATGTCCCTACCGACTGGTCGGGACTGGGTGACTGCAGTTACCTCCGCCTTGGTCGAGCGGCGGCGAGAGGAGTGCGCCGGACTTGCCCCTGATGCTCTCATGTCGAAGCTGTACTGGCTTGAACTGAGTGCGATCATCGGTCGGGAATGGCTGCATTTCGAGCGCTTCTTTCAAGACAAAAAGCGGCTTCTAGGAGCGTTTTCTCTGCTCAATGAGCGGCCAGATGCTCATGCGAAGGACATTGATCTCGCGGATGTTGCGTTGCAGCGTAGAGAGTTGACTTGGCTCGAGGAGCGGATTGCTCAATAGGCCTTGGATCGACGCGGCTCTTCCGTTGCCCCCGCCGGTCCCTCAGCCTACCCAGCGTCGGCGCCGCCCCTCCTCGCCAGCTGGGCGGACGGGGCCGCGCCGATCTGCCGTGCACGGAGCCTGTCGTGGTCAACAGGACAGCGGTCAGCATTTGTTGCTGAGGCTTTAACCTCAGGACGCCACCGGGTGCATAACGGTTCAGGAGAGGAGCACCGACTGGCGACGAGCACCAGCGTTGAGAGGTTCCTACGGTCGATGTCCGCGCTCAGGACGACAGGTGCGCCTGCTTCGGCGCCAGCCCGCGGTCAGCCTCGGCGGCCACGGACTGCCGCGACGCCCCCGACGCGGCCACCACGACCGCGCCGACCAGCCCCTCCACCAGCGGCGCCGCCGACAGCGTCACCCGCGACCGGACGTCGTCGTCGAGGAACTCCAGGGCCGTCTCGGCGGACAGCACCGCGCTACCGAGGTCCATGAGCACCACGACGCCCTCGCCGGAGTCGGCCTGCCCGATCGCGTCGGCCACCGCGGCGGCGTCGGTGCCCAGCCCGCCGTCCTCGGTGCCCGCGGCGACGGCGACGGCGAGCTCCCGGCCGGGCAGCATCTGCCGGGCCAGCTCCACCGCGGCGTCGGCCAGCGCGCGGCTGTGCGAGACGACGACGATGCCGACGGTCACGACCGCCCCATTGTGGCCGCGGCCGCCTCGACCAGCATCGTCACCGACGTCGCGCCCGGGTCCATGTGCCCGGCGCTGCGCTCGCCGAGGTAGCTGGCCCGGCCCTTGCGGGCGACCAGCGGCACGGTCGCGTCGCGGCCCTGCGCCGCAGCCTCCGCAGCCGCGGCCAGCGCGTCGGCCAGCGGCTTCCCGGCACCCACGCCGGCGTCGAGGGCGTCGCAGGCCGGGCCGAGCGCGTCGACCATCGTCTTGTCGCCGGCCTCGGCCTTGCCGCGCGCGAGCACGCCCTCGAGCCCGGCCCGCAGCGCCCGGGCCACCGCGGCGTCGTCGAGGTCGCCGTCCCCCGCGGCGCCGGCCATCCGCAGGAAGAGGGTGCCGTAGAGCGGGCCGCTGGCGCCGCCGACCTTGCTCACCAGGGTGGCGCCGGTCTTCTTCAGCAACCCCGCGGCGTCGGTGGGCGGCGCGTCGTCCAGCACGGCGACGACGGCGGCCATCCCGCGGTCCATGTTCGAGCCGTGGTCGGCGTCGCCGATGGCGGCGTCGAGCGCGGTGAGCTCGTCGCGGCGCTCGTGCACCACCTCGGCGAACCGGCGCAGCCAGGCGGTCAGGTCGTCCACACCGACCGCCACGCTCACGCCCCCCACCGCAGGCCGGGGGTGACGACGGGCGCGTCCCACAGCCGCAGCAGCTCGTCGTCGGCCTGCAGGAGGGTGACCGAGCAGCCGGCCATCTCCAGGCTGGTCATGTACGGCCCGACGAGGGACCGGGCGATGCCGATGCCCGACCGCTCCAGGATCGCCGCCACCTCGGCGTGGACGACGTAGAGCTCGATCAGCGGGGTGCCGCCCATGCCGTTGACGAAGCAGATGACGCCGTCGGTGAAGTCGCGGTCGGAGAGGATCGGCTCGAGCAGCATCTCGGCCACCTCGCGGGCCGGTGCCACCTTCACCCGCCGCCGGCCCGGCTCGCCGTGGATGCCGATGCCGATCTCCATCTCGTCGTCGGCGAGCTCGAAGGTCGGCGTCCCGGCGGCGGGCACCGTGCACGAGGTGAGCGCCATGCCCATGCTGCGGCCGGCGTCGTCGACCCGCTTGGCCAGGTCGGCGACCTCGGCGAGCGGGCGGCCCTCCTCGGCGGCCGCGCCGACGATCTTCTCCAGCAGCACCGTGGTGCCTACGCCGCGGCGGCCGGCGGTGTAGAGGCTGTCGGTGACCGCGACGTCGTCGTCGACGACCACGGTGGCCACCTCGGTGCCGCTCTCGGCGGCGACCAGCTCGGCGGCCATCTCGAAGTTCATGACGTCGCCGGTGTAGTTCTTGACGATGTGCAGAACGCCGGCGCCGCCGTCGACGCCCGCGGTCGCCGCCTGCATCTGGTCGGGCACCGGGGAGGTGAACACCTCGCCGGCGCAGGCGGCGTCGAGCATGCCGCGGCCGACGAAGCCGCCGTGCATGGGCTCGTGCCCCGAGCCGCCGCCGGAGACGATGCCGACCTTGCCGCGGACAGGCGCGTCGCCGCGGAACACCACCCGGTTCTCGTGGTCGACCCGGAGCTCCGGATGCGCCAGGGCCATCCCGCGCAGGGCGTCGGAGACGACGTCGGCGGGGTCGTTGATGAGCTTCTTCATCGTGTGCACCTGACCTCGGGGGACGAGCGGGACCGTCCCGGAGGCTAGGGCCGTGTGATCGGCAGCACAACGAGGAGGTCGGTCGCGGAGTCCTCGCTGCTCCGCGTGCACGACGGGCGCCGGGAAAGCCCCGGGGAAGGCGCGGGCCGCACCGGACGCCGCGTCGCCGAACCCGGCTCCGAGGTCTTGGGCGAGACCGCTGACGTTCCGGCCGAAGGCCTTGCAGCCGCCGGGTCCCGGTGCGCGTCGGCGTCGTGGTCGGGCGGCCGAGCGGGGCGGGACCGACGGTCACCGGCCGGGCACGCAGGGCGTGCCCGGCCGGCTCCCGTCGGACGCCTGCGGTCAGCCCTTGCCGGTGAGGCGCGTGGCGGCCTGCTGGATCTGCCCGTAGTCGCCGTAGCGGGCGCCGACGACGTAGCCGGCGCCCGCGCCGAGACCGAGCGAGGTGAGCCGGGCGGCCCGCTTGCCGGTCTTCTTGATCCGGTGACCGGCCTCGGCGACCTCCTCGGGCACCGACTCGATGGCGCCGCCGACCTTCATCGCCGCGCGCAGGCCGGTCGAGCCGAGCTCGGCGCCCGCCTCGGCCACCCGGGACAGCGCGGCGGCGGCCAGCTCGCTGCCGACGTCGACGACCTGCCGGGTGAGGTCGGCACCGACGTTGGCGCCGGTCTGCAGCGCGTGCCCGGTGCTCGCGAGGAGCGGCCCGGCCGCGGAGGCACCCGAGCGGGTGGCCTCGCCGAGCCGGTGGGCCACGTCGGCCACCGCGGGACCAGCTGCCGACGCGCCGCTGAGCGCCGCCTCGCGGACCGACTGCGCGGTCTTCGACACCGCCGGTGCGGCTGCCGAGGCGCTGGTGAGGGCCGCCTCGCGCACCGATTGCGCGGCGTTGGCCACCACCGGGGCGGCCGCGGCCACCAGGTGCTCCACCCGCGCGCGCCCGGTCGTCGGGACGGCCTGCGCCTGCCGGGCGGCGCGGCGTCCGGTGAGGCGCGCGACGCGGGACGCCTTCACGGCCTTGGCGCGTCCCGTGCGTCGTGCCGCGCGGGTCGCCTTCGTGGCCTTGCGTCCCGTGCGGCGTGCCCCGCGGGACACCCGCACCTTCGGCTGTTGCCGCCGGCGCAGCACGGAGAAGACCACGCCACCCAGCGCCAGCACCGCGGCCACCGCACCGGCGATCCCGGCGGTCGGCCGCCCGCTGCCGGTCTGCTCGGCGCGGCCGAAGTCGCGGTCACCGGGCTGCGCCACCGGCGGCGGGGGCGGGAGCTCCTCGACCTCCTCGGTGACCGGCGCGGGCGTGGCGACCGGCGGGGGCGCGGACACGCCGCCGGGCGTGGCCACGGTCGTCGTCGCGGGCACCTCGGCGTCGGGCGCCGGCAGCAGGCTGTCGGAGGCCTCGGTGGAGGTCTCGATGCCGTAGTGCCGGTAGAGCGCCGCCTCCTGGTCGGTGGTCAGCTCGCGGCTCTCGCCGTAGCGCGGGGCGCCGTCGACCAGGCCGCGGTCGACGACCACCTGCACCCGGTCGCCCGCCTCGGTGGCGTCGAACAGCGGGACCACCACGGTCGTGCCGGCCATGTCGGCGTAGAGCCACTCAGGCGCGCCGGTGTCCTCGTCCGCGAGCAGGTGCGTGATCGTGCCGATGTCCGCACCGTGCCGGTCGACCACCGTCTTGCCCACCCAGTCCCGCACCGAGTCCCGATCGGGCAGTGCCATGGTCGTCTCCCCACACCTCCGGGGCCGGACCCGGTTGGCCCGGCCGCTGCCGTCTCCGCGCCCCTACCCAGGGCGTCCCCGGCGAACCCGAGGAAATCCCAGGTCGAGGACGAGCGTGTGCGCTGACGCCGCTTGCGGGCGGCCGGGACGCGGCGTCAGCGCACACCCTCGGCTGCGGCTGCGGCTGCGGCTGCGGCTGCGGCTGCGGTGCTCGGGGCCGGGACGCCGGCGCCGTGGCGGGCGAGGAAGTCGAGGGCCGTCGCGGCCACCTCCTCCCACCCCGCGTCGGCCCCGAGGGAGTGGCCGCGGTCGGGGAAGGTGACCAGCTCGGTGACGCCGGTGCCGTGCCGTCGCTGGATGCGGGCGGCGGCACGGACCGACGCGGCGGGCACGGTCCGGTCGCGGCCGGCGGCCACGAGCAGCACCGGCCCCCGCTCCCGGCGGGTGGCGACGGCGGCCTCGCTGCGCGGCGTGACCGCGGCCAGCCCGGCCTGGAACAGCGGCCGGGCGGGGGAGGGGATGGCGTACGCGTCGTACAGCCGGTCGGACTCCTCGCGCGGGACGGCGCTGGCGAAGCCGCGGGCGAAGCTGTCCGGCGTGTGCGCCCACGTGCCGTTCCGCAGGCCGGGCCGGGACAGCACCGGCCAGGCCGTGCGCAGTTGCCCCGGCGGAGCACGAGGTTGCCGCGGAACTGCGCCGGTGACAGCGCCACACAGGCGCGGGTCAGGCCCATCCCGTGCAGCTGCTGCGCGACCAGCCCGCCGAAAGAGTGGCCGACGACGACCGGCGCCGCGGGCAGGCCGGCGATGACCTCCGCGTAGGAGTCCGTGACGTCGCGGATGCCGACCCCGGCGACTGCCTCCGGGTGCTCCCGGGCCTCGGCCACGGTGGGCGGCTCGCCGGGCCAGCCCGGTGCGACCGGCGCGTAGCCGCGGACGGCGAAGAGCTCGGTCCAGGGCCTCCAGCTCGAGGCGTGCAGCCACAGGCCGTGCACGAAGACGACGGGGACGGGGGCGGGGGTGGTCACGGCGGGCCTCCGGTCGGGGCGGCGCGGCTCCGGGGCGGGCCGCGGACGCCGGGAACGCTAGGGGCGCACACCGGTCCCGACCGTGCCCTGCGTGCCCGGCACCGGACCCTCGCTGCCGACCCCGCCGTCCCGTGTGCGGATCCGCCGACGCAGGGGTTCCCGGCGCGGGCCGTGGCCGCCAGGATCGCCCGGGGGATGCCGCCCTCCCCGCCAGGCACCGACGCCGGCCCACCCGACCTGGAGGCGCCGTGGTCACCGTCGTCGACACCGCCGCGCTGGACGCCGCCGACCGGCGACCCGGGCGGGTGGCCGACCTGCTCGAGGCGACGATGTCCTCGCGGATCCGCTTCCGGGACCCCACCGCCCCGGCGCGGGTGCGGCTGGACGGTTGGGACGTCGGCGGGATCTCGGTGATGCGGCTGGACCTCACCGGTGACGTCGCACTGCTGCGGACCGCCCGGCACGCCCGCGCGGACACCGAACCGGTCGTGTCCCTCACCGTGCAGGAGGTGGGCACCGCCCGGCAGGAGCAGTTCGACGCCCGGCGGCTCGTCACCGGTGGCCAACTGACCACCACCGACGTCTCGGCGCCCTACGAGTACCGGTGGTCCGGCCGCGGGGTGTGCGGGACGCTGCGCATCCCCGCCGCCCGCCTCGGCCTGCCGGCCGACACGGTGCGCCGCGCGGCGCCCGGACTGCACGCCAGCCCGCTGCACGACCTGGTCCGCGCGCACGTCGCCGCCCTGACCCGGGACGCCGAGCGGCTGGTGGGCGAACCACAGGCGCACGCGGTCGCTGCCGCCACCGTCGACCTGGCCCGGGCGCTGCTGGCCTCCGCCGTCGGCCCCGGGCGGACGGCCGTCGGCGTGCTCGGCGAGACGCTGCTGACGCGCGTGCGGGCCTACGTCGCCCAGCACCTGACCGAGCCGGACCTCGACGCGGAGCGGATCGCCCGGGCCCACGCGGTCTCGGTCCGCCAGCTGTACCGGCTGTTCGCCGCGGCCGGGGGCAGCCTCGAGCAGGAGGTCATCACCCGGCGGCTGGCGGGGGCCCGCGCCGAGCTCGCGCGGGACGGCGGCCGGCCGGTCGCCGCGGTGGCGCGGCACTGGGGCTTCCCCGACGCCTCCTACTTCGCCCGCCGGTTCCGGGCCGAGTACGGGACCAGCCCGACCGGGTGGCGGGAGCAGGTCCGCTCCGCGGCCGGCGCCGAGCGTGTGCGCTGACGTCGCACCCGGGCTCCGGCAACGCGGCGTCAGCGCACACGCTCAGGCCGCGCGGCGCCCCGTGACGACGGCGCTCACCAGCAGCAACTTCACCAGCCAGTCGCCGGCGTGGATCGCCGCCTGCTGCCACGGGACCTTCTCGTGCACCACGGACCCGGTCAGGAGCACGGCGGGGAAGGCCGCCCAGAGCCCGGCGCCGAGCGCCAGCGCCCCGCGCGGACCCCGGGCCGGGAGCCGGTCGGCGAGGACGGACACCGCGGTGGCGACCACGCCGCTGCGCACCAGTTCCACCGGGGCGACCACGGCCGGCGACGGGGACGGCCCGGCGTAGGCGTCGTCGAGACGGGCCAGCCGGCTCCCGAACGCCGCGTACCAGGCCGAGCTGGCCGTGAACGCCGCGCCGGCCGCGGCAGCCACCCGCGGCGGGGACACGGCACTCACGACGGCGTCCCGGCGCCAGACCGCTCCAGCAGGTGCACCTCGACCTCGTCGCCGGCCAGCTCGCCGATGGAGCGGCGGATCCCCGCGGCCACCGGCAGCTTGTGCCTGCCGTCGCCCAGCGCCATGAAGGAGCTGCGGAACGGCTCGCCGTCGATGGTGCCGGCCACCTTCACCAGCCCGCGGGTGCCGAACACGCGCACGGAGTCCGGCCACACCACGTACGTCCAGCCGCCGGGTGCCGGGCTCTTCTCCAGGGTCGCCCTGAACCGCTCGTCCACTTCTGCCTCCTCGGGTCGCCGTCGAGAGGTGGACCCGCAGCGACGACGGAACTCGTCGATCCCGGGGATCGTCCAGCCGCTGCGACTGGGACTGCAGGCACGCGTGCGACGGGAGCGACCGCTCTGTCGGGTGTCGGGGCGATGAGGGCGGCGAGACGGCTTCGGCTCATTACCGTCCCGCTGTCCGAAGACCCACAGGGGGACTGAGCCATGACCCAGATCGCACACCAGGCCGTCGAGACCCAGCAGTCGCCCGCCGGCGAGGCGCCGCAGGCAGTCACGAAGCAGAGGCAGCGGCTTTCCCTCGGGCCTGTCATCGGCGGTGTCGTCGCAGCCGTCGTCATCTCCGGTGCGGTCGGCTTCACGGTCGGCCGCGTCACCGCGTCCACTCCTGAGGCGGAACAGGCCGTCGCCCGAGCGCCCAGCGCGCCTTCGGCCGCCAGCGAGTCCCGACTGGAGGCCGTTTACGACGATTGCCAGATCCAGGACACCGGCGACTCCGTCTCGCTCAGCGACGGCGGCGCGACGATCGTGATCGACACCCGTAGCGAGTACGGCAGCACTGCCGGCCTCATCTGCGTCATGCGAGAGCTGCAGACCCCTCAGTCCATCAAGGCCCAGGTCGAGCGGACGACCGCGATGATGGGCGTGCAGGACGCCGAGCAGGACGGGCTGGACTACAGCTGGAGCTACCACCCGGACAACGGCATGAACATGGTCATCACCGAGACCGACTGACTGCCGCTGATCCAGCGTGTGCGCCGACGCCGCATTCGGGCCTCCGGAACGCGGCGCCGGCGCACACGGTCAGCCGGTCCGGGTGGTCAGCAGCGAGACCTCGGCGACGTTCGTGGTGGGTGGCAGCGTCAGGGTGAACAGCACCGTCCGCGCGACGTCCTCCGGGGTCAGCGCGTCCCCGCCGTCGGCCGCGGCCCGCGGGGAGACCCAGCCGACGGCGACGTGCCGCACCCGCACCAGCGTGCCGCCCAGCTCCAGCCGCAGCGTGCGGGCGAGCTGCGCGGCACCGGCCGCCGTGGCGGCGTGCACCGCGAACGCCGGCACCAGTTCCGAGGCCGCCGCCGACCCGACCAGCACGAGGTCAGCCGCGGAGTCGTTGGCCGCCGCGGTCAGCAGGTCGTCGAGGAACGCCCGCGCCGCCAGCACCGCGTCCCCGGCGCCCTGCTCGATGATCTCCGCCCACCGCTCCGCCGGCGACAGCCCGAACGGCCCGCCGCCGACGCCGCCGAGCACGGCCACGACCAGGTCGACGCTGCCCAACCGCTCGCGGACGCCGTCGGGGGCCCCGACCAGCTCCCGCGCCGAGCCGACCTGCTCGACCACCGCCCCGGCCGCGGTCAGCTCGGCCACCACCGCGTCGGCGAGCAGCGGCAGTCCGATCACCACGCCCCGCCGCCCCTCCACCGGCTGCATCCCGTCCGGCCGCATCCCGTCCGGTCCGGTCACGCCACCGGCTCCCGGTCGACCGGCTCGCGGACGACCGGCCCACGCACCGGCAGCACGTCCTCGGCCGGTGCGTCGGCCGGGACCGCGGCGCGGACCGCGGGCCTCGTCCTCGACCGTCCGGCCGTCTGCTCCAGCGCCGTGCGCATCGCGCCCGCGTCGAGCGGCCCGTCGTAGAGCTGGCCGTTGACGAAGAAGCGCGGCGGCTCGTCGAGGGCCATCGCACGGGCGTCGTCGTCGTCCTCCCGGACGCGCCCGGCGTGCGCGCCGGAGGCCACCGCGTCGTCGACCCGGGCGAGGTTCAGCCCGGCGTCGACGGCGCAGCGCCGGATCGCCCGGTCGTCGAGCCGGCCGGCGCGGGCGGCCAGCGCGTCGTGCATCGGCCAGAACCGCGCCTGCGCGTGCGCGGCCTCGGCCGCCTCGGCGGCGCGCGCCGACGTCGGGTCGTCGGTGAGCAGGTGGCGGAAGACGAAGACCAGGTCGTCGCCGAGGACCTGCCGCAGCTCGTCGACCACCTCGGCGGTGCGCCCGGCGCTGGTGAAGACGAACGAGGCGTAGACGACCAGCTCCATCGGCGCGCCCACCCGGCCGCGCACGTGGTCGCGGTCGGCGCGCACCGGCCGGGACAGCCGCTGCAGGCCGGGCAGCCGCGACCGGTCGACCGCCCGGACGACGGCGACCGCGGCCAGCGCCAGCAGCGCGGCGAGCACCGAGGCGGCGAGCACGCCGATGCGCGCCTCGGCGGCCAGGAGGGGGTCGTCGAGGGCGAGGTCGATGATGAACAGCGAGATGGTGAACCCGATGCCGGTGAGCACACCGGCAGCGAGCACGTGCCGCGCGAACAGCCCCGACGGCAGCCGGCCGACGCCGAGGCGGACGGCGGCCATCGACGCGGTGGTCACGCCGACGACCTTGCCGACGACGAGCCCGGCGACGATCGCCCAGGTCAGCCCGGACGTCGCCGCCGCGGCCAGCGTCTCCCCGCTGAGCACGACGCCGGCGTTGGCCAGCGCGAACACCGGGACGACGGCCAGGTTGACCCACGGCCGGAACAGCCGCTGCCCGCGCTCGTTGACCGACACCGACCGGGTCAGGCTCAGCACCGCCCGGTGCGCCCCGCTCGACGTCGGCGTGCGCCCGTAGGCCCGGGCCGCGGCCTCGGCGGCGTCGACCTCGTCGGCGCTGGGCGGGTGGACCGGCAGCAGCAGGCCGACGGCGACGCCGGCCACCGTCGGGTGCACGCCGGAGGCCAGCACGCCCAGCCAGACGGGCAGCGCCAGCAGCAGGTAGGCCCAGCCGCGCCAGACCCGCATGCGGCGCAGCGCGAGGACGGCGACCAGCCCGACGACGGCGACCGCCAGCGGCAGCAGCGTCAGGTCGTCGGTGTAGGCGACGGCGATCACGGCCAGCGCGCCGACGTCGTCGACCACCGACAGCGCCAGCACGAACGCGCGCAGGTTCACCGGCACCGCCCGGCCCACCACCGCCAGCAGGCCCAGCACGAAGGCGGTGTCGGTGGAGATGACCACGCCCCATGCCGCCCGCGCCTCGCCCGGCTGGTCGCTGAGCCCGGTCACCGCGAGGAACACCAGCGCGGGCACGACCAGCCCGGCCAGCGCGGCCACCACCGGGATGCGGATGCGCCGGGTGTCGCGGAACTCGCCGAGCACCAGGTCCCGCTTGACCTCCAGGCTGATCAGGCAGAAGAACACCGCCATCAGCGCGTCGTTGACCCAGTGCCGCAGGTCCATCTCGAGGACGGCGTCGCCCAGGCGGACGGCGAAGGGCGTGTGCCAGGTCGACTCGTAGGTCGAGCCCGGCACGTTGGCCCACACCAGCGCGACCAGCGTGGCGGCCAGCAGCACGCCGGCCGCGGCGGCGTCGGAGTCGGCCAGCCGGATCACGCGGCCCAGCGCCGAGGGCCGCGCCTCCTCGGCGCGCGGGGTGCCCCTCACCGGACCCCCGTCCCGCGCCGCGTGGGCAGGTGGGGGTCCTGGCGGGTCGGCAGCACGAGCAGCTCGGCGAGGTTGACCCCCGGCGGCAGGCCGGCGCCGAACAGCACGGTCCGCGCGACGTCGTCGGGGTCCATCGGGACGACGGCGTCGCGGTGCTCGGCCCAGCCGCGCGCGGTGCCGTCGTGGCTGATCTCCGAGCCGAGGTCGGTGTCGGTGAGGCCGGGCGCTACGACGTGCACCCGCACGCCGCGGCGGCCGTACTCGGCGCGCAGTGCCCGGGCTAGCTGGGCGACGGCCGCCTCCACCGCCGAGTAGACGGCGTAGCCGGGGAAGCGCACCTGGCCGGCGAGCGCGCCGATGAGGAACAGGTCGGCGGCGCGGCCGGTCTCGGCGGTGGCCAGCAGGTCGCGGGCGAAGGTCTGCGCGGTGCGCAGGATGCCGCCGAGGTTGACGTCGATCATCTCGATCCACTCGGCGGGCACGCCGTCCTCGAACGGCGCGCCGGTGAGCACGCCCGCGCCGGCCACCACGAGGTCGGCGGGGCCGAACCGGTCGTGCAGGGCGTCGAGGGCGTCGGCGAGGTCGAGCCCGTCGGAGACGTCGGCGGCGACGACGAGCGTGCGGTCGGGGTCGGCGGTGCCGTCGGCGACGGCCTGCAGGCGGTCGCCGCGGCGGCCCAGCAGCGCGACGCAGCAGCCGGCGGCGACAAGCGACCGCGCCGTGGCGGCGCCGATGCCGCTGCTCGCGCCGGTGACGACGGCCACCCTGCCGTCGAGCGCGTTCCGGGCCGGCCAGGAGGGAGGTGGGGACACGGGTCACCTCTCGGAGGTCAGCAGGGGGACGCCCGCGATCATGCCGTCCCGGGGGCGTCCCAGTCGACGCGCGGCGAGGTCGCGCAGCCGGGCGCCGAGCACCGGGTCGACCGACCCGGCCCACGCCACCCGGCCGAGGACGTGCTCGCGGAACGTCGCGGGGTCGCGGTCGCGCACCTGGGAGCGCCAGCCGTGCACCGCGCAGTTGTGCGGCAGGGCGCGCAGCGCGTCGCGCTCCGGGCGGGGCAGCGCAGGCCGCGGCCGCCGCTGAAGGTCAGCGCCGGGGAGGTCGGCGCCCCGATCGGCAGGTGCGGCGCGGCGAGCCGGCGGCCCAGCCGGGCGTGCCGGTCACGGTCGGCGGGGACCGGCACGCGGCGCCACACGGCGGCGGGGACCACCGTCGTCGCCAGGCCGGTGACCGCCGTGCGCGACCGGTTCGGTCAGCCCGGCGACGCCCTGCAGCACGCCCGAGACCCGGCTCGCCGGCACGCTCGCGAAGAAGGACTCGAGGTCCATCGACAGGACGGCCACGAGGCGGACGCCGTCGGGGCGCTCGAGGACTCGCCAGCGGTAGTGCCGCAGCGCCTCGTCCGGCGCGGTGCGCTCCAGGCCGCGGACGTCGGCGAACCAGGCCAGCTCGCCCTGGTCGACGTCGAGCAGCCAGGCCAGCGCAGCCAGGTCGGGCACCTCGGGAACGCCGGCGCTCCGGCGGACCACGCGGGTGGGCACCGGGGCGCGCCGCACGACCCGGGGCGGGACCTCGGCGGCCTGGCCGCGCTCCCAGCCGACCGTGGTCGTGAGGAAGGCGGCGAGCTCGCGCGGCCGGTCGGCCGGGGCCTCGCGGTAGGGGAGCAGCACCTCCCCGACCAGGGCGCCCACCCAACGCGGCGCGCGGCGAGCCCGAGCGACCCGGCGACCCGGCGCACCGCCTCGCGCCGTCGCCACGGCCCGGCGAGCAGGGCGGTGGCGATGCCCGAGGCGGTCGCGGCGGTCTGCCGCGGCGCCGTCACCGGGGTGTGCGGCGGAGCGGGCAGCCGCTCCCTGTGGGAGTCGCCGTGAGGTGCGCGGAACGCGCCGTCCGGCGGGTGGTGCCGATGGTGGCGATGACCTGCTGCCCCGGGGTTCCCCCAGGAGACCGGTCGCTGCCGGTCGTCCTGCCCGCCCCGCCGCGCACGGGCGCACCGTAGCGGCACCGATGAGTCCGGGGCACCGGCGCGGTCTGCACTGCGACGGGGCACGAGAGACGAGGGGACGGCGTGACGACCGACGAGGAGATCCGCGCGGCGACGGCGGCCGAGCGGCGCGAGCAGGTGGCGCTCTACGGGTCGCTGACCGACGAGCAGTGGAACGCCACGAGCCTGTGCTCCGGCTGGCGGGCGAAGGAGGTGCTCGCCCACACCACGATGCCCTTCCGCTACTCCACCGGGGCGGTGCTGCGCGGGATGCTGCGGGCGCGGGGCAGCTTCGACCGCTTCGCCGACCGGGCCGCCCGCCGCGACGCTGCCGAGCTGTCCGCGGACGAGCTGCTGACGTCCCTGCGGGACAACATCGACTACGAGTGGTCCCCGCCCGGCGGCGGCCCGCTCGGGGCGCTGTCGCACGACGTCATCCACGGCCTCGACGTGTCGGCCGCCCTCGGCCTCGACGAGCGGCACGCGTCGCCGGAACGGTGCGCCCTCGTCCTCTCCGGGCTGCGGCCTAAACAGCTGCGCCTCTTCGGGGTCGACCTCACCGGCGTGCGGCTGCGGGCCACCGACGCCGAGTGGTCCTACGGCGAGGGTGAGGTGGTCGAGGGCCGCGCGCAGGACCTGCTGCTCGCCGTCTGCGGCCGCCGTCAGCCCGCAGGGCGGCTGACCGGCCGCGCGGCCGAGCGGCTCGCCGCCGGCTCGCCGGGCTGACCGCTCACCCGCCGAGGTCGGGCGGGGCGAACTGGCTGACGGTGAACTCCGCGCCCTGCGGGTCGCGCAGCAGGGCGGTGCGGGTCCAGGTGTCCTCCGTCGACCGCAGCACGGTGGCGCCGAGCTGCTCGGCGGTGGCCGCGCTGTCGTCCCGGTCGGTGACGGTGAAGACGACGTGCCAGTGCGCCGGCTCGCCGGCGGTGACCAGCAGCCCGCCGATGACGTCGGCGAACCCGGGCGGCGCGAACGCCTGCCGCTCGTGGATGCCCGGGTCGACGGTGGCGGCCAGGTGGTCGCCGTAGCCGGGCACCTGGAGCATCACGCCGGCGTCCTGGGCCATGTCGGCGTCGCGCCAGCCGAACAGCGGGCCGTAGAACGCCATGGCGGCCGCCCGGTCGGGGGTGTGCAGGTCGGAGAAGTTCCAGGTGCCGGGCGTGTTGGTGAGCTGCGCGCCGGGACGGCGACGCGCCTGCCAGAGCCGGAACGGCGCACCCTGCGGGTCGGTGCACGCCGCCGTCCGGCCGCCGGGACCGGCGTCCTCGGGTCCGGAGACCACCGTGCCGCCCAGCCCGGGCACCCGCGCGGCGGCCGCGTCGGCGTCGTCGACGGCGACGTAGGTGTGCCACGCCGGAGGGCCGGCTCCCGGGTCCCCGCCCGGGCCGATCGCGGCGACGTCCTGCCCGTCCAGCGTGGCGATCAGGTACGAGCCCGGGACGCCGGGCGGCACGGCGTCGGAGAGCGTCCAGCCGAACAGCCCGGCGTAGAAGGCGGCCGCCGCGGCCGGGTCGGGCTGCTCGGTGTCGATCCAGCAGGTCACGCCGTGCGGGTACGTCCGGATCACGACCGCTCCTCCCACCGGGGTCCAGGTGGTGAGGCAGCGTAGGGGCGCCCGGGGACGGTTCCCGGCGTCAGCGGGCGGCCATCGCCTCGCGGACCTCGCGCAGGCTCGGGTTGGTCAGGTACCCCCCGCCCACGACGACGGTGGGGGAGACCTCGAAGCCCTCCGGGTGGTGCGCCCGGACCGCGGCGGCGCCCTCGGGGTCGTCGGCGAAGCGCACCGCCCGGTGGGGGACGCGGGCGAGCACCATCTTCGTGCGGAGCTTCGCGGCGAAGGGACAGCCGGGCTCCACGTAGACGGTGACGGCCTCGTCGGTCATGGACGGCTCCGATCTCGCGGCGTCGGTGGCCCCGTGTCGGTCACGGTCCCAGGAGGGCGGCGAGGGGGCAACGCGGTCCCGGCGCTTCCGGGTGCGACGCCCGGGACACCCCGATGAGTCCTGCGGGTGCGTGCGGTCTGCCCACCGTGACCCCTCAGGACATCGACGCCTCGTTCACCGCACCCATCGAGAAGGACGGCGCCTTCGCCACCTTCGTGACCGTCCCCGGCTCCGCGGAGCTGTTCGGCACCCGCCGGGCCGTGAAGGTCACCGGCACCGTCGACGGCCACGACTTCGCCGCCACCTGCATGCCGTCGGGAGAGGGGCCGCACTGGCTCCCCCTGCGGAAGGCCGTCTGCTCGGCGATCGGCAAGGACCGGGCCGGGCAGGAGGTCACGGTCCACCTGCGCCGGCGCCTGTCCTGACGCGCGGTCCGGCGGTGCACACGGCAGGCTGGGCGGGTGAGCTGGCTGGTCACCGGGGGCGCCGGGTACGTCGGGGCGCACGTCGTCCACGCGATGGTGGCGGCGGGGGAGGACGTCGTCGTCCTCGACGACCTGTCCACCGGCGACGCCGGACGGCTGGCCGGGCTGCCCCAGGTGCCGGTGGAGGTCGGCTCGGTGCGCGACCGCGGCATGGTCAGGCGGGTGCTCCGGGAGAACGGCGTCACCGGCGTCGTGCACCTGGCGGGGAGGAAGCAGGTGGCCGAGTCGGTGGCCGACCCGCTGCTCTACTGGGCGGAGAACGTCGAGGGCCTGGTCGCGCTGCTCGAGGGCTGCCGCGCCAAGGGCGTCACCCGGTTCGTGTTCTCCTCGAGCGCCTCGGTGTACGGCATGCCCGACGTCGACCGGGTGGACGAGGACACGCCCCGCGCGCCGCTGTCGCCCTACGGCCGGACCAAGCTCGCCGGTGAGGACCTGCTGCGCGACTGCGCCGCCTGGGGACTGGCCGCCACGAGCCTGCGCTACTTCAACGTGGCCGGTGCCGCGGCGCCCGAGCTCGGCGACCGGGGTGCGGCCAACCTCGTGCCGCTGGTCTTCGAGGCCCTCGACGCCGGACGGCCGCCGGTGCTGTTCGGCGACGACCACCCGACCGCCGACGGCAGCCCGGTGCGGGACTTCGTGCACGTCTCCGACGTCGCGGCCGCCCACGTCGCCGCCGTCCGCGCGCTGGCCGCCGGCCGGCCCGGGGGCACGTACAACCTCGGCCGCGGCGAGGGCAGCAGCGTGCGGGAGGTGCTGCGCGTCGTCGCCGAGGTCACCGGCGGGGACACCACGCCGGAGGTGGCCGGCCGCCGTCCCGGGGACCCGGCGCGCGTGGTCGCCGCCGTCGACCGGATCGCCCGGGACCTCGGCTTCCGTGCCACCCGCGACCTGCGGGAGATGATCGCCAGCGCGTGGACCGCCTGGCGGGCCCTGCAGCCGCTCTGACCCCTTCCGAGCGCGGTCGAGCTCTGCCCACGACCGTGGGCAGAGCTCGAGAGCGGGAGCCGGGACCACGTCCTGCCGCTCGCTCGTGCTCTGACCACGACTGTGGGCAGAGCACTACCGAGCCGGGGACACCACCGAGCCGGCGAGCTCCCTCGCCCGGGTGTCGGCGAGCAGCACCTCGGGCAGTCCGGCCAGCGCCGCGCGCATCTGCTCCGGCCCGCCGAACTGGAAGCCGAGCTGGGTGGCGTAGCAGGCGCAGGCGTCGGCCCGCCGGTCCAGGTCCTGCGGCAGCTCGAGTGGCGTCAGCCCGGCGGGCAGGTCCGGTCCCGGCGCGGCGTGCGGCTCGCGCAGCACGTACGGCGAGTCCCGCCACCACAGCACCGGCCGGTCGAGCGCGGCCACCGCGCGCAGCACCTGCAGGTGGTCCACGTGCCCGCCCAGTGCCTGCGGTGCCAGCCACAGGTCGCCCGGGACGTCGGCGAGGGCTCCGCACACCGACCGCCACACGCCGTCGCCGTCGTGCACCCCGGCGAACAGGTCCGGCGCGCTGGTGTACCCGCGGTGCGGCGCCTCGGGCAGGTCCAGGTGCAGCGAGTCGGCGCCGAGCACGGCCATCGCCGCGGCGTCCTCGTCGCGGCGCAGCGCCATGTAGTCGACGTCGGCCGGCAGCCCCTTGTCCAGCTGGCAGGCCAGCGCGAAGCCGGCCGGGTCGGGCACGCTGCGGGTGAAGCAGGTGGCCACGGTGACCTCGTGCCCGGCGTCGGCGAGCGCGGCCAGCGTGCCGCCCACGGAGAACGCGGCGTCGTCGAGGTGCGGGCTGACCGCCACGACCCTCACGGGCGCACCCTCACAGCAGGTGGGCCGCGGCCCGGAACCGGCAGGACAGGTCGGTCGTCGGCGGCATCGTCCAGTCGGCGGACGGCGTCGTCCCGGCCACCGAGCGGTACACGTCGTCGATGGAGCGGGCCAGCACCGGCCACGAGTACAGCCGGCGCACCTCCTCCAGCGCGGCCGTCGCCAGGCGCTCCCGCAGGGAGGCGTCGGCGAGCAGCCGGTCGAGCGCCGCCCGCAGGCCGGCGACGTCACCCGGCGTGTGCAGCAGGCCGTTCACGCCGTCGCGCAGGCAGTCGACGACGCCGACGCTGTCGGTGCTCACCGTGGGCAGCCCGCTGGCCATCGCCTCGAGCAGCGTGTTGCTGAACCCCTCGCTGTAGGTGGGGCTGACGAAGACGTCGGCCGAGCGGTAGACCGCCGGCGCCTCGTCGGGCGGGACGTAGCCGAGGAACGTCGTCCGCCCGTCGGCCCGCGCGCGGGCCTCGTCGAGGTCGGGGCCGATGCCCGAGACCACCAGCCGCACGTCGTCGGGCAGCGCCTCCAGCAGGTCGAGCACGCCCTTGCGGCGGTCGACCCGGCCGTGGAACAGCAGCACCGGCGGGTCCTGCAGCGAGCCGATCGGCCGCTCGGCCGGGGTGAACCGGCAGGTGTCGGTGGCGCCCGGGACGATCGTGAACCGCGCGGGGTCCGAGCCGAGGTTGCCCACCACCTCGTCGCGGAAGCTGGCGCTGCCGATCAGCACCGCGCTCGAGGCGTCGACGACGCTCCGCATCGCGTGGGCGTGCGTCGGGCAGCAGGTGCCCACCCAGTGCCCGTCGCCGCCCTGGATGCTCACCACCGCAGGCAGCCCGGTCTCCCGTGCGGCGGCCAGCACCGCCAACCCCGGCGGGTAGCCGTACTGGGCGTGCAGCACGTCGAACGGGCGGTCGCGGTGCAGGTCGAGCACCGTGCGCACGATCTCCGCGATGTCGCCCTCCCAGTCGGCGGGGACGACGGTCTCGCCGCGGCTGGGCAGCGCGTGCACCTCGACGCCGGCGGGCACGCGGTCGGCCGGGGGCGGGCCGCCGCCGTACACGCGCGTGCCGGCCTCGTCGTCGCGGTACTGGCTGACCAGCACCACCTCGTGGCCCAGCGCCACCAGTTCGCGCAGCAGGTTCTCCGCGTAGACGCTCATCCCGCTCACCGCCGGCCAGTAGCGCCGGCTGACGAAGCAGATCCTCACGCCGCCGCCTCGGCCTTCCGGAGCGTCTCGATCGAGCGCGGCACCATCTCGTGCGCGCGGTGCCCGTCGCGGGAGAGCTCCAGCGTCACCAGCCGGTCGAAGGAGGCGTCCCGCAGCGCCCGCAGCACCGCGGGCAGGTCGACGTCGCCCTCGTCCAGCGGCAGGTGGTCGTGCACCCCGCGGCGCATCCCCTCGACGGCGACCGTGCCCAGGGATGGCGCGAAGCGGGTCACCGCCTCCTCCGGCGCGTACGCCCCGGCGACGACGCAGTGCCCGGTGTCGAGCGCCAGCGTGATGCCCGGCGCCTCGGCAGCCAGCCGCGCCCAGTCGTCGCAGTCCTCGACCAGCATCCCGGGTTCCGGCTCGACGGCGAGGGCGTAGGAGCGGCCGCCGTGGCTGCCGACCAGCGCGCGGACACCGTCCGTGAACCAGCCCCACGCCTCGTCGCGGTCCACCCCCGGCTTCGGCACGCCGGCCCAGAAGCTGACCGCCTCCGCGCCCAACACCTCCGCGAGGTCGCAGGCCAGCCGCAGGTAGGCCAGCCGCCGCTCCCGTCCCTCGGCGGAGGCGGTCACGAGCGTCGGCTCGTGCTTGGCCCGCGGGTCGAGCAGGAAGCGCGCGCCGGTCTCGACCACCACGCCCAGGCCGAGCTCGTCGCAGCGCCGCCGCACCGCCTCGGCCTGCCGGTGGGCGTCGTCGGCGAACGGGTCGAGGTGGACGACGTCGAGGGTGAGCGCCACCCCCGCGTAGCCGCAGTCGGCGAGGAAGGTCAGCGCGTCGGACAGCCGGTGCGAGGTCAGCCCGTTGGTGTTGTACGCGTACCGCAGGCTCACGAGTCTGCTGCCTCGGACGCGAGGACCTCCGCGACCACGTGCCGGCCCGGCTCCCGGTACAGCGCGTAGAGCGCGCCCACCCGCCGGTCGGCGCCCGCACGGTCGAACCAGGCCGGGCCGCCCAGGCGCTCCTCGGCCGCGGCGGTCAGGTGCACCCGCGCCCAGCCGCCCGGGTCGGCGCCCACGACCGCCAGGCCCTCGTCGTGCTCGACCAGCCGGCGCACGCCGCGCTCCCCGATCCGGCCGTAGCTCATCGTCTCCACCTCGAGGCCGGTCACGAGCACCTTGGCGGCCACCGCGTCGCCGACGGAGGGCTGCAGTTCGACCAGCACGTCGTGGCCGGCGGCCTGCACCGCGCCGGTGACCTGCGCGTGCAGGTCGTCCCCGGACCACGCCGGCAGGTCGGCCAGCGCCACGGTGGACCGGCGGGACAGCACGGTGTCCTGGAGCAGGTCGACCAGCGCGGTGGTGCCCATGCGCGTCCACTCGAGCATCGCCTGCAGCGCGCGGTCCTCCTCGACCAGCCGCTCCGGGGGGTGCCCGCCGCGCCAGTGCTCCAGGTAGCCCGGTGGCGTGGCCGGCAGGACGACGTCGAAGGGCCCGTGCATGAACGCCTTCCGCGCGCGGGCCGAGGCGAACTCGTGCAGCGCCTTGCGGACGGCGGTGTCGCGGTCGGGGTGCGCCGCCTCGCCGCACGCCGTGGCCATCACCGGCACCGGCTCCGAGCCGTCCCGCGAGCAGCCGACGGCGTAGACGTCGACGACGCCGAAGTCCGTGGTCGCGAGCTTCACCACGACGTCGATGCCGGCGCCGTCGAGGCGGTCGAGCAGCGCGAGCGCGTCGGGATCGGTGAGCCCGGCGAGGTCGACGACGACGCCGCGGTCCATCGCGCGGAACGCCGTGGCGTTGCCGTCGCGCTGCAGCACCTCGAGCAGCGCGTGGGTGACCGCGCGGTCGGCGTCGAACGCCGCGCCCTGGCCGTTGGTGATGACCGTGGTCAGCCAGCCGGCGGGCGGCGGGTCACCGGGCAGGTCGTCGGGTGCTGACGCGACGAGCTCGGCGGGCACGAGCACCCGCTCGCCGTCGCGCAGCCGGGTCATCGGCAGCCACTGCAGCGGCCGGTCGTCGTCGTACGGGCTGCCCGCCTCCAGGCACAGCTCGCGGGGGTCGGCGACGCGGTCGCGGCCGTGCCGGCGGGTCATCTCGGCGAACGAGCCCTGCTCCCGCGAGACGCCCTGGTGCGCGCGCAGCGACAGCGCCATCTCGGCCATCTCGCCCATCGCGCCGGTGCGGGCCTCCTCGCGGGTGGCGCCGTAGCCGAGGCCGCTGCCGCCCGGGTGCAGCTCCGAGGGCGGCAGGACGGCCGAGTGCAGCGGCACCTCGAGGACGTCGATGCCCTCGATGGCGAAGTCCTCGACCGGGACGGGGAACGAGTCGCGGTACCGCTGCGACGGCGTCGTCTCGACCGCGGTCACAGCTCGGCCAGCGCGACGGGAGCGGCGTCCGGCGGCCCGGACAGCAGCCGCTGCACCAGGTGGACGACGTGGTCGGTGGTGACGCCGGGGACCATCTCGAACGGCGTCGCGACGGTGCCGAAGTCGAGCTCCGCGACGACGGCGAGCATCTCGCGCAGCTCGCCGTGCGAGAGCGGGATCTGCGCGTGGAACGCCTTGTGCGCGCTCAGCGCCACCGGCTCGCCGGCGGGGGAGAGGTCGACCTTGAGCGAGTCGCCGCAGAAGAGGATCCCGCGGCGGGAGTCGTGCAGCACCGAGTGCCCGGCGAAGTGCCCGCCGGTGCGGTGCAGGGTCAGTGCGGGGGCGAGCTCCAGGACGTCGTCGGCCGGCCAGGTGACGCGGAAGGCCTTCGTCCAGGTCAGGTCGTGCACGTTGACGCAGACGACCCGCGGCTCGAGCTCCTGCTGCAGCTGCCACAGCGCGCCGTAGCCGTGCACGTGGCTCGACGCCAGCACCGGGAAGCCGCCCTTCGCCTCCGCCATGCGTCGCAGCTCGGCGAGCATGTCGGCGGTGTACCAGGGCGCGCACTCGAAGCCGACCAGGCCGACGTCGCTCTCGATCACCCAGCCGCGGCTGTCGAGGCCGAAGCGCGGCTCGGTGCCGAACTCGGTGACGCCGTCGACCGGGGCGGGCCGCCAGAAGCCGGTGACCAGCTCGTCGGCCTGCTTGTCGGTGACGAACTCGAAGCCGTGCTCGGGCAGCGCGTTGCGGACGTCGGCGCAGACCGGGCAGACCAGCGGCCCGGGCGCCGGCCAGCGCTGCCAGTGCCCGCAGTTGGTGCAGGCGTAGGCGGGCAGGTCGGGCAGCAGGCCGCGGTAGGGGTTGGTGTCGACCTGGCTGGTGCCGTGCCGCGCCCCGTCGTCGGCGGCGGGGTCGGTGGTCCGGTCGATCGAGCCGGGGACGTCGGGCGGGCTCACGGGGTTCCTCCGGAGAGAGCGGTGAGGAGCAGGCGGTGCAGGGCGAGGTCGCGGGCGGCGTCGTACGGCCATGCCGTCCCCACCCGCCCGCGGCCGGCGACCGCGTCGGTGAAGGCGGCGAACTGCGCCTCGAACGGTGGGGTGTCGGCGAACGGCACGTCCACCGGGTCGGGGCGGTACAGCGTCAGCGAGCCTCCCGCCGTCTGGCCCATCGTGTCGACGGCCACCGCCATGCCACGGGTGCCGACCACCTCGAGGCGGCGGCGGGGCAGCGCGTCGGGGGTGTTGAACGCGACGTGCAGGCTCACCAGCACCCCGCCGTCGGTGCTGCCCGTGAGCAGCGCGCCGTCGTCGACGCCGTAGTCGTGCACCCGGGTCTGCAGCAGCGCCGACAGCAAGGTGACGTCCTCGCCGAGCAGCGTGCCGGTGAGGTCCAGGCCGTGCGGGGCCAGGTCGATGGCCGCGCCGCCGCCGGCGCGGGCCGGGTCGACCCGCCAGTTGTCGTGCGGGCGGCCGTCGGGCGTCCAGTCGCCGGGCAGCCAGCAGCAGTAGACGATCCGGACGGCGGTCACCGTGCCGAGCCCGGGCACCAGCTCGCGCAGCCGCACGTGGGCGGGGTGCCAGCGCTGGTCGTAGGCGGTGCCGAGCAGCACGCCGGCCCGCGAGCAGGCGTCGACCAGGGCCTGCGCGTCCTCGGCGTCGGCGGCCAGCGGCTTCTCGCACAGCACCGCCTTGCCGGCTGCGGCGGCCGCCTCGACCAGCGGCCGGTGCCCGGCGTTGGGCACCGCGACGTAGACCGCGTCCAGGCCCGGGGTGCCGAGGAACTCCGCCAGGTCCGTGGTGCGGGCGGCACCCTCGACCGGCATCCGCTCCATCGCCGCCGGGTCCAGGTCGTGCAGCGCCACCACCCGGGCGCCGTCGACGGCGAGCAGCGCGGGCAGCGCGTGGTCGCGGGCCACCCAGCCGCACCCGGCGATGCCCCAGCCGACACTCACCAGGCCTCCGGGAGGTCGACGAGCAGCCGGCGGCGCGCGGCGTCGGCCGGCAGCGGGTCGGGCCAGCGCTCCGGCAGGTACGACGACCGCGGCCCGTACTCGGCGGCGTAGCGCCCGTTCGGCCAGGTGAGCGCGCCGTCGCGGTAGAGCGGGTTGGGCGAGAGCGGCGGCAGCGGCTCGCCGAGGTCGGCCGGCGCGGGCGCGAGCGGGTCGCCGGCCACCAGGGCGATCGCCTCGCTGGCGTGCAGGTCCGCGGGGGCGGCCGGCCGCGGCGGCCGGCCCTCCAGCAGCGAGCGGGTCAGCTCCTCGTCGTCGTAGAGCAGGCCGGTGCCGAGCACCTCGGCGTAGCCCTCCGGCGTCAGCGGCTCGCCGTGCGGGTCGGCCACGTGCGCGTGCCCGACGACGACGGTGCCGCCGTCCCCGGCCAGCGCGCGCATCGCGGCCGCGGCGGCCGGCTTGTCGCGCAGGAAGTAGAAGGCGTCGTGGCACATGACGTAGGCCGGCCGGCCGACGGCGAGGTCGGGGGCGGCGGCGAGGTCGGCGCACACGTAGCGCGCCTCCGGGCAGACGAACCGCCGCGCCAGCCACAGCTTGGCCCACACGACGTCGACGCCGAGCAGGTCGCGCACCCCGCGCCGGGACAGCTCGCGCAGGTGCGCGCCGGTGCCGCAGGCGACGTCGACGACCGGCCTGCTGCCCGGCCAGTGCTGCTGCAGCAGCGCGAGGCCGGCCAGGTGCGTGGGGTCCGACCAGCGGTGCGCGAAGTAGTCGGCCACGCGACCCATGCCGAGCAGCTCCATCGCCTCGCGCAGCGTGCGCGCGGCGGGCACGCGGGCCAGCTGCTCGGGCGGGGGCGGCGCCTCGGTCCACCAGTCGTCGGCGTCGGCCAGCAGCAGCACGCGGGCGCGGTCGGTCTCGCCGGCGGCCAGCAGCTCCCCGACCCGGGCGCGCAGGTCGTCGCGGCCGGCCCGCGCGAACGGGATCCCGTCGACGACGGGCGCGTCCAGGAGCAGGCCGGTCACGGTCTCACCGGTTCGCTCCCGCGCGGCGGAGCCGCCAGATCACGGAGCCGCTCACAATCCCGCCGCGGCCAGGACGTCCAGGTGGTAGGCCTGCACGGGCCCGGCGTGCACGAGCTCGAGGTCGTCGAGCGCCTGCGCCGAGGTGAACGCCGCGGCCCGCGCGTGGTGGTGCACCTGCAGCACGCGGTCGAGGACGTCGGCGGCGTGGAACGCCCGCGCCTCCGGGACCTCGGCACCCGGCCGCAGCGCCAGCACCTCGCGCACCCGGGCGGCCAGCGGACCCGGCAGCGCGGCGAGCTCGCGCTCTTCCAGCGTGGCCATCACCCGCTCCAGGGCGTCCCCGAGCAGCACCTCACCGGCGAACCCGGCATCGGGCAGCACGACGTTGTGCAGGTGGTGGGCCACGCCCAGCAGGAACGGCGCCACCGGGTCGGCGCTGACCACCGGCGCCACCAGGACGCCGTAGACGGCGACGGTGAGGCAGTGGTCGCCGTGGCTCTCCGGCGGCTCGACCACGATCCGCGGCTTGCCCGGGGCGGTCGCGCCGGCGCGCGGCTGGGCGTTGAGCGACCCGGCCAGCGCCGGCGCGGCGGCGGGGGAGGACAGCGGGCCCAGTGCCGCCCGCAGCCGCTCGCGCAGCCCCGCGTCGAGCGGGCCGGCCACCTCGTCGAAGCCGCGGCGCAGCACGTCGAGCGCCTCGCCGTCGGAGAGCCCGGCCGTGGTGAGCACGCCGGTGTCGATCCCGGCCAGCCGGGCGCGGGCCACCGCGGCGGCCGTCTCGGAGTACGCCACGGCGGCGACGTCCTCACCGGCGACCAGCCGCGTCCAGGTGCGGGCGAAGGACTGCTCGGCCAGCGACCCCGGCGCACCGGCCACGCGGACCCGCTTGGCGTCGCCGATCTCGGCGAGCAGCGGGCGCAGCTGGGCGAAGGGGTGCAGCGTCCCGACGGGGGAGGGGGCGAGCCCGGTCACCGGGAGGTGGCGCCGGCGGCCAGCCAGTCGAGCAGCGTCGTCTCCTGCTGGTGGAACGCGTGCTCGGGAACGCTGCCGTCAGCGGTCATCGGCGCCTTGAAGAACCAGCCCAGCTGCCGCTGGACGCCGCCCTCGCCGCGCTGCTGCGCGAGGTCGGTGAGGCGGGCCAGCTCGACGGCGAGCGGTGCGGCGAGGATCGAGTCGCGGCACTGGAAGTCGACCTTGATCTGCATGCGCTGGCCGAGGAAGCCGACCAGGTCGATGGCGTCCCAGGCCTCCTTCTGGTCACCGCGCGGGCGGTAGTAGTCGATCCGGACGACGTGGTCCTCGACCGGGTAGCCGAGGATCGAGTCCAGGACGCTGCCCTTGGTCTGCAGCTTGCTGTTGAGCGAGTCGGGGTCATCGAGGGCCAGGCCGTCGCGGTTGCCCAGGATGTTGGTCGAGTACCAGCCCTCGACGGTGAGCGCGCGGGCGCGGAAGGCCGGCGCCAGCACCGTCTTCATCATCGTCTGGCCGGTCTTGCCGTCCTTGCCGGCGACCGGGACCCCGCGCTGCTCGGCGAAGGCCACCAGCGCCGGTACGTCGGCGGCCAGCGACGGCGTGAAGTTCACGTAGCCGACGCCCTCGGCGATCGCCGCGTAGGCGTAGACCATCGCCGGCGTGATCGCCCGGTCGTCGGCGTCGAGGGCCGCCTCGAAGGCCTCGATCGTCTGCAGGGCCGGCGCCGCCGGGTCGGGCCAGCGCTCGGTGGAGGCGAGGTTCACCAGCACCAGGCCGTCGAGGGACTCCTCCTCGCGGAAGCGCCGCAGGTCGGCGCGGACGGCGTCGACCTGCGCCCGGCGGGTCTCGGCGAGCACCACGTTGCCGCCGGTCACGTTCCGGCAGAAGTCGGCGTCGCCGGCCGCCGGCCAGGGCATCAGCGCCGACAGCGCCGGGCCGGCCTGCTCGAGCTGGCGGGAGTCGAGGACGGCGTGCTGCTCGGCGGCCTTGCGCAGGTCGGAGCCGTCGAGGTCCCAGCCGCGGACGACGAGGGAGTCGTAGCCGACCAGGCCCGTCGTCTCCTCGGCCGGCCCCCCGGCCACCTGCAGGCCGGCGAGCGGCAGACCGTCGGTGCCGGCCGCTCCGATCCGGACGAGCTCCAGGCCCGCGACCGCGGTCGTCGCGACCGCACCCCCGAGTCCGACCACAGCGACACCGACGCGACGGGACTCCTGGACCACAACGACCTCCGCGAACCTGGGGGGCTCGCTCCCCCCACCGCGTCCGAGCCTGGCACAGCGGTTGTGCACCCGCTGGGTGAGACCAAGATTCTGACGACCAACCCGGTCGCGCACCGCGCGTCTCTGGACGGGGCGGCCAGGATGGAGGTCCGACCCGACCCGGAGGTGCTGCCGTGACCGTGCCGTACGCCGACCAGCCGGCCCCGATGGTCGTGCCCCGCTTCGCCGTCAGTCAGCGGATCACCCTGATGGTGAACCGCTACGAGGTCTGGGAGGTGGCGCCCGACGGGAGCCAGCGCGCGATGCTGGCGCTGGCTCAGCAGAAGCGCCTGAAGCTCAAGGAGGAGGTGGTCTTCACCGCCGACGAGGGCCGCACCCGGCCGGTGTTCTCCTTCCGGGCCCGCCAGCGGCTCGACGTGCACGCCGAGCACGACGTGTACGACGAGCAGGGCCGGGTCCTCGGCTCCTTCAGCAAGCGCTTCGGCGCGAGCCTGCTGCGCTCCACCTGGGACCTCTCGGTGCCGGGGCTGACCGCCGTGGGCCGCGAGCGCCGCCCGTTCATCGCCGTCCTGCGCCGGATCTGGCAGTTCATCCCCTGGATCGGCGACGTGTGGGTGCCCTTCGTCTTCCACTTCGACTTCACCGACACCGCGACGGGACAGCCGGTGCTCGTCGTCGAGCGGCGCAAGTCGGTCCGCGACCGCTACGACGTCTCCGTCCCCGATGCCCGGCTGGACTTCCGCGTCGCCGCGTCGATGGCCGTCGCGCTCGACGCCCTCCAGTCGCGGTGACCGGGTTCTCCGACGACTTCGCAGGCACCGACCTCGACCGCGACGTCTGGGTCCCGCACTACCTGCCGCACTGGAGCTCCCGCGCGGCGACGGCGGCCTGCTACGAGGTCCGCGACTCCTGCCTGCGGCTGTACCTGCCCAACGAGATGCCGCTGTGGTGCCCCGACGACCACCCGCCGCTGCGGGTCTCGGGCATCCAGTCCGGCGTCTTCTCCGGACCGGTCGGCAGCACGGTCGGTCAGCAGCCGGTGCGCCCCGGCGCCGTCGTCCGCGAGGAGCAGCCCCTGCACCGGGGATGGACACCGCGGTACGGGCGGCTGGAGATGCGCGCCCGCGCGACCGTGACGCCGCGGTCGATGGTCGCCTGGTGGCTGGTCGGTCTCGAGGACTCCCCGGAGCGCTGCGGCGAGCTGTGCGTCATGGAGGTCTTCGGCGACGCCGTGGACCCGGCGGACGGCGCCGCCGTGGGCATGGGCGTGCACCCGTTCCGCGACCCGCGGCTGGTCGACGACTTCGCCGCGCCCCGCCCCGGCATCGACGTCTCCCGGTGGCACACCTATGCCGTCGACTGGCGGCCGGACGGCGCCGCGTTCTCCGTGGACGGCGAGGTGGTGCGCGAGGTGGCGGTGACCCCCGACTACCCGATGCAGTCGATGGTCGCCGTCTTCGACTTCCCGGAGAAGGCAGTGCCGGGGGAGCCCTACGTCGTCCCGGAGCTCGTCGTCGACCGGTTCCGCGGCGAATCCGGGTGACCGGGGAGGTCCGCCGCCGCTAGAGGGGCTGCGCACCTCATCGAGGTCACCGTCAGCGCGCCGCAGCCGTACACGCCGTCGGAGAGCGCCTACATCGACGGGCCCACGCCCGCGGCCTTCGACGTCACCGTCGTCAACGGCACCGGCGAGGACTACGACCCGATCGAGCTGTTCCTCGCACTGCAGAGCGGCACGACCGAGGAGGCGCAGGTGTTCGACACCGCCGACGGCCTCGACGGCACGCCGTACCAGACCCTGCTGGCCGGCCGCTCGGTCGCCTTCACGGTCGGCTTCGGTGCCACCGACCCGGCCGACCTGGTCGTGGAGGTCACGCCCGGCTTCGACTACGAGCCGGTCGTCTACACCAGCTGAGCTCAGGCCGGCAGTGGGAACACCAGCAGCGAGCTCGACGCCGTCGCCACGACCCGGCCGGCCCCGTCGAGCACCTGCCCCTCGGCGAAGGCCACCCGGCGGCCGGGCTTGACCACCGTGCCGACGGCGGTCAGCCGCCCGCTGTCCCGGGTGACCGGCCGCAGGTAGGTCACCTTGAGCTCGATCGACGTGTAGCCGACCCCCTGCGGCAGCGTGGAGTGCACCGCGCAGCCGGCGACGGTGTCGAGCAGTGTGCACACCAGCCCGCCGTGGACCACGCCGATCGGGTTGTAGACCGACTCGTCGACGGTGCACCCGAACTCGACCCGGCCCTCCTCCACGGCGACGACGTCCATCTGCACCAGCGCCGCGATCGGGGCCGGTGGCAGCACGCCGTCGCGGATGGCCTCCAGCGTCTCGAGCCCCGAGCGTTCCCGGCCGCCGGCCGCGGTGACCATCGGGTCGTACCAGGTGACGGTGCGCGAGCGTGGCTCGCCCCAGGTGTCCTGGGTGTCGGTCACGGCGTCGGTCAGGGGGTCGGTCACGGGGTCGGTCACGGGGTCGGTCACGGGGTCGGTCACGGGGTCGGTCACGGGGTCGGTCTCAGTGCTCATGCCGCTCCTCCGCGGGCAGCCCGGACAGCGCCCGACCGGCGGGGGTGAGCACCCGCTCGACCCGCGAGGAGTTGACCGGCTCCCCGCAGGTCCGGCACACCCACTCGGCGTCGACGGTGTGCTCCTCGGAGTCCCCCGGCGCGTGCGTGAGCCGCACCGGCGGTTCCTCGGCGGCCCAGCGGTCACCCCACTGCAGCAGCGCCTGCAGCACCGGCAGCAGGTCCCGGCCCGACGGGGTGAGGTGGTAGCCCGAGCGGGGCGGGGAGTCGCTGTACTGCCGGCGCTCCAGGACCCCGGCGGTGACCAGCGCGTTGAGCCGCGCGGTCAGCCGGTCGCGGGGCGCTCCGGTGCCGCGGGCGATGTCGCTGAAGCGGTGGTTGCCCAGCGAGACCTCCCGGACCACCAGCAGCGACCAGCGCTCGCCCACCAGTTCCAGGGCGGCGGCGATGGTGCACGGGCGGCCGGGCAGGCCGGCGAGGTCGTAGAGCGCGGTCACACAGTGAGTTTGCACGTCCAACCGACACCGCGCTACCGTCGTCCTCGGTTCGACATCCCAACCGAGGAGGCAGGGTCATGCGTGACGCCGTCGTCGTGGAGGCCGTCCGGACGCCGGTCGGCAAGGGCAAGCCGGGCGGCTCGCTGTCCGGGGTGCACCCGGTCGACCTGCTCGCGGCCACGCTGGAGGCGCTCGTCGAGCGGGCGGGGATCGACCCGGCCCTCGTCGACGACGTCGTCGCCGGCTGTGTGAGCCAGAGCAGTGAGCAGGCGGCCAACGTCGCCCGCACCGCGGCGCTCGCGGCCGGGTTCCCGGAGTCGGTGCCCGGGACGACCGTCGACCGGCAGTGCGGCAGCAGCCAGCAGGCGCTGTCGTTCGCCGCGCAGGCCGTCGTCTCCGGCGCCCAGGACCTGGTGGTCGCCGCCGGCGTGGAGTCGATGAGCCGGGTTCCCATGGGCTCGAGCGTGCGCGGCGCGGACCCGGGAGGGGAGCGGTTCGCCGCCCGTTACCCCGACGGCATGGTCGGCCAGGGCGTCAGCGCCGAGCTCATCGCCGCCCGCTGGGACCTCTCCCGCGTCCGGCTCGACGAGTACGCCGCCCTCAGCCACCAGCGGGCCGCCAGCGCCTGGGCCGACGGGCGCTTCGACCGGCAGGTGGTCCCGGTCAAGGCGCGGCAGGCCGACGGCTCGGTGGCGCTCGTGACCACCGACGAGTCGGTGCGCCCCGGCACCGACGTCGACGTGCTGTCCCGGCTGCGCCCCGCCTTCGCCGATGACGCGATCGCCACCCGGTTCCCGGAGATCGACTGGCGGGTGACCCCGGGCAACAGCAGCCCGCTCAACGACGGCGCCGCTGCCCTGCTGGTCACCACCAGCGACAAGGCCCGCGAGCTCGGGCTCACCCCGCGGGCGCGCATCCACACGACGACGGTGATCGGCGACGACCCGTTGCTGAAGCTCACCGCCGTCATCCCGGCGACCGCCCGCGTGCTGCAGCGGGCCGGCCTGACCCTCGACGAGGTCGACCTGTTCGAGGTCAACGAGGCGTTCGCCTCCGTGGTCCTCGCCTGGCAGGCCGAGACCGGGGTGTCCACGGACCGGCTCAACGTGCACGGCGGCGGGATCTCCATCGGCCACCCGCTGGGCGCCAGCGGCGCCCGCATCGCCACCACGCTGGTCGACGCGATGCACGACCGCGGTGCCCGCTACGCGCTGCAGACGATGTGCGAGGCCGGTGGCCTGGCCAACGCGACCGTGTTCGAGCGCCTGGACTGACGAGGTATAGGAAGCTCTCCGCACGTATCGGCGGGCGATACGTGCGGAGAGCTTCCTATACCTCCCGCGGGAACGACGACGGGCGGGGACCCCCGGAGGGGCCCCCGCCCGGTGAGGACCCCGGCCCACTCACCCCTCGCACGCTCGGGGCGAGCCTCTGGCCGGGGCCGATCAGCTCTTCGGCCGGGCACCGGCGCGCAGGGCGCCGAGGAGGTCGTGGTTGAGCCGCGAGATGTTCTCCATCGAGATGCCCTTCGGGCAGCTGACGGAGCACTCACCGATGTTGGTGCAGCCGCCGAAGCCCTCGAGGTCCTGCTGGTGGATCATGTTGATCACGCGGTCGTTGCGCTCGGGCTGGCCCTGCGGCAGGAGCCCCAGGTGCACGACCTTCGAGGACGTGAACAGCATCGACGACGCGTTCGGGCAGGCCGCCACGCAGGCGCCGCAGCCGATGCAGGTGGCGGCGTCGAACGCGGCGTCGGAGTCCTTCTTGGCCACCAGGATCGAGTGCGCCTCGGGGGCGGTGCCGGTCGGGGCGCTGATGTAGCCGCCCGACTGGATGATCCGGTCGAGGGCCGACCGGTCGACGGCGAGGTCCTTGATCAGCGGGAACGCGGTCGCCCGCCACGGCTCGACGTCGATCGTGTCGCCGTCCTTGAACGACCGCATGTGCAGCTGGCAGGTCGCCGTCTGCGGGTGGCCGTCGAAGAGCCCGTTGCCGTGCGCGCGGCCGTTGATCATGACGCCGCACGACCCGCAGATGCCCTCACGGCAGTCGTGGTCGAAGGAGACCGGGTCCTCGCCGTTCATGATGAGTTGTTCGTTGAGCACGTCGAGCATCTCGAGGAACGACATGTCCGGGGAGACGTCGGCGACCTGGTAGGTCACCATCTGCCCCTTCTCTGCCGCGCTCCGCTGACGCCAGACACGCAGCTTGAGGTTCATCTACTTGTAGCTCCGCTGTGCGAGGTGGACGTACTCGAACTCGAGGTCTTCCTTGTGCAGGACGGGCGGGGCGCCCTCCGGCGTCCACTCCCAGGCCGCGACGTAGGCGTAGTTCTCGTCGTCACGCAGGGCCTCCCCGTCCGGGGTCTGGCTCTCCGCCCGGAAGTGCCCACCGCAGCTCTCGTTGCGGTGCAGGGCGTCGACGCACATGAGCTCGGCGAGCTCGATGAAGTCGGCGACGCGGCCGGCGTGCTCGAGGCTCTGGTTGAACCGCCCGGCCTCGCCGGGCACGCGCACGTTCGTCCAGAACTCCTGGCGGATCTCGGGGATCCGGTCGAGCGCCTTGCGCAGGCTCTCCTCCGACCGCTCCATGCCGCAGAGGTCAAACATCAGCCGGCCGAGCTCGCGGTGGAACGACGCGGTGGTCCGGTTGCCGTTGATCGACAGCAGCCGCTCGGTCTGCGCACGGACGCCCTCGAGCGCCTCGATCGCGGCCGGGTTGCTGTCGTCGACCTTCTCGAACGGACCGGAGGCCAGGTAGTCGTTGATCGTGTTCGGCAGCACGAAGTAACCGTCGGCCAGACCCTGCATGAGGGCGCTGGCGCCGAGCCGGTTGGCGCCGTGGTCGGAGAAGTTGGCCTCGCCGATCACGAACAGGCCCGGGATGGTCGACTGCAGGTCGTAGTCGACCCACAGCCCGCCCATCGTGTAGTGGACCGCCGGGTAGATCCGCATGGGGACCTGGTAGGGGTCCTCGCCCGTGATCTGGGCGTACATGTCGAAGAGGTTGCCGTACTTGGCCTCGATGGCCGGCCGGCCCAGCCGCTCGATCGCCTCGGCGAAGTCGAGGTACACGCCCAGGCCGTTGGGGCCGACGCCGCGACCCTCGTCGCAGACGTTCTTGGCCTGCCGCGAGGCGATGTCGCGGGGGACCAGGTTGCCGAACGAGGGGTAGATCCGCTCGAGGTAGTAGTCGCGCTCGCCCTCGGGGATCTGCCGCGGGTCGCGGTCGTCGCCGCGCTCCTTGGGCACCCAGACCCGGCCGTCGTTGCGGAGCGACTCGCTCATCAGCGTGAGCTTCGACTGGTACTCGCCGTGCACCGGGATGCAGGTCGGGTGGATCTGCGTGTAGCAGGGGTTGGCGAACAACGCGCCCCGCTTGTGCGCCCGCCAGATCGCCGTGGCGTTGGAGCCCTTGGCGTTCGTGGACAGGTAGAACACGTTGCTGTAGCCGCCGGTGGCGAGCACGACGGCGTCGGCGAAGTGCGTGCTGATCTCGCCGGTGATGAGGTTCCGCGCGACGATGCCGCGGGCCTTCCCGTCGACGACGATCAGGTCGAGCATCTCGGTGCGCGCGTGCTGCTCGACGCTGCCGACCGACATCTGCCGCTCGAGGGCCTGGTAGGCGCCGTAGAGCAGCTGCTGGCCCGTCTGGCCGCGGGCGTAGAACGTCCGCGACACCTGGGTGCCGCCGAAGGAGCGGTTGTCGAGCAGGCCGCCGTACTCGCGGGCGAAGGGCACGCCCTGGGCGACGCACTGGTCGATGATCGCGGCGCTGACCTCGGCCAGCCGGTGCACGTTGCTCTCGCGGGCGCGGAAGTCACCGCCCTTGACCGTGTCGTAGAACAGCCGGTGCACCGAGTCGCCGTCGTTGCGGTAGTTCTTGGCGGCGTTGATGCCACCCTGCGCGGCGACGCTGTGCGCGCGGCGCGGGCTGTCCTGGTACCAGAACGACTTGACCTTGTAGCCGGCCTCGCCGAGCGTGGCGGCCGCCGCGCCGCCGGCCAGGCCGGTGCCGACCACGATGACCGTCAGCTTGCGGCGGTTGGCGGGGTTGACCAGCTTGGCCCGGAAACGGCGCTCGCTCCAGCGCTCGCCGATCGGGACGTCTGTCGGGGCCTTGGTGTCGGCGATGGGCTCGCCGACGGTGAACAGTTCGAGGGCCATGACGAGTGCTCCTACTCGATGATGCCGACGAGGACGCTCAGCGGCGGGATCAGGAAGCCCGCCGTGAGCACCACGGCGAACACCGTGGCGAAGGCGTTGACCGTGCGCTCACGGGTCCGGTTGCTCTGACCCAGGGTCTGGGTCGCGCTCCAGATGCCGTGCCGCAGGTGGAACCCGAGGGCGAGCAGGGCGATGACGTAGACGGCCGTGACGATCGGGTTCAAGAAGCCGGCGATGGCCCGGTCGTAGGGGGTCGAGCCCGGCCCCTCGGGGTTCGCCACACCGAGCGTGAGGTCGAGGATGTGGTAGACGATGAACAGCGCCAGGATCACGCCGCCCCAGCGCATGGTGCGCGAGGCGTAGCTCTGGGCCACGGCCTTGCGGGCCACGTACTGGGTGGGACGGGCGCGCTTGGCCTGCTTCCACAGCGAGACCGCGGCCCACGCGTGCGCCACCACGGCCACGAGCAGGACGATGCGGATGACCCACAGCACCGTCTGGCCCGGGACGGCCGGCTCGCCGATCCGGCGGATCCACTCCGAGTAGCCGTTGAACGTCTCCGCGCCGGCGAAGAGCTTCAGGTTCCCCACCATGTGCGCGATCAAGTACAGGACCAGGATGATCCCGCTGACCGCCATCACGGCCTTCTTCGCGACCGAGCTGGTCTTCGCGACCTTCGGGGTCCTGCGCTGGCCCGAGTTCGTCACCGTCACCACGCCACCAAAGTTAGGCTCCATAACCCCGTGTCGGCCATGTGAACACGCAGTGACTCACCTCATGTAAGGGAACCCTCAGCGCAGGTCAGGACGTCGGTCGTCGCCGCCGGCATGGGAGTCTGCCGACAGACCCCATCACGAGGAGGACACGTGGCAGGACCGACCCGGGGCTTCCTCGGCCGCAGCAGGCGCGAGCGCGACCCCCGCCTCCCACCCGGCCAGTACGACGTCGGCGCCGACTGGCCGGTGCTGACCGCCGAGCCCACGCCGCGCATCGCGCCGGAGACCTGGAGCATCACCGTCGACGGCCGGGTGGAGAACCCGGTCAGCTGGACCTGGGACGACGTCCACCGGCTGCCCGGGTCGGAGTACCGCGGCGACATCCACTGCGTCACCACGTGGTCGAAGTTCGACACGCAGTTCGCCGGCGTCAGCGTCGACACCCTGCTCGAGGCCGCCCGGCCCACCGCCGACGCGCACTTCGTCATGGCGACGGCCAAGACCGGCTACACCACCAACCTGCCGCTCGAGGACGTCACCGGTGGCAAGGCGTGGATCGTCTGGGAGTTCGACGGCGAGCCGCTGCCGATCGAGCACGGCGGCCCGGTGCGGCTGCTCGTGCCGCACCTCTACTTCTGGAAGAGCGCCAAGTGGGTCACCCGGCTGACCCTCCTGCAGCGCGACCAGCAGGGGTTCTGGGAGCAGAACGGCTACCACGACCGGGGCGACCCCTGGCGCGAGCAGCGCTACCAGGGTGACTGAGCCGGGAGGCGCGCGGGCCGGCACGGGCCCGCGCCTGCGGCGGGCACCCGCCGGGGGCTGGCGCACGGCCACCGTCCGCGAGGTCGACCGCCCCACCCCGCGCACGGTCCGGCTGCGGCTGGAGGTGCCCGACCGGGTCGACCACCTGGCCGGGCAGCACTACGTCGTCCGGCTCACCGCCGAGGACGGCTACCGCGCCCAGCGGTCCTACTCGCTGGCCTCCTCCCCGGGCGACCCGCTGGTCGAGCTGCTGGTCGAGCGGCTCGACGACGGCGAGGTGTCGGGCTACCTGGCCGACGTCGTCGAGCCCGGAGACGGCCTCGAGGTGCGCGGGCCGATCGGCGGCTGGTTCGTCTGGGAAGGCGAGGAGCCCGCGCTGCTGGTGGGCGGCGGCACCGGCGTCGTGCCGTTCGTGTCGATGCTGCGCACGGCGCGTGAGCTGGGCCGCGAGGACCTGCTGCGGATCGCCGTCTCCACCCGCACGGCGGCCGAGCTGCCCTACGCCGACGAGCTCCGCGGGGCCGGTGCGCTGGTGGTCACCACGCGCGAGCGCTCGGGGATCCGCCCGGCGGGCCGGCTGACCGCCGTGGACCTGGTGCCGCTGTGGGAGCCCGGCCAGACCGCCTTCGTCTGCGGGTCGACGCCGTTCGCCGAGGCGGCCAGCCAGCTGCTGGTCGGCCTCGGCGTGCCCGCGCCGGACATCCGCGTCGAGCGCTTCGGCCCCAGCGGCGCCTCCGGCTGACCGGGGCTCAGCGGCGGGAGCGCAGCCAGGAGCCCAGGGCCACCCCGGCCAGGGCCCAGAAGGCGCCCGCGCCGACGCCGGCGAGCACGATCCAGAAGGGGACGCTGAGCTCGTCGTCCACCGGGCGCGGCGTCGGGACGGGACCGGGTGCGTCGCTCATGGTGCCGAGCCTGGCCCGGTGCCGGGCCGGGGTCCAGCGGCGGCGGGCCGGGGACCGTGCCGGCTGCGGGGCTGCACGACAGCCCGCCCGGGGGCCGAGCGGTCCGTGACCTGGGTCGCGGACGATGATCGACGTCATGACGTCTGCCGTCCCGTCCGCCGTGGCAACCGCGCTCGAGGACGTCGACCCGGAGCTGCGTGCGGCGCTGCTGGCCTGCTGGACCGACGTCAGCAACGCCGGCGGCGCCGTCGGCTTCGTGCCGCCGGTGACCGAGGACGACGTCGTCCCCGCGCTCGACGCCCTGCTCACGCGGGTGGCGCAGGGCCGCGAGCGGGTGGTGGTGCTGCGGGTCGACGGCGAGCTCGCCGGCTGGGCGGTGCTGTCGCTGTCGGTCAGCCCGCTGCGCCGGCACTGGGCCACCGTGCTGCGCGTGCAGGTCCACCCCGCGCGGCAGGGGCAGGGCCTGGGCCGGGCGCTGATGACCGGCGTGCACGACGCCGCGCGGAGCCTGGGGCTGGAGATGCTGCACCTCACGGTGCGCGGCGGCTACGGCCTCGAGGGGTTCTACGCCGGGCTGGGCTACCAGGAGTTCGGCCGGATGCCCGGCGCCATCCGCGTGGCCCCGGGTGACGACCGCGAGGAGGTCCACCTCTTCGCGCGGCTCTGAGTCAGCCGGCGGCGGGGTCGGTCCCGTCGAGGGTCCCGCGGGTGGAGAGCACCGCGAGGCGGGCGAACAGCTCCTCGGCGTACCAGCCCTCCTGGGCGGTGCGCGTGACGACGGCGGCGTGCGGCGCCCGGTCGTAGGCGAAGGCGTTGAGCGACGCCCCGGAGTCCCAGACGCTGAAGGTGCCCTGCAGGCCCAGCGGCGCCTCGCCGATGCCGACGGCCATCCGCAGGCCCGGCGCCCGGTGCAGGTCGGCCGACACCGGCGGCACCGCCGACCAGAAGCGCGCCGCCCGCCGCAGCACCAGCCGCGCCCGCGTCACCGCGGCCACCGGCCCGTCCCAGCGCTGCGGCCGCGGGTCGCCGAACGGCTCGCGCCCCGACCACAGGCCGCGGGCCGCGAGCGGGCGCAGCCGGGCCGACCACTCCTCGTCGGCGATCCGGCGCCAGCTCGCGGCGACGGGGGAGTCCTCGAGCGCGTCCGCGGCGGCGTCGTCGTCCCAGACGGCCAGCAGGCCCCAGCGGCGGGGGTCGGCGTCGCGGACGGTGAAGGTCCGCCCGTCGCCGGTGCCCAGCAGCTTGGCGAACCGGAGGCCGGGCAGCCGGGCGAGCGCCGGCCGGCCGGTCGCCATCCGCAGCACCGCCCGGGGCACCGCCCGGCCGGGGACGCCCCACAGGTGCAGGGTCACCAGCGGGTGCGTGGTCACCGGCCCATCCTCCACGTCGTGTGCGGCGTCCGGGACGTCGCCGGTACGCCGGGGTCGGCTGCGTCGGCCGGTCGGTTGACGCGCCGGGGTGGGGGTAAGCGGCGCGCATGTCACGGGTGGAGGACGGGGAAGGCGACGACTGGACCCGTCCGGGGGTCGGATCGGACCCGGCCGAGGACCCGGAGGTCGCCGAGAAACCCGTCGAGGAGACGCTCACCCGGGCGATCGACGAGGGGCGGCGGCGCATCTCGCGCAAGACGTGGCCGCTGCTCGCCACGGGGGTGCTCGGGGGCATCGACGTCGGCACCGGTGTGCTCGCCCTGCTGTTCGTCGAGCACGAGACGCAGAGCGTCGTGCTCGCCGGCCTGGCCTTCAGCATCGGCTTCATCGCCCTGACCCTGGCGCGCAGCGAGCTGTTCACCGAGGACTTCCTCGTCCCCGTCACCACGGTCATCGCCCGGCAGGCCCGCTTCCGGATGCTGGTGCGGCTGTGGGTGGGCACGCTGGTCGCCAACCTCGTGGGCGGCTGGCTGTTCACCTACCTGATCATCAAGGGGTTCCCGCAGTTCGCCGACACGGCGATCAAGGCCGGCCACCACTACGTGCAGCTCGGACTGGGGGTGACGGCGTTCTCGCTGGCCGTCCTCGGCGGGACCGTCATCACCCTGATGACCTGGATGCAGCACACGACCGAGTCGCCGGGGCTCCGGCTGGTCCCCGCGGTCACCGGCGGCTTCCTCCTCGCCGGCGCCCAGCTGAACCACGCCGTCGTCAACTCGCTGCTGATGTTCGCCGCCCTGCACACCGGCCGTGCGCCGTTCGGGTACGTGGAGTGGGCGCAGACCGCGGGACTGGCGGCGGCGGGGAACATCGTCGGTGGGGTCCTGCTCGTCACGCTGCTGCGGGTCTTCCAGTCGCCGCACACCGTGCAGCGTGAGCGGGACAGGCCCGCGGTCGGCGTGGCGGTGGGGGACGACCGGCGACACGACCCCGCCGCACGCAGCGACCGACCGACGAGCGAGCCGGGGATCTGACCCGGAGCGGCCCCGCTGGTACGCGGCGAGGAGCCGAGCCGGCGGGCCGCGACCGCCGGCGACGACCGGTCCGTCGAGCCTCCGGCGCGGCCGGCGCCCCGGTCGGGACACTGTCGGCGTGATCGAGGTCGACGGGCTGACCAAGCACTACCGGACCCGGGTCGCCGTCGACGACGTCGGCTTCACCGTGCACCCGGGCCGGGTGACCGGTTTCCTCGGCCCCAACGGCTCGGGCAAGACGACGACGATGCGCTGCGTGCTGGGGCTGACCCGCCCGACGTCGGGGACGACGACGGTGCTCGGCGTCCCGTACCGCGACCTCGACGTCCCGATGCGCCGGGTGGGTGCCCTGGTCGACCCGCGGGCCCGCCATCCCGGGCGCACCGCGCACGCCCACCTCACCGCGCTGGCGCAGAGCAACCGGCTGGGCGCGTACCGGGTCGACGACGTGGTCGACCTCGTGGGCCTCGGCGCGGTGGCGCACGAGCGGGTGCGCGGCTTCTCCCTCGGCATGGCGCAGCGGCTGGGCATCGCCGCGGCGCTGCTCGGCGACCCCGAGGTGCTGCTGCTCGACGAGCCGGTCAACGGCCTGGACCCCGAGGGCATCCGGTGGGTGCGCGAGCTGCTGCGCGACCTCGCCGCCGAGGGCCGCACCGTGCTGGTGTCGAGCCACCTGATGAGCGAGATGGAGGACACCGCCGACCACCTGGTGGTGCTCGGCCGCGGCCGGCTGCTCGCCGACCTCCCGATGGCCGACCTGCTCGGCCGGCACGCCTCGGTGCGGGTGCGCAGCCCCCAGTTGACGCGGCTGGGCACCGCGCTGCGCCGGGCCGGCGCCGCAGTGTCGCCGGAGGCCGACGGCGCGCTGCGGGTCGAGGGGCTGGACCCGGCCGCAGTGGGCGACGTCGCCTTCGCCGCGGGGGTGCCGGTGCACGAGCTGTCCCCGGTGGTCGCCTCGCTGGAGGCCGCCTACCTGGAGCTGACCGGCGACGACGTCGAGTACCGCGCGGGGATGGCATGAGCGGAGTGCTGCGCAGCGAGTGGACCAAGCTGCGGATGCTGCGCTCGACCTGGTGGTGCAGCGCCGTGTACGTGCTCGTCGTCGGCGCGTTCGGCTGGCTGGCGGCCGCCACGACTCCCAGCGCCCCGACCGCCGACTCCGCCGTCGGGGTCGCGCTGATCGGATTCGCCTTCGGCCAGGTGGTGCTCGTCGTCCTCGGCGTGCTCGCGGTGACCGGCGACCTCGGCGGCCCCATGGCGCTGGCGTCGCTGGCCGCCGTGCCCCGGCGCACGCGGCTGCTGGCAGTCAAGACGGCCGTCGTAACGGTGTGGGCGGCGCTGCTCACCGCGCTGCTGGCCGCGGCGTGCGTCCTCGCCGCCCGGACGCTCGTCGCGGTCCCGGGCGGCGTGCCGGTCACCGACCCCGTCGTGCTGCGGGCCGCCGGCCTGCAGGTGGCCGGGGCCGCACTGGTCACCGTGCTGGCGGCGGGGCTCGGTGCGGTGCTGCGCTCGACGGCGGGTGCCGTCGGGCTGGGCCTCGCGCTGGTGTTCGTCGGCCCGCCGGCGCTCGCGCTGGCCGGCGGCGAGCTCGCTTCGCGGCTGTCGCAGGCGCTGCCGGCGCTGCGGGTGGGGGAGGACGCCTTCCTCGCCGTCCCGACCAGCTGGCCGGTCGGGCTCGCGGTGACCGTGGCCTGGGCGGTCGTGGCCTGGGCGCTCGGCGCGGGCCTGCTCGAGCGCCACGACGTCTAGCGCCCGCCGTCCGGAGCGGGCAGCATCCCCGGCGTCGCGCGAGTCCGAGGGAGCCCCCGATGCCCGCACCCGCCACCGTCGAGGAGTACCTCGCCGCGCTGCCCGAGGGGGCGCGGACGGCGCTCGAGCAGGTGCGGGCGGCCGTCCTGCGCGGCATGCCCGGGGCCACCGAGACCATCCGCTACGGCATGCCGGCCGCGATGCTCGGTGGCCGCTACGGCCTGCACTACGCCGCCTGGAAGCGGCACGCGGCGCTGTACCCGGTGCCGGTGTTCGACGGGGACCTGGAGGCCGAGGTCGCGCCGCACCGCTCGGGCAAGGACGCCGTCCACCTGCCCTACGGCCACCCGGTGCCCGCGGACCTCGTCGAGCGGGTGGCGGCGGCGGTGGCGGCCCGGCGCGGCTAGCGGGGGCCGAAGGCGGCCGCGCGGAAGGCGTCGAAGACCTCCGGCGGCGCGGGGGAGGACCACATCTGGCTGGTGAGCAGCACCGCGGTGGTCCCGGTGACCGGGTCGGTCCACCAGGTGCTGCCCAGGCCGCCGTCCCAGCCGAAGGACCGCGCGTGCCGGCCGCCGGGCTCGTCGGTGCGGCGCACGCCGAGGCCCAGGCCCCAGCCGCCGCCCTCGTCGTCGACCGGGCCGGCCTGCTCGGTGAGCATCGCGCGCACGGTGTCCTGCCGGAGCACGGGCTCCCCGCCGGCCACCAGCACCCGCGCGAGGACGGCGAGGTCGTCGACGGTGGACACCAGCCCGTCGCCGCCGTCGGGGAAGGCGGGCGGGGACGCCCACTGGCCGTCGGCGGGGTCGTAGAGGTCGCGGGCGCCACCGTCGCCCGGCGGCGTCCAGTGCGGTCCGAACCGGTCGCGCGCGGCCGCGGGCACGCCGAAGCCGGTGTCGGCCATCCCGAGCGGCGTGAGCACCCGCTCGGCGAGCACCTCGGGCAGCGGCCGGCCGGCGGCGCGGGCCACGAGGACGCCGAGCACGCTCGCGCCCGAGTGGTACAGCCAGCGCTCGCCGGGCTGGTACGCCAGCGGCACGGTGGCCACCCGGCGCAGCCACTCGTCGGGCGGGGGCGCGGCCTGCGGCTGCGGCGGGCCGGCGGGCAGGCCCGCCTCCCCCAGGGCGGCCACCGTCGGGGTGGGCCACGGCGCGGTGAAGTCGATGCCGAGGCCCAGGCGGAACGTGAGGACGTCGCGCACCGTGACCGCGCGGCGGGCCGGCACCGTGCCGGCGGAGGCGTCGGCGGGGTCGGCGAGCACCTGGCGGCCGGCGAGCTCGGGCAACAGCCGGTCCACCGGCTCGTCGAGGGCCAGCGTCCCGTCGTCGACGAGGGTGAGCGCGGCCGTGGCGACCACCGGCTTCGTCACCGAGGAGATGCGGAAGACGGTGTCGGGCCGCACCGCGTCCCCGCCGCCGGGGGTGTGCGTGCCCGCCGCGCCGCGGGCCACCTCGCCGTCGCGCTCCACCCGCCAGGCCGCGCCCGGCACCGCGTCGTCGGACACCGCCGCGCCGACGACCCGCTCGATCTCCTCCGCCAGTCCCATGTGCTGTCGACCGACCCGGGGACGCGGACTCATCGGTCGCGGGCCGCCCGGCGCAGCGCCGACCGGTACCGGGCGGTGGCCAGCCGCTGCGCGGCCCAGCTGACGGGAGGGACGGCACGGGCGGCGGGGGTGGCCAGCCGCGAGAAGACCCGGATGGTGACGACGACGTCGCCGCTGTCGGTGAGCCGCACGGTGAAGCACTCCTCGCCGCTCTCCGGGTGCCCCGGCAGCGTGCCGTAGGCGAAGCCGCGCTCGTCACCGGCGGTGGACGCCCACACGACGCGGCAGGGGATGTCGTAGCCCAGCCGCGGCAGCCCCGCGGTGAGGACGACGACCGTGCCGACCTCGCCCGCCGGGCCGGTGGCCCGCACCCGCAGTCCCGCGCTGCGCTGCGGCGCCCAGTCGAGGATGGCGGCGGCCACCCGCTCGAACGTCTCCCGGCCGGTGCCGACGACCTCGGTCCACCCGCCGGGCCGGTAGCCGGGGGGCAGCTCGGGGGCGCGGGTGGCGCCGACCTCGGCATAGGTGAGCGGCGCGTCACGGAGGCCCTCGGGCGACGCGGCCCGGAACAGGCCCATGACCCCAGTGTGGACCGGCGTAGGTTGTCCGGCACTGTGCTGCCCGCCGTCACCGCCACCCGCTACGTCACCCCGCTGCGCGAGGGTGGCTCGCTGCCCGGGCTCATGGAGGCCGACGACCTCGGGACCTACGTGGTCAAGTGGCGTGCAGCCGGCCAGGGCGTGCGCGTGCTGGTGGCCGAGGTCGTGTGCGGCGAGCTGGCGCGGGCGCTCGCCCTGCCGGTGCCCGCGCTGGTCACCGTCGACGTCGTCCCGGAGCTGGCCGTCGGCGAGCCCGACCAGGAGGTGCAGGAGCTGCTGCAGCGCTCGGCCGGGCGCAACCTCGGGCTGGACTACCTGCCCGGCGCGCTCGACTTCGAGGCCGGCGTGGGCGAGGTCGATCCCGAGCTGGCCGGCCGGGTGCTGTGGTTCGACGCGCTCGTGGGCAACGTCGACCGGTCCTGGCGCAACCCCAACATGCTGTTCTGGCACGGCCGGCTGCAGCTGATCGACCACGGCGCCGCGCTGACCTTCCACCACTCCTGGCCGGGCGCGCAGGCCGCCGTCGCACGTCCCTACGACGCCTCGCAGCACGCCCTCCTCGAGTGCGAGCCCGACCTCCGGGCCGCCGACGCCGCCCTCGCCGGCCGGGTCTCCCGCCCGGTGCTGGAGGCGGTGCTCGCCCAGGTCCCCGACGAGTGGCTGGAGGACGAAGGACCCCGCTCTCCCCACCCCTCGCACGCTCGGGGCGGTGCCCTCGCCGGGGTCACCGACCGGTCACCGACCCCCGGCGAGGTCCGCGAGTGGTACGTCGCCTGGCTGTCCGCGCGCCTCGCCGCCCGCGACGCCTGGCTGCCCGGCGTGGTCGCCGCGGCCGCCGCCGGGGGGAGCCGCCGCCGGGCGCCGCGCGGGGAGAACCGTCCCTCCTGGCTCGGCCCACCGCCGCCTCCCGGGGTGCGTCAGCGGTGAGCCGGGACACCTTCGAGTACGCCGTCCTGCGGGTGGTGCCGCGGGTCGAGCGAGGCGAGGCGTTCAACGCCGGCGTCCTCGTCTACTGCCGGCAGCGCGACTACCTGGGCAGCCGGGTGCACCTCGACGTCGACCGGCTGCGCGCGCTGGACCCGACCGCCGATCCCGACGCGATCGTCCGGGCGCTGCAGGCCGCCGCCGACGTCTGCGCCGCCGCCCCCGCCGCGGGGGCGGCCGGGCGGGAGGGGCTCGGCTCGCGGTTCCGCTGGCTCACCGCGCCGCGGAGCACGGTCGTGCAGCCCGGTCCGGTGCACACCGGCCTCACCGAGGACCCCGACGCCGAGGCCGACCGGCTGCTGCGGCTCCTCGTCCTGCCGGTGGCCGAGTGAGCCCGGGTTCACAGCCGACTCACAGGTCACTCGGCTTTCACCTCTCGGCCACCTGATCACGGCGGTCGGCTGCCTAGCGTTCGGGAGCCCTGTCACCCGTCCGAAGGATCCCGATGACGGACCTCGCCGGCCCCCGCCGCCGTCTACTGCCGCTGCTGAACCAGGTGCGGCACAGCTCCCGCAGTCACGTGACCTGCCACTACAAGTGCGGCAACGCCTGCGACGCCCCGGTCCCCAACAAGACCGACAACCCGACGTTCGAGTCGGTGGTGCAGGCCTCGCTCAGCCGCCGCACCCTCCTCAAGGTGGCCGGGACGGGGGCGCTCGTCGTCGCCGCCGCGCCGCTGTTCCCCCAGGAGGCCGCCGCGACCCCCGGGCACCCCCGGGGCGGCCCGGGCACGGACGGAGCGCTGACCTTCCAGCCCGTGCAGCAGAACTTCCTGGACGAGCTGGTCGTGCCGGCCGGCTACGGCTACGCGGTGGTCATGCGCTGGGGCGACCCGGTCGAGGACGGGGCGCCGCCCTTCGACGTCGACGCCCAGACGCCGGACGCCCAGGCCAAGCAGTTCGGCTACAACTGCGACTTCATCGGCTTCCTCCCGCTGAACCGCAACAGGGCGCTCCTGGTGGTCAACCACGAGTACACCGACGAGCAGCTCATGTTCGGCGGGGTCGCCGACGAGGAGGGCGCGGGGGACATCACCGACGAGCAGAAGCGCGTCGCGATGATGGCGCACGGCATCTCCGTCGTGCAGGTCAAGCGGTCGGGGAACTCGGGCATCTGGCAGCCCACGCGCCAGCTCGACCGCAACCGGCGGATCACCACCGCCACGCCCTTCCGGCTCACCGGGCCCGCGGCCGGGTCGCAGTACCTCCGCACCAGCGCCGACCCGGCCGGCCGGACCGTCCTGGGCACGCTCAACAACTGTGCCGGTGGCATCACCCCGTGGGGGACGACCCTGCACGGCGAGGAGAACTTCAACCAGTACTTCGGCACCTCCGCTCCGATCACGGAGAACCCGGCCGAGCCGCGACTGGGTCGCTACGGGGTCAGCGCGGAGGACGCCCCCACCCGCCGCTGGGAGACGGTCGACCCCCGCTTCGACCTGTCCCGGGAGCCCAACGAGGTCAACCGCTTCGGTTGGGTCGTCGAGGTCGACCCCCACGACCCCACCTCGACGCCGCGGAAGCACACCGCGCTGGGGCGGTTCAAGCACGAGGGCGCCAACATCCAGATCGCCGAGGACGGGCGGGTCGTCGCCTACTCCGGCGACGACGAGCGGTTCGACTACGTCTACAAGTTCGTCTCCAAGCGGCGCTTCGACGCGGGCCGGGGCCACCGTGCCCGCGCGCACAACATGACGCTGCTGGAGGAGGGCGACCTCTACGTCGCCCGCTTCACCGGGGACTCGCCGGCGGCGGAGATCGACGGCAGCGGCCGCCTGCCCTCGGACGGCGAGTTCGACGGCACCGGCACCTGGGTCCCGCTGGTGGAGGACGGGCGGTCCATGATCGCGGGCAAGGACGTCGCCTGGGTGCTCACCTTCACCCGGCTGGCGGCCGACCGGCTCGGCAAGCAGCTGGACGCCGCCGGCGACTTCCCCGACCCGGCTGCCCCCGTCGTCGTGGACGCCTCGAAGGTGCCCACGCGGATGGACCGGCCCGAGGACATCCAGGTCAACCCGGTGAACGGGCGGGTGTACGCCGCGCTCACGAACAACTCCAACCGCACCGGTGCGGGCGGACGCCCCGGCGCGGACGAGGCGAACCCGCTGACCCGGTCGTTCGCCTTCGACACCGGGTCGGGCACCTACGAGGAGCGGGCGGGCAACCGCAACGGCCACGTCATCGAGTGGGAGGAGACCGGCTCGATCGCCGGGGACACCTTCACCTGGCGGGTCTTCCTCCTGGCCGGCGATCCCGAGGACCCGGGCACCTACTTCGCCGGGTACGACAAGTCGCAGGTGAGCGCCATCTCCTGCCCGGACAACCTGGAGTTCGACCACGCGGGCAACCTGTGGATCTCCACCGACGGGAACGTGCTCTCCACCCGCAACCAGGAGGCCGGGACGGTCGCCGGCACCAACGACGGGCTGTTCGCCGTCCCGGTCGAAGGCTCCGAGCGTGGCCACCTCAAGGCGTTCCTGACCGTCCCGCTGGGCGCCGAGTGCAGTGGCCCGCTCATCCCGGAGGACGGCCGCTCGGTCTTCGTGTCCGTCCAGCACCCGGGGGAGACCACCGGCTCGACCCGGGACACGCCCTCCAGCGTCTGGCCCGACCGGCTCGCTGTCCGGCCCTTCCCCCGGCCCAGTGTGGCGGTCGCCTTCCGGCACGACGGGGGCCGCGTCGGCGCCTAGCCGGTGTAAGTGACGGGCCGGTGTGAGCGACGGGCCGGTGTGAGCGACGGGCCGGTGTCGGGCGATCCCCGCGCCGGCCCGTCGCTAGGCGGGCAGCAGCTCGTCGATCCGGCGGGCGAGCTCGAGGTCGAGGGCGCTCACGCCACCCTCGGAGTGGCTGACCAGCGTCAGGTGCAGCGTCCGCCAGCGTAGGTCGACGTCGGGGTGGTGGTCCAACTCCTCGGCGACGTCGGCGATCGCCACGATGCGCGCCACCGCGGCCCGGAACGAGGCCAGCTGGACCGTCCGGTGCAGGCCGTCGACGTCCCCGGACCACAGCGGCAGGGCGCGCAGGCCCGCCGTGACCTCGTCGGGGGACAGGCGCGGGGGCCGGGGCACGTCGGGCGCTCCTAGAGGTGCAGGCCGCACTCGGTCTTGCCGCGGCCGGCCCAGCGTCCCGCGCGCGCGTCCTCGCCGGGTGCGACCGGGCGGGTGCAGGGGGCGCAGCCGATCGAGGCGTAGCCGATCTCCTGCAGCGGGTTCACCGGCACCTGGTGCTCGGCGATGTAGGCGTCGACGTCGTCCTGGGTCCAGGCCGCCAGCGGGTTGACCTTGACCATCCCGCGCTTGGCGTCCCAGTCGACGACCCTCGTGCCCGCGCGGGTGGCCGCCTCGTCGCGGCGGACACCCGAGCCCCACGCGACGTAGCCGGCCAGCGCGGTGGCCAGCGGCTGGACCTTGCGCAGCGAGCAGCACAGGTCCGGGTCGCGGTCGTGCAGCGCCGGGCCGTGCTCGGCGTCCTGCTCGGCGACGGTCAGGGGCGGCGTCACGTTCACCAGGGTGATGGGCAGGACGCTGCTGAGCCAGTCGCGCGTGCCGATCGTCTCGGCGAAGTGGTAGCCGGTGTCGAGGAAGACCACGTTGACGCCGGGGACCGCCCGGGAGGCCAGGTGCGCGAGCAGCCCGTCGGCCATCGACGAGGTGACGGCGAAGTCGTCGCCGAAGGTCTCCCCGGCCCACTGCAGCACGGCGAGGGCCTGCTCGACGGGGTCGGCGATGCCCTCGAAGCGGGCGTCGGCCTCGGCCGCGAGCTCCGGCGTCGCACGGACGGCGGTCGTCATGCCTGCACTCCTGTCCCGGTGAGCCGGACGGTGAAGGTCCGCAGGCACGCGGCGCAGTGCCACTCGCCCCCGTCCCCGTGCGGGGTCAGCTCCTCGTCCCCGCAGTACGGGCAGTGGAACACCGGCAACTGGCGCTGCCTTCCCGTCGGGGACGCATCCTCCTCCGTCACAGCAGCTCCGTCACAGCAACCAGGCCTCCTCGGCGCGGGAGACGTAGTGGGCGAAGGACTCGCCGGGGGTGCGCCGCTCGAGGAACCCACGCAGCAGCCGCTCGCAGTAGTCGGCGGTCTCGGCCTTGGTCACCTTGTGGCCGCGGAACTTGCGGCCGAAGGTGGCCTCCACGCCGAGGTGGCCGCCGAGGTGTACCTGGAAGCCCTCGACCATCTCGCCGTTGTCGTCGCGGACCATCGAGCCCTTGAAGCCGATGTCGGCGGTCTGGAACCGGGCGCAGCTGTTCGGGCAGCCGTTGACGTTGATCCCGATGGGGGTGTCGAACTCCGGCAGCCGCTTCTCCAGCTCCGCGTAGAGGTCCTGGGCGTGCTGCTTGGTCTCGACGATCGCGAGCTTGCAGAACTCCAGGCCGGTGCAGGCCATGGTCCCGCGGCGGAACGCGCTCGGGCGCACCTGCAGGTCGTGCGCGGCCAGGGCCTCGACGAGGTCCTCGACCCGCTCGTCCGGCACGTCCAGGATGACCAGCTTCTGCTGCGTCGTCGTCCGGATGCGTCCCTGCCCGTACTCGTCGGCGAGGTCGGCGATCGTGGTGAGCAACGAGCCGCTGATCCGGCCGGTGCGCAGCGCGAAGCCGACGGCGTTGCGGCCGTCCTTCTGCTTCGAGACGCCGACGTGGTCGCGCTGGTCGTGCTTCGCCGGGGCGGGCGCCGGGCCGTCGGGCAGCGCCTCGCGCAGGTACTCGTCCTGCAGCACCTGGCGGAACTTCTCCGGGCCCCAGTCGGCCATCAGGAACTTGATCCGGGCGCGGTTGCGCTGCCGCCGGTAGCCGTAGTCGCGGAAGACCGAGGTGCAGGCGGCCCACACGTCGGTGACCTGGTCGGGCCGGACGAAGACGCCGATCCGCTGCGCGAACATCGGGTTGGTGGACAGGCCGCCGCCGACCCACAGGTCGTACCCGGCCTCGCCCGCCTCGTTCACCACGCCGACGAAGGAGACGTCGTCGATCTCGGGCTCGGTGCAGTGGTCGACGCAGCCCGACATCGACGTCTTCCACTTGCGCGGCAGGTTGCTGAACTCGGGGCTGCCCACGTACTTCGCCACGGTCTCGGCGATGACGTCGGTGGCGTCGAGGACCTCGTCCTCGAGGATCCCGGCGAGCGGGCAGCCGAGCATCACCCGCGGCACGTCCCCGCAGGCCTCCATCGTGCTCAGGCCGACCGACTCGAGCCGCCGCCAGATCTCCGGCACGTCCTCGATGCGGATCCAGTGGTACTGGACGTTCTGCCGGTCGGTGACGTCGGCGACGTCGCGGCCGAACTCGGTGCTGATGCCGCCGAGGACCCGGAGCGCCTCGCTGGTCAGCTGCCCGCCGTCGATGCGGGCCCGCATCATGAAGTAGGAGTCCTCGAGCTCCTCCGGCTCCAGCACGGCGGTCTTGCCACCGGGGATGCCCTGGGCGCGCTGGGTGTAGAGACCCATCCAGCGCATCCGGCCGCGCAGGTCACCGGCGTCGATGCCGTCGAAGCCGGTCTTCGAGTAGATGTCGAGGATCCGCTGACGGACCTCGAGCCCGTCGGAGTCCTTCTTCATCCGCTCGTTCGGGTTGAGCGGCTCTCGGTAGCCGAGCGCCCACTGGCCCTGGCCGCGGACGGGCCGGCTGGAACGGGGAGGAGCGGACACGGTGCACTACTTCCTGCGTCGTCCACGCCGGTTCGCCCAGGCGCGGGGGCGCTGCCAGGTCGGGTCGCGGCTCACACCGCGGGGGAGGACTGGTGGTCAGCGCGCGGCGCGACAGGCGGCGCTGCTGACGAGGGCGAGGTCGATGTGCAGACGCGCGACGAGCAGACTGCCGCGATCCGTCACGCCTCCGATGGTCTCACACGCGGGGCGCCGGCCGGTGTGCGCTCAGGAGGGGGCGTCGCCGAAGGACCGCCAGGCGCCCTCGACGGCGGCGAGCTCGGCGACGTGCCCCGGCAGCTTCCCCGCGACGACGTCGGCGAGGGTGACCTCCTCGAGCACGCGCCGGTACGCGGCGCGGGCGGCGACCCACACGCTGGCCAGGTCCTCCGCGGCGCCGGGGTAGCTCACGTCCTCGGGCCGCTGGCCGTGCACCTCGGCGAGGAAGCCCTGCTCCACCCGCATGACCCGGGCGATCGAGATCTCCGACGGCGGCAGCGCGAGGCGGTAGCCACCCTCCCGGCCCCGCTGGCTGGTCACCAGCCGGGCGTGCTGCAGGTCGCCGAGGATCCCCTGCAGGAAGCGCGAGGGGAGTCCCTGGTTGGTGGCGATGCGGTCGCAGGTCAGAGCGCCCGGCGCCGCGGCGGCCAGCTCCACGGCCGCGCGGACGGCGTAGTCGACCCGGGCGGTGATGCGCACGGTGATCCCTTCTGCCGAGGCCGCTCAGGCTCCGCTGCCGAGGCCTGCAGGGACCCATCCTGCCCGGTCTGCGAGGGTGACGGCGTGTACCGGCTGCGCTTCACCACCGTCGTGGCGGCGCCGCTGACCGTGGCGTTCGACGTCGCGCGGGCCCTCGGCCGCCCGTGGCCGTTCCCGCTGGAGGAGGTCGAGTCGGTCCGCCCGGTGCGCGACCTGTACGCCGCCGGACCCGGCCGCGGCCGGCGCCGGCTGACCCACGAGCGGTGGTTCACCGCCACCGCCACGGGCACCGTCGTCGACGAGCAGGTCGACTGGGAGAGCGGGCTCGGCGGGCTGGTCGACCGGACGGTCCTGCGCCGGCGGGTCAGGCGCGCCATGCGCCGGCACCTGGACAGCTACGCCGCCGCGGCCGCGGTGCGCGCCCTCGACGTCGTCCAGGTGGTGGGGGCCGCCGTCGTCCGGGGCGACCGGGTGCTGGTCGCCCAGCGCGGCTCCGGGCCGCTGGCCGGCCTGTGGGAGTTCCCCGGCGGCAAGGTCGAGCCGGGGGAGGACCACCTCGCCGCGCTGGTGCGCGAGTGCGCCGAGGAGCTCGGGGTCGTCGTCGCGCCGGCGGAGTTCCTCGGCGAGGTGCCGCTGGACGGCTCCGTGGCCGGCGGTGCCCCGGGGGCCTCGACCCTGCGCGTCTGGGCGGCGCGGCTGGCCGACGGCGAGCCGGTGGCCCGCGAGCACCGCGAGCTGCGGTGGGTGCGGACCGCGGACCTCGACGGCCTGGACTGGATCGCCGCCGACCGCCCCCTGCTGCCCGCCGTCAGGGCGCTGCTCGCCCGCCCCTGAACGGGCCAGGGCGCCGTCCCCGGTGGAGACGGCGCCCTGGTGACGTGCTGGGAGGCCTACTTGAAGACGTCCTTGACCTTCTCGCCGGCCTGCTTGAGGTTGCCGGCGGCCTTGTCGTTGGCGCCCTCGGCCTGCAGGTCGCGGTCGCCCGTGGCCTCGCCCACGCGCTCCTTGCCCTCGCCCGCCAGCTCCTGGGCCTTGTTCTTCGCCTTGTCGATGCCGCTCATGGTGAGCTCCTCTCCCTGTGGCTCACCGGCGGTTACCCGGGCGTAGGGTCACTACACCCGGGTCGCCCGCGTGGCGGAAGTCCTCCGGGGTGAACGACTGCGGACCGCAACTCGTGCGGTCCGCGGCTGGGTCGACCGTCGCTGTTGCAGGTACGCGGACGGTGGTCGTGAGCCTCGGTCACAAATCGGTTGCGGACGTGGACGGTCTCCGTCACGCGTGCCTAGGGTCGCCACGGCGTTCCGGGTCCGTTCCGTGGAGTTCACCTGGGGGGCGCCGGCGCCCGGCCAGTGCGCCCGGGTGCGCAGTGTCCCGGCACGCAGACCAGTCCGTTCCCCCCGCAGACGCGGGACGAGGGAGGCATCGCACGTGAAGTTGAGCAAGCGCCGGTCGGCGCTCCTGGCGGCCGGCCTGTCCGGTGCGCTGCTGCTGTCCGCCTGTGGCGGCGGCGACGACAGCGGTGACGGTGGCGGTGACGGTGGCGGTGGCGGCGAGGGTGGCGGCACCTTCAGCATGTACATCGGCGAGCCCGAGAACCCGCTCGTCCCCGGTGACACCACCGAGTCCGAGGGTGACCAGGTCGTCAACGCCCTGTGGACCGGCCTGGTGAAGTTCACCGAGGAGGGCGAGGTCGACTTCACCGGTGTCGCGGAGTCCATCGAGTCCGACGACAACCAGAACTGGACGGTCACCCTCAAGGACGGCTGGACGTTCCACGACGGCACCCCCGTCAACGCCGAGTCCTTCGTGCGGGCGTGGAACTACACCGCCAACCCGCAGAACGCCCAGGACGCGGGTTCCTACCTCTCGCGCATCGCCGGCTACCAGGAGCTGCAGGACGGCGCCGCGACCGAGATGACCGGCCTGGCCGTCGTCGACGACACGACCTTCACGGTCCAGCTGTCGCAGCCGTTCGCGCTGTTCCCGTCCGTCGTCGGCTACAACAGCTTCTACCCGCTGCCCGAGTCCTTCTACGACGACCCGGCGGCCTTCGGCACCCGTCCGATCGGCAACGGCCCGTTCCAGGCCGAGGAGGACTTCGTCCCGGGTGAGGGCATCACGCTGACCCGCTACGACGACTACGCCGGCGACGACATCGCCCAGGCCGACTCGGTCGAGTTCCGCGTCTACGCCGACGTCAACACCGCCTACAACGACGCGCAGGCCGGCAACGTCGACATCATCGACGTCATCCCGCCCGACGTCATCGAGTCGGCGGAGAGCGAGTTCGGCGAGGGCTTCATCCGCACCGAGTCCTCGCAGATCACCTACCTCGGCTTCCCGACCTACGACCAGCGCTTCGCCGACCCGCGGGTCCGCCAGGCCATTTCGATGGCCGTCGACCGTGAGGCGATCTCGCAGGCGATCTTCTCCGGTACCCGTGCGCCGGCCGACTCCTTCATCGCGCCGGTCGTGGACGGCTACCGCGAGGGCAGCTGCACCTACTGCGAGCTGGACGTCGACCGGGCCAACCAGCTGCTCGACGAGGCCGGCTTCGACCGCAGTCAGCCGGTCGACCTGTGGTTCAACGCCGGTGCCGGCCACGACGCCTGGATGGAGGCCGTCGGCAACCAGCTGCGCCAGAACCTCGGCGTCGAGTACGTCCTCCAGGGCAACCTGGACTTCTCGGAGTACCTGCCGCTCGGTGAGGCGCAGGGCTGGACCGGCCCGTTCCGCTACGGCTGGAGCTTCGACTACCCGGCCGCGGAGAGCTACCTGACCCCGCTGTTCACCGAGGCGGCCCTGCCTCCGCTGGGCTCGAACTACAGCTTCTACACGGACCCGCAGGTCCAGGAGCTGATCACCCAGGGTGACCAGGCCACCGACGAGGCCGAGGCCATCACCGACTACCAGGCGGCGGAGGACATCATCGCCGAGGCCATGCCGATGGCGCCGATGTTCTTCACCGAGATCCAGTCGGTGCACACGGAGAACGTCAGCAACGTCCGGCTGGACCTGTTCCAGCGGGTCGCCGTCTCCGAGGTCACCGTCAACGGCTGACCTCACCTCGCAGAGTCTGCACCACCCGCCGGGGGCGCCTGTCCGACTCGGACAGTCGCCCCCGGCGGCGCGTGCGGACCCCAACGAGCACGATGGACACCGGTGCCGCCGACACCTCCGGCGGCACTCCGCACCCCGAGGGGGACCATGGGCCGCTACGTCGCGCGCCGCCTGTTGCTCACCATCCCGGTACTGATCGGCGCGTCCTTCCTGATCTTCGCGATGGTCTACGCCCTGCCGGGCGACCCCATCCGCGCCCTCGGCGGCGACCGCCCCCTGTCCCCGGCCGTGGTGGAGGTGCTCCGCGAGCAGTTCCACCTCGACGACCCGCTCTACGTGCAGTACTGGGAGTACGTGCGGGGTCTGTTCTCCGGCGACCTCGGCACCGACTTCCGCGGCCGGCCGGTCCTGGACACGATCGAGCGGACGCTGCCGGTCACCGTCAAGCTGACGATCGTCGCGATCGTGCTCGAGGCCGTCATCGGCCTCACCGCCGGCGTGCTGGCCGGCATCCGGCGCAACAGCTTCTTCGACAACCTGGTGCTCGTCTCGACCACCCTGGTCGTGTCGATCCCGATCCTGGTGCTGGCGTTCCTCACCCAGCTGCTGTTCGGCCTGAAGCTCGGCTGGTTCCCCATCGCCGGCACCCGCGAGGGCATCTACAGCTACATCCTCCCGGGCCTGGTGCTCGCCTCCGGATCGCTGGCCTACGTCGCCCGGCTGACCCGCACCAGCCTTGCCGAGAACCTGCGCGCGGACTACGTCCGGACCGCGCGGGCGAAGGGCCTGCCCAACCGGACGGTCATCGTCCGGCACACGCTGCGCAACAGCCTGATCCCGGTAGTCACCTTCATCGGCGCGGACATCGGCGCGTTGCTCGGCGGGGCGATCGTCACCGAGTCCGTCTTCAACCTGCCCGGCATCGGGCGGGAGGTCTTCGACTCGGTCCGCGCCCAGGAGGGCGCCGTGGTCGTCGGCATCGTCACCCTGATGGTGTTCTTCTTCATCTTCTTCAACCTGGTCGTCGACGTCCTGTACGCCGTCCTCGACCCGAGGATCCGCTATGACTGACCAGCAGCAGTTGGACCTGCGCAAGGACGAGGTCGAGGCCGGCACCACCACCGGTCTGGCGAGCCCGTCGGTCGACGTCACCAGCGACCGGCAGAACAGCCTCTGGAGCGATGCCTGGGGCGAGCTCAAGCGCAACCCGCTGTTCTGGATCGGCGCCGTCCTCGGTGTGCTGTTCCTCGTCATGGCGATCGTCCCGCAGGTGTTCGCCCGCGGCGTCGACCCGCGCGCCTGCGACCTGGCCAACTCCAAGGCCCTGCCGTCGGCCCAGCACTGGTTCGGCTACGACCAGCAGGGCTGCGACTACCTGGCCAACGTCGTCTACGGCGCCCGCAGCTCGCTGATCATCGGCGTCACCGCGGTGCTCGTCGTGCTGGTGCTCGGGGTCGCCGTCGGGGCCATCGCCGGCTACTACGGCGGCGTGACCGACGGGATCCTGTCCCGGCTGGCCGACATCTTCTACGCGCTGCCGCTGATCCTCGGTGCCCTGGTGCTGCTGCGCGTCGGCCCCTCGACCGACATCCCGATCATCAACAGCCGGGGGCCCGGGGCGGTCGCCATCGCGCTGGCGCTGTTCGGCTGGATGACGGCGATGCGGCTGGTCCGCTCGCAGGTCATCGCGGTGAAGAGCTCCGACTACGTGGCCGCGGCGCGGGCCATGGGGGCCTCGGGCAGGCGGATCCTGGTCCGGCACATCCTGCCCAACGCGGTGGCACCGGTGCTGGTCTACGCGACCATCACCATCGGCGTCCTGATCGCCGCCGAGGCGACGCTGACCTACCTCGGGGTGGGCCTGCAGCGGCCGGCGATCTCCTGGGGCCTGCAGATCGAGGCCGGCCAGGACTCGATCCGCAGCGCCCCGCACCTGGTCCTGTTCCCCAGCCTGATCCTGACCCTGACCGTGATGGCGTTCGTGATGATGGGTGACGCCCTGCGCGACGCCCTCGACCCGAGGCAGCGCGCATGACCAACCTCGACCTGACCAAGCCGACCGCGGAGCTCGCCGACCAGGGGACGCCCCTGCTCGAGGTCGACGACCTGCACGTGGAGTTCCGCACCCGCTCGGGCCCGGTGCACGCCGTCAACGGCGTGAGCTACAGCCTGGCGGCGCGGGAGACCCTCGCCATCCTCGGCGAGTCCGGCTCCGGCAAGTCGGTGTCGGCCCAGGCGATCATGGGGATCCTCGAGACCCCGCCGGCCGTCATCACCGGCGGCGGCATCTGGTTCCAGGGCCGGAACATGCTCGAGATGCCGGCCGAGGAGCAGCGCAAGATCCGCGGCCCGGGCATCTCGATGATCTTCCAGGACGCGCTGTCGTCGCTGAACCCCGTCTACAGCGTGGGCTTCCAGATCGGCGAGATGTTCCGGGCGCACCGGGGGATGGGCAAGAAGGAGGCCCGCAAGCGGGCCGTCGAGCTCATGGACCGGGTGCGCATCCCGGCCGCCGCGCGCCGCGTCGACGACTACCCGCACCAGTTCTCCGGCGGCATGCGCCAGCGCGTCATGATCGCCATGGCCATCGCGCTGGACCCGCGGATCCTCATCGCCGACGAGCCGACCACCGCCCTCGACGTCACCGTGCAGGCCCAGGTCATGGACCTGCTCAAGGACCTGCAGGAGGAGACGGGGATGGGGCTGATCCTCATCACCCACGACCTCGGCGTGGTCAACGAGGTCGCCGACAACGTCGCGGTCATGTACGCCGGTGAGATCGTCGAGCGGGGCACCGTCGACGACGTCTTCACCCGCCCGGCGCACCCCTACACCGACGGCCTGATGAGCTCGGTGCCGCAGGTCGAGTCCAAGGGCGGGCGGCTGCAGCCGATCGTCGGCCAGCCGCCGAACCTGGCGCGCATCCCGAGCGGCTGCCCGTTCCACCCGCGCTGCTCCCGACGCCGTCTCGGCGCGGAGGCCGCGCCCGGCCGCGAGTGCTCGACCGACGTCCCGCCGCTGCGGCTGGTCGTCCCGGGGCGCGAGGCGGCCTGCCACTACAGCGAGGAGGTGCTGGGTGTCCCAGCCCAGTGAGCACGGCGCCACCGCGGCGTCGTCCCTGCCGGCACCCGTCCCGGGCCAGCACGAGCACTCGTCCCTGACCAAGCTCACCTCCGGGGTGGCGGCGACCGGCGCCCGAGGCGAGATGGGGGAGGCGCTGCTGGAGGTCCGCGGCCTGCAGAAGCACTTCCCGCTGACCCAGGGCATCGTCTTCAAGCGCACCGTGGGCCACGTCCGCGCGGTCGACGGCGTCGACCTCACGCTGCGCCGCGGCGAGACCGTGGGCCTGGTCGGCGAGTCCGGCTGCGGGAAGTCGACGGTGTCCAAGCTGATCGTGGCGCTGGAGAAGCCGACCGCGGGGTCGATCTTCTTCAAGGGCCGCGACGTCGCCCGCATGGGTGGCCGCGCGCTCAAGGACTACCGGCGCGAGGTCCAGATCATCTTCCAGGACCCCTACGCCTCGCTGAACCCGCGGATGACCGTCGGCGACATCGTCGCCGAGGGCTGGTCGGTGCACGCCGACGTCGCCCCGAAGAAGGGGCGGCTCAAGCGCACCCAGGAGTTGCTCGACCGCGTCGGGTTGAACCCCGACTACGTCAACCGGTACCCGCACCAGTTCTCCGGCGGCCAGCGGCAGCGCATCGGCATCGCCCGCGCGCTGGCGCTGCAGCCCGAGGTCATCGTCTGCGACGAGCCGGTGTCGGCCCTCGACGTCTCGGTGCAGGCCCAGGTCGTCAACCTGCTCGAGGACCTGCAGGACGAGCTCGGCCTGTCCTACCTGTTCATCGCCCACGACCTGTCGGTGGTGCGGCACATCTCCGACCGGGTGGCGGTCATGTACCTCGGCAGCATCGTGGAGGAGGGCACCGCGGACGAGGTCTACTCGTCGCCGTCGCACCCCTACACGCAGGCGCTGCTGTCGTCGGTGCCGCTGCACGAGCCGGCGCTGCGCGGTCAGAAGGACCGCATCCTGCTGCAGGGCGACGTGCCGAGCCCGGCCGACCCGCCCTCGGGCTGCCGGTTCCGCACCCGCTGCTGGAAGGCCCAGGACGTCTGCGCCACCGACCCGCCGCAGCTGGTCGACCGCGGGCAGGGCCACCCCTCGGCCTGCCACTTCGCCGAGGCCCGGATGGTCGTCCCCGTCGAGGCCGAGTGATCCGTCGTCCTACCGGACGACACCGCGGCCACGTGCCGTCCCCGGCGAGCGCTGAGCCCTGCCGTCGCACCCTTCGCGGACCCCGCCGGGGCCCACTCGGGCACGACACCGCAGGTGCGCGTCCCCGGCGAGTCCGCCGCCGGTCCCGACACCCCGGTGGCGGGCTCCGGGGGTGCGCGAGACTCGAGCCGTGACCTCCGCTGACCGCCGCCTGCTGCTCGTGCACGCCCACCCCGACGACGAGACGATCAACAACGGCGCCACGATGGCCCGCTACGCCGCCGAGGGGGCGCAGGTCACGCTGCTCACCTGCACACTGGGTGAGGAGGGCGAGGTCCTCGTGCCCGAGCTGGCGCAGCTGGCGCCCGACCAGGCCGACCAGCTCGGCGGCTACCGCATCGCCGAGCTGCGGGCGGCCATGGGGGCGCTGGGCGTCACCGACTGGCGGTTCCTGGGTGGCCCGGGCCGCTACCGGGACTCCGGGATGATCGGGACGCCGGCCAACGGCAAGCCGCGCGCGTTCTGGAACGCCGACCTCGACGAGGCGGTGGGTCACGCGGTCGCGGTCGTGCGCGAGGTGCGGCCGCAGGTCGTGGTCACCTACGACGAGAACGGCGGCTACGGCCACCCCGACCACATCCAGGCCCACCGGGTCGCGATGGCCGCCGTCGAACGGGCCGCCGACCCCGACTGGCGCCCGGACCTCGGGGACGCCTGGGACGTCGCCAAGGTCTACTGGTGCTGCACCCCGGTCTCGGTGCTGCGGGAGGGTGCCGAGGCGATGGCGTCGCTGGGGCAGGCCGCTCCGTTCGAGCAGCTCGGCGACATCGACGACATCCCCTTCGCCGTCCCCGACCAAGCGGTGACCGCCGCCGTCGACGGCCGTCCGTACGCCGGCCACAAGGACGCCGCGATGCGCGCGCACGCCACCCAGATCACCGTCGACGGGCCGTTCTTCGCGCTGTCGAACAACTTCGGCCAGGAGGTGCTCGGCGTGGAGCACTACCGGCTCGTCCGCGGGCAGCGCGGCCCGGCCGGGAACGCCCCGAACGGCTGGGAGGACGACCTGTTCGCCGGCCTCGACACGTGACCAGCGACGCGTGAGCCGGGCCTCGCTCGTCCTGGCGGCGCTCGCGGCGGTGCTGGTCGCCGGCTGGCTGGCGCTGGTGGAGGTGTTCTGGCTGCCGCTGCGTGTGGCCGGCGTCCTCGTGCCGCTGTCGGTCCTCGTCGCCGTCGTCGGCAACTACCTGCTGGTGGTGGGCGCGCTGCGGCTGACCGGCTCCCGCGTCGTCGCGGTGCTGCCGGCCGTGGTCTGGCTGGTGGTGGCCGTGAGTGCCACCACGCGCCGGCCGGAGGGCGACCTGGTCGCCGTCGGCAGCGGCGGGCTGGGTGCGGTCACCCTCGCCTTCCTCGGCCTGGGCGTGGTGGCCGCCGCGTTCGCCGTCGGCCAGGTGCTCGCCGCGCCCCGCCGGCCGGTCGGCCCGCGCGCCTGACGCCAGGGGTGCGGCCCGTCAGTCCGGCGCCCACCGGTAGTGGTAGCGGTGGTGCTCGACGTAGCCGGACTGCCGGTACAGCTCCCGCGCCGGTGCGTTGGACGCGGTCACCTGCAGGTAGACCCAGCGGGCCCCCCGCTCCGCGCCCCAGCGGGTCACCGCCGCCATCACCGCGGTCGCCAGGCCGCGGCGGCGGGCGCCCCCGGCGACGGTGACCGCGCTGACGCCCAGCCAGTCGTCGGTGACCACGCCCCGCGCGACGGCGACCGGCGCATCGCCGGGACCCGGCCGCACCGCCGCATCGCCGGGACCCGGCCGCACCGCCGCGAAGACGACGTCGGGGGCGTTGACGAGCACCGCGCGCGCGGTGTCCGGCAGCGCGTTGCCGAGGTGGCGGTAGGCGGTCAGCCAGCCGTCGTCCGGGGTGGGGGAGAGCTGGACGGGCACGGCGGGGGCGGGCCCGGGGACCAGTGGGGCGGTGAGCACGAGGACGTCGTCGTCGCGGGTCCACCCGGCGGCGGCGAGGGCCGCGTCGGCGGGCCGCGCCTGGACGCCGGGCAGGGCCGCGCCGGGCCGCAGACCGCGGTCGCGGTACCAGGCGGTCACCGCCTCGACCGCCTCGGGCAGGGGCCGCCCGGGGTCGCCGGTGACCAGCGCGGTGTTGGTCCGGCCGGTGAACCCGCCGCCGGCCCGCAGCAGCCACCCGCCGAGCGGCTCCTCGTCGGTGCCGCGCCAGCCGCGGGCGGCCAGCCGTTCCAGGTCGGCGACACCGAGGGGCGAGCGGCTCTGTCCCATGGCCCGATCCTGCGGGGTCCGCCCCGGGCTCCCCCGACCGGGGCGGGCGGCGTCCACCCGTCGCGTTTCACCGCGGCCGGCGGGGCCATACTGACGTGAGACACGCGCGTGTCCGGCCGGCCGCCGGACCGTTGCCCGCACGTCCCCCGGGAGGACCCACCGTGACCTACGTGATCACCCAGGCCTGCGTCGACGTCCTCGACAAGGCCTGCATCGACGAGTGTCCGGTGGACTGCATCTACGAGGGCGAGCGGATGCTCTACATCCACCCCGACGAGTGCGTCGACTGCGGGGCGTGCGAGCCGGTGTGCCCGGTGGAGGCCATCTACTACGAGGACGACGTCCCGGACAAGTGGAAGGACTTCTACAACGCCAACGTGGAGTTCTTCTCCGACCTCGGCAGCCCCGGCGGTGCGGCCAAGACCGGGAAGATCGCCAAGGACCACCCGCTCGTGGCGGCCCTCCCGCCGCAGGGCGAGGGGCACTGACGGCCACCCCGGGGACGGCGGCCGGCCACCGGCTGCCCGACTTCCCCTGGGACAGCCTCGAGGCCGCCCGGGCCCGCGCGGCGCGGCACCCGGGCGGGATCGTCGACCTGTCCATCGGGACGCCGGTCGACGAGACCCCTCAGGTGCTGCGGACGGCGCTGGCCGCCGCCGGGGACTCCCCGGGCTACCCGCCGGCCCTGGGCACCCGGGAGCTGCGTGAGGCGGCCGCCGGGTGGCTGCGGCGCCGTCTCGGCGTGACCGTGGCCGACCCGCTGGCCGCCGACCCGTCGGTGATCCCGACGATCGGGTCCAAGGAGCTCGTGGCGCTCATGCCCACGCTGCTCGGCCTACGCGAGGGCACCGTGATCATCCCGGAGGTCGCCTACCCGACCTACGAGGTCGGCGCGGTCCTGTCCGGGCTGGCCGTGCGCCGCACCGACACCCCGCCCGACGACGCCGCGGGCGTCGTCCTGGTCTGGCTCAACTCCCCGGGCAACCCGCACGGGCGCGTGCTGTCCGACGACGAGCTGCGCACGTGGGCGGCGTGGGGCCGGGCGCACGGCGTGCCGGTCGTCGCCGACGAGTGCTACGCCACGCTGGGCTGGGACGTCCAGCCACGCTCGCTGCTGCACCCCGCCGTCGCGGGGGAGGACCACACCGGGCTGCTCGCGGTCCACTCGCTGTCCAAGCAGTCCACGGCGGCCGGCTACCGCGCCGGGCTGCTGTCGGGTGACCCGGCGCTGGTCCGGCAGGTGTGGGAGGTGCGCCGGCACCTCGGGCTGCTGGTGCCCGGCCCGGTCCAGGCGGCGATGACCGCCGCCCTCGCCGACGACGCGCACGTCGAGGCCCAGCGGGAGCGCTACCGCGCCCGCCGGGAGCGGTTGGCCGCCGCGGTGCGCGCCGCGGGGTTGCGGATCGACCACTCCGAGGCGGGCCTGTACCTGTGGACGACCCGGGACGAGGACTGCTGGACCACCGTCGACTGGCTGGCCGGCCTGGGCATCGTCCCCGCGCCCGGGTCCTTCTACGGCCCTGCCGGCACGCGGCACGTGCGGATGGCGCTCACCGCCACCGACGAGCGCATCGACGCCGCGGTGCAACGCCTCACCGCCTGAGCCGCCCGCCGCCTCACCAGTCGGCCACAAGCGGCCGTCGGTCCTCCGCCAGAGTCCTGCAAGGGCACCGCGACACGGTGGTCGCACACCGCCGGGCAGTCCGCCCGGCCCGTCGCGGAGGCCCTGCCGTGTTCCTCGTGCTCTTCCTGCTGTTCCCCGTCGCCGTCCTCGCCGTGCTGCTCGCCGTGGAGGCGCACCTGCACCGCAACCGCAGCCTCGCCGGCACCGCGGGGATGCCGGCGACCTTCGACCGCCCCGAGCTCTACGGCAAGGGCCGCAACCGGGTGCACTGACTCAGCCGCAGTTGCGCTCGCGGTCGTCGGAGCGCAGCGCCACCGTCAGCGACTGCGCGAAGCCGTCCCAGCGCTGGTAGGCCTCCGGGAAGCCGGAGCGCTGGACGGTCTGCGCGGCGTCGGTCAGGCGCATCGTGTCCCAGCCGGGCACGCGCACCAGCCGGTCGTAGAACTGACCGGCCGCGTACACCGGGTCCTGCACCTGTGCCGGCGTGCCCCAGCCCTGCGACGGCCGCTGCTGGAACAGGCCGAGGGAGTCCCGGTCGCCGTGGTCGAGGTTGTGCAGCGTCGACTCCTGCATCGCCGTGGCCAGGGCGATGACGACGGCCCGCTCGGGCAGTCCCCGCTGCCGGGCGACGTCGGCGATGGTCCGGGCGTTGGCCCACTGGTCGGCGGCCAGGGTCACCGACGTGGCCGGGACGGTGCAGATCCCCGTCGTCGCCGCGGGCTCGGCGGCCTCGGACCCGTCGGCGCGCCAGGCCAGCGCGAACACCACCACGACGGCCAGCAGGTACGCCGGCCACCAGGTGCGCAGCGCAGCGGCGCCGCCCGCGGGGCGGCCGGAGGGACGCTTCCCCGCGGGACCCCGGGCCGCGGTCCGCTTCGCCGGGGGCCGCTTGGCGGCCGGGCGCCTGGCGGCCGGGGCCGGGCGGCGGGGCGGGGCCGTCCGTGCGCTGGTCATCGCCTGCGACTGTAGGTCCGGTCCCTGCGAGGACCCCGGATCTCGGGGAACGGCAGGGCCGGACGGGTGTCGTGGGACGGGCGCGGTCGCTAGCGTGACGGCCGCCTCCCCGCCGACCCTCCCAGGAGACCTGCATGCCCGACGTCCTGCTGCCCGGGATCTCCGCGACCCGCGTGCCCACCGCGCGGCTCGCCCAGAACGTGCTGCACCCGGACGGCACCGACCCCGCGGGCCCCGGCGAGGCGGTCCTGTTCGTCCACGGCAACGTCAGCTCCGCGCTGTTCTGGCAGGAGACGCTGCTGGCGGTGCACGAGACCGGCCGGCACCGGGTGCTCGCCGTCGACCTGCGCGGCTACGGCGACACCGACCCGCTGCCGGTCGACGCCCGCCGCGGGGTCGGCGACTGGGCCGACGACCTCGGCGCGCTGCTCGACGCCCTCGGCCCGGACCGCGTGCACCTGGTCGGCTGGAGCATGGGCGCCGGCGTCGTCCTGCGGCACCTGCTCGACGCCCCGGGCCGGGTCGCCTCGGTGACGCTGGTGGCGCCCGTGTCGCCGTACGGGTTCGGTGGCACCGTCGGCTCCGAGGGCCGGCGGCTGGCCGACGACGGCGCGGGCTCGGGCGGGGGCGCGGCCAACCCGGAGTTCGCCGCCGCCCTCGCGGCCGGGGACACCACCGACGCCTCGGCGACCAGTCCGCGCTCGATCCTGCGGGCCTACTACGTGGCGCCCGGCTCGCTCCCGCTCGACCCGGCGCTGGAGGACGTCTTCGTCGCCTCGATGCTGTCCACCCGCACCGGCGAGGACAACTACCCGGGCGACGCCGTGCCCAGCGACACCTGGCCGGGCACGGCGCCGGGGCTCCGCGGGGTGCTCAACACGATGGCGCCGACGGTGTTCGACGTCTCCGGCGTCGTCGACCTGCCCGCCAAGCCACCGGTGCTGTGGATCCGCGGTGACGCCGACGCGATCGTCTCCGACACGTCGGTGTTCGACCTGGCCTTCCTCGGGCAGCTCGGCGCGGTGCCCGGCTGGCCGGGGGCGGAGGCCTGCCCGCCGCAGCCGATGGTCACCCAGACCCGAGCGGTGCTGGACCGCTACGCGGCCTCCGGCGGCGCCTACCGCGAGGTGGTGCTGCCCGGTGTCGGGCACTCACCGCACGTGGAGCGGCCGCAGGAGTTCGTCGTCGCGCTGCTCGAGCACCTCGACGCGCCCGCCGCGGAGCCCGCGAACCTCACCTGAGGCCGACGGGCCTCAGGTGTTGGCGTGCAGGGCGGCGTTGAGCGCGCCCCAGTCGCCCGAGCGCGGCAGCGCCTCGAGCGCGCCGGACACGCTGTTGCGGCGGAAGAGCAGACCGTCGCGGCCGGAGAGCTCGCGGGCCTTGACCACCGAGCCGTCGGGCAGGGTGATCCGCGAGCCTGCGGTGACGTAGCAGCCGGCCTCGACGACGCAGCCGTCGCCGAGGGAGATGCCGATGCCGGCGTTGGCGCCGAGCAGGCAGCCGCTGCCGATCGACACGACCTCCCGGCCGCCGCCGGAGAGCGTGCCCATGATCGACGCGCTGCCGCCGATGTCGCTGTCGGCGCCGACGACGACGCCCGCGCTGATCCGGCCCTCGACCATGGAGGGGCCCAGCGTGCCGGCGTTGTAGTTGACGAAGCCCTCGTGCATGACCGTCGTCCCCTCGGCCAGGTGCGCGCCCAGCCGCACCCGGTCGGCGTCGGCAACGCGCACGCCGGAGGGCAGCACGTAGTCGACCATCCGCGGGAACTTGTCCACCGAGAGCACGGTCAGGTGGCCGTGCGCGGCCCGCAGCGTCGCCCGCCGGGCGGGGGTCAGCTCGGTGGCCAGCACCGGGCCGGCGCTGGTCCAGGCGACGTTGGCCAGCAGGCCGAAGACGCCGTCGAGGTCGAGCTCGCGCGGGCGGACCAGCCGGTGGGAGAGCAGGTGCAGCCGCAGGTAGACGTCGTGGGTGTCGACCGGCGGCGCGTCGAGGTCGGCGATCACCGTCCGGACGCCGACCACCTCCACACCGCGGGTGTCGTCCGTGCGCACCAGGCCCGAGAACTCGTGGCCGAGCGCGCTGCCCAGCTCCAGCGTGCCGAGCTGGTGGGTCCCGGCCGGCCCGTGGTCCCCGCCGAGCGCGGGGGAGGGGTACCAGGTGTCCAGGACGGTGCCGGAGGAGGTGATGGTCGCGAGGCCGGCGGCGACGGCGGAGCGGGCGGCTGAGGCGGTCACGCTCCCGACGCTACCCAGCGACGCCGGGCCGGCCGCCCGTAGGCTCGGACACCGTGACCGGCGCGCCCGACCTGGACCTCTCCGCCGACGTCCTCACCCTCACCCGCGTCCTGGTGGACACCCCCTCGGTCTCCGGCGACGAGCGCAGCCTGGCCGACGCCGTCGAGGCCGCGCTGCGGGCGCTCGGCGGGCTCGAGGTCGAGCGGGTCGGGGACACGGTGCTGGCCCGCACGAACCTGGGCCGCGACACGCGCGTCGTGCTCGCCGGGCACCTGGACACCGTGCCGATCGCCGACAACGTCCCCAGCCGGCTCGAGGACGGGCGGCTGTACGGCTGCGGCACCAGCGACATGAAGTCCGGCGACGCGGTGATGCTGCGGCTGGCCGGCCGCTTCGGCGTCCCGGGCGGCGAGCCCGCGCACGACCTGACGTTCGTCTTCTACGACAACGAGGAGGTCGAGTCCGCGAAGAGCGGCCTCGGCCGGGTGGTCCGCGAGCGCCGCGGCTGGCTCTACGGCGACCTCGCCGTCCTGCTCGAACCGACCGACGGCGAGATCGAGGCCGGCTGCCAGGGCACGCTGCGGGCGGTGCTCGAGGTGCCCGGCCACCGGGCGCACTCGGCGCGCAGCTGGCTCGGCGTCAACGCGATCCACGGCGCGGCGGGCATCCTCGCCACGCTCGCCGGCCACCGCGCCCGCGAGGTCGACATCGACGGCTGCACCTACCGCGAGGGGCTCAACGCCGTCCGCATCGAGGGTGGGGTGGCCGGCAACGTCGTCCCGGACCTGTGCCGGGTCACGGTCAACTTCCGCTACGCGCCCGACCGGGACGAGGACGCCGCCGAGGCGCACGTGCGCGAGGTGTTCGCCGGCGCGATCGACGCCGGGGCCACGCTGACCGTCGTCGACAACGCGGGTGGCGCGCTGCCCGGGCTGACCGAGCCTGCCGCCACGGCCTTCGTCGCCGCCGTCGGCCGCCCGGCGCGGGCCAAGCTCGGCTGGACCGACGTCGCCCGCTTCGCCGCCCTCGGCATCCCGGCGGTCAACTACGGCCCGGGCGACCCGAAGCTGGCCCACACCCGCGAGGAGCACGTGCTGGTCGAGCGCTTGCAGCCGGCCGAGGACGCCCTGACCGCCTACCTGTCGGAGCCCACCGCCCGAGGAGCGAACGCATGACGACCGTCCCCCCGCCCGACGGGGCCCGGAACCCCCGCCCGACGCGCCACCGGGGCCCGGTGATGCTGCGCGGCGGCGAACCGGACCCGCAGACGGTCGGGACGACGACCGACCAGCGGCTGCTCGACCGCCGCGGGCCGACCGACTGGGTGCACACCGACCCGTGGCGCGTGCTGCGGATCCAGTCGGAGTTCGTCGAGGGCTTCGGCCTGCTCGCCGAGCTGCCGCGCGCGGTGAGCGTGTTCGGCAGCGCGCGCACCAAGCCCGGCCACCCGCACTACCAGACCGGCGTGCGGATCGGCGCGGCGCTGGCGCGCGCCGGGTACGCCGTCATCACCGGCGGCGGGCCGGGCGCGATGGAGGCGGCCAACCGTGGCGCCTCGGAGGCCGGCGGGCTGTCGGTGGGCCTGGGCATCGAGCTGCCGTTCGAGCAGGAGCTCAACGAGTGGGTCGACGTCGGCATCAGCTTCCGCTACTTCTTCGTGCGCAAGACGATGTTCGTGAAGTACGCGCAGGCCTTCGTCATCCTCCCCGGCGGGTTCGGCACGCTCGACGAGCTGTTCGAGGCGCTGACGCTGGTGCAGACCCGCAAGGTCACCCGCTTCCCGGTCGTCCTCGTCGGCACGGAGTACTGGTCGGGGCTGGTCGACTGGATCCGCGGCAGCCTGCTCGAGTCGGGGACGATCAGCCCCGGCGACCTGGACCTGTTCACCGTCACCGACGACGTCGACGAGGTGCTCAGGCTCATCCGCGCGGCGGAGGCGGCCGGTGCCCCCGGTGACGGCGGCGGGGGGATGCGCGCGCCGCTGACCGGGCCGGTCGAGCCGGTCGAGGGCTGAGGCGGGACCGTGCTGTCGTTCCTCGTCGGGATCGCCGCGGTCGCCGTGGTCGGGGCGCTGCTGTTCCTCGGCGGCTCGTTCCTGCTCGGCCGCGGTGAGACCCAGCCGCCGGCCGACCTCGAGCGCTCCCCGGTCGAGCTGCCCGACGAGCGGCCGGTGACCGGGGAGGACGTGCGCGGGCTGCAGGTGTCGGTGGCCGTCCGCGGCTACCGGATGACCGAGGTGGACTGGCTGCTCGAGCAGCTGGCGCTGGCCCTCGACGAGCGCGACGAGGTCATCGCGGCGTTGCGCGCGGAGCGGCCGGCCGGGGCCGCCGACGCCGACACCGACCCCGGGCTGACCCTGCCGGCTCCCGGGGCCACCGCATCCGGGGAGGCGGCCCGGGGCGAAGGACGGGACGTGGACGAGGGAGCGCGGAACGGTGCCTGACCTGGTGCTGCCGGTGGCGGTCGAGGCGCCGCCGGAGCGGGTGTGGGCGGCCCTCACCGACTGGCGGTCGCAGGGCCGCTGGATGCCGGCCACGGACGTCGAGGTGGTCACCGCGCACGACGAGGGCGTGGGTGTCCGGCTGGCCGCCCGCACCGGCGTCCCGCTGCCGTGGCGGCGCGGCCGGCACCTCGGCGTGCTGGACACCATGGTCGTCACCGAGTGGGACCCGCCGCGCCGCGTGGTCGTCCAGCACACCGGCCGGATCGTCCGCGGCCCCGGGATCTTCGAGCTGACGCCGGCCCCCCACGGCACGGACATGGTCTGGACCGAGCGGCTCTGGCTGCCCTTCGGGATCGTCGGCTCGCTCGGGTGGCCGCTGGTGAAGCCGTTCGTGGTGCTGGGCTTCACGATCTCGCTGCGCCGGTTCGCCCGCTTCGCCCGCGACCGCGCCGGCTGAGTGGAGCCGCCTGTGAGGCGAGCCGGCCGGTGACCCTGAGCGGCCCACTCCGGCCGATCAGGGGGAGGAGGCCCTGGCGCGCCGGGCCGTACTCCCCTTCCCGGCGGTATCGGCGACTCCTAGCGTCGGCCCATGACTCGGAAGCCACTGCGGTGCCGGTTCGGGTTCCACTCCTATGTGCAGCGACACCCGGACGGCGACCGACCCTCGGGTCCGGACGACAAGATCTGCCGGCGGTGCGGGAAGCGCACGGGCGCCCCGTTCGGGAACGCGCCGTGGGTCCTCCCCGGGTGACGTTCCCGGCGGTGGTGGTGGAGGCGTCAGTGACTCCTGACACGACCTCTGACGCCGAGGCCGCCTCACCGCCGGATGCGACGTCGCGACCGGTCCGGCGTGCGAGGCCCGAGCGTCGTGTGTCCTCCTCGACCCGGCGACGTCCGGCGGACTGATCCCGCTCGACGACGAACCGCCCCTGACCTTCCTGTCCGGGGCGGGGGCGCACGAGATCCGCAGGACAGGCCCTACGCGGGCTGAGTGGCGGCCCTGACCGCCTCGCGGCTGACGTACCAGCGCCGCCACAGCAGCGCCGCCGTCACCAGGGTGACCACGGTGCCGCCGTCGTACATGAGCCGCGCGCCCTCCTCGGCACCCACCGTGCCCGCGGGCGGGTGGGCGTAGAGGACCTTGGCGAGGACGTCGTGCGCGGCCGCGCCGCCGGCCAGGGCGAGCGCCCGGACGGCCACCGGCCGCCGGTGCGGCGCCGGGTCGACGGCGAGCACCGCGGCCGTGGCGAGGTACCCGCTGAGCAGCAGGTGCAGCCAGACGAGCGCGGCCAGTGCCGGCCGGTGCGCGACGGCGGTGTGCAGCCCGGTGCCGTAGAGCAGCCACAGGCCGGCGGCGTTGACCGGGACGGCGACCAGCGGGTCGGTGGCCCAGCGCGCCGGTGCGGTGCGCAGCAGCCGGGACAGGCGGCGCGCGGCCGGCGGCGGCAGCGCGCGCAGGGCGAGGGTGACCGGCGCGGCCAGCACGAACAGCACGGGCGCGACCATGCCGAGCAGCAGGTGCGCGGCCATGTGCGCGTGCATGTCGGCGTGTGCCGCACCCGGCCCCGCGACGGCGACCGCCGCGGCGGCCAGCCCGGCCAGCCACGCGGCGCTGCGCGCCAGCGGCCAGGGGCTGCGGCAGCGCCAGGTGGCGGCGACGTAGGCGGCCGCGGCGGCGAGCAGGAGCGCGAGGAGGACGGTCACGTGCGCGGCACCGGCCGGCTCCGCGACCGCACGAGCAGCACGACGCCCGCCAGCAGCAGCGCGGCGCCGGGCAGCACCCAGGCGACGTCGTAGCCGGTCAGGTCGACGCCGTAGCGCACCTGGTGCAGCCGCAGCAGCTTGTGGTTGCCCAGGCCGTCCCACAGCTGGAACGCGCCGGCCCCGGTGAGCATCGCGCCCCACCACAGCGCGGCGGGGAACGGCCCCCGCCGGCGGGCGTCGGCGAGCAGCGCCATGCCCGCGACCGCCGCGGAGAAGGTGGCGGCGTGCAGCAGGCCGTCGGAGACCAGCCCGGCCGCGCCGCTGGCCCGGTCGTAGAAGTGGTGCCAGTGCAGCAGCTGGTGGAACACGATCTCGTCGATCGCCCCCGCGGTGCCCGCACCGAGCAGCAGGCCGGAGACCAGCAGCCGGCGCCGGGGCGCGGGGCGGGGGAGTGCGTCGGCCACACGGGCCTCCCGTCGTCGCAGTCACCCGGGCGCTGCCCGGACGGCAGCGCGGGGAAACGGCGGCTCGGCTGGACCCGGCCCCTGGGGCATGCCGCACGCTCGGGACGTGAGCGACTCCCTGCTGCGTCCCGGCGAGTTCCTGCGGCGGACCCGGCTCTCGGCCAAGGCGCTGCGGCTCTACGCCGAGCAGGGGCTGCTGCTGCCCGACACGGTCGACCCGTCCAGCGGCTACCGCGGCTACGCCGCCGGGCAGGTCGAGCGGGCCCGGCTCATCGCCGCGCTGCGCCGCGCGGGCATGCCGCTTGCCCGGGTGCGCGACGTCGTCGACCTGGACCCACCGCAGCGGCGCGCCGCCGTGGCGCGCTGGTGGACCGGCGTGGAGGGCGACGTCCGCCGTCGCCGCGTCCTGGTGGACGCCCTGACCGCCGAACCGACCGAGGAGGAGCACGTGTACGAGGTGTCACTGCGCGAGGTGCCCGAGGCGACGGTCCTGACCGCCGAACGGCGGCTGACCGTGGACGAGCTCGACGGGTTCATCGCCGGGGCGTCCGACGAGATCGCCGCCCACCTGGCCCGGTCCGGCGCGGCCCCGGCCGGACCGCTGCGGGTCGTCTACCACGGCATGGTCACCGAGGACGGCGACGGGCCGGTGGAGGTCGTGCAGCCGTTCACCGGCCGGGTCGACCCCGCGGGCGAGCTGCGCATCCGGCTGCAGCGGGCCGGCCGGGAGGCGGTGACCTGCCTGTCCCGCGGGCAGGCGGAGTTCCCCGGCATCCTCGGCGCCTACGACGCGGTCGGCGCGTGGGTGGACGCCCAGGGGCTCGAGCGGGCCGGCAGCCCGGCCGAGGTCTACCTCAGCGACCGCGACGTCGACCCCGACCGGCCGCACGTCGAGGTGGCCTGGCCGGTGGCCTGACTCAGCTCCGCGAGAGCGCCAGCCGGGCGCCGAAGGCCAGCAGCGCGCAGCCGGTGAAGGCGTCGAGCGCCCGGCGGACCGGGCGGCGGGCCAGCACGCGCCGCGCCCCGGAGACGCCGGCCGCCAGCAGGAGCAGCCAGACCAGGCCCACCGCCGCGTGGGTGAGCGCGTAGGCCAGCAGGACGGGGACGGGCGTGCCCGGCGCGAGGAACTGTGGCAGCACCGCGAGGTAGAACGCGAGCACCTTCGGGTTGGTCGCGTTGCTGAGGAACCCCTGCCGCAGGCCGGTCAGCGCGGCCCGCCCGGTGACCGGCCCGCCGGCGTCGAGGTCGGGGTAGCGGCCGCGCACGGCCGAGGAGAACGCCTGCAGCGCCAGGTAGGTCAGGTAGGCGACGCCGGCCCAGCGGATCGCCTGGAACAGCGGCTCCACCCGGACGACGAGCGCGGCCAGGCCGGTCGCGGCCGCCGTCCCCTGCAGCACGTTGGAGACGGTGATCCCGACCGCGCTCCACGACCCGCGGGCCCGGCCCCCGGCCAGGGTGTTGCGGAGCACGACCGCGACGTCGGGCCCCGGCACGAGCACCAGCACGACGGCGAGGACGACGAAGGTCCCGTACCCCGACCACCCCATGCCGGGACGGTAGCCAGCGCGCGGCCGCGGCAGCCGCTACGGGCGCGGGCGCGAGGCCACGAACGCCATGGCCTCCTCGGCCAGCGCGAGGTCGGACTCGGGCGTGCCGTGGTCGAGGGCCACCCACTCGCGCATCGGTGTGCCGTTGGCCGCGGCGAAGGGCAGCCCGGTGCCGGCGGCGACGAGCCCCTCGACGCGGTGCCGCGGCAGCTTGAGCACCAGTGCGCCGCCGACGAGCATGGCGAAGATCGACCCGTCCACGGTGAGGGCGGTCGAGCCGAACCCCCGTCGTCCGCTCGCGCCGGGCGGGCCGACGCCGGGCCGGGTGGACAGGGCCTCCGCCAGGAGGGCGAAGCGCTGCGCGGGATCCACGGCAGGCAGTCCAACCCCGGTGCCCGCCGTGCGCAACGGCAGGGCGCGTCCTGCGCCGGATCGGCGTCGGTGAGGATGGCGCGGTGAGTCGCCGCGGATGGGTGCTGTTCCTGGCCATGTCGGTCATCTGGGGCGTGCCCTACCTGCTCATCAAGGTGGCGGTCGGGGAGATGTCGCCGGTGGTCGTCGTCTTCGCCCGGTGCGTGATCGGGGCGGTGCTGCTGGTGCCGTGGACGGTGGCCCGCGGCCAGGTGCGGCCGGCGCTGCGGCACTGGCGGGCGCTGCTGCTGTTCACCGTGCTGGAGATGACCGCGCCGTGGCTGCTGCTGTCCTACGCCGAGGTGTCGCTGTCGAGCTCGCTCACCGGGCTGCTGGTGGCCTCGGTGCCGTTCGTGGCGGCGCTGGCCGCGCGACTGCTGGGTGGCGAGGAGCGGCTGACCGCAGTGCGGCTCGCGGGAATGGGGCTGGGTGTCGTGGGCATCGCGGCGCTGCTCGGTCTCGACGTCGAGGGCGTCGCGCTGCTGCCGGTGCTGGCCGTCGTCCTCGTCGTCATCGGCTACGGGACCGCACCGCTGGTGGCCAGCCGGGCGCTGGCCGACGTGCCCGGCGTGGCGGTCAGCTCGATCGCGCTGGTGGTCACCGCCGTCGTCTACGCGCCGTTCGCCATCCCACGGATCGGGCAGGTGACCGCCGCGCCGGCCACCGCGCTGACCTCGCTCGCCGCCCTCGGGGTGGTGTGCACGGCGCTCGCCCTGGTGTTGTTCTTCGCGCTCATCCGCGAGGTCGGGCCGCAGCGCGCGCTGGTGATCACCTTTGTGAACCCGGCGGTCGCGGTGCTCGCCGGCGTCCTGCTGCTCGACGAGCCGTTCACGCTCGGCCTCGCCGTCGGCCTGCCGCTGGTGCTCGCCGGCTGCGCCCTCGCCACTCGCCGCAACACCCCCACCCCGGCGCCGGAGAGCGCCGCCGTCCCCTGAGGCCGGGCCTGGCGCAAGGCTCCGTCGGGATCTCTGGACAGGCCGCTGACCTGCGGGCACAGCTCGCGGAGAGAGGCCTCGGGCGGTAGACTTCGTACATGTGTTCGGCTGGTTTGGTCGGCGGTGACGTCCTCGACGACGTCGCCGTGCTGGTCGCCGAGCGCCACCGGATCGACGCCGCCCTGGCTCGTCGCGTGCGCGCCGCGGAGCTGTCGCAGGCGCCGGAGCGCGACGGCCTGAGGTCGATGGCGTCGTGGCTGCGCGGGCACTGCCGGCTGTCGGCTGCCGAGGCCTCCCGGCTGGTCCGGAACGGGCGGGCGCTGGAGCACCTGCCGGCCCT
>NZ_FPBA01000032.1 GCF_900116515.1 Geodermatophilus amargosae
GGGCGTAGATGTTCAGCGCGCCGGAGACCTGCTCGTCGACGTCGATGTCCAGCGGGACCGACAGCGAGCTGAGGGCCCCGCGCTCGGCTGCCCGGGGCGTGTAGTCCGGCCACCGGTCGTCGGTGCGGGCGTCGGCGATCATCGTCAGCTCACCGGTGCGGGCGGCGTGCAAGCAGGGTCCGTGACCGCGCTCGTACTGCCGCTCGTCGAGGTCGACGGCGAGCTGGCCGGTGGAGGCCACGGTGGTGGGGCTGCCCCTGACCAGCAGGGACACCGATGCCTCGAGGTCGCCGGGCAGCACCGTCGTGGCCAGGTCGGCCACGGTCTGCAGCAGGCTCTCCATCGACAGCTCCCGCAGGGACAACCGGCCGAGGCGCTCGAGCACTTCGGCGGCACCGGCGGGTCGCCGGTCCTGGGGGTCGGCCATGACGCGGCCTCCGGTCTGGGATGCACCGGGCGCGGGTGACCTCGGCCGCGGACCCCCGGTCTGGAGGTCCGTGCTGGCTGGGCACGCCGCTGCTGGACGGACGGCCGGCGTCGGGTCGTCCCCGGGCCTGCCAGGAGCCTACGCGGTCCCGCCCCGCGCCCCCGTCGCCGCGACTCATGGTTGTCGGGACGCGTTCACATGGCGCAGTGACGAACGCGCCGGCCGGTGCCGATCAGTGAGCCGGCCGCCACCCGGGTAGGCGTGTAACGTCTGTTATAGGTGTCCCGGCCCGGACCACCGCGGGGCATGGCGAACGCGCCGGATCCCCGACGAGCACGAGGGCCCGTGTCGAACAGCCGGCTCGGACCGTGGAGGTCGGCCGATGGCCGCGTTGCCCTGGGCACATCACACATCCCCGATCAGGGACACGGACTCCTCCACTGTGGGGCGGTGGCGCCCGGCGACGCCGGCGGAGCTCACCGTCTCACGTCGCGAGCTCGACGCCGCCCTGCACGACGGTGCCCGACCGGCTGCCACCGCCGAGGACGCAGTGCAGGGACTGCTGCTGGCGTTCGAGGAGCTGGCGTCGAACGCGCTTCGGCACGGCGGCCCCCCGATCGAGGTGACGGTCACCCGAACCAGCCACTCCTGGCTGCTCGAGGTCAGCGACGCCGCCGCCGACCGTCCACCGATGCCGGCCGCTGGCCGCGACCCCGCGCTCGGCGGCATGGGACTGCCCCTCGTCGCGACGATCTGCGCCGACAACGGCTGGACGGTCGAGGGCGACCGCAAGGTGGTGTGGGCCAGCATGCACTACACCCGCGCTCTATCCGACGCACCACCGGTCCCGCGGCCACGAAGCGCGAGCAGCGGGCACAGCCCGACGTACTGACAGGCTGGTGCCGCGGTGTCGCCAGACGGCGTGGCCACCGCAATCCCGCCCTCGCGCGGGCAATCTCGTCCTCGCCCGCGCACTTCGGCCCGCACGCCGATTGACCCAGCAGCGCGGACGCCTGCGGGCTGAGCACGACGGCCGGCGGCGTGCCGAAGGTCAGCACGGCTACCTCCTCCCCGTCGGCCTGTCGGCCGCCCGCCGACCCGACCGGGTCCGCGACCACGGCGATCCACCATCCGGCCCACTGGAAGTGCGCGGGGTGGGCGATGGGCACCAGATCCGATCCGCGCGCGACCAGCCAGCTCCGCTAGGCGCCCAGTGCCTGCGCGAGGCCGTCGTCGGGCCGCGGTAGGTCAGTCACCGGCAGCTCGGTGACCGACACGAGGCACGCGGCGAACTCCCGGGCGAGCGCAGCCGGGACGGGTCCGGGCGGGAACTGACTTCGACCACGGGTCCTCCAGAAGGTCAGCCGGTGACTGCTGCCTGCGGCATCAGGCTGTCGCACGCACGGATCGGCGGCCCCTGCCGGTTGCGGCCGAGGATTCTCGACCTCGACCAGCATTCCAACGTCCCGACAAAGGCGTTCGAGCGGAACTGGCTGCCGCGGTCGGAGTGCACCACGGTGCCGACCGGATCGCGGCGGGCAATCGCGTGCCGCAGCGCGGCGACCGCCAGTTACGACCTCGTGCATGGTTAGCGGAGCAGCTTGCTCGTGAAGGACGGGGCAGGGTCGTGGTGTGTCCAGGGGCCTGGCTCGTGCCGCCGTTGTCGCCGATCGCCGGGTGACCGGACTGTCCCGGCAGGTTCTCCTAACTGGCTTCCCTCCCCATGTCACAGCCGGCCGGGCTGTCTCGTCTCAGGTTGCAGAGACAGGCTTGGGAATCGGGAAGGTGATGGCAATGCGGGTTTTCGTGGCAGGCGGGGCTGGGGTCATGGGGCGGCGGCTGGTGCCGCAGCTCGTGGCCCGTGGTCACCAGGTGACGGCAACGACGACGGGCCCAGGCAAGCTGCACCTGTTGCAGCAGTTGGGCGCCGAGGCGGTCGTGATGGACGGGCTGGATGCGGCATCGGTGGGCGAGTCGGTCGCCGCCGCCCGGCCGGACGCGATCGTGCACCAGATGACCGCGATCGCCGGAAAGCCCGATATGAAGCACATGGACCGCTGGTTTGCTCAGACCATCCGGCTGCGCACCGAGGGGACGGACCACCTGCTGGCCGCCGCCGAGGCGACCGGCGTATCTCATGTCGTCGCGCAGAGCTACGCCGGCTGGAACGGGATCCGCCGGGGCGGATGGGTGAAGACCGAGGAGGACCCGCTGGACCCGGGGCCGACGAACGCGCGCAAGGGGTGGGAGGCGATCCGCTACGTCGAGGACGCGGTCGTCAAGGCTGACGGCGCGGTCCTGCGTTATGGCTGGCTTTACGGGCCGGGCGCCACCGCCGATCTGATCGAGCCCGTGCGCAAGCGGCAGTTCCCGCTCGTTGGCGGCGGGACCGGCTACACATCGTGGGTGCACCTGGACGACGCAGCGAGCGCAACGGTTCTGGCCCTCGAGCAGCGGGCGAGGGGCGTGTTCAACATCGTCGACGACGAACCCGCCCCGGTCAGCGAGTGGCTGCCCTACCTCGCGGCGCGCGCGGGGGCGAAGCGGCCGATGCGGGTTCCCACGTGGCTGGCCCGGCCGCTGGCGGGGGACGCGGCGGTCACGATGATGACCGAGGGGCGCGGCTTCTCCAACGCCAAGGCGAAGCGGGAGCTCGGCTGGGAGCTGCGCTACCCGTCATGGCGGCTGGGTTTCGAGGAAGAGCTGGCGTGACCCGGGCCGAGGAGTTCGAGGACCTGCGGCCGCTGCTGTTCTCGATCGCCTACCGGATGCTCGGCAGCGTGAGCGAGGCAGAGGACGCGGTCCAGGAGACCTGGTTGCACGACGCGGCCTCCCCGACACAAGCCACGTCGGCCAAGGCCTTCCTCTCGGCCGTGGTGACCCGGATCTCGATCGACGTGCTGCGGTCGGCCCGCGTCCGGCGGGAGGAGTACGTCGGGCAGTGGTTCCCCGAGCCGTTGCTGACCGACCCCTACGAGGATCCGGAGCGCTCGGCGGAGCTGGCCGACTCGGTGTCGATGGCGGCCCTGTTGCTGCTCGAGCGGCTCAGCCCGCTCGAGCGCGCTGTCTTCGTGCTGCGGGACGTGTTCGGGTTCGGCTTCCCCGAGATCGCGTCGGCCGTGGGCCGTTCGGAGGCGGCGTGCCGCCAGCTCGTGGTGCGCGCGCGTCGGCACATGGACGCCGGCCGCCCCCGGTTCGAGGCGGGCCACCGGGAGCGGGACGAGCTGGCCGGGCGGTTCCTGGACGCCTTCAAGGACGGCGACGTCGACGGCGTGCGGGAACTGCTCGCCGCCGACGTCCAGCTGGTCGGGGACAGCGGCGGAAAGGCCCCGCAGTGGGGCACGGGAATCTTCGGCGCCGAGAACGTGGCCCGCGTGCTGGCCGCGCTCGTCACGCCGTTCATCCAGCTGGGCGGCGTGGTGGAGCCGCATGAGGTGAACGGCCAGCCGGGTGCGATCTTCCGCGACCGTGACGGCAAGGTCATCAACACCTGGGCGCTCGACATCCTCGAGGGGCGGATTCAGACCATCCGCGCGGTGCTCAACCCCGACAAGCTCGGGCACGTGGGTCCGGTGGCGGACGCCTGGGCGGTCATCCGCGAAGCGAACCGGGCCCGACGTCCCACGGATTGACCGGTCGCCTGCAGCCTGCGCACGCCCTCGACGCCGGACAGCGCCTGAGGATCCACTTCCGCAACGTCTGCTTAGGCCTTCATCCGCGAGTCGATGTAGTAGCCGACGATCCGCCCCGAGGTAGACGTCCTTGACCGCGCAGAGGTAGAGCTTGCCCTCGCCGGTGGAGTGCTCGGTGATGTCGGCCAGCCACAGCCGGTTGGGCGCCGCGGGGTGAACTGCCGGTGGACCCAGGTCATCTTGCACCGGTGAGCCGGCCTTGCGGTTCAAGGCGGCTTGTTGTCAGCCCGACCAGGTCCGCTCCTGAAATGACAGCAGGGCCACCCGGTTCTCGCCCGAGGCTCGATCCGCGTTCACGCAGCTCGGCGGCGATGAACCGGTACCTGAACGCCGGATCGTCACGGTGGATGTCGTAGGCGGCGTTGTTTGGGCGCGCGTCGTCCCGGTTGCGCTGGCTCACCGGGTGCTTGCACGAGGCGTAGAAGGCCTGCGCGCAGAAGCCCAGCACCCGGCAGGTCACCGCGACGGGAGCCGTTTCGGCGGCGAGTTCACGGACCAGCGGGTCTAGGGAGGACGTCGCGGGGCGAAGTAGGCCCCTCAAGGACAGTGGCTCCGGCGAGCTGTCGGCCCGTACAGGGGCCGCAGGACAACCGGACCAACTGCGCGCCGGACGTCGTCGGTGGTCCCGTCCCGTCCTGGGTCTCGACTCGGCGCGTCCACACTCCGGTCCGCTTCCCGACAACCGGTGCCTCTCCGGCTGTTGCAGGGCGGGGGAAGGGTGGGCCGGAGGCCCACCCCGAAGGGATGCGGAGCGCCCTTCCGGCGCCCAAGGCAGGCGGAAGACTGCCGCCGAGCTCCTCCCGCGCGTCACCGACTGAGGCGTTGGTCCCTTCACCGTGTGACCCTCGCAGGTCACAGTGGCCAGGCGCAGGAGCGGACGACCGTCCCGCCACATCGCCGACCGGAGGCAGCGATGCCCAGGACCACGCGAGGAACGACCAGCCGCTCCCGAGCGGCCGTGCTGCTGACCGGCACGGTCGCCCTGGTGCTCACCGGCATCCCGTCCGCCGCGGCGACGTCGCCGGAGGTCATCGTCCTGCCGGGGGCCAGCTCGGCGGAGGGCATCGCCAGGGGCGAGGGCGACACGTTCTACGCCGGCGACCTGTTCCTCGGCGACGTCTTCCGGGGTGACCTGGAGGAGGGGACCGCGGAGCCCTTCATCGATGCGCCGGACGGCCGGATGGCCCTCGGCATGGTTGCCGACACGCGCCACGGCCTGCTCTACGTGGCGGGCGGCTTCACCGGACAGGCCTACGTGTACGACCTCGAGACGACGGACACCGTCGCCACCTACCAGTTCGCGCCGCCGTCCCCTCCGGACGCCGATCCCCCCACCACGCTGGTCAACGACGTCACCCTCACCCGGTCCGGCGCGTGGTTCACCGACAGCCGCCGAGCCGTCCTCTACTTCGTGCCGATCGACCGCCACGGCCGACCGGGGGAGTTCCGCACGTTCCCCCTGCGAGGACCGGCGGCCGACACGAGCGGCGACTTCAACCTGAACGGCATCGCCGCCGTCCGGCACGGCGGCACGCTCGTCGTCGCGCACTCCGCCAACGGCGAGCTGTACACGGTGGACCCGAAGACAGGTGACAGTGCCGAGGTCGCCGGGGTCGACGTGCCGGACGTCGACGGGATCGTGCTGCACGGCCGGCGGCTCTGGGCGGTGCAGAACAGCAACCGGGTGACCGAGGTGCGGCTGAGCCGTGACCTGACGTCCGGGACCGTGCGGGAGGTCATCACGAGCGACCTCTTCCAGGTCCCGACGACCGCGATCCGGCACGACGGCGAGCTCGCCGTCGTGAACGCGAAGTTCGACACCGGCATCCCTCCGACCGCCGACCAGTACGAGGTCGTCGTCGTCGACGACTGACCCTTCCCCGATCCACCGCAGGAGCCGCACGACCGAGTGGCACACCTCGTGCGCGCGGTCACCCCTGGTCCGCGGGACGAGTCCCGATGGCGTGGCCACGGGCGCAGCGCCGTGGACTGGACCCGGCGAGCTGCGCGTACTGGCGGGCATGCCGGGTGACTGGGGGCTGCGATCCGTGTGGGAAGGCCGGCATCCCGGCCGACCGCTCCCGTCGTCTGCTGCTGGCCTGACGGCCCCCGGCGTCACCTCAGGTGGCGGGCGAAGAACCGGTTCCCCTCGTCCCCCTCGAAGTGCGGGATGCCGGTGTGCCCGCCCGTGTTGGCGTGCATCGTCTTCTCCTCGGAGCCGAAGGCGTCGAAGAGGTCCAGAGCCAGCTGCCGGTCGTTCCCCTCGTCGTCCCACTGCAGCAGGACCTGCAGCGGGATGGTGACCTGCCGGGCCTCCTCGACCAGGGTGCGGGGCACGAAGCTCCCGGCGAACAGGAGGGCGGCCGAGATGCGCGGTTCGACCACCGCCAGCCGGATGCCGATGGCGATCACCCCTCCCGCGTACCCGACCGGGCCGCCGATCTCGGGTAGCCGGAGGAGCGCGTCCAGGGCGGCCCGCCACTCCGGGACCGCCTTCTCGACCAGCGGGAGGACGAGCCGGTCGACGATCCCGTCGTCGACCGGTCCGCCGGCCGCCAGCGCCCGGTGCAGGTCGGCGCGGGCCGCCTCCGCGGCGGCGGAACGGGGTCGTCCACCGCTCCCGGGGAGCTCGATGGTGGCGGCGGCGAAGCCCGCCGCCACGGAGTGCCGGGCCCTGGCCACCAGTCGGGGACGCATCTCGTGCAGTCCGCCGGGGTGGCCGAGCAGGATCAGCGGGGCCGGTGCGGTTCCGGATCCGGGCGTCCACAGGAAGCCGGGGATCTCGCCGAGGGTGAAGCCGCGCTCGAGGACACCGTCGTCGAGGCGCTGTTCAGAGGTGAATCGCACGGTCGTGCCTTTCGGGAGTGCTCGTGAACGGCGCTCCCGGACGACCTATCGCCCGACCATGACCCACGAGGGGAGCACCCCTGTCGACGTGTCCACGGGCACCACCTCCTCGATCTCGCGCACGGCCCCGGGAAGGTAGCAGTGGTCACCGTGGTCCGCCGACGGGTTTCCGCGGAGGCTCCGTGGCCGGCCGCTCGGCCTGCTGAGCGTTCGCGACGATGGCGACCTGCACGCTCCTGGACGGCACCCCGGGAGCTTGCTGGCTGTCGGCAGACTCCTCCGTCCACGTCACCCGTCGGGCGTACAGCGGTCGTCACCGGTCCTCAGCGGACGATCGCCGCCTGCCCCCGGGCGGTGACCACGTAGGCGTCCAGCGGCATGGTCACCCGTCCGTCGTCAGCGCAGAACGGTCGTAGTGCGTCGCGGGCCTCCGCGAGCAGACCCTCATAGCCCTCCTCGTCCAGGAGGGTCTCCAGCGGGGAGCCTCTGACCTCGGTCTCCACGAACACGTCGACGGCCGGGAAGCTGACGGTGCCGGGCCGCAACTCGACCGACACGTCGCCGATGCCGGCGGCGTGGAAGACGCCGACCAGTGCGTCGTGGTCACCGAGGACGAACGGTGCCGTCAGGACGTCCGCGGCTGCTCTTCCACACCGACGCTCCGCGATCCCGGTCAGGACGACGTAGCCCGTCGCCCGCTCGAGAGGGCCCCACACGGCAACCGCGAGCCGGCCATCGGGCTTGAGCACCCGCCGCATCTCCCTGAGCGCAGCGACGCGGTCGGGGAAGAACATCAGGGCGAACTGGCTCATCACCACGTCGAAGGAGTCGTCCGGAAACGGCAGTGCCGCGGCGTCCCCCTGCCGCCAGCCCACCCCCGGCCGGATCCGCCGGGCCACGGCCAGCATGCCCTCGTTGACGTCCAGCCCGGTGACCTGAGCCTCGGCGGCAACGCGGTCGGCCGCCGCTCGGGCCAGGATCCCGGTTCCACAGCCGACATCCAGCACCCGGTCCGCCGAGGAGACCCCGGCGGCATCCACCACTCGCGGCGCCCACTGGCCGAAGATGGCCGGCACGAAGCATCTCTCGTAGACCTCGGCAGCGGCTCCGGAGACCTGCCAGCTCTCCCGTTCCGTCATCGGCGCCCACCGCCCCCTGCACGACCGCGCTGCTCCCCGGTCCTGCGACCCTGCCGGGCGGTACGCGCACCGGCCCCGTCCCCTCACCCGCCCGGGGTCACAGGGCGGCCCGATCGTCCGTCGGCACGCTCGTGGGGCTCAAGGGTCCGGTGACCCAGGGCCAGCAGTGGTCCAGCCAGGCGGCCCACCAGGGCCACAGTGCCGTCAGCGGCCGAGAGTGTCCGGGTTCGAGCCTGCCGAGTGAACCAGCGAACCGCTGGTCAGCGGACTGACGGCCGTCGGACGGCGTAGCGCAGCAGGACGACACCGTTGCCGAACCGCCGGCTCTCCACCAGCTCCAGGTCGATCGGGTCGTCGGCGGTCTCGAACAATCATCGACCGCGGCCGACGACGACCGGGTTGACGTAGAGCCGGTACTCGTCGACCAGGTCCAGTCGGCGGAAGGTCTCGACCAGGTCGACCCCGCCGAGCGTCATGTCCCCGCCGGGCTGCTGCTTCAGCGCGCGGATCTCGTCGGGGTCCACCTGCGCCCGCAGCGAGGCGTTGGGGCCGACCTCCTGCAGCGTGCGGGAGAACACGATCTTCGGCACCGCCCGCCAGATCCCGGCGAACTCGCGCATGACCGGGGGGTATTCCGGGTTCTGGTCGGCGGTCGGCCAGACCGCTTCCATGAGCTCGTAGGTGACCCGGCCCTCCACGAAGGCGCTCATGGTCGCGAGCTGCTCGTTGAAGTGCGCGTGCAGTTCCTCGTCGACGAGGTGCCAGCTCAGGTCGTGGTCCGGCCCCTCGAAGTAGCCGTCCAGCGACAGCATCATGTGCACGACGATCTTCCGCATGCGTCCTCCTGATCCACGGATCGGTCCGGAGCTCGGACCGGCGGACGCGCACGATCTCATCGGTCCCGCCGGTCGTCGCTTGGTCCTCGAGGGCTGCGCAGGAGGTGCCGGTACGCGCTCCCGTGGGTCGGACGCCGCGGTCAGTCCGGTCGTCGAGCGGTGAGCACCACCTGGGGATGCCCGAACACGTCCGCCGGCAGCCTCAGCTCGGACACGGGCTCGAGACCTGCCTCGGTGAGCACCGCGGCGAGCTGCTCGGGGAGCCACAGGTGCGTCGTCCAGGCCACCGGCACGCCGCCGTACGTCTCGGTGCGCACCAGGTCTCCCTCCCCGACGTGTGTGCCGACCAGGACCTGGCCGCCGGGTACCAGAGCGTCGGCGAAGGACTGCAGCACGGCGGGCACCACGGGGCGCGGGAGGTTGAACAGCGACCACCAGCCCAGCACGCCGCCGAGTGACGCGTCCTCCAGAGCCAGCTCGGTGGCCGAGGCGACGTCGAAGCGCAGCTCAGGGTGCAGTCGGCGGGCCTGCGCCACCATCTGCGGCGACAGGTCGACGCCCGCCACGTCGACGCCCAGGTCCGCCAGGTGTGCCGTCACGTACCCGGGGCCACAGCCGACGTCCAGGACCGGGCCCCGGCCCCGCACCGTCTCGGCGAACGCGGCCAGGGCCGCGCGCAGCCACGGGTGGGGATCGAGGCGGCCGGCACCCATCGCCACGTAGCGGTCGGCGACCCGGTCGTAGGAGGCCCGGACGACGTCGAGGTCCGCGGGCGGGGCGATGCTCCGTCGCACACCGGGACAGTAGGCGTGCCCGGGCCGGACGCCTGACCACCTGGTCACGTCCGGGACGCGCGGCTAGCCTGGCGGCCCGCCGTCGTGGCCCGCCCGACGCGGCGGTGAGGCTCCGATCGTGACGGGCTCGGGAGCAGGCGCCGCATGGCCGAGTCCTTGGTCTTCGGTCTGATCGCCTCCAGCGCTCTGGTGCTCGGGGCCCTGGCCGGCGGTCGCCTGGAGATCCCGAAGCGGGTGCTGGCGGCGATGCTCGCCTTCGCCGCCGGAGCGCTGATGACGGCGCTGGCCTTCGAGCTCTTCGAGGACTCCTACGAGCAGGGCGGCATCTGGCGCGCGGCCCTGGGCCTGGCCGCCGGGGCGATCGTGTTCACGCTGCTCAGCCAGCGGCTCGACCGGCTGGCCGAAGGACGGCATCCGGAGGACCACGGCAGCGAGAAGCTCGACGTCGACGCGGCCGCCGAGGACACCGGCCCCTCCTCGGCGTCGGTCAGCGGAGCGGCGGGCCTGGCACTGCTGGCAGCCGTCACGCTCGACGGGGTGCCGGAGAACATCGCCCTCGGGGTCTCCCTCGGAGAGGGGTCCGGTGGCCTCGCCCTGCTGGCGGCCATCTTCGTCTCGAACTTCCCCGAGGCGCTGGTCGGCAGCGCGTCCATGCGCGCCCAGGGCCGGTCCCAGACCTTCATCCTCGGCACGTGGGCGGCCTGCGCGGTCCTGCTGACCCTGGCCGTGGTCGTCGGCGCCGGACCGCTGTCCCGGTCCTCCCCCGAGACGCTGTCCCTGCCCCTGGCGTTCGCCGCCGGCGCCGTGCTGGCCTCCCTGGCCGACACGCTCATGCCCGAGGCCTACGAGCAGGGGGGTCCGACCGTCGCACTGAGCACCACGGCGGGCTTCGTCCTGTCGTTCGTCCTCGCGACCCTCTGACCTCGCCGCCCGGGTCCGGATCCTGCCGGGACACCTCTGCGCGCCGGCGGGGTACGCAGGCCCGCATGGCAATGCGCAACGCGGCGGTCGCCGCCGCCGGACAGTGGACCGACCCCGACGACGGGATCCGCTACCCCAGCGGCGAGGTACACGCCTGGGAGCGCGGGCGCAACGAGACGGTCTGCGGCCTGTCGCTGTCCCGCTCGCGGCTGGGCCGCTTCCCGCACGTGAGCTGGGCCGACGTCCAGCCCGAGTCCGGCCGGCACGCCGAGGAGGTCCGGGACGTCTGCCGCCGCTGCCGCGCCGCCCTCGGCGCCCGCCGCGACGACCGGGGCTGGACCCGCACGAACCCGCGTCCGTGAACCTCGTTTCGTGGCACACCTGTACCACGAAACGGCGGGGAGGTCGGCATGCGGTTCGTCCTGGTGGCGCCGGTCCTGGGCGTGGCGGTGGGCGGGTTCGCCCTCGCGGTCGTGCACCCGTCCGCGCCCGACGAGCCGTGGAGCCGCCGGCTCGTGCGCCTGGTGCCGCTGGCGGTGGTCGCGGGAGGCGTCCTGGCGCTGTGGAGCGGCACCGGGTGAGCGACCCGTTGGGCGGACACTGCTCGCAGAGGGAAACCCGAACGGCTTCGAAGCGTTACCGTTCCAGAAGCACGTCGTACCTCTCGGCAACGGCGCCGGGGGACAGCGGAGGTGGGAACGCAACGATGGAGACCACGGTGGTCGACGTCCCCGAGCGGGGACGCTTCGAGGTGCGGGTCGGCGAACGCGTCGTCGGGTTGGCCAGCTATCACGTCGAGAACGGGACGATGGCACTGCCGCACACCGAGGTGGACCCGAGCATGGGTGGCCGCGGCCTCGGCAAGGTCCTGGTCAGCGGCGTCCTCGACGCCGCCCGCGAGCGCGGGCTGACCGTGCTGCCGTACTGCTCCTTCGTGCGCCACTACATAGAGCAGCACCCCGAGACGCTGGACCTGGTCGCCGACGAGGACAAGCCGCACTTCGGCCTGGCCACCGCCGACCACTGAGCCGCCGGCCACCGAGCCGCCGAGCACCGAGCCGCCGACCACTCAGCCGCTGATCTGCGGCGCCCCGCTCAGTTGCCTAGCCTGGCGGGGGTGCCGACAGCCCTGCTCTGGTTCCGCCGCGACCTCCGACTCAGCGACCACCCGGCGCTGGTCGCCGCGGTCGAGGCGGCCGGCAGGGACGGCACGGTGGTGCCCGTCTTCGTCGTCGACCCGCGGCTGTGGGAGACCTCGGGCCGGCCACGGCGGGAGTTCCTGCGCGGCTGCCTGGCCGACCTGCGCGAGCAGACCGGCGGGGCGCAGGTCATCCGCTCCGGCGACCCGGTGCGCGTCCTCCCCGACCTGGTGCGCGAGACCGGGGCGGAGAGCGTGCACCTGTCCGCCGACGCCGGCGTCTACGGCCGGGCCCGCGACGCGGCGGTCGAGCGGGCGCTGGGCGACGTCCCGTTCGTGCGCACCGGCTCGCCCTACGGCGTCACGCCCGGGCGGCTGACCAAGGACGACGGCACGCCGTACCGGGTCTACTCGCCCTTCGCGCGGGCCTGGCGCGCCCGCGGCCTGCACGGCCCCGCGCCACGCCGCGACGACGTCGCCTGGGCGCCGGACGTGCGCTCCGAGGACCTCCCGCCGGCGCAGGACCTCGACGGCACGGTGCTCCCGCCGGCCGGGGAGCGGGCCGGGCTCGACGCGTGGGCGCTGTTCCGCGACCAGCGGCTGCTCGGCTACGCGACCTCGCGCAACACCCCCGGCACCGACGGCACCAGCCGGCTCTCGGCGCACCTGAAGTACGGCACCGTGCACCCGCGGACGCTGTTCGCCGAGGCGCAGCAGCTCGCCGAGGACCACGCCGAGGCGGTGGACAAGTTCGTCGGCGAGCTCGTCTGGCGCGACTTCTACGCCGACGTCCTCTGGCACCGCCCCGAGACCGCGCGCGAGCCGTTCAACGAGCAGATGAAGGCCATGCAGTACGACACCGGCCCGGCCGCCGACGAGCACTTCGCCGCCTGGGCCGAGGGCCGCACCGGCTACCCGATCGTCGACGCCGGGATGCGCCAGCTGCACGGCGAGGCCTATGTGCACAACCGGGTGCGGATGATCGTGGCGTCGTTCCTGTGCAAGGACCTGCACGTCGACTGGCGGCGCGGCGCCCGCTACTTCTTCGACCACCTCGTCGACGGCGACCTGGCCAGCAACAACCACGGCTGGCAGTGGGTCGCCGGTACCGGCACCGACCCCTCGCCGTACTACCGGGTGTTCAACCCGACCCGGCAGGGCCAGCAGTTCGACCCCGACGGCGCCTACGTGCGGCGCTGGGTGCCGGAGCTGCGCGACGTCCCCGACCGGTACGTGCACGAGCCGTGGACGATGCCCGGCGGACCGCCGGAGGGCTATCCGGCACCGATCGTCGACCACGCCGAGGAGCGCCAGGTGGCGCTGGCCCGCTACCAGGCGGTCCGCGATGCCTGAGGGCCACACCCTGTACCGGCTGGCCAGGGAGCAGTCGGAGCTCTTCGCCGGCCGCCCGGTGCACGTGACCAGCCCGCAGGGCCGCTTCGCCGCAGGCGCCGCGCTGCTCGACGGGCGCGTGCTCGAGGAGGTGACCAGCTACGGCAAGCACCTGTTCGCCGACTTCGGCGGCGACGTGCTGCACGTGCACCTGGGTCTCTACGGCACCTACGCCGCGGGCATCGGCGACCCGCCGACCCCGCGCGGGGCGCTGCGCATGCGCTGGGTGGCCGACGGGCCCGAGGGCGAGGGCGTCTGGACGGACCTGCGCGGGGCGACGGCGTGCGACGTCCTCACCCAGCCGGAGGTCGACACGATCCTCGACCGGCTCGGCCCCGACCCGCTGCGCACCCGCCGGGGCGGGCCGCTCTCGTACGCCAGGGTCGGCCGCAGCCGGACGGCGGTCGGCGCGCTGCTCATGGACCAGTCGGTGCTGGCCGGCGTCGGCAACGTCTACCGCGCCGAGATCCTCTTCCGGCACCGCATCTCGCCGTTCCGCCCCGGCCGCGACGTCGGCCAGCAGGAGTGGCAGGCGCTCTGGGACGACCTGGTGGTGCTCATGCGCGCCGGCGTCCGGATGGGCCGGATCGTGACCACCCAGCCGGCCGACCGCTCCCGCCGCTCGGGCGCCGTCCGCCGCGAGGACGCGCACTACGTCTACCGGCGCACCGGCCTGCCGTGCCGCATCTGCGGCACCGAGGTGCGCACCGAGGAGATGGTCGGCCGCAACCTCCACTGGTGCCCCGTCTGCCAGGCCGTCTGAGGCCGGTGACGACGCCGAGGTGCACGATCCCGTGGCCGTCGGGCGCTGACGACCACGAGGCCGTGCACCTCGGCGCGGCCGGCTAGAGGGCGCCCTTGGCGGGGTCGCCGGCGGGGTGGGCGGTGAGCACCTGGACGGCGGGGCGCTCGGTGAGCTTGCCGTCGAGCCTCGCCGAGAGCGACGTCAGCGCCTCGGCCTTGCCGTGGGTGGCCAGCGCCTCGGGGCTCTCCCACTGCTCGATCATCAGGAGGACGCCGCGGCCCTCGTGCAGGGCGTACCGCTCGCAGCCGGGCTCCTCGTGCACCTTCGGCACCGTCTCGAGCACCGCCTGACGGACCTCGTCCACGTGCTCGGGCTTCGGGGTGATGGTGGCGACGACGACGACGGACACGGGCGGTCCCCTCTGCTGTGGACGGTGGGCTCGCCGGGCGCGTGATCTGGCGCACGAGTGCCCGGCGGGGCCAGGATGCCAGTCGTGTCGGACGACGGTGAGCGCGCCCCGGAGGACGGCAGGCCGCTGCGGGTGGCCGTGGTCGGCGCCGGCCCTGCGGGCATCTACACGGCGGAGACGCTGACCCGCCGTGCACCGGTGCCGGTGACCGTCGACCTGATCGACCGGCTGCCCACCCCGTTCGGCCTGGTCCGGCATGGCATCGCCCCCGACCACCCGAAGATGCGGGCGATCCGCGACACCCTGCACCGCGCCCTCGACGACCCGGGCGTGCGGTTCGTCGGCAACGTCGAGGTGGGCACCGACATCACCCTCGACGAGCTGCGCACGCACGTCGACGCCGTCGTCTACACCTACGGCGCCGCCCTCGACCGGCCGCTGTCGATCGACGGCGAGGACCTCCCCGGCAGCCTCGCCGCCACCGACCTCGTCGCCTGGTACTGCGGGCACCCCGACGCCGACCGAGGGAAGGTCGAGTCGGCGCTGGCCGGCGTCCGTCGCGCGGTCGTCGTCGGCGTCGGCAACGTGGCCCTCGACGTCGCGCGGGTGCTGGCCCGCGCCCCGCAGGAGCTCGAGCCCACCGACATGCCCCAGCACGTGCTCGACGTCCTGGCCGCGACGCCGGTCGAGGAGGTCACCGTGCTCGGCCGGCGCGGCCCGGCGCACGCCAGCTTCACCACCATGGAGCTGCGCGAGCTCGACGGGCTGGACCAGGCCACCGTGCTGGTCGACGCAGGCGACCTCGTGCTGACCCCGGCCGCCGAGGAGCGGGTCGCCGCGGACCGCAACGCCTCCCGCAACCTCGCCGTCCTGCGCGACTGGGCCGGCCACCGGCCCGAGCCCGGCCGGGTCCGGCTCGGCCTGCGCTTCTACCGCCGGCCGGTGCGCCTGCTCGGCGACGACCGGGTCACCGGCGTCGAGGTGGAGCGGACCGCGGTGGACGACGCCGGCCGGGCGAGCGGCACCGGCGAGTACGAGGTGCTGCCCGCCGACCTCGTCGTCCGCTCGGTGGGCTACCGCGGGCAGGGGCTGCCCGGCCTGCCGGTCGACACGGACACCGGGACGGTGCCCAACCAGGAGGGCCGGGTGCTGCGCGGGGGCGCCGTCTCGGCCGGCGAGTACGTGGCCGGCTGGATCAAGCGCGGCCCCAGCGGCGTCGTGGGCACCAACAAGCACGACGCCCGGGAGACCGTCGCCTCGCTGCTGGCCGACGCCGAGGCCGGGGTCATCGGCCCGCACGGCGACCGCGACGACCTGGTGAACACGCTGCGCGCCCGCGGCGCCGAGCCGGTGCTGCTGGAGGACTGGCGGGTGATCGACGCCGCCGAGATGGCCCTGGGCGCCACCCGGGGCCGCGCCCGCACCACGCTGCACGAGCGCGAGTCGCTGCTGGCCGCGGTCCGGGCGGCCGCCGACCGCCAGGCCGCCGGTCGCTGAGTGCCGGACGCCGAGCCGCCGGTCGCCGGTCGCCGAGCCGCCGGCCGCTAGGCCAGCACGGCTGCGGTCAGGTCCCGCGCCCCCTGCTCGGAGGCCGCCGCGACGAACCGGATGAGCTCCTCGGTGTCCGGCCGCAGGTGCAGCAGCGCCCCGTCGTCGGTCAGCGCCACCCCGCCCGCGGCGGCCAGCACGGCCAGCCCGCCGGCGACGTCGTGCACGTGGGTGCCGCTGCGGTCGAGGTCGTGCCAGGCGGAGGCGGACCCGTCGGCGACCAGGCACAGGTCGACGGCGGTGCAGCCGGTCACCCGCACCCGGTGCGCCGTCGCCGGCACCCGGACGGTGCGTCCCGACGGTGCGACGACGGTGCTGCCCTCGCGCACCCGCGCCGGCACGCCGTCGCGCTGCGCGCCGGTGTCCACGGTCCCGGCCCAGCGGCGCCCGGAGGAGAGGTCGACGACGAGCCCGGCCACCGGACGGCCCCGGTGCACCAGCCCGGCCGAGAACGCCCACGGCGGCAGCCCGGCGCGGAAGTTGCCGGTGCCGTCCAGGGGGTCGAGCACGATCCACGGCTCGCCGTCGGGCACGTCGGGGTCGGGCCGCTCCTCCGACAGCACGGGGACGCCGAGCGGTGCCAGCGTCCCGGCGGCGGCGTCGTGCGCGGCCTCGTCGGCGGCCATCGACCAGCTGCCGTCGTCCTTGCGCACGTCCCGGCCGGTGTCGCGGGCCAGCGCGACGGCCACCTCGACCCGGGTGGCGGCCAGCGCGGCGAGGTGCGCGAACCGCTCGGTCAGCGGCGCGTCGGCCGGGGGCGCGACCACCTCGACCACCCGGCCGGTGCCGGCGTCGCGCACCTGCGAGCAGCCCCAGGCCGCGGCGACGGCGAGCAGCCCCGCCCGGCCGGTGACGTGCGTGGAACGGTGGACGACGACGGCCTCGGTCGTGCCCTCGTCGGTCCAGCGCCGGCGCAGGTGCGCGGCCGCGCCGTTCCCGACCAGCAGCCGCGCGCCGGGGTCGAGCAGCTCGGGGGCCAGCGCGGCCGGGCCCACCCCGAGCAGCCGGGCGGCGGCACGCAGGTCCTCCCCCGACGCCGCCACGTGCATCGTCTCCGCCACCGCTCCCCCGCTCTGCCCGCCTCTCCCGCAAGGTAGGCCACCGGCGGCGCCCGGGTAGGGCGCCACGGTGACGGCCACCTCGCGCACCGGCATCGACGACGTCGACGTCGTCCTCCTCGTCCACCGCGAGCCGCCGGAGCTGCTCGCGCGGCACCACGCGGCGCTGTCGGCGGCGACCGGGCCGGGCTGGCGCGGCCGGGCGCTGCTGGTGGAGAACGCCGCCGCGCCGGGGACCTCGGCCGCCGCCCGCGGACACCTCCGCGCCTGCTACCCGGACGCCGACCGGTGGGTCCTGCGCTCGCCGCGCAACCTCGGCTTCGCCCGCGCGATGGACCTCGCCCTCGACGCCTGCCGCGGCCGGTACGTGGCGCTGGTCAACTCCGACGGCGAGCCCGACCCCGCGATGCTGCGCCGGCTGGCGGAGGCCCTCGACGCCGAGCCCCGCGCGGTGTGGGCGGCGCCGGCGGTGCACGGTCCCGGCGAGGACGACGACCCGCCCGGCCCGCCGTTCGAGGCGCAGGAGCTGAGCGGCACCGCGCTGCTGGTGCGCCGGGCGGAGTTCCTCGCCGCCGGCGGCTTCGACCCGCTCTACTTCTTCTACAACGAGGACCGCGACGCCTCCCGCCGGCTGCGCGCGACCGGGCGCCTGCTGCTGCGCGTCCCCGGGACCCGCTTCCGGCACGCCAAGGACGGCCGCAGCGCCCGCGCGGTGTTCCTGCGCGAGTGGCACTACGGCCGCACGATCCAGGTGCTCCTCCCCCAGCACGCGACCCGGCCGGTGCGGGAGGCCGCGGCCTTCCTCGCCCGGCGGCCGCGCGCGCTCGCGCGGCACCTCCGCGACGGCGACCTGCCCGGCGCCGCCGCCATCGCGCTGGCCACCCTGGAGCTGCCGCGCGGGCTGCTGGTGGCCGCCGCCCGGCGCCGCCGCCCCTGGGACGGCGCCCGGCTGGACGCCTGGCTGCAGCGGCACCGCGGCGACGTCGAGCTCGGCCCGGTTCCCTGAGCCGGTCCCGGCTCAGCCCGAGTCGCTGAGCCGGCCCCGACCTCAGCCGCTGTTGCGGAGCGCTGTCGCGATCCCGTTGATCGTCAGCTGGATGTTGCGCCGGACCAGCTCGTCGTCGTCGCCGGTGCGGCGGCGCCGCAGCATCTCCACCTGCAGGTGGTGCAGCGGCTCCAGGTAGGGGAAGCGGTTGCGGATCGAGCGCACCAGCGACGGGTTGTCGGCCAGCAGGGAGTCGTCGCCGGTGACCGCGAGCAGCATCCGGCAGCTGCGCTCGTGCTCGGCGGTGATCTGGTCGAACACCCGGGCGCGCAGCTCCTCGTCGGGCACCAGCCCGGCGTAGCGCGCGGCGAGGTCGAGGTCGGTCTTGGCCAGCACCATCCCCATGTTCGACAGCACCGTGCGCAGGAACGGCCAGCGCCGGTGCAGCTCCCGCAGCCGGTCCAGGCGCGCCGGGTCGTCGCCGATCCAGGACTCCAACGCCGACCCGGTGCCGTACCAGCCGGGCAGCATGATCCGCGCCTGCGACCAGCTGAACACCCACGGGATGGCCCGCAGGTCGGAGATGCGGTCGCCGGCCTTGCGCGAGGGCGGCCGGCTGCCGATGTTGAGCTCGGCCAGCTCGCGGATCGGCGTCGCGGCCCGGAACCACTCGACGAAGCCCGGGGTGTCGTGCACCAGCGCCCGGTAGGCGTCCTGCGCGCGGGCCGCGAGGTCGTCGAGCAGCGCGTAGGCCTCCTCGGCGTCGTCACCGAGGCCCTCGACGTCGAGCAGCGTGGCCTCCAGCGTGGCCGCCACCAGCGCCTCGAGGTTGCGGCGGGCGAGGTCGGGCTCGCCGTACTTGGCCGCGATGACCTCGCCCTGCTCGGTGAGCCGCAGCGCCCCGGCCACCGCGCCGGGCGGCTGGGCGCGGATCGCCTCGTAGCTGGGCCCGCCGCCGCGGCCCACCGTGCCGCCGCGGCCGTGGAACAGCCGCAGCCGGATGCCCTCGTCGCGGGCCACCTCGACCAGCGCCAGCTCGGCCCGGTACAGCGCCCAGTTGGCGGCCAGGTAGCCGCCGTCCTTGTTGCTGTCGGAGTAGCCGAGCATGACCTCCTGCGCGTCGCCGCGGTTGCGCACCAACTCCCGGTAGACCGGCTGGGCCAGGACGGCGGTCATGGTCCCGCCGGCGCCCTGCAGGTCGCCGATCGTCTCGAACAGCGGCGAGATCCCGACCGGGCAGGTGGGGCCGTCCTCGCCGTCGGGGTCGAGCAGGCCGACCTCCTTGAGCAGGACGGCGACCTCGAGCACGTCGCTGACCGACTCGCACATGCTGATCACGTAGTTGGGGACGGCCCGCGGCCCCAGGAGCGCCACCTGCTCGGCGGCGGCCACCAGCAGGTCCAGCTCGCCGCGGGCCAGCTCGGAGAGCTCCGCGCCCGCGCGCACCAGCGGCCGGCGCATCCGCAGCTCCCCGGCCAGCAGCTCCACCCGGGCGGCCTCGTCGAGGGAGGCGTAGTCGGCGCAGACCCCGGCCCAGGCCAGCAGCTCGCCGAGGACCTCCTCGTGGACGGCGGAGTTCTGCCGCATGTCCAGCCCGGCGAGGTGGAAGCCGAAGACCTCGACGGCGTCGCGCAGCCGGGCCAGCCGGTCGTCGGCGAGCGCGCCGGCGCCGTGGCTGCGCAGCGAGGCGTCGACGACGGCGAGGTCGGCGATCAGCTCGTCGGGGCTGTCGTAGGGCTCGAGCTCGGCGTGCGGCGCGGCGCCGGGCACCCGCCCGAGGACCCGCCGCGCGGTCGCGGCCAGGCGCGCGTGCACGCCGGTGAGCGCCCGGCGGTAGGGCTCGTCGGCGCGGAACGGCGAGTCGTCGCGGGAGGCCTCGGCCAGGTGCGACAGCCCCGGCGTCGGGGTGACCAGCCGGTCGGACATCGACAGCTCGCTGCGCAGCTCCAGCAGCTCGGCCAGGTGGTGGGCCAGCGCGGTCTCCGCCTGGCGGGTGGAGGCGCGGCGGACGGCGTCGGCGGTGACGAACGGGTTGCCGTCGCGGTCGCCGCCGATCCACGAGCCCGGCTGCAGCACCGGCTGGGTGGGCAGGCCGCTGGTGGGCCAGCGCTCCCCCAGCGCGCGGCGCAGGTCGGCGTTGATCTCGGGGACGACCCGGAACAGCGACAGGTCGTAGTAGCGCAGCGCCTCGTCGATCTCGTCGGCCAGCCGCAGCCGCGACAGCCGCAGCAGCGCCGTCTGCCAGAGGGTGAGCACCGAGCGGTGCAGCTCCGTCGACCACCGCTGCTCGTCGACCTCGCCCGGCGCCATCCGGTCGCGCTCGCGGATCAGCTCCGTGACCTCCTGCTGGACCTGCGAGATCGTCCGGCGGCGCACCTCGGTGGGGTGCGCGGTGACCACCGGCACGACCAGCGCGCCGGCCAGCTCCCGTGCGACGACGTCGGGGTCGAGGCCGGCCCGGTCCAGCAGCGCGAAGGTGGCCGCGAGGCTGCCCGGCTGCGGCGGCGACCCGGCCCGGCGGTGGTGCCGGCGGCGGCGCTCGTGGTGCAGGTCCTCGGCGAGGTTGGCCAGCAGCGAGAAGTGGCTGAACGCGCGGATGACGTGGTTGGCCGCGCGGACGTCGAGGTCGCCCAGGCGGGCGGCCAGCCCGGCGCGGTCGGTCTCGGAGCGGCGGACGGCGAACGCCTGCACACGGGTCGACTCGACCAGGTCCAGGACGTCGTCACCGGTCTGCTCGCGGATGACCTCGCCGAGCACCCGGCCGAGGAGCCGGATGTCGTCCCGCAGCGGGGCGTCGTCGGCACGGCCGTCCCCCTCCGGGTCGCGGCCGGGCAGGCGCAGGTCGGCGACGTCGACGGTGGCTTCGGACATGGGGCGCAGTATCCGTCCCCCGTGTGACGGGCAGGTGTCGCGGGCACCTGCCCGCCCGTGCTGACGCTGCGCGCCACCCCCGCCGACCCCGCGCCCGCCGACCACGGCGAGGGCCCCACCTGGGACGACGCCCGCTCCGAGCTGCTGTGGGTCGACATCTCCGCCGGCGTCTTCCGCCGGGCGACCCTCGACGGCGACACGCTCACCGACGCCGGCTCGCTGCGCGCCGGGGACACCGTGGGCGCCGTCGTCCCCGCGGCCGCCGGTGGCTGGCTGACCGCCGCCGGCGGCGGGTTCACGCACGTGGCGGTCGACGGCACCGCCCGCGTGCTGCTGGTGCTGGCCGGCGAGGGCGGCGGCGAGGCCGACGGCGGCACCCGCATGAACGACGCGAAGTGCGACCGCGCCGGCCGGTTCTACGCCGGGACCATGGCCTTCGACGAGCGCCCCGGCGCCGGCACCCTGTACCGGCTCGACACCGACGGCACCGTGACCACCGTCCGCGAGGACCTCACCGTGTCCAACGGCCTGGGCTGGTCCCCCGACGACCGGACCGTCTACCTCGCCGACTCCGGCCCCGGGCTGGTGCACGCCTTCGACCACGACCCGGCCAGCGGCGCGTGGAGCAACGGCCGCGTGCTGCTGGAGACCGGCGGCGCCGACGGCGTGGCCGACGGGCTCACCGTGGACGACGAGGGCTGCCTCTGGACGGCGATGTGGGGCGGCGGCCACGTGCGCCGCTGGTCCCCCGCGGGCGAGCTGCTCGCCGTCGTCGAGGTGCCGGTGGCCAACACCTCCAGCTGCGCCTTCGCCGGCCCCGACCGGGGCCTGCTGGTCGTCAGCACGGCGCACGGCGAGGCCGGCGAGGACGAGGCGGGACGGCTGTTCACCGTCCGGCCCGGCGTGACCGGCCCGCCGGCGAGCCCCTACCGCGGCCCGCTGGCCGCCCTGCGACAGTAGAAGGACCCCACCGCCCCCCGCCACTCGCAGGCTCGCGGCGGGCCCCTGCGGTGGGGCCGACTCAGCTCTCCTGCAGCAGAGCCAGCGCCGCGGCGGCGAGCTGGTCGCCGGCGGCGGCGCCGCGCTCGAACTCCTCGGCGGCCCCGGCGATGTCGCCGCGGTCGGCCAGGAGCACGCCGAGGTTGTGGTGGCAGTACGCGTCACCGGCCTGGATGCCGGCGCGGTAGGCCTCCTCGGCCGCCTCGTCGTCGCCCAGCTGCTCGCGGTAGAGGTTGCCCAGCGGCAGCCAGGCCACCTGCTCGCCGAGCTTGGCGCCGCGCTCGAGCACCGAGCGGGCCTCCCCGGCGCGGCCGGTCTGCAGCAGCAGCGCCGCGAGGTCGGCGCGGGCGGCGGCGAAGTGGGCGGCGCCGACGCGCAGCCGTCCCTCGAGCCCGGGGTCGAGGGTGGCGCACCACTGCCAGCACGCGGCGACGGCGTCGGCCTCCTCGTCGCCGGTCGCGGCGAGCTCCTCGGCGACGGCCAGCGCCTGCTCGCGCTCCCCCTGCTCCCGCAGGAGGAAGGCCAGCTGCAGCCCACCCTCGGTGTCCCCGGCCTCGGCGGCCCCCCGGTAGGCGGCCATGGCCCCCGCGAGGTCGCCGAGCTGCTCGAGCACCAGCCCGAGGTTGCGCCAGGCGTCGAACTCGCCACCGGCCAGCGCGACCTCGTAGGCCTCGACGGCCTCGGCCCAGCGCTCCTGCGCGGCCAGGCTGTTGCCCAGGTCGTAGTAGCCGGTGACGTCGCCGAGGGCCGCCGCGCGGCGGAAGCACCACTCGGCGTCAGGATGCCGGCCGGCGTCGGCGAGGTCGCAGCCCAGGTCGATCAGCTCGTCGGGGTCCTCGGAGGCCTGCAGCCGCCAGAGGCGCGCGTCCAGGTCCTCGGTCATGGCGACGATGATGGCCGCGCTGACCTGGGCACACGCCCTCCGTCGGGGTGAGGTCACCCCAACGTGTCCGGTGCTCGTCCGGGCGGGTGTCCCCCGCCGGATCAGACCTCCCCGGCCCGCAGCGCCTCCCGCAGCTTGGTCTTCCCGCTGGTCCGCAGCAGGGCCCCGGAGTACACCCGCCCGCCCAGCCGGATGACCAGCGCGATGGCCACGAGCATGAGGACGACGGCGACGCCGACCTCCCACAGCGCCACGTCGCCGGCCGCCTGCCGCACCGGCATGACCATCGGCGACAGGCCCGGCACGTAGGAGGTCACCACCGCCAGCGTCCCGGTCGGGTCGCTCGCGGCCTGGATGGCCACGATGAAGCCGGCCACCAGGACCAGCGACGCCGGCGTGAGCACGCTGCCGAGGTCCTCCTGCCGGCTCACCAGCGAGGCGGCGACGGCGAACAGCGACGCGAACAGGGCGTAGCCCAGCACGAACCAGAACAGCAGCCACAGCACCGTGCCGACCAGCTCGCCGGGCAGGTCCACGACGTCGAAGGCGAGCGCGCCACCGATGCCGATCGCGGCGATGACGGCGATCTGCCCGAGGCCCAGGACGCCGAGGCCGAGGATCTTCCCGGCCAGCAGCTGCCACGGCCGCATCGTGGCCAGCAGCAGCTCGACCACCCGGCTGGACTTCTCCTCGACGACGCCCTGGGCGACGAACTGGGCGAAGAGGATGAGCAGGCTGTAGAGCACCACGATGCCGACGACGGCGACCACGGTGCGCTGGGTGTCGGCCTCGGAGTCGCCGTCGAGCGCGGTCACCGTGACCTGCGGCAGGTCGGAGGGGTCGATGCCGGCCTGCGCCAGCGCGTCGCCGAGCGCCACCGCCCCGACCGCGCCGGAGACGACCGCCTCGAGCGTGGTGTCGGGGTCACGCACCACGAGCTCGGGGTCGGCCGCGCCGCCGACCAGGGCGCCGTCGACGTCCTCGGTCTCGACGGCGGCCCGTGCCTCGTCGTCGGTGTCGAAGCGGACCACCACGACGTCGAGGTCGAGCGCCTCGCCCTGCGCCTCCAGGGCGGCGCCCACCTGCCCGGGGTCGCCGACGACTCCGACCCGGCTGGTGTCCTCGCCGGAGTTGACGACGACCTGGAAGACCAGCACGCCGAGGATCAGCACGATCATCAGCACCGAGCTGGCGATGAACGTCCTGTCGCGGATGCGCGTGGAGATCTCCCGCGCGGCGACCAGACGGACCAGCTGCCCGCTCGACAGCGGTGCGCTCACGCCGCCACCTCCTCGCGGGCGGCGACCTGCCGCGCAGGGTCGGCGACGGCCTCGCGGAACAGCTCGACCAGCGTGGCCTCGCGCCAGCCGAAGTGGGTGACCCGGCCGGTGCGCAGCGCGGCAGCCAGGACCTGCTGGTCGTCGGTGCCCCCCGCGAGCTCCAGCAGCGTGTCACCGGCCTGCTCGGAGACGACCCGGACGCCCGGGAGGGCAGCCGCCCAGCCGGGCCCGGCGTCGGGCACCACGACCCGCAGCACCCGGCCGGACTCGCGGCGCCGCAGCTCCTCGACGGTGCCGGTGGCGACCATCCGGCCGCGGGCGAGGATGCCGACCGAGTCGCACAGCCGCTCGACCAGGTCGAGCTGGTGACTGGAGAACACGACGGGCACGCCCGCGCGGCACTGCTCGAGCAGCGCCTCGGCCAGGGCGTCGACGCCGACGGGGTCCAGACCGCTGAACGGCTCGTCGAGGATGAGCACCTCGGGCCGGCTGACCAGTGCCGCGGCCAGCTGCACCCGCTGCTGGTTGCCCAGCGACAGCTTCTCGACCGGGTCGCCGCGCCGCTCGGCCAGGCCCAGGCGGCCCGACCACTCCTCGGCGGCGCGGGCGGCGGCGGCGGCGTCCATGCCGTGCAGCCGCGCGAAGTAGGCCAACTGCTCGCCCACCCGCATCTTCGGGTAGAGCCCGCGTTCCTCCGGCATGTAGCCGATGCGCCGCCGGGCCTCCTCGTCCAGGGGGCGTCCGCGCCAGCGCACCTCCCCGGCGTCGGCACGGGCCAGGCCCATGGCGATGCGCATCGTCGTCGTCTTCCCGGCCCCGTTGGACCCGCAGAAACCGAACATCGAGCCGGGGGCGACGGTGAAACCGACACCCTCCAGCACGTGGTTGTCGCCGTAGCTCTTGTGGAGCCCGTCGAACTCGAGCACTGCTCCTCCGTCCTGAGGTCCCCGTGCGCGCCGACGCTATCGGTCCCGCCTCGCGCCCGGCCCCGACCTGCGGTGTCATCGGGGCATGAGCCAGGAGAACGTCCCCGCCAGCCCACCGTCGGGTGTCGGGCTGGACGGCCTGCGGCAGGCAGCGGCCGGGTGCCGGGCCTGCGAGCTGTGGGAACCGGCGACCCAGACCGTGTTCGGGGAGGGCCCGGAGACCGCGCGGATCGTGTTCGTCGGCGAGCAGCCCGGCGACCAGGAGGACCGCAGGGGCGAGCCGTTCGTCGGCCCGGCCGGCCGGCTGCTGGACCGGGCGCTCGCCGACGCCGGGATCGAGCGGGGCGACGCCTACGTCACCAACGCCGTCAAGCACTTCCGGTTCACGCCCACGCCCAAGCGGCGGATCCACCAGTCGCCGGGGGCGGAGCACATCCGGGCCTGCCGGCCGTGGCTGGAGGCGGAGTTCGAGGTCCTCAAGCCCGAGGTCGTCGTCTGCCTGGGCGCGACCGCCGCCAAGGCGCTGATCTCGCCGTCGTTCCGGATCACCAAGGAGCGCGGCGTGCTCATGCCCTGGACGCCGCCGGGCGTCGCCCGGGCCGAGCTCGGCGACGACGAGCCCGACGAGGACGCCCCGGCACAGACCTGGATGCTGGCCACCGCGCACCCCTCGGCGGTGCTGCGCGTGCCCGACGAGGACCGCCCCAAGGCCTACGACGCGCTGGTCGCCGACCTGCGCGTGGTGGCCGGGGCCCTGGCGTAGGAGGACCCGTGGGAGACGGCATGCACCCGATCTACACGGCGCAGGCCACCGCGACCGGCGCACGCACCGGGGAGGTCGCCAGCTCCGACGGGCGGCTGCAGGTGCAGCTGTCCCGCCCCGCCGAGATGGGCGGCGACGGCGGCCCGGGCACCAATCCCGAGCAGCTGTTCGCCGCGGGCTTCGCCGCCTGCTTCCACAGCGCGATGCGCTTCGCGCTCGAGCCGCTCGGGCTGACACCGCGGGCGCTGCAGGGCTCGTCGGTCACCGCGCGGGTGCACTTCCTGCGCGGCGAGGCCGGCGACTTCGGCCTCGGCGTCGAGCTCACCGGCTCCCTGCCCGCCCTGGACGCGGAGCAGGCGCGGGCGCTGATGGAGCGCACCCACACCGTCTGCCCGTACTCGCGCGCCACCGTCGGCAACATCGAGGTGGACCTGCACGTGGCGGAGGACTCCCCGGCGGCCCGGCAGTCCCCCTAGCCGGCCGTGCGCGAGGCGCGGAAGTGCAGGAACGAGGGCACCACCAGCGCGACGACGACCATCGCGACCACGACGACGATCCCGCCGGAGACCATCGCCACGCTCACGCCCGCCGCGCTGGCGATCGCCCCGGCGCGCAGGTCGCCCAGCCGCGGGCCGCCGGCGACGACGACGAGGAAGACGCCCTGCATCCGCCCGCGCATGTCGTCGGGTGCGGCGGTCTGCAGCATCGACGAGCGCAGCACGGCGCTGACCATGTCGCCCGCGCCGGCGACGGCCAGGCAGAGGACGGCCAGCCACAGGGTGGACGCCAGGCCGAAGCCGATGATCGCGATCCCCCACACCACGATGGCGGCGAGCACGACGGCGCCCTGCCGGTCGACCCGCGAGACCCAGCCCGAGGTCAGCCCCATGAGCAGGGCACCGACGGAGACGCCGGCGAACAGCCACCCGAGACCGTTCGGCGACCCCTCGAAGCGCGTCTCCGACAGCTCGGGGAACACCGCCTGCGGCCAGGCGAAGAGCATCGCGATCACGTCGACGACGAAGGTCATGAGGAGCACCGGCTGGGTGCGGAGGAACGTGAAACCCTCCCCCACCCCGCGGACGGCGGCACCCAGGCGCAGCGGGCCGGTCCGCCCGGCCGGCGGCAGCGGCGGCAGGCCGCGCAACAGCAGGACGGCGACCAGGAACCCGAGCGCGTCGACGGCGTAGGCCAGGAAGAGGTCGCCGAGGCTGATGAGCACCCCGGCCAGCAGCGGCCCGGCGATGACGCCGACCTGGCGCACGGTCATCGCCAGCGCGTTCGCCGCGGGGACGCCCGCAGTGCCGACGAGCGCGGGGATGACCGCGCTGCGGGTGGGCTGGTTGACGGCCGTGAACCCCGAGACCGCGGCGACGAGCACCCAGAGCAGCCAGATGTTCCCGCCGCCGGGCAGCAGCGCCTGCACCGCCAGCAGCGCGCTGGTCACCGCCGACCCCGCCCCGGTGACCAGCATGAGCCTGCGGCGGTCCATGGCGTCGGCGATCGCGCCGCCCAGCAGCCCGAAGACGACGAGCGGCACGAGCGCGACGATCGACGTCACCCCCACCAGCAGCGAGGACCCGGTGAGGTCGTAGACCTGGAACGGGACGGCGACCAGCGTCATCTGCTGGCCGAGCATCGTGGCCGCCACACCCCAGAACAGCCGCCGGTAGCCGGGGTTGTGCAGCGGGCTGGTGTCGATCGCCCAGCCCCTCGACGACGTGGGGCGGCGGCGCACCGGCACGGGCTCGGCGACCTTCCCGGCCCCCTCGACGGGATCGACGGGCAGCTGCTCCCCGGGCGTCCCGTGCGCCGTCACGGGGCCAGGCGTTGGAGGACCCAGCCGCCGCCCTCCTCGTCGTCGCGGACGAAGCGCAGCCGGTCGTGCAGCCGCCCCGGCCCGCCCTGCCAGAACTCGATGCTGTGCGGCACCACCCGGTAGCCGCCCCAGACCGGCGGCCGCGGCACCTTCTCCGTCGTCGTCTCCTCGTCGAGCAGCCGCACCCGCGCCTCGAGCTCCTCGCGGGAGTCGACGACGGTGGACTGCACCGAGGCGACGGCGGCCAGCTGCGCCTCCCGCGGGCGGGGGTCCCACAGGCCGTCGGAGGCGCCGTCGCCGATGCGCTCGACGGTGCCGGTCACCCGCACCTGGCGCTGCAGCGCGTGCCAGGGGAAGACCAGCGCCGCGCGCGGGTTGGCGGCCAGCTGCGCACCCTTGGCCGAGGCGTAGCTGGTGCCGAAGACGAAGCCGGCCTCGTCGTAGCCCTTGAGCAGGACGATCCGCGCGTCCGGGGCGCCGTCGGCGTCGGCCGTGGCCACGACCACCGCGTTCGGGTCGGGGACGTCGGCGGCGACGACGTCCCGGAACCAGCGGTCGAACTGCTCGACCCAGGTGGGCGCGAGGTCCTCCTCGCGCAGCCCCGGGCGGTCGTAGTCCCTGCGCATGCGGGAGAGGTCGGCCACCCCGCCATGCTGACACCGCCGCCGCGAGGGGGCGCCGGGCGGCTCCCGCTGGACGGCAGCCCCCCGTGTGACGGGTGCGACCGCTGGGCCTAGGGTCGCGGTGCAGTCGTGCCCCGCGGAACGTGCGGGCACGAGGTCCGCGCGCAGAGGAGCATGCGAGATGGCCGACGACTTCGTACCCGGCCTCGAGGGCGTCATCGCCTTCGAGACCACGATCGCCGAGCCCGACAAGGACGGCGGGTCCCTGCGTTACCGCGGGGTCGACATCGAGGACCTGGTCGGCAAGATCACCTTCGGCAACGTCTGGGCGCTACTGGTCGACGGCAAGTTCGGCCCCGGCCTCCCCCCGGCCGAGCCGTTCCCGATCCCGGTGCACAGCGGCGACGTGCGCGTCGACGTGCAGGCCGCGCTGGCGATGCTGGCCCCGTTCTGGGGCTACCGCCCGCTGCTGGACATCAGCGACGAGGAGGCCCGCGACCAGCTGGCCCGCGCCGCGGTGATGGCGCTGTCCTACGTCGCGCAGTCCGCCCGCGGCATCGGCACGCCGGCCGTGCCGCAGAGCCGCATCGACGAGGCCGCCACCATCGTCGAGCGCTTCATGGTCCGCTGGCGCGGCGAGCCCGACCCCCGCCACGTCGCCGCCGTCGACGCCTACTGGACGTCGGCCGCCGAGCACGGCATGAACGCCTCCACCTTCACCGCCCGCGTCATCGCCTCCACCGGTGCCGACGTCGCCGCCGCGATGTCCGGCGCCATCGGCGCGATGTCCGGCCCGCTGCACGGCGGCGCCCCCTCCCGCGTGCTGCACATGCTCGACGGCGTCGAGCAGGAGGGCGACGCGGAGAAGTACGTGAAGGGCCTGCTCGACCGCAAGGAGCGGCTCATGGGCTTCGGGCACCGCGTGTACCGCGCCGAGGACCCCCGCGCCCGCACCCTGCGCAAGGCCGCCAAGGAGCTGGGTGCCCCCCGCTTCGACGCTGCGCTGGCCCTGGAGCAGGCGGCGCTCAAGGAGCTGCGCGAGCGGCGCCCCGACCGGCCGATCGAGACCAACGTGGAGTTCTGGGCGGCCATCGTCCTGGACTTCGCCGAGGTCCCGAGCCACATGTTCACCTCGATGTTCACCTGTGCCCGCACCGCCGGCTGGTGCGCGCACATCCTCGAGCAGAAGCAGACCGGCCGCCTCGTGCGCCCGTCGGCCCGCTACGTGGGTCCGGCGGCACGCAAGCCCGAGGAGGTCGAGGGCTTCGACACCATCACGGTCAAGGCCGTCGACCAGGCCACGCCCGCCTGAACGGAGCGCCCCGCGCATGAGCATCGAGATCCCCGCCGGCCTGCTGCCCGCCGACGGCCGCTTCGGGTGCGGTCCCTCCAAGGTCCGCCCCGAGGCGCTGCAGGCACTGGCCACCGACGGGGCCGGGCTCATGGGCACCTCCCACCGCCAGGCCCCGGTCAAGGGGCTGGTCCGCCAGGTGCGCGAGGGGCTGGCCGAGCTGTTCGGCCTGCCCGAGGGCTACGAGGTCGTGCTGGGCAACGGGGGGAGCACGGCGTTCTGGGACGTCGCGGCGTTCGGGCTGATCCGGCGGCGCAGCGCGCACGGCACCTACGGCGAGTTCTCGGCGAAGTTCGCCTCCGGGGTCGCCGGGGCGCCGTTCCTCGAGGAGCCGGTCGTCGTCACCGGCCGGCCGGGGACGCTGGCCCTGCCGGAGGGGCAGCCGGGCGTCGACACGTACGCGTGGGCGCACAACGAGACCTCGACCGGGGTCATGGCCCCGGTGGTGCGCCCCTCCGGCGCCGACGACGACGCGCTGGTGCTCGTCGACGCCACCAGCGGCGCCGGCGGCCTGCCGGTCGACGTCACGCAGGCCGACGCGTACTACTTCGCCCCGCAGAAGTCCTTCGCCTCCGACGGCGGCCTGTGGATCGCGCTGATGAGCCCGGCTGCGCTCGAGCGAGTGGCCGAGATCAAGGCGTCGGGGCGGTGGATCCCCGGGTTCCTCGACCTGTCGACCGCCGTCGACAACTCGGCGAAGGACCAGACGTACAACACCCCGGCGGTGGCGACGCTGTTCCTGCTCGCCGACCAGGTGCGCTGGATGCTCGGCCTCGGCGGCCTCTCCGGCGCCGTGGCGCGGACCCAGGACTCCTCCGGGCGGCTCTACGGGTGGGCGGAGAAGTCGCCGTACGCGACGCCGTTCGTCGCCGACCCGTCGCAGCGCAGCCTCGTCGTCGGGACGGTCGACTTCGACGAGGCCGTCGACGCGGCGCAGGTGGCGAAGGTGCTGCGGGCCAACGGCGTGGTCGACGTCGAGCCCTACCGCAAGCTCGGCCGCAACCAGCTGCGCGTGGGCATGTTCCCCGCCGTCGACCCCGACGACGTCAGCGCGCTGACCGCCTGCATCGACCACGTCGTCGAGCGGCTGTAGCCGCGGTGGCCCCCTTGCAGGGGACCGCCGCGAGCGTGCGAGCGGTGGGGGGCAAGGGGGTCCTCACCGGGCGATCTCGCCGTCGGCCGGCTGGACGGCGGTGCTCGGGAAGTCCCGCAGGTCGCCGGTGGGTGTGCGGTCCCAGCTGCGGAAGGTCAGGTCGGTCTGCAGGTAGAGCGCGATGAGCTCAGCGGTGCTGCGGATGCCGTCGAGGTGGGTGCGCTCGTTGCCGTGGCTGCCGTCGATGCCGAAGCCGACCAGCGCCGCGCGGGTGTTGGCGCCGGCCTCCAGGGCCGAGGCGGCGTCGGACCGGTAGTACTTGTAGACGTCGCGGCGGTGCGGCACCTCGTGCACCCGACACAGGTCGATCAGGTGCCGGGTCAGGTGGTAGTCGAAGGGCCCGGTCGAGTCCTGCATCGCGATGTTCACGCAGTGTTCGGAGGACGCCTGCCCCGGCGCGACCACCGAGGTGTCGATGGAGACGAGCTCGGCGACGTCGGCGTCGAGGCCGTGGCTGGCGCCCAGGCCGACCTCCTCGGCGATGGTGACCAGCAGGTGTGCCGTCACCGGCACCTGGACGCCGTGGTCGACGATGGCCTTGAACGCGCCGAGCGCCGCGGCGATGCCGGCCTTGTCGTCGAGGTGCCGGGAGTTGACGAACCCGCTGGCGGTGACCACCGGCTGCGCGTCGATCGCCACGAAGTCGCCCACCTGGATGCCGCGGCGCTCGAGGTCGGCGCGGCTGTGCACGACCTCGTCCACGCGCACCTCGACGTGGTCCCAGCCCACGCCCTGCTCGTCGACCTCGTCGCCGAAGCGGTGCCCGCTGGCCTTGTTGGGCAGGATCGTGCCGGTGTGCCAGTAGTCGCCGGAGACGTCGTCGCTGAAGATCGTGACCCGGGCGCCCTCGGCGAAGCGGGCGCTGTGCGTCCCCACCGGCACGAGCGCCAGCCGCCCGTTGTCCTTGAGCTGGCTGACCATGCAGCCGATCGTGTCGGCGTGCACGACCACCGTCCGGTCGGCGCCGGGCGAGCGGCTGGGCAGCTCGGCGATGAGCGCCCCGCGGCGGGTGACCTCGAAGTGCAGGCCCAAGTCGCGCAGCTCGCAGCCGATGACCTGCATGACGTGGTCGGTGCGTCCCGACGGGCTCGGGATCTGCAGCAGCTCGAGCATCACCCGCTGCACGTAGTCCATGTCGATCGGCAGCCGCTTCTGGCCGGCGTCGACCGGGGAGGGCAGGAAGCGGGGGTTGGGCTCGGCATCGTCGCGGGTGTCGTCGCGGACGAGGCCGGTGTCGTCCCGGGGACCGGTCAGCATGGAGGCGGAGTCTAGGTGCGCCCGGCGCGCCGGACGGGGACCGGGGAGCGCCGTCCGGGTGCCGCCACGCCGGGCCACCTGCGGCGCGCACCCCCCTCGCGCCGATAGCCTCGCGCGTGGCCCCCTGTAGCCGGGAGCCGTCCGCCCGTCCCGTCGTCCGAGGAGGTCTACGTGCGCACGCTGCGTCTCGTGGGCCTGTCCGAGGACGGCAAGAGCCTGGTCCTCACCGTCGACGGCGGGGACGGCACCGACGACGGCGAGCGCTTCGAGCTGCCCGTCGACGACCGGCTGCGCGCCGCCGCCCGCGGGGACACCCGCCGGCTCGGCCAGATGGACGTCGACAGCGGGCTCTCCCCGCGGGTCATCCAGCAGCGCATCCGCTCCGGTGAGACGCCCGAGCAGGTCGCGCAGAGCTCCGGGACCCGCGTCGAGCGGATCATGCGCTTCGCCCACCCGGTGCTGCAGGAGCGCGAGCGGATCGCCGACCAGGCGCGCGAGGCGCGGGTGCGGCTGTCCGAGGGCACGCCGAGCGTCCCGCTGCAGCAGTTCATGGCCGAGCGGCTGCGACTGCTCGGCGCCGACCTCGACGCCGTCCGCTGGGACGCCTCCCGCTCCGACGACGGCACCTGGGTGGTCACCGCCGCCTGGCGGGCCGGCGCCAAGGAGGGCACCACGGCCTGGGCCTACGACCTCGCCGGCCGCGCGGTCAGCCCGTTCGACGCCGCCACCCGCGACTTCGCCGAGGGCACCCGGCTGGTCCGCGTCGTCCCCGGCGTCCCCGCCGAGCGACCGGTGCTGCCCGTGCACCGCAGCGCCGCCGTGCCGGAGCGCCCCTCCACGGAGCGGCCCGCGGCCGCCGCCGCTCCCCCGGCCGCCGAGTCGTCACGCCCGGCGTCCGCCGACCGGCACACCGACGTCCCCGACGACGAGGACGTCTCCGAGCACGACACCGTCGTCCTGCGGACCGGCGAGACCGACGGCGAGGACGAGGACCCGCGCGCCCGCGTCCCGGCGTGGGAGGACATCGTGTTCGGGGTCCGCCGCAACCACTAGCCCACTGTGACCGGTCGGACGTGTCCGGCCGGTCGGCCCGGGTACCTCTTGCGCAACGGGAACGCGGAGGTGGAGCGAGTCATGTCGATGTCGGTGTCCATGCCCCTCGGGGGCGTCCAGGTCGGGTCCTACGACAGCTATCCGCAGGCGCAGGCGGCGGTGGACCACCTCTCCGACGAGAAGTTCGCCGTCGAGAACGTGACGATCATCGGGTCGGACCTGCGGATGGTCGAGCGGGTGACCGGCCGGCTCACCTGGGGCCGTGCGATCGCCGCCGGCGCCGCGGGCGGCATCTGGTGGGGTCTGTTCGTCGGTCTGCTGCTGGGGATCTTCGCCCCGAGCGGCACCAGCTGGGTCAGCTCGGTGCTGACCGGCCTGCTCTTCGGCCTGGTCTTCGGCGCGCTGTTCGGCGCGATGGGCTACGCGGCCACCCGGGGCAAGCGCGACTTCACCAGCACCTCGCAGATCACCGCGAGCCGCTATGACGTCATGTGCGACCCCTCGCGCGCCGAGGAGGCCCGCGCCATCCTCGCCCGCTGGTCCCTGCGCAACTAGGAGGACCCCCTCGGCTCGCAGCCTCGCCGCGGGCCCCTGCGGGGCGGCCGTTCCGGCACGTCACCGGAGGGTGGCGAACGCCACGGCCGCGGCGGCGGCCACCCCGAGCGAGTCCACGCCGGCGCGCATGGGGATCCGGGCGCGCACCCGGGCCGCCGCCTGCGCCTCCGGGGTGAGCCCCGGCCCCTCGGCGCCGAGCAGCACCGCGGTGCGCGGGTGGGCCCGTGGGTCCACCCCGGTGAGGTCGACGGCGTCCGGGGCCGGGGTGAGCGCCACGGTGAGGTAGCCGGCGTCGTGCAGCCGGGACAGCCCATCCGGCCAGTCCGGCAGGACGGCGAACGGCAGCGCGAGGACGTGGCCCATCGAGACCCGCACCGCGCGCCGGTAGAGCGGGTCGGCGCAGCGCGGGTCCAGCAGCAGCCCGTCGACGCCGAGGGCCACGGCCGAGCGGGCGATCGAGCCGAGGTTCTCGGCGTCGTTGAGCGCCTCGAGCACGGCCAGCCGCCGCGGCGCCGCCGGGTCGGGCCCGGCCAGCAGCGCGCCGAGGTCGGCCGGCGGCCGTCGGTCGGCGGAGGCCAGCACGCCGCGGGTGAGCCGGAAGCCGATCAGCTCCGACAGCGCCCACTTGTCCATCTCGTAGGCCGGCACGTCGCCGGGCAGGTCCAGGCCGGCCAACCGCCCGGGCACGCCCAGGACCGCGCGCACCCGGTAGGGCGAGGCCAGCAGCCGCTGCACCGCCGGGACGCCCTCGACGATCACCGGGCCGGTCCCCCGCTCCCGTCCCGCCGGGCGGTCGCCGGCGTGCAGGTCGCGGAAGTCCGACACCCGGGGGTCGGCGACGTCGAGGATCGGCTCGGGCACGCCTGCGATCCTCCCCGAGCGCCACGGCCGCCCAGCCCGCAGGATCCAGTGGTGCCCAACTCAACTGTCGTCGTCGGAGCCGGCATCGCCGGGATGGCCTGCGCCCGGGCGCTCGCGGAGGCGGGTGTGCCGGTGCGTGTCCTCGACCGCGGCCGCCGTCCCGGGGGCCGCATGGCCTCCCGGACGCTGGCCGGCCGGGTCACCGACCTCGGCGCCTCCTACTTCACCGCGCGGGACGGCTCGCCGTTCGCCGCCGTCGTCGACGACTGGGTGGCGCGCGGGCTGGCCCGGCCGTGGACCGACACCTTCGCCGTCGCCGGGCCGGGGGGGCTCCGGGACACCACCAGCGGCCCGGTCCGCTACGCCGCGCCGGGCGGGCTGCGCTCGCTGGTCGCCGACCTGGGCACCGGCCTCGACGTCGTCCAGGAGTCCGGGGTCGAGCGCGTGGAGCCCGGCCCCCGGGTCGACGGCGCGGCTGTGACCGCCGCCGTCCTGGCGCTGCCCGACCCGCAGGCCCGCCGCCTGCTGCCCGCCGACCTCGCCGCCCGGCTGCTCGGCGAGGAGGCGGAGCACCCCTGGCAGCCCACCCTCGCGGTCGCGCTGGGCTGGGACGAGCGCCGGTGGCCGGCCGACCTGCACGGCGTCTTCGTCCACGACGACGTGGTGGTCGAGTGGATCGCCGACGACGGCGACCGGCGCGGCGACGGCGCCCCGGTGCTGGTCGCGCACACCACGCCGGGCACCGCCGCCGCCCACCTGGACGACCCCGACCGCGCCGCGCCGGAGGTCACCACCGCCGTCCGCCGGGCGCTGGGCATCGACACCCCGCCGGCGTGGATGCACGTGCACCGCTGGACCTTCGCCAAGCCCTCCGCCCCGCGCGAGGCGCCCTTCGGCCTGGCCGACGGCATCGGCGTGTGCGGCGACGGGTGGCGGGCGCCGTCGAAGGTGGAGAGCGCCTGGACCAGCGGGCACCTGCTCGGCACCGAGCTGGGCACCGGGCTCGGACGGGCCTGAGGGCGGCAGCGGGCGTTGACGCCGCCCGCAGAACTCATCTAGCGTTGAGTTCATCAGGCGTTGAGTTCTCGCCACCGGGAGGCCTCCATGACCGACGCCGTCACCGTCACCGACCTCGTCGTCGAGCGCGGGCACCGCCGGGTCCTGCACGAGCTGTCGTGCACCGTGCCGGCCGGGCGGGTCACCGGCCTGCTCGGCCCGAGCGGCAGCGGCAAGACCACGCTGATGCGGGCGCTGGTCGGCGTGCAGCGGGTCCGTTCCGGCGAGGTCACCGTCCTCGGCGAGCCGGCCGGCTCCCCCGGCCTGCGCTCCCGGGTCGGCTACGTCACGCAGGCGCCGAGCGTCTACCCCGACCTCACCGTCCGGGAGAATGCCCGCCACTTCGCCGCCCTCTACGGCCGCGGCGCCGGGGCGGCCGACGACGCGCTCACCGCCGTCGGGATGACCGACGCGGCCGGGCAGCTGGTCGCCGACCTCTCCGGCGGGCAGCGCGGCCGGGCCTCACTGGCCTGCGCACTGGTGGGCGACCCCGAGCTGCTGGTCCTCGACGAGCCCACCGTCGGCCTGGACCCCGTGCTGCGGGTGGACCTGTGGGACCGGTTCCACGCCCTGGCCGCCGCCGGGACGACCCTGGTGGTCTCCAGCCACGTCATGGACGAGGCCGGCCGGTGCGACCGGCTGCTGCTCCTACGGGAGGGCCGGCTGTTGTCGGACTCGACGCCGGCGCAGCTGCGCACCGACTCGGGCACCGACGACCTCGAGGAGGCCTTCCTCCGCCTGGTCCGCACGCAGCAGGAGGTGGGCGCGAGCGGACGGGGACGCGAGCATCGCAGCGAGGGACGAGCGAGGAGCGGAGCGTCCCGCGGGAGCGAGCAGGTGAGCCGGGCATGAGCGCCGCGACCGCCGTCCTGAGCCCCCGGCTGACCGCCGCTACGACCGGGCGGGTCCTGCGGCAGCTGCGGCACGACCACCGCACCATCGCGATGATGGTGCTGCTGCCCAGCCTGCTGCTGGGCCTGCTCTACCTGCTCTGGCGCGACGTGCCGGCCCTGCCCGGGCAGCCGTCGGTCTTCGACCGGGTCGGGCTGACGATGCTCGGCGTCTTCCCGTTCGTGGTGATGTTCCTGGTGACCAGCATCGCGATGCTGCGCGAGCGCACCTCCGGCACGCTGGAGCGGCTGCTCACCACCCCGCTGTCCCGGCTGGACCTGCTGCTGGGATACGGCACCGCGTTCGGGATGGCCGCCGCGGTGCAGGCCCTGGTCACGGTGACCGTGGCGACGACGCTCTACGACCTCGAGGTCGCCGGCTCGCTGTGGCTGGTCGTGCTCATCGCCGTCGTCGACGCCGTCCTCGGGGTGGCGCTCGGGCTGCTGGCCAGCGCGTTCGCCCGCAGCGAGTTCCAGGCGGTGCAGTTCATGCCGGTGATCGTGCTGCCCCAGTTCTTCCTCTGCGGGCTGCTGGTACCCCGCGAGCAGATGGCCGGCTGGCTGCAGGCGATCAGCGACGTGCTGCCGCTGACCTACGCCGTGGAGGCCCTGCAGGAGGTCGGGCGATCGGCCGCGGGGACGGGCACGATGTGGCGGGACGTCGGCGTGGTGGCCGGCGCGGCAGCGCTCGCCCTCGCCCTGGCGGCGGCGACCCTGCGGAGGAGGAGCAGCTGAGCGAAGGACGCCGACGGCCCTCCGGCCGTCGCCCCGGCAACCCGGACACCCGGGAGGCGGTGCTGGCCGCGGCCCGCACTGCCTTCGCCGAGCGCGGCTACGACGGCGCCTCGATCCGCTCCATCGCGACCGCCGCGGGCGTGGACCCCGCGCTGGTGCACCACTACTTCGGGACCAAGGACGCCCTGTTCCTGGCCGCGGTGCAGGTGCCGGCCGATCCCGACGACTTCCTGCCCGAGGTGCTCGCCGCGCCGCCGGACGAGCTCGGTGCCGCCGTGGTCCGCACGGTCCTGCGGGTCTGGGACGGGCCCGCCCGGCCGGGGATCCTGGCCCTGGTCCGCTCGGCGGTGAACCACGAGTGGTCGGCCCGGCTGCTCCGCGAGTTCGTCCTGGCCCGCATCATCCGGCGGGTGATCGGCACCCTGGACATGCCGGTGGCCGAGCGGGAGGCGCGGGGCGCGCTGGTCGCCTCCCAGGTCGTGGGGCTGGTCATGACCCGCTACGTGCTGCGCCTGGAGCCGCTGGCCTCGGCGCCCCCGGACGACGTCGTCGCCGCGGTCGCGCCGACGCTGCAGCGCTACCTCACCGGCGAGGTCGACCTCCCCGGCCGGCGGGACTAGCGGGCGACGCGGGCCAGCTGCCGGGCCTGCGCGACCAGCCGGCCGGTGGAGTCCCAGATGCGGCACTCCTCGTCCGACCAGCCCCCGGCCACCTCCGTCGAGCGGGACTCGACGACGCTCCAGCCCGGCGCCGGCAGCCCGCGGACGAGCACCTGCAACTGCACCGTGGGCGCCCAGCCGGGCCTGCCGACCGCGAACGCGGTGGGCGGCAGGGCGTCGGCGAACAGCAGCAGCGCCAGCGGGTCGGGGTCGCGGCCGTCGGCCAGCCGGATCCAGGCGCGCAGCAGCCGCACGTCCGACGGCCGGCCGGCCGTCCAGCCCGCCGTCGCGGGGTCCAGCCGGGTGTCGAGCTGCCGCGCCAGGCCGACGGCCGGGCCGCCCTCGCTGGTCCGGGTGGGGACGCACTCGTCGGGGCCGGGCAGCCGCGGCGCCGGGTTGACCGTGTAGTCGGCCCGGTCGGTGCCGAGGGTGGCCGTCGTCACCTGGACGGCGAGCGAGGGACCGGCCGCGCTGCTGAGCACGACCGTGGAGTGGGCCAGGGTGCGCCCGGCCGGGCCGGCGGTGACCGTGAGGTCGGCCGGCCCGCCCGGGGTGGCGCGCAGGTAGCTGGCCGACAGCGCCACCGGGTGCGGGTGCGGGCTGTCCAGCAGCGCCGCCCGCGCGACGACGCCGAGCAGGTAGCCGCCGTTGAGGACGCCGTTGCCGACGTCCCAACCGGGGTCGAGGTCGGCCCGGACGCCGCCGCCCTCGGTGCGGGTGACGGCGGTGGCCCGGTCGAAGGCGGAGATCTCGGCGTCGGTCTGCGGCACGCCCGACAGGGTGCCAGTGTTCGGGACGTGGACTACACGCACCTCGGACGCAGCGGCCTGTCGGTCTCCCGGCTGTGCCTCGGCACCATGAACTTCGGCTGGAAGACCGAGGAGGCCGACTCCCACGAGATCATGGACCGGGCCCACGAGGAGGGCGTCAACTTCTTCGACACGGCCAACGTCTACGGCTTCGAGGCCGGCAAGGGCCGCACCGAGGAGGTGCTGGGCTCCTGGTTCGCGCAGGGCAGCGGCCGCCGCGAGCGCACGGTGCTGGCCACCAAGGTCTACGGCGGCATGTCCGACTGGCCCAACGACACCTTCCTGTCCGCCCGCAACCTCGTGCGCGCGTGCGACGCCTCGCTGCGGCGCCTGCAGACCGACTGGATCGACCTCTACCAGTTCCACCACGTCGACCTCGCGACGCCGTGGGAGGAGATCTGGCAGGCCTGCGAGACGCTGGTCGCCCAGGGCAAGGTGCTCTACGTCGGGTCGTCGAACCACGCCGCCTGGCAGCTGGCCGCGGCCAACGAGGCCGCCGCGCGCCGGCACTTCCTCGGCCTGGTGAGCGAGCAGTCGCACTACAACCTGCTCACCCGGCACGTCGAGCTCGAGGTGTTGCCCGCCGCCCGCCACTACGGCATCGGGGTGATCCCGTGGAGCCCGCTGGCGCAGGGCCTGCTGGCCGGCGTCCTCGGCGACCAGGAGGGCGACCGCCGGCACGCCGACCGCAACCGCGAGCGCATCGAGCAGCACCGCCCGGCGCTGCAGGCCTTCGAGGACGCCTGCCGGGACTGGGGCCTGGCCCCGGCCGACGTCGCGCTGGCCTGGGTGCTGCACCAGGACGGCGTCACCGCCCCGATCGTCGGCCCGCGGACGATGGAGCAGTTCGAGGGCTCGCTGTCCGCGCTCGGCGTGCGGCTGGAGCAGGCCCAGCTCGACCGCCTCGACGAGGTCTTCCCCGGCTTCAGGGCCGCGCCGATGGAGTACGCCTGGTGACCCAGGCGTCCAGCGGCTCGTGCCGCCCGGCGGCGCTGCGGACCAGGGTCACCTCGGTCAGCGGCCAGTCCGGCCCGCGGTAGCCGGCCAGCCGGCCGGGCAGGTCGCCGTCGGCGGGCCGGCGCGGGTGCCAGCGGCCGAGCGTGAGGTGCGGGCGGAACGGCCGGTCCTCCACCGGCAGCCCCAGCGCGCGGGCGGCTGCGGCCAGCCGGCCGGCCAGCCCGGCCAGAACGGCGACGTCGCCGTCGACCCCGGCCCAGCACACCTGCGGACGGCGCCGCGAGCCGAACCGCCCCGCCCCGGCCAGCCGCAGCGTGGCCGGCGGCGTGGGCGCGACGGCGTCCCCGACGGCGCCGGTGAGGCCGGGCAGCAGCGCGGGGGGCACCGCACCGAGGAACAGCAGGGTGAGGTGCCAGCGTGCCGGGTCGCCCCAGCGCGGCGCACCGGGGACCTCGCGCAGCGGCTCGACGGCGGCGGCCAGGTCGGCGCGCGCCTCCGCGGGCGGGGCCACCGCGACGAACAGCCGCAGCGGCGCCGGCTCGCTCAGCGCACCACCAGGCCGGCGTCGGACAGCGCCGTCTGCAGCCGGAGCCGCTCGACGTCGCGGGCGAAGCCGGGCCGCACGGTGCCCAGGGCGTGCGGCACGGCCAGCAGGGCCGCGGCCTCGGCGAGGACGTCGTCGTAGGCGGCCTGCAGCCCGAGCCGGCGCACCTGGGGCGCGCCGGCGGGGACGGCCTCCACCGGCCGGGGCGCGGCGGGCGGGGGGACGTCCCCCTCGCGGGCCCTGCGGCGGGCGCGGATGTCGAGCATGAGCTGCCCGGAGAAGACGCGGAACAGCAGGCCGAGCGCGGCGAAGGCGCCGACGAGCATCGCGGTGATGCCGGCGAGCTGGAGCAGGGCGGAGGTCATCGGCACTCCGTGGGAGCAGGGTGGCCGCGACGGTACGTGGCGGCGCGGGCCGCCGCCAGGTGCGCCGGTCAGCGGCCCGCGACCTGCTCCCCGCCGACCTGCTCCCCCCGGACCCGGCCGACGTGCAGCAGCAGCCGGGGCGGGACGACGTGGGCCTCCAGCCGCACCCGCCGTCCGCGGGACAGCCACAGTCCGGCGAGGGCAGCGGCCACGACGACGACCGCGCCGCCGAGGATGAGCCCCCACGGCGCCCCGAGGTGCTCGGAGACCCAGCCGATGACCGGCGCGCCCAGCGGCGTGCCGCCCATGAAGCACATGAAGTACAGCGCCATCACCCGCCCGCGCATCTGCGGGTCGGCGCCGAGCTGCACGAAGCTGTTGTTGGCCACGCTGAACACCAGCGCCGCCGCGCCGGTGGGCACGAGCAGGACGGCGAAGGGCACGAAGCCGGTCGTCAGCCCGCAGGCGACGGTGAGCAGCCCGAAGACGACGGCCGAGGTGACGAGGAAGCGCTGCCGCGGGCGGGCGTTGCGCCGGGTGGACAGGAACGCCCCGGTGAGCGAACCGACCGCGAACGTCGTCGAGAGCAGCCCGAACGCCTCGGCGCCGAGGTCGAAGACCTCGCGGGCCATGAGCGCGATCGTGACCTGGAAGTTGAACCCGAACGTGCCGATGACGAAGGCGAGCACCATCGCCAGCCGCAGGTCGGGGCGCGACCAGGTGTAGGCGAGGCCCGCGCGGAGCTGGCCGCGGGCGCGCGCCACCGGCTCGCTGCGCCGCAGCTCCGAGGACCGCATGAGCGCCAGCGCGCCGATCGTGAACGCGAAGCTCGCGGCGTTGACCAGGAACGCCGGCGCGGTGTCCCCGCCGGAGGCGCCGATGAGCAGGCCGGCCAGCGCCGGGCCGATCAGCCGGGCGCCGTTGAAGATCGTCGAGTTGAGCCCGACGGCGTTGGCCAGCAGGTCGCCGCCGACCATCTCCGAGACGAACGCCTGGCGCACCGGGGCGTCGATCGCCGTCACCGACCCCAGGGCCCCGGCCAGCACGAACACGTGCCACAGCGCGACCGCGCCGGTGACCACCAGCACGCCGAGGCCGGCGGCGAGCAGTCCCATCAGCGCCTGGGTGACGGCGAGGACGCGGCGCTTGTCGTAGCGGTCGGCCAGGACGCCGCCGTACATGCTGAGCAGCAGCGTCGGGCCGAACTGCAGGGCGGTGATGAGGCCCAGCGCCACCCCGCTGTCGCCGGAGAGCTGCAGCACCAGCCAGTCCTGGCCGATGCGCTGCATCCACGTCCCGGTCAGGCTGACCAGGTTCGCCGACGCGTAGAGCCGGAAGTTGTGCACGTGCAGCGAGCGGAACGGGCTGCGCCCCTGAGCACCTGGTCCCCCCGCGTTCGGGTCAGCGGCCGTCGACGTCACCCACCGGCGAGCTCCTCCATGATCACGGCGGCCTCGCGCAGGGTCGCCCGCTGCTCCGGGGTGAGCCGGTGCAGCTGGTTGGACAGCCAGGCCTCGCGGGCCCGGGCCTCCTCGGTGAGCAGCGTCTCGGCGGCCGGGGTCAGCTCGAGGACCACCTGCCGGCCGTCGGTCGGGTGCGGCGTGCGGGTGACCAGGCCCATGCCGTCGAGCGCGACGACGACGCGGGTCATCGACGGCGGCTGGACCCGCTCGTGCGCGGCCAGCTCGCCCGGGCTCATCGGGCCGTGCCGCTGCAGCGTGGACAGCGCCGCGAGGTGGGTCAGGGTGACCGAGGTGTCGACCCGCTGGTTGCGCAGCCGGCGGGAGAAGCGCATGACCGCCAGCCGGAGGTCGTGGGCGAGCGCTGCGGTGTCCAGCGTCGACCGTGTCACGGCCGGGACCCTACCGTCGCTTAGCCGGGCTCAGAACAGTTGCTGTAGTGGCTCCAGTGCGAAGTACACCACGAACGCCGCCGCGATCACCCACATCAGCGGGTGCACCTCGCGCCGCCGCCCGACCGCCGACCGGAGCAGCACGTAGCTGACCACCCCGGCACCGATGCCGTTGGTGATCGAGTAGGTGAACGGCATGAGCGCGATGGTGAGGAAGGCCGGGATGACCAGGGACATGTCGTCCCAGGTCAGCGTCCGGATCTGGCTGATCATCAGCGCGCCGACGATCACCAGGGCGGGTGCGGCGGCCTCCGAGGGCACGACCTGCACCAGCGGCGTGAAGAACATGGCCAGCAGGAAGAGCACGCCGGTGACGACGCTGGCCAGGCCCGTGCGGGCGCCGTCGGCCACGCCGGAGGCACTCTCGATGTAGGTCGTGTTCGACGAGACGCTGGCCGCGCCGCCGGCCGCGGCGGCCAGGGAGTCGACCAGCAGCACCGGCTGGGCGCCGGGCAGGTTGCGGTCCTCGTCGAGCAGGTCGCCCTCGGCGCCGACGGCGGTGATCGTGCCGACGGTGTCGAAGAAGTCGGCGATCATGATCGAGAACACGATGAGCAGCGCGGCGACGACGCCGATGCGCTCGAACCCGCCGAAGAGCGAGAACTGCCCCACGATCGACAGGTCGGGGGCGGCGACGACCTCGCTGGGGAGGGTGGGCACCTGCAGCGCCCAGCCGCGCGGGTTGGTCCCGTCGGGCGTGCGGGCACCGACCCCGGCCACCGCCTCCACGACGATCGCCAGCACGGTCGAGACGACGATGCCGATGAGCAGCGCGCCGCGGACCCGCCGGACCACGAGGACGGCGGTCAGCAGCAGCCCGACGACGAAGACCAGCAGCGGCCACCCGGCCAGCTGGCCGTTGACGCCGAAGCTGATCAGCGGGGTGCCCGGGCGGATGACCCCGGCGTCGGCCAGGCCGATGATCGTGAGGAAGAAGCCGATGCCGACGGCGATCGCCGTCTTCAGCTGCGGCGGGATGGCCTCGAAGACCGCCTTCCGGAAGCCGGTGAGCACCAGGACGGTGATCAGCAGGCCCTCGAGGACGACCAGGCCCATGATCTCCGGCCAGGCCAGTTGGGTGGCGGCGAAGACGGCGACGATCGCGTTGATCCCGAGGCCGGTGGCCAGCGCGAACGGATAGCGGCCGACGACGCCCATGAGCAGGGTCAGTGCGCCGGCGACCAGCGCGGTCACCGCCGCGACGGCGGGGAAGGGCAGCGAGGCGCCGGTGATGTCGGTGCCCGACAGGATGATCGGGTTGAGCACCACGATGTAGGCCATCGTGAAGAAGGTGGTCAGCCCGCCCCGCACCTCGCGGCCCACGGTGCTGCGCCGGGCGCTGATGCTGAAGTACCGGTCCAGCCCGTTGCGCGGCCGCACCTGGGGGCCGGGGCTGCGCCGCGGCCGGGGTGCACCCGCCGCCACGTCGGCCGGCGTGTCCCCGGTGGGGACGGCCCCGGTGGGGACGGCCCCGGTGCGGCCGACCGCGCTCGCGCCGCGGGGGGGACGGGACTTCTCGGGCATGCGGGCTCCTGCGGACTGCTGATGCCGGGTGACGAGCGGCGACAGAGTGCCACACGCCGCGCGTGCCCCGGCACAGGTGCGCGCCGGGGGTGACCTAGGGTCGTCCCGTGCCGGATCCCCGCGAGCACGGACCGCTCAGGCAGGCCCCTCCCCCGCTGCAGGTCGACACCGCCCGCGTGGTCCTGGGCGGGGCGGCGCTGTGGGCCCTCGCGCTGGTCGTCCTGCTCTTCCTCGGCGACCGGGTGGACCGGGCCTGGACCTGGACCTGCGTGGTCGGCATCCTGCTCGCCCTGGTCGGCCTGGTGGTCATGCGCCTGCAGGGCCAGCTCGGCCCGCGCCGGGACCCGCGCGGGGAGTAGCCGGCCTGCAGCAGGCGCACGGTCGCCACGGCGAGGACCCGCGTGACCGCCGTCAGCTCGGTGAGGTCGACGTGCTCGTCGTAGGAGTGGGCGTGGACGACGTCCCCCGGGCCGTAGTGCACCGTGGGGATCGCCTCGGCGGCGTACAGCCGCAGGTCGCTGCCGTAGGGCACGCCCCGCTCGCGCGGCACGGTGCCGGTCAGCGCCTCCTGCGCCGAGGCGAGGACGTCCCGCAGGGGCGCGTCGGCGGGGGTCCGCCCGGGCGCGAACTGCCCGCCCGGCCAGGTCACCTCCGCCGGGTGCGCGCGCAGGAAGGGGTGCGCCGCGCAGGCGGCGGCCACCCGCTCCTCCAGGGCCGCGCGCGCGTGCGCGGGGTCCTCGTCGAGGCGGACGCCCATGCGCCCGGTCGCGGTCAGCCGGTCGGGCACGGTGCTCGCCCAGTCCCCGGCGACCACGGTGCCCACCGAGATGGTGTGCGCGACCGGGTACTCGGCCATCAGCGGGTCGACCGCGGCGTTGCGCTCGGCCTCCAGTTCCCGCAGCGCGGCGTCGAGGTGGACGAAGTGGTCGACGGCGCTGCGCCCGGCCCACCGGGCACTGCCGTGCGCGGGCTGCCCGGGGACGACCAGCCGGAAGGTGAGCGCACCGCCGGCCGCGGTGGTGAGCGTGCCGCTGGTGGGCTCGGTGATGACGCAGGCGTCGGCCCGGTGCCCGCGGGCCAGCGTCGCGAAGGCGCCCAGTCCCCCGTCCTCCTCGCCGCCGACCAGGTGCAGGGCCAGCCGTCCGGGCAGCCGCACGCCGCTGGCGAGCACCGCCTCGGCGATGGCGAGGTCGGCGGCCACCCCGGCCTTCATGTCGCAGGCACCCCGCGCGTACAGCCGGGACCCGGCCGGCCGCGGCGTCCAGGGGTCGCCGGTCCAGCGCCGCCGGTCACCCGGCGGGACGACGTCGACGTGGCCCTGCAGCGCGACGGTGGGGCCGGAGTCGTCGCCGGTGGCCGCGACCAGCCCCCAGGACTCGCGGCGGGGCACCTCCGTGCCGGGGAAACCGGGCCGGCCGGCCAGGTCCGCGACGTCGATCCGCCAGTGGTCGACGTCCATGCCCAGGCGCGCGGCGCGGTCGGCGAGCACGGCGAGGAGCTCGGACTCGGCGTCGCTGCCCGTGACGCTGGGCACCCGCAGCAGGTCCGCGAGGGTGCGGTGCAGGCCCGGGACGTCGAGGGCGTCGAGGACCGCCAGCTCGGCGCGCCCCAGCCGGCCGTCCTCCAGCGGCATCCCGGCGACCGGGGTCCCGGATCGCGACAGCGTCACGGCTCCTCCTCCCGGGCGCCCGGCGGCGCACGGGTCGACGCTAGGGAGCGTCCGGCCCCCGGGCCAAGGCCGAACGACTGCGTCCTGCCTACGATCCGTTGCGTCACGGGCGGTTGTCGCGCAACGGAGGACCACGTGGACGAGCTGGACCGGGCCATCGTGCAACGGCTGCTCCAGGACGCCCGCAGCACCTACGGCCGCATCGGGGCCGAGGTCGCGCTGAGCGCGCCCGCCGTGAAGCGCCGGGTCGACCGGCTGGTGCGCAGCGGGGCGATCCGGGGGTTCACGGCCGTGCTCGACCCCGCCGTCCTCGACTGGGACGTCGAGGCCTACGTCTGGGTCTACTGCGACGGCGCGCCGGACCCCGAGGACGTCCGCGCCCAGCTCGCCGCCGTCCCCGAGGTGGTCCAGGCGACGACGATCTCCGGCACGGCCGACGTCGTGCTGCGCCTGCAGGCGCGCGACACCGCCGAGCTGGAGCGGGCGGTGCGCCGGCTGCGGGCGATGCCCACGGTCTCGCGGACGGAGAGCGCGGTGGTCCTCTCCCGGCTCATCGACCGGCCGCGGGTGTGACCGGTCCGCGCGCGGGGTGCGCTAGTCGGTGAGGACGTCGAAGTCCGCGGTGTCGTAACGGGCCGACGTCACGACCTCGGCCGGCTCCCCCACGGCCAGGGTGGCCTGGCTGTGCGCACCGCACCCGTAGTCGACCGCGACCACCCGGCCGTCGGCCGGTGAGTACTCGTTGCCGCAGGCGCCGAGCAGCCCGCGCAGCGAGCCGGCCAGCGGGAGGAAGAAGCCGCACGTCCCGCACGGGCCGGGGGCCGAGCGGGCCATCGGCGTCCGCGGGCCGAAGTCGCCGGCCAGCCAGCGCGCGGCCGCGGCGCCCCGCCCCTCGCGGGACATGACCCGCTCGCGGCCCAGGCCGATGTCGCTCGCCAGCGCCTGCGCCTCGGGGTCGGCCGCGGAGTCGTCCTCGGCGGTGTAGGAGGGCACCAGCCGCGGGTCGTCCTCGGTGGCCGGGAGGACGTCGCCGACCGACAGGTCGCCCGGGCGCAGCCGCTCGTGCCACGGCACCCAGGCCGGCGCGAGCAGCGCGGCGTCGCCGGGCAGGAGCACGACCTCGTCGACGGTGACCCCGTCCGCACCGGGGACGTGCGCGAGGGTGACCGCCCAGTGCCAGCCCACGTAGCCCGGCAGCCGGCTGGCGAAGGAGTGGGTGACCACCTCGCCGAGGACGGCGGGTCCGCCGCCGGCGCCCCCGACCGGCTCGGGCCCGGCGCCGAGGTGCTCGCCGACGACCGCGGGGTCGCCGGCGGTCTCCTCGGCCGCCGCGCGGGCGAGGTCGACCGCGCCGGTCAGCACGTCGCTCGGGACGGAGTCGGGAGTCACGGCCTCATCGTCCCAGACGCGGGTGGCCGGCACGCGCAGCCGGGCGACCGGCGTGATCACCACCCACCGGACTGCCAGACGGGTGCGGCACCATGGGGCCGTGCCGTCGTCGCGTCCACCCGGGTCCCGCCGGGGCCTGCTGCGCCGGTCGCGGCAGGAGCCGGACCCCGCCGACCGGATGGACACCGCGCCGCTCGACCTCCCCCAGCCGGGCACCCGACCGCAGGCCGCCGCCCCGCCGCCGGACCCCGCGCCCGCCGCGTACGGCCCGCCGTACGTCCCGGCCCCCGGGTACGGCCCGCCCGCGTACGTCCCGGCACCCGGGTACGGCCCCCCACCCGGGTACGGACCCGCCACCGTCCCGGGACCGCCCGTGTACGGCCCGCCGCCGCAGGCGCTCCCGCCCGGCTACGCGCCGCCGCCCGTCCCCCCACCGGCCGCGCCCGCTCCACCCGACGCGGCTGCGCAGGCGGCGCCCGGGGCCGGGCAGCCGCGGGTGACCGTCACCCGGGTCGCCGTCGCCCGGACCCGTGAGCTGACCGGCGCGACCGTCGCCCGCGTGCGGGCCGCCAGCCGCGCCGACGGCGCCGCCGAGAGCGGCCTCACCCACCTGCTGTGGGTCAACGCGGTGCACATGGCCGGCGACGCGATGATCGCCGTCTCGCTGGCCGGCACGCTGTTCTTCGCCGCCGCCTCCGACGCCCAGCGCGGCAACGTGGCGCTGTACCTGCTCGTCACGATGGCGCCGTTCGCGCTGGTGGCGCCGGTCATCGGCCCGCTGCTCGACCGGCTGCAGCGCGGCCGCCGCTGGGCCATCGGCGCCGCCGCGCTGGGCCGCGCGGTGCTGGCGCTGGTCATGGCCGCGCACTACGACGACCTCGTCCTCTACCCCGCGGCGCTCGGCGTCCTGGTGCTGTCGAAGGCGCACAACGTGCTGCGCGCCGCGGTGGTCCCCCGCGTGCTGCCCTCGGCGATGTCGCTGACGTCGGCGAACGCGCGGCTGTCGGTGTTCGGCCTGGTGACCGCCGGCGTCTTCGGCGGCATCGGTGCCGGCATCGCCGGGCTGTTCGACTTCCCGCCGCTGCTGTGGGCCACCTCGGCGGTCTTCCTCGTCGCCGCGGTGCTCGCCGTCCGGCTGCCCCGCCACGTCGACGTGCCCACCGGCGAGCAGCCCGCCGACGTGCTGAGCACCGGCCCGGTGCCCGTCACCGGCCGGCGCCGGCGGCCGGTCAACCCGCACGTGGTGCTCGCGCTGCGCGCCAACGCGGCGCTGCGCGGGCTCGGCGGCTTCCTGACGATCTTCTCGGCGTTCCTCGTCCAGGCCACCGTCGAGGGCGGCTGGGAGGCCACGCTCGCGCTGGGCGCGATCGCCGGCGCGGCCGGGGCCGGCAGCGTGCTGGGCACCGGCATCGGCTCCCGCCTGCACGCCGCCGACCCCGACCGGGTGGTCGTCTGGGCGGCCGGGGCCGCCGCCGTGGTCACCGTGCTCGCCGCCGTCTTCTTCGGCCTGGCCACCGCGGCCGTCGTCGCCGGGGTGTCCGCCGTGGCCAACGCGCTGGGCAAGGTGGCCCTCGACGCGATCATCCAGCGCGAGGTGCCCGAGACCCTGCGCGCCTCGGCCTTCGCCCGCTCCGAGACCGTGCTGCAGCTGGCGTGGGTCTTCGGCGGCGCCGTCGGCATCGCGCTGCCGCCGATCGGCTGGATCGGCTTCACCGTCGCCGCCGCGCTGCTCGTGCTCGCCGTCGGGCTGCTCCTCTGGACGCCGCGCCGCCGCCGGTGGGCGCCGGTCGACGCGACCGCACCCACCGTCCCCGGCTCCCCCGCCGTCTCCCCCAACGCCCCGACCGTGCCGGAGGCACCCCGCCCGTGACGAACCCTCCCCGCGCCGCCGGTGCCCTGCTGGCCGGCGCGCTCACCGCCGTGCTGGCCGGGTGCGGCGGCGGCTCGTCGTCGGCCGCCGACGCGCCCCCGGACGTGACGGTGACCGCCGGACCGCAGGAGGTCGCCGTGTCGCCGACCCAGTACTGCGGGTCCGGCGAGGGCCGGCGCTACGACGTGAGGCCGCCGCTGGTCGAGGTCTCCCCCGACACCGCGATCGCGCTGACCGTGCCCGACGACGTCGCGGCCAACGGCTGGAGCGTGCAGGTCTTCGACGGGAGCCTCGAGGAGAAGCTCGGCGAGGTCGACGTCGACGCGGGGACGACGACGTTCGACGGCATCAACAGCTCCGACGTGGTGCCGCCGGCGTACTACCTCGTCGTCGTCGAGGACGCCCACGACGACTGCCTGCTCACCGGCTCGTGGCCGATCGGCTTCCTGCGGGCCGGCGGCGAGATCGGCACCGACCCCACCGCGACGCCGGGCGGCTGAGCCTCAGGCCTCGAGGTCGCCGGCGACCGCGCGCAGGACCGCCGCGACCTTGCGCGACTCGGCCCGGTCGGGGTGCCGGCCGCGACGCAGGCTGTTCGAGACGTCGTCGAGCAGCTTGATGAGGTCCTCGATGATGGGGACCAGCTCGTCGGGCTTCTTGCGGTTGGCCGCGGCCACCTTCGCCGCCACCGACGGCAGCGGGTCGAGGACGCGCACCTGCAGCGCCTGGTCGCCCCGGCGGCCGGCGACGATGCCGAACTCCACCCGCTGGCCGGGCTTGAGCTCAGCGGTGCCGGAGGGCAGGGCGTCCTTGTGCACGAAGACGTCGGGCCCGTCCTCGCGAGAGAGGAAGCCGAACCCCTTCTCGGGGTTGAACCACTTGACTCTGCCGGTGGGCACGGTGAGATCCCTCGGTCGCTGTTGGGTGTCCCGGCTCGGAGCCGGCGGACGGCGGCACGGTCGCACCGCTCGCGCCAGGTTAGCCGTCCGGCGCACCCGGGTTGATCGCCGTCGCCCGCGTCCGGGCCGGCTCCTCAGCCGCTGACGACCTCCGGCTCGACCACGCCGAGCCTGCCCAGCAGGTCGAGGAAGACGACGGCGAAGTCGTTGTCCTGGATCTCGCGCTTCACCGTGGTCCAGTCGACCTGCTCCCGCAGCGCCCGCGCCACCGGCATTAGGCGGGAGAAGTCGCAGTAGTGCTCGTCGAGCGCCATCAGCTTGGTGACCAGGATGTCGGTGGCCGCCAGCACCGGCATGTGCACCGAGAGCACGGGCAGCTGCTCGGCCCGCTCGATGAGGTCGGTCTCCACCGGGTGGCCGCAGGTGCGCCAGAGGACGTCGACGAACGAGTTGCCCTGCACGACCTTGGTCAGCCAGTCCTCGGCCGGGTCCTCGACCTGCAGGCCCGCGTCGGTGAGCACCTTGACCACCCGCTCGGCCTCCCCGTCGGGCACGAGGAAGTCCGCGTCGTGGTCGGGCTCCGGCGCACCACGCACCCAGGCCGCGTAGCCGCCGCACAGGGCGAAGGGCACCCCGCCCTCCTTGAGGGCCACGGCGGTGCGCTTGAGGAGGTCACGGATCTCGTCGCGGTCGGAGGGCTGCACGGGGTGCGTCTACCCGGCGCCCGGCCGGTCACGCACGGGTGAACCGGCCACCGCCGGGGCACGGGCACTCCGTGCGCATCGCCACCTTCAACATCCTGCACGGGCGCTCACCGGAGGACGACCGGGTCGACGTCGACCGGCTGGCCGCCGCGGTGAAGACGCTGGACGCCGACGTCCTGGGCCTGCAGGAGGTCGACCGGGACCAGCCCCGCTCGATGAACGCCGACCTCACCGCGGTGGCCGCCGAGGCCATGGGCGCCGTCGACTCGCAGTTCGTCGCCGCGCTGGCCGGCACTCCTGGCGGCACGTGGATGTCGGCCACCGGCGAGGAGCAGCCGGGCTCGGCCAGCTACGGGATCGCGCTGCTCTCGCGCTACCCGGTGGTGTCCTGGCGGGTGGTCCGGCTGCCGGCGCTGCGCGGCCGGGTGCCGGTGTGGTTCCGCGGCGCGCGGGCGCCGACGCTGGTGGGCGACGAGCCTCGGGTCGCCGTCGCCGCGGTCCTCGACGGGCCGTCGGGGCAGTTCACCGTGGCCTGCACGCACCTGTCGTTCGTGCCGGGCTGGAACTCCGTGCAGCTGCGCCGGCTGGTGCGCTCGCTGACCGGGACGCGCGAGCCGCTCGTCGTCCTCGGCGACCTCAACATGGAACCGCGCCAGGCCACCCGGGTCAGCGGGCTGCGCCCCCTGGCCGCCGGGCTCACCTTCACGGCACAGGAGCCGACGCGGCAGCTGGACCACGTCCTGGGGCGGGGGCCGGTGGCCGCCACGGGCCCGGGCGAGGTGGTGCGGCTCCCCCTGTCGGACCACCGGGCGCTGGCGGTGCCGTGCCAGGTCGGGTGACGTGGTCGGCGTCGTGACAGTGCCGGGTGTCACGGTCCCCCGTGGCCACCGACGTCGGGACCCGCGCGTCCACCCTGGTCGCCTCGGCGGTCCGCCTGATCGCCTCGCTCGTGGCGGTGGTGATCGTGCTGCACGCGGTGTCCACCTCCTTCGAGGCGAACCCGGCCGATCCCCTGGTGTCGGCGGCCGCGACCGTGCGGCAGGACCCGGGCTGGTTCACCGTCGACCTGTTCCAGTTCACCGTCGACCTGTTCCGGCCGTCCGAGCCGCGCGTCGCCGAGACGATCGACACCACGATCGCCGCCCTCGTCCGGGTCGTCGTCGGCAACCCGGTCTCGGAGCTGATCGGGAGGCCGGCGCCCTGACAGTGAGGATGTCCCCGGCGCCATCGGGCGCGGTCTGACCCTGAGTGCTGACCGACGCCTGGCTGTCTTGGCTGAGATCTGTCGGCCGTGC
>NZ_FPBA01000044.1 GCF_900116515.1 Geodermatophilus amargosae
GTCGACGCCGTGCCGCCGATCCGCGGCCGACGCGGCCGACCCCGCCGGCGACCGCGGGAGCTGTTCGCCGACCGCGGCTACGACCACGACATCTACCGCCGCCAGCTGCGCGCCCGCGGCATCACCCCGCGGATCGCCCGCCGCGGTATCGCGCACGGCTCGGGCCTGGGTAAGCACCGCTGGGTGGTCGAGCGCAGCTTCGCCTGGCTGCACGCCTTCAAGCGGTTGCGCACTCGCTACGAGCGCCGCGGCGACATCCACCTCGGCCTGCTCCAGTTGGCTTGTGCGCTGATCTGCTACCGCCGCTTGCCCTCAATCTGAAACCAGTTTTAAGCTGGAGCGGAGCACCGCCCCGACGACGGTCCGGGTGGCCTCGTCCCGGTCGGGCCACAGGTGTCCGTAGGTGTTCAGCGTGGTGGTCGCCGAGCCGTGTCGAAGCCGGTGCTGCACCGTCTTCACGTCCAGCCCCGAGGCGATCAGCAGCGAGGCGTAGAAGTGCCGCAGGTCGTGGAACCGGAAGTCCTCCGGTAGACCGACCCCCTTCCGTCGGGCCGAGCGAACGGCCCGCTCGATCGCCCAGGTCGACGACGGACCTTGCATTCCGTCGGTGACCACCGTGTGTCCGGGGAACCGGCGCATCACTGCAGCCAGCTGGTCGACGAGTTCGACCGGGATCGGGATGGATTCCCCGGACATCGCCGACTTGAGCGGCGTCCCCGCCGGCCTGCTGGCCTGGGGTGACGACGCCTGCCTCGAGGTCCACGTCGACGACGTTCAGGCCGACCACCTCGGCGGTCCGCAAGCCGGCGAAGGCTCCGAGGAGCACCGCCGGGCGCAAGTGGTCGGCGACGGAGTCGTGCAGGGCGAAGACCTGCTCGGTCGTCGCCACGTAAGGCCTCGCGCGCCCCGCCGGCGGCGAGGTCCGCCGCGAGCACGGCGACCGGACGAGCAGGCCGTCGTGCACCGCATCCGCCATCAGCTGCGACAAGCGGCGGTGCAGTGCGTAGACGTAGGAGTCGGCAGCGCCGGCGGCCTTGAGGCTCGCGGTCCAGCGGCGGACATCGGACGGGCGGACCGATGCGAGCGTCCGGCCCCCGAAGGCGGCCCTGATGTGTGCGAGATGCACAGCGGCCTGCCGCACGGTGGAGGGTCGGCGGGTGCCGTAACCGGCCATCCACTGGTCGCACCACTCCCCCACGGTCAGCTTGGCCGTGGCCGGGTGGATGTGCCGTCCCTCAGCCAACGCCGCGGTCTGCTCGGCCAGCCAACGGGTGGCGTCTGCCTTGCGGCGAAAGGTCCGGGTGATCTGCGTGGCTCCGGCCGCGGGCCGGTATCGAGCCTGCCAGGTCCCGTTCAGCCGCCGATCGACGCTGGCCATGGCGCGCACCTCCCCCACGACGGGCGCTCGGGAGTTGAGCAAGGCACGGCCAGCACGACGTCGAGGCGCATGCCGACCTTCTGTGGAACGGCACGAGCTCGTTGACGGGCTGAGCAGCGCTTGTCGCCGCCGGTTGCTTGACCGCATCCCCCGGCCAAGGGACTACAAGGCTGCAGCCAGCATCTTCAGTACTTCTCCTGTACGCCCCCGGTGGACCGCCACCACAGAAGAGCGCAGCGACTCACCCGACGACCCGGCTTACAGAAGCTGTCCATCGGCCGTCCGGAGCCGCCAGGCGCACGTGCTGCGGTGAGGACCTGCCTGACATCGCGGAGATCCGGCCACCTTCTCGCTGCATTCGGCCCTGGGACGCCGGGGTCTCGTGATGACCTGCGACGAGGGAGATGGGTCGTCGAGGCGGAGCGGGCTGCAACGGCTGCATCGCGGACCAGGTGCCGACCGAGTTGCCTGCCGGTGAGTTCACGTGCGGCGTGGCCGTCACTCGAGGCGGGTGCCCCTCAGGACCCTGGAGAGCCTGACGCCATCGAGGTCGGCCGTCTCGACGCGGATGCGCTGGTAGCCCATGCGTTCCGAACACGGGGACAGCGCGCCATGAGGCGTAGGTGAGGAAACGGACCAGGCCGGCGTCTCGTGCATCGGCAGCCACCTGCGAAAGCAGAGCCCTCGCAACGCCTCGGCAGCCGTAGTCAGGAGAGACGAAGGCCTGGTCGACCTCGCCCGTCTGGAGTCTGCCGACAGGCTTGAGTGAGACACGGCAGAAGCCGGCGACATGGCCGGCGAGGCTTTCGCGGGGATTGACCGCTGATGGACCTGCAGGTCACGGCCGGTCTTGCTGTTGAAAGCCGTCCACCAATGACTACGGATTACTCCCGTCTGTGCGTCGAAACTGCGTCGCGGCAGGCCGATCCCCGTCGGGGTTGCAGGCACGGGGATGTATCGACGGAAGCCGATTCCCATGGGCCGTCACCGGTCACGTCGTAGGACAGGAAGGCCAATATCTAGCGGCGGCGCGCGGCGATGCACCCACGCGCCGTCCCAGGCTCGATCGGGTCGTCTCGGTTCTCTGGCGTCCCCTTATGGAAGACCCATCGAGGACGTCAGTTCCGCCCGCTTCGCGTGTCGAGGAACAGGACCTCCAGCGTCAGGGTGCCCGTCTCATCACCGAACTCAACCAGGGTCCCCTCGCCGCCGATGTCGCGATAGGCGCCCGTCCCGCCGGTCAGGGCGATGGGCTTCGGGTCGGGTCCGGGACTGGTCACGAACTGACCCGTGATGTGGCCGTCGGGAAGCCGGACCACGATGCTGCAGTTGGCCAGGACCTGCGGGGCCAGCGCAACTATGACGCAGGATCCGGCCTCGTCGCCGACCTGCTCGCCATCCCTGAACAGCTGGTCGTGGAAGAGGTTCACGTCGCCGAGCGCAAGAGGGCTGTCCGGCTCCCGCAGGTTGTTCGTGGCGACGAGTGTCTGTGGGCTGAACCGGACGTCGAAGACCAGTGTCTCCGACGCGTCCCGGCGATCATCGTCTGCCCTTGAGACAGCGGAGACCGTGAGCACTGTCGCGAGACCGAAGGCGAGAGCTGAGACGGCAGCGATGAGGACAGTCCTGCGCATGACACCTCCTCCCGTGCTGCGCAGCGGCGGTGCGGCGGTCGGGGTGGGCGGTTGCTGTGGCACAGGCGGCTGCTGCGGCGTGTGGCGCGTCATCGCGGTGATCCTTCGTCAGGAGGTGGGTGGTCTTCGGACGTCGATCGGTTGCCTCGGAGCCCCTCTACCGGCGAACACGCGGGAGGGGGGCGCACCCAGCGGGCGGACTACCGGTCCGCGGCCCGCCGGCTGGCGGAGACGGCCACGACGACGAGAGCGATCCCCGCTGTAGCGACGATCCCGCTGCCGACCAGCACCGCCAGCGAGATGGGGAAGGCGTTCGGCAGTTCCAGTTGCACCTGCACCACGCTGGTCAGCCCGGGGCTCCCGTCGGCGTTCATCACGACGAGCCGGTACTCCCCGTCCTGAACAGGCCAAGCGAGGCCGGCGATGGACTCCGAGGTGTCCGAGACCACCCAGAAGTCCTGTTCGCCCGGCGGCGACGCCGTCGCCGCGCCCGGTTCGCCTGTCACGTCGATGCGGAAGGGATCCACCGAGAAGTCGGTGACCCGGTCGATGGCGACTCCGGACAGGTAGCCGGCGACCGCGTCGGCCGGCCCCACACCGATGAAGACGCCGGACGGGCCGGTGCTGGTGGCCGACAGACGGAGGGACGGCGATCCCGTGATGGCGGCGATGCCGTTGACGTCCTCCATCGCGGCGGCGTCGCTGACCAGCGCGGCCGTGGAGGTGAACACCTAGTGGGAGCCCGAGTCGAGGGTGCCGCTCGAGCCGAAGGTGACGATCACGGCGGCGGCGGCGGCGGCCGCGGCCGCGAGGCCACCCAACACCGCCATGGCCGTCCCCACGACGGTGAGCGTCGTGCGGCGCCGTCGAGGAGGAAGGGGTGTAGGGGGTGGCGGGTCGTACGTGGTGGTCATGACGTTCTCCAGGTTGGGAGTCGAGCCGGCCGCCTCGGCGGGCGACCGGTGAGGACGACAAGGTGGAGGGCTGCCGGGCAGGCCGCGGGAGAGGCCGTCAGGCGTCGCGGCGGGTCAGCGCGACGGCGGCGGCGATCAGAGCGACGACGGCATAGAGGCCGAAGACCCCCAGACCGACCCAGGGCGACAAGGACCCCTCAGGGGAACCGATCCGCATTATCGCGGCACCGGCGTTGTTCGGGAGGTACGGGCCGGTCTCCGGCAGGAGCTGCCCGAGGAGGGGCACCACGAACAGCAGACCGAACAGGGCCGCCATGGCGCCGATCGCGCTGCGCAGCAGCGACCCGAAGGCCACCGCCAGGATCGTGGTGACGGAGAGGTAGAGCGCGGAGCCCACGAGCGCTCGGAGCACTCCCGGGTCACCGAGCGAGGTGGTTCCGTCCGCGGACGACATGACGGCTCGTGCGGTGACGAAGGAGATGAGCGCAGCCGCCAGTGTCGCGACGAAGACCGCGACCGCCGCCACGATGGCCTTGGCCCACAGCACGGGCAGTCGCTTCGGCACGGCGGTGAAGGTCGCCCGGAACAGGCCGGTGCTGTACTCGCTGGTGACGACGAGGACCCCGAGCGCAACGATCAGCACCTGGGTGAAGCTCACGCCGGTGAGCGCGGCCCCGAGCGGGTCCGAGGCGCCACCCGCCCCCTCCGGGGGCGCGTCGGCGAGGGTGGACGTGAGGGCGGAGGACAGGGCCGCCGCGACGATGCTCAGCACGCTGATGACCAGGAGCCAGAGGATCGAGCGCTGGGCTCGCAGTTTGATGCCCTCGGCGGCCAAGACGCGGCGTTGGGTGACACGCGTGCTGGAGGCTCGGCCGACGGCAGCTCCGGTCCCAGGACGGTCGGTGGTGGTGGTCATGCGGCGGCCCTCCCGGGGGCGGTGTGGTCGTGGTCGATGGCCCGGTACTGGACGTCGGGCGCGGTCAGCGCCAGATATGCGTCCTCCAGCGAGGCGTGGACCGGGGTGAGTTCGGTGAGCAGGATTCGGGCCGCGAGCGCGGTCTCGGCGATGTCGGTGCTGGTGCGCCCGGTGATCGACAGGACGTCGGGTTCCGACCGCGTGACAGCCGCGCCCGCTCCCGCGAGGAGGCGGGCGAGTTCTTGGGCCTGCGGGCTACGGACCCGGACCTGTCCGGAGGCGGAGGCGGTCATCTCCTCCATGGACACGTCGGCCAGCAGCCGGCCGCGACCCACGATCACGAGGTGGTCAGCGGTGAGCGCCATCTCGCTCATCAGGTGCGAGGAGACGAACACCGTGCGCCCCTCTCCGGCGAGGCCGCGCAGGAAGCCCCGTATCCAGCGGATGCCGTCGGGGTCCAGCCCGTTGACCGGCTCGTCCAGCAGGACCACCTCCGGGTCGCCCAGGAGGGCGGCGGCGATGCCCAGGCGCTGCGCCATGCCCAGGGAGAAGCCGCCGACGCGCCGATCAGCGGCCTCCTGGAGACCGACCATGGCGACGACCTCGTCCACGCGGCTCCGCGGGATGCCGTTGGTGACGGCCAGAGCGCGCAGGTGCGTGACAGCGGTTCGCCCGGGATGCGCGGCCTTCGCGTCCAGCAAGGCGCCGACCTCACGCATCGGGGCGGGGTGGTCGGCATAGCGCCGTCCGGTGACGAGGACCTCGCCGCTGGTGGGACGGTCCAGCCCGACGATGGTGCGCATCGTCGTGGACTTTCCGGCTCCGTTGGGGCCGAGGAACCCGGTCACCCTCCCGGGCCGCACGGTCACGGTCAGGTCGTCGACCGCGTGGGTACCTCCGTAGACCTTGGTCAGGTTTCGGATCTCGATCATCGTTGCTCCTCCGTCGTCGTGGTCAGCGGACGCCGAGCGCGAGGAGGACGCTAGGAAGACCGGAGGGACGACAGGAGCCTGCGAGCACCACAGTCGGAGGGAGGGCGGCTCCCGTTCCCGGGATGCTGGCTCCCCGGAAGGGGTGCGGGGAGCCCCCGCGCCTATACGGTTCCGCAATGGTCCTGCGGGTGGTCCTCGCCGACGACAACTTCCTGGTCCGCCAGGGGACAGCAGCTCTCCTCGCGGAGGCCGCGGACGTCGACGTCATCGCGTTGGCGGAGGACGGACCGTCACTCGTGCAGACGGTCCGGGCGACTGCCCCGGACGTGGTGCTCACCGACATCCGCATGCCGCCCACGTACACCGACGAGGGTCTGCGCGCGGCGAAGCAGATCCGCCGGGACCACCCCGGCACCGGGGTCGTCGTGCTGTCCCAGTACGCCGAGCCGGCCGACGTCATGGACCTGCTGTCCGGCGGCGTCGCCGGACTGGGCTATCTGCTCAAGGAGCGGATCGCGCGCCTCGACGAGCTGGTGGCCGCACTGCACGCGGTGCGCCGCGGCGGGTCCGCGCTGGATCCGCACGTCGTGGAGGCCCTGGTCATCCGCCGCAGGGACCAGGACCGCTCTCCCCTGGCCGCGCTCTCGGAGCGCGAGCTCGCCGTGCTGCGCGAGATGGCCACCGGCAAGAGCAACGCGGCGATCGCTCGTGCGCTCTACGTCAGCGAGCGCGCCGTGGAGAAGCACACCAATGCGCTGTTCGCGAAGCTCGGGGTGACCGAGGAGCCGGACGTCAACCGCCGAGTGCTCGCCGTGCTCCGGTTCCTCGAAGCGCCCCCACCCGACTGAACCGCGGAGGGGTGCTGGCACCCCCGCCGGATGCGATCGAGGTCCCTGTTCCGGCCGGGCACCCTCCTCCACACTCCTTGCGTGGCCACCGGCGACTGGCGCCCCCGGACCACGGTCGGCGCACGACTCCTCGTCGGCGCATGCCTGACCGGATACGTCCTGGCCGTCTACTGGGTGCTGGTCCTCGGCGGCGGGACGCTGCTCGGGAGCCGGCCCCCGAGCCTGCCGCTGGCCGTGTCGGCGACCGCGGTCGTCGCCGTGACCTTCGAACCGGTTCTCCGGATCCTGTCCCGCCGATGGCTGACCTCGCCGTACGACGTGCTTGCCGAGTTCAGCTCCCAGGTCGTCGGCGTGGCGGCAACGGCAGAGCTGGCGCCCCGGATGGCGCGACTGGTCGCGGAGGCGACCGGCTCCCGCCGGGTGGAGGTGTGGCTGCGCCGTGAGGACTCCGCCGATGAGGACCTCGCCGCGCGCTGGCCCTCGAATGCGGATCCGATCCCTTCCGGACCGGGGGTGCAGCGCCACGAGGTACGACATGCAGGCGAGGCGATCGGCCACATCGTCCGGGACACGGGCGCGGCGTCCGCCCGCCTGACCCCGGTGGAGCAGCGCCTCCTCGACGATCTGCTGGCCTCGGCCGGCCTTGCGTTGCGCAACCTCGTGCTGACGACCGGTCTGCAGCGCCACATCGAGCAGACCGTCGAACGGTCGATCGAGCTGCAGGCCTCCCGGCAACGGATCGTGGCGACCTCCGATGCGGCTCGCCGCCATCTGGAGCGCGACATCCACGACGGAGCGCAGCAGCATCTCGTGGCGCTCACCGTGAACCTCAGCCTCGCGGCCACCCTGGCCGGTCGCGACCCCGTCCGCGCCGCTGCGTTGGTCGCGGATCTGCGGCCGGCTACCGAGGCGGCGGTGGCCACGCTGGAGCAGCTCTCGCGCGGCGTCTACCCGCGGTTGCTGGCCGAAGCGGGACTGGCCGAAGCGATGCGAGCGGCGTGGGCAACCAGCCCCCTGCCGGTGCGAGTGGTGGACCGGACCGACCGGCGGTTCCCCGCGGAGGTGGAGTCGGCCGCGTACTTCTGCTGCCTCGAGGCCGTGCAGAACGCGGTCAAGCACGCCCAGCCGAGGTCGGTGCAGGTGCGGCTGGTGACGACCGACTCGGCTCTGTGCTTCGAGGTGCACGACGACGGCATCGGCTTCGACCCCACCGGCGCCCTTCACGGTGGTGCGGGCCTGGCCAACATGCGGGACCGGGTCGAGTCACTCGGCGGCACGGTGACGGTGGACAGCCGACCCGACGCCGGCACCCGTGTCCGGGGCCGGATACCGATCCGGGCGACGCCGGGCGGATCGGATGGCTGAGCAGAACACCCGGGAGGGCGCCAGGGCCCGCCGGTGGGCCTGGTCGCTGTGCGCGATGACCGTGGCCGTCTCCGCAGGCCAGCTCGCGCTGCTGGCGGCCGGCGGGCTCCCGCTGATGGCGGTGGAGAGCCTCGACGAGCCCTTCCCCACCGTGACGATCGCCGTCGCGATCGGGTCCGTGATCGGCGCCGCGATCGTCGACCGGCATCCTCGTCATCGAGTCGGCTGGCTGATCTGCGCGGGTCAAGCAGGCGCCGCCCTCGGGCTCGCCGCCCAGGCCCTCGCCCTCGCGGTCCTGGTCGGAGAGCTCCCGGTGCCCGCGCCGGTCGGACACGTGGCTGGGTGGATCGGCTCGATGTTCGGGGCCTCCTATGCGTTGACCCTGCTCGGGCTGGTCCTGCTGCTGGTCCCGGACGGGCACCTGCCGTCGCCCCGTTGGTGGCCGATGGCAGTCCTGCTCGTCGGCGGGTTCTGTGTGGCGACCTCCGGCCTGCTCCTCGTGCCTCCGAGCGGTTTCGGTGCGACCGACGCCGTGGAGGCCCCGGCCGTGGCGATCGCGCTCGCCGGAAGCGGCCAGATCACGGTGACGGTGGGCCTGGTGGGCAGTGCGGTGGCGCTCGTCCGGCGGCTCCGCGGTGCACGCGGCGAGCTGCGCCAGCAGCTGCGCTGGATGGGAGCTGCCGCCGTGGCCGTGGCCGTGGCCGTCGCCGTCGTCGTGTTGGACGGCGTCATTCGAGGCGCCGACGCTCCGCAGCGGTGGTATCTGCAGCAGCTGCTCTACCTGAGCTACTTCGCCTTCCAGGTGGCCACCGGATTCGCCGTGCTGCGCTACCGGCTCTACGACATCGACGTAATCATCGGCCGGACGCTGCGGCTGGCTGCGCTGGGCCTGTTCGTCACCGCCGGTTACGTGAGCGCGGTGGTCGCCCTCGGTTCCCTGCTCGCCGGCTCGACGGCGGGGTTGTGGCCCTCGCTGGCGGCCTACGTCCTCGTCGCGCTCGCCTTCCAGCCGCTGCGCCGGCAGGTGGACCGCTTCGCCGACCGGGTGGTCTACGGGCACCGCGCCGCGCCGTACGACAACCTCGCCGCGCTCAGCCGCCAGTTGGCGGCCGGCGGCTTGTCCGACCGCGAGCTGCTGGAGCTCGCGGCGCGGTGCGGTGCCCTGGCCGTCGGAGCCTCCACCGCCCGCGCGAGCGTCTCACTCGCGGCGGGTGCTGACGTCAGCGCCAGCTGGCCTGCGGACGGCGGACGCCCGGCCGATACGGCCGTCCCGGTCATCGACCACGGGGAGGTCATCGGCCGGATCGAACTGGGGCTGCGGCCCGGGCACGCGCTCACCCGCGGACAGCGCCGGCTGCTCGATGAACTCGCCACCCAGCTCACGCTCGTCTTCCGCAACATGCGCCTCACCGCCGCTCTGCACCGGCGTGCCGAGGAGGTGACCTCCCACCGGGCCGAGCTGGAGGCATCGCGCCGACGGCTGCTGACCGCCGCTGACACCGAGCGCCAACGGGTGGCCGCGGCGATCCGCGCCGAGGTCGCCGTCCACCTCGATCCGCTGCCCACCGCCCTGACCGACGTGGAGCGCCGCCTGGCCCGGGACCCGACCGGCGCACCGCCGAGGCTCCACCAGCTGCAGGAGTCCGTGACCCGGGCGATCGAGGCGCTGCGCGGCATCACCGCCGGAGTGCTGCCACCGTTGCTCGCCCGACGCGGCCTGGCCGCCGCCGTCCGGGCACATGTCTCCCGCACCTCATCCGAGGCGACCCTGTCCATCGGGAACGATCTCCCCGAGGGCATCGACCCGTCGGTGGAGGCCGCTGCGTACCTGTTCGTCGTCCAGGCGCTCACCGTCGTCGGGCCCGGGTCACGGGTGGGCATCACCTCCGCGGACGGCCGTCTCAGGCTGTCGGTCCGCGGCAGGGGACCCGACCGCACGCCCGACCGGCAACTGGTCCTCGACCGGGTGCAGGCCGTTGGCGGTCAACTTGAGGAGGAAAACGGCTCCGAGGGGTTCGTGGAGTTCCGAGCCGTGCTGCCGCTCGACCCGAGCGCCCAGGCAGCGGTGAGCGGATCCGGCCCGAAGACCGACTTCTTGATGTAGGCCACGGCTCCGCATGAGCGGGCCCCGTCGCCGAACTCGTCCTCGTCGTGGGTGGACACCAGAACCACGAGCGGAGGGCGGGACAGCGTCGAGAGGCGGCGCGTCGCCTCCATGCCGTCGATCCCGGGCAGCCCCACGTCCATGAGCACCAAGTCCGGGTGCAGCGCCCGTACCGCCGTGAGACAGCTCTCCCCCGACTCAGCCGTGCCCACGACGACGAACGGGTCAGTCAGATCCACGACGGCGGCCGCGGCTTGCCGGAAGGGCTCCTGGTCGTCGACGATGAGCACCCGTACCTGGGCCACCAAACCATCACCTCGCCGGCCAGTCTCCTCCACGTCGGCCGGGCACGCCCTCGTGCCGCCCACATGCGCCGGGGATGCCAGCCCCACCTCTGTCGTACGACCACCCGGTCCGTTCGGGCCGCAGGAGGCGACGGCCCTACAGACACATCGGTGGCCGGTGCGGCCGCCAACGGTCATCCCCGAACGTCTCATATACCGTGTGCGTAGTGAGTTAGGCCGCAGCCCTTGGCCGAACTCGGCCTCGCTCGGGTCACTGCCAGCACGACGTAGACGGCCGAACGACATGACGCCGTCGACCATGCACCAGACGGCCGGGCGAGCGACCACCGGCCGGAGCGGCCAGGACGCCGCAGCCAAGGCCGGTGAATCAGACGGTACTGCCCAGTCCCGCGCCGGCGGTGACCAGCCACCACTGGGCGTCGTAGGTGAGGCAGCCAAGGCGGTCAGGACCAACCCTCGCCCTGATCGACACTGAGTGCACTGGAGAAGACCGGGATCAGGAGGCACACACCTCTTGCACTAGCCGGCTGCCAATTCGTCGGACGGTTTCCAGGAGGTTGTCCCGGACGCTGAAGCCATGGCAGCTGGAAGAAGCGCCGGCGATAAGGCACACCGGCAGGAGGCCGAGCGACAGCGTCGGGAGCGCGCCTCACGAAGGAGCAGCGAGACGTCCGCTGAGTCCGATGCTTCGCCGCACGCGTCCTCGGCTGGTGAGGCGCGACATGCGGCGGCGACGTCGTGCGCCTGGTGCGGCGGTGCGATCACGCCACGGTCCCGAGGGCCCATTCCGAAGTGGTGCTCGGTCGGCTGCCGGCGCCGGGCCTGGGAACAGGGCCGCGCGGCCGCGTCCGGCCGCTGCGCGGTCGAGGTCGTCGAGCACCGGGTCGAGGTCCGTGTGCCGGCCACGCCCACCCGTCGGGACTGGGTGCGGCTGCTAGGCGAGCTGGCCGCGCAGGTCGACGACGGGCGGATCTATGACCGGGATGTCTCTTCTGTGGCGGCAGCGCTGACTGAGGTCGTGACGGCCCTCGAGCGCCGGAGGCCCTTCCTCGGGTAGCGGACCGCCGGCGAGTCACGCGAGGGCAGTGATGACGAGCAGGACACACCAACGAGAACGCTTAGTCCCCCACCAGCCGGCCAGGCGGTCGTGTCCCTAAGCGGCCCACTATGGGACAGCCGCCGCCAGGAACCACCCGGAGATGGGTTGCGGGCAAGTGTCCTGGCCGCCGTCCCTCGCCTCGGGCGTGCGGATCGACTCGGGCGTCTCGCTCAGTTCTGCCGACTGTCCTGACCGGTGACGCCGTCGACGATCGCTTGGGCGATGTCCCTCAGCTTGCGGTTGGACCGCTGGGAGGCGGCCGCGAGCAGGGTGAAGGCCTCTGTGGCGTCGCAGCGTCGTTGGCTCATCAGGATGCCCTTGGCCTGTTCGATGACGGCCCGGGTGCGCATCGCGATGTCCAGGTTCTGGGCGAGCTCGCGGGTGCTCTCGTAGAGGTGCATGTTGTGCACCGCCACGGCGGCGTAGGAGGCGAAGGTGGTGGCGACCTCTCGGGCGTCATCGAAGGCGCCTGCCTCGACCGCGTACAGGTTGAGCCCGCCATGGAGGCCCTCGCGTATCGGCACGGGAGCGGAGAGCGAGCTCAGCGAGCCGCGTTCGACGGCAATCCGGGCGTACCCGGGCCAGCGTGCCTCGGTGCGGGCGTCTGTGATCTCCCGGATCTCCTCGCCGACGGCGGCTTCAAGGCAGGGGCCGTAGCCGCGGCCGTACTGCGTCTCGTCCAGGTCGCGGGCGAGCCGGCCGGTGTAGGCGGCGGTGTCTGCCTTGTCGTTGGCGATCAGGGTGACCGAGGCTTCCGCCACGCCGGGGATAATCTGTTTGGCGAGTTCGGCGATCCGCTGCAGCATCGCCTCCATCGATGTGTTGTCGAAGGAGAGCCGAGCGAGTTCGGTGATCGCGTCACGCGGGTCGAGGAGCGGTCGGTCAGCATGCTGATCTGTGGTCATCGTGCCTGACCCGTCTGCTGGGCCGACGGCGAGAGGCTATCGACGAGGGAGCTGCGCACCCTCGGACAGCCGAAGGCGGCTGAGTCGGGTTCGTGGCGAAACCGGCGGAGCCTGGCCCGGGGAGGTCGGATCCGACGACGAGGCGTAGCGGAACACTACAGGCTCCGCCCTCCATGCGAGGCCCGACGGCGCCCCATCCGGGTGTTGGGGACGGCCAATCCAGGGACACCGCGGCAGCGGCGGAGCGCGCCCTGCCGCGGCGGTCGCGGGGTCCGTCCTTCGCATTGTGTTGGCGGGCGGAGGCTCGTTCAGCGCGTGATCGCCGGGGCCCCCGCCGCGACCCCGCCGCGAGTAGGTTCCGCCCATGACGGCCACCCCGGACGACGCCGACGGAGCTGCCGACTCCACGCAGAACCTGGGCGACACGATGAGCCGTGTGGCCCGGCATCTGCAGGAGGAGCACGGCGACGTCGAGGGCACTCTGCAGGCGATCACCGCGACGGCAGTGAGGGTCGTGCCGAACGCGGAGGAGTGCAGTATCAGCTACGTGATCGGCCGGTCGAAGATCGAGCCCCGGGCGTCGACCAGCGACCTGCCCCGGGAGGTCGACGCCCTGCAGGAGCGGATCAAGGAAGGCCCGTGCATGGACGCGGTCTGGGAGCAGCAGGTCGTCCGGGTCGACGACGTGGGCGCCGACGACCGCTGGCCGCAGTTCGCACGGCAGGCCTCGGAGCTCGGCGTGGGCAGCATGATGTGCTTCCAGCTGTTCGTGCAGGGGGACCAACTGGGCGGAATGAACCTGTACGCGCACACGCCGGGAGCCTTCGACGACGAGTGCCAGGAAATCGGCCTCATGTTCGCCGCCCACGCCGCGGTGGCCGTGGCCGGCGCGGAGCACGAGGAGCATCTGCGCGCCGGGATGACCAACCGGGATGTCATCGGGCAGGCGAAGGGCATCCTGATGGAGCGGCACAAGCTCACCGCCGACCAGGCCTTCGGGGTCCTCGCCCGCGTCTCCCAGGAGCTCAACCGCAAACTGGTCGACATCGCCCGCGAGGTCACCGAGACCGGAGCCGTCCCTGGCGGCAACACCCGCCACAACTGAGACCGCCGTGCGGCCGCCGCTGGTCAACGCCAGGGGATGCCTTAGCGGCTTCCGGGATCCGGGTCCGTCATGACCCGCTGGACGTGTCCCATAGGCCGCCTTCAGGGACAGCAGAGGCACTCATGGACGCCCACACGGTCGGGCCCAGTCAGTGCGTTGGGGCCACAGCCCGCCGCCAGTCCGCAACTAGTCCGCAGGACGACCGTCCGGGTCACATCAGCGCCACCCACAACTAACGTTGAAACCGCAGGTCAGAGCCGCACTGGAGTCCTTTGGCGCTGGTTAGGGCGGACCCCGAAATCTGGACGACCTTGACGTCTAGCCCGCTGCCGATGAGCAGCGACGCGAGATAGTGCCGCAGGTCGTGGAATCGGAACTCCTCCGGCAGCCCGGCGACCTTCGGCCTCGCCGAACGGATGGCCCGCTCGATCGCCCACGTGGACGTCTGACGGCCGGTGCCGTCGGTGACGACGTAGGGACCGCCCCAGCGCGTGACCGCTGCCGACAGTTTGAGCGCGAGCTCCTGCGGGATCGGCAACAGCGTCCGGGACGTCTCCGTCTTCAGCGGCTCGCCGTTGCCTTGCTGTTCGGGCCGGACGACACCGCGCAGGAAGTCGATGTCCCGGACGCGCAGCCCGACGGCTTCGGCCGTACGCAGTCCGACGAACGCGCCCAGCAGAATCGCCGGTCGCAGGTGCACGGGCACCGCGTCATGCAGCGCCCACACCTGCTCCGTCGTGGCGACGTAGGGCCGCTGGACACCGGCCTTGGGCGACGTGCGCCGTGAGCAGGGATTGCGCGCGAGGAGCCCATCGTGCACGGCGTCGCTCAAGATCTGTGACAGCCGCGAATGCAGCGCGTACACGTAACTGTCGGCCAGGCCGTCGGTCTTGAGCTTCACCGTCCAGGAGCGCACGGCTGAGGGCCGCACGGCCGACAGCGGCATCGGCCCGAAGGCCGTGACGATCTGGGCGACGTGCACCTGTGCCTGCCGCACTGTTCGAGGGCGCCGGGTTGCGTAGCCGGCGAGCCACGTTCCGCACCAGTCGGCCACCGTCGTCCGGGCGGTCTTCGGGTCGACATAGGTGCCGGTCACCTGGCTGGCCGTGACCTCGTCGAGCCACCGTTGCGCTTTGGACTTCTCCTTATCGGCGGCGGAGATGTGGGACGCAACCGGTGCGGAGCGGTCAACCGTCTCCTCAGGCCTACGCGCCGGTCGCCCGCGAGTGCCCAGTGGGTGACTGGAGAAAATGCCGCCCCTTCTAGTCAAGCGCGACGGGCTGGTCCTGGTCGTGCTGGCTGTCGATCCAAGCGTGGAGGTCGTTGCGGCGGTAGAGGACCCGGCGACCGAGGCGGAAGCTGATAGGTCCGGTGCCGATATGGCGCCAGTACCGGAGGGTGGCGACGGGGGCGCGGAGGGGCTCGGCGGCTTCGGTGATGGTGAGCAGTTCGAGCTCGCGGTTGGTGGCGTGGTCGGTCATGACTGACTCCGGTCTGGTTGGGGTGCTCCGGTACTGGGAGAAGGCGCCGATCCGGAGCTGGTGGTGACAGCCGACAGCCAGCTCGTGCAGAAATCCTCCAGTCGCAGCCCTCGAGGCGGCTCTGGAGCCGAACCGCCGGCCGAAGGAGCCGCGTCATCGCCCGATACCTGGCGCGGCACTCCGCGGGGCCAGGGAGGGCCCACGGCGTTCGTACTCGGGACGGGGGACGCCGGGTGCTGGGATAGGCCGCCGGGTGGGGGCGTAGCGGTCGGCTTCGCGGGCAGCGAGTCCGGCGGCGTGGCGGGGGCCGAGGTCGGCCCGGTCGCGGCCGAAAGCGGCGATCCACTGCTCGCGGGCCTGGTCGGCGTCGGCGGCGATGAGGTGGGCGGTGTTAGCGGCGCGGCCGCGGGTCATGCCGACGTAGGCCGCGGCGGCGCCGTTGGACTCGCCGAGCAGCAGGTGCGCGGCGCCGACGGTAGCCCCCTGGACGCCGTACACGGTGGCGGCGTAGGCCAGCTCGACGTGGTCGCTGACGTAGTCGGTGGGCAGCACCCGGACGTCCGGGGCGCCCGCTGGGGTGACTCACCGGCCGGGACGTCACCTCCGCCAGCGGTATAGGGGGTGACGTGCAGTCCGCTTCGCCCGTCGATCGCGGTGACGGTCCAGGTGTCGCGGTTGGCGACGTCCAGGTCGCGGTCGTTACGGCGGGTGGCGATCCGGTCGCCGGCACCGATCCGCTGCCCGGTCCGGATGGTCACGACGTTGGTGTTGTCGACCCGGCCGGCGGCGACCAACCGGGCCCTCACCGCCGCGTTGAGCGCGTCGACCTGCTCGAGGGTGTTGGCCACCAGCGCGACGTCGGCGCTCGGACTGTTAGCCGCAACCTCGGCGAGCGCGTCCCGCAACGCCTCGGTATCGGTATGCAGCCGGATCTGGTTGCGGGCGAGGAGGGCGTCGAACACCGCCCCCGAATCGTTGCCGCGCCGCATCGCCAGGGTCAGCGCAGCGTACTCGTCGTCCCGGACCGTGACGCCGTCGGCGTTGGTACGGATGAACACGCGCACGGACTCCAGGTTCAGGCACGCACCGGGGTCGACCCGGTCGGCGGCCGCGGCGGCGAGGTCCAGCACGCCGCCCCGGCCGACGGCGGCCAGCTGGTGCCGGTCGCCCAGCAGCGCCAGCCGCGCCTGGCACTCGTCGGCGACGACCAGCAGGGCCCGGGCGGTGTCTTGGTCGAGCATCCCGGCCTCGTCGATGACCAGCAGGTCGCCGGGTCATAACCAGGCAATCTTCGGGCCGGCGTAGGGGTGGCCGGTGCGCGGGTCGAGCTGCCCTTCGGTGAGCCGGGTTCAGTCGCCGGCGGAGGTCCAGCGCCAGCCGTACTGATGGGCCGGCCACGCCGCCGACCCGGCGGCCGCGCCGGTCTCGGTGCGGGCGACCTTGGCCGCCTTCAGCGTCGGGGTGACCACCGCCAGCCCGCGGTCCTGCAGCCGCAGGACGGCGCGGGTGGCGGCCAGCGTGGTGGTTTTCCCGGCCCCGGCCGCGCCCTCCAAGATCACCATCCGGCGGTCGCCGGTCAGCAGCGCGACAGCGGCGGCCTGACCGTCATCCAGCCCGCCGACTAGCCACGCGGGCAGCCGCTCATGCTGGGATTCCGGCAGCAGCGGCTGCCCGGCGCGGGCGGTGAACCGGGCGGTCAGGTCGGCCTCGACGTCGAGCACCGGGCGGGAGGTCAAGGACCGGATGTGCTCGGGCACCCCGTCGCGCTCGAGCAGCGGCACGCACCGGCCGAGGGTGCGGGCGGTGAGGTCCTCGGCCAGCTCAAGGCGCACCGCCGCCTCGGCCACGATGCCGTCGGCGGCGAGCAACTGCTCCACCTCACCGCGGATGTCCGCGGTGTTCCACGCCGACCGGGCGGCCGCGAGCCGGGTCAGGACCCGGTCGGCGGCGGCGGTGCGGTCCAGCGCCCCGCCCGGCATTGGCGTCAGGGCCACCGGGTGGGCCGGATCGCGGTAGCCCAGCCCGGCGAGCTCGGCCCGCCAGCGGTCCTCCAGTACCTCGCCCCAGCGGGGGTGGACCTTGTCGGGGCGACCGTCAACCCAGGCCCGCGCCTCCCACCCCCGCCGCAACGTCGGCCCAGCCAGTTCGCCGGGATGCGCCTGCATCCATTCCCGTTCGTAGCGGCCGATGTTGGCGGCGATCTGCGCCGCCCGCGCACTCATCGGACCCACGTAGGCGGCGAGCTGCAGTAGTTCTCCAGTGTCGTCGGCAGTGAATCCGTGGGCGGCCCAGGCGGCCCGCGGATGTGGGTCGGTGGCCATCGCGGCGTGCCCGATCCCGTTGATCGCCGCAAGCGAGTCGCGAATGGCGACGGTATGCAGCCCCCGCCACTTCCCGGCGGCGAACACCCGGGCGAGCAGCTGCAGGTGCACATGCCGGTGCGGATCCCCGGCGCGGGAGGTGTGGTGCCGCACCGCTGTGGCCTCCAGTGCCTCCACCGGCACCTGCACCTGGCCCCCGCGGGGTCCGACCCGGGTGGTCCCGTGCTCGGACAGCCACGCGAGGATCTGCTCGACCGCCCGGTCCTGCGCCGCGTCATACGCGGCGGCGATGTCCGGATGCAACGCCGCCGCTAGCGACCACGACTTCGGCCCGTTGACGACTACCTCGACGAACCGCACCGCGCGGTCGTCGGTGCGCAGCCGGCCCCGCGGCTCACCGGTGGCCGGATCGGAGCCGGCCACCCATGTCTCGTAGGCGTCGCCGGACAGCGGAGCGAACTGCCGGACCTGCCCTCCGCTCGCTGCGTAGCGGCGGGCGATCCCGGTCCCCTCGGCGAGGTAGTAATCATCCGCCCGCCCGCGACCCATCTCCACGTAGCAGCGGGCAGCGGTCGGCGCCCCGGTGTAGATCTTCATTCCGCCGCGCATTTGTCAACGCCACCCAGTAATGGCCAACATGTCACCCCTAGAGATGCCGAAGGGCCCCGCGGAGCGGGGCCCGAGCTACCTCCATTGGTAGCATGCGTGCCGTTCTGACGTAAAGGCTTGATGGTTATCGGGAAAAGTTGACTGTCATGCGCGGCGAGTCGTCGCAGATGCCATTTTGTTGATCGTCTATGGCGATTGTCGACTACAACAGGAGCTGCTAACCAGCTCAGTCGTCGAATGACGACGGTAAGGCTCCGTGGCTAGGCTTCGCGGTCACGCAGCCAGCTCGGCGACGCGTGGCGTGGGTGCCTGGCGAGTGGGCTGACGGCGCAGCCCGGCCTGCCCCGAGGGAGTCCCAATTGTCCTACCCATGCGGGCTGGCTAACCGGGCGGGACTTACGGGACGACGACCGAGGGCACGTGTTCCGCTCGGCGATTTTCCCAGTTGAGGTTCCTCTTGCGATACCAAGCGCCGACCGAAGCTGCAGGCCGGGACCGCGTCGAGGCGGTGCTCCGGGCCCGATGGTCGGGACGGTAGGGACGGGCGCGCCGGCCAGGTCGCAGGCTGCTGCTGCGGCTGCGGCTGTCCAGTCGCTCGGCGATGGCCTCGTTGAAGCATCTCCTCGCGGGGGCGGCGGGGACACCGAGGGCCTCGGCGATCTGCTCCCAGCTCGCGCCGCCGCGCAGGGCCGCGCGGATGCCGATCAGCTGGCTGTCGTGCGCCTTCCGGAAGACCACTTCTCGCTCAGGGTGAGCAGCTTGAGCGCCTTATAGGTGTCCAGCGAGGTGTCGCGGAACGATGCCCAGCCGTTCTCGCCGTCGTCATTGACCCGTGTTGAGGGCGGTGTTGCCGGTGTCGCGGCGACTGAGCAAGTCAAGCGAGTGGCAGTGGCGAACGAGACCTCCGCTGCCAGGGCCTCGGGGGTCATGGTCGAAGCCCTCCCCGCCCGAGACGCCGGGCCAAACTCGTGCACCGGTGACGCCTGCAACAGGCCGTAACCGGGCACGGCCTACGGAACGGGCACGCGGACGCACGGAGGGCCCACACCCCGATGAGCGGGACGTGGACCCTCCGAGTGTCCTGCGGGATCAGGCGTCGACGCCCACGGCCTCCTTGGCGAGCGAGGCGAGCTGGGTCTGCGCGGCGCTGACCACGTTCACCCGGCTCTTGTGGGTCTCCTCGTAGCGAATGATCACGCGGATGTCGTGCGACTCCTTGAGGTCCTTGATGGCCTTCACGGCGTCGCCGACGGCGAGCTGGTCGAAGTTCTTGATCGGCAGCTCGTCGGCGGAGACATCACCGAGCTCCTCGCGGGCGGTCCGGGCAGCCTTGGCGGCGTCCTTGTTGCCCTCGCGGCGGGCGATCTGCTCGGCGCGACGCAGCGAGGCGCTGCGGCCGGCGGT
>NZ_FPBA01000052.1 GCF_900116515.1 Geodermatophilus amargosae
GAAGACACCGGCCTCGGCCCACTCATGCATCCGGCGCCAGCAGGTCCAGCCCGAGCCATAGCCGAGCTCGGTCGGCAGCTTGGCCCAGCCGATGCCGGTGGAGAGCACGAAGGCGATGCCCTCGAGGACGTCCCGATCGGAGGTGCGGGGCCGGCCGGTGCGCCCGTGGATGGCCGGGCGACGCGGGGGGATCAGCGGCTCGACCAGCGCCCACAGCTCGTCACTGATCAGCCGCGGCGACGGGGAAGACGCCGGGGACGACATGCCCCGCACCCTGCGTCGACGCGTCACCGACCGGCAGGGCCCGACGACCTACTTCCGCAACGTCTTCTAAGGCCTGACGAACGCCTGAAGGGTCAGCGTGGTTGTCGGACGCCGATAGGCCTTGGAGCTACCGGGCGCACCGGCCCCCGTGGCTGCTGCTCGATCATCGCCAGTGAATAGAAGAGGTAGAGCACCCTGGCGAGTTGCTCAGCCAGGACGATCATCGAGCCGACTGCTACCCACCTCATGACGTTGGTCGGCTCATCAGCACCCCGGTCGGTCATCTTGACGATGACTAGGACCACCGCACAGAGCCACGGCAGGCTGGTCGAGATCAGCCACAACCGCAGCAAGTCCTTGCCGACTAAAAGCCGCACCGCGGTGATGCCCCGACTGGACCATCCCAGATACGTGGCGGTCGCCAACGTCGTGAAGCCCGCGAACAGCGCAGTGACGTTGAGGAGGTCGGTAAAGATGCTCCGTCGGTCGGACAGGTTGAGGTTGCCGAGGAGGTCCACGACGTCCCGGACCCAGGGGATGACGGCGACCACAACGACGATGAGGGCGGCCAGCGGGACGTCACACCAATACCACTGAATCCACCGAGCAAACGCCAGCGATGCGGCCTTCCGCACCGGGCCTGGCCTGCTGATACCCCCGTTCACACCTCCTTGACCTGCCATGACCGGAACCTACGCCCGGGCACTGTCAATCCGACAGCCGCAGGGCCGACTGGATGTCGTCGTACTTGTCCTCGTTGTAGGCCTTGGCGGTGGCTTCGCTGGCGGACCGCAGCGTGGGCTGCACCGTCTGATCCACGAGTTCGACGACGACACCCGTGGTGACCGCCTCCTGAATGAAGTTGTAGGTGTCCGCCCGGTGGTCTTCGAGCCGGCGGTAGGTCATCTGGGCCTTGGTGACGTGAGCCAGCCCGTTGCCCTCGACGAGCTGGCGGAGCTCGTCGACGGCGATGTCGGAGGCCTCGGCCTGACCCTGCGTCGCCAGCTTGACCGTGAACTCGAACCCGACGGCACCCAGCCGCGTGCGGGCCTGCCGCAGCACATCCGCGATCAGCGGCGTGCCGTCAAAGTCGTCGGGGCTGACGTCCGCGCCGATGGCCACGGTCAGCTTGGTGAGTGTGTCCACGTCCGCGATGGCCCTGACCGCGTTGCGGTCAGCCAGCGGCGTCACGCCGATCGCACCGTCAAGGATTTCGAGGTGATTGATGTAGTCCCGGAATGATGCGACACCCGGAGCACTGCCACTATTACGCAGGACCGCCAGCACGTTGCGTGGGAAGAGGCTGAAGAAGGTGGGCTCAGCCCAGGTCTCGTCCTGCCCGAGCACCAGGGGCCGGTAGTTCCGTCGTCGCTCGATCCGCAGCCGGACGTCCCGGGTGATCCGGTCGAGCGTGATGAGAGGCACGGTGGGTCGCGGGCCGCTGGTCGGCGCTTCGTACGTCGAGCCGAGGACCTCCATGGTGTTGCCCACGGACACGTAGGCCTTGTCTTCGGCCACGTCGTTGACCGCGTTGCGGATGGCTTCGAAGGGCAGATCGGCCGGTAGGCGATGTCCGTGCACGTCCGTGATCTCGAAGAAGCGCACAGTGCGCTCGGTCATGTAGCCCTCCACACCCGGTAGTGACTCCAGGGTATCGAGTCCTCACCGTCCGCCTACATGACGTCGTACTTGTAACCCGCCTTCCGCGCGAGCCTCGGGACCACACTGCCCTGCGCACACAGGTGCTTAGCTGTGAACCGACCTGGAAGGTCAAGGGCCATCGTCCGCTTGGAGGGAGCAAGAGCCAACGACGTCGCAGGGCCGCTGTATGCAGACGCTGTGCAGCAGACCCGCCCGCCCGTCACCGTAGCGCCGACAGCGAGCCGTTGAAGGAGACGGTAGCGGTCACGGCTCCCCCGCCGCTCCGTCACCACGATGGGGTGGCTATTCGCTCGCCGGCCCCCGGACGGTCACGAATACAGGCGGCGACGTCGCTGTCGCCATCTGCTCGGCCAGCCGCAGCCGAGCACGCAGCTCCTGCTCGGCAACCTTGTCCTTCAGCTCCTTCAACGGGTCTTCGGGCCCGGTCAGAAGGCCCAGCTCCTGAGCCGCCTTCGCCTCGGCGGCGCGGTCGACCAGCGAGGGCGGCGACAGCGCCGTCCTGATGCTGCTGCCCGCCTCGGCCGCATTCTTTAGGGCCGGGATGAGATCTAGAATATCGTGTGCGCGCTGGAGCGCTGGGTCGGTCTGGTCGGTGACGATGTTCGTCAGGCCACCGGACGCAGCAAAGGCGTACTGGACGGCACTGCTAGCGCCCCTGCCCCCGTGGACAAGCATCGTCTCCTCATTGCCTGGGAACGCGACGAGCAAACGGCGAACCTCCACGCGTTTAAGGCTGTAGGCCGTTGCTCCCTCCGGCGTCAGTCTCCAAATCTCAAGATTCGCAGGACGCGGCTGTCGGAAGTGGACCACGTCGGCAGTGGCGAAGGGCTGGAACTCCTGGAGGTGTAGCTTCTGGTTGTCCCCGAGGATGTGCTCAAGCTCGACCGACACGCCAATTCGAAGCTCTGCGGCGAGCTTCATCCAGGCCGCGGTTCCTCCTGCCGTATCAGCGGCCCATTCTTGAAGTTGGGCACGGTCGGGCAGCACATCGATACGCAGTCGCTCGTCGCAGTCGGTGACGACGGTTTGAAGCTTGCTTGCCTTCCACGCCGTGTACGCAGCTTCCGCCTGCATCGCACCGACCGATGCGGACTGCAGGACGAGCTCGAGCGACTTGAGACGTTGCTCCCAGTAAAAGGAGTCGCTGCCCTCTGAATCGGCGATGATTGCGCGCACCGCCGTGGCGTGTGCTGCCGACGCGTCAGCCAGCGCCGCCCGGTACCCAGCGAGGATTTGAGCCTCCCTGGGCTTCTCCTCACCGTAACGGCTGTCGACATTCCACTGGGCAAGGCCCACGTCTGCCGGCGGCTCAGGTGGTTGCACGTCGCCGCCCACCTCAAGGCCCTCCTCACCGCTGACGCTGACGAGGTATCGGCGGCTACCTAAACCGGCACCGAGCGTGGCCGCGCCCGCGGCACCGGCAAGGGCAATCCATCCCGGAGGGCCAAGGCTCAGGCCGACCACCAGCGGCAGGCCCGCACTTAGGACCGCCATGCCGGCCGAAAGCGATGCCTTCCACGCGGCGAGTGGCTCCACGGTGCTCGTCACGTCCGCGCCGGCGAGGCGCTTGTCCTCAAGGAGATTCCAGGTCGTCTTCTGCCGGGCCAACGCCTCGGGCGAGATGCTAACCGGGCACCTAGTTAGCAGGTCTGCGCCCGTCTCGGTCGTCACCGTAGACCTGCACTCGACCGTTGTTTGACCGGTCAACCCGTCCGTCGTCTCTGTCCGCGTTCCCGTGACCCGAACGTAGGTCAGCGGCAGCCGGTACGAGAACGAAATGTCCTGGGGCATGGATCCCGACCCTCCGCCGCGGTCGCCCTCGACCGCGAAGGCCGCTGACCTTCCTCCGTCCAAGCCCATTTGTCGAGGAGTGAGCTGATGACGCGGGCTTCCGGCAACCACTACGCCGTGGTGGGACCCCCGACCTTGCCTGGGCAGCGGCACAGCGGGTCCCGCCTGGGTGCGGGCGCGGCTATACACAGACCTGTATGTGGTTGGGCCGGACGCTCAGGCGACCTTGGTGAGCTACTGACCTAGAGGTGCCCCAGCTTCCGCAACTGGCCCAGCGCCCACTTCGGCCTCCTGCGGATTGCTGCGCGCAACTGTCCCTCCTCGAAGTGCTCCCGGCCCGCCTCATTCTTGCTTCCCGGCCGGGGTGTCCACGCGGAGCTCGGCGACTAGGAAGTCGATCAGCTCCTCGACTGTTGCGCATCCTCGTGCAGCGCTTCGGCGGGCCGTCGTCTAGGCGGCCAGCCGCCTCCCGACGATCAGTAACCGTGGCACGGACGACTCAGTTCACAGGTGGTGCATGCCTGCCCGATAGTCCCCGTAAGTCGCTCAGCTGGGGCGGGCGTCGGATGGACCGATTATGGTTAGAGTGCTCGCATCGAAGGTGCCGTACGGAACGCCGAAGATTCACCTGATCAAGAGGAGGCTACGGTGCCTACAGTCGGGCCCGGACGCGTTTACGTTCTTCTCGAGCCCCTTAAACCCAAGTTCGTGAAGATCGGTTTTACGCGGGGAGAAACAGGCGAGCGAGTCCGCGAGCTGCACGGCACCGGACGAGCGGTGCCGCTGATCGCCATCTGGGATGAGTACGTGTCGGATCCCGAACGGGTCGAGGGAGCGCTGCACAGCCGCTTTAGCGAGCAGCGAGTGAGCGACAAGCGAGAGTTCTTCGCTATAACGCCACAGACGGCGGTCGCGGCCCTGATGCACGAGGCTGCGCCCTACCGCATTAGTCCACCTTGGCTGGAAGGTCACGTCAATCTATTTCATCGCCTCTATGCCAAGCATGGAGCAATACTTCGCTCTGACATCAGGCGGGTCGAGATGATCGTCACGCAAGAAGGCGTCTTTATTCTAACGGTGGAGACATGAATGACGTCTACAGCCCCTTGAACTTCATGTACGACTCGGACAAACCGCTCTTCTCCAGCGAACTCAGCGCAGCAGAGAACGCCGACCGCCTACTCGACCTGGACGAGCTGACTCTAGTCATGTGCACCAATCTGATCAACGAGGAGGCGGCCGAGCGCATCGACCGCGCCCAAAATCTGTATTGGCAAAGTCAGAATCACGTGGACAGAACGGACCCACCCTTCTGAGGCACGCGCGAGGAACGGGCCGACGCTGCCACGCGCATGGCCCGTCGCTCGACGGTGACTACTGCAGTGCCCGACCCAGCTCTGCGCGAGGCGAGGGAAGACATTCCGCACGGCGGGCTCCCGACCCCGCGTGTCTTTGAGGCTCCTCTCATGCGTCCCCAGGTGGTCGTACTGCCTATTTCATGACGCCGACAGGAAGGGGGGGGTGGGCTGACTGAGCGACGCGGGGTCAGCTACCCGGGGGGCTTGGACATTCGGCACCCCTCCCCTCGCTGCATCCCGCCCGACAACGTCAGCTAGGACTCGTTCTCCGACGTGCAGGGGGTGACGGCGCCGTGACGCTACTTGACTAGGGATGGAGACGCCCAGCTTGAGAACCAGACCGCGCAAGGAGACCCCGTCGCACAACAAGGCAATAACGAGGCACGGCACGCACCCTCTTGGCCGGGCCTACCCAAGTAGCAGTACATGAGGAGTCGGACATGGCGCCGTTTCGCCAGGGGTTGAAGCTGACTCGGCGCAGCGCCTTGAAGGCGGTCTTGAGCACGGAGTTGCCGCGTTCGGCCGGAGCGCGGGTGGCTGCGTGCAGCAGGTTGACGGTGGGCTGGTCGGCGGTCAGCCGGTGGCCGGTGGCCGGTGGCCGGTGCGGTGCTTAATCGGCGTGGCCAGGGCCGTGCGCTCACCTTCATAGCCCAGGTCGGCCAGGGCGGCGTGGGCCTCGTCGGTCCACTCGGCCAGCAGCGGCAGCGCCTCGGGATGGGTGCGCAGCGCGGTGGTGTCGTGCTCGCGCCCGGGCCGGACGTCCGAGGTCCAGATCGGCCAGCCGTCGGGCGTGGCGATGACCTGCACGTTGCCGCCGTGGGCGGCGTGCTTGCCCGACCACCACAGGTCCACCTGCCGGCTGGATCGGTCGGTCCGGACGGTCGGCCCCGGAGCACGGCAGTGGTCGGTGCGGATCAGGGTGCCGTCCACCGTCACATGGGCATGGCCGGCAGCGCGGGCGGCCAGCAGCGCGCTGCGCAGAGCGACCGAGCCGTGCGGGTGCGCCCGGAACGGAGCCGGCCGCCGGAGCTACTGTTGCCCGGGCAGATGCGGCCCAGCTGGCCAGGTGCGCGGCGGTGGAAAAGACATTTATGGTGTCCGGCCCACGGGGTCACTTCAGTCGGCGGGATTGTCGAGTTCCGTGACACGTTGCCGATACTCGTCCGCCCGCGCCGTGTCCAGCTCGGCCGCCTTTAGGTAGGCGGCACGCGCCTCCTCCCGCTCTCCGAGCTCTCCTAGGACGAAGCCCAGCTGTCCGAAGTGCACCCCGCGCCGTGTTGAGTTCACCGCGAACTCGACGGCACGCCGCGCATGGGTCTCGGCTTGCTCGAGGCGCTGCTCAGGCGCGGGGTCCCCCGGAGCCGGTAGCGCCACGATGGCACGACAGGCATAGGCCTCCGAGGCGAGTTCCCGCAGGTCCGATTCACCAGCCTCGAAAGCAGCGGTGACCCGGGACAGCTCGCGCTCGGCGTCCGCCCACCGCTCCTCAATCCCAGCCAGCCCAAGACAGACATAAACTCGACCTAGACCGAACGCGATCCGTTCCTCTAGGTAAGCTTCGGGAGGATGATCGGCCGCGCTGGCCTCCCGATAGCGCTGTTCGGCCCCCCGCAGCGCGACACTGTCGACCGATTCAGTGCCGCACTTAGCCCGCTGGTAGACCACCTCAGCCAAACCGAACCTGGCGCGGCCACTCCCCTCTTCAGTGTCGGCCAGCTGGTAACGACGCTCCGCCTCACCCAGGTCACCGCGCTTCCCGGCCAAATTCCCGGCGGTCAGGTCGAGCAATTGCCGATTCAGCGCCACGTCCCATTCCTGCTCGGCCAGCATGACGTGGTGACCGGCGTTGTCCTGATCGCCCCGGGCGTCGTACGCCAGGCCGATGGCGAGCTCGACGACCGAATTGAGGCTCCTCAGGAGTCGTTCACGCAGGTCCACGGCCACGACCGGGTTGTCGAGATCGCCGTAAAGATCAACGGCCCCCAGCTGGTGGAAGCCGGTAAGTTCGCCGGCTCCCGGTACGGCACCCTGTGACACGTAAAGCTCGGGGCGCACACTTGCAGAGCCGGTGGCCGTTGACACTGTCCCCGAGAGTACGTAGTCGGCGTGGACCCGGCCGGCGCGCTCCCGCATCGCCTGCGCCCGCGTTCGAGGGTCGGGGTCCGGAAGATCGGATTGCTCCGGCCCTGCCGTATCGACGTCGAGACCCTCCTCCTCGAGGGGGGCCAGACGCTTATCTAGGTGCTGCTGCAGCCCGGCCTCTAGCTTGTTAATCCGCTGGATTACGGTGGCAGGCAAATTACCTCCGCCCGTGTCGATGCCTAGGCCGTAGACCGCGACCGACACTTCACCGGTCAGGACCACCGGGGACCGGGGTCCGTAGTCTTTCCAGAACGATATCGCGTCGTTAAAAAGCCCGAGTGATGTAGCCAGGACCGTCAGCAATGTGCCCACAACCGCGAGCCAGCCCCACAGCCGCGTGCTGCGCCAGCGCGCCCACCACCGAGCCCGTACCCCTGAAGCCGTAGGCGGGGTTTGTCCCTTCCGAGCGCGCGGAGGCCTGGAGCGGCCACCCGCCGCTGCTCCGCGGGCCCGCGCCCGCTTCTTGCGGGACATGCCGCTCCTCCCCCAGGAACCGACTCAGAAGCACGCCGTTGGAGGTAGTCCCGGGTCCACGACATTCTCAATAAGCAGGCCCCAACAGGTATCTTTGTTGTTCCCGGGTACCAAGTAGCGGGCCTGTCCCTGTGCGTCGACGGTTACGGTGTCGCTCGATATCCAGGACAACCAGGGCTCCACTCCCCCGCCCGCCGGGCCGCTGTAAAGCTGAACGGCCACCCGTTGCCCGGGTCCAAATCCGCTCAACAAGAAGCCCCCGTGTCCCGAGATCCGGGTGGGCTGAGGCTCGGGTGCCACCTGAACGTTTAGCGATGCGGACACCCCGTCCTGCCACGCCTCAATGCGATAGACGCCGAGTAGGCCGGTGACGGGGTCCCCCCAGCTGAGGAAGGACTTTGTCGAGCCAAACTCGTCTAGCACCTTCACCTGGCGGCTCCAACTGGAGCCGTCGGGTTGCTGGACGGTCAGGGTGATCTCGGACTGTCCCGAGAAACCGGTCAGGCAGATTTCCGGGTAGAAGTCGAGCGAGCTCACTACATGTCCTTCCGCCGCCAGGCGTACTCGGGGGACGGCGCCTGCCGCCGTGGGCGCGGGAGAAGGCTCGGCGTCGCTGGTGTCGTCGTCCCCAGTATTTGCGCTGTCGGTCCCGCCGCCTCCGGTGTCGTTAGCGTTGGCACTACTATCTACGGGTTCGACCCAGTACCAGCAGTTCGGTGGAGCATCGCCTGCCGCGGTATAGAACTGGGCCACCGCCTCGACGCCAACCGGCGGAACGGTGCGGGGGCCCTCCTGGACCGACGCTCCCGATCCGGGATCTGTCTCGGCGTCTGTGGGGTCTTGCTGTTCGGCCGATCCCTCCGCGGTCTCACCACTGTCCGATCCGGGATCTGTCTCGGCG
>NZ_FPBA01000010.1 GCF_900116515.1 Geodermatophilus amargosae
GCCAGTAGCTGTTCGTGCAGCGCCGGCCAGACACCGGCCTCGGTCCAGTCCCGCAGCCGCCGCCAGCAGGTCACCCCCGAGCAGCCGACCAGCGAGGTGGGCAGCTGGTTCCAGGTGATCCCGGTCTTGAGCACGAAGACGATGCCGGCCAACGCGGCGCGGTCATCGATCGGCCGGCGGCCGGGATGGCGATAGCGGCGTGGCCTTGGCGGTGGGAGCAGTGGTGCGATCCGCTTCCACAGCTCATCCGGCACGAGCTCCTCGATCACCCACCACAGCCTCGGCAGGTCGGGCAGATCACCGCGGGAGGCACGCCGAGCTCATCTTGAAACGATCTCTTAGTCAGCGAAGATCATCGGCGCTGAGAGCAGATTGAGAGCACGAGAAGGGCCGGTGACCTGTCCACGCAGGTCACCGGCCCAGTCCGGATCAGATGTCGTAGTACATCGCGAACTCCCCCCACGTGATTGGTCAACCGCGACTGTTGGTGGATATGACGCTTGACCTGCGCTTTTGTGTTGGCCAGCCTTGGCTGAGAATGGTCCGAGCTGAGCGTCTTGGGGACTGGACGGGGACTGGCGGCAGGTCTCCGAGGATGACGCGGTGGCGATCGGCTGTCTCGCGGACTGGCTTCCGACCGGCGTCCTCTGCTCGTCCGTCGGCCCACTCTCGGAGTGGGTGACCCGCTTCCCACCCCGTTCAGCCTGCCGGCTGTCTCGGTCGCCGGAAGGGCGCTGCGCGTCCCTGCGGAATGGGCCTCCGGCCCACCCTTCCCCCGCCCTGCGACAGCTAGAGGAGCGCCGGTTGTGGGGAAGCAGACAGGGATGGGGACGCGCCTAGTAGTGCTTCGTTAGGACGCTCGGGCGTGGCTGCTGATGCGTTGTCCCGGTAGGTGCGACCGGGATGTTCTGACTAGCACGATCAAGGCAGACTTGTGGCCTGAGCTGCGAAGACACACATTGGCCAATCAGTGCCGAACAGGACCGATCACAAGGTCGTGTGCCCCAAATGTGCCCCAGCGGAGTCAGACCTCACGAAGGGGCAACGCAGCAACCGGCCGTCAATGCCGTCTCTGACCCAGGCCTTCGGCCTCTTGTCCCTTGGGTCTCGTCCGTCGGCCCTGGCTGCCAGCCGGATGTGTTGCGCTTCCGGGTGGGCGTGCTGCAGGTTGTCCCGGCACCTGCCCGCGGAGGCGGCACCCGCCCCCACCTCACGGGAGCGTCTCCGACTGCGCTGGCCGCCGGAAGGGCGCTGCGCGTCCCTGCGGGATGAGCCTGCGGCCCACCCTTCCCCCGGCTGGTGCAGCCGGAGGGGAGCTGGTTATGGGAAGCGAGGTGAAGCCTCGGCTGACTTCCAGCGTCCTCCGTGACGCGGCAGGCCCGGCGCCCGCCTCCGGAGAGCGGGAGGAGGTGGAATGATCATGCTTGGCAGCTGCTGGCTGGCCCCCATCTATCCAGGTCAGTCACCTGGGGGCGGTCCAGTCGGAGTGCCCGGCGTCGAGGTACGTGCGGTCCGACGATTGGCCTCGAGGGCGTCGACCGCGTCCTGCAGCATCCGCACGCGCTGTGCCGGGTCGCCGCACAGGAGCGCCAGCGTGTCGGGCTCCACGATCACAATCGCGTCCGCGGTACCGATCGCGGCCGCCACCGCCCGGATCCAGCCGGCGTACGCCTCCGGTGAGGGCGCACCCCCCGCCGAGTACCCGCCGCAGTCGAGGTCGGGCACGTTGTAGACGACGAAGACCGGGACGCCACCGGCCGCTCCGGCCTCGGCCATCCGCTGCCGGACCGTCGCCGCAACGTCACCGCTCCAGTTCCCCAGCCAGGTGGCCGTCGGCACCTTCGCCAGGTCAGCGAGCAGCCTCGCGTCCTCGGGGCTCCTGGCCTGCCACTCGGCCGCCGCCCGGGCCGCGCCGGTGTTCGTGCCGACGAGGGTGACCCTGGCCAGGGGGTTGCCGGTCGGTGCGCCGTGCGACTGGCCGTCATCGGCCACCGGCACGGACGGCGGGGCACCTGCAGCGCCTCGGCCGTCGAGGACGGAGACACCGACGGGGACGGGTCGGTCGTCGGCGCGGGAGAGTCGGTGGGAGTCGTCGGCGTCGCGGAGTCCCCGGCCGGCCGGGGTGTGCTGCTGCCGGCGTCCGGGCCGGTCGGCGTCGGGGACGGGGCCTCAGCCGATCCGGACGACGCGACCGGCGCCGCCGCCACGACTTCGACCCCGGTCGCGTCCGGCGGCGCGCTCACCAGCGGGGTGCACGCCATGAGCGTGGGAGCGATCGCCGCCGCGGCCAGTGCGGACCGCCACGACCGCCGCCCGGTGGGCCGGTGGCTGCCCGCGCCACCGCAGGAGGTCCGCGGCCGTGTCGCCTGGGCGCGAGCCGACGGCGGCTGAGGGAGGCGACGGAACGGCAGCTCGAGCGGATCGAGCCGATCGAACGATGAAGAGATCACCGATTGTGACGCATAGAGCATGAGCGAGGAGTAATCAGTCAAAGTCTTTAAGTTAGTACATTATGGCCAGCGGCTCACCCCGCCTGTACCGCCGGCCGCTCGATGGGCACCGTCTTCCGCACGGTGGCGGAGCCGGTCCCGGCGCGGTGTGCGCCCGGACCGGCTCCTCCCGACGCCCTACGCGGCCGGCACGGCGCGGAGTCGGCGCCGTGACGGTTCTCCGCGGCGCACCGCCGCGGGGAGTCCTCACTCGTCGAGGATGGTGAGGATCGTCTCCTGCGACGTCACGTACTTGGCCGCTAGTTCCGGGACGGACAGGGTGGCCTGGTCCACCTTGATCCCCTCGATCTGGCCGTTGGTCAGGTCGGTGAACTCGGCACTGGGCGCGGTCAGGAACGCCTCGAGCCGCTGCCGCTCGGCCTCGTCCTCTACTGCCTGGATGCGGGCCTGCTCCGCCAGGGGCAGCACGCGGCGCACCTCGATGCGCGCGTCCCCCTCGCCCGCGGTCCGGAGCAGCTCGCTGTGGTCGTAGGCCTCGACGACGATCGGGCCGGCGTTTCGGGCGACGTTGTCGGACCACACGAGGTAGTCGATGCCGAGGTAGTCGCCGCCGAGCTGCTCCATGACCGCTCCGTCGGAGTCGACCTTGTAGAACCAGACGACGTCCTCGGTCGCCCAGCCGGCGTCCACCAGGTCGTTCCACAGGGTGTTGTCGACCACGATCGTCGCGTCTCGCGGGAGGTCGTCCTCCACGTAGGCCGCGGTCGCCGACCGGACGTCGTTGGTGTCTGCGGTCCAAGCCGTCGCGTAGTCGTAGCGCCAGTCCGCGAGCGGCACCGTGGCCGCGGCCAGCGCGGCCAGCATCGACGCAGCGGAGATCACCCGGACCGGGGCGGTCCGCGCCCGCATGAGCCACCGCCACGCCACGTCGAGGAGCCCGGCGAGCGCCAGGGCGCAGAACGGGAGGACGGCGACGACGTACATCTGCGGGAGGTATCCGGACGGGCGCAGTGCCACCAGGGTCACGACGAGGACCGCGATCCCCACGGGACGCAGCCGTCGCACGGCGAGGGTGACCAGCGCCGCTGCGACGCCGCCCACGACCAGCACGCCATCGTCGAAGTGCAGCCACCCGCTTAGGGCGTCGTATGCGCCGTCGCTCGGGCCGTCGGGGTCCAGCAGCCAGCCGGAGCCCTCCCGACCGCCGAGCTGAAAGGCCAGGGCGTCCCAGATCGAGACGTGGTCCGGGCCGGGGAACAGCTCGTCGCGGATGAGCGCGTACAGCAGGTACGTCGAGCCCGAGATCGCCACGACGGCGGAGAAGCCCATGATGGCGAAGGGCCGGGTCGGGCGGTAGGCGGACTGCCAGAGCGCCACCAGGAGCGCCGGCAGGAACACCAGGACGGTCTCCTTGCTCAGCACCGCGACGCCGAAGCACAGTCCTCCCGCCATATGGTGGCCCAGGTGCCGCCTGCGGTCGAGGACCAGGACGAACGCGCCCACCAGCCACGGGAGGGCGATGTTGTCGAGGAAGACCTGGCGGCCCTCGTAGACCACGAGCGGGTTGAGTGCCCACAGCAGCATGGCCGCCAGCGCCCAGCCCCGTGCCATCCCCAGGCGCTTCGCGAGCACGTACAACAGCAGTGCTGTGACCAGCGTGTAGGCCACCATGAGGATCCGGCCGGCCAGCAGGTCGGAGTTGACGTCGTCAGCCAGCAACGCCTCCGGCAGCCAGGAGAACAGGGCCATCTGCAGCCAGCCGGCCGGCGGGTGGTCGTACCAGTAGGTGTAGGGCGCGAGGGAGCCCATGTTCAGGACCGACCACGCCTGGGAGTAGTAGGTCCCCTCGTCGTCGAAGTACCGCGGCCAGCCGGCCAGGTTGAGGGAGTGGGCGACGCCGATGACGATCAGCGCGAGGCCAACCCGGAGTCGCTCGCTACCTCGCCGTGGCGCCGCGTGCGCGGGCCCGGCCGGCCGTGCCTCGTCTGGTTCGACGACGTCGATGTGCTCGAGAACCGTGCTCACGCGGCCTTCTCCTGCTGTCCGACCAGCGTCAGCTGGGGCGTGATGTGGGAGCCGGCATGGGCTGTCTTCTCCCAGGCGAAGTCGCCGGTGAAGTACTTCCAGGCTGCCCGCAGGACCGCGACAGCCAGGAGCAGTTGGTAGAAGGGCAGGGACAGCACCAGGCGGAGGTAGTCCCGCGGCCGCACGTCGAGGTGCATCTCCCGGCTCCACTCGCGCAGGATGAGCATCTCGAAGCCGAGCATGGTCAGCGTCGGCGCCAGCGGCAGGAAGGTGATCAGCACCACCAGCGGCGGCACGTCGACGAGGAACCCGGTGAGGACGGCCAGCGGCAGGGCGATTCCCGAAAAGGCGACCGCGTGCTGTTGCACCAGCGTCCACCAGGCGTGGAAGCGCTGCGACCGCGTCGGCAGCTTCTTCCACTCACCCTTGGCGAGCACCTGCATGAAGCCCAGGGCCCAGCGCGTGCGCTGCTTGATCAGCTGCGGGATGCGCTCCGGGGTCTCCTCCTGCGTAGCGAGCCGCGAGTCGTAGCCGACCACGATCTTCTTGCCGAGGCAGGACAGCCGCACGCCGATCTCGCAGTCCTCGGCCAGGCAGTCGCCGTCCCAGCCGCCGACTTCCTCCAGCAGCGCCCGCTTCATGAACACGGTGTTGCCGCCGAGGGGGATGAAGCCGGACAGGGCGTGACCGTGCAGCCGTGACCGGAACCAGATCCGGTACTCCATGCAGTTGCGGAGGCTGAACCAGGAGTCGCGGTAGTTCATCAGGTGCACGGCGCCCTGGACCACGTCGGCGTCGGTTCCCTGGAAGGTCGCGTCGACGTGCCGGAGCAGTCCCGGCTGGGTGAGGGACTCCGCGTCGATGATGCCGACGATCTCCTTGGTGCAGTCCAGCAGCGTGCTGTTCAACTGCCGCGGCTTGTTCTTGACCGCGTCGTGGTTGATCGAGACCTTGACCCGGGTCGGCCAGCGCCGGGCCAGCGCCTGGGCGATCTCCACCGTGGAGAGGCCGTCGGTCATCGGCTTGGCGTCGTCGTGGCCGACCGACAGGATGACCTCCAGATCCGGGTGGTCCTGGGCCAGCAGGCGCTGGACCGTCGCCCGCATGACCGGCTCGGTCTCCTCGCGGCACGGCACGATGAGGCTGAAGGAGTACCTCGCCCGGACCGGGACCTCGAAACCCACCGACCGGAACGAACGGGGGGAGGACCAGGCGTGCATCTGCCACCACAGGGTGGCGCCCGCGATCACCAGCAGGGCCACGGCGACGAGGGTGAGAACGGCGGAGACGAACACCACGGTCAGACCTCCACGGTCGTGCGCAGGGGGCGGGCGGACGGCTCGGACCGCGGGGACCGGTACACCACACGGGAGGCGAAGAGGAACCGCGCCAAGAAGGCGACGGCGAGGGTGATCCCCTGCGCGAGCACCGCCCAGACGTGCACGGTCTCGACGAGCAGGACCAACAACGGCAGGCGAATCAGCGCCTCGACGCTGTTGAACGCCAGGTGGTGCGCCAACCGGCGTGGCCAGCGGTAGGTGCCGTCTCGCAGGTCGCTGAAGACGAACCGTTCCTGGAGGACGAAGTTGTGCAGCATCGAGACCTCGGCGGCCACGATCGCGGCGAGGACGTAGCCGACCTCCAGCGGCCCGTTCACCAGCAGCGCCATGGCCCCGAGGTTGACCAGCGTGCCGAGCGCTCCCACCGCGGCGAACCGGCTCATCCGGCCCATTCGCAGGTTGACCATCTGGTGGACGAATGCCACCCCGTTCCGCCATGAGGCCTTGCTCTCACCGGCCAGTCGCTCGGCGAAGGTGAAAGGCAGCTCCCGGACCCGCAGGTCATGCCGCGCCAGGATCTCGAGCAGGATCTTGAAGCCGCGCGGACGTAGACGTGACATCTCGATCGCCGACCGGCGGAAGCAGAAGAACCCGGTCATGGGATCCGTGCAGACCCGTCCCACCCGGCGCGGGAAGCAGGCCTGGACGATGAGCGTGCTGGAACGTGACACCCAGCGCCGGTAGGTGCTGGCCAGGCCGGAAGGCCGGCCGTCCCCCGCGTAGCGCGAGGCCACGGACAGGTCCCCGTGGCCGACGGCATCACGCAGGGCGGGCACCAGCTCGGGCGGGTGCTGGAGGTCGCCGTCCATGACGACGACGAAGTCGCTGTCGGAGGCGAGGATGCCGGCACTCACCGCGCCGGACAGGCCGCCGACCCGCTCGGCCGGCTCCCGGTGGATCATCCGTACCGGGAGCTCGGCCCAGGCGGCCGCCCGGGAGACCTGCTCGGGAGTGTCGTCGGTGCTGTCGTCGACGACGACGATCTCGGCGCTCCGCCCGCGCAGGGCGGCACAGAGGCGGGTGACCAGGGAGACGACGTTGGTACCCTCGTTGAACGTCGGGACGACGACGGTCACGTCGAGTCGGGAACCGGCCCGCGCGTCCTCGTCGTCGGCGGGCGGTGCCCAGATGGTCGCAGTCGCGCCTGCGATGTGGTTCCCGGTCATGACGACCGGCCGATCGAGGATCGACGACACCCCGGAGGGGTCGCGATCGGATCGCAAGTGCATGGAAGTCCTCGTCTGGAGAAGACGCACGGCGCAGGTCGACGCCTAGGAGGCAGCCGGTGGGCGCGCGAACGTCGGGCCTGCGGGCGGAGATGGAGCAGGGCTGTCGGCGGGAGAGCGGCGACAGCAGCGCTGCTGTGGACCTCCGCCGAGGTGGCGGCTCTCCTAGGTGTACGCGCCGATCGCAGGATCGCAGTCTGTCAATTCGTGATAATCCGACTGCTTTCGGTAAGGCTTGATCCACTGTGTGTCTGCAGCGGGTATGAGCATGGCCGGCGGGTCGACCGAGCTTGCGAGCCGTCGCTGTCCGGACCCCTATAGGCACATGCTGTGTAATGGCATCAAGTGCTACACCTCACGCGGATTGCATCTATCCCCGAGGACACGGCTGCGAGCTCATCGACTTGCGCGACCCGCAGGCTCCCGGCTGGGCGACCGCAGCGACGGGTCACCGGCGGCCGCGTCCTCTACTCCCAGCAGACCGGCACCAGCTCTGCTCTGCTGGACGAGGCCGCGCTGACTGCCCTGTACGAGCAGGCGTTCACCACCTGCAGCAGGGTTGAGCCGACGGCCGACGACACAGCTTCGATGACGACCTGTCGTCACATCTCGGCCCGCCACCTGAATTGCCAGGCCGGGCTGCTCGGCTTCCTGGAGTGATGACAGGACGGAGCCCCGGCCCCGTGGCCCGGGGCTTCGCCCGGTCGTCGGGGTCGGCGGTGAGGCCGTCGACCCCGACGGGTGTCAGCGGGCGGAGCCGCTCTCGCGGCTGCTGTCGCTTCAGCCGTTGGTCCACTTGATCGTGATGTCGTCCTTGACCCGCTCGTCGCGGCAGCCGTTGGCGTCGGCATCGGCGCACCAGACGACGTACTGGGTGCCCGCCGTGGTGTTGTTGTTGAGCCGGGCGTGGAACTCGAGGTCACCCGCGGCGCCGGTCATCTGGTAGCTGGACTGGAAGCACAGGTCGTTGCGGCCGTCACGGTTGGTGTCGCTGAGCCGGGAGTACTCCGGTCCTGCGCCGTCGGGGTCGGGGCAGGCGCTGATGAACCCGACGCCGGAGCTCTGGAAGGAGGCGGGCCCGTTGACCTTCTGGCCCTGCCGGTCGAGGAAGCAGGCGTCGTTGTGCACGTTGCGGTTCGCGGTGCCGGGGTCGCTGAGCCGCTGCCGGTCGTACTGGTCGGGGTTGGCGCAGGAGGAGCCGCGGTTGACGTCGGGGTTCTCCGTCGTCGCTCCGGTGTCGCGGTTGATGTAGGAGGCGGCGCGGACGCCGTCGCGGCCGTCGCCACGGTCGTAGCTGGCGCCGTAGCTGCCCCCACTGCTGGCGCTGCCTCCCTCGCCGTGGGCGAGGGCGAGGGGGGTACCCAGGCCCATGGCGGTCACGCTCAGGGTGGCGATGGCTGCGGTGCGGACGGCTGCTCGCATGAGGAACTCCTGGTGATGTCGGCCGTGGCCGGACCCGGCTCTGCGAGTCACCTGTACGTACGGGGCGCCGGTGTGGTCCGTTCAACACCGCGCAACCTTTTTCACCGAGCTGGCTGCCCTCGCGCTCCTCATCCCGCACGCGGATGGGCACCCGAGCCGCCGAGGACGCGGCAGGATCGACCCTCCCGGGCCGGAGTCGGGGGAGAGACCGGTCCTCGAGGTCGACGTCTCCGTTCAGCGCCACAGGCGATGACCGCGAGCGGATCACCGAGCGGCCCGCCCGATGAAGGATCCAGACGCGGTCGAGGGGCTCGTGAGGGCCCTCGGGCAGCTCGACCGTTATGACGTCATTGTGGCGACGTCCCCACCAGCCGCCACGACGCTCAGATCCCGGCCTGGCGCACAATGGATTTGTCAGCGACGCGATGAACAACCAATCTCAGTAGTCGTGGCCTGAGCGTGTCGATCTGCGCGCACGGGTTGCGTAGCCCAGTCACCTCGACGACGGCCGTTGCGCCGATCTGTAGCCGGGTACCGAGAGGCAGGGCCAGCAGCTCGCGGTCGCGCGTAGTGGTGTTATGGCTGAGCTGAGCTCACGTTGTCAACACGAGCAGCCAGGCAGTCCGCATCCTGCATCGAATCAGTGATTGCCAACAATGACCAATGAGATAGCCCTACAACGACTGCCGCTCGTGATATTCAACCCCTGTCAATAACCCCCAGGACTTTGCTGAACAACGGCACGCATGCTACCAATGGCGGTAGTCCGGGCCCCGCTTCGCGGGGCCCACTGCCGTTTCTGGGGGTGACGTGTTGGTCGTTGTTGGCAGGTATTGAAAATGCGCGGCGGAATGAAGATCTACGCTGGCGCCCCTGCCGCGGCCCGCCACTACGTAGAGGCCGACCGGGGCCGGGCCGATGACTACTACCTGACCGAGGGCACCGGGCTCGCCCGCCGCTACACCGCCACAGACGGCAGGGTGGCCGAGCTCGCGCCGCTCGCCGGGGACGGCTACCAGGAGTGGGTCGCCGGCACCGATCCCGATACCGGTGAGCTACGCGGTTGGCTGCGCACCGATGACCGGGCGGTGCGGTTCGTCGAGGTGATCGTCAACGGGCCGAAGTCCTGGTCGCTGGCCGCCGCCCTGCACCCGGACATCGCCGTCGTCTACGACGCCGCCCAGGACAGCGCCGCGGTCCAGATCATCGGCTGGCTCGCGCAGCACGCCACCACCCGGGTCGGCCCGCGCGGCGGGCAGGTGCAGGTACCGGTCGAGCGCCTGGAGGCGGTGACCATGCGGCACCACACCTCCCGGGCTGGGGATCCGCACCGGCACCTGCACCTGCAGATCAACGCGCGGGTGTTCGCCGCCGGCCGGTGGCGGGGGCTGCACACCGTCGGGGTGCGCGACTTCCTTGCCGCGATCAACGGCATCGGCCACGCGGCAGTGGCCACCGATCCGCAGTTCCGGGCCGCGCTGGCCGCGCACGGGTACACGATGGACGCAACCGCAGATGTACCGGAGCTGGCCGCCTACGCTGCGGCGTTCAGCGCCCGCGCGGCCCAGATCGGCCGCAATATCGACCGTTACGAGCGGCAGTGGGCGGCCGCGCACCCCGGCCAGACGCCGGGTCCGGGGCTGCGGCGGGCCTGGGACGCGCGGGCGTGGGCCGAGGGCCGCCCGGACAAGGTCACCTCACGACCGGGCGCCGACTTGACCGTCCGCTGGGTGGGCGAGTTGGCCGCCCTGGGCTACCGCGACCCCGGGCGACCGGTCGACCTGACCCCGGCTCCGGTTGGCGGGCTGGACCGAAATGACGCGGTCGAGCGCGTGCTGGCCCGGTTGGCCGCCGCCCGCTCGGCGTGGAACGCCGCTGACGTCCGCGGGGAGGTCGAGCAGCTGCTCGCCGCCGCCGGCGTTGTCGCCGACGCCGGCGTGCGCGCCGAGCTGGCCGAGGACCTCACCGCCCGGGCCATGGCCCGGTGCGTACCGCTGCTGGACCGGGACGGCGCCGGCGTTCCCGAGCACATCCGGGCCTGGACCTCCCAGCCGGTGCTCGATGTCGAGGCCGACCTGACCGACCGGTTGGCCGCCCGCAGCACCCCGGCACCAGCCGACAAGCGGCGAGACCTGGAGCCGGAACTGCCTGACGCGGTGCGCGGACGGCTGGATGCCGGGCAGGCGGCGGCGGTCACCGCACTGGCCGGGAACCGGCCGCTGGTGGTGCTCGAGGGGGCGGCCGGGGCGGGCAAGACCACCACCCTGGCCGCCACCCGGACGCTGCTGCACGCGAACGGCCGCGGCCTGGTGGTCGTCACCCCCACACTCAAGGCGGCCAAGGTCGCCTCCCTCGAGGTCGGCGCGCACACCGGGTCGGCGGCGGGGCTGGCCTATCAGCACGGCTGGCGCTGGAGCGATCACGGCGCCTGGACCCGACTGGCCCTCGGCGAGGTCGATCCGGTCACCGGCGTGCCCTACGCCGGCCCGCGCGAGGCGGCGCGCCTGGGCGCAGGAGACCTGCTGGTGGTGGACGAGGCCGGGATGCTGGACCAGGACACCGCCCGCGCGCTGCTGACCGTCGCCGACGAGACCGGCGCCCGGCTGGCGCTGCTGGGCGACCGGCACCAGCTGGCCGCAGTCGGCCGCGGCGGCGTGCTGGACCTCGCCGTGCGTCAGGTCGACCCGGCAGCCCACCTGGTGCTCGACGGGGTTCATCGCTTCGTCCGCACCGACGACGCCGGCCGGGCGACCCCGGACACGGAGTACGCCGAGCTGACCCTGGCCATGCGCACCGGGGAGGATTCGAGCGCGGTGTTCGACGCCCTGGTTGCCCGCGGCCAGATCCGCGTGCACGCCGACCCGCCGGCGCTGCGGGAGGCGCTGGCCACAACCGCCGCCGCCCATCACCGCGACGGCGAGCAAGTGGCCTTGGTGGTCGACACCCGCGAGCAGGCCACCGAGCTCAGCGACGCCATCCGCGAGCGGCTGGTCGCCGACGGCCGCGTCGGCGACACCCGGGTCGCGGTCACCGGGGCCGGGCAGCGGATCGGTGCCGGGGACCAGATCGCCACCCGGCGCAACGACCGCGACCTCGGCGTGGCCAACCGCGACACTTGGACCGTCGTCGCCGTCGGCTGCGACGGGGCTCTGGCCGTCGTCCCGACCGAGGTCGCCCCAAGAAATGCTCTCCCTGCCCCTGTCACCACGACCGGCACCGCTCCTGGTGCTGTCACCCCACCGGAGGCGGGGCAGCGGGTGCTGCCCGCCGGCTACGTCAGCTCGCACGTCGAGCTGGCCTACGCCTCCACCGCACACGGCGCGCAGGGTGACACCGTGTCGACCGGACACCTGGTGGTGGGTGAGCACACCGGCGCGGCGGCCGCCTATGTCGGGATGACCCGCGGCCGCACCGCCAACACCGCCCACCTGGTCGCTGCCGACCTGACCGAGGCGCGGGAGCAGTGGATCGCCGTGTGCGCCCGGGACCGGGCCGACCTCGGACCCGCCCACGCCGCCGACCTGGCTGCCGCCGAGGCCGCCCGATACGCCGCACCCCGCCCGTTCGAGCAGGTGCTGGCCGACCTGCAGCAGGTCTGGACGGTCGAGCAGCGCAGCCTGGACCGGCTGGCCGTCCTGCAGCCCTGGTGCGAGGACCTGCGCCGGGCCGTGGCGCTTCAGGCCGCCCACGGTGGCGAACTGACCCGGCTGGAGGACCACGCCCGCCGGGCAACCCACATTGCTGAGCAGGCGACGCAGCGGGTGCAGGCCGCCGACGCCGTCCTCGCCGAGGAGGCCAAGCGGATCCGCGAGGGCCTGCTCACCGCCTGGGACGACGACCGCGGCGCCGCCCGCGCCGCGGCGAAGGTGGTGCTCGACGGGCCCGGCTGGTGGAGGCTCAAGCGCGCACGGGTCGCCCGGGCCGAGGAGCAGTTGGCCGGCTGGGCCGACCGGTGGCGCCTCCACCTGCCCGACCTGCCCACGAATCCCGAGCAGCTGGCCCGGGTGGCCGACCGGTTCGACGACTGGCCGGCGCTGTCCCGAGCATTCAATGCCACCGCCCACCACGCCGCCGAACGAGACCACCCCGACCGCGCCGGGCTGCACGCCGCCGCCGAGGCCGCCGTCCGGGCCGGCGAACAGGCCCAAGCCGCCCTGACCAAGGCTTAACGCCAGCAGAGGGAGCGGCTGACCGCGCTCGGACCGCTCGCCTTCACATCCGACCCGACCGGGTCGCTGGCCCACTTCGAGGGCTACGCCGCCACCGCTCGGGACGCGCTGGCCGACGCACAGACGCGCATCACCAATCTGCGGGCCGAGCCGGCTCTCCTCGGTCAGTCGCCCGACCTACTCACCGCAGCCAAAGACGCCTGGTGTACCCGGTACGCCGCCGAGCATCAGCAGCGCCCAGCCGTGACGCCGAACCCGGCCGGCTACCCGGCGGGTATCCCGCGGCCCGGGGCCGAGCGCTATGGGCCACGGAGCGCGCGGGATGTCACCCCGAGCGTGGGGCGGTGAGCCGGGCTGTTCGCCACCGGACCGCTGTCAGCCAGGTGAGCGGGCACTGCAGGAGAACTGAAGCACCACCGCAGGCCCGCCGACCTCGGGCAGGTCACCGCCGCAGCGAGCCTCCAGGACGCCCTCACCGGCGCCGGTCTCGGCGCCGAGCGGTGACCTCAAGCGCTCCCGTCCCGGCGACGCTCGGAGGGTGTCAACAGGAGGAAAACAGGAGCTCGACTGAAGAACTTGGCTGTGGGCTGTCAGCAACGACCACGAAACGGCGCCTTCTAGGGCTGGGCAGCCGCCCCCATCCGTCGAGCCTCCGGAGACAAGCCATGACCGACCCCACCCCCGGCCTTGAGCACCCCGCCGAGCTGCTCACCATCGGCGAAGCCGCTCAGCTGCTGCGCGCCCCGGTCGCCACACTGCGGTACTGGCGCCACCTGGGCACCGGTCCGCACTCCTTCCGGCTCGGCCGCCGCGTCGTCTACCGCCGGGACGACCTGCACGCCTGGATCGACGCCGAGCGCCGGCAGACCGCTACCGACCACCCTTGACCGAGCCAGTTGTGTCACACAATACTGAGTCCTTAGAGATCCGGTTCACCCAGTCGGCGCGCAAGCACCGCATCGGCCGGGCCTCCGCCCGGTACGTCCTGGCCACCGCCGAACCGACCGCCGTCACTACGACCAGCGGTGCCGACGCCTGGCTGTACGTGGGACCCGACGAACGGGGGCGGGAACTGGAGATCATCGCCCTCGAGGTGCACCCGGCCGACGGCCGGCAGCCCTACCTGCTGGTCATCCACGTCATGCCGACCCAGCTCCGAGGAGACCGCTCATGAACGACGAGCACCGGCCCGCCGTCACTCCTGACTCGCCGATCGGCCCGGACGTCGACCTCGACGCCGAGGACGTCCGGCTGGCCGACGGGACCCGGCTGACCGAGCAGCGCGCCGCCGAGATCGTCGACGAAGTCCGCCGCCGCGGCGGCCGGCCCTCCCTGACCGGAGAGGCGGCCCCTTCTCCGCGGATCGTCTTCCGCGTCACCCCCGCCGTCCGCGACCGCGCCGCCGAGATCGCCGCCCGCGAGGGCAAGACCATCTCCCAGCTCGCCCGGGAGGCACTCGAGGCGCGAGTCGCAACCGAACCGCACGCCACCTGACGGAGCTCGACAACCGCCCCGCCCTTGTGCCGGAGATCGGACAAGCTCGTGACCTTTCGCAGCATCCAGGACCGGTGGTACGTCACCGACCCTGCCACGGGGAAGCGCATCCCGAGCGCCCGGCACGGGGAGGGGATGCGCTACCGCGCGCGCTACAAGGACACCGCCGGCAACGAGGTCACCCGAGCGTTCTCGGACAAGGAGAAGTCCAAGGCGCAACGGTGGCTCGACGAGGTCACGACCAGTCAGGTGACCGGCACCTACGTCGATCCGAAGACCGCCCGGACGACGGTCGCCGAGTGGTGCGAGACGTGGACGGCCGGCTACGCCACCCGGCGTCCGAGCACCGTGCGGCAGGCGCAGGTGCACCTCGCCCAGATCACCGCCGCGTTCGGCTCGCTGCCGCTCTCGGCCGTTCGACCGTCAGCGATCCGCTCGTGGACGGTCAAGCTCAAGGCCGACGGCCTGGCCGACAGTTACGTCTACGCCCTGCACTCCAGGCTCTCGCAGGTCATGAGCGACGCCGTGCACGACGGGTTGCTGGCGCGCAACCCGTGCTCCCGCCGCACCTCGCCCGGAGCCGGTGGCCAGCGCCCGTACGTCGCCACGACCGAACAGGTCTGGGCGCTGCACGACACGGTCGCCGAGCACCTGCGCCCGGCGATCCTGCTCGGTGCGTTCGTCGGGCTTCGGACCGCCGAGGTGGTGGGGCTGCGGGTCGCGGACGTCGACTTCATGCGCGGCGTCGTCCGGCCGGTGGAGCAGGGCAACGGGGAGCCGCTGAAGAGCGAGACGTCCTGTACGGCTCTGCCCATCCCGCAGGAGCTGGCCGCGGTGCTGTCGGCTGCGGTGGCTCGGTGGGGCGGGGACCACGTCGTCACCGATGGCACCGGCCGGCAGACCTCGACGTGGGCCATCGAGCGGGCGATCCGATCGGCTCGGCCGAAGGTCGCCGGGCTGCCCGCTGCGTTCCGCTTCCACGATCTGAGGCACTACCTGGCCAGCCTGCTCATCGGCAGCGGCCCCGACGTCAAGGTCGTCCAGCACCGCCTCCGGCACGGCTCGGCCAAGACGACGCTCGACACCTACGGGCACCTGTGGCCCGACAGCGACGAGTCCGCACGGGCGGCCGTCGGTGCTGTGCTCGCCGCTCGTGGGGACTGGTTGGGGACTGAGCGGGCTGACCTGCAGCAAAACCGCAGGTCAGCCCGCTAGTCGACATCAGATGTCGTAGTACATCGCGAACTCGTGCGGGTGCGGGCGGAGGCGGATCGGGTCGATCTCGTTCTCCCGCTTGTACTCGATCCACGTCTCGATCAGGTCGGGGGTGAACACCCCGCCGTCGATGAGGTAGTCGTGGTCGACCTCGAGCCGGTCGAGGACGGCGTCCAGCGACGCGGGCACCTTGTCGATGCCCATGGCCTCCTCGGGCGGCAGCTCGTAGAGGTCCTTGTCCACCGGTGCCGGCGGCTCGATCTTGTTCTTGATGCCGTCGAGGCCGGCCATCAGCATCGCCGAGAAGGCGAGGTAGGGGTTGGCCGACGGGTCGGGCACGCGGAACTCGATGCGCTTGGCCTTGGGGTTGTCCCCGGAGATCGGGATGCGGCAGCAGGCCGAGCGGTTGCGGGCCGAGTAGACGAGGTTGATCGGGGCCTCGTAGCCGGGCACCAGGCGGTGGTAGCTGTTGACCGTCGGGTTGGTGAAGGCCAGCAGTGACGGCGCGTGGGCCAGCAGACCGCCGATGTAGTGGCGGGCGGTGTCGGACAGGCCCGCGTAGCCGGTCTCGGCGTGGAAGAGCGGCTCGCCGTCCCGCCAGAGGCTCTGGTGACAGTGCATCCCCGAGCCGTTGTCGCCGAACAGCGGCTTGGGCATGAACGTCGCGGTCTTGCCGTGCGCCCAGGCGGTGTTCTTGATGACGTACTTGAACAGCATCAGGCTGTCGGCCGACCGCAGCAGCGTGTCGAACTTGTAGTTGATCTCGGCCTGGCCGCCGGTGCCGACCTCGTGGTGCCCGCGCTCGAGCTGCAGCCCCACGCCGGCGAGGTTCTTCATCATGTCGGCGCGCAGGTCGCTCTGCTGGTCGTAGGGCTCGACCGGGAAGTAGCCGCCCTTCATCCGCGCCTTGTAGCCGCGGTTGGCGCCCACGCCGTTCTCGCCGGTCAGGGAGCCGGTGTTCCAGGAACCCTCGACCGAGTCGACGTGGTAGTAGCCCTCGTTGATGCCGGTGTCGTACCGGACGGAGTCGAAGACGTAGAACTCCGCCTCCGGCCCGAAGTAGGCGGTGTCGGCGATCCCGCTGCTGGCGAGGTACGCCTCGGCCTTCTTCGCCACGTTGCGCGGGTCACGGCTGTAGGCCTCGCGCGTGATCGGGTCGTGGATGAAGAAGTTGACGTTCAGCGTCCGGTGCTTGCGGAACGGGTCGAGGAAGGCGCTGTTGGCGTCGGGCAGCAGCAGCATGTCCGACTCGTTGATCGCCTGGAAACCGCGGATCGACGAGCCGTCGAAGCCGAGCCCGTCGGAGAAGGTGTCCTCACCGAACGTCGACGCCGGGATGGTGAAGTGCTGCATGACGCCGGGCAGGTCGCAGAAGCGGACGTCGACGAACTCGACGTCGTTGTCGCGGATGTAGGCGGCGACCTCGTCGGGACTGGTGAACATCGATCCTCCGGGAGTGGGCGGACAGCCACAGACGAACCTATGGCCGGGGGGTTGCCCCGGGGTGTCCCGTCTGTTTCGGGGCGGTAACAACGGCTCCGGCGTGTCGGGCCGGGCGGCGTCGTCGCTGGTCGTACGGGTCCGCGGCGGGCGGGTCCTACGCTGGTGGACATGGTCGGGGACGCGCAGCCACCCTCTCAGGAGCGACGGCGGGGCGCTTCGCTGGGCCTGCCCGGGAGCGGCCCCGGCTCGCTGGCGCCCTTCGGCACGCGGGTGCTCGCCTTCCTGGTCGACGCCTTCCTCTCCGCCGTCGTCGCGGGCTTCTTCACCGCGCCGGACCTGCCGGGCAACTGGAGCCTGCTGTCCTTCGCCGTGGTCTACGTCCTGTTCCTCGTGGCGATGGGGCAGACGCCGGGCATGAAGGTGTTCGGGCTGCGGATGGCGCACCCGCACCCGGCGGCCCGGCTGGCGCCCTGGCGCGCCGTCGTCCGCACGGGGCTGCTCATGCTGCTGGTGCCGGCGCTGGTCGTCGACGCCGACGGCCGCGGTCTGCACGACCGCATCACCGACACCGCCGTCGTCCTCGACCGGTGATCGTCCGGCGCGAGCGGCCGGCCGACTCCCGCGGCGTCGACGCCGTGCACCGCGCGGCGTTCCCCACGGACGTCGAGGCCCGCCTGCTCGCGGAGCTGCGGGAGGACACCGGTTTCCTGCCGCACCTGGCGCTGGTCGCCGTCGACGGCGGGGACGTCGTCGGCTCCGTCGTAGCCACCCGCGGGTGGCTCGAGCCCGTCGGCGCCGCGGCGCTCGGGCTGGGCCCGGTCGGCGTCCTGCCGACCCAGCAGGGGAGGGGCGTCGGGACGGTGCTGGTGCACGCGTTGCTCGCCGTCGCCGAGGCCGCGGGGGAGCGCCTGGTCGCACTGCTCGGGGACCCGGCGTACTACCGGCGGTTCGGCTTCGTCGTCTCGACCGAGCTGGGGGTCGACCCGCCCGACCCCACCTGGGGCGTGCACTTCCAGGCGCGGGCGCTCGCCGACCCCACGCCGCGCGGCACCTTCCGCTACGCCGTGCCCTTCAGCCGCCTGTGACGGCCCCCCTGCAGGGGCCTGCCGCGAGTTCGCGAGCGGCAGGGACAGGGGGGTCCTCTCTCAGCGGCGGCGGACCTGTCGCTGGCTTACCGACATCTGCCGGCCGCCGGGCAGCGGGCCACCGGGGACCGGGGGACGCGGTCCGCCGAGGGCGGCCAGGCGCCGGCCGAGGGTGTTGACCTCACCGGCGGAGAGGTTGCGCGGCAGCTTCATCACGTGGGTGCTGAGCTTGCGCAGGGGCACCTGTCCCTCCTCCTCGCCGACGACGATGTCGTAGATCGGGGTGTCACCGACGACGCGGGCGATCCGCTTCTTCTCCTGCGCGAGCAGGCCGCGCACGCGGGCCGGCGAGCCCTCGGCGACCAGGACGACGCCGGGGCGGCCCAGGACCCGGTGCACCGAGTCCAGCTGCGCGGTCCCGGCGACGCCGGCCGACACCCGCCAGTCACCGCGCATGCCCTCGAGCACCCAGGCGGCGGCGCCGGGCTGGCCCTCGACCTGGCGGTAGGCCGAGCCCTGCGCGCGGCGGCCGAACACGATCATCGCGGCCATCAGGCCCAGGACGACCGCGATCGGGATGAACAGGAACGGCGCACCGAAGAGGATCGCCAGGAGCTCGATCAGGCCGGCCACCACCACGAAGGCGATGAGCATGAGCCAGGGCAGCCTGGGGTCGTTCTTCTGGGTGAGCGTGTACGCCTGCTTGATCAGGCGGACCTGGTTGCCGACCTTCTTCAGCCGGCCGACCTTCGGCTGGCCGTCCTTGCCGACCTTCGCCGACTTGCCGGCCTTGATCTTGCTGACCGCGGTGGCGCCGGCTGCAGCCCCCGAGGACCGGCCGCGTCCCGCGGCGGGGCCCCGCCCGGCGTTGCCGGAGGGAGCGGGGGAGTCTGTGGGCTTGCTGCGTGCCATGCCCCCAGGATAGGGGCGCGGCGCGACGGTCCCGGGGAGCCGGCGGGCCGGTCAGCCCCGAGTGGTGAGGCCGCGGGCCTCGACGGCCTGCTGGTAGAGCCGCCCGGCCCGGTAGGAGCTGCGCACCAGCGGCCCGGCGAGCACACCCGGGAAGCCGATCTCCTCCGCCTGCTGCTGGAAGCCGACGAACTCCTCGGGCTTGACCCAGCGGACGACGGGGTGGTGCCGCGGCGAGGGCCGCAGGTACTGGGTGATCGTCAGCAGGTCGCAGCCGGCGTCGTGCAGCGCCCGCATGGTCTCGACGACCTCACCGGGCTCCTCGCCCATCCCGAGGATGAGGTTGGACTTGGTGACCAGCCCGGCCTCGCGGGCGGCGGTGATGACCGACAGGGACCGCTCGAAGCGGAAACCGGGCCGGATGCGCTTGAAGATCCGCGGCACCGTCTCGACGTTGTGCGCGAGGACCTCGGGCCGGGAGGAGAAGACCTCGGCGAGCTGGGCCGGGTCGGCGTTGAAGTCGGGGATCAGCAGCTCGACGCCACAGCCGGGGACGGCGGCGTGGATCTGGCGGACCGTCTCGGCGTAGAGCCACGCACCGCCGTCGGGCAGGTCGTCGCGGGCGACGCCGGTGACGGTCGCGTAGCGCAGCTGCATCGTTGCGACGCTCTCGGCCACGCGGCGGGGCTCGTCGGCGTCGAAGTCGGCGGGCTTGCCGGTGTCGATCTGGCAGAAGTCGCAGCGCCGGGTGCACTGGTCGCCACCGATGAGGAAGGTGGCCTCCCGGTCCTCCCAGCACTCGTAGATGTTGGGGCAGCCGGCCTCTTCGCAGACGGTGTGCAGACCCTCGCGGCGGACCAGCGACTTGAGCTCGGTGTACTCCGGCCCCGTCTTGAGCCGGGTCTTGATCCACTCGGGCTTGCGCTCGATCGGGACCTGGGCGTTGCGGACCTCGAGACGGAGCAGCTTGCGGCCCGAGGGGCCGATCTGGGACGGGTCGGAGGTACTGGTCGTCACCGTCTCGCTCATGATCCCCACGGTACCCCCGGACGCAGACCGCCCCCGCTGCCTCGAGGGGCGGCGGGGGCGGTCTGGGGAGTGCCGGGTCGGCTCAGGCCTGGCCGGCCGCCGGACCTGCGGTCGGGCCCTCGTCGGACCCGCCGCCCGCGGTGAACGGCTCGGGAGCGGTCTGGGTGGGGTCGGTGGCGCCGGCGTCGTCGTCACCGGCGACGAGCTGGGCATCACGGATGCCCATGTCGGACTCGGCGGGCGCCGAGTCACCGGCCACGAACATCGCGTCGGAGACGGTCTTGCCGGAATCGTCGTTGCTCGGGGAGCTGGGCACGGGGTCCTCTCGGTAGCTCGGCACGGGCCCGTCACCGGCCGGGGCCGGCGTCCACGGGTCCGCCTTCTTGCGACGCGTGAGCACCGTCGCAGCGGCGACCGCCGCGACCATGGCCAGCAGCCACGGCCAGCGCCGTGACCCCTGCTCGACAGCCACCTTCCGCTTCGCCTTCGCGGCCTTGCTCGCGGTCCTCCGCTTGGCCTTCTTGCCCGCCTTCGTGGTCCCCGACACCAGTTCGGCGCGGCGGCTCTCCAGCTCACCGAGCGCGGTGCTGATGCCGGCCACCAGGGTCCCGCGCGCGTTGTCCAGCGCGGGGACCACGGTGTCCCTCGCGGCGGCCACGCGCGGCGCGACGTCGGCGGCCAGCTTGCGGCTGGCGGCCGAGGCGGCCTCGACGCGCGGCGCGAGGTCGGCGGCGGCCCTGGCGGCGGCGGCACCGGCGGCGGTCAGGGCCGTGGTGACGGTGGGACCGGCGGCCTCGCGGGCCGCGACGACGCGCGGCGTCAGCGCGATGACGGCGGCGTCGACCCGCTCGCGGGCGGCCTCGAGGACGGGGCTCGTCGCGTCGCGGGCGGCGTCCACGCGGGGCGTGAGGGCCTCACGGGCGGAGGCGACGGCGGGCGCGGCCACGGCGACCGCGGCGGCGACCTTGGGGGCGACCGCCACGCGGGCGGCGTCGAGCACCGGTCCGGCCGCCTCGAACGCGGCGTCCAGCCGGGGGCCGAGCTGCTCCGCGGCGGCGCGGCCCGCCTCGGTGACGGCGGCGCCGAGGTGGCTCAGCCCCTCCTGGAGCTCGGCCTGGATGACCTGGCCGCGGGACTGTGTGCGGAACACGTGAAGCACCTCCGGGTTGATCGACTCCGGCCATCCTGCCCGCTGCCGCTGGCCGGCACACCCCCGGGCAGGCGCTCAGACGGAGCGGAGCAGCCCGCTGCGCTCGCCCGCCAGCCAGCGCAGGAGGTCCTCGACGGGCATCGGCCGGGCGACGGCGTAGCCCTGCGCGACGTCGCAGCCCAGCGCCGCGAGCCGCCGGGCGGTGGCGACGTCCTCGACGCCCTCGGCGACCAGGCTCAGGCCCAGGTCGTGGGCGAGCGCGACCGTGTGCCGGACGATCGCCGCGGCCCGCTCGTCGGTGTCGACGTCGGCGGTGAGGCTGCGGTCGAGCTTGAGCTCGTCGGCGGGCAGCCGGCGCAGGTAGGCCAACGAGCTGTAGCCGGTGCCGTAGTCGTCGATGGAGGTGCGCACGCCGAGGCGGCGCAGCTCGCCGAGCACGGAGCGGCCGCGCTCGGGATCGGCCATGAGGGTGTCCTCGACCAGCTCCAGGGTGAGCGCGGCGGCCGGCAGCCCGCGCCGGGCCAGCTTCGCGGCGACCTTGCCGGGCAGGTCGATGTCGGCGACGTTGGCCGCGGACAGGTTCACCGACACCGGCACCCGGTGCTCGTCCCACCACTGCGCCACCGCGTCGAGCGAGCGCTCGAGCACGGTGTCGGTGAGCGGGCGCATCAGGCCGGCCTGCTCGGCGGCGGGCAGGACGTGCCCAGGGGAGAGCAGCCCTCGCTCGGGGTGGTGCCAGCGCAGCAGCGCCTCGACGCCGACGACGCGGCCGTCGTCCATGGCGACCTGCGGCTGCAGGTGGACGTCGAGCTGGTCCGCGACGAGGGCGGTGCGCAGCTCCTCCATCGTGCGCAGCCGCTCGCCCGAGCCGCTGTTCGGGTCCGGGACGTAGACGTGCACGCCGGTGCGCTCGGTCTTGGCGGCGTACATGGCGACGTCAGCGCAGCGCAGCAGCTCCTGGACGTCGTCCGCGGGCACCGGCGCGGTCGAGACGCCGATGCTCACACCGACGTGCAACCGGATGCCGTCGACCTCGAAGGGCTGCCGCAGCAGGTCGTGCACGATGCCGGCGCGCTCGGCGGCGGCGTCGAGGTCGACGTCGGGCAGCAGGACGGCGAACTCGTCGCCGCCGAGCCGGGCGAGCACCTCACCCGGGCGCAGCGCCGGTTCCAGCCGCGGGCCGACCTGGCACAGCAGCTGGTCGCCGGCGCCGTGCCCCAGGCTGTCGTTGACCTCCTTGAAGCCGTCGAGGTCGAGCAGCAGCAGCGCCGCCGGGGAGCCGGTGGTCGCCCCGGCGACGACGACCCGGGCCCGCTCGAGCAGCGCACGCCGGTTGGGCAGCCCGGTGAGCTCGTCGGTGCGCGCCTCCTGCCGGACGACCGCGAAGAAGCGGACCTCGCGGAAGGTGACCGCGGTGCGGGTGAGCGCGGCCAGGACGCAGCCGACTGCCAGCCACCCGGCGGAGTCGGGGAGGTCGTCGCCGTAGCCGGCGGCGAGGACGGCGAGGGCGGCCAGCGTGCCGGCCAGCGGCAGCGCGACCAGCCGCCAGGTGATGCGGACGCCCTCCTGGCCGTCGCGGGGCTGCGGGTCGCCGGTCGTGCTCCGCGCGGCGAGGGCGGCGAGCAGGATGCCGGCCTGCCACAACAGCTCCAGCGGCCCGCCGTCGGCGTAGCGGCCCTCGGCGCTCAGCACGAACAGGGTGGCGTCGGCGACGCAGAACAGCGCGACCGCACCGCCGACGCACAGCAGGGTGCGGTCGAGGTGCACGCCGAGGATGGCGCTGACCCCGACGAGCAGCGAGAGCAGCAGGACGTCGGCGCCGGGCCAGGCGAGCTGGGCGACCGACACGTGGCCGCCGGCGGTGAGGTAGGGGCCGAGCAGGAAGCCGGTGCCGACCGCGGTGGTCCCGAGGACACCGACGACGCCGTCGAGCCACATGCTGGGCAGGAAGCGGGGGACGCGGGCGCGGATGAGGACGAACAGCGCGACGTAGAGGCTCGCGTAGGCGACGGCCACGCAGGTGTCGGCCACCGGCGCCGGGGTGGTGCCGGCCTGGCCGGTCTCGATGATCCGGGCGACGTTGCCCGCGGCACCTGCGACCAGCGTGGTCGCCAGCGCCCGCCAGGCCAGGGCCTCGCGGGGCGCCCGGCGGGCGGTCAGCCAGCACGCGGTGCCGGCCGCCAGCCAGGCCACGTGGTAGAGGACGACGTCGTACAGGACGTCCCAGGCCGCGCCGGCCGGGCGCGGGCCGACGCCGGTGGCGAAGGCGGCCACGGCGAGCACCGCGACCCCCAGGAGGAGGTCACGGGGATCGGTCCCCGGAGGCCGGGGGGACTGCGGACCGCGTCGCACGCTTGCGACAACGGCAGATGCGGCCCCGGAGTGCAGTCCGGAGCCCCGCGACGACCCGTCCGGGTGAGCCGCCGGGCGCTAGACTCGCGGTGTGACCGGCGGGCAGCTGCTTCTCCGGCCGTGCTGACCTGATCTCTCAGGCAGCACGGCGACCCCTCCTGCGTGAGGGGTCTTTTCATGTCCGCCGACGGATGACCCCGGGAGCACCGCGATGAGCCAGACGGCCAGCCAGCCCACCACCGAGCCGGCCGAGGAGGGCGTCCCCCCGCACCGCTACACCCCGGCCCTCGCCCAGCGCATCGAGCTCGAGTGGCAGGACCGGTGGGAGCGGGAGGGGACCTTCCACACACCGAACCCGGTGGGCCGGCTCTCGGCGGGCTTCGACCGGGTCGCCGACCGGCCCAAGACCTTCCTCATGGACATGTTCCCGTACCCCTCGGGCGCGGGCCTGCACGTGGGGCACCCGCTGGGCTACCTGGGCACCGACGTCACCAGCCGGTTCCGCCGCATGGACGGCGACAACGTGCTGCACCCGATGGGCTACGACGCCTTCGGCCTGCCCGCCGAGCAGTACGCCGTCCAGACCGGGCAGCACCCGCGGGTCACCACCGAGGCCAACATCGCGGCGATCCGGGCGCAGCTGCGCCGCCTCGGCGTCGACCACGACGAGCGCCGCACCTTCGCCACGATCGACCCGGGCTACTACCGGTGGACCCAGTGGATCTTCCTGAAGATCTTCGGCTCCTGGTTCGACGAGGAGGCCGGGCGGGCCCGCCCGGTCGAGGAGCTGGTGGCCGAGCTGGACGCCGGCACGCGCGAGCCCGCGCCCGGCACCGACCCGTCGGGGCGGCCGTGGGCGGAGCTGTCCGACGTCGACAAGCGGAAGGTCGTCGACGCCCACCGGCTGGCCTACCTGCACGAGGCGCCGGTCAACTGGTGCCCGGGCCTGGGCACGGTGCTCTCCAACGAGGAGGTCACCCCCGACGGGCGCTCCGAGCGCGGCAACTTCCCGGTGTTCCGGCGCCCGCTGACCCAGTGGATGATGCGGATCACCGCCTACGCCGAGCGGCTGCTGGCCGACCTCGACCGGCTGGACTGGTCGGACTCGGTCAAGCAGATGCAGCGCAACTGGATCGGCCGCTCGACCGGTGCCCGGATCCGCTTCGCGGCCGGCGACTCGGCGATCGAGGTCTTCACCACCCGCCCCGACACGCTGTTCGGCGCCACGTACATGGTGCTGGCGCCCGAGCACCCGATGGTGGCGGAGCTGACCGCGGACGCGTGGCCCGACGGCACCGACCCGCGGTGGACCGCCGGCGCGGCGACCCCGCGCGAGGCGGTCGAGGCCTACCAGCGGCAGGCGTCGCGGCGCTCGGAGCTCGACCGGCAGAACGAGAGCCGGGAGAAGACCGGCGTCTGGCTGGGCGCGACCGCCGTCAACCCGGTCACCGGCCGGGAGCTGCCGGTGTTCATCGCCGACTACGTCCTGACCGGCTACGGCACCGGCGCGATCATGGCCGTCCCCGGCGAGGACACCCGCGACTGGGAGTTCGCGCAGGCGTTCGGCCTGCCGGTGGTGCGCACGGTGCAGCCGCCGGCCGACTTCGACGGCGGCGCGTACACCGGCAGCGGCCCAATGATCAACTCGTCGAACGAGCAGGTGTCGCTGGACGGGCTGACCGACAAGGCCGATGCCATCGCGGCGATGACCGACTGGCTGGTCGCCTCCGGGCACGGCGAGGCAACGACCACCTACAAGCTGCGCGACTGGCTGTTCAGCCGTCAGCGCTACTGGGGCGAGCCGTTCCCGGTCGTCTACGACGCCGACGGCCTGCCGCGTGCGGTGCCCGAGTCGCTGCTGCCGGTGCTGCTGCCCGACGTCGACGACTACTCGCCGAAGACCTTCGCCGACGACGACGCCACGTCCGTGCCCGAGCCGCCGCTGTCGCGGGTGAGCGAGTGGACGACCGTCGAGCTCGACCTGGGCGACGGGCCCAAGCCCTACCGCCGCGAGACCAACACGATGCCCAACTGGGCCGGCTCGTGCTGGTACTACCTGCGCTACCTGGACCCGGGCGACGACGCGCAGATGGTCGACCCGGAGCTGGAGCGCTACTGGCTGGGGCCGCGCACTTCGGGCGACGTCGGCGGCGTGGACCTCTACGTCGGCGGCATGGAGCACGCCGTCCTGCACCTGCTCTACGCGCGCTTCTGGCACAAGGTGCTGCACGACCTGGGCTACGTGTCCAGCGAGGAGCCGTTCCGGCGGCTGGTGAACCAGGGGTACATCTCGGCCTACGCCTACACCGACGAGCGCGGCTTCTACGTGCCCGCCGCCGAGGTGGTGGAGGAGGGCGGGCAGTTCCTGTTCGAGGGCAAGCCGGTCAACCGGGAGTACGGGAAGATCGGCAAGTCCCTGAAGAACATGGTCACGCCCGACGAGATGATCGGCGCCTACGGGGCCGACACGTTCCGCGTCTACGAGATGTCGACCGGTCCGCTGGAGCAGTCGCGGCCGTGGGACACCAAGGCCGTGGTCGGCTCGCAGCGGCTGCTGCAGCGGATCTGGCGGGTCGTCGTCGACGAGGGGACCGGCGCGGTCCGGGTCTCCGACGAGGCCCCGGGCGAGGACGTGCTGCGGGCGCTGCACAAGGCGATCGCCGGCGTGCGCGACGGCATGACGACGCTGCGGTTCAACGTCGCGATCGCCCGGATCGCCGAGCTGACCAACGTGCTGACCGCTGCCCACGGTGCCGACGTCCCCGTCCCGCGGTCGGTGGCCGAGCCGCTGGTGCTGCTGGTGGCGCCGCTGGCCCCGCACCTGGCCGAGGAGCTGTGGGCGCGGCTGGGGCACGGCGAGTCGGTGGCGTGGGCGCCGTTCCCGGTGGCCGACGAGCGCTGGCTGGTCGAGGACACCGTGCAGGTCGCCGTGCAGGTCAACGGCAAGGTGCGCGCGCAGGTCACCGTGCCGGCCGACGCCGACGCCGACGCCCTCGAGGCGGCGGCGCGCGACGAGGACAAGGTCGCCGCGCAGCTGGCCGGCAAGACCGTGCGGCGCGTCATCGCGGTGCCCGGCCGGCTGGTCAACTTCGTCGTCTCGTGAGGCACCCCCCTCCCGACCCGGGGGTCAGGAGGGGCTTATGCGCAGGAGCTCGTGGCGCTCGGTGCCCGGCTTCGTGAACCGGGTCCACAGCCGCGAGGTGACGTACTCGGCCTGGAAGCGGAAGCCGTAGGTCCGGCGGAGCGCGGCGAGCGCCTGCGGCCAGTCGGCGTGGTCGACGAAGTCGGCGGTCGCCTCGACGGCGGGACCGCGCACCCGGCCCCGCATGTCGCACGGCGCCACGGTGACCCGGGCGGTGTGCCGCAGCCGCTTGACCTTGTCGGAGTCCGCTCGGGTCCACACCACCAGGTCCTCGCCGTCGGGCGCGGCCCACACCGGCGTGGGCACCGGCTGCCCGGTGCGGCGGAAGGTGGTCAGGCTGACGTAGGTGCTGCGCGGGAGGTCGGCCACCGACCGGTCAGACGGCCGGCGCCATCGTGAGGACCCGCCGCATCGCGGCCTCGACCGCGTCGATCACCTCGGCGACGGGGACGTCGCGGCCCAGCTCGGCGGAGAGCGAGGTGACGCCGGCGTCGGCGATGCCGCACGGGACGATCGCGCCGAACGCGCCCAGGTCGGGGTCGCAGTTGAGCGCGAAGCCGTGCATGGTCACTCCGCGGGCGACCCGCACGCCGATCGCGGCGATCTTGCGTTCTAGCCGGGACCGGCTGTCCGGTCCGGGAGCGTCGGCGGGCAGCCAGACGCCGCTGCGGCCGTCGACGCGCTGCGTCTCGACACCGAGGGAGCCGCAGACCTGCATGAGCGCGTCCTCGAGCCGGCGCACGTGCGCCACGACGTCGACCGGGTCGGGCAGCGCGATGATCGGGTAGCCGACCAGCTGGCCGGGACCGTGCCAGGTGATCTTGCCGCCGCGGTCGACGTCGACGACCGGCGTGCCGTCGAACGGGCGCTCGTGCGGCTCGGTGCGCCGGCCGGCGGTGTAGACCGACGGGTGCTCGAGCAGCAGCAGCGTGTCCGGCCCCTCTCCGGCGACCCGGGCGGCGTGGACCTCGCGCTGGCGCGCCCACGCCTCCTCGTAGGGGACGGTGCCGGCCCGGACGACGCGCAACTCGGTCACGGTGCCCAGCCTAGGCCGGTCCTCAGCGGAGCCGCCGCGGCTCGATGCGGGTCTCGACGGCGGTGCCGTCGGGGCCGCGTTCGACCCGGTAGGCGGCCGCGCCCGGCCGGTCGGCGACGGCCTCGACCAGCGCGGTGCCGCGGTAGAGGAGGCCCACGCCGTCGTCGGTGGCGTGCCCTGCCGGGAGCGTGCCGTCGGCGACCAGCCGGTGGTACAGCGGCCGCCGCTCCCGCTCGGAGTCGTAGTGCACGCCGTTCGACGTCGGGATCAGCCCCAGGCCGTTGGTCACCGGCCGCAGGTCGGGGCCGAAGGAGTCGGTGGTGCCGCCGACGTGCCAGCACAGCGACCCCGCGGACACCCCGCCGAGCACCACCCCGGCGCGCCAGCACTCGGCGAGCACCTCGTCCAGGCCGTGCACGCGCCAGACGGCCAGCAGGTTGGCGACGCTCCCGCCGCCGACCCAGACGACGTCCTGCGCGAGCAGGTGGGCCCGCACGTCGGGGACGGTCGGCATCGGGAACAGGCTCAGGTGGCTGACCTGCACCCGGCTGCCGGCGAACGCGCCGTAGACGCCGGCGATGCGGACCGGGTCGTCACCGGTCGCGGTACCGAGGTGGCACAGCCGCGGCCGCTCCGGCGCCCCGGCCAGCTCGACGGCCAGGTCGAACACCGGGCCCGGCGCCCAGTCGTGGGGACCGCGGCCGCGGGAGTCGAAGCCGATGCTGGTGGCCAGGATGGTCGGCGACGCCGCGGGCATCAGGCGGCTCCCGGCCCGGCGGCCGCCCGGCCGCCGGGCGCCGGAGTGGACCGCAGCGCGCGCAGCACGGCCGCGGCGGTGCGCCGGCCGCTGGCCATGGCCCCCTGGATCGACGGGGTGTCCCGGTGGTCGCCGCAGACGTAGAGGCCGCCGCCGAGGTCCACCGCACGGCGGTGCCGCAGCGGGGGGAGCGCGGCCGGCTGCGCGCCGGTCACCGTCACCGTGGTCAGGTGCTCGAGGTCGCCCGTGGCGACGTCGTGCAGCCGGGCCACCTCCTCGCGCACCTCGGCCTCCCGCGTCGGGGCGAGGGTGTTGCTGGCCAGCAGGGCGCGTCCGTCGGGGGAGTAGGCGGGCTGCGCGTCGCTGAGCACGACGCTGTTGACCAGGCGGCCCTCGGGCGTCCCGAGCACGATGAGCGGCTCGGTCCAGGGCGAGGCCGGCAGCACGTGGTAGTGCGTCGTCACCTGCCGGGGAGCGGCGGCCTCGACGGCCGGGACGAGGTCGGCGGCGGTGCCCGGGTCGGTGGCCACGACGACGGCGTCCGCGCGCACCCGGCCGGTGCCGCTGTCGACCGAGGTCCCGGAGACGGCGGTGACGCGCACGCGGTGGTGGACGCGGCCCTCGCCGACCCGGGCGGCCAGCTGCTCGCCGATCGCCTGGATGCCCCGCGCCGGCAGGGCCGTCCCGCCGCGGGCGAAGCTGCGCCAGAGCAGGTCGAGGTAGCGGCTGGAGGTCTCGAGCCGGTCCTCGAGGAGCACCCCGGCGAGGAACGGGCCGAAGAAGCGCTCGAGCGCCACCTCCCCGACCCCCGCCTGCTCCAGGTGGGCGGCGGCCGAGGTCTCGCGGGCGGCGAGCAGGCGGGAGACCGGCCAGTACCCGGCCCGCGCGGAGAAGGCGGCGATGGCCACCTTGTGCGGCAGGGAGCCGAGCGGCGCGCGCAGGGTGTCCACCAGCGCCGACGGCCGGCGGCGGGGGTCGGCCACCCGGTGCGCCCGGTCCCCGACCCGCACCACGGCTCCCGGCGTGAAGAACCCGAGGTCGAGGGCGGGCAGGTCGAGGTCGGCGGCGCGGGGGTAGCCGGTGTTGAACACCTGGAAGCCCCGGTCGACCACGAAGCCGTCGACCTGCTCGGTGGCCAGCCGGCCACCCGCGTGCGTGGAGGCCTCCAGGACGTGCACGTCGCAGCCGGCGGCTGCCAGCCGGGTCGCCACCGAGAGCCCGGCCAGCCCCGCGCCCACGACGACGACCTCGGCACGGGCGGGGAGCGGCATGCTCCGAACCTAGGCGCAGCCGGGCGGGCGCACCCGTCCGGGACCGCGCCTGTGGACGCCTCCCGCGCCTGTGGACGGACGGCACGCCAGCGGCGCCCGGCGGCATACGGTCCCCGCCGTGCCCGCCTCTCCCGAGCCCAACGACGCGCCCGCAGACGCCCCGCCCGGTGCCGGTGCAGGTGCCGCGCCGGTGCCGCCCGTCGTGCCCGGCTACCGGCTCGAGCGGCTGCTCGGCCGCGGCGGGTCCGGGGAGGTCTGGCGGGCCCGCCCGCGGGACGGCGGCGCGCCGGTGGCCGTCAAGTTGCTCGTCGCCGGCGACGGCGAACGCCAGGCGCGCGAGGCGGCGCTCCTCGGCGCCCTCGACCACCCGCACCTGGTCCGGCTGCACGAGGTGGTCCACCAGCCGCGGCGTGGCGGTCCGGCCCGGGTCGCCCTGGTGCTCGACCTGCTCGAGGGCGGCAGCCTGGCCGCGTTGCTGGCCCGGCGTGGGCGGCTGCGTCCCGGCGAGGTGGTGACCGCGCTGGCCCCGGTGGCCGCGGCGCTGGCGTGCGCGCACGAGCAGGGCGTCGTCCACGGCGACCTGTCCCCGGGCAACGTCGTCTTCACCGCCGAGGGGCGCCCGGTGCTCACCGACCTCGGCGTCGCCCGGGTGCTGGGGGAGGACGCCGACGGCGAGGTGACGCCCGCCTACGTCGACCCCGCCGTCGCGCGCGGCGGTGCGCCGGGGCCGGCCTCCGACGTCTTCGGCGTCGCCGCGGCCGCCTTCCACGCGCTCACCGGCGTCCCGCCGTGGAACGCCGCCTCGCCCGCCGACACCCTCGCCGTCGCCGCCACCGGGGAGCTGCCCGACCTCGCCGGGCTCGCGCCCGGCGCGCCACCGGCGCTGCTCGACGTGGTCGCCCGCGGCCTGGCGGCCGATCCGCACGCCCGGGGGTCGGCCGCGGCGTTCGCGCTGGACCTGCGGCACGCCTGCCGGCCGGAACCCGTGCGGCTGCCCACCCCGGGGATCCCGGATGCCGAACTCGCCGGGACCGGCCGTGGGCACCGGACCGAGCTCACCCACCAGGTGCCCGCACGGCACCGCCGCGAGGCGCCACCGGAGGTGCACGTCCGGTCCGGCCGGTCCTGGGCGTGGGCCGGGTTCCTGGCGCGGCGGGCCGCCGCCGGGATCGCCGTCGCGGCCCTGGTGCTCGGCGCGATCGCACTCGGGCTGGCGCTGACGCGGTCGGGGCCGGGTGGAGGAGCGGTCCCCGCGGCGACGGGCAGCGCCGCTGCGACCGAGGCCCTGACGCCCCCCGCACCGACTGCCCCGACCCCGACACCGGCCCCGACCCCCACCTCGGCCCCGGGCCCGGCGCCGACCCCGGCTCCCGCGCCACCGGCCGAGGCCGATGCCGTCGACTGGACCGCCGTCCTCACGGAGCTCTACGCGCGCCGGGCCCGGGCCTTCACCACGGGTGACGTGGCGCTGCTCGGGGAGGTCTACACGGCCGACAGCCCACTGCTGGTCGCCGACCGCGCCTACCTGCAGGCGCTCACCGCGGCCGGTGAGGTGCTGCGCGGCTTCGCCCCGTCGGTGTCGGCAGTGTCGGTGGCCGCCGGTCCGGCCGGCGACGGGACGGTGCAGGTGCAGCTGGTCGACAGCCGGCCGGAGTGCGCGGTCGTGTCCGCGGCGGCTCCGGACGGCACGCCGCTGCGCACCGAGCCCGGCCGAGGAGAGGTCGCGGTGGCGATGGTGCTGGTGCCCGGGCCCGGAGGCTGGCGGATCGGGACCGCGGGACGGCTGGCGTGAGACCCGCGGTGCCGTCAGCGGCGGCCCAGCGCTTCCCGCAGGGCGGAGGGCAGGTCCCCGTGACGGAACTCGTAGCCGGCGGCCTGCAGCCGCGCGGGCACGGCCCGCTGCCCGGCCAGGACGCTGGAGCGCCCGAACTCGCCGAGGGCCAGCCGGATGGCCGGAGCGGGCACCGGCAGCACCGCCGGCCGCCGGACGGCGCGGGCGAGCTCGCGCACGAACTCGCTGTTGCGCACCGGCTCGGGGCCGGTGAGGTTCACCGGGCCGGACACGTCGTCGGCGGTCAGCAGGAACTGCAGGGCGCTGATCTCGTCGGCCAGGCTCACCCAGGGCCAGAACTGCCGGCCCGACCCCATGCGGCCGCCGAGGCCGAACCGGAAGATCGTGCCGAGGATCTGCACCAGCATGGCGCCCCGCCCGATGACCAGGCCGGTCCGCACGGTGACCACCCGGACCCCGGCGTCGGAGGCGGGCCGGGTGGCCTCCTCCCACTGCACGCAGACCCGGGCGAGGAAGTCCTCCCCGGGCGGGGCGTCCTCCTCCACGACCCGGTCGCCGGTGTCGCCGTAGTAGCCGACCGCCGATGCCGAGACCAGCACCCGCCGGCGCCTGGGGTCGACCGCGGCCGCGGCGGCCAGGGCCTCGCTGATGGTCGTGGTGCTGTCGAGCCGGCTGGTCAGCAGGTCCCGCCGGTAGCCCTCCGTGAAGGGCCGCGGCCGGATCGGCGTGCCGGCGAGGTTCACCACCGCGTCGACGTCGAGCAGCAGCGTCGGGTCGATCCGCCGGTGCTGCGGGTCCCAGCGGTCCTCGTCGGCCGTGCGCGGCGTGCGGCGCACCAGCCGGACCACCTCGTGCCCGTCGGCGCGCAGTGCCGGGACCAGCGTCGACCCGATGAGGCCGGAGGCCCCCGTGACCGCGATCTTCATGACCCTCCTCGTCCCCTGCCCACTACGACGTCGGGCCCCGGCGCACGCGCCGGGGCCCGACCGGGGGACGTCAGCCCAGCCCGAGCTCGCCCTCGAACTGCCCGGCCTCGAGCCGCTCCTTCACGGTGCCGAGGAAGCGCGCGGCGTCGGCGCCGTCGACGATCCGGTGGTCGTAGGTGAGGGCCAGGTAGATCATCGACCGCACCGCGATGACCTCGCCGAGGTCGGGGTCCTGGACGACGACCGGCCGCTTGACCACGGTGCCGGTGCCCAGGATCGCCACCTGCGGCTGGTTGATGATCGGCGTGTCGAACAGCGCGCCGCGGCTGCCGGTGTTGGTGAGCGTGAAGGTGCCGCCACCGAGCTCGTCCGGCGTGACCTTGTTGAGCCGGGTCCGCTCCGCCAGGTCGGAGATCTTGCGGGCGAGCCCGCCGATGCTCAGGTCGCCGGCGCCGCGGATGACCGGTACGAGCAGGCCGCGCTCGGTGTCGACGGCGACGCCGAGGTTCTCCGCGTCGTGGTAGGCGACCGTGCCTGCCTCCATGTCCACCGAGGAGTTCACGGCCGGGTGGGCCTTGAGCGCCTCGACGGCCGCCTTCGCGAAGAACGGCAGGAAGGACAGCTTCACGCCCTCGCGGGCCTCGAAGTCCCGCTTGGCCCGGTCGCGCAGCTTGGCGATGCGGGTGACGTCGACCTCGACCACGGTGGTCAGCTGCGCACTGATCGCCAGGGACTCGACCATCCGCCGGGCGATGACCCCGCGCAGCCGGGACATCTTCTCCGTGCGCCCGCGCAGCGAGGTGTCGGCCTGGGCCGCCGGGGACGGCGTCGTGGGACGGCCGGCGGTGGCCGCGGGGGCGGGAGCGGCGGCCGGAGCCGGAGCGGCAGCCGGAGCGGCGGACTCGGCGGCGGCGAGGACGTCCTGCTTGCGGATCCGCCCGCCGACCCCGGTGCCGGTGACGCTGGACAGGTCCACGCCGTGCTCGGTGGCCAGGCGGCGCACCAGCGGCGTCACGTAGGTGCCGGAACCGTCGGCCGGGGAGGCGCTCGGCGCCGGAGCCGGTGCCGGCGCCTGGGCCGGTGCCTGGGCCGGTGCCTCCGCCCGCGAGGGCTGCGAGGGCTGGTTGCTCTGCTGCGCCCGGACGGTCTCGGCCTCACCGGACCCGTAGTCGGCGCCGGCGGGCACCGACGGCGGGGCGCCCGGCGGCTGCGACGCGGGCTGCTGCTCCTGGCGCGGCGCCGGAGCCGGAGCGGGCGCCGGCTCGGGAGCGGGGGCCTCCTGCGGGGCGGGCGCCGGAGCGGCCGCAGCGGGAGCCCCGCCACCGGCCGCGCCGGAGCCGATCACGGCCAGCTGCGCGCCGACCTCGACCGTCTCGTCCTCGTTGACGCTGATCGACAGGAGCGTCCCCGACACCGGTGCCGGGATCTCGGTGTCGACCTTGTCGGTCGAGACCTCGAGCAGCGGCTCGTCCGCGGTGACCTCGTCGCCGACCGCCTTGAGCCAGCGGGTGACGGTGCCCTCGGTGACGCTCTCGCCGAGCGCCGGCATGGTCACCGGCGTCCCCTCGCCGCCACCCTGACCGCCGCCCTGGTCGCCGCCCTGGTCGCTCTGGCCGTCGGATGCGGGGGCCTCGGCGGCGGGCGCGGGCGTCGGCTCCTCGGACGGACCGGGGCCGGCGTCCTCCACCTGGTCGACCGGGGTCTGCGGGGTGGTGGCGTCGTCGGCCGACGCGGGCGTGCCCGCGTCCCCACCGTCGCCGTCCCCGCCGATCACCGCAAGCTCGGCGCCGACTTCGACGGTCTCGTCCTCGGACACGAGGATCTTGGTGAGCACGCCCGCGGCGGGCGAGGGGATCTCGGTGTCGACCTTGTCGGTCGAGACCTCGAGCAGCGGCTCGTCGACCTCGACCTGCTCACCCTCCTGCTTCAACCATCGGGTGACCGTGCCCTCGGTGACGCTCTCGCCCAGGGCGGGCATGGTGACGGAGGTCGGCATCGGGGCAGGGCTCCTTCGTGGCGGCGCGGGTGGGGGAGAGCGGACCGGGCGGGGTCAGCTGTGGGCGTGCAGCGGCTTGCCGGCCAGGGCCAGGTGGGCCTCGCCGATCGCCTCGCTCTGCGTGGGGTGCGGGTGGATCAGGGCGGCGACCTCGTCGGGCAGCGCCTCCCAGTTGAAGATCAGCTGCGCCTCGGCGACGAGCTCGCCGACCCGGCTGCCGACCATGTGCACGCCGACGACCGGGCCGTCCTTCTGGCGGATCAGCTTGACCGCGCCCTGCGTCTTGAGGATCTGGCTGCGGCCGTTGCCGCCCAGGTCGTACACGAGGGTCTCCACCTCGCCGTACTTCTCGCGGGCCTGGACCTCGGTGAGACCGACGGAGGCGACCTCGGGCTCGGAGTAGGTGACCCGGGGGACGCCGGCGTAGTCGATCGGGACGACGGGGAGACCGGCCAGGCGCTCGGCGACGAGGATGCCCTCGCCGAACCCGACGTGCGCGAGCTGGAGGGTGGGGATGAGGTCGCCGACGGCGGAGATGGTCGGGACGTTGGTCTGGCAGTACTCGTCGACGAGCACGTAGCCGCGGTCCATCGTGACCCCGGCCTCCTCGTAGCCGAGGCCCTGGCTGACCGGGCCGCGGCCGACGGCGACCAGGACGATCTCGGCCTCGAAGTCCTTGCCGTTCTGCAGGCTGACCTTGACGCCGTTCTCGGTGTGCTCGACGGAGGACACCAGGTTGCCCAGCTCGAAGTTGATCTTCCGGCGGCGGAACGCCCGCTCCAGGAGCTTGGAGGAGCTCTCGTCCTCGAGCGGCACGAGGTGCTTGAGGCCCTCGATGATCGTGACGTCGACGCCGAAGGACTTCCAGGCGCTGGCGAACTCGCAGCCGATCACGCCGCCGCCCAGGATGATCGCCGACGTCGGCACGCGGTCGAGCTGCAGCGCCTGCTCGCTGTCGATGACGCGGACGCCGTCGAGCTCGACGCCCGGGATGCTGCGGGAGTAGGAGCCGGTGGCCAGCAGGACGTGGCGGCCCTCGTAGGTCTGGCCGTTCACCGACACCGTCGTGGGGGAGACCAGCCGGCCCTCGCCCTCGATGTAGTTGATCTTACGGCTCTTGATCAGGCCCTGCAGGCCCTTGTACAGCCGCGAGACGACGCCGTCCTTGTAGGCGTTGACGCCGTCCATGTCGATGCCGGCCAGCGAGGTCTTGACGCCGAACTGCTCGCCCTCGCGGGCCTGGTCGGCGATCTCACCGCTGTGCAGCAGGGCCTTGGTCGGGATGCACCCGCGGTGCAGGCAGGTGCCGCCGACCTTGTCCTTCTCGATCAGGACGACCGACAACCCGAGCTCGGCGGCCCGCAGCGCGGCGGCATAGCCACCCGAGCCACCACCGAGGATGACCAGGTCGGCGGGGGTGGTGGGTGCGCTCACGACGTGCTCCTCGATGCTCTCGGCCTGCCCCACCCGAACGGGTGGGGGATGGTCCTCGTCCATCCTGCCACTCCGCGGAGCAGGGGGAGCCGAGGGCGGCTGTGCGCCGTGCGCGACCGGGCGTCCCGGCCGCGCACGGCGGTCAGCGGGCGAGCAGGTCCTCGATGGTCGCCAGCAGAGTCCGGACCGGCACCCCGGTGCCGCCCTTGGGCGTGTAGCCCCAGGGTGCGCCGGTGTTGTAGCTCGGGCCGGCGATGTCGACGTGCGCCCACGGCAGACCGGCGGGCACGAACTCGGCGAGGAAGTGCGCCCCGACGAGCATCCCGCCCATGCGGTCGGCGTTGGCGTTGACGAAGTCAGCGACGGGGGAGTCGATGCCGCGCCGCAGCTCCTCGGGCATGGGCATCGGCCACATCGGCTCGCCGCTGCGACGGCTGGCCGCGACGACGGCGTCGCGCAGGTCGTCGCTGCCCATGACGCCGGCGGTGCGCGACCCCAGCGCGACCAGCTGCGCACCGGTGAGCGTCGAGGTCTCGAGCAGGAGGTCGGGGGAGTCCTCGGCCGCCCGGGCGATGGCGTCGGCCAGGACCACGCGGCCCTCGGCGTCGGTGTTGGTGATCTCGGCCTTCTTGCCGTTGCGGAAGGTCACCACGTCGGCCGGCCGGTAGGCGGTGCCGCTGGGCAGGTTCTCCGCGATCGGCACGGTGGCGGTCACCTCGACGGGCAGGCCGAGCCGGGCGACCAGGCACGCGGTGGCGATCACGGCGGCGGCGCCGGCCATGTCGCTGGTCATGTGGTGCATGTTCGCGGCCGGCTTGATCGACAGGCCGCCGCTGTCGAAGGTGATGCCCTTGCCGACGAGGGCGACCTTCTTCTGCGCCTTCTTGCCGCTGTAGCTCAGCCGCAGCAGGCGCGGGCCGCGGGCCGAGCCGCTGCCGACGGCCAGGATGCCGCCGTAGCCGCCGGCCACGAGGTCGTCCTCGTCGAGCACCTCGACCGACAGGCCGGCCGCCTTGCCGGCGGCCGCCCCGCGGGCGGTCAGCTCGGCGGGGTGGAGGTCGTTGGGAGGGGTGTTGACCAGGTCGCGCACCAGCGTGACGGCGTCGACGACGGCACGGACCCGCGCCAGCGGCGCCTTGGCCGCACCGGCGTCGGGGACGACGACGGTGAACTCGCGCGGCGGCGCGGGCCGGTCCGCCGGCAGGTCGGACTTGTACTCGGTGAACTCGTAGGCGCCGAGCAGCGCGCCCTCGCCGACGGCGTGCAGCCGCTCGGCGTCCGGCGTCCCGCCGACGGCGGCGAGCAGCGTCACCACCGAGGTCCGGCCGGTCAGCGCGCGGCTGGCAGCTCCCGCGGCGCGGCGGACCGTCTCGGGGGAGTACCCGCCGGTGGCCTCGGGAGCGCCGAGCCCGACGGCGGCGACCACGGGGAACGGTCCCTGGCCGAGGGTGGCCACCCGGGTGACCTCGTCCTGGCCGCCGCGCGCGCCGAGGTCGGCCAGCGCGGGGAGCAGCCGGCCGCCGAGCAGCCGGTCCACGGCCTCCGCACCTGGTGTGAGCAGCGGGCCGGAGGCACCCTTCCCGATCCCGACGACGACGGCGTCGGCGGGCGTCTTCTCGAGCGGGCGGTCGGTGGCGGTGATCGTCGGCGGCACCGCTCGATCCTAGGTGTCCGGTTCCGGACGGTAGTGAGGACGGCGAAGGGTCGGGGGCCGCCGTCGCTACGGTGCCCCGTGTGACCGCGCGGACCTCGCCCCTGCACGACCGCCACGTCGCGGCCGGCGCCAAGCTGGCCGACTTCGGTGGCTGGTCGATGCCGATCGAGTACGCCGGCGGCGGGGTGCTCGCCGAGCACGCCGCCGTGCGCGAGGCGGCCGGCCTGTTCGACGTGTCGCACCTGGGCACCGGCACCGTGCGCGGCTCCGGGGCCGCGGCCCTGGTCGACGCCTGCCTCACCAACGACCTGGGCCGGATCGGTCCCGGCCAGGCGCAGTACACGCTGTGCTGCGTCCCTGACGACGAGGACGACGCCGGCGGTGTGGTCGACGACCTGATCGTCTACCTGCACGGTCCCGACGACGTGCTGCTGGTGCCGAACGCGGCCAACGCGGCGGAGGTCCTCGCCCGGCTGGCCGCCGCGGCGCCGGCGGGGGTCACGGTGACCGACCGGCACGAGGAGGTGGCCGTCCTCGCCGTGCAGGGGCCGTGCTCGGCCGCCGTCCTGGAGGCCGCGGGGCTGGCCGCCGACCTGGCCTACATGGCCTTCGCGGGCGGGGAGCGGCGGGAGATCACCGTCTGCCGCACCGGCTACACCGGCGAGCACGGCTACGAGCTCCTCGTCGCCGCCGACGAGGCCGGTGCGCTGTGGGACCGGCTGCTCGAGGCCGGTGCCGCCGAGGGCATCCGGCCCTGCGGGTTGGGCGCGCGCGACACCCTGCGCACCGAGATGGGCTACCCGCTGCACGGTCACGAGCTGTCCCGGCACATCACGCCGAACCAGGCGCGCAGCGGCTGGGCGGTCGGCTGGCGCAAGCCCGCGTTCTGGGGACGCGAGGCACTGCTGGCGGAGAAGCAGGCCGGCCCGTCGCGGCTGCTGTGGGGTCTGCGGGCACCGGGCCGGGGCATCCCGCGCCCCGGGATGGCCGTGCTCGACGGGAACGGCGCGCGGGTCGGCGAGGTCACCAGCGGCACCTTCTCGCCGACCCTGCGCACCGGCATCGCGCTGGCCCTGCTCGACACCGGTGCCGGTGTCGCGGAGGGCGGCGAGCTCGCCGTCGACGTCCGGGGCCGTCCCCAGCCGGTCGAGGTGGTCGAGCCGCCGTTCGTGCCCTCGCACGTGCGCTGAGGCAGGGTCCTGCTACTGCTTGGGGTGCGACTCCTTGGTCGGCTCCGGCGGGTCGGGCAGCTCGTCGGCCATGGTGGCGTTGCGCTCACCCATCGGGACCGGAGGCCCCTCGGTGGTGTCCTCGGCCGTCTGGTGCTCGGACTCGGAGTTGATCTCCGCGCCGAGCAGCACCAGGTAGCAGGTCAGGTACAGCCACAGCATCAGGACGATGACGCCGGCGATGGTCCCGTAGGTCTTGTCGTAGGACCCGAAGTTGTTGACGTAGAAACTGAAACCGAGGCTGACCAGCGCCCAGATGACGGTGACGAAGATCGCGCCCAGGCTCACCCATTTCAGCTGCGGGGCGTCGCGGTCGGGGGCGACCCGGTAGAGGACGGCCAGCGACCCGGCGAAGACGCCGAGCAGCAGCACCCACCGCAGCACCTGCGCCAGGACGCTGCCGACCACGCCCAGCGGCAGCATGTCGAGCACCGCCGGCACGACCGCGACCAGGGCGAAGGTCACGAGCACGAACAGGATCGCGCCGAGCGTCAACCCGAGGGCCAGCGCCTTCCGCTTGACGAACGAGCGGGTCTCGACCTCGTCGTAGGCGATGTTGACCGCCGTGAGGAGGTTGCCGGTGCCGCCGGAGGCCGACCACAGCGCGCCGAGCACGGAGATCGCCAGCGAGATCGACAGCGCCCCGCCGCTGTTCTGTGTGATGGAGGTCAGCTGGTCGCCGATGAGGCTGGCCGCGCTCTCGGGCAGCTGCGCGGAGAGCTCGGTGATCTGGCGCTCGACCGTCTCCGGGGAGGCGACGAGGCCGTAGATCGAGATCGTCGCGATCAGCGCCGGGAAGATCGCGAGGAAGGCGAAGAACGCGACGCCGCCGGCGATGATCGGCATGTTGTCGGCGTTGTTCTCGGCCCACGCGCGCTTGACGATCTGCTTCCAGCCCCGCGCCGGGATCTGTGTGGGCGCCTCCGCGTGGACGCCGGGCAGATCCGCGTGACTCGGGCCGCCGGGCGGGACCCTGCCGGGGTCGGCTGTCCGCTCCCCGCGCTCGGCCCGCTCGGCCGCCTCCCGGGCGGCGGCCCGCCGGGCGGCCTTCTCCTCGACCCGTTCCCGGATCCGGTCGACGGCGCTGTCGCGCTGCCTGGTCCCTGCCATGCCCGGCCCCCTCTGTCCCGTCGCGGTCGCGTCAGTCGCCCGGCCAGCTGCCGGTGAGCTTGGTGAACCCCCGGGCCCCCGCCCGGTCGATGGCCGCCTTCGTCGCGGCGAAGAGCGCGCCCTGGATCGCCGCGGCGAGGACCACCTCGCGCATGCCGTACTCGCTCTGCAGGGCGTCCGGGGCGTCGTCCTCCCCGGAGACCCGCTTCCAGACCTGCTTGAAGATCGCGCCGGAGACGACACCGGCGAGGACGCCGCCGATCAGTCCGACCGGGCGGTAGACCAGCTTGGCGCCCTTGCTGCCGCTCACTTCCGCACCTTCCTCGTGGCCTTGCGCGTCCGCTTCCTGCTCCGCTGGGCGTTCCGCGCCACCGCCTTGCGTGCCCGGGCCGCCTCGCGTGCCGCCTTCTTGCGGGCGACGCGGGCCTCCGCACGTGCCTGGGCCAGTGCGGCGTTGCTCCCGGCGGCGGTGGCGGTGGCAGCGGCCCGGCGGCGCTTGCGGCGCCGCCGCCACACCACGAGGCCGATCAGCCCGACCAGCCCGGCACCCGCGCCGACGACGGCCGGCGGGCTCTCCCGGTAGGTCTCCACCGCGGTGTCCTTGGCGCGGGCCGCGCCTTCCTTGGCCCGGGCCGGGACGTCGAGTCGGTGGCTCAGCTCGTCGACGGTGCGGCCCAACTGCTCGCGGGTCGCCTCGATCTCGGCCTTGATGGCGTCGGGGTCGGTGGGGCCGTTGGTCTCGCCGGACGCCGCGTCGGTGCGTGCGGCGTCGTCGGGACGGGAGCTCCCGGAGGGGGTACTCATCGGCGCGCGTTCTCCTTCACGGTCGCGATGTCGGCCTTCGTGCTGGCGATCGCCTCGGTGGGCACCGGCGGCGACCCCTTCTGCACGTCCTTCTTGCCGACCAGGGCGAGGACCCCGGCGACGGCGAACAGCACGACCGCCACGATCAGCGCGGCCAGCCAGGCCGGCAGGACGACGTCGAGCGCGAGGACGGCGGTGGCGACCAGCACGCACAGCCCGAGGAAGCCGAACAGGCCGGCGCCGCCGAACAGGCCGGCACCGACGCCGAGGCGCTTGGCCTTCTGGGTCATCTCGGCCTGGGCGAGGCGGGCCTCGTCCCGCACCAGGCGGGAGACCTGCTCGGTCAGCTGGCTGATCAGCTGACCGGTCGAGGAGTCCTCGGTGGTCGGGGGCGGTGGGGTGGCGCGGGAGGCGCCCCCCGTCTGGGGCACGGTCATCGGTCCTCCGAGCGATCGGGGCGGTCGATGACCTCCTGTGCCCCCGATGATCGCCCGCATAACCCGGCCGGTGGTCACACCCCGGACACGGCGAGGACCACGGGACGCGGGGAGGGCGCCGTCACTACCCTCGCGGCCATGACCTGGACGTGGCGGCTCGAGGACCCGAACGGCGCGACGCTGGACCCGGCCACCCTCGGCGTCGAGGTCCCGCCGGCGGACAACCAGGGCGACGCCGAGTCCTGGCTGGGGGAGAACTGGCGCGACCTGCTGGCCCGCGGCGTGGCCCAGGTCAGCCTGTTCGACGGCGACACCAAGGCGTACGGCCCGATGGGCCTGGCCCCGGCCTGAACCTCGACTCGAGGTCGAGGTCCAGACCGGGGACGTTCAGCCCCGGGCCGTCTTCTCCGGGTCGCGCTCGACGACCTCGCCGAGCACCTCGTCGATGCGCGCCATGACGTCGTCCTCGAGGCGGACGCCGGCGGCCTTCACGTTGTCGTGCACCTGCTCGGGCCGGGTGGCCCCGATGATCGCCGCGGCCACGTTCTCGTTCCGCAGCACCCACGCGACGGCCAGCTGCGCCATCGACAGGCCGAGGTCGTCGGCGACCGGCCGCAGGTCCTGCACGCGCGACAGAACGTCGTCGGTCATGAACCGGCGGATGAAGCGCCCGGCCTCCGGGTCGGTGGCACGGCTGCCGGCCGGCGGCTGCTCGCCGGGGAGGTACTTGCCGGTGAGCACGCCCTGGGCCAGCGGCGACCAGACGATCTGCGAGACGCCCTCGCGCTCCGACGTCGGGACGACCTCGTCCTCGATGACCCGCCACAGCATCGAGTACTGCGGCTGGTTGCTGATGAGCTGGATGCCGAGCTCGCGGGCGAGGGCGGCACCGGCGGCGATCTCGTCCGCCCGCCACTCCGAGACGCCGACGTAGAGCACCTTGCCGGCCCGCACGAGGTCGGCGAAGGCGGTCATCGTCTCCTCCAACGGCACCGTCGCGTCGTAGCGGTGCGCCTGGTAGAGGTCGATGTGGTCGGTCTGCAGCCGCCGCAGCGAGGCGTCGCAGCTCTCGCTGACGTGCTTGCGGCCCAGGCCGCGGTCGTTCGGGCCGGGGCCGGTGGGCCAGTAGACCTTGGTGAAGATCTCCAGGCCCTCGCGGCGCTGGCCGGCCAGGGCCCGGCCGAGCACCGACTCGGCGCGGGTGCCGGCGTAGACGTCGGCGGTGTCGAAGGTGGTGATGCCGGCGTCGAGGGCGGCGCGCACGCAGGCCTGCGCGGCGTCCTCCTCGACCTGGCCACCGTGGGTGAGCCAGTTGCCGTAGGCGATCTCGGAGATGGTCAGGCCGGAACGGCCGAGGCGTCGGTACTCCACGTGCCCCGACGCTAGTGCCGAGGGGGGTGTGGCGCTCTCAGACCTGGGCGCCCATCGGGACCTCGGGCTTCGGGAAGCGCCAGCGGCGGATCATCGTGGCCCGGCTGACGCCGTACCAGGTGAGCGACTTCATCCGGTGCGGCTGGTCGGGGAAGCGCTGCCGCACCGTCCGGGAGATCCGCCGGCCCAGGAACACCGAGTCGACGATGATCACCAGGAAGAAGAGGAACCAGACGAAGACCGTGTAGTTCTGCACCGCCGGGTTCGGGATGAAGTACCCGACCAGGACCAGCGCGGCCACCGGCAGGAAGAAGCTGCCGGCGTTGCGGCGGGTGTCGACGAGGTCGCGCACGAGCTTGCGCACCGGGCCGCGGTCGCGCGCCGGGAGGTAGGAGTCGTCGCCGCGCGCCATGCCCGCCCGGGTGTCGGCCCGGCGCTGCGCCTGCTGCTGGCGCTGGCGGGCGTAGGCCTCCTTGCGCGTGGTCGGCGGCGGCAGGGGCGGGCCGGGACGGCGGCCCTGCGCCTCGGAGCGCCGGGGGGTCGGACGGCCCTTGCCGCCGGCCTTCACCAGCTGGGGCGTCAGGCCGGCAGCGGTGTCCGGGGCGGTCTCGGCGGCGGGGGTCCGGCGCCCGGGCAGGCGGAGCTTCACGACCGGGGAGTCTACGTGCGTCCACGCGGGGGACTGGTCCTCGCGCGCTCGCGCCGTACAGTTGTCCCCGGCCATGGAACAGCGTCGGCTCCGGCGCTGTTGGTCCGCTGCAGGGAGTGCCGCAACGGACGCCCTCGGATGTGGGAGGACAACACATGACGGTGCAGGACACCCAGACCGCCGGCAGCACCGGCGTGCTGCTCAGCGACCCGGCGGCGTCGAAGGTCAAGGCGCTGCTGGACCAGGAGGGCCGTGACGACCTGCGTCTGCGCATCGCCGTCCAGCCCGGTGGCTGCTCCGGCCTGCGCTACCAGCTCTTCTTCGACGAGCGGTTCCTCGACGGCGACCAGACCTACGAGTTCGGTGGCGTCGAGGTCATCGTGGACCGGATGAGCGGCCCGTACCTGGGCGGCGCGGTGATCGACTTCGTCGACACCATCGAGAAGCAGGGCTTCACGATCGACAACCCGAACGCGCAGGGCTCCTGCGCCTGCGGGGACTCGTTCTCCTGAGCTCCACCGCCTGACGCAGAACGGCGCCCGCCCCCAGGGGCGGGCGCCGTTCTGCGTCCACGGCCCGGCCGGGGCCGGGCGCCTACAGCTTGACCGGGTAGACCGTCTCCGGGACGTCGACGGCGATCCGGTCCTCGACGAAGATCCCGTGCCACACCATGAAGACCAGCACCGACCACAGCTGACGGGCGACCCGCTTGCTCGGGACCTCCTCGGCGCGGAGCCGGTCGAGCAGGCCGAGGACGACGTCGCGGTCGAGCCACTGCTGCGTCTGGCTCTCGGTGACGATCCCGCGGGCCCAGTCGTGCAGCGGGCCGGCGAGGAAGTCCGCCGTCGGCACGGGGAAGCCGAGCTTGCGCCGGTTCATGATCCGCGGCGGCACGATCTGGCGCATCGCCTGGCGCAGCGCGTACTTGGTCGCGTCCCCGCGCCGCGGGACCCGCTGCTCGACCGGCAGGGAGCTCGCGATGGCGAACACCTCGGGGTCGAGGAAGGGCACCCGCAGCTCGAGGGAGTTGGCCATGGTCATCTTGTCGGCCTTGACCAGGATGTCGCCGCGCAGCCAGGTGAACAGGTCGACGTACTGCATCGCCGTCACGTCGTCGTACCCGGCCTCGCGGGTGCGCCGGTAGAGGTCCTCGGTGACCGCGACGTGCGACAGGTCGGGATCGCGGCCGGGCAGCAGCGCGGCCAGCTCGTCGTCGCGCATGTTCCGGGCGTTGCCGTAGTACCGCTGCTCGAGCGGGGTGGCGGCGCGCCGCAGCAGGTCCTGGCCGCGGACGCCCTCCGGCAGCAGGTCTGCGATGCGCGCCATCGCGCGGCGGCCGGCCGGCGGCAGGTTCGAGGCCCAGGCCAGGCTGATCGGCTCGCGGTAGATGGTGTAGCCGCCGAACAGCTCGTCGGCGCCCTCGCCGGAGAGCACCACCTTGACGTGCTTGCGCGCCTCGCGGGCCACGAAGTACAGCGGCACGAGCGCGGGGTCGGCGACCGGGTCGTCGAGGTACCAGACCACCTCGGGGATGGCCGCCGCGAACTCCTCGGCGGTCACCTCCACCGGCACGTGCTCGACCCCGAGGATCGACGCCGACTCCGCGGCGATCTCGATCTCCGACTGCGCCTGCCGCTGGAAGCCGACCGTGAAGGTCATCAGGTCGGGGTTGTAGCGGTGCGCCAGCGCGGCGATCGCCGTCGAGTCGATGCCGCTGGACAGGAACGACCCGACCGTGACGTCGGCGCGCATGTGCTTGGCCACCGACTCGTCGAGGACGTCGGCGATGCGCTCGTAGAGCTCCTGCTCACCGCCGGCCGGCACCGGCCGCGGCGTCCACGCCGGGTGGAAGTAGCGGGCGGTGGTCAGCTCGCCGTCGACGACGGTGAAGCTCGTGCCGCTCTCGATCCGGCGGATGCCCCGGTGCAGCGTCGCCGGCTCGGGCACGTACTGCAGCGTCAGGTAGTGCTGCAGCGACGCCGGGTCGACGCCGCCCGCGGCCGCGCTGCCGCCGAGCAGCTGCAGCACCGCCTTCTTCTCCGAGCTGAAGACCAGCCCGCCGTCGGCCAGGCGCGCGGTGAACAGCGGCTTGATGCCGAACGGGTCCCGGGCCCCGAAGGCGGTGCGGGTCTGGGTGTCCCAGATGACGAAGGAGAACATCCCGCGCAGTCGCCGGACGACGTCCTGGCCCCACAGGTGGTAGCCCGCGACGATCGTCTCGGTGTCGCCGTGCGTGGCCAGCTGCGCTCCGGCCGCCTGCAGCTCCTCGCGCAGTTCGACGTAGTTGTAGATCTCGCCGTTGAAGAGGATCCGGTAGCGGTCACCGGCGTAGGGGAGCGGCTGCGGGCTGCCCTCGACGTCGATGATCGACAGCCGGTTGAAGCCGAGGACGACGTGCTCGTCGGACCACACCGCGGTGTCGTCCGGGCCGCGGTGGTGCAGGCAGTGCAACGCCTCGGAGACGTCGTCGACGTGCGCCTCGGCGACCCGGGGGACGTCGGTGGACAGGTAGGCGAGCAGGCCACACATGGGACGGGGGTCCTCCGGGGTCGGGGGGCGTCGCGGCGGGCGGGACGACGTCGGGCGTCAGACCCGCTCGCCGGCGCGGGTGCGTCGGGTGACCCAGCGCTCGGCGACGAAGGACAGGAACGGGATCGTCCCGGCCAGCAGCACCAGGACGGTGCCCTTGGCGCTCCAGCGGGCGCGCAGGGCCAGGTCGAAGGCCGTCAGCAGGTAGACGGCGTAGAGGAAACCGTGCGCGGGGCCGATGACCGCCACCGGGCCGGGGACGTCGGCGAGGTACTTCAGCGGCATGGCGACCAGCACCAGCAGCAGGAGCATGACGCCGACGACGTAGGCGAGGACGCGGTAGCGGGTCAGGGCGGCGGGCACGCCACGGCCGGTGGCCGGGCGCACGGTGCGCTCAGTGGCCACCCGGACCCCGCTGACCCAGTGCCTTCTCGTTGAGCTCGGCGAGGTAGGCGTTGTACGCGGCCAGCTCCGGGTCGCCGGTGGTGTCGACCCGCGGCCGCTGGTACAGCACGACGGCGGAGCTGGGCTCCTCCTCGTCGGGGTCGCGGTTGAGCTCGACGCGCACCATGCGGACGTAGAACCACAGGCCCATGAACCCGTAGAGCGGCCACTGCAGCGCGTAGCTCCAGTTGACCGCGCCGCCGCCGTTCTCGGCCTTGGTCAGCTGCCAGTAGCCGAGGAAGAACGTGGCGACGAACAGCACCGCGACCAGCAGGTGCAGCAGGACCCACCGGGGGGTCAGCAGCCGCGTCCACACGACTCCGACTCTAACCGCCCGCACGCGCGGGCAGGCGTCACGGTGAGCAGCCCCACGGGCCACCCGGTCACCCGTGTCCCGGCCGCCCCGGCCGACCCGCCGGTCCCTGGTCTCCGGTGCTCGGCCGCCGTGCGAGGTCGGCTAGTCTCGGCTCAGACTGTGGTCGGCGCACCAGCCGGCGCGGGGTACCCGCCGCCGGACGCGCCGGAGAGCCGCCCGGGGTCCCCCGGGCGGAGGACGAGGAGGCAGCGAGCAGTGGCTCGACGCAGCAGGCTCGCGCGGGTCGCCGCGCTCGGTCTCCTGGGGGTGCTCACCCTCACCGGGTGCGACCTGAACAACGAGTTCTGGCGCTTCGGCTTCCCCGAGGGCGTCACCGAGGAAGCCACCGCGGTCCGCCAGCTGTGGACCGGTTCGGTCATCGCAGCGCTGATCATCGGCTTCATCGTGTGGGGCCTGATCGTCTGGTCGGTGATCATGCACCGGAAGAAGGGCGATGAGCTCCCGCGGCAGACGGCCTACAATCTGCCGCTGGAGATCGCGTACTCGATCTTCCCGTTCATCATCATCGCCGGCCTGTTCTTCTTCACCGTGACCGTCCAGAACGACGTCATGGAGCGCAGCGACGAACCCGACACCACCATCGCGGTCAACGCCTTCAAGTGGAACTGGCAGTTCGTCTACCCCGACACCACCGGTGCCGACGGCGAGCCGGTGAACACCGTCGGCGCGACCGACGAGATCCCGATCCTGGTGATCCCGGTCGACCAGGACGTCCGGTTCGAGGTCGCCTCCGCCGACGTCATCCACTCGTTCTGGGTGCCGGAGTTCCTCTTCAAGCTCGACGTCATCCCGGGCAACGAGAACGGCCGGGACAACGTCTTCGAGGTGCACCCCAACGAGGAGGGCGCCTACGTGGGCCGGTGTGCCGAGCTGTGCGGGAGCTACCACGCGTACATGAACTTCGAGGTCCGCGTGGTCAGCGCCGACGACTACGACTCCTACCTGGCCGCCCGCGAGCAGGGTCAGAGCACCCGTGAGGCGCTGGAGAGCATCGGCCAGGAGGGCGAGGCCACGACCACCCGGCCGTTCCGCGTCGGCGACGGCTACTACCAGCGTGCGGCCGACTGACGTGACCGCCGGAACCGATCACCACCGCACCGCCACTGCGCAGGGAGGACGACCGTGAAGGTCGAGGCGCTCATCTTCAACCTCATCGCGGTCTTCTGCGTCGTCACGGCAGCCGTGTACGGCGTCTGGTCCCGTGAGCCGATCGGCACGACCGCGCTGGTCCTGTCCGGTGCGCTCTGCGGCCTGATCGGCGGCTTCTTCTGGTTCGTCGCGCGACGCATCGACGCCCGCCCCGAGGACCGCAAGGACGCCGAAATCGCCGAGGGCTCCGGCGAGCTGGGCTTCTTCAGCCCGGCCAGCTACTGGCCCTTCGCTCTCGCCTCCTCCGCCGCGCTCACCGGCCTGGGCCTGGGCTTCTGGTACGACTGGCTGATCCTCCTCGGCCTGGTCAGCGTGCTCATCACCGTCGGTGGCCTGCTCTTCGAGTACTACACGGGGCAGAACGCGCAGTCGAGCTGACGTCCCCGAGCTCACGAGGGCCCCTCCCGCACCCGCGGGAGGGGCCCTCGTCGCGTTCCCGGTCAGCAGGGCGCTCCCGGTCGGCAGTGCGTTCCCGGTCGGCTGGGTGACCGATGAGCGACCCCCTCCCGCCCTCGGGTGACCCTGCGGGCGCCCCCTGCTGCTCCGTCACCGGGCCAGGGCCGCTGGAGGGCGCTCAGGGGGCGCTGTGCCGGTGCCGGGCCATCCGGGTGCCGGTGGCGGTCACTCCGCCCGGACCGGGAGCCGCTGAGAGGTCCGAGGTGACCGGCGGGTGCACGGTCGCCGTGGACGGACCGCTGGGGCGCTCGGGACGCCATGGGGGCCGCCGGCCGACAGCGTGATCACCACGCGTCGGTGGCTGACCCAGGGACTCCCGGGACGACCGTGGACGCGTCGTCGTCGTCACCGCGCTGCTGGGCCGGCCCGTGCTCGGACGCTGCCGGCGTAGGGGAGCTCGCCGCCCGCCGGGACTCCGCACGATCGCCCCGCGTCCGCACGAAGCCCCAGAGATGCAGCAGGGCCCCGGTGGAGTGCTCCACCGGGGCCCTGCTGGGTCGTGCGATCGCGCTAGTCGCGCGGCTCCTGCGGACGGCCGCCCTCGGAGGGGCGTCCACCCTCGGCGGGACGGCCACCCTCGGCGGGACGGCCACCCTCAGCGGGCCGGCCGCTGCTGGTCAGCTCGCGCTGGGTTTCGGCCGACGCGAGGCCCCGCTCCTCACCGCGCTGCTCGAGCTCGACGGCCGTCGGCTCCTCGATCGGCGAGAAGAACCCGCGGATGGCGCGACGGGCACCGCCGACCTGGTTCATCTTCTTGGGCACCGGAGCGCCGCCGTAGGCCAGCTGGCCGTGGCCGTGGGCGTCCACCGGGCCGAGGGGCTGGTGGACCTCGATGAACTCACCGTGCGGGAGCCGGCGGATGACACCGGTCTCGATGCCGTGCTCGAGGACCTCGCGGTCGTGCTGCTGCAGACCGAGGCAGATCCGGTAGGTGATCACGTACGCGATGGGCGGCAGGATGATCAGGCCGATGCGCCCGACCCAGGTCATCGCGTTGAGGCTGATGTCGAACTTGTCGGCGATGACGTCGTTGCCACCCGACAGCAGCAGCACCAGGTAGAAGGTGATGGCCATCAGGCCCAGCGAGGTGCGGACCGGGACGTCGCGCGGCCGCTGCAGCAGGTGGTGCGACGCGGTGTCGCCGGTGAGCTTCCGCTCCAGCATGGGATAGGCCAGCAGCAGCGTGAAGAGGATCCCGGGCAGGACCAGTGTCGGCCAGAACAGCGCCGGGATGTTGTAGTTGCCCGGCAGGTAGATGTCCCACGCGGGGAACAGTCGCGTCGACCCGTCCAGGAACATGACGTACCAGTCGGGCTGGGAGGCGGCAGACACCTGCGCCGGGTTGTACGGGCCCCACAGCCAGACCGGGTTGATCTGGACCAGCCCGCCCAGAGCGGCGACGACACCGAAGACCACGAGCAGCAGCCCGGTCGCCTTGCCCGCGAAGGCGGGGAAGAGGCGGTTGCCGACCACGTTGTGCTCGGTGCGGCCCGGGCCGGGGAACTGCGTGTGCTTCTGCTTGACCAGGATGAGCAGGTGCAGCGCGATCAGCCCGAGCAGGATCGCCGGGATCAGCAGCACGTGGACGATGTAGAACCGGCCGACGATGAGCTCACCGACGTAGTCGCCGCCGAACACGGCCCAGTGCGCCCAGGTCCCGATCACCGGGATGGACAGGATGATCGCGCTGATGATCCGGAGACCGGTGCCGGAGAGCAGGTCGTCGGGCATGGTGTAGCCGGTCATGCCCTCGACCAGGGCCAGCACCAGCAGTGCGACACCGATCAGCCAGTTGGTCTCCCGCGGCCGGCGGAAGGCGCCGGTGAAGAAGATCCGCAGCATGTGGACGACGATCGAGGCGACGAAGAGCAGAGCCGCCCAGTGGTGCATCTGCCGGATCAGCAGACCGCCGCGGACGTCGAAGGAGAGGTCCAGCGTCGAGGCGTAGGCGATCGACATCTCGACGCCCCGCAGCGGCGCGTACGAGCCCTCGTAGGTGACCTCGGTCATCGCGGCCTGGAAGAAGAACGTCAGGTACGTGCCGGTCAGCAGCAGGATGATGAACGAGTAGAGCGCGATCTCCCCGAGCAGGAACGACCAGTGGTCGGGGAAGACCTTGTTCAGCGTGCGGCGCAGCGGACCGGCGACGATGAGCCGGTCGTCGACCTCGAGAGCGGCCTTGCCGAGGGCCGTCTTCGGCGCACCCGGCGAGGTGGCAGTACGAGCCATCAGATGCGCTCCCGGTTCCAGTAAGTGGGACCCACAGCCTCAATGTAGTCGCTGCGCGCCACGAAGAATCCCTCGTCGTCGACCGTGATCGGCAGCTGCGGGAGCGAGCGGGTCGCGGGGCCGAAGATGGGCTTGGCGCCCTGGGTGACGTCGAACTGCGACTGGTGGCACGGGCAGAGGATCCGGCTGGTCTCCTGCTCGTACAGCGACACCGGACAGCCGGCGTGGGTGCAGATCTTCGAGTACGCGACGTAGTCGCCGTAGCCGAAGTCCTCCTGGCCCTGGCGCGGCACCGCCTGGTCCTGCTGCGAGGGGCGCAGCCGGATGAGCATGGTGGCGGCGTCGGTCAGGTGGTTGCCGCCGGGGACGGCGGGGAAGACGGTCTCCAGCGAGCCGGGCTCCTGGTCGCCGGGGCGGACCGGGGTGCCGTCGTCACGGACGAGGCGCACACCCTCGGCCCAGTCGGTGGTGCCCAGCGGGTTCCCGCGGCTGGGGTTCTTGATGAGGCCGCCCAGGGGGGCGATCAGCATCAGGCCGAGGCCGCCGCCCATGAAGAGCAGCGAGCGGGTGATCAGCTTGCGGCGCTTCAGGCCGCTGTTGTGCAGGCCGCCCACGAGGGTCGCGCCGGTGGTGACGCGGTCGAAGTGCGAGCCGTCGTGCTTGTCCTGCACGGCGGTCTCGTGCGGCAGCAGCTTCTTGGTGTAGAGCACGAGGCCCACGCCGAAGAAGGTGAACGCCAGGCCCATGAGCGCACCGAGCAGCGGGGTGTACAGCGCGCTGAAGGTGCTGCTGCCCAGCTCCCACTGCCAGTCGGGGAGGAACCAGCCGGCACCGGCGTAGACGACGCAGAAGGCGAAGGCGGACAGGCCGGCGAGGGCGAACAGCAACCCGACCTGGCGCACCGCGCGCTTCTCCATCGCCGAGCCCGGCTCGGGGCCCGGCTCGACGTGCAGGATCTCCACGCCGTCGTACCGGGCGCCGAGGCGGTCGAGGTCCTCGCGAGAAAGGGCGGCGAGCTGCTCGGGGGTGTGGTCGTCGTCCGGACCGCCGTGCAGCGGGCCCGGCGTGTCCGCCCCGCCGGTGGTGCCGGGGCGGGTGTCGTGCGTGGTCACGCCTTGCTCCCCATCCAGAAGATCCCGAACAGCAGTGCGGAGATGCCCACGGTCCAGATGACCAGGCCCTCGCTGACCGGGCCGATGCGGCCGATGCCGGCGCCACCCGGGTCCGGCATGTCGGTGATCGTCTGGATGTAGTTGATGATCGCCCGCTTCTCCTCGGGGGTCAGCTGGTTGTCCCCGAAGACCGGCATGTTCTCGGGCCCGCTCAGCATCGCGGAGTAGATCTCGAGGTCGTTGGAGTCCTCGAGGCTGGGCGCGTACTTGCCGGAGGACAGCGCGCCGCCCTGGCCGACGAAGTTGTGGCACTGCGCGCAGTTGAGCCGGAACAGCTCACCGCCGGCGGCGAGGTCGCCGTCGCGCAGGTCGCCGGAGGGGAGTACCGGGCCCCCGCCGTTGGCCTGGACGTAGGCCATCAGCTGGTCGATCTCCTCGTCGGAGAAGATGGCCGGCTTGTCGGGGGCCTGGGAGCCCTGGCGCACGAGCGGCATGCGGCCGGTGTGCACCTGGAAGTAGACGGAGGCTTCGCCGACGCCGATCAGCGACGGGCCGCGGTTGGGCACGCCCTCGAGGTTCTCGCCGTGGCAGCTGATGCAGCTGCGCTCGTAGAGCTCGCGGCCGGCGGCCTCGGCGGTGGACTCGCTGCCCTCGTCGGCGGCCTGGGCCGGGGCGAAGGTGGAGTACAGCGCACCGGTCAGGACCAGGCCGGCCATGAGCGCCGCGACGTTGCCGATCCGGCGCCGCTGCTTGGAGCGGCGGCGGGCGCGGGCGGCAGCGGCCGGGGTGCCCTCGGCCGGGCGGCGCGACCAGCGCGAGCGCCGCGGCCCCTCGTCGGGCTGGGTGTCGGACTGGGGGTTCGTGGTGGACACCGGTTCCCTAGCGGATCAGGTAGATCGTGGCGAAGAGCCCGACCCACACGACGTCGACGAAGTGCCAGTAGTAGGAGACCACGATGGCCGAGGTCGCCTGCGCGGGCGTGAACCGGCCCATGGTGGACCGGATGAGCACGTAGACGAAGGCCACGAGGCCCCCGATGACGTGGAGCGCGTGGAACCCGGTCGTCAGGTAGAAGACCGAGCCGTAGGTGCTGCTCGAGAGGGTGGTGCCGTGCTCGGTGACGAGCACGCGGTACTCGTTCATCTGGGCGAGCACGAAGACCAGGCCCATGACGAAGGTGATCGTGAACCAGCGGCGCAGGCCGTAGACGTTGCCGCTCTCCGCGGCGAACACGCCGATCTGGCAGGTGACCGACGAGGCCACGAGGACCAGCGTGAAGACCAGCGCGTACGGCAGGTTCAGCTCGGTGGGTTCCGGCGGCCAGCCTTCGGTCGCGCGCGCCCGCGCGGTGAAGTACATGGCGAACAGTCCGGCGAAGAACATCAGCTCGCTCGAGAGCCAGATGATCGTGCCGACGCTGACCATGTTCGGACGGGTCAGGGAGTGCACCCGCGAGGTGTCGAAGGTGCTGCTCGCCACGGGGGCCGTTGTCACGACGCCCATCATGGCACCGGCTGTCGACACGCACCGACCGTGGGTGGCACGGCGTGCCCGCACCGTGACCGCTCCGAGACCGTCCCCCGGACGGGGGCCGCGTCCACCCGGACGGGAGCCGCGTGGGCACTAGGCTGCCGGGCGTGAGCGACGCGCCCGCGACCGTCCTGGTCTACAGCTCCCGCCCCGAGGTCCGCGAGGCCGTCCGCACCGCCGTCGGCCGCCGCCCGGCACCCGACGTCGGCCCGTTGACCTGGGTGGAGTGCGCCACCGGCGACGACGTCGTCGACACCGTCGACGGCGGCGGGGTGGACCTGTGCATCCTCGACGGCGAGGCCCAGCCGACCGGCGGCCTGGCGCTGTCCCGCCAGATCACCGTGGAGGTCGCCGACCGCCCGGCCCTGTGCGTGGTCATCGCCCGGCAGCCCGACCGCTGGCTGGCGCACTGGTCGCAGGCCGACGCCACCCTCGCGTTCCCGGTCGACCCGCTGATCGCCCCTCAGGTGGTCGCCGACCTGCTGCGCGCGCACGCGGCCCGGGGCCGCCGTCCCGTCATCCGGTGAGCGCCGGCACGACCGCCGGGCCGACGTGGCCCGGCCTGCTGACGCGCCTGCTGGCCCGCGAGGACCTCAGCGCCGCCGACACGGCCTGGGCCATGCGCGAGGTGATGACCGGCGAGGCGACGCCGGCGCAGGTGGCCGGGTTCGCCGTCGCGCTGCGCGCCAAGGGCGAGGCGCCGGAGGAGGTCGCCGGCCTGGCGGCCACGATGCTCCAGCAGGCGACGCCGGTCGACCTGCCCGTGGCCACCGTCGACATCGTGGGCACCGGCGGCGACGGCGCGCACACCGTGAACATCTCCACGATGGCCGCCGTGGTCACCGCGGCCGCGGGCGTGCCGGTGGCCAAGCACGGCAACCGGGCGGCGTCGTCGTCGTCCGGGGCCGCGGACGTGCTGGAGGCCCTCGGCGTCGTCATCGACCTGCCCGCCGCGGCCGTGGCCCGCTGCGTGCGCGAGGCCGGCATCGGCTTCTTCTTCGCGCCGGTCTTCCACCCCGGCTACCGGCACACCGCGGCGCCGCGCCGGGAGATGGGCATCGGCACGGTCTTCAACTTCCTCGGGCCGCTCACCAACCCGGCGCGGCCGGTGGCCGCCGCGATCGGCTGCGCGGACGCCCGGATGGCGCCGGTGCTGGCCCAGGTGGTGGCCGGCCGCGACGCCCGCGCCCTGGTCTTCCGCGGCGACGACGGCCTCGACGAGCTCACCACCGCGACGACGTCGCGGGTGTGGGTGGCCCGCGACGGCGCGGTGACCCCGGGGCGGGTCGACCCGGCCGCCCTCGGGATCGCGGCGGCCGGCCCGGACGCCCTGCGCGGCGGGGACCCGGCGCACAACGCGGCGGTCTTCCGGCGGGTCCTCGACGGCGAGCGCGGGCCGGTGCGCGACGCCGTCCTGCTCAACGCCGCGGCCGCGCTGGCCGCCTTCGACGAGCGCGGCGGTGAGCTCCACGACGTGCTCGCCGTCGGCCTGCAGCGGGCGGCCGCCGCGGTCGACGACGGCCGGGCCGCCGCGCTGCTCGACCGGTGGGTCGCGGTCAGCCGTGAGGCCGCCGGTCGCTGACGGCCTAGCCGGTGCCCTCGAGGCCCAGGGAGAAGGCCGCCTCGAGGTCGTGGCGGGAGTAGGCCCGGAACGCGATGTGCGTCTCGGTCTCGAGCACGCCCGGCACCTTGTTGATGCGGCCGGCGATCACCTCGGCGACCTGGTCGAACTCGCGGACCCGTACCAGCGCGATCAGGTCGACCTCCCCGGCGGTCGAGTAGACCTCGCTGACGCCGTCGAGGTCGGCGATCGCGGCCGCCACCTCGGGGATCGCGTCGGTGGCGGCGTCGATCATCACGATGGCGGTGATCACGCCGGGGATGCTAGCGGCGGCACGGGACCGCCGCCGACCGCCGGAGAGCCGCCGGTCACCCGCTCCGGACGGGACCGGGTGCCCAGCTGGCGGCCGTCGGCGAACGGGTCGCGCAGCGCGCGGCCGGCCTCGACCCGGGCGAGGAAGCCGCTGAACCCGCCGGTGCCGGGGGCGACGCAGGCCAGCGTGCCGGTGACCTCGACCAGCCGGGTGCCGGGCTTCTCCATCCAGCGCATGACCAGCTCGGTCTCGTCGACCGTCGCCGCCAGCTCGCCGTCGTCGTCCGGGGTGGTCTCGGCGGTGGCGCGCAGGCCGACGAGGGTGTCGCGCACCGACGTCCCGCGCGGGGCGCACCCGGCGGCGACCAGCCGGCCCCGGCGCACGACCGACAGCGCCCACCCGCCCTCGCCGTCGGGCCGGGCGATCGCCAGCTCCGGGACGGCGGCCAGCGACTGCAGCCGCTGCCGCCGGCGCACCGCGCGCAGCAGGACCGTGACCCGGTCGCGCAGGACCCCGGCGTCCTCGAAGCGGTGCTCGGCCGACAGCCGGTCGACGCGGGTGAGCAGCGGCTCGACCAGGGCGCTCGGGTCCCCGTCGACGGCGGCACGCAGCACGGCGGCGATCCGCGCGTACTCCTCGACCGACTGGTGGCCTGCGCACGGCGCTCCGCAGCGGCCCATCCCGAACAGGGCGCAGGCGCTGGTGGGCACCCGCGGGGACAGCCGGCTGGTGCACTGCCGCAGCGGGAGCGCCTCGTGGATCGCGGCGGTGGCCATGTCGGCGGCGCGCCGGTCGGCGAAGGGGCCGAGGAACACGCCCGCGCCGGGCCGGACCCGCCGGACCGTGGACAGCCGGGGGAAGTGCTCCTCGGTGAGGCGCAGCCACAGCGCGCGCTCGGGGAAGCGCGAGCGGCGGTTGTAGCGCGGCTTGTGCTCGGCGATCAGCCGCAGCTCCCGGACGGCGGCCTCGAGGTCGTGCGCGCAGGACAGCGCCTCGATGCGCTGGGCCAGCGCCACCATCTCGGTCATCCGGCTGCGCTGCTCCCCGGAGGAGAAGTAGCTGCGGACGCGGGTGCGCAGGTCGTTCGACGTCCCGACGTAGAGCGGCTCGTCGCGCGGGCCGCGGAACACGTAGACGCCGGGGCCGGAGGGGACGTGCTCGGCGAGGTGGCGTTTCCCGCGGCGCACCGGGTCGACCTGCCGGGTCAGGCCGTGCAGCTCCTCCAGCGACGTCACCCCGAGGGGCCCGAGTCGTTCGAACAGGCCGTGCAGGACGTCGACGGTCGCGCGGGCGTCGTCGAGGGCGCGGTGGCACGGCGAGGTCGTGGCGGAGAAGTAGGGCGCCAGGGTGGCGAGTTTGCAGTTGGGCACCTCGTCGCGGGACAGCAGCCGCCGGGCGAGGACCGCGGTGTCGACCGAGGCGGCCGCGGGCCACGCGGTGCCGGTCTGCTCGCAGGCCGCCCTGAGGAAGCCGAGGTCGAAGGGGGCGTTGTGCGCCACGAGCACCGCGCCGCGGGCGAACTCCAGGAAGGCCGGCAGCACCGCGCCGATCCGCGGAGCGGTGGCGACCATCGCCGTCGTGATCCCGGTGAGCACGCTGATGTAGGGCGGGACCTCGCAGCCGGGGTCGACCAGCGTCTGGAACTCCCCGAGCACCTCGCCCCCGCGGACCTTGACCGCCCCGATCTCGGTGATCGCGCTGTCCTTGGGCGATCCGCCGGTGGTCTCGAGGTCGACGACGACGAAGGTCGTGCCGGCCAGCGGCGTCCCGAGGTCGTCGATGCTCGCCTGCACGTACCGGGCCGGGCCGGCGGGCTCCCGGACGGGGGGAGCCGGGCGGGAGCGGGGGAGCGGCCGCTCGCCGTGGGCCGGGGCCTGCTCGTGGCGCGGCAGCGAGGAACCCGTGCCGCTGGCGGGGAAGAGCACGGCGGGACGGTAGGCCGGGGGTCGGACAGTCCCGGGGACGCGCGCCCTGCGACCCGCCCGGGGGGACTCGCCCGGGTGGGGGACCGGCGGTGCCACACCCGGTTGCCAGGGTGGCCGGACGCGGACGACCATCGGCGGGCGGACCAGGGGGGTCCGCCGCGGCAGAGGGAGTCCGATGCGCCCGCGCTCCCCGTGGCGCACCCGCCGGGGACCGGCGTCGGTGCTGGTCACGGTGGCGGCCGCCGTCCTGCTGGCGGTGCCGCTCGCGGGTCCGGCGGGCGCGGAGCCGAGCGACCAGCCCGGCGGTACCAGCGGCGTCCTCGACAGCGAGGCGCTCGACCGCCTGCAGCAGCGTGCCGCCGAGGTCCAGGCCGACCTGCAGCAGCGGCAGACGGAGGTCGCCGCGGCGCGGCAGCAGCTGGCCGGCGCGCAGGCCGAGGTCGACGCCGCCCGCGCCACGGTGGACGCGGCCGAGGGTGTGCTGGCGCAGGACCAGGCGCTGGTGGCCCGGTACGCCTCGGCGGTCTACCGCGACGGCGGCGCGCTCACCCCGCTCACGGTGCTGCTCAGCGGCGGCGACCCCGCCGACGTCGTCTCGGCACTGGGCTACCTCGAGGCCGTCGACGACCACACCGCCGCGGTGGTCGGGGCCGCCGAGGAGCAGCGGCAGGCCGCGCTGGCGCAGCAGGCCACCGCGGACGCCGCCCTCACCGGGGCGCGGCAGCGCGCGGACGAGCTGGCCGCGGAGGTGGCCGACCTCGAGGCCGCCGCCGACGCGGTGACCGCCGAGCTCGACGTGGCCCTCGGCGACGTCGACCGGCAGCTGTCGGACCTGCAGCGGCAGCAGGTCGACGTCAACACCCAGACGGCGGCCAACTGGCGTGCCTACGTCGACCAGCTGGGCGAGGCCGGGGTCGTCCCGCCGCCGGCGGCGGAGATGCTCGACCCGGTCCGGAGCCTGCGCGCCGGGCTGACGCCGATCGGCGCGGCCGCCGGCGGGGTGCAGCGGGGTGCGGCCCAGTTCCCGCGCGAGCCGACGTCCCTGCTCGTGCTGCCCGCCGAGACCATCGCGGCGGTCAGCGCGGCGATGGACGCCCTGGGCAAGCCCTACGCGCCGGGGACGGCCGGGCCGGACTCGTGGGACTGCGGGTCGCTGGTGTCCACGGTCTACGGGGCGGCGGGCATCGACCTGCCCGACGAGCAGTCCGCCCTGTTCGCCGTCAGCACGCCGGTCGACCAGGCCGACGTCCTGCCCGGTGACCTGGTCTTCCTCGGCACCCCCGAGTCGGGGCTGGGGCACGTCGGGATCGCCCTCGACGGCCGGACGATGCTGGCCGCCGACGGGCGGGCCGGCGCGGTCGTCGTCCGCCGGCTGCCCGCCGAGCAGGTGGTCCACGTCGGGCGGCCCAGCCTGGGCCCGCGGCCGCAGGAGCCCGCTCCCGGGCCGTCCGGTGGCGCGCTGCGGGTGGAGTGCGGCAACGCCGTCTACCCGCCGACCTTCGACGGCGCCCGCTCGTGGGGCGGCTACCCCAACGGGCTGATCCCGCCGAGCGCGCTCTGCCCGCTCGGGGTGGGCGGCCACTCGCTGCGCTGCGACGCAGCCGCGGCCTACCGTGCGATGAGCGCGGCCTACGCCGAGGCCTTCGGCCGGCCGGTCTGCATCACCGACTCCTACCGGACCTACGCCGGCCAGGTGCGCCTCTACGGCGAGAAACCGGCGCTGGCCGCGGTCCCGGGCACCAGCAACCACGGCTGGGGCCTGGCGGTCGACCTGTGCGGCGGCATCGACGGCTTCGGCACCCCGCAGTACGCGTGGATGGTGGCCAACGCCGGCCGGTTCGGATGGCTGCACCCCACGTGGGCCGACCCGGGCAACGGCCGCGAGGAGCCCTGGCACTGGGAGTACGCGGGCAGCTGAGCCGGGACTGTCGGTGGTCGTCCCTAGCGTGCGGACAGACCGACAGGGAGACCCGTCCCGACCGCGGCCCGGCACCGGGCGGAGCGGCCGGGACACCGGAGGGACACGGCCATGCTCATCGACTGCGACTCGTGCACCGCGCGCGGTGTCGGCTGCGCCGACTGCGTCGTCACCGCCCTGCTGGGCGCTCCGCCGGGAGAGCGGGACACCACCCCGGTGCTGCTCCCCGTGCCCCCCGTCCCGGCGGCCCGGACGGCCGACGTCGCCGTCCCGCGGCCCGGCGTGGTGGTCGAGCTCGACGACGTCGAGCGCCGGGCCGTGCGGGCGCTGGCCGAGGGGGGTCTGGTGCCCCCGTTGCGGCACCGGCCGTCGGGGGACGGGCGCCGACGCACGGGCTGACGACCAGCGGGGACACCGGATCCGGGTGCGCACCGGAGTGGCGCGGCTGCCGACCGTGTGTGTTCTCACAGTCCCCGCACCCCACGTTTGTCACAACTGCATCACGTCCGTACTGTGGCCGCGTCCAGCCGGGTGGTCGTCACCCGCCACGAGGTGACCTCGGCCGGGCACCGCCGAGTCACCGGACGGCCCCTCCCGGGGGTGCGCGAGGTGAGCCGGGGACCCACCGCAGCACTGGGGTGAGTTCTCGTGTGCGCCGGTCCCGACCGGTGTACGGAGATAGGGCACGTCTTCCCAGCCCGAACCCGTCAGCTAACTCGGTAGGCGGTAGCTGAGGAAGAAACGGAGAGCCGCCGCCCGTGGCGACCCCCCGCCCCCTCCTGGGGCATGCCCGCGCACAGTCCACTGCCACCACCCGCATCGCCGGGCCGCACCGACCGTCGCGGGCCCGCCGCCTCGGCCGGGTCGCGCTCGTCGGCACCACCGCGGCGCTGACCATGAGCCTCCTGCCCGGCACGGCGGCCGCCGATCCGGAACAGGCCACCACCTCCGAGCAGGCCGCCCAGCTCGCCGCCGAGGCCGGCCACCGCCTCGAGGTCCTCAGCGAGCAGGTCAACGAGGCCCGTGAGGTCCTGACCCAGCAGCAGGCCGCCGCCGACGAGGCCGACCGGGCCGCCGCCGACACGCAGGCGCAGCTGCAGGACCTCGACGGCCAGATCCGGCAGGTGGCCCGCAGCGCGTACACCGGCGGGCACAGCGACACCCTCGCCGGGCTCGACCTGCTCATGAGCAGCGACTCGGCCGAGGACTTCGTCAGCTCGCTGGCCACGCTCGACCAGATCGCCGGCCACACCAGCTCCGTCCTCGACCAGGTCTCGCAGGCGGCGGCCGCCGCGCAGCAGGCCCAGGCCGACGCCGAGGAGGCGGCGGCCGCCGCGCAGCGCACCCTCGACGACCTCAGCGCCCAGGAGGGCCGGCTCGAGGACGACATCGCCGACTACCAGGCCCAGGTCGCCGCGCTGACCGAGGCCGAGCGGCAGGCGGCCCTGGCCGCGCAGGAGGCCGGTCGGGCCGCCGCCGCTGCTGCCGCTGCCGCGGAGGCCGAGGCGGCCGCCGGGGCGTCCGACAGCTCGGCCGGGGACTCGGCCGGGGACACCGCCAGGGACACCGCCGGGGACACCGCCGGGGACACCGCCCGCACGAGCGTTCCTGCTCCCGCACCCGCGGCCACCCGGGCGGCGGCCCCCGCCCCGGCGCCGGCGGTCTCCGCGGGCAACGGTGGCAGCGGCGCCGCGCAGGCCGCGGTGCAGACGGCGCTGGCCCAGGTCGGCGACCCCTACGTGTGGGGCGCCGGCGGGCCGAACGCCTTCGACTGCTCCGGCCTGACCCAGTACGCCTACGCGGCGGCCGGGATCAACCTCCCGCACTCCAGCAGCATGCAGTCGCGGATGGGCACCGCCGTCTCGCGGGCGGACCTGCAGCCGGGCGACCTGATCTTCTACTACAGCCCGGTCAGCCACGTCTCGATGTACATCGGCAACGGGCAGATGGTGCACGCCTCCACCTCGGGTCAGCCGGTGAAGGTCGTGTCGGTCGACTCGATGGGCGGCATCACCGGCATGCGCCGCATCGCCTAGGGACCTCCACCTCACCGAGGGCCGGTGACCTCCTCGGGTCGCCGGCCCTCGGTGTCGTCAGGGGCCGGTCGACGCCCGGACCGGCCCGCCTAGGATCGGCCGGGTGAGCCCACGCCGGGCCGCCCTGCTGGTCGCGGCCGTGCTCGGCGCAGCGCTCGTGGTGGTCATCGCCGTCCGTACGCCCTGGACCCTGCTGCCCACCCCGCCCGGCGGAGCCGTCCCGGTCAGCGACGACGCCGGCCTGCCCGCCGCTGTCGTCGCGCGGGCCGAGGCGCTCGCCGGCGCCATCCGCCCGGCGTCCCTGGCCAACCTGCTGCTCGGGCTGGCCGTCTCGGCGCTGCTGGGCCTCACCCGGCTGGGCAGCCGCCTGGTCGGTGCGCTCGCCCGCCCGGTCGGGGGCCGGTGGGCGCTCACCGTGCTGCTGGGCACCGTGGCGCTCGTCGTCGTCGGCCGGCTGGTGACGCTGCCGATCGCGGCCTACGGCGAGATGGTGCGGCACCGCTACGGGCTGTCCACCCGCTCGTGGCCGCTGTGGCTGCGCGACGTCGCGGTCTCCGCCGCCATCGACGCCGCGCTCACCGCGCTCGCCCTGCTGGTGCTCGTCGCCCTCGCCCGGCGCGCGCCCCGCACCTGGTGGGCCTGGGCCGCCGGCGGCGCGGCCGCGCTGGTCGTGGCCGGCTCCTTCCTCTACCCGGTGGCCATCGAGCCGGCGTTCAACTCCTTCGCCCCGCTGGAGGCCGGCCCGCTGCGCACCGACCTGCTCGCGCTCGCCGAGGAGAGCGGCACACCGGTCGACGACGTCCTCGTCGCCGACGCCTCCCGGCGGACGACGTCGCTCAACGCGTACGTGTCCGGGTTCGGGTCGACCCGCCGGGTGGTCCTCTACGACACCCTGCTCACCGACGTCCCCGACGACGAGATCGAGTCGATCGTCGCCCACGAGCTCGGGCACGTGGCCACCGACGACGTCCTCACCGGCACGCTGATCGGTGCGCTCGGCGCGGCCGCCGCCGTCGCGCTGCTCGGCTGGCTGCTCACCTGGGCGCCGCTGCTGCGCCGCGCGGGCGCGGACTCCCCGGGTGACCCGCGCGTGGTCCCGCTCGCGATGCTGCTGATCGCGCTGGGCACGCTGGTGTCCACACCGGTGCAGAACCTCGTCTCGCGGCACGTCGAGGCCCGGGCGGACCTGCACGCGCTCGACCTCACCCAGAACGCCGCGGCGTTCGAGGAGATGCAGCGCCGGCTGGCCGAGACCAACGTCTCCGACCCGAGCCCGCCGGTGCCGTGGCAGTGGTGGTTCGGCTCGCACCCGACGGCGGCGCAGCGGATCGCGATGGCCGAGACCTGGCTGCGGCTGGACGGCCGGTGAGCGCCGGGCGCACCCTCGTCGTCACGAACGACTTCCCGCCACGGCAGGGCGGCATCCAGACCTTCGTCGCGGCGCTGCTCGAGCGCCGCCCGCCGGAGTCGCTGGTCGTGCTGGCCTCCCGCTCGCCGGGGTGGGAGCGGTACGACGCGCAGCTGCCCTACCCGGTGGTCCGGCAGCGGACGGCGGTGCTGCTGCCCACTCCGGCCACCTCCCGCGCCGCCGTGGCGCTGGCGGCCGAGCACGGCTGCGACACCGCCTTCTTCGGCGCCGCCGCGCCGCTGGGCCTGATCGCGCCCGCCCTGCGCGCCGCCGGCGTGCGCCGCCTGGTCGGGGCCACCCACGGCCACGAGACCGGCTGGGTCGCGCTGCCCGGCGCCCGGCAGCTCATGCGCCGGATCGCCGGCGGTCTGGACGTCCTGACCTACATCAGCGACTACACCCGCACCCACCTCGAACCGGCCCTCGGCGGGCGGACCCGGCTGGCGCAGCTGTCGCCCGGGGTCGACGTCGACCGGTTCACCCCGTCCGCCGACGGGAGGGCGGTCCGCCGGCGGCACGGGCTGGGGGAGGCGCCGGTCGTCGTCTGCGTGTCCCGGCTGGTGCCGCGCAAGGGACAGGACGCGCTCGTCGCCGGGTGGCCGCGGGTCCTCGCCCGGCACCCGGACGCGCGCCTGCTCCTGGTCGGCGGCGGCCCGGACGAGGGCCGGCTGCGCCGCGCGGTGGCCGACCGGGGACTGGGTGGCTCCGTGGTGCTGACCGGCCCGGTGCCGCCGGCGCAACTGCCCGAGCACTACGCGGCCGGCGACGTGTTCGCCATGCCCTGCCGCACCCGCCGCGGCGGGCTCGACGTCGAGGGCCTCGGGATGGTCTACCTCGAGGCGGCCGCCGTGGGGCTGCCGGTGGTGGCGGGTACGTCCGGCGGCGCCCCGGAGGCGGTCCGCGACGGCGAGACCGGCACCGTGGTGGCCGACCCCCGCTCCCCGGAGGCCGTGGCCGCCGCCGTCACGGCGCTGCTCGACGACCCCGCCCGGGCCCGCGCCATGGGCGCCGCCGGGCGGGCGTGGGTGGAGGAGCGCTGGTCGTGGACGACGATCGCGGCCGACCTCGCCGCGCTGCTGGACCCCGGGGAGGACTGAGCCCCGCCCCGCGCGACGGCGGGGCGGGGCTCAGAGGTGGGCTCAGCGGGAGTACAGCGCCTCGACCTCGGCGTCGAACTCCTTCATGACCACCGAGCGCTTGAGCTTCAGGCTCGGGGTCAGCATCCCGTTGTCCTCGGTGAAGTCCGTGGCGAGGACGCGGTACTTCTTGATCGCCTCGGCCTGGGACACGGCCCTGTTGGCGTCGGCGACGGCGGCGTCGATCTCCGCCGTGACGTCCGGGTCGTCGGCGAGCTGGGCGACCGGGGTGCCGGCCGGCTTGCCCTTGCTCTCCAGCCAGCCCGGCAGCGCCTCCTCGTCGAGCGTGATCAGCGCGGCGATGAAGGGCCGCTGGTCGCCGACGACGATGCACTGGCTGACCAGCCGGTGCGCGCGCAGGCGGTCCTCCAGCACCGCCGGGGCGACGTTCTTGCCGCCCGCGGTCACCAGGATCTCCTTCTTGCGGCCGGTGATCCGGGTGAAGCCGTCGGTGTCGATCTCGCCGATGTCGCCGGTGTGGAACCAGCCGTCGGCGTCGATGGCCTCGGCGGTGGCCTGCTCGTTCTTCCAGTAGCCGCGCATGACCACGCCGCCGCGGATGAGGATCTCGCCGTCCTCGGCGATGCGGAACCCGACGCCGGGCAGTGGGCGGCCCACGGAACCGATCCGCAGCGCGCGGTCGTGGTTGACCGAGGCGGCGGCGGTGGTCTCGGTCAGGCCGTAGCCCTCGAAGACGGTGACGCCGGCGCCGCGGAAGAAGTGGCCCAGCCGGTCGCCGAGCGGGGCGCCGCCGGAGATGGCGCCCAGGCAGCGGCCGCCGAGCGCGGCGCGCAGCTTGCTGTAGACGAGCCGGTCGAACAGCGCGTGCTGGGCGCGCAGCGCGAGCCCGGCGCCGCCGGTGTCCTGCGCGCGCGACCAGGCGATGGCCACCTGGGCGGCCCGGCCGAAGATCTTCCCCTTGACCGGGCTCGCGCCCTCGGCCTTGGCCTTCGCCTGGTTGAAGACCTTCTCGAAGACCCGCGGGACGGCGAGGACGAAGGTCGGCTTGAACCCGCCGAGGTCCTCCACCAGGTTCTTCACGTCGGGGGTGTGGCCGATGACGGTGCGGGTCTTGACCGCGCCGACCTGCATGACCCGGGCGAGCACGTGCGCCAGCGGGATGAACAGCAGCAGCGAGCCCTGCACGTTCATGAACCGGTCGAGCAGGCTCATGCCGTTGCCGACCTCGAACAGGAAGTTGCCGTGGGTCAGCTCGCAGCCCTTGGGCCGGCCGGTGGTGCCCGACGTGTAGATGAGCGTGGCCAGGCTGTCGGCGCCGAGCGTCGCCCGCCGGGCCTCGAGCTCACTGTCGGGGACGTCGGCGCCCGCGGCGGTCAGCGTGCCGACGGCGTCGTCCTCGATGACGTAGAGCGGGCCGAGGTCGGGTGCCTGGTCGCGCACCGAGTCGACGGCGGTGGCGTGTTCCGCCTTCTCCACGATCGCGGCGACCGCGCCGGAGTCGGAGAGGATCCAGGCGACCTGGTCGGGGCTGGAGGTCTCGTACACCGGGACGGTGACGGCACCGGCCGTCCAGATGGCGTAGTCGATGACGGTCCACTCGTAGCGGGTCTTGGCCTGCAGGGCCACGCGGTCGCCGGGCTGCACGCCGGCGGCGACCAGTCCCTTGGCCACGCCCGCGACCTGCTCGCCGAACTCCCGCCAGGTGACGTCCACCCAGCGGCCGTCCCGCTGGATGCGCAGGCCCACCTCGTCGCCGTGCTCGGCGACGTTCTCGGCCAGCATGTCGGTGAGTGCCTCCGACGGGCCGACCTCGGTCGTCGCCGGGACGCTGTACTCGCGCACGCTCGGTCCTCCTCCTCCGCGCGGCCGGGGCGCCGCTGCCCGCGGTCCCGCGCGGGACACGTCCTGGGAAATCTACCGGCTGGGGCTACTGGGGAGTAGCCGTGCCCGCCCCGCCCCCCCTGCAGTGGGAACGGGGACCGCTCTAGCCTCTGGCGCATGGCCGAGCAGTCCACCCAGTCGATCGTCGTCTCCGCGCCCGCGGCCGACGTCATGGCGGTGATCGCCGACTTCGAGGCCTATCCGCAGTGGGTGGGCGCTGCCCGCACCGTCGAGGTGCAGGAGCGCGGGCCCGACGGCCGCGCCCGCCGGGTCCGGTTCGTCATCGACGCCACCGTCCTCACCGACGAGTACGTCCTCGACTACACCTGGGACGACGACCGGCAGGTCTCCTGGACCCTGGTGACCAGCAAGCTGATGAAGCGGCAGGACGGCTCGTACACCCTGCGCGAGACCGGCGACACGACCGAGGTGACCTACCGGCTCACCGTCGACATCGCGATGCCGATGCTCGGGATGATGAAGCGCCGCGCCGAGAAGGTCATCCTCGACACCGCGCTCAAGGAGCTCAAGAAGCGCGTCGAGGGGTGACCTCCGTGCGCACCCTGCTGTTCACCGGCCCCGGCGGGGCCGGCACGACCACCCTCGCCTCCGCCGCCGCGGTGCGCGCCGCCCGGACCGGCCGGCGGGTGGTCCTGGTGACCCGCCAGGAGGTCCCCGGGGGGACGGCGGACGACGTCGAGGTGGTGCGCGTCGAGCCGACGGCCGCGTTCGAGGCGCTGTGGGCCGCCCGGGCGGCGGAGCTGGCGGCCACGCTGCCCGACCTCGGGCTGCCCCCGGCGACGTCGGTGGTGCCGCTGCCGGGCGCCGGTGAGCTCGCCGTCCTCGCCGCGCTGGGCCGCGTCGGGCCGGCAACCGACCTCGTCGTCGTCGACGGCGGGCCGCTGGGGACCGGTGCCGGGCTGGTGGCGCTGCCGGGTGCGCTGCGCTGGTGGCTGGACCAGGCCTTCCCCGCGCGGGTCCGCGTCCTGGCCGCCGTGCGCACTGCCGCGGTGCGGGCCGGCACGGCGCGCCGGGGCGCGGTCGACCTGGCGCTGGCGGCGGTCCCCGAGCTCGAGGCGCTGCTGGACCGGCTGGCCCTCACCGACCCGGCCGGGACCGCCGTCTGGCTGGTGGGCCGGCCTCGGCCCTCCGCCGTGGCCGCGCTGCGGACCGCCACCACCGCGCTGGCCGTGCACGGGCAGCGCCCGGTGGGCGTGCTCGCGCGCTGGTCGCCCGGCGGCGGGCCGGAGGACTGGGCGGCCGCCCGTGCCGCCGAGCAGGAGGCCGCCATGGTCGCGCTGGCCGACGTCGCCCCGGTGCAGGAGGTCGCCGAGGCCGCGGTCGAGCCGGCCGGCGCCGACGCGCTCGCCGCGCTGCTGCCCGACCTGCCGGGGCCCGCCGGGGAGCCGGCCGTGCTCGCCCCGGAGCGGGTGGAGGGCGGCTGGCGGCTCACGCTGCCGCTGCCCTTCGCCGACCGGGAGGGCGTGCAGCTCACGCGCTGGGAGGACGACCTCGTGGTGACCGCGGCCGGCAGCCGCCGCTCGGTGCGGCTCGACGCGCTGCTGCGCCGCTGCGTGGTGACTTCGGGCGGGCTGGTCGACCAGGGGACCGCCACGGCGCGGCTGGAGGTCGGGTTCGCGGCCGATCCGCAGCAGTGGCCGGCCGACCTGCTGGCGGCAGCAGGACAGGACACGGGGTCGCAGGACACGGGGTCGCAGGACACGGGGTCGCAGGACACGGGGTCGCAGGACACGGGGTCGCAGGACACGGGGTCGCAGGACAGGGGGACGGAGTGAGCGAGGGAGCCGACTGGCTCGACCAGGCACGGCGGCTGGTGACCGGTCTGGGACAGGCGTGGGCCGAGTCCGGTGCCGGCGCGGCCGCGGGGCACGCGGGCGCCGAGCACGTGCCGGGCGGGGACTGCCAGTGGTGCCCGCTGTGCCGGGCGGCGACCGTCGCCCGGCGGCCGGAGGTGTCGGAGGCGCTGGCCGACCTGCTGACCTCCGCCGCGGTCGCGCTGCGGACGGTGGCCACCCCGTCCGAGGCGCCGGGCCGGCCGGAGGAGCCCCCGCCGCCGGCACAGGTGCAGCACATCGAGCTCGGCTGAGTGGCCGCCGAGCGGACCGACCCCGGCGGCCTGCCCGCCCTGGGTGTCGACGTCGGCGGCACCAAGGTGGCCGGCGGCGTCGTCGCTCCCGACGGGACGGTGCTCGGCACCGCGCGCCGTTCGACGCCGACCGCGTCGGTGGCCGAGGCCGAGGCCGCGATCGCCGGCGTCGTCGAGGAGCTGGCCGTGTGGCACGGCGGGCCGCTGGTGGCGGTGGGTGTGGGCGCGGCGGGCTGGTTCGACCGCACCGGCGACGTCGTGCTGTTCAGCCCGCACCTGGCCTGGCGGCACACCTCGCTGCGGCGTGACCTCGCCGCCCGGCTGCAGCGGCCGCTGTGGGTGGGCAACGACGCCGACGCCGCGGCCTGGGCTGAGTACCGCTTCGGCGCCGCGCAGGGGGCCGAGCTCGCGCTGTGCATCACCCTCGGCACCGGCATCGGCGGCGGGATCGTCTCCGGCGGGCGGCTGCAGCGCGGCGCGCACGGGGTGGCGGGGGAGTGGGGGCACATGCGCGTGGTCCCCGACGGGCGGCTGTGCGCCTGCGGCAACCGCGGCTGCTGGGAGCAGTACGCCAGCGGCAGCGCGCTGGCCACCACCGCGCGCGAGGTGGCCACCCGCTCGCCGGCCGCCGCGGCCCGGCTGCTGCACCGCGTCGACGGCGACGCGGCGCGGCTGACCGGCGAGGACGTGGCCCGTGCCGCGGCCGACGGCGACCCGGTGGCGCTGAGCCTGGTCAACGACGTCGGCGAGTGGCTCGGGCAGGGCATCGCCGACCTCGCCACCGTCCTCGACCCGGACGTCGTCGTGATCGGCGGCGGGGTCAGCGTGCTCGGCGACATGGTGCTCGACCCCGCGCGCGAGCGGCTCGGGCGGTCGCTGCCCGGTCGTGGCTTCCGGCCCGGGCCGCGTGTGGTCGCCGCGGCGCTCGGCGCCCAGGCCGGCCTGGTCGGTGCGGCCGACCTCGCGCGCGGTGCCGTCTGCGCCGAGGCGCGGAGGGCCTGACCCCTGCAGGGGTCCTCCCGCTAGACGACCGCGCCGTCGTCGCCGTCGTCGTCGCGGTCGCGCATCCGGGACAGCGCCAGCGCGGCACTGCCGACCAGCGCCGCGACACCCAGCACCAGGCCCGTCTCGCTGGCCAGACCCAGCACCCCGGGAGCACCCACCAGCACGACGCCGGCCGCGGCCAGCAGCACGGCGTACAGGGTCGACGGCGAGGGCATCGGGACCGGCGGCGCGGGCGGCGGCTCGTAGTGCTCCTCGGCGAGCAGGTCGTCCACCTCGTCGACCGGGGGCGCGACCGGCCGGGGTGCCGGCGGCTGCGCGGGCTCGGCGTCCTCGACGACGGTGCGCCCGTGCTCGGCCTCGTAGGCGGCGACGATCCGCGACCACTCGGCGTCCTCGTCGAGGTCACGGCGCAGCGGGCGGCGCTCGGCCGCGGGACCGCGGGCGGGGGCGTGGTCGTCGGCGTGCCGGTCGACCAGCGAGCGGCCCTCGCCCAGGCGGGTGCGGTCGACGAACAGCCGGTCGGCCGGCGGGCTGGGGAGGAAGACGGTGCGCGTGTAGGGGCCGACGTCGGCGGCGGGCTCGAGGTAGGCGGGGATCCCGGCGTCGCGGAGGACGTCGAGCAGGTGCTCGCCCACCCGCGGATCGACGTCGCGGAGGGGAGCCCAGAGCGCGGCGTCCAGGCCGTTGTCGCGCCGGCCGCGGCCGCGGCGCGGGCCGGTCACGCGGCGGCTCCGCGGGTGCGGGCCCGGTCCCCGGTCGGCCGGTCTGCAGCCACGGTGGTCCTCCTCCGGGGTCGGGCGGGGTGCCGTCGGGAGCCGACGCGCGGGGCGGATTGTCGCCGGGGCACCCGGCTCCCTAGTCTGGCATTTCCCCAGGGAGGCGTGTTGTTCTACTGGTTCCTCAAGTACGTGGCGATCGGTCCGGTCGCGAAGCTGGTGTTCCGTCCCCGGGCGGAGGGCCGTGAGCACGTGCCGGCCGGTGGAGCCGCGATCCTGGCGAGCAACCACATCTCGGCCGCGGACTGGATCTTCATGCCCATGTCGCTGCGGCGCCGGGTCACCTTCCTGGCCAAGCAGGAGTACTTCACCGGCACGGGCCTCAAGGGCATGCTGCAGCGGGCCTTCTTCACCGGCGCCGGCCAGGTCCCCATCGACCGGTCCAGCGCCACGGCCGCCGAGGACGCCATCCGCATGGGCATCCGGATGCTCGAGCAGGGCCGGGTGCTGGGCATCTACCCGGAGGGCACCCGGTCGCCCGACGGCCGGCTCTACCGCGGCAAGGTCGGGGTGGCGCGCATGGCGCTGGAGACCGGCGTCCCGGTCGTCCCGGTGGCGATGACCTACACGCCGCGGCGGATGCCGTTCGGCAGGAAGCTCGTCCGGGTCCGCGTGCGCTTCGGCGAGCCGCTGGACTTCTCCCGCTACGAGGGCCTCGCCGGTGACCGCTTCGTCGAGCGGTCGGTCACCGACGAGATCATGTACGAGATCATGACGCTGTCGGGCCAGGAGTACGTCGACGTCTACGGCGCCACGGTGAAGAAGACGATGGACGCCACCGGCGCCAGCGCCTCCGACGTCGTCGGCCGGCTGCAGCCGCCCGCCGGCGAGGCCGGCGACCGAGCCCCCCAGTCCCTCGCCGGCTAGTCCGGCAGGCGCTCCAGCAGATTGGTGAGGGCCGGCGGCTCGTCGCCGCTGGTGACGGGCCCGCGCACCCACCGGTGCACGAGGTCCTCGGTGGAGGCGGACCGGGACCGCACCAGCTGACGGCGCGCGCAGGGGTCCTCCAGGCCGCCCGGCGCGCCGATGTCCACGTCGACCAGCGCCTCCCGCGTTCCCCCAGCGTCGGTCGGGGAGTGCACCGAGGCGCTGGCGGAGAACCTCGAGACCCGCGGCCGCCGGGTGTTCGTGCCCGGCTCGGTCGGCGTCGTCTCGGCGCTGCGGCAGGTGGTCACCGGCGCCGTCGCGGAGAAGGTGGTGCTGAAGCCGTCGGCGGCCCGGGTGCCGGGCCTCGAGCGCGACGTCGCCGCGCTGCAGGGCCAGGAGTCCGGCCGGTCCTCGGTCGAGGGCCGCCCGGCGGGCTGACCGGCCCCGTCACCGGTCGTCGCCGTCCGGTTGCACCCCACCGAGCCGGCCGCGTCCGGTCCCCGCAGGATGAGCGGGTGAGTCCGGCTCCCCGACCCCAGACCCGTCGCACCAGGACCGGCGGGCGCCCCGTCGACCCGGCGGGTGCCCGCCGGTGACCCTGGACCCCACCGGGCTCGCCTACGCGGGCGCCGGCCTCGCCGCGCTGCTCGCCGCGCTGCTGCCCCGGCTGCTCGACCGGCGGCCGCTGTCCCTGCCGATGGTGTTCGTGGCGCTCGGGGTGGTCCTGTTCGCCCTGGTCGAGGGGCTGCCCTCGCCCGACCCGGTCGAGCACGAGACGGTGACCCTGCACCTCACCGAGCTCGTCGTCATCGTCTCGCTCCTGGGGGCGGGCCTGGCGCTGGACCGGCAGGTCGGCTGGCGGCGCTGGGGTACGACGTGGCGGCTGCTGGCCGTGACGATGCCGCTGACCGTGGTCGCCGTCGCCCTGCTCGGGGGCTGGCTGCTGGGGCTCGGGGCGGCCGCCGCCGTCCTCCTCGCCGCCGCGCTCGCGCCCACCGACCCGGTGCTGGCCACCGAGGTCCAGGTGGGCGAGCCGACGGAGGACTGCAACAGCGAGGACGAGGCGCGCTTCGCGCTGACCTCCGAGGCGGGCCTCAACGACGGCCTGGCGTTCCCGTTCACCTACGCCGCCATCGCGATCGCCGCCGCCGGGGCCGCTCCCGGTGGGTGGCTGCTCGAGTGGGTCGCCGTCGACCTGGCGTGGCGGATCGCCGCGGGCGTGGCCGGAGGTGCCGCCTGCGGATGGCTGCTGCGGGTCCTGTTCTTCTCGCGGCCGGCGGAACGGGCGGGGCTGGCCGAGCGTGCGGAGGGGTTCGTCGTCCTCACCGCCGTCCTGCTCACCTACGGCGTGACCGAGCTGGTCGAGGGCTACGGCTTCATCGCCGTCTTCGTCTGCGCCTGCACCATCCGCGCGGCCGAGCAGGCCCACGGCCGGCACCAGGTCCTGCACGCCCACGTCGAGCAGCTCGAGCGCTTCCTCACGGTGGTCGTCCTCGTCCTGGTCGGTGGCTCCCTGGCCCGCGGTGTCCTCGCCGGTGTCGGCTGGGCCGAGATCGTCCTGGCCGCTCTGGTCCTGCTCGTCGTCCGGCCCCTCGCCGGCTGGATCGGCCTGGCCCGCGGGCGCACCGGGCGCGGGGAGCGGTGGGTCATCGCGTTCTTCGGGGTGCGGGGCATCGGCTCCCTCTACTACCTCGCCTACGGCCTGTCCGAGGCCGACGTCCCGGGCGGCGAGCAGCTGTGGTCGGTGACGGTCCTGGTCGTCGTGGGCTCGGTCGTCGTCCACGGCGTCACGGCCGGGCCCGTGATGGCCTGGCTCGACCGGCGCCGGGTGGCCCGGGCGCGGGCGACGACCGGCACCGCGGAGGCGGCGCCCGTGACCGCGGTCTGAGACCGGCCGCACCTACGGTGGTCGGCGTGCGGCGCTTCTTCTACGACACCGAGTTCATCGAGGACGGGACGACGATCGACCTCGTCTCCATCGGCGTCGTCGACGAGACCGGCCGGGAGTTCTACGCGGTGAGCACGGAGTTCGACGAGCGGAAGGCCATCCCGTGGGTCCGCCGCAACGTGCTCGACCAGCTCCCGCCGCCGGCCGACCGCGCCTGGCGCAGCCGGCAGCGCATCCGCGACGACCTGCTGGCCTTCCTCACCGGCCCGGGGGAGGAGGTCGAGCTGTGGGCGTGGTTCGCCGCCTACGACCACGTCGCGCTGGCCCAGCTGTGGGGGCCGATGACGGCGCTGCCGCGCCCGGTCCCCCGGTTCACCCGTGAGCTGCGGCAGCGGTGGGACGACGTCGGCCGGCCGGAGCTCCCGCCCAAGCCGGCCGGCACGCACGACGCGCTCGTCGACGCCCGCTACAACCTCGCCCGCTGGCAGGTGATGGAGGCGACCCGCGACTGAGCCCCGCTCAGACGGTGAAGACGGCGAGCAGGCGGGTCAGCTCCTGCGACAGCCCGTCGAGCTCCACCGCGGCGGCGTGCGCCCGGCCGACGTCGTCGGCGCTGTCGCGGGCGTCGGTGCTCACCGCCGTCAGCGTGGTCGACACCGAGCCGGCGCCCTGGGCGGCCGCGGCCACGCTGCGGGTGAGCTCGCGGGTGGTCGCCGACTGCTCCTCCACCGCGCTGGCGATGGTGAGCTGGTGGTCGTTCATCGCGTGCACGACCTCGGCGATGCGGGTGATCGAGCCGACGGCGGTGCCGGTGTCGGCCTGGATGGCCTCCACCCGGCGGGCGATGTCGTCGCTGGCGCGCGAGGCCTCCTGGGCCAGCTCCTTGACCTCGTTGGCCACAACCGCGAAGCCCTTGCCCGCCTCGCCGGCCCGCGCGGCCTCGATGGTGGCGTTGAGCGCCAGCAGGTTGGTCTGCTCGGCGACCGCGGCGATCACCCGCACGACCTCGCCGATCTCCGCGGAGCTGGTGCCCAGCGCCGCGATCGCTCCCTCGGTCCGGCGGGCGAGCTCGGCGGCCTGGCGGCCCACCTGCGCGGCCTCGGCGGCGCTGCGGGCGATGTCGGTGATCGACAGCCCCATCTCCTCGGCGCCGGCGGCCGCCGCGGACACGCTCGCGCTGATGTCGCTGGCCACCGTGTGCGCCGACTGCGCCTGGTCACGGCTGCGGGCCGCCCGTGTGGCCAGCCCGTCGGCCACGCCGGCCACCCCGGAGGCCGACTCCGCCACCTGGCGGGCGCAGCGGCCGATGTCGCGGACCGTGCCGGCCACCTTGTCGACGAACCGGTTGAACGCCGCGGAGAGCTGGCCCACCTCGTCGTCGCCGGTGACCGGCATGCGCTGGGTCAGGTCGCCCTCGCCGTCGGCGATCTCGGCCATGCGGGCGCGCAGCTGCTCCAGCGGCGCGGTGAGCCGGCGGGCGACCTGCCAGGCCAGCACCCCGCCCAGCAGCGCGACCAGGACGGCGGCGAGGACGAGCGCGGTGACCATGGCGGAGCGGCCGTCGGCGAGCTGGTCGACCGGGCCGGTGAAGTCGGCGTCGCGGGCGAGGGTCACCAGCACCCAGTCCCACGGTGCGTAGTAGGTGACCTGCGCGGTCGTCGGGCCGGCGTCGGCGTCGTCGAAGTGCACGGTGGCCTGCTCGCCGTCCTCCAGCGCGACGGCGGCGTCGACGATCTCCCGCACGTAGGGGCGGCCGTCGACGTCGGCGGCGTCGATCAGCTGCTCGCCGTCGCGGGTGCCCTCCGGGCTGACCAGCACGGTGCCGGCGCGGTCTCCGGTGCCGCCCCACACCTCGACGTGCCCGTGCGCGCCGACCTGCGTGGCCTCCAGGCTCTCCCGCAGCGCCGGGATCGCCTGCTGCTGCTCGCCGACGTAGAGCATGCCGACCAGCTGGCCGGCCGGGTCGAGCAGCGGGGTGTAGGCGGCGACGTACCAGGAGTCGACGACGAAGGCGTTGCCGCGGTAGGTCTGCCCGGAGGTGACCGCGGAGACCACCGGGTTGGGCTGCCCGTCGGGGTTGACGGCCGGGATGTAGGTGCCGATCGCCCGGCTGCCGGTGGCGGCGGTGACGTTGGTGGCCACCCGCAGCATGTCCCCGGACGGGGTCCGCTCGAAGATCGTCGCGGTGCCGCCGACCAGGGCCTTGACCTCGTCGACGACGGCCGTGGGCACCGCGGGGTCGGCGTTCTGCCCGAGCCAGGCGCCGCCCACGGTCACCCGGGGAAGGTCGAGGGGCGTGACCTCGCCGGAGAGCTGGTTCTTGGCCTCCCAGCGCACGAGCCCGCCGGGACCGCCGACGGCCAGCCCGCCGGAGTCGGCGAGCACGTCGAGCGCGACGGCGAGCTGGCTGTCCACGCGCGCGGCGGTGGACTGCCCCTGGGTGGCGACGACGTCGTGCACGCCGGCCGCGGTGCGCGCGACGCTGGCCTCGACCAGGTCGGTGACCGAGTCCTGCGTGGTGTCGGCGAACCGGGCGCTCTGCCAGGCGCTCACCCCGGCCATCGCCCCGCCGGTGACCGCGACGCCGGCGACCGCGAGCGCGACCACCTTCGTCCGGATGCCCCACTGACCGAGCCCGCGCACGTCGTCCCCCTCCCGGCCGGGCGGTTCCCCGGCACTGCGCCGCAGCGTCGGCACGGGGCGGCCGTCCCTGTACCGGAACCTGCCGCGGCGGGGCGGCTGGGACGGGTGGGACGAGTCGTGACGGCGGTGTGGTCAGGCGCCGGCGAGGACGGCCTGGGTCTGGGTGACCGAGGCCACCGGGCGGCCGTCGTCGTCAGTCACCTCGGTGAGGACGACGATCGTCGAGCGGCCCACGTGCAGCGGCCGGGCCGTGGCGTGGGCCGTGCCCCCGCGGACGGCGCGCAGCAGCGACGTCGCCGAGGCGAGGGTCGACGTCGAGGCGCCGGCGGGCAGGTTGAGGAAGGCGCAGACCGCCCCGACGGTGTCGGCCAGGGTCATGAGCGCGCCGCCGTGGAGAACGCCGCCGGCGGTGCACCGCTCCGGCGCCCACGGCAGCCGCCCGGCCACCTCGCCGGGGCCGGCCCGGTCCAGCTCGATGCCGGTGGTGACGGCGAAGGGCATGAGCGCGAGCAGGGGGGCGGGGTCCATGCGCGGATCCTGCCGTGTCGCGCCGGCGGACGTGACCACGGTCACGTGCATGGGGCAGGATCGGTGCTGACCTGCGGTTCGTCCTCACAGGAGGCGTCGTGCGCATCGGCATCCTGACCGGCGGCGGCGACTGCCCCGGCCTCAACGCGGTCATCCGCGCCGTCGTCCGCAGCGCGGTCGCGAACGGGGACGAGGTGGTCGGCTTCCGCGACGGCTGGCGCGGCGTCCTCGACGACGACGTCGTCTCGCTCGACCTCGCCGCCGTGCGCGGCCTGCTGCCCCGCGGCGGCACCGTGCTCGGCACCTCCCGCACCAACCCGTACGCGATCGAGGGCGGTCCGGGGCGGCTCGTGGCCACGCTCGAGAGGCAGCGCATCGAGGCCCTCGTACCGGTGGGCGGCGAGGACACCCTCGGCGTGGCCGCGAAGCTGGCGGCCGACGGGCTGCGGGTGGTCGGCGTCCCCAAGACGATCGACAACGACCTCGACGGCACCGACTACACCTTCGGCTTCGACACCGCCGTCGGCGTCGCGATGGAGGCCATCGACCGGCTGCACACCACCGGCGACAGCCACCACCGCACGCTCGTCGTCGAGGTGATGGGCCGGCACGCCGGCTGGATCGCGCTGCACGCGGGCATGGCCGGCGGGGCCACCGTGGTGCTGCTCCCCGAGCGCCCCTTCGACGTCGAGGCGGTGGTCGGGCACTGTCTGCACCGCTTCGAGTCCGGATACTCGCCGATCGTCGTCGTCTCCGAGGGCGCGCGGCCGGCCGACGGCGCACTGGTCACCGCCTCCGGGCAGACCGACGCCTTCGGCCACGTCCGGCTCGGCGGCATCGGCGCTTCGCTGGCGGCGCTGCTCGAGGAGCGCACCGGGCGGGAGGCCCGCGCGGTCGTGCTCGGCCACGTCCAGCGCGGCGGCACGCCCTCGGCCTTCGACCGGGTGCTGGCCACGCGCTTCGGCCTGGCCGCGGTCGCCGCCGTGCGCGAGGGGCGGTCCGGTGTCATGGTGGCCCTGCGCGGCACCGACGTCGTCCTGGTGCCGATCGCCGAGGCCACCGCCCGCCTCAAGCTGGTGCCGCTGGAGCGGTACGCCGAGTCCGAGGTCTTCTTCGGCTGACCGGCGGGCCCGCCGTACGCTCGGGGCGTGAACCTGCCCGAGTCCGCATCGCTCGTCCCCGGTCTCGACGGGTGGCGGGAGCTCCCAGCCGCCCAGCAGCCGCAGTGGCCCGACCGCGCCGCCCTCGACGGTGTCCTGACGACGCTGGCGACCGTGCCGCCGATCGTGGCGCCGAGCGAGGTCGACGAGCTGCGCGGGCGGCTGGCGGAGGTGGCCCAGGGACGGGCGTTCCTGCTGCAGGGCGGGGACTGCGCGGAGACCTTCGACCTCAACACCGACGCCCACCTGCAGAGCACCACGCGCACGCTGCTGCAGATGGCCGTCGTCCTCACCTACGGCGCGAGCGTGCCGGTGGTGAAGGTCGGCCGGGTGGCCGGGCAGTACGCCAAGCCGCGCTCGTCGGAGCTCGACGCCCTGAACCTGCCGTCCTACCGCGGCGACATGGTCAACTCGCTGGAGCCGGTGCTCGAGAAGCGCATCCCCGACCCCAACCGGCTGGTGCGGGCCTACGCGAACTCGGCCGCGGCGATGAACATGATCCGCGCCTACGCCCGCGGCGGCCTGGCCGACCTGCACGCCGTCCACGACTGGAACCGGGACTTCGTCGCCCACTCGCCGGCCGGCGTCCGCTACGAGGTGATCGCCCGCGAGATCGACCGTGCGCTGGCGTTCATGCGGGCCTGCGGCGTCGACGACACCGCGCTGCGCGGCGTCGAGCTCTACAACAGCCACGAGGCGCTGGTCCTCGACTACGAGGCCGCGCTGCTGCGGGTGCACGAGGGCCGGCCCTACGCCTCCTCGGCGCACTTCGTGTGGATCGGCGAGCGCACCCGCCAGCTCGACGGCGCGCACGTCGAGTTCATGTCCCGGGTCGCCAACCCGATCGGCGTCAAGATCGGCCCGACGACGACGCCCGAGCAGGCCACCGAGCTCGTCGAGCGGCTCGACCCCGACGGCATCCCCGGGCGCATGACGCTGATCAGCCGCATGGGCAACGGGAAGATCCGCGACGTCCTCCCGCCGATCGTGGAGAAGGTCACCGCCTCCGGCCACCAGGTCGTGTGGCAGTGCGACCCGATGCACGGCAACACCCACGAGTCCTCCACCGGCTACAAGACCCGGCACTTCGACCGGATCGTCGACGAGGTCCTCGGCTTCTTCGACGTGCACCGGGCGCTGGGCACCTGGCCCGGCGGCATCCACGTCGAGCTGACAGGTGAGGACGTCACCGAGTGCCTCGGCGGGGCGATGGAGATCAGCGACGAGGACCTCAACAGCCGGTACGAGACCGCCTGCGACCCGCGGCTGAACACCGGTCAGTCCCTCGAGCTGGCCTTCCTCGTGGCGGAGATGCTGCGTGGGTGAGAACCCCGTCCTCCTCATCCCTCGCAGGCTCGGGACGAGCCTCTGGACGGGGCCGCAGTGACGGCCGTCATCGACCTGCGCTCCGACACCGTGACCCGCCCGACCCCGGCGATGCGCCGGGCCATGGCCGAGGCCGAGGTCGGCGACGACGTCTACGGCGAGGACCCGGCGATCCGGGCGCTCGAGGAGCGGGTCGCGGACCTGTTCGGCCACGAGGCGGCGCTGTTCGTGCCCTCGGGGACGATGGGCAACCAGATCGGGATGCGGCTGGTCTGCGAGCCGGGCCAGGAGGTGCTCTGCGACGCCGACGCGCACGTGGTCACCTACGAGATGGGTGCCGCAGCCGCGGTGTTCGGCATCTCCACCCGCACGGTGGTGTCCGCCGGCGGGCTCCTCGACGCGGACGCGCTGATCGACCAGGTGCGCCCGCGCGGGGACTGGCACCTCACTGCCACGGCCGCCGTCGCCGTGGAGAACACGCACAACCGCGGCGGCGGGCGGGTGCAGCCGCTGGCCGAGCTCGAGCGGCTGTTCGCCTGGTCCCGCGGGGCCGGCGTCGCCGTGCACCTCGACGGCGCGCGGATCTGGAACGCCTCCGTGGCCTCCGGTGTGGACCTGGCCACGTACGGGCGGCTGGCCGACACCGCGTCGGTGTGCCTGTCCAAGGGGCTGGGCGCGCCGGTCGGGTCGGTGCTGGTGGCCTCCGCCGAGCGGATCGCCGCCGGCCGGCTGTGGCGCAAGCGCCTCGGCGGCGGGATGCGCCAGGCGGGGGTGCTGGCCGCGGCCGGGCTGCACGCCCTCGACGCCCACTTCCCGCGGCTGGCCGAGGACCACGAGCACGCGCGGCTGCTCGCCAAGCGCCTCGGCGTCGACCCCGCGACGGTCGAGACCAACATGGTCGTCGTCGACGACGTCCCCGCGCCGCTGGTCGCCGAGGCCGCCAAGGCGCGCGGCGTGCGCGTGTCGCAGGTGAGCCCGCGCCGGATCCGGCTGGTCACGCACCTCGACGTCGACCGTGCCGCGGTCGACCGCGCCGGCGACGTCCTCGCCGACCTCCTCGACCGCTGAGACGGCGAGGCATAGGAGGCTCTCCCCACGTTCTCGAGCTGAGGACGTGGGGATCGCTTCCTATGCCGCAGTGGCCTCGGGGACGGGCAGGCCGTCGCGCAGGGCGCAGAGCAGGGCGATGTCGCGGGCGTGGCCGCGGTCGGCGCTCGGCGTCTCGACGACGACCGGCACCCCCGCCATCGACGGGTGCGCCATCAGCTCGGCGAAGGCGCCCACCCCGATCGAGCCCTCGCCGATGGTGGTGTGCCGGTCCCGCCGGGACCCGCGCTCGTCGAGGGAGTCGTTGGCGTGCACCAGCCCGAGCCGGCCGGGGCCGACGGCGGCCTCCAGCGCGTCCAACGTGGCGCTCGTGCCGCCGGGCGCGGCCAGGTCGTGCCCTGCCGCCCACGTGTGGCAGGTGTCCAGGCACACGCCGACCTTCGGGTGCATGTCCAGCGCCGCCAGGTAGGGGCCGAGGTCCTCGACGGTGGCCGCCAGCGACCGGCCGCCGCCCGCCGTCGGCTCGACCAGCAGCCGCGGGCCGTCGTCGGGCAGGGCGTCGAGCACCGGCAGCAGCCGCTCGTGCAACTGCCGCAGCGCGGCCTCGTAGCGGTCCTCGTCCACGGCGGACCCCGCGTGGACGACGACGCCGCGCACGCCGAGCCGCACCCCGCGGGCGAGGTCGGCGGCGATCGTCTCGATCGAGCGGTCGACGGTGGCCGGCGTGGGCGAGCCGACGTTCACCAGGAACGGCGTGTGCACGAACGACGGGACGCCGCGCTCGGCCAGCCCCGCGACGAACGCGGCGTCCTGCGCGGGGTCGCCGGCCGACCGCTTCCAGCCGCGTGGGTTGCCGACGAAGACCTGCACCGCCTGCGCGCCGACGTCGTCGGTGTAGCGGAGCCCGCCGGTGGCCAGCCCGCCGGCGACCTGGACGTGCGCACCGACCGGGATGGAGGGCGCGCCGCTCACCCGAAGCTGAGCAGCAGGCTGACCTCGCTGCCCTGGTCGACCACGGTGCCGGCGCCCGGGCTCTGCCGGTACACGCGGTCGCCGGTGATGAAGGTCGAGGTGGTGACCTCCAGCCCGGCCGCCTCCAGCGTCGCGATGGCGTCGGCGGCGCGCTCCCCGCCCACGTCGGGCACGGTCACCTGGGGCACGCCCTCGGAGACCTGGACGGTGACCTCGCTGCCGTACGGCGCCTGCGTGCCCGCCGCCGGGCTGACGGCCATGACCGCCCCGGTGGGGACGTCGGCGCTGCGGCCCACGGTGCGGGCGACGCTGAAGCCCTGGGCCTCGAGGTTGGTCTGCGCGGCGTCGGCGGGCTGGCCGACGACGTTGGCGATCGCCACCGGTGCGCGGCCGCGGCTGACGTAGACGGTCACCGGGTCCCCACGCTTGACCTCCGTGCCGGCCTCGGGCTCGAAGCCGGTGACGGAGCCGACGGGGATCTCGTCGTTGTAGTCCTGCTGCTCGGTGGGGACGACGGGGATGCCCCTCAGGGCGTCGCGCACCGCCTCGATCGGCTGCCCCACCAGGTCGGTCGGCACGGTGAAGCGCTCGGGGCCCTTGGAGACGACGAGCTCGACGTCGCTGTTGCGGATGGCCTCGCCGCCCTCGGGGTCGGCGGAGATGACCACGCCCTCGGGCACGGTCTCGCTGAACTGGTCCTCGGCGAAGACGGGGTCCAGGCCCGCCTCCTGCAGCAGGTCGACGGCCGCGGCGCGGTCGCTGCCCACCAATGAGGGGACCTCGGTCCACCGGCCCGAGCCCATCCACCAGCCGACGGCGCCGATGGTGATCGCCAGCAGCAGCACGACCGCGACCGCCAGCCGCGCGCGGCGGCGCCGGACGTGCGGCGAGACGCCGGTGCGGTGCGGGGGGACCGGCCGCCGGCCGCCGACGTCGGCGGTGGACCCGGTGCCCACGGGGGGCAGCAGGCTGGTGCGCCCGGCGCGTGAGGAGCGGCCGCCGAGCACCTCGGTGCCCGGGTCGCTGCCGTCGCCGGGCTCGCTGGGGTGCCGCCGCGAGGGCCGGTTGGTCGGCCGGATGGTGGCCGGCCCGGCCGAGCTGCGCCCGGTGGGCACCGGCACGCGGGCCAGGCCCAGGTCGCTGCGGACGTCCTCGAGGTCGGCGAGGAAGGAGCCGGCGTCGAGCGGGCGGACGGCGGGGTCGCGGCGGGTGGTCCGCTTGACCAGCTCGTCGACCTGCCAGGGCACGGTCGGCGCCTCGGACGAGGGCAGCGGGACGTCGTGGTGCACGTGCTGGTAGGCCACCGCCAGCGGGGTGTCCCCGCCGTAGGGCGGGTGGCCGGTGAGCATCTCGAAGAGCACGAGGCCGGCGGCGTAGACGTCGCTGCGGGCGTCGGCGCGGCCGCGCTCGAGCTGCTCGGGGGAGAGGTAGGCGACCGTGCCGATCAGCACGCCGCCGGTGTGGCTGGTCTGCCCGGTGCCGGTGAGCGCGCGGGCCAGGCCGAAGTCGGCGACCTTCACCGTGCCGTCGTGGCCGATGAGGACGTTCTCGGGCTTGACGTCGCGGTGCACGATCCCGGCGCGGTGCGCGGCCGACAGCCCGGCGAGCACCGGCTCGAGGACGGCGAAGGCCTCGGCGACGGTCAGCCGGCCGCGGGCCTGCAGCAGGTCGCGCAGGGTGCGGCCGCGGACGAGCTCCATGACGAGGAAGACCAGGCCCTGGTCGGCGCCCTGGTCGCTCACCGAGACCACGTTGGGGTGGCTGAGCATGGCCGCCGCCCGCGCCTCGCGGGTGAACCGGTCGACGAACGTCGGGTCGTGCGCCAGGTGCTCGGCCATGACCTTGACCGCGACGGTGCGGTGCAGCCGCAGGTCGGTGGCCGCGTACACGGTGGACATGCCGCCGCGCGCCAGCCGCTCCTCGAGGCGGTAGCGCCCCTCGAGGACCAGGCCGACCACGGGGTCGGTCACGGCGGTGTCCACGGGGACGAGTCTAGGAGCGCCCGGCCCCGAACAGGTCGGCACACGCGCAGGCGGGCGGGCCGGCACACCCTCCCGTCACACCGGTCACGACGACACCGGCGTCCTCCCCGCGCCGGGGTGCCGGGCGGGGAGGACCGGTCCCCCTACAGCTCCAGGCCCGGGTACAGCGGATGGGCGGCGACCAGCTCGGACGCGGCCGCGCGGGTCTTCTCCGCCAGACCGCTGTCGACGGCGTACCTGGCCTTGGACGGCGAGCCGTCCTTCGTCGCGGTCGGGGTGGTGTTCGACAGGACGTCGACGATGAGCTCGGCGGTGCGGTCGAACTCGGCCGCCCCGAACCCGCGGGTGGTCAGCGCCGGGGTGCCCAGCCGGACGCCGGAGGTGTACCAGGCGCCGTTGGGGTCGGCCGGGACCGAGTTGCGGTTGGTGACGATGCCGGCGTCGAGCAGCGCGGACTCCGCCTGCCGGCCGGTCAGGCCGAAGCCGGAGACGTCGAGCAGCACGATGTGGTTGTCGGTGCCGCCGGTGACCAGCGTGGCGCCGCGCCGCGAGAGGCCCTCGGCGAGGGACACGGCGTTGTCGACGACGGCCTGCGCGTACGTGGCGAACTGCGGGCGGCGGGCCTCGGCGAAGGCGACGGCCTTGGCGGCCATGACGTGCGGCAGCGGGCCGCCGAGCACCATCGGGCAGCCGCGGTCGACGGCGTCGGCGTACTCGGGCTGGCTGAGCACGAACCCGCCACGCGGGCCGCGCAGCGACTTGTGGCTGGTGCTGGTGACCACGTGGGCGTGCGGCACCGGGTCGAAGTCGCCGCTGAACACCTTTCCGGCGACCAGGCCGGCGAAGTGGCTCATGTCCACGATCAGCGTGGCGCCGACCTCGTCGGCGATCTCGCGCATCCTCGCGAAGTCGACCTTGCGCGGGTAGGCGGAGTAGCCGGCCATGAGGATCAGCGGGCGGAACTCGCGGGCGCGGGCGGCGACGGCGTCGTAGTCGAGCAGCCCCGTCTGCGGGTGGGTGCCGTAGGAGGACTGGGCGAACATCTTGCCGCTGATGTTGGGGCGGAAGCCGTGGGTGAGGTGGCCGCCGGCGTCGAGGCTCATGCCGAGCATCCGCTGGTCGCCGAGGGCGTGGCGCAGCGTGGCCCAGTCCTCGTCGGTGAGCTCGTTGACGTGGCGGACGCCGGCGCGCTCCAGCGCCGGGGACTCGATCCGCTGGGCCAGCACCGCCCAGAAGGCGACCAGGTTCGCGTCGATGCCCGAGTGCGGCTGGACGTAGGCGTGGGGGGCGCCGAACAGCTCGCGGGCGTGCTCGGCGGCCAGCGCCTCGACGGTGTCGACGTTCTGGCAGCCGGCGTAGAAGCGGTGCCCGACGGTGCCCTCGGCGTACTTGTCGCTGAACCAGTTGCCCATGGTCAGCAGCACGGCGGGGCTGGCGTAGTTCTCGCTGGCGATCAGCTTGAGGGAGGCGCGTTGGTCGGCGAGCTCCGCGCCGATCGCGTCGGCGACCCGCGGCTCGACCTCGGCGATGACCGACAGGGCGCTGCGGTAGGCGGTCGACGCGGCGGAGGCGTCGAAGGAGGGGGTCACGTCACTCATGGGGGCTCCTGGCGGGTGTCGGCGTCAGCGGTGCCCAGGCGCCCGGCGGGGGAGTGCAGGCCGCTCCCCGGTGGTGACCCACCTCGATGCGCCAGTCACGGCCCGGGGGTGATGGTACCGGGGCGCGGCCCGGCCCTGCGGCGTTCACGCCTCGACGAGCTGTCCCTCGGCGTCGTGGCCGAACACGCCACCGACCATGGTCGCCCGGACCTGCACGTCGCGGATCCGCTCCGGTGCCACCGCGAGCAGGTCGTCGGACAGGACGACCAGGTCCGCGAGCATGCCCCTGCGCAGCGTGCCCTTGCGCGTCTCCTCGAAGACCGCGTGGGCGGAGCCGACCGTGTAGGCGCGCAGTGCCTCGCGGGCGGTGAGCGCCTCGTGCGGCGCGATGGGGGTCCCGCCGGCGGACCGGCGGTTCACCATGTCGTGGATGCTCAGGATCGGCTCGCCGGGGACGACGGGCGCGTCCGTCGAGCCGGGCAGCTCGACGCCGGCGTCGACGAAGGACCGCATCCGGTAGGCGAGGTCGATCCGCTCCGGGCCGAGCGCCGCCAGGAACCCGTCGCCGAGCGCGGAGAGGAACCTGCCCTGCGGCACCGGGACGAGCCCCGCCGCGACGATCCGCGCGACCTGCTCGTCGGAGGCGACCCCCACGTGCTCGATCCGGTGCCGGGCGTCGGTGCGGGGTGCCCGCCGCTGCGCCTCCTCGTAGGCGTCCAGCACGACGTCGAGCGCGCGGTCCCCGATGGCGTGGGTGGCGACCTGCCAGCCGTTCCCGTGGCTGCGCACGATGCTCTCGCGCAGGGCGGCGGCCTCCGTCTGCAGGTAGCCCGCGTTCCCCGGGCTGTCGGCGTAGTCGCAGCACATCGCGGCCGTCCGGCCGATGAGGGAGCCGTCGGACATGACCTTCACCGGTCCCAGCCGGAACCACTCGTCGCCGAGGCCGGTGCGGATGCCGAGGTCCAGACCCCAGCCCTCGAGCCCGTCGTCCACCCGGCCGAGCTCGTGCAGGGCGTCGACGAAGGGCATCGCGGTGATCCGCGTGCGCAGCACCCCCCGCTCCCGCGCGACCTGGAAGGCGCGGGCGTCCGCGGGACCGTGCCCGATCAGCCGTCCGCCGATGCCGGGTTCGGTCGCGCTCGTGAGGCCGTGGCGCAGAGCCCAGGCCGACGCCGCCCCGAGCGCGGCCACGATGTCGTCCTGGGGCACGGGGCGCAGGACGGAGCTCACCAGCGCCATCGCCTGCTCCTGCAGGAGACCGGTGCTGACGCCGTCGACCCGCACGATGCTGCCGCCCGCCGGCGCCTCGACTGCGTCCGGATCGGGATGGCCCGCGAGGCGAAAGGCCTCCGTGTTGGCGACCGCCATGTGGTTGGAGGCATGGACGAGGTAGACCGGCCGGCCGCCGGCGACCCGGTCCAGGGCCTGCCGTGTGGGGTGCTCGCCGAGCTTGTTCTGGTCGTAGCCGTTGCCGACGACCCAGGCGCCCTCGGGCTTCGCGGCGGCCCACTCACCCACACGCCGGTAGAGCGCGTCGAGGGTGGGGGCGGCCTCGGCGGAGAGGTCGAGCTGCGTCATCTCCCTGCCGAGCACCGAGAAGTGCAGGTGGGCGTCGTTGAAGCCCGGCACCACGGGGGCGCCGCCCAGGTCGTGGCGCACGTCCGCGGCGATCCCGTCGAGCTCCTCGTCGAAGCCGACGACCCGGCCGCCGAGGACGCCTACCGCCGAGGCCGTCGGCCGCGCCGGGTCCAGCGTGGTGATGCGGGCGTTGGTGAGGACGGTGTCGATGCGCATCGTGGGCAGTTCCTCGGGTCCGGAGGGCGACGGGGACCGTGCTCGGCTCGCGGCCGCACGGCCGTGCCGGGCGACCGCCGACGGCGCCCGGTCTGCGATGGTGCGCGCCGGGCACGGGGGAGCGGAAGCCCGACCCGGGATGCCGCCGACGGGGACCGCCACCGGTGCCCGCCCCGTCCACGGCCCCCACCTAAGCTCGGTGCCCATGGAGACCCTTCAGCCCGCGGAGGTGGCCGCGGTCCTCGGCGTCTCGCCGAACAAGGTCCGGCAGCTGATCCGGGAGGGCAAGCTGATGGCGGTGCCGGGCAGCGGCAACAGCCGCATCCCCGCCGACTTCCTCCAGGACGGCGCGGTGCTGCGGCACCTGCCGGGACTGATCACCGTGCTCAAGGACGGCGGGTACACCGACGCCGAGGTCTTCGACTGGCTGTTCCGGGACGACGAGTCGCTGCCGGGCACGCCGGTGCAGGCGCTGCGCGACGACCGGCACACCGAGGTCACCAGGCGCGCGCAGGCCCTCGCCTTCTGACCGGGCCGGCTAGCGGCGCCGGGTCCTGAGCCGCACGGCCTGGGCGCCGGCGAGGCGGCGGGCGAAGATGCCCAGCCGGCGCGGCTTGGACACCGTCACCCGGCGGTCGAGCACCCGGAACTCGGCCCGCTCGATCTCGGTGAGGATCCCGCCGTAGAGGGCGGTGGCCGCCCGCACGCAGTCGCGCGACTCCGGCGCCAGCATCGGCGTCCCCGGGGCGGCGTCGTCGTAGCGGCGCCGCACGATGGCCACCATCTCCTGCATCAGCGCGCGGAAGCGGGCGTCGTGGCGCTTGGCCTCGATCTGCTCGCGGGTCACGCCGTGCGCGGCCATCACGTCGGCGGGCAGGTAGACCCGGCCGCGGTCGGCGTCCTCGGCGACGTCGCGCAGGAAGTTGGTGAGCTGGAACGCCTCGCCCAGCGCGATCGCGTGCGGTGCGGCCTCCTCCCGCGCGATGCCGGGCGCGGTGCCGAGCACGGGCAGCACCTGCAGGCCGATCACCGACGCCGAGCCCCACATGTACCGGTCGAGGGCGGCCATGTCGGCGTAGCCGGTGACGGTGAGGTCGCTGGTCATGGCGGCGAGGAAGTCGACGAGGTGCTCGACCGGGATGCGGTACCGGCGGTAGGTGTGCACGGTGGCCAGCCGCACCGGGTCGTCGGACCAGCCGGCCTCGAGCTCGGCCAGCAGCGCCCGCGACCAGTCGGCGAGGTCGCCCTCGGGGTCCGCGCCGGGGTGGTCGACGAGGTCGTCGGCGGTGCGCGCCGCGGCGTAGAGGGCGTGGACGGCGGGGCGGCGGTCGGCGGTGAGCAGCCGGGTGGCCAGGTGGTAGCTCTTGCCGTGCTCGGCGTTGACCGCGGCGCAGAAGCGGTAGGCGGCGTCGAGCCGTTCCTGCCGCTCGGCCATCGTCAGCGGCCGCTCGGTGGCGGTCATCGCACGGGCCCGGTGATGCGCTCGGCGGCGAGCCGGCCGCTGATGACCACCATCGGGACGCCGACGCCGGGCTGCACCGACGAGCCGGCCAGCACCACGTTCTCCGGCCCGCGCCGGGGCAGCGTCGGCGTCCGGAACGGGCCGGTCTGGCCGAAGGTGTGGGCGAGGGCGAACGGCGTGCCGGCGGCCATGCCCTGCCGTGCCCAGGTCAGCGGGGTGTCCACGTGCTCCACCTCGATCGCGTCGGTCAGTCCCGTCCAGCCGCGGGCCTCCAGGGTGCCCAACACCTCCTCGCGGTAGCGCGGGGTCAGCGCGTCCCAGTCGATGCCGGGGTTGCCGCCGCTGTGCGGGTCGAGGTTCGGCGCCGGCGCCACCACGCTGAGCACCTGGCCGCCGTCAGGGGCCAGCGACCGGTCGGTGCGCGAGGGCATGCTCACCAGCAGGCTCGGGTCGCTCATCGGCCGGCCGGTGCGGGTGAGCTCGTCGAAGACCTGCTCCCACGCGGCGCCGAAACTGATCGTGTGGTGCGCCTGCCCGGGCAGCTCGCTGCGAACGCCCAGGTGCAGGGCCACGCAGGACGGCGAGTAGGTGGGCCGGCGGCGCCGGAACCCGGGCACCAGCCCCTCGGGCACGTCGGTGGTGACGACGACGGCGTCGGCGGGCAGCCGCTCGCCGCCCTCGAGGCAGACGCCGGTCACCCGCCCGCCGCGGACGTCGAGCTGCTCCACCGTCGCGCCGTACCGGAACACGACGCCGGCGTCCCCGGCGGCGGCGGCCATCGCTCGCGGTACGGCGCCGATCCCGCCGACCGGGTGCCAGACGCCGGCGCCGATGTCGAGCTGGGCGATGACGGCGTAGGCGGCGATGGCGCGGAACGGGGAGACCCCGGCGTAGAGCGCCTGGAAGCTGAACAGCCGCCGCAGCCGGTCGTCGTCGAAGAACCGCGCCACGTGGCTGGACAGCCGGCCGAACCCGCCGCGGCGGGCCAGCGCCCACAGCTCCGGGCCGAGCAGGTCCAGCGGGGTGTCGAGGTTGCGGTCGATGAAGGTGGTCAGCTGCAGCCGGTACAGCTCGGCGAGGTCGGCGAGGTAGCGGCGCAACGCGGCGGCCTCGGCCGGCCCGGCCAGCGCCTCCACCTCCGCGGCGAACCGGTCGACGTCGGCGTGCACGTCCAGGTGCGAGCCGTCGGCGAACTGCGCCCGGTATGTGGTGTCCAGCGGCACCAGGGTGAGCCGGTCCTCCAGCCGTTCGCCGACGGCGGCCAGCGTGTCGGCGACCAGCTCCGGCGCGGTGAACACCGAGGGGCCGGTGTCCAGGACGTAGCCGTCGCGGGTGACCACGCCGGCCCGCCCGCCCGGCCCGTCGCCACGCTCGACGACGGTGACCTCGCGCCCGGCACCGCGCAGCCGCAGTGCGGTGGCCAGGCCGGCGAGGCCGGCACCCACGACGACGACCCGGTCGGTCCTCCCGGGGACGGTCCGCACGCTCAGGCCGTGCGCGAGGTCGCGGCGACGGCGAGCGCGTCCAGGGCGGCGCGGGCCTCGTCGGCGATCGGGGCGTCGGCGATCGCGCCGCGGGCGGTGGCGGTGCGCTCGGCGATCCGCTCCTCGACCCGGGCCCGGGCGCCGGTGACCTCGATCAGCGTGCGCAGCGCCGAGAACTGCTCCTCGCCGGCGTCGGGGTCGCCGAGGGCCTCGCGCAGCAGCCGGCGTCCGGCATCGTCGGCCTCCTCCTCGGCGAGTGCGATGAGCAGCGTCTGCTTGCCCTCGCGCAGGTCGTCGTCGGCGGACTTGCCGGTGACGGTGGGGTCGCCGAAGACGCCGAGGACGTCGTCGCGGAGCTGGAAGGCCTCGCCCAGCGGCAGGCCGATGGCGGTGTAGACGTCGGCCGCGCGGGGACCGGCGCCGGCGATCGCGGCACCGAGCTGCAGCGGGCGCTGCACGGTGTAGCCGGCGCTCTTGTAGCGGGCCACGGTGAGGGCGCCCTGGGCGCCGGGCAGGCCGCCGGCGGCGCGCAGCAGGTCGAGGTACTGCCCGGCGGTGACCTCGGTGCGCATGGTGTCCCACACCGAGCGGGCGCGGGTCAGGGCGGGACCGCTGATGCCCGAGCGGCGCAGCAGCTCGTCGGACCACACCAGCGCGAGGTCGCCGACCAGGATGGCCGCGCCGATCCCGAACGTGTCGCCGTCGCCGGACAGGCCGCCGTCGCCGTGCCGGGTGGCGAACCCGACGTGCGTGGCCGGGCGGCCGCGGCGGGTCAGGGCGCCGTCCATGACGTCGTCGTGGACCAGGGCGCTGGCGTGCACGAACTCCAGCGCGGCGACGGCGCGCAGCACCGCGGCGTCGTCCTCGGCCGGGCCGCCCAGGTCCTCGGTGACGCCGCGCCAGCCCCAGTAGGCGAAGGCCGGGCGCAGCCGCTTGCCGCCGTCGGCCAGCGCGCAGACCTCGTCGACGACCGGCGTCAGCGAGGGGTCCATCGCGGCCAGCGTGGTGCGCTGCTCCTCGAGGAAGCCGGTCAGCGCGGCCGACACCGCGCCGCGGACCCGGCCCAGGTCGGCGGCCGCGAGCGACGGGGCCAGGGCGCGGACCACGGGGTTCCGCTGCGCAGCGCCGGTGATCACCCGACCAGTATCGCCCCATCGAGTCGCGCGCGTCCTGTCCAGGGGGTGGGGCTGCCTGCTCACCGGCTCCTCCTCGGGGTCGCTCTCCGGGTGTCTTCCGCCCCGGGTGCCGGGGCGGATGCACGGCAGCGCCCGGTACCGCACGTACCCTCGGTCCCCGTGACCCGAAGCGTCCGCGAGCTGCTCGCCTCGTCGCGGCCCACCTGGTCGTTCGAGTTCTTCCCTGCCAAGACGCCCGAGGGCGAGGCGCAGCTGTGGACGGCGCTGCGCCAGCTCGAGCGGCTGCGGCCGTCGTTCGTCTCGGTCACCTACGGCGCCGGCGGCTCCACCCGCGAGGGCACCGTCGCCGTCACCGAGCGGATCGCCGCCGAGACCACGATGACCCCGCTGGCGCACCTGACCGCCGTCGACCACTCGATCGCCGAGCTGCGGCACGTGGTGAGCCGGATGGCCGCCGCCGGCGTGCGCAACCTGCTGGCGCTGCGCGGGGACCCGCCCGGTGCCGACCCGCAGGCCGACTGGGTCAAGCACCCCGAGGGGCTGGAGTACGCCTCCGAGCTGGTCGAGCTGATCCGCTCGATGGGCGACTTCTCCGTGGGCGTCGCGGCGTTCCCCGAGCGGCACCCGCGCTCACCGGACTTCGAGACCGACGTCGCGATGTTCGTGCGCAAGTGTCGCGCCGGCGCCGACTTCGCGGTCACGCAGATGTTCTTCCGCGTCGAGGACTACCTGCGGCTGCGCGACCGGGTGGCCGCCCGCGGCTGCGACGTCCCGCTGATCGCCGGGGTGATGCCGGTGACCAACGCCCGGCAGATCACCCGCATCGTGCAGCTGTCGGGCCAGGCGTTCCCCGAGGAGCTGGCCGCGCGGTTCGCCGAGCTCGACGGCGACCGGCCCGAGGACAAGGCGGCCGTGCGCGCCTACGGCGTCGAGGTGGCGACGGAGATGTGCCGGCGGCTGCTGGACGAGGGCGTGCCCGGCATCCACTTCATCACCATGAACCGGTCGACGGCGACCCGTGAGGTGTTCCTGAACCTCACCGACGCCGACACCGGCACGTCGGTCCCCTCCACGCTGGCCGCGACCTCCTAGACGGTCACCGGGCGGCCGGGCTCGAGCAGCTCGGCCGTCCGCCGCGCGGCCTTCCGCAGCCCCTCGCGCTCGGCCGCATAGCCGCCCAGGACGCCGACGACCGGCAGCTGGGACAGCGCCCGCGCGCCGAGACGCCCCTTCGGGCGGGCGTCGAGCGCCTCGTCGATGCGGCTGAGCAGCCGGGCGGCCCGCCACACGGTGCGCGCCGCGCCGGCCAGGCCCGCCCGCTGCTCGCGCGCGCCGAAGGCGGCCTCGGCGTAGCTGCCGCGGACCCGCTCCAGCAGCGGGCGGACCCGCTCGACCGGCAGGTCGCGGTCCAGCAGCACCGTCGACAGCAGTGACACCCGCTCGGCCGGGTCGGTGACGCCGTGCTCGCCGGCCACGCCGAGCACCACCAGCGACTGCACCGCCGTCCCGACGGTGTTCTGCAGCGGGAGCAGGTCGGCAAGCCGGCCGGCCAGCCGCGGCAGGCCGCCCGCGACGGCACCCACCTGCGCGGCCCGCTGTGCCCACCAGTCGTCCCGTGCGGCGGCCGGCATCTCCGGCGGGCGGCCCAGCCGCCGCACGAGGGGCGAGGTGAGCCGGTCGAGCCGGCGCAGGACGTCGACGACGACGGCGTCACTGAGGGGAGGTGCCATGCCGGACACCTACCCGCCGGATCCCGGGTGATCACCTCCCGTCCCGGGTGGTCGCGGCACGACGGGGACCACCGTGGACGGGAGGTGATCACCCGCAGCCGGGCTCGCGCGGCGCTCGTACCGTGTCGGCCATGGCCGCACGCGGGTACGGGCGGGCCCGCCGCTGGTCGGTCGTGGTCGCGCTGGTCGCCGTCCTCGCGTCGCTGCCCGCGCTCGTGGGCGCGCTGCCGGCCGACGACGCCGACGTGGGCGCCGCCGAGCTGCGCGCGGCCGTCCTCGCCAGCGGCGGCGTCGGGTTCTCCGGTTACGCGGTCTCGGCCGGCGGGCTGGCGCTCCCGGTGGGCGACCAGCTCCCCGCCGTCGCCGACCTGCTCAGCGACCGCAGCTTGCTGCGGGTCTGGTGGCGGGGCCCCGACGAGCACCGCGTCGACGTCGTGTCCGCGGCGGGGGAGACCGGCGTGCACGTCGACGCGGGCGGCACGTGGACGTGGGAGTACGAGTCGGCCACCGCCACCCGTACGGCACCGGCCGCGCTCACGCTGCCCGCCCCACCCGACCTGGTGCCCGCGAGCCTGGGCCGGCGGCTGCTGTCGGAGGCCGCCGACGACGAGCTGTCGCGCATCGGCGCCCGCCGGGTGGCCGGTCGCGATGCGCTCGGCCTGCGGCTGGTGCCCGCCGCGCCCGCCGCCTCGGTGGCCCGCGTCGACGTCTGGGCCGACGCCGCCACCGGCCTGCCGCTGGCCGTCGAGGTGGTGGCCGTCGAGGAGGTGGGCGGGGACGCGTCCCTGCCCGCCCTGGACACCCGGTTCCTCGACCTCGACCTCACCGTCCCGCCGGCGGGCGTCATCGCCTTCACCCCGCCGGCCGACGCGCGGGTCGGGACCGGCGAGGACCCCGCGGGCCTGCTGCGGGAGGCGGCCGACCGGGAGCTGTCGCCGGTCCGGCTCCCCGTCGAGCTGGCCGGCCTCGGCCGCCGCGACGTGGCCGGGGCGCCGGCCGCGGTCGGCCTCTACGGCAGCGGGGTGACGCTGCTGGCCGTGGCCCCCGTGCCCGGCCGGCTGGCCGCGGGGCTGCGCTCGACGCTGACCGCCGCGCCCGACGCGGTCACCGACGAGCTCGGCACCCGGGTCGCCGCCGGCCCGCTCGGGCTCATGCTGGTCGAGCCCCCGCGCAGTGGCGCGTACGTCCTCACCGGCACGGTCACCCTCGACGCGCTCGCCGACGCCGCGGCCGCGCTGCCCGGGATGACGTCGTGACCTCGGTGATCGTCACGCGGGGGCTGGTCAAGCAGTACGGCCGGGTGCGCGCGGTGGACGGGATCGACCTCGACGTCCGCGCGGGCGACGTCTACGGCTTCCTCGGCGCCAACGGCTCGGGCAAGACGACGACGGTGCGCATGCTGCTCGGCCTGGTGCTGCCCACCCGCGGGGAGGTCGAGCTGCTGGGCGGGCGGATGCCGCGGGCCGGCCGGCGGGTGCTGCCGCGCGTGGGCGCGCTCATCGAGGGACCGGCGCACCACCAGCACCTGTCCGGCGCGGCCAACCTGGCGCTGCTCGACGCCGCCGGGCCGGGCGGGTCGCGCCGCACGCGGAAGCACCGGATCGCCGAGGTGCTCGACCAGGTGGGCCTGGGCGGCGTGGGGCGGCGGAAGGTCGGCGCCTACTCCCTCGGCATGCGCCAGCGCCTCGGGCTGGCGGGGGCGCTGCTGCGGCGGCCGGAGCTGCTGGTCCTCGACGAGCCGACCAACGGCCTGGACCCCCAGGGCATCGCCGAGGTCCGGGAGCTGCTGCTGGACCTGCACCGCGGCGGGACGACGGTGTTCCTGTCCAGCCACCTGCTGGCCGAGGTCGAGCAGCTGTGCAGCCGGGTGGGCGTGCTCGACCGCGGGCGGCTGGTGCTCCAGGACGGCATGGCGCACCTGACCGCGCCCACCGGCGCCACCGTCGTCGACACCCCGGCGCCCGAGCGGGTGCGGTCGGTGCTCGACGGGCGGGTGCTGGGGACCTCCGGCGAGCGGGTGGTGGTGCGCGGGACCGACCCGGCGGAGGTCAACGCGCTGCTGGTCGGCGCGGGCGTGCCGGTGACCGGCCTGGCGCTCCAGCGGCCCACGCTCGAGGAGGTGGTGCTCGCCGCCGCGGGCACCAGCGCCGACCGGGTGGAGCGGGCGTGATCGGGGTCGAGCTGTCGAAGATGTTCCGCCGGCCGCGGACCTGGGCGACGATCGCCGTCCTGAACGCGCTGCCGGTGCTGGTCGCGGTGCTGCTGCAGCTCACCGACCTCGCGCCGCGGCCGGGCGAGGGGCCGCCGTTCCTGTCGGCGGTGCTCACCAACGGTCAGCTCTTCCCCCTGGCGGCGCTGGCCATCGTGCTGCCGCTGTTCCTGCCGATCGCCGTCGCGGTGGTCAGCGGGGACGCCGTCGCGGGGGAGGCCCAGGCCGGGACGCTGCGCTACCTGCTTGCCCGTCCGGCCGGCCGCACCCGGCTGCTGGTGGCCAAGCTGGTCGCGGTGCTCGCCTTCGTGCTCGTCACCGTGGTGGTGGTGGCCGTCGTCGGCTACCTGGTGGGCACGCTGCTGTTCGACGCCCAGCCGGTGACGTCCGGGACGTCGGGGGCGGGGACCTCGATGTCGGGGACGCCGCTCACCCCGGAGGAGCTGGCCCGCCGGACGCTGTTGGCCATCGGCTACGTCGCCGTCTCGATGCTCGGCGTCGCGGCGTTCGGGCTGTTCTTCTCCACGCTCACCGACTCACCGCTGGCCGCCGCGCTCGGCGCGCTGGCGGTGCTGGTGACCTCCTCGCTGCTGTTCACCCTCGACGCCGCCTCGCCGATCGCGCCGTACCTGCCCACGCGGTACTGGCTGGCGTTCGTCGACCTGTTCCGCGACCCGGTCCTGTGGCGCGACGTCGTCCGGGGGCTGGCGCTGCAGGGCGTCTACGTCGGGGTGCTGCTGACCGCCGCGTGGGCGAACTTCGCCACCAAGGACGTCACGAGCTGAACGCCTGCTCGCCGATCACCGACAGCAGGGCGAGCTTCTCGGCGCTCCCGCTGCCCGGCGCCGCGGTGAGCACCAGCAGCACCTGGGCCTGGTTCTCGGTGAACAGCGCCTGGCAGTCGACGTCGATCTCGCCGAGCTCCGGGTGCACCAGCGTCTTGGCGTCGTCGAACCGGCGGGCCACCTCGTGCTGCTCCCACACGGCGGCGAACTCGGCGCTCCCGGCCAGCAGCCGGCGCACGATCTCCGCTGCCCGGGGGTCAGTCCCTCCCGCGCTCAGCGCCGCCCGCAGACCGGCCGCCTGCAGCCGGCTCTGGTGGGCGTGGTCGCGCCCGGGGTACCTGCTGCGGGCGCCGGGGTCGGTGAACCAGCGGTAGAAGGCGCTGCGGGCCAGGCCGGTGTAGCGGGTCGCGTCGCCGAGCAGGGCGGTGGCCAGGCGGTTCTGCAGCAGCGTGTCGCCGAGGTCGGGGAGCACCAGCGCCGGGGTGTCGGCCAGCCGGTCGAAGACCCGCTGCAGCGCCGGCGCCACGTGCTCGGAGCGGCGCACCCGCAGCGGCGCGGAGTGACCGGCGAGCCGGAACAGGTGGTCGCGCTCGTCGAGGGTCAGCCGCAGCGCCCGGGCGATCGCCGTCAGCATCTGCGCCGACGGCTGCGGGCCGCGCTGCTGCTCCAGCCGCGTCCAGTAGTCCGCCGACATCCCGACCAGCGCGGCCACCTCCTCGCGGCGCAGGCCGCTGGTCCGCCGGCGCGGCCCGGCGACCAGGCCGACGTCGGCCGGGCGCAGCGCCTCGCGGCGGCGGCGGAGGAAGTCGGCGAGCAGGGCGCGGTCCACGCCGGTCATCCTCGCCGCCGCGCGCCGGCCCATCCAGGGACCGCCGGTCCCCGGACACGTGCTCTCTGCCGCGCGGGCGCCGGCCGCCGCAGGGTGGGGACACCGACACCACAGGGAGGATCCATGGACACCAGCGGGAAGACCGTGCTCGTCGCCGGCGGCACCTCGGGCATCGGCCTGGGCCTGGCGCTGCGTCTGCAGGCGGCCGGGAGCACCGTCGTCGTCGCGGGGCGGCGTCAGGAGGAGCTCGACCGGATCGCGGGGGAGCACCCCGGCATCGGGACGGCGGTGCTCGACGTCACCGACCCGGCCTCGATCACCGCGTGCGCAGCCGCCGTGACGGCTGCGTACCCGGAGCTCGACGTCCTGGTCGCGATGGCCGGGATCATGCTGCCCGAGGACCTGCGCGACCCGGCGCACCTGAACACCGCCGAGCGGACGGTGGCCACCAACCTGCTCGGCCCGATGCGGCTGGTCTCGGCGTTCCTGCCGCACCTGCTGCAGCGCCCCGACGCCGCCGTCGTCACGGTGTCCTCGGGGCTGGCGTTCGTGCCGCTGCCGGCCACGCCGACCTACAGCGCGACGAAGGCGGCGGTCCACTCGTGGACGCAGAGCCTGCGGGTGCAGCTGGCCGGCACCTCCGTGCAGGTCCTCGAGCTGGTGCCGCCGGCGGTGCGGACCTCGCTGATGGGCCAGGACGCCGCGGGCGCCGGGATGCCGCTGGAGGACTACCTCGACGGCGCTCTGCGCGCCCTGCGCGAGCAGCCCGACGCGACCGAGGTGCGCGTGCCGGAGGTCGAGTTCCTGCGGTGGGCCGAGGTCCGCGGCACCCACGACGAGGTGCTGGCGGCGCTCAGCTCCCGGGCCCGCTGACGCCGGGCGCCACGGGGAGCGCCGCGGGCCGCCGGCCGAGGAAGGCCACCAGGCGGTCCTCTGCCGGCGCGGTCGCGGGCAGGTCGACCGGCGCGGCGAACAGGTGCGGCCGCACCCCGTCGGGCAGCGACGACGTCGCGACGGCGAGCAGGTCGGCGGCCAGGCCGGGCGGCACGGGGCGGGTGGAGCCGCAGGCCCGTGCCACGTCCCAGCCGTGCGCGGCCACCTCCACGGCGCCGGCCCGTGCCGCCGCGCCGGCCCCGTCGTCCCCGGCCGACGTGACGGCGTCGAGCAGGGCCAGCAGGCGGGCCCGGGCGACGGCGGCCGGGTCGGCGTCGCCCGCCCTGGGCGGGTCCGGGAGTGCGAGCTCCCCGCCGCGGGCGAGGGCCGTCAGGCCGTCGGCGGAGTCGGCCAGGTGCAGCAGCAGCGCGCGCAGGTCCCAGCCGGCGCAGGGGGTCGGCCGGTCGAGGTCGGTGACCTCCGCGAGGGCCTCCAGCGCGTAGCCGGCGGCGCGGGCGAACAGCGCGACGTCGCCGGCCGGGCCGGGGCTCATGCCCGCACCGGCATCGCCCACGGCTCCTCGGGCAGCACCTCGCCGGTCTCCAGCAGCGACTTGAGGTTGGCGAGGACGGCCGGCCAGCCCAGCGAGATCTCGCGCAGCGCCTGGCCGTCGGCGAGGTTCTCGTGGGTGACGGTCAGCCGCACGATGCCGCCGTGCTGCTCGACCAGGAAGGTGACGACCGAGGCGCCGCCCGGCGGCTCCTCGCCGCCGGGGTCACCGAAGGTCATCACCAGCCGGTGCGGCGGGTCGGCCTCCAGCACCCGGCCGCCGGCGTCCACCTCGCCCGACCCGTCGGTGCGGCGGTGCTCCCAGCGGCTGCCGGGCTGCCAGTCGGACACGTTGCTGTGCCCCCAGTAGCGGGCGGTGAGGTCGGCGTCGGTGAGGGCCTGCCACACCTGCTGGGCATCGGCGCGGACGTAGGTGACGTAGACGTAGGTGGGGACGGTCTCAGCGTCGGCGTTCTCGGATTCGGTGCTCCCGGATTCGGTGCTCCCGGACACGGTCTTCCCGGACACGGTCTTCTCGGACACGGTCTTCTCGGACATGGCGCGCTCCTCTGCTGCGTCGCGGATGGCGGCCAGCGCCTGCAGGCGGGGCCGGTCGAACGGAGAGATCCAGCGCTCCCCGATCCCGGAGATCGCCGCCGGGTTGAGGAAGTGCAGCCGCTCGCGTCCGCGGCGGACCACGGTGACCAGGCCGGCGCCGACGAGGACGTCGAGGTGCTGGGTGGCCGACTGCCGGGCCATGCCCAGGCGCGCGCACAGCTCGCCGAGGGTCTGCCCGTCCTGCTCGCGCAGCCGGTCGAGGAGCAGCCGGCGCGTGCGGTCGGCCAGGGCCTTGAAGACCGCGTCGACGTCCGGTGCGTCCACGCCTCGGATCATGCAGGTGTTTGCCTGCATGTGTCAACGCACCTGCCGATGAGGTCCCCGCAGGAGCGCTCAGCCGCCGAGACGGGCGCAGTCGGCCGCCCCCAGCGGCACCGGGTCGCCCGCGGCGAGCTGCGCCAGCACGATCGCCTGCACCAGCGGGTCGCGCGGCAGGTCGCCGTGGCCGACCTGCGCCGTCGAGCACACCGACTGCACCTCGAGGTTCAGCGCGCCGTCGAGGCGGGCGGAGTCCGGCGGGGTCACCGTCTCGTCCTGCCTCGTCCACACCGACACCCACGTCGGGCCGGCCGGTGTCTCGTCGCCGTCGTTGAGGCCGGCGAGCAGGTCGCTGGCGGTGGCCAGCTGCCGGCACGCTTCGGGGCACTGGCCCGGAGCGACGCCGGCGGCGAGGTCGGCCAGCGTCGTCCCGTGGTGCGGCGAGCCCAGCGTCAGCACCCGCCGGGCGAGGCCCGCCCCGCCGTCGGCGATCCACAGCCGCGCGACGACGCCCCCGGCCGAGTAGCCGACGACGTCGACGCTGCCGGCTCCCGTCCGCTCCAGCGCGGCGCCGGCGGCGGCGTCCAGCGCGTCGGCCGCGGCCGCGAGGTCGCCGGTGCCGTTGGCGGGCAGCGCGACCAGCGTGACGTCGCGGCCCGCGGCGGTCAGCCGGTCGGCCAGCCCGCGCAGCGAGCCGGTGCCGCCGCCGTAGCCCGGCACGAGCAGCACCGGGCCGGGCTCCTCCTGCGACACCGGCGCGGCCGGGCCCGGGGCGTCGTCGCGGGTGACCAGCACCAGGAGGACCGCGGCGAGGGCGGCGACGACCAGGAGGGCCAGCGCGGCGAGGACCAGGCGGCGGCGGGCGGGGGCGAGGCCGGCGAGCACCTCCCCACTGTCCCCGGTCTGGCCGCGGCGGGGCCGGGCTGGTGGACTGCCCGCGTGCCGAGGACGCCGTGCTGAGCCGCGACGAGTACCTCGCCGAGTGGTCGCGGTGGCACGGCGGCACCGACCCGGCCGCGAGCCGCCTGGTGCACGGCTGGCTGTCGCTGGCCTACGCGCTGGCCCGCACGGTGTCGTGGCTGCCGCCGCTGGCCGCCACCGCGCTGGGCCTGCTGGTGTCGCTGGCCGCCGTCGGCCCGGCGCTGGCCGGCGGTGCCTGGCTCGTCGCGGGCGGGCTGCTGGTCGGGCTGTCGGGGCTGCTGGACTCCCTCGACGGCGCCCTCGCGCTGGCCGGCGGGCGCGCCTCGCGCCGCGGGTACGTGCTCGACTCCGCCGTCGACCGGCTCACCGAGGCCGCGTACGCGCTCACGCTGTGGGTCGCGGGGGCACCGGGCTGGCTGGCCGCCGTCTTCGGGGCGCTGTGCTGGCTGCCGGACTACCTGCGCGCCCGGGCCGGTCAGGCGGGGGTGTCCGAGACCGGGTCGATCTCGGTGTGGGAGCGGCCCACCCGCGTGGCGATGACCGGGTTCACCGTGGGCGGCGCCGGGATCGTGGCGGCCACCGGGCTGGCCGAGGCGGCGGGCGTGTCCGGTGGCCCCGCCGTCGTGGTGACCACCGGGACCGCCGTGGGCGCCGTCCTCGGGCTGGTCGGCACCGCGCAGCTCGGCTTCTCGCTGCGCCGGGCGCTGGGGGACCAGTCGCCTCCCGGCCCGGTCGGCTGAGGTCGGGCACCCCGCCGGGGCGCGGGCCGTCGCCGGCGCCTCTTAGGGTTGCGCTGCTCGCCGTCCTCCCGCAGCTCCCGAGGAGCCACCGTGCCCGTCGTCGTCACCGGCTCCATCGCCACCGACCACCTGATGACCTTCCCGGGTCGGTTCACCGAGCAGTTCGTCGAGGGACAGATGGAGAACGTCTCCCTGTCCTTCCTGGTCGACGACCTCATCCAGCACCGCGGCGGTGCCGGCGCCAACATGGCCTTCGGCCTCGGGCTGCTCGGTCTCTCGCCGGTGCTCGTCGGGTCGGTGGGCAGCGACTTCGCCGACTACGACGCCTGGCTGACCCGCAACGGCGTGGACACCGCCGACGTGCGCTGGTCGGAGCTCAAGCACACCGCGCGGTTCGTGTGCACCACCGACGCGGTGAACAACCAGATCGCCAGCTTCTACTCGGGCGCGATGAGCGAGGCGGGGGAGATCGAGCTGGGGCCGGTGTGCGAGCGGGTCGGTGCGCCCGACCTCGTCGTCGTCGGCCCCAACGACCCCAAGGCGATGGTGCGGCACACGCGCGAGTGCCGGGACCGCGGCTACGCCTTCGCCGCCGACCCCAGCCAGCAGCTGGCCTGGGCCGGCGGCGAGATGATCCGCGAGCTGGTCGACGGCGCGGACCTGCTGTTCACCAACGAGTACGAGGCGGCGCTGCTGATGCAGAAGACCGGCTGGGACGCCGCGGAGATCCTCGGGCGGGTGGGCACCTGGGTCACCACGCGCGCGGCCAGCGGCGTGCTCGTCCGCCAGGCCGGCGCCGACCCGATCGAGGTCATCGCCGTCCCCGAGACCAAGCCGGTCGAGCCCACCGGCGGCGGCGACGCGCTGCGCGCGGGCTTCATCGCCGGCCGCATGTGGGGCCTCGGCCTCGAGCGCGCAACCCAGCTGGGGTCGGCGGTGGCCACGGAGGCCGTCGAGGTGGTGGGCACCCAGGAGTACGAGCTGCGCCGGGAGCCCTTCCTCGAGCGGTTCGCCGCGGCCTTCGGGGACGACGCCGCCGCCGAGGTGGCCGAGCACCTGCCGCGCTGACCCTGCGGTCGGCCCCGGGACGATCACGGAGCCGCAGGGGCGACACGCCGTCGACGGACGGCGTGTCGCGCATCCAGCTCCGTGATCGTCGGAGGAGGGGAGTGCGCCGGCCCGGCCGGCGGTCAGCTGCCGCGGACCTGCTCGCCGATGGAGGGGTCCTCGGCCCACCTCGTGTAGGGGATCCGCGGGATCTCGCGGAGGTCGCCGACGGTGCACCACTCGTTGCCGCCGAGGCGCGCCAGCGGCCGGAGCTCCTCGATCCGCGGGCGGCCGTCACGGACGGCGCGGGAGAAGACGCTCACCCACTCGACCCGGCCGAAGACGACGGTGCTGTCGCCCAGCCGCAGCGTGGAGTGCAGCGTGCACTCGATGCTCACCGGTGACTGCGCCACCCGCATGGCGGCCACCTTCTCGCTCGGCTCCAGCCGGACGCCGGCGGCCTCGGCCTCGCTCTGGTCCGGCGGGAAGTCGGTGCCGGTGGCGTTGGCCTGCTCGAACAGCTCCTCGGGGACGAGGTTGACGGTGAAGTCGCCGGTGGCCTCGACGTTGTTGAGCGAGTCCTTGCGGCCCACCGAGGTGAACTGCACGACCGGCGGCTGCACGCAGGCCACCGTGTAGAAGGAGTGCGGCGCCAGGTTGTGCACGCCCTCGGCCGAGCGGCTGCACACCCACGCGATCGGCCGCGGGACCACCACGGAGTTCATCACCCGGTAGAAGTCCGAGGGGCGCATGTCCCCGGGGTCGAAGGCGGTGCGGGGCGGGCTGCCGGCGGGCGGGCTGGTGTCGGGCGAGGTCACGCCCCATCCTCGCCCCGGTCAGGCCAGGGCGCGCCCGCGCCAGGTGAGCGTGCCCCGCCGGCGCCCGGCCACCGATCCGGCCAGCAGCACGTCGAGGGCCAGCAGCGACATCGGGTGGGCCAGGGCGTCGGGCCACACCCGCCCGCCGGTGGCCGCCGCGCTCACCGCCCGCCCGGCCACGCCGGCCGCCCAGCCGGTCAGCCCTGCCCGCGACCCGCGCAGCGCGGCCAGCGGGGGGACGACGCCGACGGCGGTCAGCACCGCCGCCGCGGCCGCCGACGCCGCCGGCGACCCGCCGACCGACGCCCACAGCGACTTGCCGTAGCCCTCCCGCATCGCCGTCCAGCCGTCGTACATCCGGCACTCCGCCAGCGCCGCACCGCCGGCCGGCACCGCCCGCCCGCCGGACCGCTTCACCGCCCGCGCCAGCGCGACGTCCTCCACCACCTCGTCGCGGACCGCCGCGTGCCCGCGGGCGCGCAGGTAGCCGCGCCGGGTCAGCGCCAGGAACTGGCCGTTGGCGGCGGTGAGCGAGGGCCGCGGGGAGCGCTCGGCCAGCCGCAGCGGCAGCGTGGTCATCCACAGCCACGGCGACAGCGGCTGCACCAGCCGCTCGGCGAGCGTGCCCGCCACCGGCCGCGGCCAGGGCGAGACCAGGTCCAGGCCGTGCGCGTCGAGCAGTGCGACGGCGGAGGCCACCGCACGCGGGGTCACCCGGACGTCGGCGTCGAGGAAGACGAGGTACCCGTCGTCGCGCACGGTCTGCGCGCCCACCCAGCAGGCGTGCGGCTTGCCCAGCCACCCGGCCGGCGGGGGAGGGGCGGTCACCAGCCGCACCCGGGGGTCGCCGACCGCGCGCACGACCGCGGCGGTGCCGTCGGTGGAACCGTCGTCGACCACCACCACCCGCAGGTCGGGCACGCCGGTCGAGGCCAGCAGCGCGGCCAGGCAGCCGCCGACCTGGGCCTCCTCGTCCCGCACCGGCAGCACCGCGGTGACCGGCCGGGCCACCTCCGGCGGGTCGGCCGGCGGGCGGCGCAGCAGGACCGCGTTGACCGCCGCGTGCACCGCACCGGCGACCGCCAGGCCGGACAGGACCCGGACGACCGGGCCGCTCACCGGCGGCGGGCCTGCACCGCGAGCACGGCCAGCACGACCGCCGACAGCGCCGCGCCCCACGCCGCCGAGCCGGGCAGGTCCAGCCAGACGGCGTGCGCGAGCGCCCCGCCGGCCACCATCCAGGCGATCACCAGCAGCGGAGCGGCCTCGGTGCCGGGGGCGTCACCGCGGGCGGTGCGCGCGACGACGAGCTCGAGCAGCGTCATCAGCACCAGCCCGGCCAGCAGCCAGCCGGCGAGGTTGGTCAGTGGCACGGTGTCGATGCCGGGCAGCCCCGGGGCGGGGTGCGCCCACGTCCAGTAGCCGGCCTGCACGAGCTGCGGGTCGAGGACGACGTCCCAGCCCGCGAACACCGCCGCGGCGACGGCGACCCGCGCGGCCCGCCGCCGGGCCGGCCGCACCCGGCGGGTGAGCAGCGCGGCCAGCACCCGGCTCGGCCAGGCCATCATCAGCCAGGCCAGCGGCACGAGGAACGGGACGCCGAGCAGCGTGGGGCCCAGCGCGTCGCTGTAGGTGTACTCGCCGTAGGGGTACCCGGTGCCCAGCCCGACCGCCTCGAACGCCACGGCGGTGACCGCCACCGTCCCGAGCACCGCCGCGCCGGTGCGGGCGCCGTGCGCGGCCGCGGCGGAGGTCACCGACACCGCCGAGCCGAGCAGCACGATGGACCAGGACACCGCGTCGCGGGCGGCGCCGCCGGTCAGCGGATAGGCGACTGCGGCGAGCACCAGCAGCACGGCGAGGGCCAGCGGGAGCCGCGCGGCCGGTGCCGTGGCCCGCCGGACGGCCGCCGGGCCGGAGCCCACGGGAGCGCTCACCGGGTGCGGGCCGCGCGCACCGCCCGGCCGGCGGCCGCTCGCGCGCGGGCCAGCGGACGGCGGTCGGCCAGGACCGTGCGCGCCGCCGTCCGGCCGGAGTTGCCCGAGACCCCGCCGCCAGGGTGGGTGGAGGCGCCGGTGAGGTACAGCCCGGCCAGGCCCGGTACCCGGTAGTCGGCCAGTGCCGGCGTGGGGCGCAGCGAGAACATGCTGGCCAGGCCCATCTCCACGTGCATGACGTTGCCGCGGAGCAGGGACAGCTCGCGTTCCAGCAGCAGCGGCGTCTGGACGTACAGCTCCTGCACCGAGTCGGCGAAGCCGGGGGCGTGGCGGTCGACGGCGGCCACCAGCCGCTGCGCCTCGGCCTGGGCGAGGGCGTCCCAGTCGCCGCCGTCGGCCAGCTCGTAGGGGTACCACTGGCCCCACACGGTGACCACGTGCTGCCCGGGCGGGGCGAGGGTGTCGTCGCTGGCGGAGAACGACATCGCCAGCGGCACCGGCTCGCGCGGCAGCCGGCCGCCCAGCCAGTCGCCGTGCGCGGCGGCCAGCTGCGCGCGGTCGGTGCACAGCAGTTGCAGGCCCTGGCTGGACACCGCCGGGTCGACGCCGGGGTAGGTGGGCAGTGCGTCGGTGAGCGCCCGCAGGACCAGGCCGAAGCCGTTGCCCACCGGCGGCGCCGCGTCGGCCAGCGCCGGCGGGGCGTCCGCGCCGGCGAGGTCGCGGGTGGCCAGTACGTGGCAGGCGGCCACGACGACCGGCGCGTGCAGCCGCCGTCCGGACACCGTCTCGACGCCGGTCACGCGGCCGTCCTCCACCAGCAGCCGCGCGGCGCCGTCCCCGAGGGTGACGGTCCCGCCGTCGGCCTCCAGCCGGGCCCGCAGGGCCTGCGTGAGCCCGCCGGAGCCGCCCACCGGGTGGCCCGGCGGGGTGTCGTGCAGCAGCGCCACCCAGGCGACCATCGCCGCCGTCCCCGGCTCGGACATCGGCGGGCCGGACTGCGCGCCGAACCAGGCGAGCGCCGCCTTGAGTCGCTCGCTGGTGAACCAGCGGTCGAGCAGCGCGTCGCCCGAGCCGAGGAAGTCGACGGCGAGGTCGCCGCCGGGGGTGCGCGGGGCGTCGCCGCTGGGCGCGCCCAGCGGCCAGAACGCCCGGGCCAGGCCGAGCGGGGTTGGCCGGCGGCCGAAGGAGTCGACGACGGCGCGGCTGCGCGGCCCCCACACGCCGACGAACCGGCGGTAGGCCGCGGCGTCGGCGTCCCCGCAGGCGGCGGCGATCGAGGCGCAGGTGGCGTCGAGGTCGACGGAGAAGACCAGCGGGCGGCCGTCGGGTCCGGGGTCGCCGGGGACGGGCGCGGGCGCGAAGCCCCACGGGTCGCAGTCGAGGTAGCGCAGCCCGGCTGCGGCCAGGTCGAGCTCCTCGACGACGCCGCTGTGCCGGACGATGACGTGCGCGCTCGAGCCGCGGTCGACCCGCACGCCGGGCCAGCGCTCAACGGTGGACACCGCCCCGCCGAGGACCTCGTCGCGCTCGACGACCTCCACCGACAGCCCCGCCCGGGCCAGGTAGCAGGCGGCGACCAGCCCGTTGTGGCCCGCGCCGACGACGATGGCGTCGACGGCGAGGTCCGGCGCCGGGGCGCTCAGGACGGACCCGCGCCCGGGCGCAGCGGCAGGCGGGCGCCGAGGATGGCGAAGGGGCGGGCGTCACCCGGGAAGTGGTGGCCGCGGGCGAGGTCGATGAAGCCGTCGGCGTGATAGAGCCGGAAGGCCTTGGTGTCGGCGTCGGGCGTGGACAGCAGCGCCACCGGCGCCGGGACCCCCTCGACCAGCGCGTGCAGCAGCTGGCGGCCCAGCCCGCGGCTCTGCGCGTCGGGGTGCACGTGCAGCTCGCAGACCTCGAAGGCGCCGGGCAGCCAGCGCTTGGCGGTGCGCCGGTCCAGGGCCGCGCGCACCTGGTCGTGCCACCACTGCCCCGGGGCGATGAGGTAGCCGTAGCCGAAGCCGACCAGCCGCTCGCCGTCGGGTGTGGCCTCGAAGCCACCGACGGCGCGGAAGCCGGGGCGCTCGGTGTGCTGGACGGCGTAGCCGTAGCGGCCGGCCACCACCGACGCGTCGTAGCCCATCGCCTCGCCGTAGATGGTCAGCGCCTCGTGCATGTGCTCGCGCAGCCAGCCGGCGGGCAGTTCGGTCACCCGCGTCGCGGGTGTCGTGCCGGTCACGGGGGTCTCCTCGCTCACGGGCCCACCGTGGCTGGGTGGGTCACGGTGGCCAGGCTGTCAGGTGGGGGGCCGTCGGTCGTCGGGCCGTCGGTCGGAGGGCCGTCGCCGACCTCGGCGGGGGTGCCGCCGGTCAGCTGCAGCAGCTCGTCGAAGGTCGTGGGGAAGACGGCCGACGGGTGGCCGGCGGCAGCCCAGACCCGCTCGTACCTGGCGAGCTCGACGTCGACGAGCGTCCCGATCGGCGCGGGGTGGCCGACCGGGGCGACCCCGCCGATCGGCTGGCCGGTGTGCTCGCGGACGAAGTCGGCCGAGGCGCGCCGCACGCGGGGGACGCCGAGGAGGGTGGCCACCCGGCCGACGTCGACCCGGTGCGCGCCGCTGGTGAGCACGAGCAGGGGCTGCCCGCCGACGTCGAAGACCAGGCTGTTGGCGATGGCCCCGACCGGGACGCCGAGCCCTGCCGCGGCCGCGGCGGCGGTGTGCGCACCCTCGGCGAGCTCGTGGACCCGTCCGGGGATCCCGGCCTCGGCGAGCAGGCCGGCGATCGCGGCCACCCGGGGGTGGGTGGGTCGGCTCATGCGTCGATCCTGCCACCGCTGTCAGACCCCCGCCGTACCGTCCGGCGCGCGGGCGGGAGGGGGCCTCGTGCCCGGGAGGACCGCGGCGGCGCGTCCGGCTTGACGCGACCGGCGGGGTCGGGTGTACTCGACCTGTTCGAACAGGTGTTCGAACGGGTCGACCACCGTTCCCGGGACCTTCCCCGCCCGGGCCGGTGGGCAGACCGTCAGCGGCACGGGGTGGGGAGTCGGACATGAGCCGGGTGCTGGGTGACGTCGGCGAGCGGGTCGGCGAGGAGGTGCAGGTCGAGCGCGGTCCGCTCGGGCCGGCGCAGTTCTGGCGCGGGCAGGGCCGCTACGTCGTCGGCGAGCTGCTCGACTCCTGGGTCGAGACCTCGCCGTGGTGGGAGCGTGCCGCCGGCGGTGCCTCGGCCGACCTGGTCGCCCCCCGCGAGGTGTTCCGGGTCGAGGCGCTGCGGGCCGGGCGCTCGCGGACGAGCTTCGCCGGCGTCTACGACCTGTGCTGGGACGCGGCGGACAACCGCTGGTCGCTCGTCCGGGTGCACGACTGATGGGCGCCGCGTACGCCATGACCCACGACCGGGCCGATCAGCTGCCCCTGCCCCCGCCGCTCCCGGCGGCCGCGGCCCAGCTGCTCGACCAGGCCACCCGGGCGCTGGCCGAGGCCACCCGCGCCACCGACGCGCGCGAGCGCTACGCCACCGCCCACCTCGGCGCGCTGCGCGCCGCCGCGGCGGTGCTGGCCGCCCGCACCCGGCCCGAGAGCGGCCGCCGCCGGCCGCGCAGCGCCTGGGTGCTGCTGGAGCAGGTCGCCCCCGAGCTGGGGGAGTGGGCCACCTTCTTCGCCGCCGGCGCGGCCAAGCGCGCCGCGGCCGAGGCGGGGCTGTCCCGCGCGGTCACCGAGCGGGAGGCCGACGACCTGGTCCGCGACGTCGGGGCCTTCCTCACCGTGGTCGAGAGCGTGCTCGCCAGCACGCCCGAGCCCGCGCCCGCACCCCGGCCCCGCGTGGTCGGTGGCACCCAGATGCGCGGCACCGCCTCCCGTCCCGTCCGCGGGCGGTGAGCGGGGACCCCTTCGTCCACCTGCACGTCGCCTCCGGCTACTCCCTGCGGTACGGGGCCAACCACCCCGCCGACCTGGTCGCGCGCGCCGCCGAGCACGGCATGACGGCGCTGGCGCTGACCGACCGCGACGGCCTCTACGGCGCGGTCAAGTTCGCGCTGGCCTGCCGGTCGGCCGGGCTGCGGCCGGTGTTCGGGGTCGACCTGGCGGTCGCCCCCGCGGTGGACACGGCCGTGCCGCCGGCGCGGGCGCACGTGCTGGGTCAGGACGAGTTCTCCCTCCGCCGCACCGGGGGCTCGGTGCGGCCGGCGCCGGTGCGCCGCAGTCCGGTGCGCGGCGGCGCCAGCGTCGACCCCCGGCTGCCGCGGGTCACCTTCCTGGCCCGCGACGGCGCCGGCTGGCGCTCGCTGTGCCGGCTGACCAGCGCCACGCACCTGCGCGGCACCCGCGGCGAGCCGGTGGCCTCGCTGGCGCTGGCCGCCGAGCACGCGCCGGGGCTGGTCGCGGTCCTGGGACCGGACTCGCCGGTGGGCCGGGCGCTCGCGGCCGGGCGGGCCGACGTCGCCTCGGCGCGGCTGTCGGCCTGGCGGTCGGTGTTCGGCCCCGGCTCGCTGGTGGTCGAGCTGGTGCACCACCGCGGCCGGGGCGACCGCTCCCGCGCCCAGCGGCTGCTGCGCTTCGCCGACGAGGAGGGCGTGCCGGTGGTGCTCACCAACGCCGTCCGCTACGTCGACGCCCTCGACGCACCCACCGCCGACGTCCTCGACGCCTCCCGGCGGCTGGTCGCCCTCGACACCCGGCACGTCGACCGGCGCACCGCCGAGGGCCACCTCAAGTCGGGCAAGGAGATGGCCGAGGTCGCCGCCGACCTCGTCGGCCCCGACCGCGACGCGGCGCTGCGGCTGACCGAGCGCACCGCCCGGCTGGCCGAGCAGTGCGTCGTCGACGTCCGGGAGGACCTGGGCATCGGCACCGTGCGCTATCCCGAGCTCGACGTCGTCACCGCACCCGGGGAGCGGGGGACGGGCCCCTCCGAGGTGCTGCGGTCCCGCTGCGAGGCGGGGCTCGGCCGGCGGGGGATGGCGGCCACCGCGCAGGTCACCCGGCGTCTGGAGGACGAGCTGGCGGTGATCGACCAGCTGGGCTACCCGTCCTACTTCCTCACCGTCGCCGACGTGGTCGACCTCATCAGGGGCCTGCGGGTCCGCGCCGCGGCCCGAGGGTCGGGCGCCGGCAGCCTGGTCACCTACCTCCTGGGCATCTCCGACGTCGACCCGATCCGCTACGGCCTGCTGATGGAGCGGTTCCTCTCCCCGCTGCGCCACCAGCTGCCCGACATCGACATCGACGTCGAGTCCGCCCGGCGGATGGAGGTCTACGACGCGGTCATCGACCGCTTCGGCGCCCACCGGGTCAGCTGCATCTCGATGATGGACACCTACCGGGTCCGGCACGCCATCCGCGACGTCGGCGCCGCGCTGGGGCTGCCGCCGGCCGAGGTGGACGCCGTCGCCAAGGCCTTCCCGCACATCCGGGCCAACCAGGTGCACGCCGCGCTCAAGGACCTCCCGGAGCTGCGGGCCAGTCGGCTGGGGTCCCGGCGCGGCGGCGGCACCGGCGACCTCGACCTGCTCTTCGACCTGGTCGCCCGGCTCGACGGCCTGCCCCGGCACATCGCGCTGCACCCGTGTGGGGTGCTGCTGTCCGACGCCACGCTGCTCGACCGCACCCCGGTGGAGAGCAGCTACCTCGGCTACCCGATGAGCCAGTTCGACAAGGACGACGTCGAGGAGCTCGGGCTGCTCAAGCTCGACCTGCTCGGCATCCGGATGCAGTCGGCGATCGCGCACGCCCTCGACGAGGTGGCCCGGGTCGACGGCGCCGACGTCGACATCGACGCCGTCCCGCGCGACGACCCGACGACCTTCGAGCTCATCCGCAGCACCCGGACCCTCGGCATGTTCCAGATCGAGTCGCCGGGGCAGCGCGAGCTGGTCGGCAAGTTCGGGCCGGAGACGTTCGAGGACATCGTCATCGACATCTCGCTGTTCCGGCCCGGGCCGGTGAAGAGCGACATGGTGACGCCGTTCCTGCTGGCCCGGAACGGCTGGCGGGACCCGGTCTACCCGCACCCCGACCTCGCGCCGTTCCTCGAGCAGACCGCCGGCGTCGTCGTCTTCCACGAGCAGGTGCTGCAGATCGTGGCGCAGATGACCGGCTGCGACCTCGCCCAGGCCGACGAGGCGCGCCGGGCGCTCGGTGACAGGGAGCTGCACCCGGAGGTGCGGGCCTGGTTCATGCCGGAGGCGCTGCGGCGCTATCCGGTCGAGGTGGTCGAGCAGGTGTGGGAGGTGCTGGTCGCCTTCGGCTCGTTCGGTTTCTGCAAGGCACACGCGGCGGCGTTCGCGCTGCCCACCTACCAGTCGGCGTGGCTCAAGACCCACCACCCGGCGGCCTTCCTCGCCGGGGTGCTCACCCACGACCCCGGCATGTACCCGAAGCGGCTGATCCTCGACGACGCCCGCAACTTCGGGATCCGCGTCCTGGGCCTCGACGTCAACGCCTCGGCCGGCACCTACCGGGTGGAGCGGCTGGCCGAGGACGACCGCCGGGAGGACTGGCGGCGGCCGGACTGGATGCCGCCGTCGATGGCCGACCCGTCGGGCCACGGCATCCGGCTGTCGCTGACCGACGTCAAGGGCATCAGCGAGGACGAGGTGGAGCGGATCGTCGCCGGGCAGCCCTACCGGTCGCTGACCGACTTCTGGTCGCGGGCCTCGGTGTCCCGCCCGGTGGTCGAGCGGCTCGTGCTCGCCGGCGGGTTCGACTCGCTCTACGGCTTCGGTGTCCGCGACCGCGAGGCCGGCCGGCCCACCCGCTCACGCCGGTCGGTGACCCGCCGCGACCTGCTCCTGCAGATCAGCGAGCTCGACCGCTGGAGCCGCAGCGGGAAGAAGGCCGGCGCGGTCGGGCAGCTCAGCCTGGACCTGCTCGGCCTCGACTTCGGGGGCGGAGAGCTGCCGGGCGAGGACCGGGGAACGGACGGGTCGGGCCCCGAGGAGACCGGGCCGGGGTGGGCCGGCGGCAGCGGGCTGCCGGAGTTCACCGACGCCGAGCTGGTGCGCGCCGAGCTCGAGGTGCTCGGGCTCGACGCCAGCCGGCACGTCGTCGACTTCTACCGGCCCTTCCTGTCCGCCATCGGGGCGGTCCCGGCCGGGGAGCTGCTCGGCTGCCGCAGCAGTGCCGAGGTGCTGGTGGCCGGGGTCAAGGTGGCCACCCAGACGCCGCCGATCCGGTCGGGGCGCCGGGTGGTCTTCGTGACCCTCGACGACGGCACCGGCTGCACCGACTCGACCTTCTTCGAGGACGTGCAGGGCCCCTACGCGGCGACGGTGTTCCACTCGTGGCTGCTGGTGATCCGCGGGGTGCTGCGGCGCACCGGCCCGCGCGGGGTGTCGATCCGGGCCACCGGCGCGTGGGAGCTGCCCGCACTGCACGAGGCGTGGGAGGCCGGCGGCCTGGCCGCGGTGGCCGAGCACATGGCCGCGCCGGGGGAGTACACCGACCAGGCGATCGCCGGGGCGGCGGCCTCGCACGGCGCGCGGCCGGTGGTGGTCAAGCCGGTGCTCGTGCACCCGACCGGCTTCCGGATGTCGCCCTACGCCGACATCAAGCCCGCCGGCGAGGACGCCGCGACCGCCGCCCGGCGCGCGGCGTCGGCGCCCCGGAAGCTGTGGCACTCCAGCCCCGGCAGCTCCGGTCACTGACGACGGACCCCGCTGCCCCCACCACTCGGCACGGGCCGAAACGATCATGGAGCTGCTGCGGCGGCACACCGGTGCCGGCCGGCGTGTCGCCGCCGTGGCCCCGTGATCGCCGGGGCGGGCGCAGGTCACCCCCGAGCGCCGCACCGATGACTCCCGGCCCGCCGCGGCGTCAGAACCGGTGAGCGCCGGCATCCCGCCGGCACCTCCGGAGAGGACGCAGCCATGCCGAAGCAGATCCCGTGCCTGTGGTTCGACACCGAGGCCGAGGAGGCCGCGCGGTTCTACACGTCGATCTGGCCGGACTCCGAGATCCTCGGCACCCTCCGCTACGGCTCCGAGAACCCCGAGCGCGAGGGCCAGGCCATGACCGCGCACTTCCGCCTCGGCGACACCGAGTACGTCGCCCTCAACGGCGGCCCGGCGGACTGGCACTTCAGCGAAGCCGTCTCCTTCCAGATCATGTGCGCCGACCAGGCCGAGGTCGACCACTACTGGGACCGGCTCACCGACGGCGGCCAGGAGGCCCCCTGCGGCTGGCTGAAGGACCGCTTCGGCGTCTCCTGGCAGGTCGTGCCCACCCGCCTGATGGAGCTGCAGAACGACCCCGACCCCGACCGCCGGCGGCGTGCGGTCGAGGAGATGTTCACGATGAAGAAGATCGTCATCGCCGACCTGGAGCGGGCCGCCGACTCGGTCTCCGCCTGAGGGCACGGCCGGTCGGCGCGAGGGCCGGCCCGCGCGTGCGCCGCTAGGGTCGGACGGGTGACCGCCCCCGCACCGTCCTCCGGCGAGCACCTGCCCGTCCGGACCGCCGCGGTCTGGGCCGCGCTCGACGCGCTGGCCGGGAGCGGCACCCCGCTGCGGGTCCTCGACGTGGGCGGCGGGAGCGGCGTCTTCGCCGTCCCGCTCGCCCGCCTCGGCCACCAGGTCACCGTCGTCGACCCCAGCGCCGACGCGCTGGCCACCCTCGAGCGCCGGGCGACGACCGCCGGCGTCGGCGACCGGGTCCGCGGCCTGCAGGGCGACGGCGACCTGCTGCACGAGCTGCCCCTGGCCGAGGGCGACTCCGACGGCGGCTACGACCTCGCGCTGTGCCACGCCGTCCTCGAGGTCGTCGACGACCCCGCCACCACCCTCGGCGAGATCACCCGTGCGCTGCGCCCCGGCGGGCAGGTCAGCGTCGCCACCGCCAACCGGGCCGGCGCCGTCCTCGCCCGCGCGCTGAGCGGGCACCCTAAGGAGGCGCTCGCCCTCCTCGAGGACCGCGACCCCGCTCCCGGCCGCACCCGCCCGGCCCGCCGCCGCTTCGCCCCCGACGACCTGCTCGCCCTGCTGCGGAACGCCGGCCTGGAGCCGGCGGAGTGGCGCGGCGTCGCGGTGGTCTCCGACCTGCTCGACGCGACCTCCGACGCCGACCCCGAGGCCGTCCGCCGGCTCGAGCTCGCGCTGGCCGGCACCTCGCCCTACCGCGACGTCGCCACCGGCCTGCACGTCCTGGCCACCCGCCCGTGACGGCGGTGCCCCCCGGCGTGCTGCCCCCCGACCTGGTCCAGCCGGCCTACGGCGTGGCCAGCCTCGCCGACGTCCTGCCCGGGGCGGCCGCCGCCCTCGGCGTCGCTGTCGACCGCGGCGGACTGCCCGCCGACCCGCTCGGCCTGACCGACGCCCTGGCCGGTGCCCGCCGGGTGGCGGTCCTGCTCGTCGACGGCCTCGGCGCGCACCTGCTGCGCGCGCACGCCCACCTCGCCCCGGTCCTCGCCGCGCTGGCCGGCCCGGCCGGCGACCTCGCCGCCCCGTGCCCGAGCACCACGCCGGTCAGCCTGGTCACGCTCGGCACCGGCGTCCCCCCAGGCGGGCACGGCGTCCTCGGCTTCGTCACGGCCGTCCCCGGCGAGGACCGGCTGCTCAACCACGTCCAGTGGGCCGACGACCCGGACCCGCGCGACTGGCAGACCCGTCCGACCGTCTTCGAGCAGTCCGCCGCGGCGGGCCTGCCGGTCACCGCCGTGGCCCCGTACGCCTACGCCGGCTCCGGGCTGACCACCGCCGCCTACCGCGGCGCGGGCTACTCGGGCACCGTCAGCGCCGGCGACCTCGCCGCGGGGATCCTGCGGTCGCTGGCCGCCACCCCCACCGGGCTGGTCTACGGCTACACCCCCGAGCTCGACCTCACCGGCCACGTCCGCGGCGTCGACTCCGACAGCTGGCGGATGCAACTCGCGCTGGTCGACCGGGTGGTCGAGCAGGTCGTCGGCGGACTGCCCGACGACGCCGCGCTGCTGGTCACCGCCGACCACGGCATGCTCGACGTCCCCCGCGCCACCCGGGTCGACGTCGACGACGAGCCCGCGCTGCTCGACGGCGTCGCGCTGCTGGCCGGCGAGCCCCGCGCCCGCTACGTGCACACCGTCCCCGGCGCCTCCGGTGACGTCCTCGACGCCTGGCGCGGCGTGCTCGGCGACCGGGCGTGGGTGACCGGGCGCGAGGAGGCCGTCGCGAGCGGGGTCTTCGGCGCCGTCGGTGAGGGCCTGGCCGCCCGCATCGGCGACGTCGTCGCGCTGGCCCGCGGCCCGTGGGCGATCACCGCGTCGGCCACCGAGCCCGGTCCCAGCCGGCTGGCGGCCTACCACGGCTCGCTCACCGAGGCCGAGGTCGCGATCCCGCTGCTGCTCGCCCGCGGCCGGGCGCTCGGCTAGCGGCTCGCAGGCTCAGCGGACCGGCGACACCGACAGCGCCGTCCAGGTGCGCGGGTGCGCCGGGTGCAGCGCCCGGCAGGTCAGCTGCGCGGCCTCGTCCGCCGGCCGGCTCTCCACCCGCACCACCACGTCGCCGTCCGGGCCGCCGAGCACCACCTCGAACCGCTCGACGTCGTCGGCGTCCTCGGTGCCGTCGTCGGCCAGCCGCCGCGACCCGCGCACCGGCAGGTCGTCCACCCCCAGCAGGCCCAGCCGCTCGCGCGCGGCCTGCTGGGCGGCCTGCGCCGGCAGCGCCACCCCGGCGCGCCCGCGCAGCCAGGGCAGGGCGACCTCGCCGCGGGCGTGGGCGGACACCACGTCGGAGCCGTCGCCGGGCACCTGCCCGTAGGCGAACCCGTGCGGCAGCACCAGGACGTTGGTGGCGAACCGGCACCCGCCGAGGTGGCTGCACTCCCAGACGTCCGGTGCCGGCATCGACCGGGCCAGCGGCCGGCCGCGGAGCGCGCAGCAGGCGTCGTGCTGGCCGTGCGTGCACACGAGGTAGGTGGGCCGGCCGGTGCGTTCGCCGACCGAGCCGTCCCACGGCGCGTCGACCAGGTCGGCGTCGTCGGTGCGCACCGACCACCACAGGCCCTCGCGGCCGGGGCGGCCGTCGACGTAGGCCCAGCGGCGGCCGGAGTCGACCAGCCGGTCGCCGGGCCGGCGGACGAGCAGCACCCGCACACCCTCGGTCCGTGCCCGCGCCGACAGCCGGGCGGCGACCGCCTGGTCGAAGCGGGAGCCGGTGAGCGCGTCGCGGCCCCACGGTCCCGGCTGCTCGATCAGCAGCCAGCGCTGCGCCGGCCCGGCCGTGGCCACGGGGGCGTCCCCCCGGACCAGGGCCGTCACCGAGCAGCGGGTCGCGTCGAGCCGGCCGGCGCGTTCGGGAGCCGTACCGCGTCCGGGAGCTGCGCCGCGGTCGGCGACCGCGCCGCTCACCCGGGGGAGAGCGGCCCGGTCACGACCCGGTCCCGATGGCGTCGGCACGCTCCCCATCGTCCCCGCCGGCGTCGGGGGCCTGGGCGCCCGGTCCGATCGGGCCAGGTCCGGGTGCGCTGGCCGGGACGCCGTCGACCCCGTCGGCGCCCTGCACGGTCGCGTCGGCGACGAGCGCGACCGACTCGGTCACCAGCCGGCGGGCGAGGGTGAGCCGGTCGTCGGCGTCGAGTCCGGCCAGGTCGGCGACCTTGGTCTCGCCGGTGGCCAGCAGCCCGGTCAGCGCGTCGCGCGTCGAGGCGGGGAACTCCAGCCGGCGCCAGCCGGCCAGCAGCGCGACCCGCTCGCCGTCGGCGGTGGCGGGGGCGTCCCGCAGCGAGCAGCGCAGCCGGCGGCGCAGCCGCAGGACGGTGTCCGGCGACAGCGCCGCGGCGGCGGTGGCCTGGGCCAGCGGCGCGACCGGCTCGGGACGCACCTGCGACCAGGTCCGCGAGCGCACGCGGTCGGCGACCTCGTCGGGGTCGACCCGGCCGAGCCACTCCTGCAGCGCGGCGACGACGGTGCGGACGTCGTCGCGGACCGACGCCGGGTCGGACAGGTCCAGGCCCAGGGGCAGCGACCGGCGCAGCTCGCGGTCCTCGGCGGCCAGCACGCGCACCAGGTCCAGCGCCGACTCGGCGGCGGCCCAGCGGGTGACGGAGTGGATGCCGATGGTCAGGTGCGCGCTGGTCTGACCCAGCGCCACGGCCGAGTGCAGGTAGCCGCGGGGGAGGTAGAGGGCGTCGCCCGGGCGCAGCACGGCGTCGATGACCGGCTCGCGCTCGGCGGCCGCGGCGACGGCGGCCGCGCGGTCGGTCCACGGCTGCGTGCGCAGCGGGTCGTCGAGCACCGGCGCGTGGATCGTCCAGTGCTTCTTCCCGGCCACCTGCAGCACGAAGACGTCGTGGACGTCGTAGTGGGGGGAGAACCCGCGCGAGGATGGCGGCGTGACGTAGGCGTTGACCTGCGTGGGGTGCCCGAGGTCGGCGGCCAACTGGTCGGCGAACTCGATCAGCGGCGGCCAGAGCCGGTGCAGGCCCTGCAGGACCACGGTGCTGCCGTCGGCGAACAGCCGCAGCACGGCGTCGGAGGAGACCTGGTCGGCCACCTCGGCGCCGGCGCCACCGGAGGTCGTGAACCTCTTTGGGTCGACGACGGCGCCGTCCTTGGCGATCCGCAGGAACGGCGTGCGCAGGCCGCGGCGCGAGAGCAGCTCGTCGACGGCAGTCAGCGTCAGCAGGTCGGTGAACGACTCCCCAGTGTCCTCCGCGCGGGCGAGCAGCGGGCGGCGGGACCAGTACTCCTCGGCGAAGACCGCGGGGTCGAGGTGCGTGCACCGGCCCAGGGCCGGGCGGGCCTGCGCCCCACCCGGCCCCGCGACGGTCGGGTCCTGGCTCAGGCCGAACCGTCCGCGCCGCCATCGGCGCCGCCGTCGGCGCCGCCGTCCGCGCCACCGTCCGAGCCGCCACCGGCCGCGCCGCCGTCGGCCGGGCCGTGACCGGCGCCGCCGTCCGCACCGCCGTCCGCGCCACCGTCGGCGCCACCGTCCGAGCCGCCACCGGCCGCGCCGCCGTCGGCCGGGCCGTGACCGGCGCCGCTGTCGGCGCCGCCGTCCGCGCCGCCGTCCTGGTGACCGGGCGTGCCCTCGCCGGCCCCGCTGTCGGCCGGGCCCTCCACGCTGGTCATGTCGTCGTCGTCGAGCGCCATCGAGCTCCTCCGGGATCCGGGTCGGGACCGGCCGCCGGACGACGGTCGGTCGCGTCCCACCTACCTCCATCACGGGCCGGTCACACATGCGTCGACCAGCGAGTTCCCGGCACGCCGGGACACGCCGGAGGGGTCCGCGGGGACGGCGCGCCACGGGCCCGGCGGTGCCGCTACCCTCCCCGGGTCGGTGCGAACAGGTGTTCGATCAGGGAGGGCGCGTGCGGTCGTCGGGAGGGCGTACCGAGGGGTGCACGGTGCTGCACGTCGACATGGACGCCTTCTTCGCCAGCGTCGAGGTGCGCCGCCACCCCGAGCTGGCCGGCACCCCGGTCATCGTGGGCGGCGCGGGCAACCGCGGGGTGGTCACCTCGGCCACCTACGAGGCCCGCGCGTACGGCGTGCACGCCGCCATGCCGACGGCGCGGGCGCTGCGGCTGTGCCCGACGGCCACCGTGCTGCCGGGGGACCTGGCGCTCTACGCCGAGGTGTCCCGGGCGGTCATGGCGCTGTTCCGGTCGGTGACGCCGATCGTGGAGCCGCTGAGCCTGGACGAGGCGTTCCTCGACGTCGGCGGGGCCGGGCGCCGGCTGGGCGACGTCGTGCAGATCGGCGAGTACCTGCGCGCCCGCGTCTTCGACGAGCAGGGCATCACCTGCTCGGTCGGGGTGGCGGGCACCAAGTTCGTGGCCAAGCTCGCCTCCACCCGCGCCAAGCCCGACGGGCTGCTCGTCGTCCGCCCGGCCGAGGTCATCGACTTCCTGCACCCGCTGCCGGTCGGCGCGCTGTGGGGCGTGGGCGCCAAGACCGAGGAGGTGCTGCTGCGGTTGGGTCTGCGCACCGTCGGCGACCTCGCCCACGTCCCGGCGCGCACCCTGCAGCGGGCGGTCGGGCCGGCCGCCGGCAGCCACCTGCACGAGCTGGCCTGGGGCCGCGACCCGCGCCGGGTGGTGCCCGACGAGCCGGAGAAGTCGACCGGGCACGAGGAGACCTTCGCCACCGACGTCGACGACCCCGCCGTCATCCACCGGGAGCTGCTGCGGCTGTCGGAGCGGACGGCGGGCCGGCTGCGCTCGGGCGGCTGGCTGACCCGCACGGTGAGCATCAAGGTCCGCTTCGCCGACTTCACCACCATCACCCGCAGCCGCACGCTCGGCGTCCCCACCGACGTCGGGCAGGAGGTGTACGAGACCGCCCGCGCGCTCTTCGACGCCCTCGGCCTGGACCGGGCGCGGATCCGGCTGGTCGGCGTCCGCGCCGAGCGGCTGGTGGAGGCCGGCCAGACGCCGCGCCAGCTCGAGCTCGGCGCCCGCGAGCACGGCCGCCGCGACGCCGAACTGGCCGCCGACCGGGCCGCCCGCCGGTTCGGCGCCGGTGCGGTCCGCCCGGCCACGCTGCTGCGCCGCGACGGCGACCGCCGGGTGCGCTGACCCGACGCCCTCCTGACCTGGTCGGATGCCACCCGTGAGGGTGGTCACGGGGGCGCTGCGGCGGGTCGCCGCACGCTCGCCTTTCGCACCCCGCCAACGGCTCGTATCCTCGGTGTCACCCCCGGGTATTCACCCGGGGGTGTTTGGCTCCGCCCACCTGGAGGTCTCGGTGCCGCTCTCCGAGCACGAGCAGCGACTGCTGGAGCAGATCGAGCGCGCCCTCGTCGACGACGATCCCAAGTTCGCCTCCTCCGTCCGCACGGGTGACCGCAGGCTCAAGGCCCGCCGGAAGCTGCAACTCGGTGCGCTGCTGGTGCTGGTGGGCCTGGCCGTCCTCGTCGGCGGCGCGGTCGCCCCGTCCGTCCCGCTCGGCGTCCTGGGCTTCCTGGTGATGTTCGGCGGCGCCGCGCTGGGTGTCCTGAACTACCGCTCCGCCACCGGCGCGGTCGAGGCCGGCCCGGTCGGTCCGGCCGGTGGCCGCGGGGGCAGCACCGCGTCCCGCGGCCGTGGCGGCAAGCCCCGCAAGCAGCCGCTGAAGAACCGGCTCGAGGAGCGCTTCCGCCGCCGCTACGACCAGTAGCCGCACCCGACCTTCCCCGACGGCCGCCGTCCCACCCGGGACGGCGGCCGTCGGCGTTCCCGGGACCGGGCAGCAGCGGCGGAGACGGCCGTCCCTGCCGCCCGGGGCCCGTCAGGCGGTGGTACGGCGGGGGCGGCGGTCGGTGACCGCGGCGCCGAGCGCGTCGCCCAGCGAGGCCGGCCACAGCAGCGCCCACAGCCGGGTCCGGGGCGTCGCCGCGGCGGCCAGCCCCCGCCGCGCCTGCGCGAGGGCGGCCGCCAGTGCCGGGTCGGCGGCCGCGCCGGGACGGCCGTAGCTGGCCGTCTCCTCCGCGCGGGCGAGCCGCTGCACCGCCTCGCCGGCACCGGCACCGCCGGCCCGGTGCGCACCCCCGCTCCCGGGACCGGCGAGGGTGCGGGTCAGCACGGCCGCCTGCTGGCGCGGTGTGTGCGCCGGGTCCCAGGGCAGTCCGAGGTCGCGGGCGGTCGCGGCCAGCTCGTCCCACAGCGCGGCGGGGGAGCCGGTCGAGACCCGGCGGCGCCGCTGCAGCGCCCGTGCGCCCGCCGGCACCGCCGCCAGCGCGGCCAGCCCGAGCAGCACCGCGGCACCGACGAGCACCGGGCGCGCCGACGTCGACTCCTGCGCGGCGGCCTGGCCCTGCTGCGGGGCGCCGTCCACCCGGTCCACCGGCGGCGTCGTCGGCCCGGTGGGCGTGGTGGGCACGGTCGGCACGTCCTGGGGGCGCTCGAGCACCTCCTGGTCGGCCGGCCGCGGCGCCCACGGCAGCTCGACGGCGCGCTCGCTGTCGATCGGCGTCGGGTCGAAGGGGATCCAGCCGAGGTCGTCGAAGTAGACCTCGACCCAGGCGTGCGCGTCGTCGCTGGTGACCATCCGCCCGCCGCCGGGCTGGACCCGGCCGGGCGTGTAGCCCAGCGCCACCCGGGCGGGGATGCCCGCGGCCCGGACCATCGCGGCCATCGCCCCGGCGTACTGCTCGCAGTAGCCCTGCTTGAGCCGCAGGAAGTCGGCGAGGTCGTCGCCGGTGGTGCCCGGCGTGGTCGACAGGCTGTAGACGAAGCCGTTCTCCCGGGAGAAGTGGCCCTGGATGGCGAGCACCGCGTCGTACGGGGTGGCCGCGTCCGCCGTCAGGCGCGCGACCAGGTCCGTGACGGTGGGGTCCAGCGGCGGCAGTGCGGTGTCGCGCTCGAGCACCGGGGAGCCGGCCGGCAGCGGACCGGAGGCGCGCAGCTCGTCGTCGGAGGGCTGGGGCTCGACGGCGGTGACCGCCCAGGTGTCGCCGGTCGTCGTCACGTCCCGGCCGAAGACGGTGCCGGTGGCGGGGTCGAACCGCCAGGCGCCGGGGTCGGCGATGGACACCGCCAGCGGCGAGGCGAACACCGGCAGGAACCGGTCGTCGTGGCCGACGGCGGTGATCGTGGCCGTGACCTCCCGGCCCTCGCGGCGCCCGGGCAGCGGCGCGAGCTCCTCGGGCTGCGCCACCGAGGCCTCGCCGTCGAGGTTGCCGATCGTCCAGCCCTCCTCGGCGGAGTAGACGTCGAGGGTCACCACGCGCAGGTAGCCGGGGTCGAGGACCGAGGCCTCGACCTGCAGGAGGCTGATCGGCGCGGGGAGCGTGAGCTGGCCCTGCAGCGCCGCCGCGGGGTCGAGCGCGGTCCCGGTGGACCCGCCGCCACTGCCTCCGGACCCGAAGCCCTGCGCCAGCCGGCCCTCGGGCAGCGTCGGGACCACGCTGCCCACCACCAGGGCGACGGCCAGCGCGAGCACCGCGGTGCCGGTGGCGGCGAGCGCGCCGGCGCGTCCGCCCGCGCGCCCGGCGCGGGAGGCCAGCCGCCGCGACTGGTCGGACCACAGCAGCAGCGCCAGCCCGGCGGCTGGCGCCGCGACCGCCGCCAGCCCGATGCTCCCGGTCACCGTGCTGACCGGCACGCAGAACAGCACCAGCAGCCCGAGCCCGGCCAGCGCCGGCTGCCGGCCGCCGACGGCGATCAGGTCGACGACGACCGCGACGATCCCCACCAGCAGCACGGTGAGCGCGAGCAGCCCCGTGAGCGGCAGCGCCGGCGTCGACTGCTCGCGGATCTCCGCCGAGCCGTCGGTCAGCACCGCGCCGAGGTCGGTCAGCGAGTCCGGTGTGGGCAGCCAGCCCCAGGCGGCCCCGGCGGGGGAGAACAGCAGTGTCATCAGGCACAGCAGGGCGGCGAGCTGGCCCAGCGGCACGAGCGGCACGCCCACGGCGGCGGCCCGCGCGGGCAGGACGCGGCCGCCGGAGGCCCAGGCCCACAGCGCCGGGCCGGCCGCCCGCAGTGCCAGCCCGGTGACGGCGACGACGGCCACCGCAGCCAGGGACGGCGGCACCCACGCCGGACGGGTGAACACCGGCCCCAGCGCCCACGCGCCGAGCGCGGTCGCGACCGCGGCGGCCAGCGTCGTGGCGCCCTCGCGGCGCAGCGTGCCCGGGACGACGGGTGCGTCCCGGGGGAGCGGCGCGGGGACCGGCGGCGGCGGGACCGGGCCGCCGGCACGGACCGGCGGCGGGGCCAGGGCGGTCACGCCGGCACCCCCACGCCGCCACCGGGACGGGACCCGGCTCCGTTGCCCGCGAGCGCCAGGTCCGCCCACACCGCCTCGACGGTCCGGGTGGCGTCGGCGACGACGACCTGCCAGCCCGCGCCGCGCAGCAGCGAGGCCGACTGCTCCAGCTGGGCGGTGAGCGCCGCGCGGGCCGTCGCCGACAGGCCGCGCCGGCTGCGGGGGCTCGGGTCGGCCCAGCTGGTCACGTCGAGCAGGACGGCGACGTCGGTGGACGGGCCCGAGCGCAGGGCGACCAGCTCGGTGAGGTCGTCGGGGCCGACGGAGCCGAGCAGCGCCACGACCGGGCCCTCGCCGGCCGCCCGGTGCAGCTGCTGGACGGCGTGCCCCAGCCCACCGCCGCGGTTCGGGCCGAGCGAGGCGAGCCGGTCGAGCAGCTCGGGGGTGGTCAGGCCCGCGGACACCCGCGCCGCGGCGCCCGCTGTCGGGGTGAGCTCGCCGGCGGTGGTGAGCACCCGCAGCACCGCGCCGCGGCGGGCCATGGTGCTGCCGATGCTGGCCGCGGCCTCGACCAGCCACTCCAGGCTGTCCTGCGGCGGTGCCGGGTCGCCGGGCGGGCCGGGGGGCGTGCTGCGCGCGGCCGGCCCCGGTCCCGCGGCCCGGGTGAGCAGGTGCGCCCCCGCGCGGACGTCGAGCAGCAGCGCCGCCTGGGCGCGCCAGGGCCGCTCCTCCAGCCGCACCATCAGCTCTCCGGTGCGGGCGGTGGCCCGCCAGTGCACCTTCCGCAGGTCGTCCCCGTGCCGGTACTGCCGGGTGCTGACGTCGTCCTCGCCGTGCACCGCGATGGAGCGGCGGGCGCCCGCGCCGCCGCCCCCGTGCCCGCCGGCCGGGCCGCCGGGGCCGAGCGGCCGCACCCGGGGCACCACCACCAGCGGTGCGCCGTCGGTCCCGCTGGTGGTGCGCTGCACGAGCCCGAAGGGATCGACCAGCCGCAGCCGCAGCGGGCCGAGCCGGAACCGCCCGCGGCGGGCGCCGGACACCCGGTAGCGCATCGCCGCGGTGCCGCCGCCGGGCAGCCGCTCGACGACGAAGGAGGGGGTGCCGCCCAGCTCGGCCGGCAGCTGCTCCGACAGCAGCCACAGCCGGCCGGCGCGCCGGTCGGCGTTGGTGACCTCGAGCAGCACCTCGGCGTCCTGGCCGCGGGGCACCCGCGCCGGGCTGACCGTCCGCCGCACGCCCACGCGGAAGCGCTGCCGGGCGACGGCCAGCGCCGACAGCACCGGCAGCGCGAGCACGAAGACGGCGATCTGCACCAGCGGCCGCTCGCCGAGCAGCGCGCCGAGGGCCAGCAGGGTGATCCCGGCGGCGACCAGGCAGCGGCCGCGCAGGGTGAGCGACGTCAGCGCCGTGCGCAACGGCCCGCCCACGCCGGTCAGCGCCCGCGGAGGACGGGGACCGTGGACAGCAGGCCCGCCACCACCTGCTCGGCGGTGCGGCGGGCGGCCGCGGCGTCGGCGGTGAGCAGCAGCCGGTGGGCCAGCACCGGGCCGGCCATCGCCTGGACGTCGTCGGGGAGCACGTGGTCGCGCCCGGCCAGCGCGGCCGAGGCGCGGGCGGTGCGCAGCAGCTGCAGCCCCGCGCGCGGCGAGGCGCCCAGCCGCAGGTCGGTGGAGCGGCGGGTCGCCTCGACCAGCGCGACCACGTAGCGGCGGATCGCGTCGGAGACGTGCAGCCCCTGCACCGCCGTGACCAGCGCGCGCACGGTGGCGGCGTCGGCCACCGGCTGCAGGGTGACGAGGGGGTCGGTGGTGCCGCGGTCGTCGAGCATGGCGATCTCGGACTCGCGGTCGGGATAGCCCATGGACACCCGCGCGGTGAACCGGTCGCGCTGCGCCTCGGGGAGGGGATAGGTGCCCTCCATCTCCACCGGGTTCTGGGTGGCCATCACCAGGAACGGCCGGGCCAGCTCGTAGCTGACGCCGTCCACGGTGACCTGGCGCTCCTCCATGCACTCCAGCAACGCCGACTGGGTCTTGGGCGAGGCCCGGTTGATCTCGTCGGCGACGACGACGTTGGCGAACACCGCGCCGGGCTTGAACTCGAACGCCCGCGTCTCCTGGTCGTAGACGGCCACGCCGGTGACGTCGCTGGGCAGCAGGTCGGGCGTGAACTGGATGCGGCGCACGCTGGCGTCGATGGACCCGGCCAGGGCCTTGGCCAGCGTCGTCTTCCCGGTCCCGGGGACGTCCTCGACGAGCAGGTGGCCCTCGGCCAGCAGCACCACGAGGGCCAGGCGGACGACGTCGGGCTTGCCCTGGACGACGCGCGACACGTTGGCCGCGATCCGTGCGCCCTCGGCGGCCACGTCGACCGGCAGCCCCGCCGTCCCGTCAGCCGCACGCATGGTGTCGGTCACCCGACCCACGGTACGTGCCCGGAGCCGTCCGCAACGCCGATCGCGCTCCCACCCGGCCACCCCCGCCCGGTCCCCACCCGGCCCCTCCGCAAGAGGTGCCCGAGACCCCTCGGGGCGGGCCGGCACCCCACCGCGCCCCACCGCGCCACCTCCGGCCGTCCCCACGCCTCTGACCTGCACGCGAGCGGGTGGGGGAGTGCGGTCACGACATGGTGTCGAGTGGTGTCTGGTGGGGCCGAGTGGGTTAGGGTGTGGCGCGGTGGGGAGCCAGGGCCCGTCCCGGGTCCGCGGAGGACACGAGGAGGACCGATGGGGGAGGTGATCCGGTGTTCGTCGGCAGCTTCGCGTTGCGTCTGGACGAGAAGGGCCGGCTCGCACTCCCTGTGCGGTTCCGCGAGCAGGTGGCCGACGGCATGGTGATCAAGAAGGGGCAGGAGCGCTGCATCTACGGCCTCACCCTGGGCCGGGTCGCCGAGCAGAGCCGCGCCGCCGCCTCGATGGCCCCCGCCGACACCGCCGAGGCCCGCATGCGCGCCCGCATGAGCTTCGGCTCGATGGTCGAGGTCGAGCCGGACAAGACCGGTCGCATCACCATCCCGGCCAACCTCCGCCAGTACGCCGGCCTCGACCGCGACGTCGTCGTGGTCGGCGTCGACACCCGTTTCGAGATCTGGGACCAGGCCACGTGGGACGCGTACGTGGAGGAGCAGGAGGCGGCCTACGCCGCCATGGAGAGCGAGGGGATGCCCACGCTGTCCTGATCCCCCGTCCCGCCGGTCGCCCCGACCGCCGCGCGCCCCGTTTCGAGCCGTCTTCCCCGCGGCTCGACCGGATGCGGCCCGAACCGCCTTCCCCGCGGCTCGGTCCCCGCGCGGAAGCGGCGCCCCCACGCGCCGCCGGCCGGACCGGCCACCGGCAACCGGCGACCCCCGCCTCCCGCGGCCTCCTGACGCACTTCCCCGGCGCCAGGCGGTCCCGCGGGAGGTGGGGGTCTCCTCTTCTCTCCACCCGTCCCCCGCACCTCCTCTCCCAGCTGTTCTCCGCACCGGACACCGCACCTGCCGCGCGGCACGCCCGGCGAGCTCCCGCAGCCCACCCGTCGTCCGCGTCACCATGAGACGCCCGCCCCGCCCCCGCGGGGCCCGACCTGCGAGGAGGACGACGTGAGCACGCCCGCGGTGCACCTGCCGGTCCTCCTGGACCGCGTCACCGAGCTGCTCGGCCCGGCCTGCGCCGGCGAGGGCGCCGTGCTCGTGGACGCCACCCTCGGCCTGGCCGGGCACTCGCTGGCCCTGCTCGACGCCCACCCCGGGCTGCGCCTGGTCGGCCTCGACCGCGATCCGCAGGCCCGTGCCGAGGCCGCCGCCCGCATCGACGCCGCCGGCCACGCCGACCGTGCCACCCTCGTGCCGGCCGTCTTCGACGAGCTCCCCGACGTCCTCGACCGCCTCGGCCTCCCCGAGGTGCAGGCGGTGCTGTTCGACCTCGGCGTCTCCTCCCTGCAGCTCGACCGGCCCGAGCGCGGCTTCAGCTACGCCGGCGACGGCCCGCTGGACATGCGCATGGACCCCGGCACCCCGGGCAGCGCCGCCGACGTCGTCAACACCTACCCCGCGGCCGAGCTCGCCCGGGTGCTGCGGGTGTACGGGGAGGAGCGCTTCGCCTCCCGGATCGCCGCGGCGATCGTCCGCGAGCGGGCCCGCGAGCCGTTCAGCCGCACCGAGCGGCTGGCGCACCTGGTGCGCGACTCCATCCCCGCCGCCACCCGCCGCACCGGCGGCCACCCGGCCAAGCGGACCTTCCAGGCGCTGCGGATCGAGGTCAACGACGAGCTCGGTGCCCTGCAGCGGGCGCTGCCCGCGGCGCTGGACGCGCTCGCCGTGGGCGGCCGGATCGCCGTCATCACCTTCCACTCGCTCGAGGACCGCATCGTGAAGCAGACCCTCGCCGCCGGTGCCACCGACCGCACGCCGCCGGAGCTCCCGGTCCGGCTGCCTGAGTACGGCCCGGTGCTGCGGCTGCTCACCCGGGGCGGCGAGGGCCCCGGCGACGACGAGCTCGCCACCAACCCGCGGGCGGCGTCGGCCCGCGTCCGCGCGGCCGAGCGCATCCGGCGGGCCGCGTGAGCGAGCTCCCGAGCTCACCGGTGAGCACAGCAGCCCCGCGGACACGGCCGACGAGCGCCGGCGAGGAGGACTCGTGAGCGCCACCGCCCGCGCCTCGCGCGCCGAGCCCACGCCCCCGTCGGGGGACCGCGTCGCCCGCGCCGTGCCGTCCCGGGCGCTGCCGTCCCGTCCGCTGCCGTCCCGGGCGCTGCCGTCCCGTCCGCTCCGGGCCGTTCCCGGACGGACGCGGGGCACCGGCCCGGCCCCGCGCGTCCCCGCCACCCGGACCCCGGCTCCCGAGCTGCGGCTGCTGCCCGGCGGCGCCACCCGCACCCGCCGCGCGGCCGCCCGGCGGCGCGTGCCGTTCGCGCTGCTGCTCGTCGCGCTGCTGGTCCTCACCACCGTCGGCCTGCTGGTGCTCAACACCGCGATCGCGGTCAACTCGCTGCGGGCCACCGAGCTGCGGACCGCCAACGCCGAGAAGGCCGAGGAGGTTCAGGAGCTGGAGCAGCAGGTCGTCTCCGGCAGCACGCCGGCGCAGCTGGCCGCGGCCGCCGTCGCCGCGGGCCTGGTGCCCGCCGGTGCGGCCGGCCACCTGGTGATCGGCCCCGACGGCACCGCGGTGCTGCGCGGCGCTCCCGAGCCCGCCCCGGCCCCCGGTGCACCGGCGGAGGGTGACTGAGGTGGCCCCGCCCGTCCGCGGCCCCGAGCCCGGCCGCCGCACCGCACCGCGCACCGCTCCCCGGGGGAGCCGGGGCGCGGTGCCCCGTCCCGCCCCGCGCGCCGGCGCGCCCCGCGCTCCCCGCGAGCCGTTGTCGCGCGAGCCGCTGCCCCGCTCGGGGGCCTTCGCCCCGCGCCGCGCCCCCGGCAGCCGGCGGGTCGGCCGGCCGCTGACCTCCGGGCCGAGGCGGCTGTGGTGGGGGCTGGTGCTCGTCGTCGTCCCGCTGCTGGTGGTCACCGGCAAGCTGGTGCTGCTGCAGGGCGTCGACGGCGGGGCGTACGCCAACGCCGCCGAGCAGGACCGGTTGCGCACCTACCCGATCGCCGCGCTGCGCGGGGCGATCGTCGACCGGGACGGCAACCCCTTCGCCTACACCGTCGACGCCTCGCGGGTGGTGGCCGACCCGACCGTGGTCGAGGACCCCGAGCGCACCGCGCTGGCCCTCACCGCACTGCTCGACGTGCCGGTGTCCGACCTCACCGATGAGCTGACGGGGGACGGGCGCTACGTCGTCCTGGAGCGGCAGGTGTCGCCGGAGACGGTCGACGCCATCGACGCCCTCGGGCTGGCCGGCGTGTCCTTCGAGGACGACCCCGTGCGGCTGTACCCGGCCGGGACCGTCGGCGGGCAGGTGATCGGCTTCGTCGGCCGGGACGGCGAGGGCCTGGCCGGCATCGAGCTGGACTTCCAGGACGCGCTCGCCGGCACCGACGGGCAGCGCCGCGTCGAGGTGGGCAGCGGCGGCAACCCGATCCCCTCGGGCATCGACGAGTCCACGCCGGCCACCGACGGCAGCACCGTCGAGCTGACCATCGACCAGGACGTCCAGTTCATGGCCGAGCAGCGCCTCGCGCAGGCCTGCGCCGACGGCGCCACCACCCGCGCCTCCGCCGTCGTGCTCGACGTGCACACCGGCCAGGTGGTCGCGATGGGGTCCTGCCCCGGCTACGACCCCGCGCAGGCGGGCAGCACCGATCCCGAGCTGCTCGGCAACCCGCTGGTCTCCGACGTCTTCGAGCCCGGCTCGGTGATGAAGGCGGTGACCATGGCCGCCGCGATCGAGGAGGGCAGGGCCACCCCGGACAGGGTGCTGAGCGTGAACGGGCACATCCAGGCCGGCGACGCCGTCGTCACCGACGCCCACGACCACGCCCCGGTCGACTGGACGGTGACCGGCATCCTCGCCAAGTCCAGCAACGTCGGGACGATCATGCTGGCCCGCGAGGTCGGCGACGAGACGCTCGAGCGCTACCTGCGCGCCTTCGGCGTCGGCGAGCGGAGCGGCATCGAGCTGCCCGGCGAGAGCGCGGGCATCCTGCAGGACTCCGCCGACTGGACCGAGAGCCGCGCGGCCAACGTGCCGATCGGCCAGGGCGTGTCGGTGACGACGCTGCAGATGGCCTCGATCTTCCAGACCATCGCCAACGACGGCGTCCGCGTCCCGCCGCGGGTGGTCGCCTCGGTGACCGCGCCCGACGGGACGACGTCGACGCCGGCCGCGGCGGAGCCGATCCGCGTGGTCAGCGAGGACACCGCCGACGACCTCGCCCACATGCTCGAGGCCGTCGTCGGCCCGGGCGGCACCGCACCGCTGGGCGAGGTCGACGGCTACCGGGTGGCCGGCAAGACCGGGACGGCGCAGCGGGCCAACCCCGAGTGCGGCTGCTACGAGGGCGGCGGCTACGTGACCACCTTCGTCGGGTTCGCGCCGGCCGACGACCCGCAGTACGTCGTCGCGGTGGACCTCGAGCGGCCCACCAGCTCCGCCGAGGGCGGCCAGGTCGCCGCACCCGTGTTCGCCGACGTCATGCGCTACGTGCTCACCGAGGGCGGGGTGGTGCCCTCCGGCACGCCGCGGCCGGACTTCGCGCTCACCGGTGCGGACCTCGCCGAGGCCGAGACCGGCGGCCCCGCCGGCGATTAGCCCGCCGGACACCGCCGAGCGCCCGTGGGTGCGCGGAGTGGGAGGGGTCCGCCGGTAGATTGGCCCGACGTGAGCCCGACCGGACCCGGGTCGGTGCCCCGGCCAGCGGGGACCCGCCCGCTCGCCCTCAGCGCGCTGCGCGACCTGCTCGGCGACCCCGTGCAGGGGGACCCCACGACGGCGGTCACCGGCGTCACGCTGGCCTCGCCCGAGGTGCGGCCCGGTGACCTCTATGCCGCCCTCCCCGGCGCCCGCACCCACGGCGCACGCTTCGCCGCCGACGCGGCCGACCGCGGCGCCGTCGCCGTCCTCACCGACCCCGCCGGCCTGGCGCAGGCGGCCGCCACCGGCCTGCCGGTGTGCGTCGTCGACGGGCCGCGCGCGCTGCTCGGCGACGTCGCCGCCCGCGTCTACGGCGAGCCCGCCCGCCGGCTGCCGGTCGTCGGCATCACCGGCACCAACGGCAAGACGACGACGGCGTACCTGGTCGAGGCCGGGCTGGCCGCCGCCGGGCGCGGCACCGGCCTGATCGGCACCGTGCAGACCCGCGTGCGCGCCCGGGGCACCGAGACCGCCTTCCCCAGCGTCCGCACCACGCCCGAGGCGCCCGTGCTGCACGCGCTGCTGGCCACCATGGCCGAGTCCGGCGTCGACACCGTGGTCATGGAGGTCTCCAGCCACGCCCTGGTGCAGGGCCGGGTCGGCGGGGTGCCCTTCGCCGTGGCGGGGTTCACCAACCTCAGCCAGGACCACCTCGACTTCCACCGCGACCTCGAGGACTACTTCCAGGCTAAGGCGCTGCTGTTCGACGGCCGCGCGGCGCGCGAGGTCGTGGTGGTCGACGACGACCACGGCCGCCGCCTGGCCGGGATGCTGGGGCAGCGGGCGGTCACCGTCTCCGCCGAGGGAGCCTCCGCCGGGGGAGCGGACGCGGACTGGACGGCCACCGACGTCGTCCGGGCCCCCGACGGCGGCTCGGCGTTCACCCTCACCGGCCCCGGCGGCACCTGGCCCGCGCGGGTGCGCCTGCCCGGGCGGTTCAACGTCACCAACGCGGTGCTCGCCGTCGCGCTGCTCGACGCCGTCGGCGTCCCGGTGGCCGCGGCGCTCGAGGGGATCGGCGGCGCCGTCGTCCCCGGCCGCATGGAGCCGGTCGACGCCGGCCAGCCTTTCACCGCCGTCGTCGACTACGCACACACCCCCGACGCGGTCGCCTCCGCGCTCGCCGCGCTGCGCGGCGCCACGACCGGCAGGCTGGTCACCGTGCTCGGCTGTGGCGGCGACCGCGACCCCGGCAAGCGGCCGGCGATGGGCGCCGCCGCGGCGCTCGGCAGCGACCACCTCGTCGTCACCGACGACAACCCGCGCTCGGAGGACCCCGCGGCCATCCGCGCCGCCGTCCTCTCCGGTGTGCCGGACGGGCGGCGCGGGTCGGTCGAGGAGATCGGCGACCGCCGGGCGGCCATCGCCCGCGCGGTCGCGCTGGCAGGGCCCGGCGACACCGTCCTGGTGGCCGGCAAGGGACACGAGTCGGGTCAGGAGGTCGCCGGCACCGTGACGCCGTTCGACGACCGCGCCGTGCTGCGCGAGGTCATCGCCGGGACCAGCACCGGGACTCCCGCCGGGGCGGCCCACCGGTGATCACCCTGACCCTCGCCGAGGTCGCGGAGGCCGTCGGCGCAGCGTTGCCGCACGCCGCCGAGGGGACCGTCACCGGCGTCACCCTGGACTCGCGCACCGTCGGCGCCGGCGACCTGTTCGTCGCGGTGGCCGGCGAGCGCGTCGACGGGCACGACTTCCTCGACGCCGCGGCCGCCGCCGGTGCCGTCGCCGCGCTGACCACCCGCCCCGGCGGTCCGCTGCCGGCGCTGGTCGTCGACGACGCCGTCGTCGCGCTGGGCCGGCTGGCCGCCGCGGTGCACGCCCGGCTGGCCGGCGGCGGCCTGCTCACGCTCGGCATCACCGGCTCCTCGGGCAAGACCTCGACCAAGGACCTGCTCGGCCAGGTGCTCGCCGCCGCCGGCCCCACGGTCAGCCCGCCCGGCTCGTTCAACAACGACATCGGCCTGCCGCTGACCGTGCTCTCGGCCGACGAGGACACCCGCCACCTGGTGCTGGAGATGGGCGCGCGCGGCGTCGGACACATCGCCCGGCTGTGCGCCGTCGCCCGGCCCGACGTCGGCGTGGTGCTCAACGTGGGCTCGGCGCACCTCGGCGAGTTCGGCTCGGCCGACGGGATCGCGCTGGCCAAGGGCGAGCTGGTCGAGGCGCTGCCGGAGTCGGGCACCGCCGTCCTCAACGCCGACGACCCGCGGGTCGCCGGGATGGCGCCGCGCACCCGCGCCCGGGTGGTCACCACCGGTCGCTCGGAGGGCGCCGACGTCCGCGCCACCGGCGTCACCCTCGACGACGCCGCCCGCGCCCGGTTCACGCTCGTCGCCGCCGGTGAGGAGCACCCGGTGGCGCTGCAGGTCGTGGGGGAGCACCAGGTGTCCAACGCGCTGTCGGCCGCGGCCGCCGCGCTGGCCGCCGGCATGACCCCGGCCACGGTCGCCGAGGCGCTGTCGGCCGCGCAGCCGCGCAGCCGCTGGCGCATGGAGGTCACCCGCCGCGCCGACGGCGTGACCGTGGTCAACGACGCCTACAACGCCAACCCCGAGTCGATGCGCGCCGCCCTCGCCGCGCTCGCCGGCCTGCCCGCCACCCGCCGGGTCGCCGTCCTCGGCGGGATGGCCGAGCTCGGACCCGACGCCGACGCCGAGCACGAGCGGCTGGGCCGCGACGCGGTCGGCGCCGGGGTCGACCTGCTCGTCGCCGTCGGACCGGATGCGGTAGGGATGGTGGCGGGTGCCGCGGCCGCCGGTGCCCGCCACGGGGAGGGCCACGCGACAGGGGTCGTGTCCGTGCCCGACCGTGCGGCCGCCCTCGACCTGCTCTCGGAGGTACTGGTGCCCGGTGACGTCGTGCTGGTGAAGGCCAGCCGGTCCCACGGGCTGGAAGTCGTGGCCGACGGCCTGCTGGCCGCGGCCGGCGCCGGGGGCGGGGCCCCGGCCGACGGCGGGGCCGCGGCCGACGGCGGGGCCGCGGCCGACGGCGGGGCCGCGGACGGCGACCGGGCCGGGGCAGGCGCGTGAAGTCCGTCCTCATCGCCGCGGCCTTCGGGCTGATCATCTCGATCCTCTGCACGCCGGTGGCCGTCCGGGTCTTCCGCCGGCGCGGCTTCGGGCAGGAGATCCGCGACGACGGCCCCGAGTCGCACCTGTCGAAGAAGGGCACGCCCACCATGGGCGGCACCGTCATCGTCGGTGCGACCGTCGGCGGGTACCTGCTCTCGCACCTGTTCCTCATCGGCCAGCCCAACCGCGGGGTCACCGCCAGCGGCCTGCTGGTGCTCTTCCTCATGGTGGGGCTGGGCACCGTCGGCTTCCTCGACGACTACCTCAAGATCCGGTTCCGGCGCAGCCTCGGGCTGAACAAGACCTCGAAGCTGGTCGGTCAGCTGGTGATCGGCGTCGCCTTCGCCGTCCTCGCCCTGAACTTCCCGGACGAGGCGGGCGTGCGGCCGGCCTCGGAGTTCGTGTCCTTCGTCCGCGACATCGGGCCGCTGTTCCTCGGCTCGGTCGGGTTCGTGATCCTGGCCTACCTGTTCATCGCCGGGTTCTCCAACGCGGTCAACCTGACCGACGGCCTCGACGGGCTGGCGGCCGGGTGCTCGGCGATGGTCTGCGGCGCCTACACGGTCATCTCGTTCTGGCAGTTCACCCACGACTGCTCCAGTGCCCTGGTCGACGGCTGCTACCAGGTCCGCGACCCGCTGGACATCACGCTGGTGGCCGCCGCCGGGCTCGGCGCGTGCCTGGGCTTCCTGTGGTGGAACACCAGCCCGGCGCGCATCTTCATGGGCGACACCGGCTCGCTGGCCCTCGGCGGGCTGCTGGCCGGGCTGGCCGTCGTCACCCGCACCGAGCTGCTGCTGATCGTCCTCGGCGGCCTGTTCGTGGCGGTGACCCTCTCGGTGGTCATCCAGGTGGCCTTCTTCCGCGCCACCCGCCGCCGGGTGTTCCGCATGGCACCGCTGCACCACCACTTCGAGCTGGCCGGGTGGGCGGAGAACACCGTCATCGTGCGGTTCTGGCTGGTCACCGGCATGGCCGTCGCGTTCGGCCTCGGCCTGTTCTACGCCGACTGGCTGTCCATCACCGGACTGTGAGCGCGAGGTCGGGGAGCGTGCCGGTCCGCGGGGACCGCGCGCGACACGCGCGGCCGTTGACGAGGCTGCGCGCCCGCAGCGGCGACGATGGCGGGATGGACGGCCGGAGCGAGTCGACCCGCACCCGCCGCACGCCCCGCCGGGTGCCCGCCGCGGGGGCGCGGCCGCGGCTGCGCGGGCCCGCCTGGCTCGACGGGCCCATGACCAGCTGCCACCTCGTCATCGGCGCCGCCGGCCTGCTGCTGGCCATCGGGCTGGTCATGGTCTTCTCCGCCTCGTCGATCGAGGCGGCCCTGGCCGACCAGCCGGCCTGGCGGCCAGGGGTGGACCAGCTGCTGTTCGCCGCGCTCGGCCTGGTCGCCCTCGGCGTGGCGGTGCGGCTGCCCGCCGGGCTGGTCCGGCGCTGGTCGCCGATCGCGCTGATCGCCGTCGTCGTGCTGCTGGTGGCCGTGCTCGTCCCGGGCATCGGCGTCGAGTACAACGGCTCCCGGGCCTGGATCAGCCTCGGCTTCACCGACTTCCAGCCCTCCGAGCTGTCCAAGCTCGTCGTCTCGCTGTGGGGCGCGCACGTGCTGGCCGTCCGCGGGCGGCACCTGACGGTCAAGACGCTGCTGGTGCCGCTGGTCCCGGTGTTCGTCCTGCTGTGCGGGCTGCTCATGCTCGAGCCCGACTTCGGCGCGGTGATCAGCCTGCTGCTGGTCGTCATGGGCCTGCTCTACGCCGGCGGCCTGCCCGGCCGGCTCTGGGCGGTCGGCGGCGTGACCGTCGCCACGCTCGTCGTGCTGATGGTCACCACCTCGGAGTACCGGATGGAGCGGGTGACCGCCTTCCTCCACCCCTTCGACGACCCCACCGACACCGGCTTCCAGGCCATCCGCGGCTTCTACGCCCTGGCCACCGGCGGCCTGTGGGGCGTGGGCCTGGGCAACAGCGCCATGAAGTGGGACCTGCTGCCCGAGGCCGAGTCGGACTACATCTTCGCGATCATCGGCGAGGAGCTCGGCTTCCTCGGCTGCCTGGTCGTGATCACCCTCTACGCGGTGCTGGCCTACGCCGGCTTCCGCATCGCCCGCCGCTCCGCCGACCGCTTCGTGTCGCTGGCCAGCGTGGCGATCACCGTCTGGCTGGTCGGCCAGGCGGCCCTGAACATGGGCTACGTGGTGGGCCTGCTCCCGGTCACCGGGGTCACGCTGCCGCTGGTCTCCGCCGGTGGCACCTCGCTGGTGCTCACCCTCTTCATCGTGGGGCTCCTCATCCGCTTCGCCCGCTCCGAGCCCGAGGCCATCGAGCACCTGCGCCGCGCACCGCGCGGCCGGCTGGCCCGCTGGTCCCTGCCCGTCCCCGCCCACGCCGTCGACCCGGTCCGGCCGCGCAAGGCCCGGCCCGAGCACTCGCCCCGCCCGGGAGCCCGCCGCCCCGTGGAGGCACACCCGGTCCGGCGGCCCTCGGCCGAGGTGCCCCGGCCGGCCGACCGCCGCTCCACCGACCGCCGCGCGCCCGCCCCGGCCGCCCGGCGTCCCGACCGGGACCGGGCGCCCGCCCGCCCCGCCGACCGCGACCGCACTCCGGTGCGCCCGGCCGACCGCCCGGGACGGTCCCGGTGAGCCCGCTGTCGGTCGTCCTGGCCGGCGGCGGCACCGGCGGCCACATCGAGCCGATGCTCGCGCTGGCCGACGCGCTGGGCCGCCGCACCGGCCCCGGGGACGACACCGCGCCGCGGATCACCTGCCTGGGCACCGCCCGCGGCATGGAGACCCGGCTGGTGCCCGCTCGCGGCTACGACCTGCGCCTCATCCCACCGGTCCCGCTGCCGCGCAAGCCCACGCTGGACCTGCTGCGGGTCCCCGGCCGGGTGCGCCGCTCGGTCGCCGACACCCGCGCGCTGCTCGACGAGCTGGCCGCCGACGTCGTCGTCGGCTTCGGCGGGTACGTGGCCCTGCCGGCCTACCTGGCCGCGCGGCGCGCCTCCGTGCCGGTCGTCGTGCACGAGCAGAACGCGCTGCCAGGGCTGGCCAACCGGATCGGCGCGCGGATCGCCGCCCGCGTGGCGGTGACCGTGCCCGGCACGCCGCTGCACCGGGGCGAGCACGTCGGCATGCCCCTGCGCACCGCGATCAGCGGCCTGGACCGCGCCGCGCGCCGCGCCGAGGCACGGGAGACCTTCGGCCTGGACGCCGACCGGCCCACGCTGCTGGTCTTCGGCGGCTCGCAGGGCGCCGCGTCGCTCAACCGGGCCGCCACCGCCGCGGCCGACGCGCTCACCGCCGCCGGGGTGCAGGTGCTGCACGCCCGCGGCCCCAAGAACACCGACGTCACGGTGCCGCCCCGCCCGGCCGGCGCGGCGCCCTACGTCGTCGTCGACTACCTGGAGCGGATGGACCTCGCCTACGCCGCCGCGGACCTGGCGCTGTGCCGCTCGGGCGCGGTGACCGTCGCCGAGCTGTCCGCCGTCGGCCTGCCCGCGGCGTTCGTGCCGCTGCCCATCGGCAACGGCGAGCAGCGGCGCAACGCCCTGCCGGTGGTGGAGGCCGGCGGCGGGCTGCTGGTCGAGGACGCCGACCTCTCGCCGCCGTGGATCGAGGCCACGCTGCTCCCGCTGCTGACCGACCCCGCGGCGCTCTCGGGCTACGCCGCGCACGCCGCCGCGGCCGGCGTGCCCGACGCCGACGAGCGCCTGGCCGACATCGTGCTGGAGGTGGCGACCGGTGACCGCTGACGCGACGGCGGCCTGGACGGCGCCCGTGCCCTCCCTCGAGGACCTCGGCGCGGTGCACTTCATCGGCATCGGCGGTGCCGGCATGAGCGGCATCGCGCGCATCCTGCTCGCCCGCGGGGTGCGGGTCTCCGGCAGCGACCGCCGCGACACCCCGACCCTGCTCGCGCTGCGTGCGCTCGGCGCCCGGGTCCAGGTCGGGCACGACGCCGCCCACCTCGGCGACGCCGACTCGGTCGTCGTCTCCTCGGCGGTCCGCGAGGACAACCCCGAGCTCGCCGCCGCCCGTGCCCGAGGGCTCGTGGTGCTGCCGCGTGCGGTGGCGCTCGCCGCGGTCATGGCCGGGCGGCGCAGCGTCGCCGTCGCCGGGACGCACGGCAAGACGTCGACCACCTCGATGCTCACCGTCGCGGTGCAGGCCTGCGGGGTCGACGCGTCGTTCGCCATCGGCGGCGACCTCAACGAGTCGGGCAGCAACGCGCACGCGGGGGAGGGCGACGTCTTCGTCGCCGAGGCCGACGAGAGCGACCGCTCCTTCCTGCTGCTGGCCCCGTACGGCGGGATCGTCACCAACGTCGAGGCCGACCACCTGGACAACTACGGCGACCTCGCCGCGGTCGAGGCCGCCTTCGACCGGTTCCTCGGCACCGTGCACCCCGACGGGTTCGTCGTCCTGTGTGCCGACGACCCGGGCGCGGCCCGGTTGCGCGGCGTCCCGGCCCCGGCCCGGGTGCGCACCTACGGCACCGCCGCGGACGCCGACCTGCGGCTGGTCGACCTCGACGTCGGCCAGGACACCACCAGCTGGACCGCCGTCCTCGACGGCGCCGTGCTGGGCCGGGTCCGGATCCGGGTGCCCGGCGAGCACATGGCACGCAACAGCGCCGCCGCGCTGCTGGCCGGCCTCGAGCTCGGCCTGCCCGCCGAGGGGCTGATCGCGGGGCTCGGACGCTTCGGGGGAGTGCACCGCCGGTTCGAGCTCAAGGGCGTGGCCGCCGGCGTGCGCGTCTACGACGACTACGCCCACCACCCGACCGAGGTGACCGCCCAGCTGCACGCCGCCCGCGCGGTGGCCGGCGGGGGGCGGGTCGTCGTCGCCTTCCAGCCGCACCTCTACAGCCGCACCCGCGAGTTCGCGACCGCCTTCGGCACGGCGCTCGGCCTGGCCGACGAGGTCGTGGTGATGGACGTCTACGGCGCCCGCGAGGACCCGGTCCCCGGCGTCACCGGCGCGCTGGTGGCCGACGCCGTCCCGCTGCCGCCCGGCCGGGTGGCCTTCGAGCCCTCGTGGTCGGCGGCCGCCCCGGCGCTGGCCGGCCGCGCCCGTGCCGGCGACCTGGTCATCACCATGGGCGCCGGCAACGTCTCCATGCTCGGCCCGGAGGTCCTCGCCGTCCTGGGCGACGGCGTTCCCGTCGTCGGCGCCCAGGGCGACGGTGCTCCCGGCGACGGTGCTCCCGGCGACGGTGCTCCCGGCGACGGTGCTCCCGGCGACGGTGCTCCCGGCGACGGTGCTCCCGGCGACGGAGGCGCGGACACCGGGGGCAGGGCGCAGTGAGCCGCTCCGGTCGGACGACCGCCGACCGGGAGCGCGGGGCCCCGGAGGAGGTCGCCCGGCCGGCCCGGCCGGTCCGGCGCCGCCCGCGCCGCGACACCCCGGCCGACCGCCGCCGGCGCCGCATCGTCCGGGCCGCGGTCGCCGTCGCCGTCGTCGCCCTGGCGTGGTGGGCGGTGTGGGCCAGCCCGCTCTTGGCCGTGCACCAGGTCCGCGTCGACGGCGCCACGACGCTCACCGCCGAGCAGGTCCGTACCGCAGCCGGCATCCCCGACGGGACGCCGCTGCTGCGGGTCGACACCGACGCCGCCGCCGCACGCGTGGCCCGGCTGCCCCAGGTGGCCGACGTCTCGGTCACCCGCGGGTGGCCGCGCAGCGTCGTCGTCACGGTGGCCGAGCGGCGGCCGGTCGCCGTGGTCGAGCAGGCCGGCACGCGCTCCCTGGTCGACGCCTCCGGTGTGCTCTTCGACACCGTCACCGGCGCGGCGCCCGACGGCGTCGTCCCGCTGGACGTCGCCTCGCCCGGCCCCGACGACCCGGCCACCCGCTCGGCGCTGGGCGCGCTGGTGTCGCTGCCGGGCGACGTCCGCGGGGAGGTCACCGGCGCCCGGGCCACCACCGGCGAGGACGTCATGCTGACCCTCGCCGACGGCACGACCGTCGTCTGGGGCGGTGCCGACGGCGCAGACGACAAGTCCGCCGCGCTGGTCGCGCTCCTGGCCCGGGTCGCCTCCGGGGATCTCGACCCCGCGGCGACCATCGACGTCAGCGCGCCGGGCGCCGTCGTCCTCAGGTAGGGGCCGGCTGCTCGCTGAGCGTATGCGCGCGGGTGCGGAGGGCGGTCAGGGCGGCGCGGCGCCGACACGCCCACCTCCGCGACACGCCCGACACGTTGCGCGGATCGGATTCGTCTCCGTCTCACCGGAGCGGCGACTCTCGACTCGGGGATGAGGCTGGGACAGGCGGGTCGTCACTGACGGTCGTGCAGATGTGACCATCGGGTCGTCAGGTGTCCGTGAGGTGTCGTGCTCGCGACACGCCGGGCCGGGGAGGGTGCTTGTAGGGCCGGACGTGCCCCACCTAACTTCGTCCGCGTCGACCCAGTTGACATAACACTAAGTCTCCACTTGAGGATGAGGGTCGAGGTCGGGAGCCCCACATGACACCTCCGCACAACTACCTCGCGGTCATCAAGGTCGTCGGCATCGGCGGCGGCGGTGTGAACGCGGTCAACCGGATGATCGAGGTCGGTCTGAAGGGGGTGGAGTTCATCGCCATCAACACCGACGCGCAGGCGCTGCTGATGAGCGACGCCGACGTCAAGCTCGACGTCGGCCGCGAGCTCACCCGTGGCCTCGGCGCCGGCGCGCAGCCCGACGTCGGCCGCCAGGCCGCCGAGGACCACCGCGAGGAGATCGAGGAGGTGCTCAAGGGCGCCGACATGGTCTTCGTGACCGCCGGTGAGGGTGGCGGCACCGGCACCGGCGGTGCGCCCGTCGTCGCCTCGATCGCCCGCAAGCTCGGCGCGCTGACCATCGGTGTGGTCACCCGGCCGTTCTCCTTCGAGGGCAAGCGCCGCGCGGTGCAGGCCGAGTCGGGGATCGAGGAGCTGCGCAACGAGTGCGACACGCTCATCGTCATCCCCAACGACCGGCTGCTGCAGCTCGGTGACCGCAACGTCAGCGTGATGGACGCCTTCCGCACCGCCGACCAGGTGCTGCTCTCCGGTGTCCAGGGCATCACCGACCTGATCACCACGCCGGGCCTGATCAACCTGGACTTCGCCGACGTCAAGTCGGTCATGTCCGGTGCCGGCTCGGCGCTCATGGGCATCGGCAGCGCCCGCGGCGACAACCGCGCGCTGCTCGCGGCCGAGCAGGCCATCGCCAGTCCGCTGCTCGAGGCCTCGATGGAGGGCGCCCACGGCGTCCTGCTGTCGATCTCCGGTGGCTCGGACCTCGGCCTGTTCGAGATCAACGAGGCGGCCTCGCTGGTCTCCGACGCCGCGCACGCCGACGCCAACATCATCTTCGGCGCGGTCATCGACGACGCCCTGGGCGACGAGGTCCGCGTGACCGTCATCGCCGCGGGCTTCGACGGCGGCCGGCCCTCCTCCCGCAAGGACGGCGCCGTCGCGGCGGTCCCGGCGGCGGCTCCGGCCGCGCCGAGCCGGTTCAGCCCGCCGCCGCCGGTCGCGCCCGCCCCGCCGCGGGCCACGGGGGAGCGCCTCGTCGGGTCCGTCCCGCCGGCACCCGTGGCGCCGGTGGCCCAGCCCGCCCCGGCTGCGGCGCCGGCCCGGCCGGCTCCGCCCACGGGCGGCGGGATCACCGTCCCGCCGCTGCCGCCGGTGCAGAACTCCGCGGCGAGCGCCGCCTCGGCCGGCCGTCGTCCGCTGGGCAACGAGGACTTCGAGGAGGAGCTCGACATCCCGGAGTTCCTCCGCCAGTGAGAGGACCCTCCTGCCCCCCACAGCTCGCGAGCTCGCTGCGGGCCCCTGCAGGAGGGCCGCCCGTGTCTCCTACCGCTCGCACGCTCGCGGCGGGCCCCCGCACGGGGGCCACGCCGTGAGCTCGACCCCGGCCGCTCCGCCGGCGGTGCGCCCTCGACGGGTGGTCACCGACCGGCGGGGCGGCCGCTCGCGTCCGCCCTACGACGCCTTCAACCTCGGCGGACACGTCGGCGACGACCCCGTCGACGTCGCGGGCAACCGCGAGCGCCTCGCCCGCGAGATCGGCGTGTCCGGCGAGCAGCTGGTCTGGATGGACCAGGTCCACGGCACCGGCGTCGCCGTCGTCGACGGCCCGGTCGAGGGCCCGCTGCCCGGCACCGACGCGCTGGTGACCCGCACCCCGGGCCTGGTGCTGTGCGTGCTGGTCGCCGACTGCGTGCCCGTGCTCCTGGCCGATCCGGTCGCCGGGGTGGTCGCCGCCGTCCACGCCGGCCGGGAGGGTGTCCGGCAGGGCGTCGTCCCCGCCACGCTCGCCGCCATGGCGCGACTGGGCAGCCGGCCGTCCGACACCACCGCGCTCCTCGGCCCGGCCGTCTGCGGCGCGGACTACGAGGTGCCCCGGGAGATGCAGGCCGAGCTGGCCCGGGTGGCGCCCGCGGCCGCCGTCCGCACCCGCAGGGGGACACCGGGGCTGGACCTGCGCGCCGGCCTCGCCGAGCTGCTCACCCGCGCCGGCCTGCCCCAGGTGGTCCACGACCCGCGCTGCACCGTCGAGGACCGGCGGCTGTTCAGCCACCGCCGCGACGGCGTCACCGGCCGGCAGGCCGGCGTCACCTGGCTCGGCTGAGCGAGGACCCTCCTGCGTCCCGCCGCGCGCAGGCTCGCGGCGGGACCCTGCAGGAGGGCCGTTCCAGTACGTCGCCGGGGAGGATCGGCCCATGACCTCCCCGGCCGACCGTCTGCGGGCCGTCCGCGACCGCATCGCCACCGCCGCCCGCGCCGCCGGGCGCGACCCGTCGTTGGTGACCCTCCTCGCGGTGAGCAAGACCTGGCCGGCCGAGGCGGTCCGCGAGCTCGCCGCGCTCGGTCAGACGGCGTTCGGCGAGAACCGCGCCCAGGAGCTCACCGCCAAGGCCGCCGAGCTCGCCGACCTGCCGCTCGAGTGGCACTTCATCGGCCAGCTGCAGCGCAACAAGGCCGCCGCCGTCGCCCGCACCGGCGCCGTCGTCCACTCCCTCGACCGGCTGCCGTTGGCCCGCGCGCTGGCGCGGGTGGGGGAGGAGGCCGGCCGGCCGGTCGGCGTCTTCCTCCAGGTCGACCTCGGCGGCGCGGCCGGCGAGCTGGCCGAGCGCGGTGGCGCCACGCCCGACGACGTCCCGGCACTCGCCGACGCCGTCGCGGACCTGCCCGGGCTGACCCTGCGCGGCCTCATGGCGGTCGCGCCGCGCGGCGAGGAGCCCGGCCCCGCCTTCGTCCGGCTGGCCGCCCTCGCCGAGCGCGTGCGGGCCGACCACCCCGGGGCCGCGGAGCTGTCCGCGGGCATGAGCGGAGACCTCGAGGAGGCGATCGCGGCGGGCGCCACGCTCGTGCGTGTCGGTACCGCGCTCTTCGGCTCCCGACCCCTAACCTCAGCGCGAGTCACACCAGTCACAGGGGTCCCACCCGGATCCCCGGAGGAGGTCGTCTGATGGCCGGTGCCATGCGGAAGATGGGCATCTACCTCGGACTCGTCGAGGACGACGACGCCCGCGCCTACGGGCGCTACGACGTGCGCCAGTCCGACCACCACGACCGGTACGACGAGGGCCGGTACGACGACGGCCGCTACGACGAGGGCCGGTTCGACGAAGGGCGCTACGACCCGGCCCGCTACGACGACGGCCGGTACGACTCCGGGCGCTACGACGAGCGCCGGTACGACCGGCTCGGCGAGTCCTACCCCGGTGAGCGGACCGACGAGGGCCGCCGCCGCGAGTCCGACCGGCACGACGGCGAGCGGTACGACAACGAGCGCTACGACGGCGACCGCGTCGACGACGGCCGGCCCGCCGTCCGCGCCGCCGCCCCGACCGGCCCCGAGCCCGCCGTCCTCCGCCGCGCGGGCGCGACCCGCATCGGCCTGGCACAGCCGGTGTCCGGCGTCGCCCCGGCCGCCTCGGGCCCGTCCCGGATCGGTGCGGTCAGCGGCGGGGCGGGCGGGGCCGCGGCCGGCCTGGCCGCCCGCGAGCCGGTGACGGTCGCACCCGAGCCGGCGCCCGCCCCGGTGGTGCAGCCCTACCGGATCACCACCCTGCACCCCAAGACGTACAACGAGGCGCGCGCCATCGGCGAGGCGTTCCGCGACGGCAGCCCGGTCATCATGAACCTCACCGAGCTCGACCACGCCGACGCGCGACGGCTGGTGGACTTCGCCGCGGGACTCGTCTTCGGGCTGCGCGGTAGCATCGAGCCCGTCACGGCCAAGGTGTTCCTGCTCAGCCCGCGGGACGTCGACGTGACGGCCGAGGACAAGGCCAAGATCCGCGAGGGCGGGTTCTTCGAGGAGTCCTGACGCCGTCGGCCGGGGCGCTGGAGGGTAGGCAGACTCGGCACCGCTGGTGCCCCGGGACGAGCGAGGACAGTGGGCATCTTCTGGCAGGTCGTCTCATCGATCCTGCTCGTCTTCCTCATCCTCCTGTTCGCGCGCTTCGTCGTGGACTGGGTGATGGTGCTGGCGCGCAGTTGGCGCCCGTCCGGCTTCGTCGCCGCGGGTCTGGAGGTCGTGTACGCGACCACCGATCCGCCGCTCAAGGCGATCCGGAAGGTGATCCCGCCCCTGAACCTGGGGTCCATACGTCTGGACCTCGCGTTCATGGTGTTATTGATCGCCGTCTACATCCTGCGGAGCATCACGTCCGGTCTCGCCCTCACCGCGTGACCGCCGTGCGCGCGCAGCGGCGCGCGACCCGACAGACCCCGTACCCGCCGTCCGACCCGAGGTGAGCCCCTTGCCACTCACGCCAGCCGACGTGCACAACGTCGTCTTCAAGAAGCCGCCGATCGGTAAGCGTGGCTACGACGAGGACGAGGTCGACGCGTTCCTCGACGTGGTGGAGGCCGAGCTCGCCCGGCTGATCGAGGAGAACAACGAGCTGCGCGCGGGCTCCAGCACCGGCCGGGTCGCCGCCCAGCCGGTCGCCCCCGAGCCGACCCCGGCCCCGGCTCCCGCCCCGCCGCCGCAGCCGGCCGCCCGCGAGGACGACACCGCGCGCGCCTCCCGGATGCTGGCGCTGGCCTCCGAGACCGCCGACCGCTACGTCAACGAGGCCAAGTCGCAGGCCGACCAGATGGTCTCCACGGCCAAGACCAACAGCGACCGGATGGTCGCCGAGGCCCGCGCCAAGAGCGAGCAGATGGTCAACGAGGCCCGCACCCGCGCCGACTCGATGCTCAACGACGCGCGCACCCGCGCCGACACGATGGAGCGCGAGGCCCGCGCCAAGGCCGCGGCCCTCGACCAGGACGCCGAGCGCCGGCACGCCGAGGTCATGGGCGGCCTCGAGGAGAAGCGGGCCAGCCTCGAGCGCAAGATCGAGGAGTTGCGCACCTTCGAGCGCGAGTACCGGACCCGCTTCCGGTCCTACCTCGAGTCGCACCTGCGCGACCTCGACGCCCGCGGCTCGGCCGAGCCGTCGTCGGCCACCCGCCAGACGCAGCACGCCACGGCGTAACCGAACTCCCCGACAGGGCCCCCGGACTCCCCGTCCGGGGGCCCTGTCGCGTCCGGGGCCGGGAGGGGCCGGGGCGCCGGCGGAGCCGCCGCTACAGTCGCGCCGTGGTCGTCGTCGCCGGTCTCCTCGTGCTCGCCGGCCTCGGGCTGTTCGTCGCCGGCGTCCTGACCGCCGTCACGGCCTGGTACTGGGCCTGCGTCGTCGCCTGCGCCCTGGCCGCCGTGCTGCTGGTGGTCGCCCGGCTGCGGGCGCCGGCGCGGGATCTCCCGCGCACCGCCGAGCAGCCGGTCGTCCCGCCCGGGCCGGCGGTCGTGCCCGACCCGGCGACCCCGCCACCGCTCCTGCGCGCCGGCGACGAGGTCCCCGCCGAGCGGCCCGACGACCACCGTCCCGACGACCACCGTCCCGACGACCACCGTCCCGACGACCACCGTCCCGACGACCACCGTCCCGACGACCACCGTCCCGACGACGCCCGGCCCGGCGATGACCGCCCCGAACACCGCGACACCAGCGCCTACCGGCCCTACGATGCCCTGCGGCCGGCCGATCCGGCACCTCGCACCGGCGGGCAGCACGCGACCGGGCCTTCGACCGGCGCCCGCCACGCGGTGGGCGGACCGGCCGGCGGCACCGCCGGCGACGGTGACCCAGCCGAGGAGGACGTCGAGGTCACCGACCTGCTCGTGGTCGTCGACCTGGCCGACGAGGTGCTCGTTGTCGACGAGCACCCGCGCTACCACCTGGCCGACTGCGCCTGGCTGGCCGGGCGCTCGACATTCCCCATGCCGGTGCGGGAGGCCCGCACCGACGGGTTCACCCCGTGCGGCCGGTGCGGCCCGGACGGCCACCTGGCCGCCGTCGAGCGTGCCCGGAGGGCCTCCCGCCGACGCTAGGCGCGGGCGAGCCAGAACCGCGAGCCGGACGGCCCCTCGACGCCGGGGCCCTCACCGGCGGTACCCGCGTGCACGGCGCTCGCCAGCACCTCGCCGGCCAGCTGGTCGCCGGCCCCGGTGAGCGCCTCGGCCATCTGGCCGGCCGCGGGGGAGTCGTCCGTGGTCCACCACAGCGTGATCCGGTCGCTGACCGCCAGGCCGGCGTTCTTGCGGGCCTCCTGGACCAGCCGCACCGCCTCGCGGACCAGCCCGGCGCGCTCCAGCTCCGGCGTCAGCGTGAGGTCCAGCGCCACCGTGAGCCCGCCGGCGCTGGCCACCGTCCAGCCCTCGCGCGGCGTCTCGGTGACCACCAGGTCGCCGTCCTCGAGCGGTACCGCCTGCCCGTCGACGTCGACCGACGCCGTCCCCGCCCGGTAGGCGGCCACCAGCTCGGCGGGGTCGGCCGCGGCGACGGCCTTGGCCACGGCCTGCACCTGCTTGCCCCGCCGCCGTCCGACGGCGCGGAAGTCGACCTTCACGCTGACGTCGACCAGGTCGCCGCCCACCGCCGCCAGCTCGGCGAGCTCGGCCACGTTGAGCTCGTCGGCGACCTCGGCCACCAGGTCGCGGCCCATCGACGCCCACCCGGGCGCGGCGACCAGCGCCCGCGCCAGCGGCTGCCGGGTGCGCACCTTCGCCGAGGTGCGGGCCGCGCGGCCCAGCTCCACCAGCCGGCGCACCAGGTCGACCTGCGCCACCAGCAGCGGGTCGCGGGCGCCGGCGTCGACCGTCGGCCAGGAGGCCAGGTGCACCGAGTCGGGCGCGTCCGCGCCATCGCCCGTGACCAGGCCCGGGCGGACCACCCGCGACCACACCTCCTCGGTGACGAACGGGGTGAACGGCGCCATCAGCCGGGTCAGCCCGTCGAGGACCTCGTGCAGCGTGCCGAGCGCCGAGGGGTCGCCGTCCCAGAAGCGGCGGCGGGAGCGGCGGACGTACCAGTTGGACAGGTCGTCGACGAACTGCGCGAGCAACCGGCCGGCGCCCTGGGTGTCGAAGGCCTCCAGCGCGTCGGTGACGCCCTCGGTGACCGCTGCCAGCTGCGCGAGCGCCCAGCGGTCCAGCAGCGGCCGCTCGGCGCGCGGCGGCACCCGGTCGCCCTCCCGCCCGCCCACCGGGTCCCAGCCGTTGGTCTCGGCGTAGAGGGTGAGGAAGCTGGCGGTGTTCCAGTAGGTCAGCAGGACCTTGCGGACCACCTCGGACAGCGTCTCGTGCCCCACCCGCCGGGCCGACCACGGCGACCCGCCGGCGAGCATGAACCAGCGGACGGCGTCGGCCCCGTGCCGGTCCATGAGCGGGATGGGCTCGAGGATGTTGCCCAGGTGCTTGCTCATCTTGCGGCCGTCCTCGGCGAGGATGTGGCCCAGGCACAGCACGTCCTCGTAGGAGTTCTTCCCGAACACCAGCGTGCCCACGGCCATGAGCGAGTAGAACCAGCCGCGGGTCTGGTCGATGGCCTCGCAGATGAACTGCGCCGGGTAGGCGGCCTCGAACTGCTCCTGGTTGCGGTGCGGGGCGCCCCACTGGGCGAAGGGCATCGAGCCGGAGTCGTACCAGGCGTCGATGACCTGCGGCACGCGCCGGTAGGTGCCCTCCTCGCCGGGGCGGGTGAAGGTCACCTCGTCGATGAAGGGCCGGTGCGGGTCGAGGCCGGCGAGGTCCTGCCCGGTCAGCTCGGAGAGCTCGGCCAGCGACCCGACGACGACCATGCGGGAGGGGTCGGCGTCGTTGCGCCAGATGGGCAGCGGCGTGCCCCAGTAGCGGTCCCGCGAGAGCGCCCAGTCGACGTTGTTGTTCAGCCAGTCGCCGTAGCGGCCCCACTGGATGGTCTCGGGGTGCCAGGACGTCTTCTCGTTCTCGGCGAGCAGCTGGTCCTTGACCGCGCTGGTGCGGATGTACCAGGACGGCTGCGCGTAGTACATGAGCGGCGTGTGGCAGCGCCAGCAGTGCGGGTAGCTGTGCTCGTAGCGCTGCTCGCGCCACAGCACCCCGCGGGCCTGCAGGTCGACGACGAGCTCGTCGTCGGCGGCCTTGAAGAACCGCCCGCCGACCAGGCCGACCTCGGGCAGGAAGTGGCCCGAGGCGTCGACCGGGTTGACGACGGGCAGGCCGTAGGCGCGGCAGACGGCGAGGTCGTCGGCGCCGAAGGCGGGGGACTGGTGGACCAGGCCGGTGCCGTCGTCGGTGGTGACGTAGTCGGCGAGGACGACGTAGTGGGTGTCCTCCCCCTCGGGGAAGTCGACCAGCTCGAAGGGGCGCCGGTAGTGCGTGCGCTCCCAGTCGCGCCCGGTGGTGCGTGCGAGCACCTCGACGTCGTCGGTGTCGCCGCCGAAGACCGCGGCCAGCAGGGGCTCGGCGACGACGAGGGTGTCCTCGCCACGGCGCGCGACGACGTAGGTGACGTCGGGGTTCACCGCGACGGCGGTGTTGGACGGCAGCGTCCACGGCGTCGTCGTCCAGACGAGCAGGTCGGCCTTGCCGGCCCACTCGCCGTCGGTGACCGGCAGCCGGACGTAGACCGAGGGATCTGTGATCGACTCGTACCCCTGGGCGACCTCGTGGTCGGACAGTCCGGTGCCGCAGCGCGGGCAGTAGGGGGCCACGCGGTGGTCCTCGACGAGCAGGCCCTTGTCGAAGACCGTCTTGAGCGACCACCACACGCTCTCGACGTAGGCGGGGTCCATCGTCCAGTAGGCGGTGGACATGTCGACCCAGTAGCCCATCCGGCGGGTGAGGTCGCTGAAGGAGTCGACGTGCCGCATGACCGACTCGCGGCAGCGGGCGTTGAACTCGGCGATGCCGTACCGCTCGATGTCGGGCTTGCCGGCGAAGCCGAGCTCCTGCTCGACGGCGATCTCGACCGGCAGGCCGTGGCAGTCCCAGCCGGCGCGGCGGGGCACGTGCCAGCCCTGCATCGTCTTGAACCGCGGGAAGACGTCCTTGAAGGCGCGCGCCTCGATGTGGTGGGTGCCGGGGCGGCCGTTGGCGGTGGGCGGGCCCTCGTAGAAGACCCACTGCGGCCGGCCCTGCGAGGCCTCCAGGGACCGCGCGAAGACGTCGGCGTCCTCCCAGCGGCGCAGCACGTCCTGCTCGAGCGCGGGCAGGTCGACCTGGGGTGGCAGCGCACGGAACGGAGAGCTCACGCCTCCATTGTCACCGAGCCGTCGAGCGTGCCCGCGCGCAGGCGCAACGGGGCCGACACGGGGGTGCGGGAGGATGCGCCCATGGGCGGGGTGCGGTGAACACGACGGTCACCCTCGCCCTCGCCGTCGGGGCGCTGGTCGTGCTCGTCGCCGCGATCGCCCTGCGCCTGGCCGACCGCCTGGGCCTGCCCAGCCTGCTGCTGTACCTGGCGCTCGGCGTGGCACTGGGGGAGAGCGGCCTCGGCATCCAGTTCGAGGACTACCGGCTCACCCACACGCTGGGGTACGCCGCCCTCCTCGTCATCCTCGCCGAGGGCGGTCTCACGACGAGGTGGGCCGACGTCCGCCGGGCGATCGGGCCCGGGGTCGCGCTGTCCACCGTCGGCGTCGCGGTCAGCGTGGGCGCGACCGCGGCCGTGGGCGTCTGGGTGCTGGGCTTCGACTGGGGCTTCGCCCTCCTGCTCGCCGCGGTCATCAGCTCGACCGACGCCGCCGCCGTCTTCGCCACCCTGCGGCGACTGCCCCTCCCGCGCCGGGTGGCCGCCTCCCTGGAGGCCGAGAGCGGCCTCAACGACGCCCCGGTCATCCTGCTGGTGACCGCGCTGGCCGAGTCGCTCACCGGGGCGGTGGCGCAGGCGTGGTGGCTGGTCGGCCTGGTGGTCGTCGCCGAGCTCGTCGGAGGCGCCGTCATCGGGGTCGCGATCGGCTTCGGGGGCGTCGCGCTGCTGCGCCGGGTGGCGCTCCCCGTGGCCGGGTTCTACCCCCTCGCGACACTGGCGCTCTGCGTGCTCGCGTACTCGTCGGCGTCGCTGGCGCACACCTCCGGCTTCGTCGCGGTCTACCTGTGCGGGCTGGTGCTGGGCAACGCCACGCTGCCGCACCGGGCGGCCAGCATTGGGTTCGCCGAGGGCATGGCGTCACTGGCCCAGATCGGCCTGTTCGTCCTGCTCGGTCTGCTCGTGTCCCCGGGCCGGCTGCCCGAGGCCGTCGGACCGGCGCTGGTCGTGGGCGGCGCTCTGCTGCTGCTCGCCCGGCCCCTGTCGGTGGCGGCCAGCCTGGTGTGGTTCCGCTTCCCGTGGGCCCAGCAGGCGTTCATCTCCTGGGCGGGCCTGCGCGGCGCGGTGCCGATCGTCGCGGCCATCATCCCGCTGACCGCCGACGTCCCCGGGGCGACGACGGTCTTCGACACGGTGTTCGTGCTGGTCGTCGTCTTCACGATCGTGCAGGGCTGGTCGCTGCCCTGGGTGGCCCGGCGCCTGCGGATCGCCACCCCGGTGACCCCTCGCGACGTGCAGGTCGAGGCGGCGCCGCTGGGCGAGCTCGACGCCGAGATGATGCAGCTGACCGTGCCGGAGGGCTCCCGGTTGCACGGCGTGTACCTGCCCGAGCTGCGGCTGCCCGAGGACGCCGCGGTGGTGCTCATCGTCCGCGACGGCCGCTCGTTCGTCCCGGACGCGAGCACCCGGCTGATGCGGGGCGACCAGGCGCTGCTGGTCTCGGCCCGGCGGTCCCGCCCGGAGGCCGAGCGCCGGCTCCGGGCGGTCAGCCGCGCCGGCCGGCTGGCCAGCTGGCGCGGCGAGCAGGGCGCCGTCACCGAGCGCGACTGACGACCCCGCTGCAGGGGCCGGACACACGGCGAACGCCCCCCCCGGCGGACCGGAGGGGGCGCTCGTCGTGTGCTCGGCGGGAGGGCCTCGGAGGAGGCCCTGGCCTCAGCCGTTGAGCTCGAGGGTCTGCATCGTCTCCGCGCGGACGGCGGCCAGCAGGGCCGGGTCGGAGGAGAGGTCGCGGCCGTAGGAGGGGATGGCCTCCTCGAGCGCGGAGCGGCGGGCGGCCACCCGGTCGGGGAACGCCTTCTGGACGAGCGTGAGCATCGCCGAGACCGCCGTCGAGGCGCCGGGGGAGGCGCCGAGCAGACCGGCGATCGAGCCGTCGGAGCCGACGATGAGCTCGGTGCCGAACTGCAGCACGCCCTTGCCCGACCTCGGGTCCTGCTTGATGACCTGCACCCGCTGCCCGGCGGTGATCATCTCCCAGTCGGCCTGCTCGGCCAGCGGCACGAACTCCGTGAGGGTGCGGTGGCGGGCCTTGCGGTTCTGCAGCAGCTCGGTGACCAGGTACTTGGTCAGCGCCATCTCGGTGCGCGCCACGCCCAGCATCGAGCCGAGGTTGTTCGGCTTGACCGACAGCGGCAGGTCGAACATCGAGCCGGCCTTCAGGAACTTCGGCGAGAACCCGGCGTAGGGACCGAACAGGAGCGAGTACTCGCCGTCGACCAGGCGCAGGTCCAGGTGCGGCACCGACATGGGCGGCGCACCGACGGCGGCCTGCCCGTAGACCTTGGCCTGGTGCCGGCTGACCAGCTCCGGCGAGCGGGTGCGCAGGAACAGGCCGCTGACCGGGAAGCCGCCGAACCCGCGGATCTCGGGGATCGCCGCCCGCTGCAGCAGCGGCAGGGCACCGCCGCCGGCGCCGACGAACACGAACCGGGTGCGCACCGAGCGCTCCTCGCCGGTCCGCTTGTCGGTGACGGTGACCTTCCAGCGCCCGTCGTCCAGCTTCTCCAGGCCGGTGACCCGCTGGCCGGTGTGCACCTGCACGCCGCGCTCCCCGCCCTGCTCGAGCAGCAGCCGGGTCAGGGCGCCGAAGTTGACGTCGGTCCCGGCGACCGAGCGGGTCGCGGCGACGGCCTGCGCCGGGTCGCGGCCGTCCATGACCAGCGGCACCCACTGCGCCAGCTCGGCGGGGTCGTCGGTGTACTCGAGCCCCGCGAACAACGGCTCGGCCGACAGCGCCGCGTGGCGCGCGCGCATGTACGTGCGGCCGCCCTCGCCGGTGACGAAGCTGACGTGCGGGACGGGGGAGATGAAGTCCTTGGGCGAGCCGGTCAGGCCGGTGCGCACCAGGTGCGACCAGAACTGGCGCGAGACCTGGAACTGCTCGTTGATGGTGCGGGCCTTGCTCGTGTCGACCCGGCCGTCCGGCCCGCTGGGCGTGTAGTTGAGTTCGCACAGCGCCGCGTGCCCGGTGCCGGCGTTGTTCCACGCGTCCGAGCTCTCGCCGGCGACCTCGGTCGCGGACTCGAAGACGGTGATGCTCCACTCCGGCGCGACGACACCCAGCAGCGACGCCAGCGTCGCGCTCATGATGCCCCCGCCGACGAGCACAACGTCGGGGTCGGTTGCTGAACCGAGGTCGGTGGACACGACTGCCTTCCTGCCGGGTGGACGTGCGCCGTCTCCGACGATCGACCGAACGGCGGCCGAACACGCACCCGGCGGGGTGTGACATTCGTCTACCGAGGGGTGACGTGCCTCACCGGCGGGACGGTGCCACGGCCGCGCGGCGGCCCGGGGAGCACGGCGGCCGAGGCTATCGTCGCCTCGTCGGCCGCCCGACCAGCGGCCGCCCCGAGACGACCGCGAGCACGAGGAGCCCCCCGCTGAGCGAGCAGCCCGAGGACGCCGGAGACGACGGGGCCGCGGCCGCCGCGGCGCCGGTCCGCCGGGCGCGCACGCGGCTGCTGGCCCTGCTCGCGGTGACGGTCTTCCTCGCCGACCTCGGCAGCAAGCTGCTCGTCGTCGCCACCGTCGACCGGGGCGAGAACATCCGGCTGCTCGGTGGCCTGCTCCACCTCACGCACGCGCGCAACACCGGCGCGGCGTTCTCCTTCGCCGAGGGCTTCACCGTCGTCTTCACGCTGATCGCCGCCGTCGTCGTGGTGGTCATCGTCCGGACCGCGCGGCGGCTGTTCTCCACCGGCTGGGCGGTCGCGCTGGGCCTGGTGCTCGGCGGCGCCGTGGGCAACCTCGTCGACCGGGTCTTCCGCGACCCCGGCTTCCTGCGCGGCGGCGTCGTCGACTTCGTGTCGGTGTTCGCGCCGAACGGCGAGGTCTACCCGATCTTCAACGTGGCCGACTCGGCCATCGTCTGCGGCGGGCTGCTCGGCGCGGTCCTCGCGCTGCGCGGCATCGAGTTCGACGGCAGCCGTGCCCGCGACCGCGGCGACGACGCGGTCTCCCGCGGCTGACCAGCCCCACCTGTCACGATGGGGGCGTGAGCGCTCCCGGCCTGCACCGCGCCCTCCCGGTGCCCGACGGCCTCGAGGGGCAGCGGGTCGACCAGGCGCTGACGCGGCTGTTCGGCCTCTCGCGCACGGTCGCCGCCGAGCTCGCCGACGCCGACAAGGTGTGGGTCGACGGCCGCGTGCGCGGCAAGGGCGACCGGCTCAGCGGCGGCAGCTGGCTGGAGGTCGAGCTGCCCCCGCCCCCGGTCGAGGCCCCGCCGCCGGAGCCGGTGCCCGGCCTCACCGTCGTCCACGACGACGACGACGTGGTGGTCGTGGACAAGCCGGTGGGCGTGGCCGCGCACCCGAGCCCCGGCTGGGAGGGCCCGACCGTCGTCGGCGGCCTGACCGCGGCCGGCTACCGCATCTCGACCTCCGGCGCCGCGGAGCGGCAGGGCGTGGTGCACCGCCTGGACGCCGCCACGACCGGGCTGATGGTCGTCGCCAAGAGCGAGCGGGCCTACACCGTGCTCAAGGCGGCGTTCAAGGAGCGGACCGTCGACAAGGGCTACTCCGCGCTCGTGCAGGGCCACCCCGACCCCTCGCGCGGCACCATCGACGCCCCGATCGACCGGCACCCACGGCACGACTGGAAGTTCGCCGTCGTCTCGGGCGGGCGGCCGTCGGTCACCCACTACGAGGTCGTGGAGGCCTTCGCGGCGGCCAGCCTCGTCGACGTCCACCTCGAGACCGGCCGCACCCACCAGATCCGGGTGCACTTCTCCGCGCTGCGCCACCCCTGCGTCGGCGACACCACCTACGGCGCCGACCCGACGCTGGCCGCCCGCCTCGGGGTGTCCCGGCAGTGGCTGCACGCGGTCCGGCTCGGGTTTGCCCACCCCGCCGACGGCCACTGGGTCGAGTTCACCAGCGACTACCCGGCCGACCTCGCCGGCGCGCTGGCGATCCTGCGCGCCGAGTCCTGACCGTGCGCCCGCAGCCCTGACCGCCGCCCGTGACCGGACTGCCCACCTCTCTCGCCGACTACGGCCCCGCCGCGCTCTCGGCCGTCGTCGTCGGGGTCTACCTCGTCCTCGGCGAGCCGCTGGCCGGGCACGTGCTGCACCGCCGGTTCGAGGGCCGGCTGCGGTCGGACCCGGCCGCGCGCCGCTCCTTCTACCTGCGGCTGCTGGTCCTCGAGTGGGGGCTGGCGCTGCTGGCGCTGGTCATCTGGCTGGCCGCGACGGACGTCGACGCCGCCGCCGTCGGGCTGGCCTGGCCCACGGGGCTGCCGGGCCCGGTGACCGGCGCCGCCGCGGTGCTGGTCCTGGTCCTCGGGCTGGCGTCGGTCCGTGCGCTGCGCGGCGGCGCGCTGGCCCGGGCGAGCACGCAGCCGCGGCCGGGGGAGGGGCGGCACGCCGAGCCCCCGGTGCACGCCACGCTGGCGCTGCTGCCGCGCAGCCGCTCGGAGCGGCGGCTGTTCACGGTCGTCGGCGTCACCGCGGGGGTGTGCGAGGAGTGGCTCTACCGCGGCTTCTTCCTCGCGGTGGTGGCCGCGGTCGCCGGCGGCCTGCCCGACGTGGTGCTCGTCCTCGTCGGGGCCGTGGCCTTCGGCCTGGCGCACGCCTACCAGGGCCTGTCCGGGATCGTGCTCACCGGCGTCCTCGGCGGGGTGTTCGCGGCGCTGTACCTGGAGACGGGGTCGCTGCTGCTGCCGGTGCTGCTGCACGCCGCCGTCGACCTGCGGTTCCTGCTGGTCCCGTCGTCGGCGCTGCCCGAGGTGCTGCACGCCCCGCGGGCCCCCGGCGGGGCGCTCGCGTGAGCGCCGCGACGGCCGCCGTCGCCACCGCCGCCGACTGGCCGGAGGTGGTGGCGCTGCGCACCCGCGTCTTCGTCGAGGAGCAGGGCGTGCCGCCGGAGGTCGAGCGGGACGCCGCCGACGCCACGGCCGTCCACGCGCTCAGCCGGGATGCCGGCGGCCGCGTCGTGGCCACCGGCCGCCTCCTCGAGCGCGACGGGCGGGCGGTCGTCGGGCGGATGGCCGTCGACGCCGCCGTCCGCGGCCGCGGCCACGGGGCGGCGGTGCTCGACGAGCTGCACCGGCAGGCCCTCGCCCGGGGGCTGACCGAGGTGGAGCTGCACGCGCAGGTCACCGCGCGCGGCTTCTACGAGCGGGCCGGCTACACCGCCGTCGGCGGCGAGTACGAGGAGGCCGGGATCGTGCACGTCACGATGCGGCTACTCCTGGGACACGGCGCCCTGCGGACGTGACCGGCGCCTCTCCCGGATAGAAGACACGTCCTGTCAGACCCTCGGCGTAGGACGTCCCCGGTGCGAGGATCGCAGGGACCGGCCCGGACCGCGTCGGTCGCCCGGCCGGAGGACGTCCCCGAGCCCGCACCGCACCGCCCGGTCTTCCCCGCCGGTCGCCCGCCGGAGCACCCGACGGCCGGGCCAGCACGACCCGTGAGGAGCACCGCACCGCCGTGAGCAGCCCGTCAGACTCGTTCGTGCACCTGCACGTCCACACCGAGTACTCGATGCTCGACGGGGCGGCGAAGCTCCCCGAGGTCACGAAGGCCGCCGCCGAGCAGGGCATGCCGGCGCTGGCGATGACCGACCACGGCAACGTGTTCGGCGCCTACGACTTCTACAAGCAGGCCAAGGGCGCAGGCGTGAAGCCGATCATCGGCATGGAGGGCTACTACACGCCCGGCTCGCGCTTCGACCGCGCCCCGTTCGACTTCGGCGACAAGCTGATCGACGAGGAGGGCGACGGCGGGTCCAACCGGGGCAAGGCCGCCTACACCCACATGACCCTGCTGGCGCGCACCACCGAGGGGATGCACAACCTCTTCCGCATCTCCTCGCTGGCCAGCCTCGAGGGGCAGTACCGCAAGCCGCGCTTCGACCGCGACCTGCTCGAGCGCTACGGCAAGGGCCTCATCGCCACGACCGGCTGCCCCTCCGGCGAGGTCAACATGTGGCTGCGCGCCGGCAAGCACGACCGCGCCCGGCAGGCGGCGGCCGACTTCCAGGACATCTTCGGGCGGGAGAACTTCTACGCCGAGCTGATGGACCACGGGCTGTCCATCGAGCAGAAGACCCGCCCCGCGCTGCTGGAGATCGCGAAGGACCTCGGCATCCCGCTGCTGGCCACCAACGACCTGCACTACACGCACAAGGAGGACGCCGAGGCCCACGACGCCCTGCTGTGCATCCAGACCGGGTCGCGGCTCAACGAGACCAACCGCTTCAAGTTCAACGGGGACGGCTACTACCTGAAGACCGCCGCGGAGATGCGCGCGCTGTTCCCCGGTGACCTGGCCCAGGCCTGCGACAACACGCTGCTGGTCGCCGAGCAGTGCGAGGTGTCCTTCACCGAGAACGCCGACCTCATGCCGCGCTTCCCCCTCCCGCCGGGGGAGGACGAGACGTCCTGGTTCGTCAAGGAGGTCGAGCGCGGCCTGCACAAGCGCTGGCCGGGCGGCATCCCCGACCACGTGCGCAAGCAGGCCGACTACGAGGTCGGGATCATCACGCAGATGGGCTTCCCGGGGTACTTCCTCGTGGTCGCCGACTTCATCAACTGGGCCAAGGACAACGGCATCCGGGTGGGGCCCGGCCGTGGCTCGGCCGCCGGCTCGCTGGCCGCCTACGCCATGGGCATCACCGACCTCGACCCGCTGGCGCACGGGCTGATCTTCGAGCGGTTCCTCAACCCCGAGCGCGTCTCCATGCCCGACGTCGACATCGACTTCGACGACCGCCGCCGCGGCGAGGTCATCCAGTACGTCTCGCAGAAGTACGGCGAGGAGCGGGTCAGCCAGATCGTCACCTACGGCACCATCAAGGCCAAGGCCGCGATCAAGGACGCCGCGCGGGTCCTCGACCGGCCGTACTCGGTGGGCGACGAGCTGACCAAGCTCATGCCCCCGGACGTGATGGGCAAGGGCATCCCGCTGTCGGGGGTCTTCGACCCGGCCCACCCGCGCTACAAGGAGGCCGCGGAGTTCCGCGCCCGCTACGAGTCCGACCCGGGCGCGGCCGAGGTGGTCGACCAGGCGCGCAAGCTCGAGGGGCTCAAGCGCCAGTGGGGCGTGCACGCCGCCGGGGTCATCATCGGCCGCTACCCGCTGATCGACTCGATCCCGATCATGCGGCGCGAGGCCGACGGCGCGGTCATCACGCAGTTCGACTACCCGACCTGCGAGACGCTCGGCCTGCTGAAGATGGACTTCCTGGGGCTGCGCAACCTCACGGTCATCGACGACGCGCTGCGCAACATCGTCGCGAACGGCAAGGAGCCGATCGACCTCGACGAGATCAGCAAGGACCTCACCGACCCGGCCACCTACGCGCTGCTGGCCCGCGGTGACACCCTCGGCGTCTTCCAGTTCGACGGCGGGCCGATGCGCTCGCTGCTGCGGCTCATGCGGCCGGACAACTTCGAGGACATCTCCGCCGTCGGCGCGCTCTACCGGCCCGGCCCGATGGGCGCGAACTCGCACACCAACTACGCGCTGCGCAAGAACGGCCAGCAGGAGATCACGCCGATCCACCCCGAGCTGGCCGAGCCGCTCGAGGAGATCCTCGGCGGCACCTACGGCCTGATCGTGTACCAGGAGCAGGTCATGGCGATCGCGCAGAAGGTCGCCGGGTACTCCCTCGGCAAGGCCGACCTGCTGCGCCGCGCCATGGGCAAGAAGAAGAAGTCGGTCCTCGACGCGGAGTTCGTCGGCTTCGAGGGCGGCATGAAGGAGCGCGGCTACTCCGACGCCGCGATCAAGACGCTGTGGGACATCCTCGTCCCGTTCGCCGACTACGCCTTCAACAAGGCCCACTCGGCCGCCTACGGGCTGGTGTCGTACTGGACGGCGTACCTCAAGGCGAACTACCCGGCCGAGTACATGGCCGGGCTGCTCACCAGCGTCGGCGACGACAAGGACCGCCGCCCGGTCTACCTGGCCGAGTGCCGGCGGATGGGCATCAAGGTGCTCCCGCCGGACGTCAACGAGTCCTCCTGGGACTTCACCGCCGTCGGCACCGACATCCGCTTCGGCCTGGCGTCGGTGCGCAACGTCGGGCACAACGTCGTCGACTCGATCGTGCGGGCGCGCGAGGAGAAGGGGGCGTTCAAGGACTTCGCCGACTTCATGCGCAAGATCGACACCGTCGCCTGCAACAAGAAGGTGATCGAGTCCCTCGCCAAGGCCGGCGCGTTCGACTCGATGGGCCACTCGCGGCAGGGCATCGCGGCCGTGCACGCCCAGGCCGTCGACTCGGCGATGGCGCTCAAGCGCAAGGAGGCCGAGGGGCAGTTCGACCTGTTCGGCAGCTTCGGTGCCGACGCCGGCGACGACGACCCGTTCGGCGGTGCGCTGGACATCGTCGTCCCGACCGCGGACTGGTCGAAGTCCGAGCGGCTGGTCTTCGAGCGCGACATGCTCGGCCTCTACGTCTCCGACCACCCGCTGCACGGCGTCGAGCACGTGCTGGCGGCCAACGCCGACACCCCGATCGCCGAGATCAACGCCGGCGGCGTGGAGGACGGCGCCAACGTCACGATCGCCGGCATCCTCACCGCGGTCTCCCCGCGCACCAACAAGCAGGGCGCGCCGTGGGCGATCGCCACGCTGGAGGACCTCGAGTCCGGCATCGAGGTGCTGTTCTTCCCGAAGACGTGGGCGGAGGTCTCGGAGAAGGTCGTCCGCGACCAGATCGTCGTGGTCAAGGGCCGGATCAGCCGGCGCGACGACCAGCCCTCGCTGTTCGGGTCGGAGGTCACCGTCCCCGAGCTCACCGAGGGGCCGCGCGGCCCGGTGCTGGTGCAGATGGCCGCGGCCCGCTGCACCCCGCCGGTGGTCGAGCGGCTGCGCGAGGTCCTGGGCAGCCACCCGGGCACCACCGAGGTGCACCTGAAGCTGGTCAACAACGGCCGGGAGACGGTGCTGCGGCTCGACCAGGGCCTCCGCGTGCGGCCGAGCACCGCGCTGATGGGGGACATCAAGGCGCTGCTCGGACCCACGAGCGTCGCCCTCCTGTGAGCGAGGACCCGGGGAGGCGGGGTTCACTGGGGTCCGTGAGCAGCCCCTCCCCGCTCCCGGACGGCGCGTACGCCCCGCCCGGCGCGGTGATGACGAACACCGCCCGCGCCGGCACCGGCGCCGTCGCGGTGCCGGCCTGGCCGGTCGCCGGCGCGGTCCTCGCCGAGGTGCGGCGGGACCTGCGCGGGGCCGTGGTGTGGGCGCTCGCCCTCGCCGTCGCCGGGATCCCGGCCGGCCTGCTGTGGGTGTGGCTGGCCCCGCGCGCCCGGTTCGAGGTCGTCAAGGGCGGCGCGGTGCCGGTGGGCAACCCGTCGGCCGAGCTGCTGGTCGCCGACGACTCGGTGCTCGTCCTCGTCCTCGCCGGCCTCGGGCTGCTCGCCGGGGGCATCGCCTGGGCGATGCGCCGCCGGCGGGGGGTGGTCACCCTCGTGGCCACCGCGGCCGGCACCGCACTGGCCGCCGTCCTGGCCTGGCAGCTGGGGGAGCTGCTCGCGCCCGGGCCCACCGCGGCCCAGCTCGGCGACGTCGGCGCCTACGTCACCACCGGCCTGGACCTCTCCAGCCTCCCGGCGCTGGCGGTGGCCCCGTTCACCGCGCTGCTCGTCTACGTGGTCGCCGCGCTGTTCTCCAGCGCCGACGACCTGGGCCGCGGCGAGACCCGCGCCTAGTTCAGGCTGAGCGGGCCGGCGAACTGCTGCAGGGGCGCCGGGACCGCCCCGACCGTCTTCAGCAGGGTCAGTTCCCGGCGCAGCATCCGCGTCTCGGTCAGCAGCCGGCGGCGGGTCGCCGACTCGGCCAGCAGCGCCTGCCGGTCCTCGGTGGTCAGCAGCGCCGCTGACGCCACCAGGTACGACAGTGCCCGCGGGTCCCCGGCCACCGCGTCGAGCAGCGCCGCCGCGCCGCCCAGCTCCTCCGCCTCGCCGGCGACCGCGGTCTCCTCGCGGCCGGTCTGCAGCCCGGCGACGGCGGTGACGTAGCGGGTGAACAGCCGGCCCACCCCGCGCTCGAGCAGGCCGAGCGACCCGCGGGCCGCCTCGGCGACCAGGCCCTCGTCGAGCCCGGCGGCGGGCGGTCCTCCGAGCACCTGCTCCTGGTCGCCGGCCGCCTCCTCGGCGGCCTCCTCGTCGGCCAGCCACTCCACCTCGGCGCGCAGGTAGGGCGGAGCACTCTCGGCGTCCTCCCCGGCACCGCCGCCGACCAGGACGTCGAGCAGCCGGAACCGGTCCCCGCCCACGGTGACGATCCGGAACCCGCCGTCGGGCTGGGGCCGGACCACCTGCACCCGCGCGGTGCAGCCGACGTCGTAGAGCGCCTCGGCGGGGGCGACCCGCTCGACCTCCCAGCCCTGGCGGATGGCGACCACCCCGAAGAACCGCCGGTCGCCGTCCTCGGGCAGGGCCAGCAGGTCCTGCACCAGCACCCGGTACCGGGGCTCGAAGACCTGCAGCGGCAGCACGATCCCGGGGAACAGCGGCGACCCGAGCGGGAACAGCGGGATGAGGTCGCCCACGCAGCCGAGACTAGAGGGGTCGGCGCGGGCCCGGGCGCTGGCGGCAGGCCGCCGCGGCGCCCCGACTACCCTCGGGGGTCGCCGTCCCCCCGCTCGTCGTCCCCGGAGGCCCGCCCGTGCTCGCCCGCATCGACCTGCGCGGTTCCGCGCTGCCGGGGGTCCGCGACCTGGCCGGCCTGCTGCCGCGCGCCGCCACCGACATCGACGCCGTCCTGGCCACCGTGCGCCCGCTGTGCGAGGACGTGCGCGTCCGCGGCGCCCAGGCGGTCCGCGAGATCACCGCCCGCCTCGACGGCGTCGACGCCGAGGACTTCGCCGTCCCGGCCGAGGCCATCCGGGCCGCGCTCGACGGCCTGGAGCCGGCCGTGCGCGCCGCGCTCGAGCAGTCGATCGCCCGGGTGCGCCGGGTGCACGCCGACCAGGCCCGCAGTGACGTCACCACCCAGGTCGTCCGCGGCGGCACGGTCACCGAGCGCTGGGTGCCGGTGCGCCGCGTGGGGCTGTACGTGCCCGGCGGCCTGGCCCCGCTGCTGTCCAGCGTCGTCATGAACGTCGTCCCGGCGCAGATCGCCGGCGTGCCGTCGATCGCCGTCGCCTCCCCGCCGCAGCGCGACCACGGCGGCCTGCCCGACCCCGGCGTGCTGGCCGCGTGCGCGCTGCTCGGCGTCGACGAGGTCTACGCCGTCGGCGGGGCGCAGGCGATCGCCGTCTTCGGCTACGGCGCCGGGTCCTGCGAGCCGGTCGACCTGGTCACCGGCCCGGGCAACGTCTACGTCACCGCCGCCAAGCGGCTGCTGCGCGGGCTCATCGGCATCGACTCCGAGGCCGGCCCGACCGAGGTCGCCATCCTCGCCGACGACACCGCCGACCCGGTGCACGTCGCCGCCGACCTGATCAGCCAGGCCGAGCACGACCCGCTGGCCGGCGCGGTCCTGGTGACCACCAGCGAGCAGCTCGCCGACGCCGTCCTCGACCTCGTGCCCGGCCAGGTCGCGGCCACCAAGCACTCCGACCGCATCCTCACCGCGCTCGACGGCAGCCAGTCGGGCGTCGTCCTGGTCGACGACGTCGACGCCGGCCTCGCGGTGGTCGACGCCTACGCCGCCGAGCACCTGGAGATCCAGACCCGCGACGCCCGCGGGGTGGCGATGCGGGTGCGCAACGCCGGTGCGGTGTTCGTCGGCGCCTGGTCGCCGGTGTCGCTGGGCGACTACATCGCCGGCTCCAACCACGTGCTGCCCACCGGGGGCTGCGCGCGGCACTCGTCGGGCCTGTCGGTGCAGACGTTCCTGCGCGGCATCCACCTGGTCGAGTACGACGAGCAGGCCCTCGCCGAGGTGGCCGGGCACGTCGACGCCCTCGCCCACGCCGAGGACCTGCCCGCGCACGCGGCCGCCGTCCGGCTCCGGCAGCAGCAGTGACGCCTCTCGACGCGCTCCCGCTGCGGCCGGAGCTGCGCGGCCGCACCCCCTACGGCGCCCCGCAGCTGCAGGTCGCCCACCGCCTCAACACCAACGAGAACCCGCACCCGCTGCCCGCCGAGCTGCTCGCCACCCTCGGGGAGGCACTGGGGCACGCGGCGCTGGAGCTCAACCGGTACCCCGACCGCGACGCCGTCGCGCTGCGCACCGACCTCGCCGCCTACCTGTCGCGCGGCGGGGAGCGGGTCGAGCCGGCGCAGGTCTGGGCGGCCAACGGCTCCAACGAGGTCCTGCAGCAGGTCCTGCAGGCCTTCGGCGGGGCCGGACGGACGGCGCTGGGCTTCACGCCGTCGTACTCGATGCACCCGATCATCTCGGCCGGCACCGGGACCGCGTGGGTCGACGGGCACCGGCGCGCGGACTTCACCATCGATCCCGCCGCGGCCGTCGCGCAGGTGCGCGAGGTCCGCCCCGACGTCGTGTTCGTGACCAGCCCGAACAACCCCACCGGCACCGCCGTCGCGCTCGAGACGGTCACCGAGCTCTACGACGCCACCGAGGGCGTGCTCGTCGTCGACGAGGCGTATGCGGAGTTCGCGCGCACCGGGACGCCGTCGGCGCTGACCCTGCTGCCCGGCCGGCCGCGGCTGCTGGTCAGCCGCACGATGAGCAAGGCGTTCGGCATGGCGGGCCTGCGGCTGGGCTACCTCGCCGCCGACCCCGCCGTCGTCGACGCGCTGCAGCTGGTCCGGCTGCCCTACCACCTGTCCTCGCTGACCCAGGCCGCCGCCCGCGCCGCGCTCGCGCACACCGACGCGCTGCTGGCCACCGTCGACGCGGTCAAGGAGCAGCGCGACCGGATCGTCGCCACGCTGCCCTCGCTCGGGCTGACCAGCGTGCCCAGCGACGCCAACTTCGTCCTGTTCGGCCGGTTCGCCGACGCCCCGGCCGCCTGGAAGGCGCTGCTCGAGCACGACGTCCTCGTCCGCGACGTCGGCATCCCCGGCTGGCTGCGGGTCACCGCCGGCACGCCTGCGGAGACCGACGCCTTCCTCACCGCGCTGGGTGAGGTCGCCCCCGACCACCGCCTGGGAGACTGAGACCCATGAGTCGCCCTGCCGTCAGCCGCCGAGCCCGCGTCGAGCGCGCCACCAGCGAGACCAAGCTGGTCGTGGAGCTCGACCTCGACGGCACCGGGAAGAGCTCGATCAGCACCGGCGTCGGCTTCTACGACCACATGCTCACCGCGCTGTCCAAGCACAGCGGCATCGACCTCACCGTCCGGGCCGACGGCGACCTGCACATCGACGCGCACCACACCGTCGAGGACGTCGCGATCGCGCTGGGCCAGGCCTTCGCCGAGGCGCTGGGGGACAAGAGGGGCATCACCCGCTACGGCGACGCCACGATCCCCATGGACGAGGTGCTCGTCCAGGCCGCCGTCGACCTCTCCGGCCGGCCGTACTTCGTGCACGCCGAGCCCGAGACGATGACGCCGATGATCGGGCCGGACTACCCGACGTCGCTGACCAAGCACGTGCTGGAGTCCTTCGCCTTCAACGCGCGGATCACGCTGCACGTGCGGGTGCTCTACGCCGGCCGCGACGCCCACCACATCGTCGAGGGCCAGTTCAAGGCGCTCGCGCGGGCGCTGCGCACCGCCGTGGCGATCGACCCGCGGGTGGCCGACGTCCCCTCCACGAAGGGCGCGCTGTAACCGCATGGACTTCGGCGTCGGCCTCATGATCCTGGGCGGGTTCCTCCTCGGCGGGGCGTGGAGCATCTGGAGGGCCGACCACGACACCGAGGGCCGCACGGGTCCGCAGGTCCTGTTCGCGGTGATCCTGCTGGTGGCGGCGCTGCTCGCCACGGCGTCGGGCATCCTCCGCCTGGTGTGAGCGCCGAGGAGCGCTTCCTCGGCCTCGTGCTGGCCGACCCGACGGTGGCCGCGGTGCTCGAACGGGCGCCGGCGCTCGGCGTCGGCGACTGGTGGCTGACCGCGGGCCTGCTGTTCCAGACGGCCTGGAACGCGCTCACCGGGCGCCCGCCGGGCACCGGGATCCGCGACGCCGACCTCGTCTACCTCGACCCCGACCCGTCCTGGGACGCCGAGGACGCCGTCATCCGCCGCGGCGCGGACCTGTTCGCCGGCCTGCCGGTGCCGGTGGAGATCCGCAACCAGGGGCGGGTGCACCTCTGGTACGCCGACCGCTTCGGCGCCGACCCGCCCGCGCCGTTCCGCGACTGCCGGCAGGCGATCGCGGCGTTCGAGGCGACCTGCTGCGCGGTGGGCTTCACCGTCGACGGCGACGGCCCGCGGCTGTACGCGCCCCACGGCCTCGACGACCTGCTCGGCCTGGTGGTCCGGCCCAACCCGGCGAGCCCCGCGCGGCGCGACACCTTCGAGGCCAAGGTCGCGCGCTGGCGGTCGGTGTGGCCGGAGCTCACCGTGCTGCCGTGGTCCTGACGGGGAACAACGACCGGGCCGTCCTGCGCTGCTCGGTACCGTGGCAGCCGTGAAGAAGGTGGTCGTCCTCGACTACGGGTCGGGCAACCTGCGCTCCGCCGAGCGGGCACTGACCCGCGTCGGCGCCGACGTGACCGTCACCGCCGACCGGCAGGCCGCGCTCGACGCCGACGGGCTCGTCGTCCCCGGCGTCGGTGCCTTCGCCCACTGCATGCAGGAGCTGCGCGCCGTCGACGGTCCGCGCACCATCGGCCGCCGTCTGGCCGGCGGCCGCCCGGTGCTGGGCATCTGCGTGGGCATGCAGGTGCTGTTCGAGCGGGGCGTCGAGCACGGCCACGACGCCGAGGGGTGCGGCGAGTGGCCCGGCACGGTGGAGCAGCTGAAGGCGGCGGTGCTCCCGCACATGGGCTGGAACACCGTCGCCGCGCCGCAGGACACGGTGCTGTTCGACGGACTGGCCGACGAGCGCTTCTACTTCGTGCACTCCTACGGCGTCCGCGACTTCCCGCTCGGCCAGGACGGCCGGCCCGGCCCGCTGGCGCCGCCGAAGGTGACCTGGGCCGAGCACGGCGACCGGTTCGTGGCCGGCGTCGAGAACGGCGCGCTGTCGGCGACGCAGTTCCACCCGGAGAAGAGCGGCGACGCCGGCGCCCAGCTGCTCACCAACTGGCTCGGGACCCTCTGACCTACTGGAGGGGGACGGGCGGCTGGAGCCACCACGGCGCGTCGACGACCTCCACCCGGCGCACCCACTTCACCCACCAGTAGCCGCGGCGGCCGGGGGCGACCAGCCGCACCGGCGCCCCGTGCCCGGCCGACAGTGGGCGGCCCGCGCAGTGGGTGGCCAGCAGCAGTGACCCGGCGTCGGCCAGCGGCAGCCGCCGCCGGTAGCCGGTGACGCTGACGACGTCGACGCTGCCGTCCCCCGGCAGGTCGAGCCCGGCCAGGAGCCGGTCGAGCCGCACGCCGCGCCACTCCTGGACGGCGAACCAACCGCCGGTGCAGTCGAGGACGGCCTCGACGGTGTCGCCGCGGTCGAGGTCCCGCCGCCGCAGCCGCGCCGTGCGCCCGCCCGCGACCAGCTCGAGCCCACCGTCGTCGTCCCCGGGCACCGTGTCGGTGAACCACTGGGTGACGGGCATGGCGTCCGGGTCGCCGCTGCCGCGCTCGTGCGAGCCGGTGCTGCGCCGCCGCGCGCCGGGCGCCCCGGTGAGCCGCAGGCCGCCCTCCACCGCACCCCACAGCGCGGCCGCGCCGACGGCCAGCCCGCCGGTCTGCAGGAGCGCACGGCGGGAGGCGTCGGTGCGCCGGGGACGCTGCCTGCTGCCGACGGCGTGCACCACCACCAGCACGGCGGTGCCGACGGCGGCGGCCACGTGCACCTGCAGCACGCCGACCCCGGCCACGGTGGTCCCGGCGACGGTGTGCAGGACGCCGGTGACGACGGTCAGCCCCAGCAGGACGACGAGCGCCCACGCGGCGGTGGGGTCGCGGCGGCCCTGGGTGCGGCGCCACGAGCGCCGGACGACGACGGCCTTCCACGGGACGAGCAGGAGCAGCCCGAGGCCGGCGGCCCCGTGGACGGCGGCCACGACGCGGGAGGGCAGCGGCGTCCCGACGCCGAAGGCCAGCACGCCCGACGCCCCCGCGACCAGCAGGAGCGCGAGCAGGCCGAGGTCGGTCCGCCGCCCGGCACGACGAGGGAGCGCAACGGACGGCATCCCTGGAGTGTGCGCTCCACGCACCTAGGGTGACGCGGTCCCGCACCAGGTCGAGGAGGACCCGTTGCCCGCGTCGCGCCCGCCCGCCCCCGCGCCCGAGAGCCGCGGGCGGCTGCTCGGGTCGCTGGTCGTCCTGCTCCTGCTGGCCGGTCTGGCGGCGTGGAGCGTGCTGGCGCTGGACCCGCCGGCACCCGCTGCGGCGGACGCACCCGCGACGTCGTTCAGTGCGGAGCGGGCCTTCGTGCACGTCGAGCAGATCGCCTCGGAGGTGCACGTCACCGGCAGCCCGGCGCACGAGCGCGTCGTCGACGGCCTGGTCGCCACGCTCGGCGGGCTGGGGCTGGACACCCGCGTGCAGAACGCCGTCGGCACCTGGCAGTCCGGGCCGGGAGCGGCGGAGATGGCGCGGGTGCGCAACGTCGTCGCGGTGCTGCCGGGCACCGCCAGCACCGGGCGGCTGTTCCTGATGGCGCACTCGGACTCGGTGGAGACCGGGCCGGGGGCGAGCGACGACGCCGCCGGCGTGGCCACGCTCCTGGAGACGGTGCGGGCGCTGACCGAGGGCGAGCCGCTGCGCAACGACGTCGTGGTGGTGCTGACCGACGCCGAGGAGGCGTGCCTGTGCGGCGCGGAGGCGTTCGCGGAGAGCCACCCGCTGGCCGCCGAGGGCGGCGTGGTGCTCAACCTCGAGGCCCGCGGCACGACCGGCCCGCCGATCACGTTCGAGACGTCGCGGGGCAACGCCGGGCTGGCCGCGCGCTACGCCGCCGCCGTCCCGCACGCGGTGGCCAGCAGCTTCGCCGTCGAGGTCTACCGGACGCTGCCCAACGACACCGACTTCAGCGTCCTGCTCGCCGACGGCGACTTCACCGGCCTGAACACCGCCTTCATCGACGGCAACGCGGCGTACCACACCCCGCAGGACACGCCCGCGCGACTGGACCGGGGCACGCTGCAGGCGCTCGGCGACAACACGCTGGCGCTCACCCGGGAGCTGGGCGACGCCGACCTGACCGACCTCGCCCGGCCCGGCGACGGCGACGCCACGTACTTCCCGTCGCCGATCGGGCTGGTGCGTCACCCCGGGTCGCTGGTGTGGCCGCTGGCGGGGGTGGCGGTGCTCGGCGTCGTCGTGCTGGCGGCCGTGGACCGGCGCCGCGGGTCCTCGCTGCCGCGCACGCTGCTCGGGACGCTCGCTGCGCTGGTGCCCCTGGTGCTCGCTCCGCTGGCCGTCGTCGGGCTGTGGCGGTTACTGGTGCTGGTCCGGCCGGCGTACGCCTCGATGATCGACCCCTGGCGGCCGGGCTGGTTCCGGCTGGCGGCGGTCGCGGTGGTCGCCCTCGTGGTGCTCGCGTGGTACGCGCTGCTGCGCCGCCGGCTGGGCGCGCCCGCGCTGCGGACGGGGGCGCTGGCGCTGCTCGCCGTCCTCGCCGGAGTCCTCGCCGCGCTGGCGCCGGGCGGGTCCTACCTGGCCGCGCTGCCGGCGCTGGCGGGGGTGCTCGCGGGGCTGCTGCCGCGGCGCGTGCAGCTGCCGGGGGCGCTGCTGGCGGGGGCGGTCGCGGTCGTCGTCCTGGCGCCGACCGTGGCGCTGTTCTTCCCGGCGCTCGGGCTGGCCGGCGGGGCCGCGCCGGCGGCGGTCACGACGCTGCTGGCCCTCGTCCTGCTGCCGGCGCTCGAGGGGCTGTTCCCGGCCGGGCCGGCGCCGGCGCGGGCACTCGCGGTGCCGGGCGTCGCCGTCGTCCTGGTGGTGCTGCTGACGGCGGTCGGGCTGGCGGTGGACCGCTTCGACCAGCAGCACCCGGTGCCCAGCCAGCTCGTCTACGCGCTGGAGGCCGACACCGGCGAGGCGTGGTGGGCGAGCACCGAGCAGCAGCCGGGGGAGTACACCTCGCACTACGTCGGCACCCCGCGGACGCTGCCGCACGACTACCCGTACCTGTCCGGCCGGGCGGTGGCGGCCGGCCCCGCGGAGGTCGCCGGCCTGCCGACGTCGACGGTCGAGGTGGTCGACGACCGGTCCTCCGGCGGGCAGCGGACGGTCACCGTGCTGGTCACGCCGCAGCGCGACGTCCGGCTGGTGGTGCTGGACCTGGATGCCCCCGGGGGGACGGTCACCGCCGCCCGCGTGCAGGCGCGCGAGGTACCCGTTGACGCGCTGGGGGAGGACCGGCTGTGGGTCACCTTCCACGCGCCGCCGGCCGAGGGCGTCGAGGCGACGTTCGCCGTGGACGGCGCCGGGCCGCTGTCCCTGCGGGTGGTCGACGGCAGCGACGGGCTGACCGGGCTGCCCGGCTTCGAGCCGCGCCCGGCCGGTGTCGACGCGGCCGGCACGCACAGCTCCGACCTCGTGGTCGTGGGGGCGACGACGGACCTCGGGTAGGCCTGCGCTGTCGCGCGCCGACAGCAGCCGCCCTGCCATCCCACGCAGCCGCACGGGCAGGACAGGCCACGGTCGACCATGGACCGACGACCCGGGAGTCTGCGTCCGAGCCCGACGGGTCCCCGCTCACGGCGTCCAGGTGGCGAGGCGGCGACCGGTCCACGGTGGCACTCGACCCCTGCCTCCGTCAGCTCGATCCGTCCCTGGCCGTGGGGCTTGCGCCGGTGGCACAGGCTTGTCCAGGGCAGCTCAGGATCTGTGGACAGCGTCGTGAGCTGGACATTCGCCTCGTGCACGGCGTCCGGATCCACTACCCTCGTACACGTGTTCGAGTGTGCGGAGGTCTCCGCCGACGGGGGCGTGCGGCCCCTTGGCTGCTTCGCCGACGACGGCACACCGGTGTCCCGGGACGAGCTGTTCTCAGCCACCGACGAGCTGCCGTCCACCGACGAGTTCATGGCGGCCGCGTGCCCACCGGGCAGTCCCGAGCGAGCAGCCCTGCCCGACCGGTGGCTCGTCCGGCTGCTCCAGCTGGGGGAGCGCCGCGCCGCTGCGCTGGCCGCCGACCGCGCCGAGATGATCGGGCTGCTGGCCGCGCAGCGTCCCGGCGAGGGTGAGCCGGGCGTCCCCGAGGTCATGGACGTCAGCGAGTGGCTGCCGTGCGAGCTCGCTCTCGTGCACTCCTACGGCGAGCGCCGGGCAGGGCGGCTCATCAGAACGTCGCTGGCGCTGACGGGCCGCTTCCGGGCCACGTTCGCCGCGCTGCGCCGCGGCGAGATCGACGAGGCGCACGCCGACGCCGTCGTCGACCTGCTGGAGCCGCTGGAGGCGGACCTCGCCGCCCGTGTGGAGGCCGACGTCCTGCCGCGGGCGGGCGACCGGACGCACGCCCGACTGCGCGACTCCCTCCGCCGGCGGATCGACCGGCTCGACCCCACGGCGCGCGAGCGGCGCCACCAGCGTGCCCGTGCCGCCGCCGACGTCCGCTGGTGGGCGACGGAGGACGGCATGGGCCGGCTCATGGGGGACCTGCCGCTGCCCGAGGCCGCCGCGTGCGGCACGGCGATCGACGCCTGGGCGCGCCAGTTGCGCGACGCCGGCGATCGGCGGCCGATCGGGCAGTTGCGCGCGGAGGTACTCCGCGACCTCGTGCTGCGGCCCTGGGAGCGGCGCCCGGCGGTGGGCGTCTCGCTCGTGGTGCACACGCAGCTGTCCACGCTGGGTGGCGGGGACGAGCCGGCCGAGGTGGACGGGCACCCGGTCAGCGCGGCGCAGTGCCGCGCGCTGCTCGCCGAGGTCGACGCGCTGGGCCTGCAGCGCCCCGACGGCGGGACGCTCGAGTTCGCCGTCCACGACGCGGCCGGGGACCTGGTCGCCGTGGGCACGCGGCGGGCGGTCGAGCGGGGCGCCCGGGGCACGGGCCTGCGGCGTCCCCCCGACACGACGCACTACCGCCCGCGTTCAGGGCAGCGGCGGTTCACGGCGATCCGCGACCGCCGGTGCCGCCATCCGCACTGCACCCGCCGGCTGGGCCGCACCGACCTCGACCACTGTGTCCCCTGGCCGCGCGGCGCCACGAGCTGCGACAACCTCTGCTGCCTGTGCCGCCGGCACCACCGGCTCAAGACCCACGCCCGCGGCTGGCGCTTCCGGATGCTCCCCGGCGGCCGGCTCGAGGTGACCACGCCCTCGGGTGTCACCCGGGCCACCGATCCGCCCCGGGTGGTCGATGAGCCGCTCGTCCGGACCGGCGTGCACCTGCACGAGGTCGCCGGTACGGATCCGCCGGGTGCGGCCGACTGCTTCTTCTGACCGACGGCGCGAGCGGTGGACTCAGGCGGAGCCGTGGTGTGCGACCAGCTCGGCGCCGAGGCTCGCCAGCTCGGCGCGGACGGCCGGAGCGTCGAGCACCTCCACCGCGCCGCCGAAACCGGCCAGCTGCTCGGCGACCGACCGCGTCGTGTGCGCGGCGACCCGCAGCCGCACCCGCCCCTCGTCGTCCGGTCCGTCCTGCGCCGCGCAGTGCCGGCCGAAGCGGTCGCGCAGCACCGGCACCAGCCGCGCCGGTGCGCGCACCGTCGCCGTCACCAGCGACCGGGAGCGCTCCATCTCGCCGACCACCTCGTCCCACACCCCGGGCAGGTCGAGGTCGGCCGGCCGCTCGAAGCCCTCCCCGGTCACCTCGGGCGCGCCGATGCGGTCCAGGCGGAAGGTGCGCCGCCCGGCCGGCGTCCCGGCGACGAGGTACCAGGTGCCGTCCTTGTCCACGAGCCCCCACGGCTCCGCCCGCCGGCGTCCCGCCGCACCGCCGCGGCCCGCGTAGTCGAACTCCACCACCCGCCGGGCGACGACGGCGTCGAGCAGCAGCGCGAGGTCGGGCCGATCGCGCACCCGCTCACCCCAGCCCGCCGGGTCCACCACGACCGCAGCTGCCGCGGCTGCCGCGTCCGCGCGGAAGGTCCCCGGCAGCGCCCGCAGCAGCTTGCGCAGCGCGCCCCGGGCGTCCGGCCCGGCCGAGGACGCGGGCCCCAGCAGCAGGAACAGCGCCCGGGCCTCCGGTGCGGACAGCCCGGTCAGGTCGGTCCGCGCGCCACCGACGAGCTGCCACCCGCCGCCGCGGCCCGCCTGCGGGTACACGGGCACGCCCGCGCCCGACAGGGCCTCGAGGTCCCGCCGGGCCGTGGCCACTGAGACCCCCAGCTCGCCGGCGGCCTCGGCGGCGGTGACCCGGCCCCGGGTCTGCAGCAGCAGGAGGAGGGCCACCAGCCGGTCGGCGCGCATGCCGCCGAGGATGCCGTGGAAAGTGCTCAGGAGGTGAGCACTTCGACCGGCAGAGTCGACCTCGAGCGGACCGCAGCCGGCGGACCGCCCGACGGAGGGACCCTCCCGTGCTCCGAGGCCTGGCCACCGTGACCCTGCTCGCCGACGACGTGCCCGCGGCCGCCCGCTGGTACGCCGGCGTGCTCGACGTCGAGCCGTACTTCACCCGCCCCGTCGAGGGACCGCCCGCCTACGTCGAGTTCCGCATCGGCGACGACGAGGACGAGCTCGGCATCATCGACGCCCGCTACGCGACCTGGGCCGCGGGACAGTCGGCCGGCGTCGTCGTCCACTGGCACGTCGACGACCTGCCCGCCGCGGTGCAGCGGCTCGAGACCGCCGGCGCCACCGTCGTCTCGCCGCCCACCGTGCGCGGCGAGGGCTGGACCACCGCCGTCATCGCCGACCCCTTCGGCAACCTGTTGGGCCTGATCACCAGCCCGCACTGGGCCTCCGCCCACGGCGGCTGACCCGGCTCAGCTGCGCAGGTAGGAGCCCCCGTTGACGTCGACGATCGTCCCGGTGCTGAAGCGGGCCTGCGGCGAGGACAGCCACAGCACCGCGGAGGCGACCTCCTCCGGCCGCGCCACCCGGCCGAACGGCGACTGGGCCCGGACGGCGTCCCCGCCGGGCCCGTCGAGCACCTCGCGCGCCATCTCGGTCTGCACGAAGCCCGGCGCCACGCAGGTCACCGAGATCCCCAGCGGCGCCAGCGCGAGCGCCATCGACTGCGCGAAGGCGTTCATGCCGGCCTTCGAGGCGCCGTAGGCCGGGTTGTCCGGCTCGCCCCGGAACGCGCCGCGGCTCGACACGTTGACCACGGCACCGCCGCCGGCGGCCCGCAGGTGCGGCACGGCGCGGAAGGTCGCGTTGGCCGCGCCGACGAGGTTCACCGCGAGCGTCTGTGCCCAGACCTCCTGCCACTCCGCGTACGACGACGTCAGCGGCGGGGAGGCCACGAAGACCCCGGCGTTGTTGACCAGCACGTCCAGCCCGCCGAGCGCGTCCGCGGCGTCGTCGACCATCGCCCCCACCGACGCGGCGTCGGCCATGTCGGCCTGCACGAGCACGTGGCCGGACCCGGGCAGCCCGTCGAGGACGGCCTCGGCCCGCTCCCGCAAGCTGCCCCAGTGGACGGCCACCCGGTCGCCGCGCTCGGCGAAGGCGCGGGCGATCGCCCGGCCGATGCCGCGGGACCCACCGGTGACGAGGACGGCGCAGGAGGAGTCGGTCACGGGCGGGGAGTCAACCAGCCGGCGTCCACCGGCCGCGCCTCACCAGTGACCACGGTGCACCACCTCGTCCAGGCCCCGCCGCCCGCGGCGCAGCGACGGGGAGCGCCGGTCGCCGTCGCCCGGGTAGCCGACGGACACGACGCCGACCGGCCGGTGCGACGACGGGACGCCGAACGCGGTCCGGAACGCGTCCACCCGCTCGGCCGGGATGCCGAACAGGCAGGCGCCCAGCCCCTCGTCGACGGCGGTCAGCAGCACCATCAGGGCCGCCATCCCGGCGTCGACGTCCCAGTAGGGGACCGGCCAGCGGGCCTCGTCGCGGTCGGTCCAGCCCTTGTCCGGCTCGGCGTAGCGGTCGAGGTAGGCGTCCTTCGACGAGAGCGGGACGACGAGCAGCGGCGCGCGGCGCATCCGGGTCAGCCACGCGTCGGGCGCACCGCCTGCGGCGGTGACCGACCAGAACAGGTCCCGCTCGGCGGCCGACTCCAGGACGAGGAACGCCCAGCCCTGGGTGAACCCGGCCGACGGTGCCCGGATCGCGTGCGCGAGCAGGCGCTCGCGCACCTCCGGCGGCACCGGCCGGTCGGGGTCGTAGTCGCGCACCATGCGGCGCCTGCGGACGACGTCGGCGAACTCCACGGCTGCAGCCTGCCCGGGGTGCCCAGGGCTCCGCCCGGCCGGTCCCTAGGCTGGCCGGGTGCCGACCCTGCAGCTGCTCCCCGCCGTCGACGTCGCCGACGGCCGGGCCGTCCGTCTCGTGCAGGGGGAGGCCGGCAGCGAGACCTCCTACGGCGACCCGCTCGACGCCGCCCTCCAGTGGCAGCGCGACGGCGCCGAGTGGGTGCACCTGGTCGACCTCGACGCCGCCTTCGGCCGCGGCAGCAACCGCGAGCTGCTGGCCCGCGTGGTCGGCGAGCTCGACGTCGACGTGGAGCTCTCCGGCGGCATCCGCGACGACGAGTCGCTCGCCGCCGCGCTGGCCACCGGCTGCCGCCGCGTGAACCTGGGCACCGCCGCGCTGGAGTCACCCGAGTGGTGCGCCCGCGCCATCGCCGAGCACGGCGACCGCATCGCCGTCGGCCTCGACGTCCGCGGCACCCGGCTGGCCGCGCGCGGCTGGACCCGCGAGGGCGGGGAGCTCTACGAGACCCTCGTCCGTCTCGACGCCGAGGGCTGCGCCCGCTACGTGCTCACCGACATCACCAAGGACGGCACCCTGCGCGGCCCCAACCTCGACCTGCTCCGCGAGGTCTGCGCCGCCACCCCGCGCCCGGTGGTCGCCTCCGGCGGCGTCAGCTCCCTCGACGACATCCGTGCCCTGGCCGCCCTGACCGCGGTCGGCGTCGAGGGCGCCATCGTCGGCAAGGCCCTCTACGCCGGCGCCTTCACCCTGCCGGAGGCGCTGCAGGTGACCCGCGAGGCGTCGTCGTGACGGTGCGGCGGATCGGCTCCGGCGGGCCGTGGGAGGACTTCGTCGGCTACAGCCGCGTCGTCGTCGCCGGGGACCAGGCGTGGGTCAGCGGCTGCACCGCCACCGTCGACGGCGCCGTCGTGCACCCCGGTGACGTGGCCGCGCAGGCCCGCGTGGCCTTCGGCGTGCTGGTCGACGCGCTCGCCTCGGCCGGGTTCAGCCCCGCCGACGTCGTCCGCACCCGCATGTACGTCACCGACACCTCCCGCTGGGAGGAGGTGGGCCGCGTGCACGGCGAGGTCTTCGGCGCCGTCCGGCCGGCCACCGCGATGATCGGCGTGGCCTCCCTGCTGCACCCGGACATGCTCGTCGAGGTCGAGGCCGACGCGGTGAGGCCGGCATGAGCCTCGCCGTCCGCGTGATCCCGTGCCTCGACGTCGACGCCGGCCGGGTGGTCAAGGGCGTCAACTTCGTCGACCTGCGGGACGCCGGCGACCCCGTCGAGATGGCCCGCGTCTACGACGCCGAGGGCGCCGACGAGCTGACCTTCCTCGACATCACCGCCAGCTCCGGCGACCGCGAGACCACCTACGACGTCGTCCGGCGCACCGCGGAGAGCGTCTTCATCCCGCTCACCGTCGGCGGCGGCGTGCGCAGTCCCGACGACGTCGACCGGCTGCTGCGGGCCGGCGCGGACAAGGTCGCGGTCAACACCGCCGCCGTCGCCCGGCCGGAGCTGATCAGCCAGATCGCCGACCGCTTCGGCAACCAGGTGCTGGTGCTCTCCCTCGACGCCCGCCGGGTACGGAACGGCGCGGTCACCGACTCCGGCTTCGAGATCACCACCCACGGCGGGCGCCGCGGCACCGGCCGCGACGCCGTCGAGTGGGTGGTCCAGGCAGCGCAGCTCGGGGTCGGGGAGGTGCTGCTCAACTCCATGGACGCCGACGGCACCCGCGCCGGCTTCGACACCGAGCTCATCCGCGCGGTGCGCCGGGAGGTCAGCGTGCCGGTCATCGCCAGCGGCGGCGCCGGCGCGGTCGAGCACTTCCCGCCCGCGGTCGAGGCCGGCGCCGACGCGGTGCTCGCCGCCAGCGTCTTCCACTTCGGCACGCTGCGGATCGGCGAGGTCAAGGCTGCACTGGCGCAGGCAGGTGCGCCCGTCAGGGGGGAGCGGCACACGCCGCTGCGATGACACCGTGATCCTCCGGATCGCACCGCGGCCGGGTGCCGTCCCCCTGCTGAGCGGGGCGCCTCCGGCACGCCTGCGCGGACCCCTCCGGGGCCCACTCGGCGCGACACCGCTCAGCTGGCGGGCGCGCCGCCCCGGACGGCGACCCGGGCGACGTCGCGCCCGGTCGCCCACAGCAGGACCTCCAGCGGCTCGCCCTCGACGGTGGTGACGTCCGAGCCCGCGCGGATCCGCTTGCCCGGCCCCGGGACGTCGCTGCGCTGCAGCACCAGGCCGCCGGGGTACCGCGACGCCGCCGTGCGGGCGAACAGCTGCGCCGCGCTCCACAACCGGTCGGCGTCGGGCAGGGGGAGGGGGCGCGGTTCCCAGCCCGGCTGGGCGCGCCGCACGTCCTCGTGGTGGATGGCGAACTCCGGGCCGTCGACCAGCTGCGCCACCGGCCACCCGCCCGGCAGCCATCCCGGCGGGCCCTTCCGCACGCGGGACACCAGCTCCGGGTACGGCGTCGCCGTCCGCAGCCGGTCCTCGACCCGGTCCGAGTACGCGTGCAGCCGCGCGCCGACCGGTGTGCGCTCCAGCGCGTAGCCGGGCATCGCGTCGGGGCGGCGGTCGCGGGTCACCAGGTGGGCGGCCAGGTGCGCCGTCGTCCACCCCTCGCAGCACGTCGGCGCGTCCGGTCCGAGGTCGTCGAGCAGGTCCGCGAGGGCCGCGCGCTCGCGGGCGGCGAGCGGGCGGGAAGCATCGGTCACCGTGCCGGGTTACCGATCGTGACCAGCACCGAAACCGCAGGCTGCCTGTCGGGGGTGCCGGTCAGCCTGGCCAGCGACGTGGGGGGACCCCGCCGTCGTCGATCCCGAGGAGACCCGTGCCCCGCGCCCGAGACGCCGTCGTCCGGCGGGGCCTGCGCCACGTCCTGCTGTCCATCCGCGAGCAGCCGGGCATGTTCACCCTCGCCGTGGTCGCCAGCAGCCTCTACGCCGCCATGACCGTGCTGTCGGCCTTCGTCATCGGCGGCATCACCGACCGGGTGATCCTCCCGGCCTTCGCCGAGGGCGACACGACCGGCGGCGCGCTGACCCCCACCGTCGTGGTGCTCCTGGGCGTCGCGCTCCTGAAGATCCTCGGCATCCTCGGCCGCCGGCTGTTCGCCGGGATCATGGCCTACCGGCTGCAGGCCGACTACCGCCGCCGGGTCACCTCGCAGTACCTGCGGCTGCCGCTTGCCTGGCACCAGCGCCACCCGACCGGGCAGCTGCTCTCCAACGCCAACTCCGACGTCGAGGCCGCCTGGTACTTCGTCTCGCCGCTGCCCTTCGCCTGCGGCACGCTCGTGATGATCGCCATCACCGTCGTCGCGCTGGTCCTCACCGACCCGCTGGTCGCGCTGGTCGGGCTGGTCGTCTTCCCGCTGGTCTTCGTCCTCAACGCCGTCTACTCGCAGGTGATGAGCCCGCGCATGCAGCGGGCCCAGCAGCTGCGGGCCGAGGTCAGCGAGATCGCCCACGAGAGCTTCGACGCGGGCCTGGTGGTCAAGACGCTCGGCCGCGAGGACGTCGAGAGCGCCCGGTTCACCGAGCGCGCGGAGGAACTGCGCGACGGGCTGGTCGCCGTCGGGCGGGTGCGCGGGCTGTTCGACCCGATGATGGAGGCCCTGCCGAACCTCGGGACCCTCGCCGTGCTGCTGGTCGGGGCCGGCCGGGTCGCCTCCGGGGACACCGACGCTGGCGACCTGGTCAGCATCGCTTACCTGTTCACCCTGCTCGCGCTGCCCATCCGCGCCATCGGCTGGGTGCTCGCCGACCTCCCGCGCGCGCTGGCCGGCTTCGACCGGGTCACCCCCGTCCTCGACGCCACCGGCGAGACCCCGCACGGCCCGGAGACCGCGGCCGCCGGCACCGGCGGCGCCCGGCTCGGACTGCGCGCGGTCGACCACGTCTTCGACGGCGCCTCGCAGCCGGTGCTGTCCGGGGTCACCTTCGACGTCGCGGCCGGCAGCACGGTCGCCGTCGTCGGGCCGACCGGCTCGGGCAAGTCGACGCTGGCCGGGCTGCTCGTCCGGCTCGTCGACCCCGCCGCCGGTGAGGTCCTGCTCGACGGCGTCGACGTGCGCCGGCTGCGCGAGGGCGAGGTGAGCGGCCAGGCCGCGTTCGTCCCGCAGGGTACCTTCCTCTTCGACGACACCGTGCGCGGCAACGTCACCCTCGGCGGCGAGTTCACCGACGAGGAGGTCCGCGAGGCGCTGCGGGTCGCCGCCGCCGACGACTTCGTCGACCGGCTGCCCGAGGGCCTGGACACCCGCGTCGGCGAGCGCGGCGCCACGCTCTCCGGCGGCCAGCGGCAGCGGCTCGCGCTGGCCCGCGCGGTGATCCGCCGTCCCCGGCTGCTGGTCCTCGACGACGCCACCAGCGCCGTGGACCCCTCCGTCGAGGCGCGCATCCTCGACGCGCTGCGCTCGGCCGACCGGCCCTCGACCGTGGTCGTCGTCGCCTACCGGCAGGCCACCATCGCCCTGGCCGACGAGGTGGTCTGGCTGGAGAACGGCCGGGTCACCGCCCGCGGCACCCACGACGAGCTGCTGGCCACCGTGCCCGGCTACGCCGCGCTGGTCCGCGCCTACTCGCAGGCGGAGGTGGCGGCATGAGCGGGCAGCAGCGGGAGGGCGCGCTCGCGACGCTGCGCCGCGGGCTGCGCACCATGCCCGAGTTCCGCCGCGGGCTGCCGGCCACCTTCGCCCTCGCGCTGGTCGCCACGGCCGGGCGGGTGGTCGTGCCGATCGCCGTCCAGCAGGTCATCGACCGCGGCCTGCTCGCCCCCGGCGGCCCCGACCTCGGCCTGGTCCGCACGCTCGTGCTGGTCTGCGCCGTCGTCGTCCTGGTCACCGGCGTCGCCGTCTACCGGATGAACGTCCGGCTGTTCCGCACCACCGAGACCGCGCTGGCCGGGCTGCGCTCGCGGGCGTTCCGGCACGTGCACGACCTGTCGGTCCTGCACCAGCAGGGGGAGCGCCGCGGCTCGCTGGTCTCCCGCGTCACCAGCGACGTCGACCAGCTGTCGACCTTCATGCAGTGGGGCGGCGTCCTCGGCGTGATCAGCCTCGGCCAGCTGGTCGTGGCCACCGTGGTCATGGCGGTCTACTCCTGGCAGCTGACCCTGCTGGTGCTCGTCTGCTTCATCCCGCTGGCGATCGCCGTCCGCTGGTTCGCCAAGCGGCTGGCGATCGCCTACGGCGTGGTCCGCGAGCGGGTCGGCGACGTGCTGGCCGCGGTCTCGGAGTCCGTCGTCGGCGCCCCCACGGTGCGCGCTTACGGCATCCGCGAGCGGACCGCGGCCCGCCTCGACTCCGCCATCGGCCGGCACTACCGCGCCCAGGTCGACGCGCAGAAGGTCACCGCCGCGGTGTTCGTCAGTGGCGAGTTCGTGGCCGCGGTCGCCAACGCCGCCGTCGTCGTGGTCGGCGTCTGGCTCGGCCTGGCCGGGCAGGTCACCGCCGGCACGCTGGTCGCCTTCCTCTTCCTCGTCACGCTGTTCGTCGCGCCGGTGCAGACCGCCAGCGAGGTGCTCAACGAGGGCCAGAACGCCATCGCCGGGTTCCGCCGGGTGCTCGACGTCCTCGACACCGAGCCCGACGTCCGCGACCCCGCCGCCACCGGCTCGGCGCTCGAGCTGCCCGAGGGGCCGCTCGGCGTCCGGCTCGAGCACGTCACCTTTCGCTACGCGCCGGGCGCGCGGCCGGCCCTCGACGGCGTCGACCTGACGCTGGCCCCCCAGCGCCGCTACGCCGTCGTGGGGGAGACCGGCTCGGGCAAGACGACGTTCGCCAAGCTGGTCACCCGGCTCATGGACCCCACCGAGGGGCGCGTGCTGCTCGGGTCGGCGGGATCCGGCTGGGTGCCGCTGGCCGACGTCGCGTTCTCCTCGCTGCGGAGGCGGGTGGGAATGGTGCCGCAGGACGGCTTCCTGTTCGACGCGACCGTCGCCGACAACGTCCGCTACGGCCGGCCCGGGCTGACCGACGCGCAGGTGACCGCGGCCCTCGACGAGCTCGGCCTGGGTGACTGGCTGGCCGGCCTGCCCGACGGCGTCGCGACGGCGGTCGGCCAGCGCGGCGAGTCGCTGTCGGCGGGGGAGCGGCAGCTGGTCGCCATCGCCCGCGCGTACGTGGCCGCGCCCGACCTGCTCGTGCTCGACGAGGCCACCAGCGCCGTCGACCCGGCCACCGAGCGGCGGCTGACCCTTGCGCTGGACCGCCTCACCGAGGGGCGCACCACGCTGACCATCGCCCACCGGCTGTCCACCGCGGAGCGGGCCGACGAGGTCCTCGTCGTCGACGAGGGCCGGGTCGTCCAGCGCGGGACGCACGCCGACCTGGTCGACGCCGTGGGCCCCTACGCGCGCCTGCACACCTCCTGGCGACGCTCCTCGGCCGGCGTCCCCGAGCGCGTCGGCTGACCCGTGGGAGCGGCGGGGCCCGGACCGGCCCCGCCGTCCTAGTACTGCAACGGCACTTGAGCGTGTCGCTGTCGTGATCGGCTGAGGGCTGGTAGCAGCGTG
>NZ_FPBA01000036.1 GCF_900116515.1 Geodermatophilus amargosae
CTCGTCGACCACCTGCAATTCGGCACCGCCCTCCCGCAGCGCCCGGTGCTGTTGACCTTCGACGACGGGTCGGCGACCCACCACTCGGTGGCCCTGCCCGTCCTCACCGACCTGAGCTTTCCGGCCACGTTCTTCCCCATGACCGTCGTGCTCAACAAGCCCGACTGGCTCAGCGACGACCAGCTCCGCGACCTCGACCGGGCCGGCATGACCATCGGCGCGCACACCTGGGACCACCAGCGGACCGACCGGCTCATCGACGACCAGTGGGTAACCCAGCTTGACCAGCCGAAGGCTCAACTGGCCGAGGTTCTCGGCCACCCCGTCGACCTCATGGCCTACCCCTTCGGGGTCTGGTCGCCGGAGGTCCTGTCCCACGTCGCCGCGGCGGGATACCGGGCGGCCTTCCAGCTCTCCGACCCCCCGGACACCGCACAGCCGCTGCTGACCATCCGCCGCATCATGCCGCCACCCACCTGGGACGCCCCGACCCTGCTCGGCCACCTCGACTCAGACTTCTGAGCAGCCGCCCCCGGGGCCACGCACCACCTGATCCGCGACGCCCACAGGATCCCGCCGGCGGTGACCCTGACCGGCGGCAACCGCCATCAGCTCACCCAGCTGATCCCGCCGGTCGAGGCCGTACCGCCCAACTCGCGGGAGACGCATCCGGAGACGGCGCCACCCGCCAGGCACCGACCCACAGCATAAAGGAGAGGATGCTGGTGACGGTGGACCGGCACGACGCCCAGGACCCCTCCCGCCGATCGGCCGGCGGCGAGCTGATCGGCTTCTACTGCCCCGTGTGCGGCTACCTCATTCCTGCCCAGGACCGCCAGCCGGCGTCCGCGCCGACGTGTGCCGGCTCGAAGGCCAGGATCGGCAAGCAGCATGAGCCGACCCAGATGACGACCCTTCCTTCGACTGAGCTCCTTGCCCATCTTGTAGCACTCGGGCAGCTTCGACGGTCGCGTATGCCGAAGCGCCGGATGGAGGAAAGCGGGAGCGATGGAGTCGAGGTTGGCGGTGTGCGTGATGAATGGCAGGCCTGACCCCCACCGGGTTCAGCGGGCTGACGCTGAAGGATCAATCTGAACAGCAGCTGGCCAGTCGCTCCAATCGTAGTTGCGCCTCGATATCGCGCCCCACGCGCGCGAGAACCCAAAGACTCGCGTAACTTACGCGAGCCCAGTGGGGGTACTTCGGAGGTGCCCCAATGGACGCTCGGCGGTCCGATTATGCAGAGCGCGATGAGTCGTTACGGAAGTGATGAGTATTACCAGAATCGCGGGTACAGGCGAGCCAGTTTGCCGTCGCCGCATCGTTTTCCCGGGGCACCCCTCGACTGTTGCACGCGGCCCTGAGGTGCCCTCGGCGGCCGAACACCTCCAGGCTTTGGTACGAGCGAAGGAGGGAGGGTCCGGACGGGCGGACAGAGTAGGTATCCGGAGGAGTTCCGGCAGCGTGTGGCCAGCAGTCCGTCGATCAACAGCGGCCAGTGCCGGGTACCGGCGCCAACCGCCTGCCAGCGCGGCCCCACCTCGGCGACTAGGTCAGCCAGGACCTGCCGGGACAGTCCCGTCACATGGCGGTCGGCAACAGCGGCGGCATGGGCCAGGCTCCTCGACACACTCCGACCCTGCTCCGTCCCTCACCGCAGCACGAGCGAGGCGTCCCGCTAACCATGCACGAGCTCGTAGGAGACACCTGGCCCAGGTTGCGACGGGGACGAACAGCTCCAGCGACGGGTCATGCGTGTGCAACCGCTCAAAAGGTGCGTCGGCGCTGGCCGGTCGTCCACCCTGCACAGATGGTGCTGCGCAAGTTGAAGCGATCCCCGGCGAAGCTCGACGGACTGGAGTTGTTCCGGCAGCTCGACGATGGTGGCCAGACGCCCTTGCGCGACCCTGCGCGGCTCGACGCAGTCCTCCAACAAGTGGGCGAGGGCGTGCAGGAGGCGCTGGCCGCCCCATCGACCGTCCACGGCTGGCGAGCGCAGGCCCTGTTCGCCTCGCTCGTTGTAGCGCTGGACGGTTGTGAGCTGTTGATGACACTGGACTCCGGTGAGGTGTTCGTCGATGGCGACGACGTAAAGCTCCCGGACTACCTGCTCGTCCTGCGTGACGGCCGCCGACTCCTAGTCGAGGTCAAGAACGTCGCGCCCACCAAGCCGACGGGGCCGGTGACCATGTCCGCGGCAGAGATGAACGGGCTGCGCCGGTTCCGGGGGCTGCACGGGGGTGAAGTGCACGTCGCGTGCTTGTTCTCCACTCTCGGCCAGTGGGCGTTGGTCCCGGCCGATGCCTTTGGCCGCGACGAGCGAGGGCGATACGTACTGGGCCTGGAAGCGGCGCTCATGGCAAACCGACTCTCGGAGACGCTCGGGGACGTCATGGTCGGCCTCGTGCCCCCGCTGCGCCTCGATCTCATCGCCGACCCCAGCAAGCCCCGCCATGTGGCCGCGGACGGCGAGGCGCAGTTCGAACTCGGTGAGGTACAGCTCTGGGCCGGAGGCCAGCAGATGGTGGAGGAAGACGAGAGCCGGCTGGCGATGTTCCTGCTCCGGTTCGGATCTTGGCCCGCGCAGCAGGAGGCCGACCTCGACGGCGACCTGCTGCGCAAAATGTCGCTTGTGTGCGCGCCGGAGGAGCCGACTCCAGGGCAGGGCTTCGAGATCATCGGAAATCTGTCAAGCATGTTCGCCCGCTGGTTCGAAGCAGCCACGCGCGACGGCGACGAACTGCTCGGGCTTCAGGTACCGGTCGACCCGGGAGTCCTCCGTGACCTGCTACCAGCTGAATTCAGCTCCCCGCGCTTGCCGCTCTGGCGTTTTCGCCTCGTCCCGACCGAGCCGCACGAGAAGGAACCGGACAGTGAGCCATTTCCAGTAGTGGCTTCGCCGGCCTGTTGATCATATCGTCCGGCCGTACACGTGGCGGAGCAGCACGAGAGCTGCGGCGGCGATCGCGCCGATGCGCCAGGGACAGAGGCTGACCCGGCGCAGCGCCTTGAAGGTGCTCTTGAGCAGCGAGTTGCCGCGTTCGGCCGGGGCTCGGGTGGCTGCGTGCAGCAGGTTGACGGTGCGCTGGTCGTCGGTCAGCCGGCGCCCGGCGATCGTCTTGATTGGTGTGGTCAGCGCGCCGCGTTCGCCTTCGTAACTTAGATCGGCCAGCACGGTGTGCTCGGGTTCTGTCCACTCGCCCAGCAGTGGCAGCGCCTCGGCGTGGGTGCGCAGCGCGGTGGTGTCGTGCTCGCGGCCGGGCCGAACGCCGGAGGTCCACAATGGCCAGCCGTCGGGTGCGGCGATGACCTGGATGTTGCCGCCGTGGGTGGCGTGCTTGCCCGACCACCACAGGTCCACCCGCCGGTCAGATTGGTCGGTGCGCGCGGTCGGGCCGGAAACGTGGCAGCGGTCGGTGCGGACCTGCGTGCCGTCCACGGTCACATGTGCATGGTCGGCAGCGCGAGCGGCCAGCAGCGCCACGCAACCCCGGTGCTGCCGCGGCCAGGACGTCGATGCCCTCGTGTGGATACCAGTAGGCCGACGAGAAGCCGATGCGGTTGTCCGCGGCCAGCTGGGCCAGCCGGGTGCCATCCACGAACCAGCGCAGCACCAGCACCGTCTGCCGGTAGCAGCCCAGCGTCCGGCGCCGGCCGTGGGTGCCGAGTCGCCGTCGCTCGGCGGCCCGCAGGCCCGACACCAACTGCACGGTCTCCTCGGCGACCGGAAGCACGGCGGTGTAGGTGACAGCATCGGACACAGCAGGACCTCGGTGCGGCTGGACATCTGTGGAAGGACCTCCCGCCTGCCGACGGCACCGGGGGAGTGGTCACCCGTTCCTCCCGCTGCCGGCCGGTCGCGGCCCGCGGTGAACCGCGGTGACGGCCAGTGCCACACCGAGCAGCACGGCCGCGTCGAGGACCAGACCCGCCCACGCGATCGAGGCCGATGGCAGCAGCACCGCGATCGATACGAGAGCTGCGAGCAGGCCGACCGGACGCCGCGCGGGACGCCCCGCGGTGAGGAGGAACAGCAGCACGGCAATCAGCCAGACGCGCCGACGACGAGCGCGGGCGACGAACCGGCCGCCGGATGGACGTCGTCGTACCGCGGCTCGCCCCAGCGCCACAGCAGTGCCACACCCAACAGATGGAGGAGGCCATGAGCTACCAGGACCACCGCCGACCCGGCACGCAGCCCCCGCACTGGGCGCCGGCCGCCGTTCTCCGACTCGGCGCCCGTCACCCTCCGGACGTTACCGGCCGATGTGTGTGCCAGGTCCATCACAGCGGGGTCGCCTGCTTTACCGCCTTTTCCGACGGCTGCCCGGCGGCAGCAGCGAGCTCGGCCAGGTAGCGGTGCACCGAACCGACGGCCACGGACCCTTCGCCGACCGCGCCGGCGACGCGTTTGACCGAGCCATATCGCACGTCGCCGGCCGCGAAGACGCCGGGACGGCTGGTCTCGAAGGGATGGGGCTCGCGGTCCAGCGGCCAGTCCGTCTGTGGTACGTCCCGGCCGGTCAGGACGAAGCCGTGCTCATCGAGACTCAGGACGGGGCGCAGCCAGTCCGTGCAGGGTTCGGCGCCGATCAAGACAAAGACCGCCGCTGCAGGTACGTCCTCCTGACGCTGCTCATACCGGTCCCACAGGGTGAGCCCCTCGAGGCGGGCGCCGCCGCGGCCACCGATCACCTGTGTCCGGAGCCGGACGGCGATGTTCGGGGTTGCCTCGATCTGCCGAACCAGGTAGTCGGACATCCCGGCGGTGAGAGAATTGCCGCGCACGAGCACGGTGACTCGGGCGGCGTACTTGGCCAGGTGGAGGGCGGCCTGTCCCGCGGAGTTGGCCCCACCGACGACGTAGACGTGCTTCCGGGCCATTGCCGATGCGGCCACCCCGGCCGCGCCGTAGAAGACGCCGGCTCCGACGAGGCGGTCGAGGTCAGGGATGCCGAGATGGCGGTACGTCACGCCGGTCGCGAGGATGACCGCACGCGTCCTCACCTGGCTTCCGTCGGTCAGCACGAGCGCATGCCCACCACCGGCCGTAGTGAGCGCCGTCACCTGATGGGTGAAGACGAACTCGGCTCCCAACAGCGTGGCCTGCTCCCAGGCACGGTGGGCCAGCTCGCCCCCGCTGATGCCGCGTGGGAAAGCCAGGTAGTTGCGGATCATCGAGCTGGTGCCGGCCTGGCCCCCGATCGCCCGCGCCTCCAGCAGCAGGGTGCCCAGGCCTTCGGAGGCGCCATACACGCCGGCGGCAAGGCCTGCCGGACCTGCTCCGAGGACCACCAGGTCATAGTCGCTCAGGGAGGGTCGGATCCGGATCCCGTGCGAGACGGCGATCTCGACCATCGAGGGATCCTGCAGCACGCGCCCGTCGTGCCGGATCGCGGCCGGGAGCCGACTGGCGTCCACCCGGTGCTCCAGGATGAGCTGCTTCCCCCTGTCGCTGTCTCGCGGATGGAAGACGAACGGCACGCCATTGACCGTCAGGCCGTCCCGGAGATCATGGCAGCGGGGGTCCCACTCGTCGCCGATGATGCGGTACACCACGTGGCTCGGCCGGTGCCGCCTGGACCACGCGCTGAGTGCCTCCTGCACCTGCGGGTACAGCCACTCCTCGGGGTTGACCCACCCCTTCACCATCCAGAAGTCGATCTGCCCGAGCGCGGTCGCGCGCTGCAGGGCTTGCAGCTCGGTGAACGGAATCCGGGTGTGGTACTGGTCCATCTCGAACAGCAGCACTCGTGCGATGTCACTGTGCAGGCCGGCGGCCCGCTCCAGGAAGCGGACTCCCTCGCCGTCCGGCAGGCGCAGGTCGGCGGCGACCAGCGCGACCTCGTCCCCCGCGCTGGCCAAGCGCTCAAGGTTGGCGAGCGCCGCCTCGGCTGAGCCGGCGGTCAGCACCCGGTAATCGGGCGCGAACCGACGCCGCAGGGCCGCAGCCGTGGCCTCCCCACTCTGTGGGTCCGCGTCGACCACGAGAATCACAGGAATCCTGGGATCGACCTGCTGGCCTTGATTGCGGGGCAGCGTCGCGACGGCGGCGGACGGCTCGGCGTCCTGGGTTTCGGGGAACTGCGAGCCGCCTCCGGTCATGGCACCGGGTTCGGTCATCGCAAGATCACCATCCTGTCTTGGTCCATGCGCCGGCAGTGCTTGGTTGAACCGCCACGCTCAGCGTCAGCGCATGCTGCGGGTGACGGGGGTGGAGGCGCACGTGGTCAGGCGCTACTACGGGTTGGGCGGCGCCGCCTTGCCAGGAATCGCCGCTCCTGAAGCCGATACCACCGGTCCACGCCGGTGCCGCAGCCTCTCGCCCCGAGAGGAGACGATCCTGGGGCTCGTTCGTGTGCAGCAACCTTCGGCTTGGCGACACGGCGGAGGGCCCACTAGGAAGGTGGGCCCTCGGCCGCGTCCTAGGTGGTTGCTATCGCGTCGAGGAGCTTGAGCCCGGCTGCCCGCCGGGCCGGCCACACGGCGGCCAGCACGCCGATCAGAGCGCCGATGGCCAGGAACAGGAGCATCCGCCCGCCCGGGATCACCTGCTGGCTGATGCCCTGGTCGGCCAGCGCCTGGACCAGGCCGGTGCCGAACACGATCCCCAGGATGAGGCCAAATACGGCGCCGTACACCGAAATGGCGACCGACTCCAGCCGGATCATCTGCCGCAACTGGCGGCGGTCCATCCCGATGGCCCGCAGCAGACCGATCTCCCGCGTCCGCTCGATCACCGACAGGGCCAGGGTGTTGACGATGCCGAGGACGGCGATGATCACCGACAGCCCGAGCAGCGCATTGATGATCATCAGGAGCTGGTCGACCTGCCCCTTCTGCTCGTCCGCGAACTGGGCCTGGTCCTTGAGTGTGACCACCGGATACGCGTCGAGGGTCGCCTTGAGGGAGGACCGCACGGCGGCCGCATCCACGTCCGGCGCGACGTCCACGTAGACGAAGCGGTCGAGCGCCTCACCGCCGGCCGCGGTGAAGGTGTCGAGGGAGATCACCGCCAAGCCCAGCGCCTGGTTTGTGGTGTACACGCCGCCCACGGTCAGCTCCACACGCTCACCGTTGGCGAGCAGGGCCTCGACCCGATCACCGACGGACCAGCCGCGGCTCGCGGCCGTGTCCTCGTCCACGAGAAGTCCCTCGCCGCGGAGCCCCTCGGTGCCGCCGGTGAGGTAGTCGAGCGCGAAGGCCGAGTCCAGCGTCGCGGCGTCCACGGCGCTCACGGACGTCTGGACACCGCCCAGCTGCGCCTGGCCGAACCGTTGCTGGGTTACGGACTCGACGCCGTCGATGACGCGGATCTCCTGGGCGATCTCCGCGCTGAATGGCGCGGCGACCGCCGTGGAGACGACGTAGTCCGCCCCCAGGGACTGATCGAGGCTGTTGTCCACGGACGCGTTGGTCGACGCCCCGATGATGCTGAAGCCGCTCACCAGTGCCAGGCCGACCATGAGCGCGGACGCCGTTGCCGCGGTCCGCCGAGGATTGCGCACCGCGTTCTCCCGGGCGAGGTGACCGGAGGTGCCGAACAGCCGGGGCAGGACGGCACCGATGCCGCGCAGGAACGGTCGGGCGATCACCGGGCTCAGCGCGATGGTCCCCAGCAACAACGTCAGGGCGCCCACCCCGACCAGTGAGGCCGCTGTGCCGTCGTCCTGCACGATGAAGGCCCCGACCATGGCAGCGACCCCGGCAGCCGTCAGGACGCCACCGAACACTGTCCGTCGGCGCAGTGAGCGCTCCACGGAGACGTGGTCGTCGCGCATCGCCGCCACGGGCGGGGTCTTGGCCGCCCGTCGTGCCGGAAGGTACGCGGCCATCAGCGTGACGAGGACCCCGACGGCGTAGGACCACAACACCGTGTCGGTGGCGAAGACGAGCCCGCCGTCCAGGGTGAGGCCGAACTGCCCGAACAGGGACCGGAGGCCGGTGGCGACCCCGAAGCCCGCGGCCAGTCCCAGGGTGGAGCCGACGATCCCCAGGACCAGCGCCTCGGCCAGGACCGATCGGGTGACCTGTGCCCGACCGGCGCCGAGAGCCCGCAGCAACGCCAGTTCCCGCGTCCGTTGTGCGACGAGCATGGAGAACGTGTTGAGGATGATGAACGTGCCGACGAACAGCGCGATACCGGCGAAGGCGAGCAGGAAGGTCTCGACGAAGGCCAGGCCCTCCTCGAAGTCGCCGGCGAGTGCCTCGGCCTGCTCGCTGGCCGTGCGCACGTCGTATCCGTCCCCGATCGCGGCGGCGACGCGGTCCCGGACCGTCTCCTCGGCGATCCCGTCGGCCGTGGAGATGCCGATGCCGCTGAACTGCCCCGGCGTGCCGAAGAGCTCCTGGGCGGCGCGGGTCTCGAACGCCGCGAGCGATGCTCCGGCCGAGCCGCCGCTGTCCCCGAAGGAGAAGGTGCCGACCAGCTCGGCCTGGACCCGGGGGCCCGTGGTCAGCACGGTGACGGTGTCACCGAGTGTGTAGCCGGCCTTCTCCGCGGAGTCGACGTCGAGCGCCACCTGGGCGGCTCCCCGTGGTGCGCGGCCGTCGACGAGCGTGCTGGACGAGAGGTCCGGATCGGGCTCCCAGCTGATGCCGATGCCCGGCGCACCGCCGGTGTCCAGCACGTTCCCGTTGCCGTCGAGCACGTAGACGCCCTCGGTGCGGACGAAGCCCGCGGCCGCGGCGACGCCGTCCACGTCGCGCACCGTGTCGACCAGGCTCTCGGGCACGGTGGACGCCGCGCCGGTGCCCTCGCCCGTACCGGCGAGGCCCGAGTCGAACGCGGAGGCCGGCTCCACGTTGACGTCCGCGGACGTGCTCGCGAAGAGGTTCTCAAAGGTCTTGCCCAGCGTGTCGGTGAAGATCATGGTGCCGGACACGAAGGCGACACCGAGGACGATCGCCAACCCGCTGAGCGCCAGCCGCAACTTGTGTGCCAGGAGGTTGCGCAGGGTCGCGTGCCACATGTCAGGCCTCCGGCTGCCTGTCGAAGGCCTTCATCCGCTCGAGGACGCGTTCCCGGGTAGGGGAGAGCATCTCGTCGACGATCCGGCCGTCGGCGAGGAACAGCACGCGGTCGGCGTAGGACGCGGCGACGGGGTCGTGGGTGACCATGACGATCGTCTGGCCCATCTCCATGACCGACCGGCGGAGGAAGGCCAGCACGTCGGCACCGCTCTTCGAGTCGAGGTTCCCGGTCGGTTCGTCGGCGAAGATGATCTCCGGGCGGTTGGCCATCGCCCGGGCGCAGGCCACCCGTTGCTGCTGGCCACCGGACAGCTCACTGGGCCGATGGTTCAGCCGGGGACGGAGCCCGACCGTGTCGATGACCGTGTCCAGCCAGGCCTGGTCGGGCCTGCGTCCGGCGATGTCCATCGGCAGGGTGATGTTCTCCAGCGCCGTGAGGGTGGGCAGCAGGTTGTAGGCCTGGAAGATGAAGCCGATCTTGTCCCGGCGCAGCATGGTGAGCTGCCTGTCGTTGAGGGAGCTCAGTTCCGTGTCGCCGATGTGGGCGTGCCCGTCGGTCACCGCGTCGAGGCCGGCCATGCAGTGCATGAGGGTGGACTTCCCGGAGCCGGACGGCCCCATGATGGCGGTGAACTGGCCGGCCCTGAACGCGACGTCCACCGCGTCCAGTGCGACGACGCGTGTGTCGCCCTCGCCGAAGACCTTGGTCAGACGGACGCTGCGGGCGGCGGGAGGCGCCTGGACGCCGACCCTCTGGGTGGGGATGTCCCGGACGGATGTCATGTTCGCTCCTTGCGTCTCGGCGCTGAGGGTGGATGTGGCCGCCCCCATTCGGAGGCCGTAGCCCCGCTGAACCGGGTTCGGACTCGGGCGTAGGGAGGGTGCTCGGCTCCGGTGCAGCGCAGCGGAGGGACGGGGAGCGTCGGTCTGCTCCGTCATCACAGTCCTCACATCGGTCGCGCTGTCCGCCGCGGCGGGTGCCTGTCGGTCGTCTCCGGCTCGGTTCCGCACGCCGGGTTGCCGCACCGGCGCGTGAGGCAGTCTCGTGCCGGAACCCGCTGGGGTGCCATCGGCGTGATGACCGGATCCGACAGGGCTCTTTGACGTAGTCACGCGTCGGCTCGGTTCGGATCACGTCTGCTGCAGCCGGTGGTCCGGTGGTCCGGTGACGGCCGCAACTGCTTCCGCCAGCCGGTCGGCGAAGCCGGCGTCGTCCTTGTCCAGGCACGCCTTGGCACCCACGGCGAGAACAGCCGTCCGATGCCTTGGCCCGCTACAGACGACGATCACCGAGCACCCGCGGCTGGTGAGTCGCTCGATGACCGTCAGGTCCCGGTAGTCGTGTCCCCGGTCCAGCTCGAGGACGACGACGTCCGCGGGGGCGTCTGCGTCCCGATCCGGTTCCTGACCGGCGGCGTGAGTGGTGCCGTCGACGCAGTACCCCGCCGACTCCAGGAGACCGGACAGCGCCCGACGGACGCGGATGTCACGCGCGGCCACGAGCACGTTCACGAGGCGCCTCTCGACGCGGTTCGGTTATGTGCTCACCGCACCACCGCCAGGGGCGCGGCGTCATCGGCGCAATGACCGGCCTTCGGTGCGACGAAAGTCGAGCGGAGGAACGTCTACGGAGACGGATGCGCAGGTGCCACCCCGTGTTGGATGGCGTACAACGCCGCCTGAGTGCGCGAACGCAGCTCAAGCTTTTCAAGGATGCTGCTGACGTGGGTGCGCGCGGTCCGCTCGCTGATGACCAGCCGGGAGGCGATCTCCCGGTTGGACATCCCCGCGGCGATGAGCAGGAGGACCTCATGCTCCCGGGCTGTGAGCGTTCCGAGCGCCGCCTGACCGGTCGCGCTGAAGGCCCGGGCGAGTTGCCGGGAGACCGCCGCGCCCAGCGGCATCTCGCGGCGGTGCGCCTTTCGTATGCCGTCGGCCACCTCGTCGGCCTCGGCGTCCTTGAGCAGGTAGCCGGACGCGCCCGCCTCGAGCGCGCTGCGGATCCGTTCCACCTCGCTGTAGCTGGTCATGGCCATGACTGCGATGTCCTCGTACTGCTGCGTGAGCAACCGCGTGGCGGTGACGCCGTCGAGGCCGGGCATGAGCAGGTCCATGAGCACGACGTGCGGTGCCCGCTGCTCGGCGACGAGCGCAGCCACCGTGTCCAGCGCCGCCTGGCCGTCGCCCGCCTCGCCGACGACCTCGATGTCCTCCACCAGATCCAGGTAGCCGCGAAGTCCTCGCCGCACCACTGCGTGGTCATCGACGAGACAGACCCGGATAGGACCCGGATCCGGCTCGTTCACGACTCGTCACGGAGCGGTCGCGTAGCGGCTCGCACCGCCAAGCGCGCCCCGTCATGCGCCAGGGGGACGACGGCTGTGATGCGGGTGCCGCGCCCGGGACGGGAGTCCACGTGGAGCGTGCCGCCCACCTGCTCTATCCGCTGGGCCATTGTGCGCAAGCCCAGATGGCCGGGTTGGCGCACCGAGGGGTCGAATCCGACGCCGTCGTCGCTGAGCTCGACGAGCAGCTCACTTCGGGCCGCACGCCGGTGGCGCAGCCGCACGGTGGCCCGGCGCGCACCGGAGTGCTTGGCGATGTTCGCCAGGGACTCCTGCACCACCCGGTAGACCTGTTCCTCGGCATCGCGGGACAGCGAGAGGCGTCGCTTCGGCAGCCGGAGGTCGACGGCGATTTCTGTCCGGGCACTCATCCCCTCGGCCTGCTTGCGGATCGCGGCGGCGAGACCCTCCTCCTGCAGCGCCTCGGGACGCAGCTCGAAGATCAGCGCCCGCATCTCGGCGAGCGCGCCCTGCGTCAGTTGCCTCAGGTTGCTCAGCCTCTCGGCCAGCGGTCCGTCTTCAGGGAGGCCCTCGCGTTCCAGGAGCAACTGCGCCGCCCGCGTCTCCATCGTCATGGAGAACAGGGCCTGAGACACCGAGTCGTGCAGCTCTCGGGCGAGGCGGTGCCGAGCCTCCAACGCCAGCCGCTGCTGCGCCTCGGTGAACAACCGGGCGTTCTCGATCGCCACGCCGGCCTGGGCCGCGAGGGTCACCACGGCGCGATGGTCACCCTTGGTGAACTCGGACCCGCCGCGCTTCTCGGTCAGGTAGAGGTTGCCGTAGATCTTGCCGCGCACCGTGATCGGGACGCCGAGGAACGACGTCATCGGCGGGTGGTGCGGCGGAAACCCAACAGATCGCGGGTCGTCCTGGATGCGGGAGAGCCGCAGCGGACGGGCGTCGGAGATGAGCGCGCCGAGGATTCCGCGGCCGATGGGCAGATGTCCGATGAGGTTGTGTTGCTCGTCGGAGACGCCGTGGGTGATGAAGTCCTCCAGGCGGCCGTCCGCGCCGAGGACACCAACTGCCCCATACCGGGCATCAGCGATGTCGCAGGCCAGTTCCACGATTTTGGTGAGTACGGCCGGCAGGGAGAGCTCGGAGGCCAATGCCAGAAACGCGGAGATGAGTCCTTCGTCGCGCCGGGAAGAGGCCGCGGCATCGGCGAACAGTCGGGCGTTGTCCACGGCGGTCGCCGCTTGGTCGGCGACGGCCGCGAGGAACTCGAGCTCCTGGCCGTCCGGGGGAGGGCCCTGCCAGAAGGTCTTGACTGCGCCGACGGGATGGTTGCGGGCAATCATGGGAAAGGAAGCGATGCTGCGCCAGTCCAGGTCGTCGTCGAGGTTCTCGAGCATGCCCACCACGGGCTCGCCGCTCTCCCTGTCGACAACCACGGTCTGCCGGCTGCGGAAGGCGGACACCGCGGGCAGGGCTTCGCTCGAGGCACGCAGTGCGGCACTGAACCGTTCGGCGTAGTCGGGGGGCAGCCCCGCGGTGCCGGCGACGCGTAACCGGGCAGGCTCGCCGTCGAAGACGATGGCGGCGCAAGCCGTCATCCCCGTGGACTCCACGAGGCACTGAGCGACGGTGTCGAGAGTGGTCTCGAGCGACTCGGCCAGCGCCACCTGAGCTGCCACGTGACTCAGCGTGGCCTGCCTCCGTGCCGCACGTCGCTCATCGGTGACTTCGCGGAACGTACGGGCCACCACCCGGTGACCGTTCGCTTCGATAGTCCTGTCGGAGCACTCGACCTCGGGTCCCGAGTACGCGCTCGGGGCAGAACTCCTGCCCGAGCCGAGCGGTAGGCCCGTCGAGGAGAGTGGGCGGACGCCGACGAGTTCCTCGCGCCGGCGGCCGAGGATCGCGCACGCTGCAGGATTGACGTACAGAATTCGCTGGTCATCGGTCAGCAGGGCCACACCGTCGGGAAGGCCGTCGACCAGTTGAGCGAGGCCGTCCAGGCCCGGGATGGCGGCCCAGGCATTCGCCGCGGTGGCGGGTGCACCTGTCTCGGTAGCGCCTTTCACGACCTCCACCCATCGGTCGGCGTCGGCCGACTTTACCGGCGATTGCGTCGCTGTGGTCGTGATACGGAACTGCCGGAGGTTGTCACGCGCGCGCGGCGCCGGGCGTGGAGGGTGAGGACGACGTCGTCGTCGCCGAGGTGGAAGGCGGCGACCCCGAGGTTGGAACGCAGGTCGGTGTCGTCGCCGGGATCGCACTCTGCGAACGCGGAGCGGAACTGTGCGGCCGCCGGGGCCAGCGAGTGGGCGGGCGGCGTCGGCCAGCGACCGCGCCCGGATGGGCCGAGCGGCCAGCCACGCCGCGTGCGCCGCCGCGCTCAGTCGCCGGGCGCGCGCCTGCGGATCGGCCGTCAGCTCGGCGGCACGGGCCCAGGCGGCGACGGCCGCCTCGTGACCGCCGCGGGCGGTGGCGCGCTCAGCGACGTCATCGAGCGCGGCGACGACCTGTTCGTCGGGCCGGTCGGCGGCGGCGGCCAGGCGCCACGCGCGACGGTCCGGGTCGCCGGCCAGCGCATTGGCGAGCGCGCGGTGCGCGGCACGGCGCTGCGCCCTGGTGGCCGCCCGGTGGACCGCGGAGCGCACCAGCGGCCTGGGTCTACCAGCTGTCGGCACAGTTCCACCGGCCAACAAGCGGTGTAGGCGGCAGGGCGGCGTCGCTGCACATGGGACACGTACCGGCTCAGGTGCACCTACTGGTCGGGCCGCACTGAACCACCCCGGCCGGCTCGGTGAGCCGCGGCCGCGGCGGCGGTTCGGTCCCGCGCTCCCAGCGTGAGGAGGACCGAGGACACCAGGTTGCGGACGGTCTTCGGGCTCGGTCCGAGGCGGAGCGCGATGTCTTCGGTCGACCGGCCGTCGGCTAGCTGCTCGAGGATCTCGAATTCACGGTCGGTGAGTTCGGGAAAGGGCCGGGCGGTCCGGCCTCGGCCTTGTAGACGGCGGGACGATCCGGCGAACACGTCGTCGGAGAGCGCCGTGGCCCCGTCGGCGACCGCTGTGACCGCGGCGAGTACGACCGCTGGCTCCGCGGTTTCGAGTAGATAGCCGTGTGCGCCGGCGGCCAGCGCCGCTTGTACTGCGCGGTCGTCCTCGGCTGACGTGAGCACGAGCACCCGTACGGCGGGAGTCCGTTCTCGGAGGGTCTCGTTCACCCAGGTGCCGTCGCCGTCGGGCATGCGCAGGTCGGCGACCGCGACGTGGGGCTGGTGCTTCACGGCCGCCAGGACCGCCTCCCTTCCTGTCCCCACCGCGGCTACCACCCGGGTGCCGCGACGGGCCCGCAGGAGGGACACCAGGCCGTCCCGGAACATCGGGTGGTCCTCGGCGACGAGCACGCGGACCGGCGCGCAGGAGTCCGTGGTCGTCGCTGGCCGGGGCCGGCGTTCTCACGAGCCGGCCGCCACAGTCGGCGCCACGACCGGCGCCGCGACCGTCGCCGGGGACCGCCGCACCGGGTCATCGGACGTTGCCCACGTGCGTCTGCGGCGATGAGAGCCGGGGGTCGACAGGGGAGGCCGCTGCCTCGGCGACGAGCAGCCGACCCGGTATCCCCGCCAGCACGGTCAGCCCGGCGTGGCCACGGACGAGGTCATCCGACGCGTTCCTGGTGACGCCTCGACATCACGAGCAGGAACAGCGCCGCAGCTGCCGTCATGTGACCGAGCATGGCGATGCGGGTGACGTCGACCGCCGGCTGCCAGCGAACGGCGCCGGAGTCCTCAACGATCCATGCACCAGCCGGTCGTGCCACGAAGCCGAAGCCGCCGTTGGTCTCGTGAGGACCGCGGTGAGCAGCGCCTCCGAGTCCGCCACCGGCTCGCACATGCGCCACCGGCACCACCGTCACGCCGTCGCGCTGGACCGGGGGACCGAAGACCTGGTTCTCCCTCAGGCGAGCGGCGAGCTGCAGGAGGACATCTCCGGTTTCGGACGTCGGCTCGCTCATGCGCGGGCCTCTGCTGTCCCGTCCAGGGGCGCCCTTGTCTTCGCGGCGTCGGGTCGCTGGGTGGGCCGCTGGGGCGCTCGATGGCTCACAGGTTGCTCCATGCGAGCGCGAGGAAGGAGAAGATGACCATGTCCTGCAGCCAATGGATGATCCAGGCCCACTTCGAGCCGCCCGTCTCTACCATGCTCTTGGCCAGCAGGACGCCCAGGAATGCCGACAGAGCCACACCTGAGGCGCCGGGCGGGTTGCCGTAGTAGTGGGCGAGGCCGAACAGCAGGCCGGTCGCCGCCACGGCGGCCCGGGGCCCGAGGACGGGCGGCAGTACCGCGAGGGGCACGTTGCGGTAGCCGAACTCCTCGTTGACGGTGTTGGTGGCCGCCAGCACCGCGATGGCGGGCAGGGACCACAGCAGCACGCAGACGTCGTCGAGCTGTGAGCCGAGCGCGAACCACATCGCCGTCGCCGTGCCGACGGTGATGCCGACCGCCCAGAAGGTCCCGAGGCGCCGCCACGTCGGGCGGCGGCCCAGCGTGTAGACACCGGCACGCGCGCGGGCTCGGTCGTCTCCAGCTCGCAGGCGCAGCGATGCCCCGCCCAGCCGGCCGGGTCCGAGGACGACCAGGAGCAGGGTGGGGACGAAGATCAGGACCTGGACGACGGCGCCGCGCGCGACCCAGGGGACGCTGTGCTGCCAATCCGCCCATGCCTGGGTGCCCAGCAGGCCACCGAGGATCAGGTGCCAGCCGGCGGCCATCGCGATGAGCCAGCGCAGCGGGCCGTCCAACGCCTGGAACCGATCGGGCCGCCGGACCCAGGCCCACAGCCCGAGCAGCGCGGCGACCTGCGCTACCGCCAGGAGCCACGGCGCGCGACCGGTCACCTCGCCCACGAGGATCTGCGGAAGAGCACTCGCCAGGGCTGCGGCGGCCCAGAACACGACCACGACCAGGCCGTCGCTGCGGGCGCGGCCCAGGCGCTCGGGCGACGTCCCCGGCAGCACGGCGCTCACCGGACACGCTCCCGTGCCAGCTCCCGCTCCACCAGCCGACCGATCTCGGCGAGCACACAGCCGGTGTGCACGGCCAGGCCCGATCCCCAACCCGCCAGCCGCCACCACGACCCCGCGAAGCCGCCCGCGGCCAGAAGGAGGCCGGCGTTGACCGCCAGGTACGCGGCCCGGTGGACGGCCAGTCCGACCTCCGCCTCGACCCGTCGACGTGCTCGATCTTCCGCTGTCGGCTGCTTCGCGTCCGCGTCCATCGCTCCTCCGGCTGGGTGAGTCAACGGTGTTCACCGAGTGGCCGCAGGCTAGGTGAACACGGTTGACTTCTACAAGAGCGATCGACAGCACAGGAGGGACGTCCATGCCGCGACCGCAGCGGATCACCCGTGAGCTGTTGCTGGACGCCGCGATGCAGATCCTGGACGCCGAGGGACTCGACGCCCTGACCATGCGGCGGCTGGGCCGGGAGGTCGGCGCGGCAGCCGCGATGGTCTACCGGTTCTTCGCGGACAAGGAGGAACTCGTCGAAGCGCTGGCCGACCGGGTGTTCGCGCAGGCTCGGCAAGCCGGCCGCACCCCCGACGCGGCGCCGCGTGCCTCGATCGTCACCGGATGGGCCGATCAGCTGCACGCGGTGGCCCACGGCATCCGCCGCGCCCTGCTCGCTCATCCCGCGCTGGTGCCGGCGGCCGTGCGGCGGCCACCCCGGCAGGAGGCGACCCTGCGCGGGATCGACGCCGGGCTCGGGCTGCTGCTGGCCGGTGGGCTGGACCCCGAGTCGGCGGCCAAGGGCTATCAGGCGGTGCTGTTCTACACGCTCGGCTTCGCCGCGCTGGAGGCCCCGTTCGCCGCCGCCCCGGACGGTGGTGCCCGGGACCAGGCCGCCACCCATGCCGTCCTCGCCGCACTACCCGCCGAGGACCACCCGCACATCGCCGCGTCCATCGATCACCTGTACGGGCCTGACCTCACCGCCCAGTTCGACCACGGCCTGCGGCTCCTGATCACTGGACTGGAGGCGCAGTCCCGCACCGTCGGCGCGGTCCCCGGAAGTCGCTGAGGAACGGGTACCGCTCCGGGCGGTCGGACGGCCCCCGCACGGCCGGCGCCGTGTGGGCGCGGTACCTCGCGGTCACGCGACGGTCGATTGACGGGCGGCGCACCGACCGAAGGAGGAGGAGGTCTCCTCCGTCGGCAGTAGACCCGGCGCTCTCACATGGCTCCTGGTGACCGTCACGAAGCCTCGTCGAGGCCGAGGTGCCTCTCGCCCGGCAGCGACATCCTCGGTCCCGCCACGCGCCGTGGACCCGACCGCCGTCACCCGTCGAAGGACGTGTCATGTTCCCCTCGCTCTCGCCCCTCCGGAGTGCTGCACTCTTCTATGCCCTGACCGTCTCGATGGTGACCGTCGTGGCCCTGACAGGCGGCAGTACCGCGGTGGCCATGACGACTCCGGTCATCGCCGCGCTGCTGATGCTGCTGGTCGTCACCCGTGACGGCTGGCGACGGTCCGGATGGGCCTCGCTCGGTCTGCACCGATCGGGCCTGCGGCTGTGGCCCGTGGCCGTTCTGTTGCCCCTCGGCGTCATCGCGTTGGGCGGAGCGCTCGCTGCGGCCTTCGGCGTGGCCGAGTGGAGTCCTGTGGGCCAGGCCGCGGACGTCAGCCCGGCGTTGTGGCCGGCCATCTTCCTGCTCAACGTCCTGTACGCCGCCGTCACGGGGAGCTTGACCGAGGAGATCGGCTGGCGCGGGTACCTGCTCCCGCGGTTGACCGCCCTAGGCGAGCGGCGGGCCTTGCTGCTCAGCGGCCTGATGCACGGGCTCTTCCACCTGCCGGTCGTCCTGCTGACCAGCCTGTACCTTCCCGCGGGCAACCGGGCGGTCGTCATCCCGATGTTCCTCGCCACCGTGGCGGCCGCCGGGGTCCTGATGGGTTGGCTGCGCCTGCGGACCGACAGCGTCTGGCCCGCTGTCCTGGCGCATTCCACGCACAACGTCGCGATCGCGTGGCTCGCCGGGCTCCTCGCGGGCGACGAGACGACCATGGAGTACGTGGCCGGTGAGGCCGGGGTCGTCCCGGTCACCGCCTACGCCGTGATCGCCGTCGTCCTCCTGGTGCGCGCACGACCGGCGGCGAGTTCCGGCGGATGCGCCCCGGCGGTGCACGCGGCGGTCGCACCGCCGGCCAGGGCTCTGTGATCGGCCGGGCCGGACTGCGTCGCCGCCCTTCGGCGGCGCAGTCCGGCCCAGCGGCCGGGAACGACGCGGACGTCGTGCCCGGAAAGGGACCCGGCACGCGCCGGCAGCTCTAACCTGTGCCGCGTGCGGCCGACCGGTGGTGCCAGCGACCGGCGGCCCCTCGACGCCCGTCCCCCCGCCGCCGGTCTGCTCCATCCCTCCGGACGCATCCCTGCGGCAGCGCTGACCGTGGCGCCTACCGTGCTCGTCCTCCTGATGAGCACCAGCGGGCTCGATGACGCCCATCGAGCCCACGGCTGGTGGCCCCTGCTGGGCGTCCTCGGCCAGACCCTGCCGCTGCTCCTCCTGCGCCGTTCACCCGGTCCTGTGCTCCTGGTCGTGGCGGGTGTGACGGCCGCTCAGCTGGCGGCCGGGCTGCCGGTCACGAACGCGATGATGGGCCAGGCGATCGCCACGGGCGCGGTCGTTGCGCGGACGCGGTGGCCGACCGCCGCGATGGTGCCCGTCGTCGTCCTCGCCACGAGCTGGGGAAGCGCGTGGCTGGGGGGACAACCCGGCCTGCTCCGTTTCGTCTCGGTCACCGCGCTCGCCCTGCTGGTGGCGTGGGTGCTGGGTGATGCGGCGGGCCGGCGTACGCAGGTGCGGCGGGCGATGGAAGAGGAGCTCTCCCGCCGCCGGGACCGCTCCCGACTCCGGACGCAGGTGGTGGCCCTGGAGGAGCGCCTGCGGAACACGCGCGAGCTGCACGACCTGGTGGGGGAGGCGCTCGACGCCATCGTCCTGCAGGTCGCCGCCGCCCGTGCGCACGGTGGCCGGCAGGAGGCAGTTCCGCGACTGAGGGCCATCGAGGAGCTCGGACGTCAGGTCCTCGCCGAGCTCGACGGCTTCCTGAGCCACCTGCGGCGACCCGACGTCCAGGAGCACCGGGCGGCGGGTCCCGGCACGACCCCGGTCGCCGTTCCGGAGGGGCGACGGCTGCCCATCGCCTCCCGACTCTCCTCGACCGGGTCCGTGCTCGGCGTCGCCTTCCTGACCTTCGTCGACGAGTCCTCCGTGCCGACCCGGGACTGGCCGTTCGAGGGGTGGCCCGTCGTGTCGACAGCCGTGGTCGCCCTGCCGCTCCTGTTGCGCCACCGGGCTCCCCAGGCGGTCCTCGCGTTCCTCGTCACCGTCCTGACCGGGCTCGCGCTGGCCGGCATGCCGATCGGGAGCGGCGGCCTCCTGGCCATCGGCATCGCCGTGCACGAGATCGCTGCACGTCGGGCCCGACACCGGGCCCTGATGGCGGCGGTGGCGACATGTCTCGTCACCTTGACGGTGGCCGTGCTGGTGTACCCGCGGGAGGCCGGCGCGTTCGCCGGGCCCCTGCTCGCTCTGGTCGCCGGCGCGCTCTTCGTGGGCGACACGGCCCGTTTCGCCCGGGAGCACAACCGGTCCCTTGTCCGGCGTCTCGCGGCGGCCGAGGAGGAGGAACGACTCCGCGAGCGTGCCGCAGTGGCGGACGAGCGCACCCGCATGGCACGGGACCTGCACGACTCGATCGGCCACACCCTGTCGCTCATCGTCGTCCTGGCCGGGGCGGCCCGAGTGGCGGCTGCCTCCTCGGGGGATGCGGCCGATCAGCAGGTCGGAGACGCCCTGCGGTCCATCGAGGCCTCGGCGCGAGGGGCGCTCGGGGAGTTGGACGCCGTCGTCCATTCACTCCGGGGGGACCCTGCCGGCGAGGGCTGGGTCCTGCCCGGCCCCGCGGACCTGGACGACGTCGTCCGAGGGGTTCGCGCGGCCGGCACCAGCGTCGACGTGGCCGCCGCTCCCACGGGTGACCTTCCCCGCTCGCTGCAGGTCGCGATCCTGCGCATCGTCCAGGAGGCGCTGACCAACGTCGTGAAGCATGCGCCGGGGGCCCGTGCAACGGTCGAGGTCGTCCGGTCCGACGATTCGGTGAGCGTGACCGTCCACAACGATCCCGGAGCCCGTCCGGACCGGGTGCTGCCCTCCGGAGGACGGGGACTGGCCGGTATGCAGGAGCGGATCTCGATGTTGCAGGGCGAGCTCTCGGCGGGGCCTGACGGCAAGGGGGGACACCGTGTCGACGCTCGCATCCCGGTGCCCCGCAGCCCCAGCTCACCGCCCTCGCTCACCCAGAGGGCAGGGGACCAGCGGTGACCATCCGGGTCCTCGTCGTGGACGACGACACCCTGATCCGGACCGGGCTCCGGCTCATCCTCGACATGCAACCGGACCTGGACGTCGTCGGTGAGGCCGGTGACGGCGCCGCCGCCGTCACCCAGGTGCGGGTTCTGCATCCCGACGTCGTGCTGATGGACGTGCAGATGCCGCGGATGGACGGTCTGCAGGCCACCGCCGAGATCACCGGTGAGGCCGGCGCGCCACGCGTGATCATCCTGACCACCTTCGAGCTGGACGAGTACGTGTTCCAGGCGTTGCGTTCCGGTGCCAGCGGGTTCCTGTTGAAGCGCACGCCGGCCGAGGAACTGGTGGCCGCGATCCGGACGGTGGCGGGTGGGGAGGCGTTGTTGGCGCCCTCGGTGACGCGACGCCTGATCGAGGCGTTCGCCGCCCAGCCGGTGCCGCACCACCCGGACCAGGCCCTCCTGGGCGAGCTGACCGCTCGGGAACTGGAGATCTGGCGGCACATCGCTCGCGGCCTGAGCAACGCGGAGATCGCCGAGGCCCTCTTCCTCAGCACGCTGACCGTGAAGACCCACGTCACCAACCTGTTGACCAAGCTGCGCCTGCGCGACCGCACCCAGGCGGTGGTCCTGGCCTACGAGTCCGGCCTGGTGACCCCTGGCGCCCTGGAGACACCGTCCGGGTCCTGATCGGCCGACCGGAGCGCTGCTCCGGCGGAACTCGCGAGCTACTCCTCCCGGAGTAGCGGGATGCTCCTCGACCGGTCCTCCGGATCGGGTTCCGAACCTCGTTCCGGGCGAGGTCCGCCAGGGGGCTCGTCCGCCAAGCTCGGCCCACCGCCGACTCCCTCCGCACGCACCCGGGACCAGTGATGCTCGAGACCTCGACTGAACCGGCCCGCGACACCGCCACCGGGCCGGCCCGAGCAACGAGGCAACGGCGTCGCCCGGGCCTCCGCCGGGTCGGACGCGGCCTCCTCCTCGTGCTCGTCCTGCTCGTCGTGGCGGGGCTGGTCGGCGCTACTGCCGAGGCGGTCATCGCCCGGTCCGATGACGAGCGGTACCGCTCGCCCGGACGCCTGGTGACGGTGGCCGGGACCGATATTCACCTGAACTGCACCGGGACCGGTGCCCCGACGGTGGTCCTCGAGGCGGGGCTCGGCGAACCGTCCCTGAGCTGGGCCGACGTGCAGTCCTCGCTCGACGACGGCCTGCGCGTGTGCGGCTACGACCGAGCAGGCCTGGGCTGGAGCGGTGCCGCCGACGACGGCGCCTGGACCGGCGAGGAGGCCGCCGCCCATCTCGCCGGCCTGCTCAGCGCGGCCGGCGAGCAGGGGCCGTACGTCCTGGTGGCTCACTCCGTCGGCGCGCTCGTCTCCCGGGAGTTCAGACAGGCCCACCCGGAGGAGGTGACGGCCATGGTCCTCCTCGACCCGACCGACGACGAGGCCGTCCGCACCGGAGGGGTGCCCACCGTGGCGGTCGTCGAACGGCGCATCCGAGGCCTGCTGGCCCGCACCGGAGTTCTCCGGTGGTCGGGGGAGTGGCTGGTCCCGGCGGTCGTGGGGGATCAGCCGCCCCAGGCGCTGCTCAGCCGACTTCCGGCCGCGTACCACCCAGGGGCCATCGAAGCCTCGCTGCGCGAGCTGCGGGGCACCGTCGCCTCCGCCGACCACCTCCTGCGTCAGGAGGACTCCTCCTGGGGAGACCTCCCGGTGACCGTGGTCTCGGCCGCGTCCGCAAGCCGGCCCCAGCGCGACGCCCATGCCGCACTCGCCGCCCGGAGCAGCCGGGGCGAGCACGTCTCGGCGGAGAGCGGCGGCCACTACGTCCACTACGCGGACCCGCAATGGGTCGTCGGCCTCGTCCGGGAAGCAGCCGCAACCGCAGGGTGAGAGCGTTGCACCGCCGTTACGGGCTGCGGACCGTCGTCGTGAGCAGCATGGCAGCCACCGGACGACGCCACGTCGACCACGTCCTCGAGGGACGCAAGACGGCGGTCCTGCGGCCGCTCCTCGACCCGGACGGCAGCACGGACCTCCTCGAGCGACCAGGAGAGCTGCTGCTCGCCGTCGACCACACCGGCCGATCCTTCGCCGTCCTCCGCGTCGAGGAGGCAGGCGTCGCGGCCCTGGACGACGTCGCGGAGACCGTGCGTCGGGCAGACGACCCGGACGCGGACGTCCATGCGGCATGGGTGCAGGCCCGGCGCCAGGAGTGGCTGGCCGCCGGCCACTTCGTGCACGGCAGCACACCCGTGGTCTGGGTCCGGTTCCACGTCGTGGGCCGGGACGACCCGGGGATGGAGGCCGAACGGTGACGACCGGCTGGCCGGGCCCTCGTGGTCCGGCCTTGTCGACTCCGCGTGAGCCTGCCGACGGGGCTGGCTCGGCGGGTCCTCCAGACGGAGGGGCCTCCGTCGCTGGAGGTACAGCACTTGCCTCCCTCAGCGGGATCCGCCTCGGACGGCCTCGGACGAGGGTCGTGCCGAGGCGGACGGGAGCGCCGCGCGCGGGCCCTGCAGTCAGGGCCGGCCGACGAAGGAGCCACCGTGGGATCGCAGGTCCACCCATGAGCACCAGTCCGACCGCCACGCGGGCGCCGGCGCTTGACACCATCTTGCGCGGCTTCCTCGTCGGGGGATTCGGAATCTCCTGGGTCCTGTGGACACCAGCCGGTCTCGACCTCCGCGGGAGCATCAACCTGCCCCTGCCCCTGCCCCTGCCGCCCACGCTGCTCGTCGTGCTCGGCTCGTTCGGTCCGATGCTCGCGGCGCTCGCCGTCACCGCCCGGCACGGCGGATGGGCGGCGGTCAAGGAACTGCTGGGCCGACTGCGCTTCCGCGGCGTTGCCGGCCGCTGGTTCGTCCTGGCCCTCGTCCTCGGCTCGGTCACCGTCGTGCCGGCACTCGTCCACCTGTTCACCGGCGGCTCCACCGACGCCGACGCGGTGGCCAGCCACTTGGCGGCCGTGCCGCTGCACTTCTTCGTCGTCTCCACGGTCGGCGGCGGCCTGGACGAGGAGCTCGGCTGGCGTGGCGTGGCGCAGCCTCAGCTGCAACTGCGGATGTCGCCCGTGCCGGCGAACCTGCTCCTCGGCCTCGTGTGGGCCGCCTGGCACCTTCCGCTGTGGTCGGACCCGGACAGCACCCGGGCCGCCTACCCATTCGTCGTCTACGCCGTCGTGATCGTCGGACACTCGCTGGTGACCGGCTACCTCTACAACGCCAGCGGCGGCAGCCTCCTCATCGCCGTGCTTGTCCACGGCATGAATGACACCGGCGACGGCATCCGCTACGCAGTCCTCGGCCAAGCCGGCGACGCCCTCGGCTGGCAGCTCCTGCTGGCCGCCGCCTCGTTGGCCCTGGGGGCAGCTTTCTGCCTCCACACCCGGGGCCGCCTCGGCCTGCCGGCGGGCCCTGTGGAGGCGCCCGACTCGCGGCCGGGATTGGTTGACGGGGTCGACCCCAACCTGACCGCCCGCGATGTCCTCAGCAGGCGCCCGGGTCGCCGTCCACAGGCGTGCCACGACGTCCCCGCGCCGCAGGTGAACCAACCCGTCGAAACGTCCGCACCTCACCCACAACATCAGGGGAGTACGACAGTGATCCGTTCCGTGCCGCAGCAGCCACCGGCCCCGCAGCAGCCGACTGAAGAGATGCTGGTGCCGCAGTTCTTCATCCGGCAGCAGGTCACCGTGATGGTGAACCGCTACGAGATCCGCGCCGCCAACCCGGACGGCTCCGAGGGGCACCTGCTCGGGTTCGCCGAGCAGAAGCGGCTGAAGCTCAAGGAGGAGGTGACGTTCTTCGCCGACGAGTCGCGGACCCGTCCGGTGTTCTCGTTCAAGGCGCGGCAGCGGCTCGATGTGCACGCCGAGCACGACGTGTTCGACGAGTACGGCCAGCCGCTGGGCTACTTCCGGAAGGACTTCGCGGCCAGCCTGCTGCGCTCCACCTGGGACCTGCACGCGCCCGGCGTCGACGCCGTGGGCCGGGAGCGCCGGCCCCTCATCGCGCTACTGCGCCGCTTCTGGAGAGTGATCCCGTGGCTCGGCGACATCTGGGTGCCCTTCGTCTTCCACTTCGACTTCGTCGACCGGAACACCGGTCAGGTCGTACTGGCCAGTGAGCGGCAGAAGGCCATCCGCGACCGCTACACCGTCACGGTTCCCGACCTCCGGCTCGACTTCCGCGTCGCCGCCGCGATGGCCGTCGCACTTGACGCCCTCCAGAGCCGCTGACTCGCTCCCTCCGCCGCAGGGCCCTCGCATCGCCGTGACCGCGGTGGCGCCACCGGCTGTCATCTGCGTGCCGGACCGGGCCTCGGCAGCTCAGACGCTTCCCGTCCCTGACCACGATGGCGTGCAGGTAAGGCTGCGGTTCGCTGCAGCGGGCGGTGCCTCGGTGCACATCGGCGGTGCGTCACGGCTTCGGCTGCCCGAGCGGTGGACATGGTGGCGCCGACGACGATTGTGGACGACGGCTATGGGGCCGCCGACCGGTTCTCGACTGCGCTCTTGAGTCGTGTCAGTCCGCTGTCGAGGGCGTCGTTGAGCATTGCCTGGCACCTGCGGCGTAGCAGTCGCGTGGGCAGTCCGGTCCAGGACTCTTCGAGGACCGCGGTGGTGCCGCCGCGCCACGGTTGCAGGCGGTACACGTGTACGGCGTGGATGCCGAGGGTGCGGCCGGTCCAGGACAGTTCCCGCTCTGGCTCGACGACGGCGATGGTGGAGGTGATCCGGCCTGGCCCGGAGCGCCAGCTGAAGGTGGCACTGGGGCGCACTTCGTTCGGAACGGAGACGTCGCGGACGTCGGTGTTCCAGTTGGGCCAGGACTGGATGTCGGCGAGCACGGCCCAGACGAGGGATGGGGCGGCGGCGATGGCGACGCTGCGGGTTGCCTGCACCGGCGCGTCGGGGTCGATGTCCATGGCGGGTCCTCAGGCGGGCTCGGTGGATGGGACGGTGTGGGAGATCTCCACCGCGTAGAGGCCGGGGGAGGGCTGGAACTGGCGCATCTGTTCGGCGATGGCGCCGAACCCGGGGCTGCTGACGATGGACTGCCAGGTTTCGACCGCGTCGAGCTCGGCGACGTTGATGTAGCGGAAGCGGGCCTGTGGGCCGAGCGCCTTGTGCAGGCAGGTGCTGCGGTAGCCGCCTCGGCTGCGGAGCAGCTCGTCGGCCTGCTTCCACAACGTGAGGAAGCGTTCGTCCTGGTCGGGCGCGACCTCGAAGCAGTTGATCAGGATGGCGGTGCTCATGGGTTCCTCCCGAGGGTGCGATGGGGTGGGCTGGGCGTCGGTCGAGCGAGTCGGGTCGGCGGGTCAGGCGGCGAGCGACCGGTTGGGGTGCTGGGTGGCACCGCGGGCGACGAGGTAGCCGATGGCTGCAGCCCAACCGAGCAGCGCGAGCAGCGAGGCGGCCAGGACCGGGTCCAGCGCTTGGACGCCCACCAGCGCCGCACTGCCGACGAGCAGCAACGGAATGAGAACGGCGGCGGTGACCCTCAGCCACTGGGGAGCGGCGCCGCGTCGGGTGGCGGCCGTGGTCGCCGTCCAGACGAAGGCGGCCAGCAGAGCGATCTTGAGGACGTCGACGAAGTCGATGGAGAGCCGAAGGGTGCGACTGACCGTGTCCGCGTGGGTGCCGATGACCGTGATGACGGCGAGGGCGAACTGCAGCACGGACAGCGTGGCGGCGGCCAGGCCGGTTCCCACGACGACGCGGCGGAGTCCTGCACGGACGCCGGTGGCCCGGGCGATTCCCACCGCGAGGACGGCCAAGGCCACAGCGGCGGTTCCGTGGACGAGCAGTGCCGACAGCACGACGGCGACGCCGTGGTCGGCATAGAAGGCGGCGATCTGGGAGGCGGAATCGCCCCGGCCGGGAGCGGCCGGGGCCAGCAGCAGGCCGACGATCCAGGACAGGACATAGCCGGCAGCCCCGATGAGGGGGGTGGCAGGGCGTCGGGGGGTGGTACGGGTGTCGGTGTTCACGGTGGTGCTCCTTCCGGGGGGTTACTGGTTCCAGACGACGAGCAGCACGGCATTGGCGACGGCCAGGCCGGCGAGCGCGGAGATGGTGAGGGCTCGGAAGCCGAGGCGCCCGAGGGCGACGACCCCGAGCGCGAGGGCGGCGATCTGCGCGGTCGTCCGCACCGGCTGGGGCATCCAGTCGCCGTGCACCAGCACGACCCAGCCGACGGCGACCATCGCCGGGAGCAGGACGACTCCGGCCAGCCGAGCGGCCGACGAGCGGAGGCCTCGCCAGGCGGCGGCGGCGACGACCCCCAGCAGAGCCAACTCCAGCAGGAACCGGACCAGCAGGTTGAGGTTCTGCGCGGCAGCGAGCATGCCGAAACGGTCTCGCTGCAGCGTCGGTGGATCGTCGGCGCGCGGGTTGGTTTTCCAGGTCCACCCGTGGGGGGAGACTCTGCGCTGTGCACGGGCAGCGGCGGTGGCCCCTACCGGTCGGGTTGACGGTCGTCGCGCTCGTGGTGATCGCCAACGCCGGCAGCAGCGTCGGACTCGGCGCGTCGGGCAATGCGCTGATCGTCACGCTGTCGGTTGCTGTGTACTCGGCAGCGGCGTTGGTCTTCCTGCTGTGGTTCGACGCGCCGGTTCGGATCACCGTCGCGCTGTTGCTCGTCATGGCCGCGGCCGCGGCGGCGGCCCGGCACGGTGACCCGACGGGGACTGGCGGAATCGGGCTCTACCTCGGGGTCGCCTACGCGCCGCTCCGCTTGCCCCGTCGCACTGCAGCGGCGGTCGCCGGCGCGAGCGTCCTTCTGTTCGACATAGCGCTGGCGATCGAGGCACAGAATGCAGCCGTTTTCATCACGGTGGTGACCAGCGGTGCAGCGCTGTTCTTCCTGTTCGGCCTGCTCCTGCGAACGGAGCAGGAGCAGCGTGACCGGGCCGACCGGCTCGTCGTCGAGCTGGAGCGAAGCCGCGAGGCGGAGAAGGCCAGCGCCGCGCTCGCCGAACGCGCCCGGATCTCCCGGGAGATGCACGACGTCCTGGCACACACCCTGTCGGCGCTCGTGATGCAGCTCGAAGCGCTCGCCATCCGAGCCGACCGTGGCGGCGATCCCCGGCGGTTGACCGAGGGCTTGTCCCGCGCTCACCAGCTGGCGCGTGACGGACTCATCGAGGCACGGCAAGCGGTGGCCACACTCCGCGGCCACGCCGTGCCCGGCCCGAGCGCGCTGCCCGACCTGGTCGCGCAACACGAGGCGGCCACCGCGGCGCCGTGCACCCTCGACGTCCGTGGAGAGCCACGGCCGCTGGCACCGGAGGCCTCCCTGGCGGTCTACCGCACGGTCCAAGAGGCGCTGACCAACGCACGCAAGCACGCCCCGGGGGCACCGGTGCACGTGCAGCTGGACTGGCGGCCGGACGGTGCCGTGGTCGAGGTGCACGACGGCGGAGGCTGCCGCGCCGCTCCACTGCACGAGGCCGGCGGGGGACGTGGCCTGACCGGGCTGACCGAACGCGCGGCGCAGCTCGGCGGGCGGCTCCATGCCGGACCGTCCGATAGAGGATTCCGGGTCCGACTCGAGGTTCCGGCGTGATCCGTGTCCTGGTCGCCGATGATCAGCGCCTCGTTCGCGAAGGCCTCACCGCCCTGCTCGAACTCGTCGACGACCTGCAACTTGTCGCCCTCGCAGCGGATGGCAACGAAGCCCTCGCGCTGGTCGCCGAACACCGGCCCGACGTCGTCCTGATGGACCTGCGGATGCCCGAGGTGGACGGGATCGAGGCGACCCGACGGATCCGTCGCCAGCACCCCGACGTGGAGGTCGTGGTGCTCACCACGCACGCCGACGACGAGTCGGTCCTGGCCGCCCTGCGGGCGGGAGCCCGCGGCTATCTGACCAAGGACGCAGGTGTCGCCGAGATCGCCCGCGCCGTCGCCGCGGCCCACGCCGGTCAGGCCCTGCTGGACCCCCCGGTGCAGGCACGGCTGCTGGCATCCCTTGCCGACGACCGGCCGCCGGGACCACTGACCGGGAGGGAGACCGACGTTCTCTCCCTGATCGCCGAAGGCCTGTCCAACATCGAAATCTCCCAGCGGCTCGTCGTCTCCGAGGCCACCGTCAAGACTCACGTCAACCGCATCTTCGCCAAGATCGGGGCACGCGACCGCGCTCAGGCCGTCCGTTGGGCCTACCAGCACGGGGTCGCACGGCCCTAGTACTGCAACGGCAGTTATGGCGGTGCCTGTCCGCGGGCCCGGTAGTGGGCGGCGCGGGCCTGGGCCTGGCGTCGTCGGCGCCACCAGGACCAGTCCGCGGTGAGGTCCAGGTCGGGCCGCGGCGTGCGGATGAGGGTGTTGAGCAGGCGCCGCAGTTCGGGCACGGTCAGCGCGATGAGCTGCTCGGTTCCGGCTGCGGACCCCCCTTTTCCGCGCTGGCGCGGGTGGCGGCCAGATAGGCGTGGGCGAGCATCGCCAGGGTGATGTGCCGATACCAGGCGGTGTAGTCCCGCACCTGGTAGAAGGCCAGCCCGGCCTCGTTCTTGGCCGCCTGGAAACACTCCTCGATCCGCCAGCGACCACCGGCCACGGCGATCAGCTGGGCGAGGGGGTCCCGGCCGGTCCGGCGCAGACGTAGTAGGCGACCTCGGGCTCCTCGCCGCGGTCGGGGGGAATGCTGCGGCGGGCCAGCACCCAGCGGGCCCAGCCCGGGTCGAAGCCGGCCAGCAGCTCCAGGCGCGCCCAGTCGTAGAGGCGCAGGCCGTGCGCGCCGGCGCCGGCCGAGCACCGCGCCCAGGCGGATTCGGGCAGCTCGGCGATCAGCGCGCGGGACCCGCCGCTGACGCCAGTCGATCGTCGCGACGGTGTCGGTGGAGCGGGTGGCCAACACGTAGGGCAACCCCTGCTGCTCGCACCACACCCGCAACCGCTTGTCCTGCCCATAGACCTCATCGGCGGTCAGCCAGGTCGCGGGAACCCCGGCGTTCAGGGCCCGGGTGAGCATCCGGCGGGCCAGCTCCGGCTTGGTGGCGAAGCCGACCTCGTCGCCGATGCCGGCCGCATGGGCCCGCTGGCGGTCATCGGTCCAGGCCCGCGGCAGATACAGCTCCCGGTCGATCAGCGCCCGACCGGCCGGTGTGGCGTAGGCGCAGAAGACGCCGATCTGGCAATTGTCGATCTTGCCGGTGGTGCCGGTGTACTGCCGGGCCACCCCCGCCGACCGCGTCCCCTTCTTGACGAACCCGGTCTCATCCACGATCAGCACCCCACCGCCGCCGAGCCGCTCGACCACATAGGAGCGCAGCTCATCGCGGACGGCGCCGGCGTTCCAATCCGCGGTGCGCAGCAACCGCTGCATGCCATCGGGGGAGACCTCCCCGGCGGCCTCGGCCAGCGTCCAGCCGTTCTTGCGCTCCAGCTGACCCAGCAGCCCGCGCAGATAGCCCAGCACCCGCGCCCGCGGTTCCGCTCGAGCGAAGGGCAGTCGCGATCCGGGCGTGCACCTCCTCCAGGCCCGCTGCCCAGTCCTGCACCTCGGCCACCAGGCCATCGCAGCGCATCCACCCGCGCTACTACCAGCCCTTCGTCGATCCCGGCAGCGACACGCATTACTGCCGTAGCAGGTCTAGGCCCACCGCGCCTTGATGACGTACGTGTGGCGCACCATCTCCCAGGCAGCCATGACCTCGGCGTCCTCTGAGACCCAGGTCCACCGCGTCCCGCCATCGCCGCCATGGTTCTTGCCGGCACAGGAGCACTCGCACGTCCAGGCGGTCTCGGCCTTCGCGTGAAGCGACTCCACGGAACCCGGGGCACACCAAGGCGTCCGCCTAACGGGGGTCACTTCACAAGGATGCACGATGGGACGGCAGGCACGAGCGGTCCACAGAGCACGAAGCGTCAGCACCTTCGTGAGCGTGACTCTCGTGCCTGCCCCACATCGGCAGCCACACCGGCAAGACCCACGCCCGCCCATCGGCGGACACCCATAGACAGGACAATTCCGGTGAGCCTGTCAACGAGGGCCGAAGCAATGCAGAGGACGCGGACTTGACCCGTGCCGCGGCCTCGGTGTCTGCCAAATGGGTGAGGCAGGTTGGCTGGTGGTTGGCTGATCGGCCCGTCGGGACAGGACGCGGATGACGACGGGTGGAGACTCTCCGCGAGTCCCCACCCGTCGTCAGTCAAGCCCGAGCTGCCGCGCGGTCCCGGAGGTGCGTGGCAGGCCGGTGTGGTTGGCCGCGCTCAGCAGGCGTTCGCCTGGTTGCCCTGCCCGGGATTCCTCACGCAGCTACCGGTGATCCGCGTCTGAGTCATCACGATGGGTGCGCCGGGGGCCTCGGTGACGACCACGACGCTGTCGGTGGGCGTGCGCTCGACCGTGACCACGGGCTCGGCGGGAGCGGTCGTCGTGGTGGTCTCGGAGAAGGCCTCGCCCTCGGTGACGGTGACCTCGGGATCTGCGGGCACGACCTGCTCGGTCACGATCGGCTCACCAGCAGCCCG
>NZ_FPBA01000056.1 GCF_900116515.1 Geodermatophilus amargosae
AGAACGAGGCCGGGCTGGCCTCCTACCAGGTGCGGGACTACACCGCCTGGTATCGGCACATCACCCTGGCAATGCTCGCCCACGCCTATCTGAGTGCCACCCGCGCCAGCGCGGAAAAGGGGGGTCTGCAGCCGCAACCGAGCAGCTCATCGCGCTGACCGTGCCCGAGCTCCGCCGCCTGCTCAACACCCTCATCCATACACCGCGGCCCGACCTCGACCACACCGCCGACTGGTCCTGGTGGCGTCGACGACGCCAGGCCCAGGCCCGCGCCGCCCACTACCGAGCCCGCGGACAGGCACCGCCATAACTGCCGTTGCAGTACTAGCCCAGGGTCAGTTGAAGGCGTTCTGCTGCCGCAGCAACTCCAGCAGCCGCGCCTCCGTTTCAGGCGATAACGACGGGGTCCTGACCACCTCCCCCGGGCGCCCAGCGCGCTCATCGAGCCATCGGCAGTAGATGGAGAACAGCTCGCCGCGCTTCAGGCACTCGCGCTGGATACGCGCCAGCCCTGCCCGGTCCCCGTCAGTCAGCTACCGGATCGTCACGGCTGCCTCCTAGCCACTCGGGCTGACGAACAAGATCGGCGTCGAGTCGCATGACAGCTTGGTCCTGTCCTCGCCGGACGCACAAGGCGAGCGTATGGCGCGCATTGCAGCGTCCCCCAGTGGGCCAGTCGGGGACATCAATCAGCCGGTCCAGCCGGCCCGAAGCGCAACGTCGAAGATCACATCAATTGCTTCGGGATCACGTCGGTGTGTTGCGTTCCGACCGAGCATGGCTTATGGGAACGGTTGCCAACCGACGTGGGCCTTGGTCCACGCACACATGTCGTCGGACTCGCCTCCCATCAGGCAGGCGACGTGCGGAACTAGCGGACTGATCAGGCAGTTTCCGTTGGCAGCAGCGAATGGTCCGCTCGTCGCGCCTGGACTGCACGGCTGATATTCGTCCAGCCCGCCGAACAAGTGGCATGCCTCGTGCGCCATGACCCTGTCGACGTTGTCAGGTCCCACCTGACTGGTGGTCCAGGGAAGCTGTATGACGAAACGCCCGCTCGCGGCATATGCGAACCAGCCGGTGTTGTATTTTGTGACGACGGCAATGATGGACTTCTGCGGCGTCCCCACCACCCAGGGTTTCGTCATAAGCTGGTTGCGGTACTGATCTAGGCCGGCGAAGCCGGTGGCGAGGCCGGTCGACTGAAGGGCCGGGTCGCGCCAGATGCGTTCACGGTTCTCGAGCTGGTCCCAGGACGTCTGGCCCGGTACCGGGGCCGGGACGATGAAGGGTGGCACCGACGCGGCGGTTCGCCGGTGCTCAACGAGGAACACGAGTCGGGCCGACGGCGCATTGTGATAGAGGATGTCGAAGGCGTGCAACATGCCGACGGTGATGTCCTGGTACTCCGAGGCTTGCAACTGGGCCTCGGCCGGCCCGTCCACGGTCAGGAGGCCGACGGCCACCGTCTCGGTGAGCGTCGGAAGCGCGCTGGCTGGCGCCAGTGCTTGTCCCGAGATACTGCACAGAACGTCGGTGTCCAGCTAGGTCGACAGTCTGGTCGCCATCGCCGCCAGATACTGGGGATCCAGCAGCCGGTTCCAGGCCTCCACCCAGGGACGGGCTGTCGGGGCGAGGTCCAGCGCGTTGAGATTCGGGACTGCGTCGATGGCGGCGAGAGCGATGCCGGGCAGTTGGCCCAGGGTAGCCAGCAGTGCGTCGGGCACCTCGAGGATGGCGACCGCATCTTCGAGCAGTGCGACGGGCTGAACTCCTGGCAGGCTCCATGCGCCGGACAACGCCGCAGCCGGGACGTTCGGCGGAAGTGCGATGACGGCTCGTGTCATGCGACTGCCTGACGTCGATGGCTCGGGTACATGTCGCGCTGCTGTCTGTGGACCAGGGATCGGTGGGTGATGGGCTGTCGCACGACCCCAGAGAAGGGCCTTACGGACCGAGTGGTCAGCCGAAGTCGGCGGGCGAATCTCATCTCGGTTCCCAGCACAGGACCCAACTGCTTATCTCCACTTGCGTCACCGTGTTGGCGTCGACCGCTGAACTGGCGACGTCCACGCTGATGTGCCAGCGTCCGTCCTCGTCGAGTTTGGACTCGGCCTGCACCTCATCGACGGCGGAGGTGAAACTGGTGTTCGCGTCGCTGAAGATTCCGCTTTGGGGGTCAATCGCAGTTGTTCTTATCCAGGCTGAGCTCGAGTGGAGTACTCGCTGTTGCTCGGGCCGGAGCGGATCGTAGCCGGTGAGAACCAGATTGGTGGGCCATGTGACTCGAAATTTGTGCAACTTCCCGTCCGCCGGAGCCAGAGTCCCGAGGCCAACCGCCCACACCACGGCGAGCGTGTTGAACGGTGCGGAGCCGGCGACCGGGATTCGAATGACCGGTGGCTGCTCGTCCAGTGGTATCGGAGGAGGCATTGGGTCTCCTTAGGCATCACGGGCCTCATGTGCGTTCGCATCTTGCTAATCAGTGGATGGGGATACCGATCACGTCAAAAACGACGCCGGCTCGGGAGGGTTCGGCGACGCTGAGTGTGAGCACGTCCTCGCCTGCCTGTGCTGGCCCAACAACAACTACTGTCGACGACGGCGCTTGCATCCCGTGCTGCTCCAAGAGCGTCGATGTACTGCCGCATCAGTTCGGCGCCGTCGTCTCCGACGTAGTGGTGCAGTGTTCCCACCTGCAGTAGCGCCAGCGGCCGGGAGAAGTCGAGGTGGCTGCGGATGGTCTTGCTCCCGAGTACCCGGGCTGGCTGGAAGATGTCGGCGTCCACGACGCGGCACAACTCGTCGTCGGCGAGCAGCGCTTCGCTCTGCGCGACGACCGCGGGGTCGTTATCGATGTAGACGACTCGTGCCGCGGGGTCGATTCGACGTGCAATCTGATGGGTGTTCTCCGCGGTGGGCAGTCCCGAGCCGCAGTCGAGGAACTGGTGAATACCGCCCTGGTCGGTGAGGAACCGCACGGCCCGACCCAGGAATCTGCGGTTCGACCAGGCGAGGTCGTTGACCTCGGGTGCTACTTTGCGCACCTGCTCGAGTACCTGGCGGTCGATCGGGAAGTTGTCGGTGCCTCCGAGGGCCGCGTCGTAGACCCGGGCGATGCTTGCCTGGGCAGGCTGGTCGCTCAGCGGCGCCGCGCTCGATGCCTCCGAGGCTTTGGGAGAGTCCATGGCCGCCTCACAGATGACTCGCCGTGCCCGATGCCCCATTGCTCGAGAAGCCTGCAGGTTCGCTCTAGGTGACGGGCGGCTCGAGCGCCCGAGAGCTCACCTGCTGATCACGTTCAGGGTGAGCGCCCCGGTACCGTCCCCGAACTCGACGAGCAGGCCGTCACCCTGTGCGGTCCGGTAGGTCCCCGACCCTCCGGTGATGGCAAAGATCTTCTCCGGTGGTGGCGCGTTCAGGAACGCGAAGGTGATGGTGTCCTGCTCATCCAACGTCACGACCCCGGTGCAGTTGGCGAGGGGCGTCGCGTCGATAAGGACGCACGTCCCGGCCATGCCACCGACCTGCTCGCCGTCCTGCAGGAGGACGTCGTCGAAGACGATCACGTCACCGGCCGAGAGTCCCGGCTCCGCCAGGTCGACGAGGTTGAACGGGCTGAACTCGACGTCGAACTGCAGGGTGGTCTCGTGGCCGTGACCCCCACCGCGGTCGTCCCCGCCGGCACTGGCCACGGCCCCCGGGACGAGGAGGGCTGAGGCCACCACCACGGTTCCGACTGCCACGACACGCCGCGTGCGCTGCATGCTGTCCTCCTCACCAGGGCGCACCGTCGCCCACCTCACCGGGCCTGCCCGGAGAGAGGAGGCTCCTCGCGGCGTCGGCGCGGAGTCAATGACCCGGGCGCTCAGTCCCGTGGACGCAGCGCGGCGGTCACCGCCCGGGTCCGCCCGTAGCCGCTGAAGGAACAGGCTGAAGCAGCGCGGCGGCCTGGACGTGGCAGCTGAAATCGGGGGTTGTCGTGTTCGGGCACCGCCCAGCGGACGGAGTGTCTCTGAGTGGACCGCCTAGGGACACCGGCGTGGCTGGGGGTCACGGCGATGACCAGCGGTCGGCCGCGGGCCATCGACCACGGCGTGGGTCTTGTCGTCAGACACCCAGCCGATGAAGCAGGACACCTGGCAGGTGCTGCACCAGGACGTCCCCGCGCCGCTGTACTGGGGCTGGAAGAACTTCTACGACGAGGACTCCCCAACACTGACCCCCGACCAGACCATCGCCCAGGTCCACCCCACCCCACAACTGGTCACCTACCAGTAGAACTCGGCCCTCGACGCAGCGGCGGGGCGACTTGCCCGACCGATCGGTCTGCCCAAGTCTGGCGGCATGCGCAGACGGGACTTCCTCGCCGGAGCGGGTGCGGTGGTGCTGGCCGGCTGCACCCGATCTGCTCCCGCCACTACGACCGCGGTGACTACCAGCGCCCCTTCCACGTCGACTGCGCCGTCCAGCGCCACGACGTCCAGCGCCA
>NZ_FPBA01000037.1 GCF_900116515.1 Geodermatophilus amargosae
GCCAGCGGCCGGCCGACCTCGTCGATCACCGCGGCGTGGTGCACGTCGCTGTGGGTGTCCACGCCGACGGTGACAACCCGCCGGGTGCTCGTCATGCTCGTCATGTCGTCTCCCGCTCGCACCGGTGATGGCGACGCGCGTCCGGGCGGGCCGGTCGGACAAGACAGTGATGGGCGCCTCTCGCACAGGCTCCTATGAGGTCACGGCCACCCGTCCGGACGTGCGCACGGACGCCACCGGGCACGGCCGACAGATCTCAGCCAAGACAGCCAGGCGTCGGTCAGCACTCAGGGTCAGACCGCGCCCGATGGCGCCGGGGACATCCTCACTGTCGGCTCATCGGGGCAGGTCACGCGGGCCGTTTCCGACCACCCTTGCACCGGACCCGCGCACGTTCCCTGCGGTCCGCCGTGAGGGTGGTGTTCCGCTCGCCCGCAGTGTGGTGCCTGCGCCTTGCCAAGACGGACGTGGGCAGTCGACAGTCGGCTGACACGACACCTGAGCAGCACCCGCCGCTGGCGGCAGCTGGGAGGACGGATGGCCGACTTCACCGCGACTGCCCTCAGCGAGGGCGACCACTGGGTGATCGACGTGCCGGGTGTCGGTACCACCGAGGCCGGCAGCGTCGAGGACATCGAGGAGATGACACTGGAACTGGTCGTCGCGATGACCCACGCCGCCCGCGAGGACGTGCACATCGATCTGCGCATCGTCTGACCGGCCATCACCGAGTGCGTCACTGTGGCTGGCCTGGAGATCGCCGGCGCTGTCGTGCACCTCCTCCGCCGCGGTTTCGCTGCAGAGCGAGGAGGCTGACTGGAGAAGAACCGGGGAGTGGCGCACGGCCGATCACGTGCGCTCAGCCAGCTCGGCCCCGATGTGGGTATCGCTTCCTGGGTGTCAGTAGACGTGGAGGGCATCCCCCGCAGCGACGCGGGGAAGCCACGGCTCGGGTCGCAGCCATTCCGAAGAGGACCGGTCTCGTGCCGTCCGTGCACCTCCGGAGCGGCGACTGCCGTCGCTGACACGCCCGGCTGCGGAGGAGAAGTACAGCAACAGGTACAGCAACGCGCTTCGAACGGCCGCGACTGTCGGCGGACGACAGCGCACCCTGTGAACCGCTGACCTGCACTTATGGCACTTGTGCGGATGTCGGCGAACGGCCCGAAGGTGACTGGGGGTCAACGGGCGTCGAAGGGTCACCGGCCGGGTTTGGCGCGGATCTTCACGTCACGAATGTCTTGGTGCCGTCTCCGGTCGTGTTACAGCCGATCCCCGAGACCGAGACGCCGATGGGCGTCGTGGGCGCGCTCGACGGCGGTGGAGGCGGCGTAGCGGGACAGCATGTCGTCGCTGCGCCAGCCGGCCAGCATCACCAGGTCGCGCTCCTGTCCTCCTCCAGCGAGCCACCGGTGGGCGAAGGTGTGCCGGAACCGGTGCGGGTGGACGTCGGCGACCCCGGGCTGCGCGGCGCGGGTGTGCAGCACGTCGCGGGCGCCGTCGGGGTCATCGGCCCGCGCTGGCCCAGCAGCAGCCGGGTCGAGCGGGCGTAGGGGTGCAGGGCGCGCACCCGCAGATAGCGGTCGACCGCCTGGGCGGTCCTCGCGCCGAACGGCACCACCCGGGGGCGGGAGCCCTTGCCGGTGACGTAGGCCAACTCCCGGTCCAGGTCGACGTCGGTCATCTCCAGCCCGCACAGTTCCGAGACGCGCACGCCGGTGTCGAGCAGCAGCCGCAGCACCACCTCGTCGCGGCGGCCGAGGAAGACGGCGCGGTCGAAGACGCCGGGCCGGCCGCGGCCGATCGCGCACGCCTTGAGGAGCGCGGCGATCTCGGTGTCGGTGAGGATCGGGACAGGCTTGTCGGGTGGGCCGGGGATCTCGATGCCGTCGGTGGGGGCCTTCTCCAGTTCTCCTTCAGTGACCAGCCAGCGGCAGAACCGGCGCATGCTGCGCAGCCGGGTGCCGACCGTGGAGGGCTCGCAGGTCTCCGCGAGCTCGGCCAGCCAGGCGCTGATCACGTGCCGGGTGAGCTCGTCGAGCACCGGTTCCCGGCCGCGGTCGGTCAGCCAGCGGCCGAAGTGCCGTACCGACTGGCTGTAGAGCTCGATCGTCCGCGGCGCCTGGACGGCGGCCCGCAGGTGCCGCCGGAACGACGCCAGGAGGTCCTCCAGCCGGATGGCCACGGCGGGAGGTCATCGGGCGAGTGAGCGCTGTGCTAGACCGTCGAGGACCTCACGATGACGCATCTTCGCTGGTAGGACGCCTAGCACGGCTGGGCTGGACCCGCATCGGCTCGCCCGGCATCTTCGGGGAGCGAACCACGAAAGCGCTGTTCAGAGCGGCAAAAGCCCAGGTCGCTCGTGAGCGGAAGTGGGTGGGTTATCAGGCGAGTTCTCGCGCCCGGAAGAGAGCGGAAGTGACCGGTGCCCGTGCCACGACGACCGCGGTCCACGGTAGGGGATCTGCTGCCGCCCAGGGCGATGCCGGCCCCGGTCAGCGCCTGCGAAGGACCACGACGACGGGCAACGGGGCTCGGTCGTGCCGCGGCGTCTACTGGGTGGGGTCCTCATCGGCGCGGGTCGGTGGGGCCTTGCGTCGCGCCTGGGCCGATCGCAGGGCGAGGCGGGTGAAGTAGGCCTTGCGCGCGTGCCCCGCCCGGCGCGCCCGCTCCTGGGGTGTCAGCACACCGTCGGGGTCGACCTGGCGCTCGAAGCGGTCGAGCATCGCGCGGCGTGCCGGCTCCGTCCGGGCGCTGGGATCGGCGGTCCGGGCCCACGACTCATGTGCGGCGAGCCGCGCGATGAGTGAGCGGTCGGCCGACATGGCACCGAGGGTGCGGTCGTGTCTCCAGCCGGCCTCCGGTGACGCTGCACCGTCCGCCGGGCTGGGGTCCGGAGCTGTCGGCGTTCTGCAGTTGCTCCTCCCGCGGGCACCGTTCGTCGCTGGTCATTCACTTCTCCAGTACGTGTCTGTACCGGAGGACGACTGGGGACAGCCGTCGCTGCCAGGGGCCGACCAGCGCGCTGGACCGGCGTGATCTCCCGGGAGGTAGCGGAGGCCTGCCGTGTGCGACCGATCCTGGACGGAGGGCCGGCGGTGATACGCATCCAGGACGGTGTCCAGGGCGGCGCCGAGTGCCGCGAGGTCGCGCTCGTAGACGCGGCCGTCCCCCAGCTGGCGGGCCAGCTCGTTGAGGAGCGGCGCCCAGTCCCGTCGCGTTGGCGCGATGGGCACGCGGACCTCGACCCGGCGCTCGACCACCTCGACAGCTGACCGCCCGGAGGCCGCCGCGCGGGCTTGCTCCCAGGCACGGCGCCGGCAGTTGACTGAGCACCACTTCGGGATGGGCCCTCGCAACCGAAGCGAGATGGCCCTGCCGCACCAGGCGCAGGACACTGCGGCCGCTCGTCGGTCACCGCCCTCAGGGGAGGTGCGCACCGGTGTGTCGGCCCGCGCGGACTGGGCGGCGGTGCCTCCCCGCGCGGTCTGCTCCCGACGTCGTCGTTCGGTTTCACGCCGGCGGGCTCGGTCGTCGGCGCGTCTTCCACCTGCCATGCGCTCAGCGTCCGGGTCAACCTCCGGAAACCCGTCCGACGAGTTGACGATCGCCGAATGCATGAGGTGTGTCCCCGTGGTCTCAGTGGTCTCCAGTGCCCCTGCCGAGGGGAGCTCTGTCTCGTTGATGGTGTGCGCCGACGGCCAGCTACTGCGATCGCAGTAGCCGGAGTCGGTCCTTCGAGACGACGACCTGGCCGGCGCCGGCGCCGACGCTGACAGCAGTTCCTGATGCTGCTGCCCGGAGGTCCTCCTGTGTCTGCTCTTGCTCGATGGTGTGCGCAACGGCGGTTCGTCGTCCTCGCCCTGTGGTTGCTCGCGCTCTTCGGTCTGGGTGGGGCGGTGGGCGTGGTCGGGACGACGTTCACCGACTCCACCGACCTGCCCAGCAGCGAGTCCAGCACCGCCTACGACCTCCTCGCCCAGGCCGGCGCGAACCCCGACGACGGCGAGATGACTGCCGGGAGCGTGGTCTGGCAGACCGACGGCGGCTCCGTCACCGACCCGGCCGTGGCCGCGCAGGTGCAGGACGTGCTCGCCCGGATCGCCGCCGTGCCCGGTGTCGAGTCGGTAGACAGCCCCTACGACGCGGCCGGCGCCGCACAGGTCTCGTCCGGCGGCGACATCGCCTACGCGTCGCTGACGCTGACCGAGGACGCCGACGTCGAGCAGATCACCGGGCTGGTCGACTCGCTCGACGGCCCGTCGCTGGAGGCGCTGACCGGCGGGGCCGCGTTCGCACCGGTGATCAGCGCCGGCGGCACGGCCGAGATCATCGGCGTGCTGTGCGCCCTGGTCATCCTGCTTCTGGTGTTCCGCTCGCTGTGGGCCGCTCTGCTGCCCATCATCACCGGCGTCGCCGGGGTCGGCGTGTCCGCCCTGGTCGTGCTGCTCGGCTCCAACGTCGTCGACCTGCCCAGCCAGACCCTGGCTATGGGCTCGCTGATCGGCCTCGGGGTGGGTATCGACTACGCGCTGTTCATCGTCAACCGGCACCGCAAGAGCCTGCTGGCCGGTGTCCCGCTGCACGGGTCGATCGCCCAGGCGGTGAACACCTCTGGCCGGGCCGTCGTCTTCGCCGGCGCAACCGTGATGATCGCCCTGCTCGGCATGACCATCCTCGACATCGGCATCCTCACCGGCATGGCCCTGGGGGCCACCGTCACCGTGCTGCTCACCGTCACCGCCGCGCTCACCCTGCTGCCCGCCCTCCTCGGGATGCTCGGGACGAAGGTGCTGTCCCGCCGGCAGCGGCGCGCACTGGCCGCCGGTGAGCCTGTGACGGAGTCCGGGAGCGGGGTCTGGGGGCGCTGGGCCACCGCCGTGCAGCGACGCCGCAGCCTGCTCGGCGTCGTCGCCGCAGCCCTCGTCGTCCTGCTGGCCGCGCCCGTCGCGACGATGCGGCTCGGCTCCGCCGACGACAGCAGCGACCCGACCGACTCGGTCACCCACCGGTACCACCAGGTCATGTCGGACGGGTTCGGCGACGGCTTCGCCGCGCAGCTGCTGCTGGTCGCCGAGACCCCCGACGACGCCTCCCGCGCCGCGTTCACCGACCTGGCAGGGCAGCTGTCCTCCGTCGACGACGTCACCGCGGTCAGCGCCGCGCCGCTGGCCGCCGGTCAGGAGATCGGCGTCATCACCGTGACCCCGTCCTCCACCGCCCAGGCCGAGGAGACCGCGGACCTGGTCACCGCGTTGCGCGAGACCGTCATCCCGGCCGCGGAGGCCGGCACCGATCTGCAGGTGTACGTCGGGGGCAGCACCGCCAGCGGCATCGATTTCTCCGAAGCCGTGACCTCGAAGCTGCCGGTGTACCTGGGCCTCATCGCCGTGCTCGGCTTCGTGCTGCTGGCCATCGCCTTCCGCAGCGTGCTGGTGCCCCTGGTCGGCGCGGTCACCAACCTGCTGTCCATCGCCGCCGGGCTGGGCGCCATCACCGCGATCTTCCAGTTCGGCTGGGGCTCGGAGCTGTTCGGCGTGGGCTCGGCCGCCCCTGTCGAGGGCTTCGTGTCGGTGATGATCGTCGGCATCGTCTTCGGACTGAGCATGGACTATCAGGTGTTCCTGGTTAGCCGCATGCACGAGGAGTGGACCCACAGCCGGGACACCCGCCGCGCCGTCCGGGTCGGGATGGCCGAGACCGGCCGGGTGATCGCCACCGCCGCGGCCATCATGGCCTGTGTCTTCGCGTCCTTCGGGTTCGCCGGTGGCGAGCGGATCATCGCCGAGCTCGGGGTCGGCATGGGAGCCGCGGTCCTGGTCGACGCGTTCCTGGTCCGGATGGTCCTGGTGCCGGCGGTCATGCACCGCCTCGGTGCCCGCAACTGGTGGTACCCCCGCTGGGCGGAGCGCATCACCCCCCGCGTGTCCATTGAAGCCGCGGCCCCTCCAGCCGGCCCGACGGCGACCTCGGACGAGCTTTTCACCGTCGGTGCCCGTTGACCGGGTGACGCACCACCACGCCCGACCCTGCCCGGCCCGGTCGCTCCGCGCGACCGGGCCGGGCCCATGCGAGGAACGGAGCCCGGATGAGCACCGAGCAGCACCCCGCCACGACCCGGGATGCCCTGGTCCGCGAGCTGGCCCTCGTCCACGCCCGCGCCGCGGAGTACCTGGTGCGCGTCGATCCCGTAGCAGCCCAGCAGGCCTTGCGCGGCCTCACCCGCTGCAGCGGAGCGGTGATCGACGCGGTCCGCACCGCCGGCGGCGCCCAGCCGGTCGGTCAGGTCGCCGACGCCGCGGCTCTGGCCGTCTTCCTGGGGGCTTCCGCGCCTCCGGTGGCACGGTGCGCCTCGCCGTCACCGGTCCGGAGCAGCAGCTCTCCGCAGACGCCAAGGCGGCCGTCCGGACCCTCCTCTCCGAGGTGCTGGCCGCCGTGGACGGAGCGGGCGGCCTGTCGGTCTCGCTCACCTGGTCACCGCGGTACCTGGACCTGCTCGTGGTAGTCGTCCCGCCGCGGGTCGCACGGACCGGCACGCCGGCGCGGGAGACCGCGGCCGCGCAGACCCCGGTGAGCCGGCCCGCAGGGTCGGTGACCGCGGAGGACCTCGTGCGCTCCGACGGGGCGCTGCGCGCGGCCCGTGGGACGCTGCAGGTCCAGACGCCCGCCGCCGGCGGATCCGTTGTCGCCGCAGCGCTCCCGCTACCTGCGGCGGTCGGTGCGAGGATCGGGACGTGACGCGGCCATCCCCGCACCCGCCGGAGGTCCCGCGAGCGCCGTTCTGGATGCGCCGGCCGCGAGCGCTGGAGATCAGCACTCCGTTCGTCATCACCGCCGCGCTGGCCGTCGGGGCGGCCACGCTGCCCTTCCACGGGCACCCGGTCGGCGGGATCGTCGGGCTGCTGGTCAGCGCTGCCGGCGTCGTGGCCGGCTACTGCATTCCGCTCGCCGGTCTGGTGTTGCTCGCCGCGGCGCCGCTCGTCACCGGCGCCCTGGGCGCCGACCCGGTCGTGCAGTGGCAGGTGTCGATGTTCGGGGCGTTCCTGCTCGCCCTGCGCGGCCTGTCCGGCCTGCTCACCGGCCTCGTCGTCGGCGCGGCCGACTTCCTCGCGCTGGGACTGTCGGCCGGCAGCTTCGGGCTCACCGACCCGGTCGCCTACATCGCCGGTGCCAGCGCACTGGCCGCTGCAGCCGCCGGCAGCGCCATCCGCGGCCAGCGCCAGTACTGGTCGGCACTGCAGCAGACCACCCGCGAGGCGGTGGCCGGCCGCGACGCCGCGGTGCAGCGCAGCGTCGCCGAGGAGCGGCTCCGCATCGCCCGCGACCTCCACGACACCCTCGGCCACGAGATCGCCGTCCTCGGTATGCACCTCGGCGCGGCGGAGGTGCGGCTCCCGGCGGGGGCCGATGCCTCCCGAGGGCATCTGGAGGCGGCGCGGGGCAGCGTCAAGTCGCTGCTGGCCGAGACGCAGGAGATCCTGCAGGTGTTGCGCTCCGAGCGGGACGAGGACGCGACGAGCCCGGCGGCCAGCCACACCGGCCTCCCCGATCTGGTCGAGGATCTCCGGGCGGCGGGGATGGACGTGCGAGCGCGGGTCGGCGACCTGTCGCGGGAGCTCCCGCCGCAGGTCAGCGCAGCTGTGTACCGCATCGCGCAGGAGGCGCTCACCAACGCCCAGCGACACGGCACGGGGCCGATCCGGCTGACGGTCGACGTCACCGGTTCCGCCGTCGAGGTGGAGGTGGCCAACGCCGTCGGCGATGCGACGGAGGGCGGAGGACGCGGGCTCGTCGGCATGCGTGAACGAGCCTCGGCCGCAGGCGGCCGACTCGAGGTGTCCACGGACGGCGGGCGCTTCCGCGTGCGCGCGGTGCTGCCGGTGGCGGAGGGGGCGTTGCGGTGATCCGCGTGATGCTGGTGGACGACCATGAGATGATCCGCGCCGGTCTGCGCACGATCGTCGGCGCCCACCCCGACCTCGAGGTCGTGGCCGAGGCCGCCGACGGCCTGGCAGTTCTGCGCGACCTCGAGGGCCTCGAGGTGGACGTCGTGCTCATGGACATCCGGATGCCCGGCATCGACGGCGTGGAGACCACCCGCCGCATCCGGCTCACCCGGCCGCCGGAGCAGCTGCGCATCCTGGTGCTGACCACCTTCGACCAGGACGACAACGTGCTGGCCGCGTTGCGCGCCGGCGCCGACGGGTTCCTCAGCAAGGGGGCCGGCCCGAGCGAGTTGACCGGCGCCATCGTCCAGGTCGCCGCGGGTGCCCGCGCCCTCTCGTCCGGCGCCGTCGACGCCGTCGTCGATCACGTCGTCGACCAGCGGGTCATCGCCGTCGATCCGGCGCTGGCCTCCCGGTTCACCGAGCTGACCCCTCGCGAGCGCGAGGTCGTGGGCGCGATCGTCACCGGCCTGGACAACGCCCAGATCGCCGAGCAGTTCTTCCTCTCACCGTTCACCGTCAAGACCCACGCCAACCGGGCGATGGTCAAGGTCGGAGCCCGCGACCGGGCGCAGCTGGTCACCCTGGCCATCCGCGCCGGCATCCACCCGCAGTAGCTCGCGGACCTACTGCGTCCGCAGTAGGGGCAGTGGGTCCGCCCGGACGACGACCCGCGGCCCGCCGTTCACCACGATCGACGTGTGGACAAGCCGACCGCCCGACCGCTGCTCGACCGGCTGCTGCGGGGCGACGCAGGAGCACAGTTCGCCCGGTTCGTGGCCGTCGGCGGTGTCGCCAACGTCCTGTACGGCGTCCTGTTCGTCCTGCTCGAGGGTCTCGGCAGCCAGCCGGCCAACCTCGTCGGCGCGCTGGCGTCCTCCGCCCTGGCCAACGAGCTCCACCGCCGGCTCACCTTCCGGGCCGGCGGCCGGGTGACCTGGTCGCGGGCGCAGTGGGAGGGCGGCGGGCTCGCCCTCGCCGGGATCGTGGCGACATCGGTGGCTCTCGCGCAGTACGACGCACTGGCTCCGGCCGGCGGTCCCGTGGCCCACCTGGCCGTGGTCGCCGTCGTCACCGGGGCGTTCGGACTGGCCCGCTTCGCTGCACTCCGCTGGGTCTTCGAGGTCCCGGCCCCCGCGCGGACGGCGCTCGCCGCAGGACCGGCGCCTCAGCGCAGTGGTACCGGCGTCAGCGCTCGGGTGACGGCCGGGCGCACCCCAGCCGCGTCGGTCACCGTCACGCCGACGCCGGAGACCACGTCGCCGTCGTCTCCCGTCGTGCGCCGCCCGCCACGTGGGCCGCTCCGGCGAATGGACGCTCCGGCGCGGGGTCCGGTACCTCTCGGTTGCTCGCGGCGAGCGAGGGGTGAGGGGACCTCGTCAGTCCTCGATCAGGGCGAGCTGCTGGTTGATCTCGCGCGGGTTGGAGTCGCCGGCCACCTTCTGGAGGAACGGCGTGTGGTCGAAGACGAAGTCGCGGAGCGGCCGCAGGGGCGCGGGGGCGTGGTGGAAGACCTTGCCGAGCATCCAGGCCATCTGGACCTGCTTGGCGGTGTGCGGCTTGCGCGGGTCCTCGTAGGCCTGCAGCGCCCGCGCGACGGCGGCGGCGTCGGCGAGGTCGACCCCCCGGAGCGCGACACCGAGAAAGTAGCCGTCCTCGATCGACATGCCCGCGCCGTAGGCCGCGTACGGCGAGGTGGGGTGCGCGGCGTCCCCGACGAGCGTGGCCCGCCCCTTCGACCACTGCCGGAGAGCAGGCCGGTCGCGCAGCACCCAGCGCTGCACGTCGCCCGGCTCGGTTGCGGCGACGAGTCCCGGCAGCGGGGCCGGGAACTCGGCGGCCAGTTCCCTGGCCGCCGCCTTTAGGTCGGCCGGCGCGGGCGCGTCGGGGTCGGTGGCGGTCAGCACCCACCACTGGTGGCCGTCGCGGCCGTGGTGGCGGATCGACGTCCAGCTGCCCTGCACGGTCCTGCTGTGGGTGAGGACGCACTTGTTCGGGATGGTGCCCTCGACCTCGGCGAAGGTGAACCCGCCGAAGATGTGCAGCCGGTGCTCGCGCTTGGGCGCGTCGCCCCACAGGGTGCGCCGGACGAGGGAGTCGATGCCGTCGGCGCCGACGAGCACGTCGTGCTCGGCAGTGGAGCCGTCGGCGAAGTGCAGGGTGACCGCGCGGTCGTCCTGCTCGATCCGCTCGACCTGCTGCCCGAACCGGATGACGCCGTCGGGGATGGCGGCGAGCATCCGCTCGTACAGCTCCGGCCGCAGCAGGCCGATGAAGCCGCCGCCGAACGCCTCCTGGACGTCGCGGTCGAGCTTGACGTCGACGCGCACCTTCCCGCGGACGTTGCGGAACTCCGAGTGGGTGGGTGCGCCGAGGTCGGTGGTGTCGACGCCGAGGGAGCGCAGGGCCTTCAGCGGCGGCGGCCAGAGGTTGAGGATGTTCCCGGCCGGGCGGGCCTCGCGGTAGCGCTCGTAGACGACGACGTCGTGGCCGGCCTTCAGCGCGCCGAGGGCGGCGGCCATGCCGGCCGGGCCGGCGCCGAGGACGGCGACGCGGCCGCGCGGAGAGGTGGTCATCGCAGGATCTCCTGGGTGGGCAGCCGGCTCAGGCCGGGTCGGGGACGGTGTGGAAGGACATCGAGGGCTCGCCGGCCTGCAGGCCGCCGACCGCGGCGATGAACCGCTGGGTGTGGTCGTGGGTCATGTGTGCGTCGAGTGCCGCCTGGTCGCGCCAGACCTCGACGCTGACCACGACGTCGGGGTCGTCGAGGTCGGCGGCGAAGACGTAGGAGAGGCAGCCGTCGTCGCTGCGGGTGGCGGCGGTGACGGCGCGGGCGGCGTCAACGAGCTCGTGGCGACGACCGGGGGCGGCCGTGGCGCTGCCGAGGACGATTAGCACGGGGACTCCTGGGGACTAGGACCGTAGTGCGCACTACGCTCTACTGACAGGAAGGATGTGGCCCGGCTCACCGCTGTGTCAAGGGCCACGGTCCGGGACGCGTCTCGGAGAGCGGGAGGATGACGGCGTGGGCTCACCAGCGGAGGTCTCGTCCGAGGTGCGGCCGCCGCAGCAGCGGCGCAGCCGGGAGGCGTGGCGGCGCGTGCTCGATGCCGGGGTGGCCCTGCTCGAGGACGGCGGCTACGACGCCTTCACCATCGCCGCTGTCTGCGAGCGGGCCGGCGTGGCACCGCGGGCCCTGTACGCGCGGGTCGATACCAAGGACGCGCTCCTCCTGGCCGTCTACGAGCACGGCGTGGCCCGGCTCCAGGCCGGCCAGGAGGTCTTCACCGACGAGCAGCGTTGGGCGGGGCTCGCACCGGCCGACCTGGTCCGCGCGGCGGTCGCGGAGTCCGTCGGGATCTCCCTGCGCCACGAGCGCTTCCTGAGGGCGGTCGTGCTCGTCTCGGCCTCGCACGCCGAGGTCCGCCGCCGCGGATCCCGCTACAGCCAGGCCCTCGGGGACGGCTTCGTGACGGTCGTGCTGCGGGCGCGCGAGGCGATCCGTCACTCCGACCCGGAGGCCGCCGTCCGCTCCTGCTTCGGCACCGTCTTCGCCACCTCGGTCATCCGGGTCGCCTACGGCCCCGGGTTCGCCACACCCGCGCCGGTCGACGACGACGCGTTCGTCGCCGACCTGGGGGAGACCGCCGTCCGCTACCTGCTGGCGGACGCCGTCGGCTGACCCAGCCCGGCGCCCACGCCGGTGACCACCTCGACCAGCCACCGGTGGCCCGGGTCGAGCCGGCGGCTGGGGTGCGACCACGCCGTCTCGGTGATCGGCGGCAGCTGCACCGGCAGCTCGACCACCCGCAGGTCGCGCGCGGTCAGCTCACCGGCTAGCCGCTCGTGGAAGAGCACCAGCAGTTCCGTGCCGACCACCAGCCGGTCGAGCACGCTGAAGGACTCGACCCGCACGGCGCAGTGGCGGTCGACGCCGAGTGCGGCGAGCGCGGCGTCGGCGGGGGAGGACATGAGCAGCTGCTGGAACGGCATCACCCAGCGCGCCCGCGCGACGTCCTCCAGGGACAGCCGGTCGCCGACGGCGGCGTTGCCGCGCCAGGTCGCGCAGATCCACCGGTCCCGGTAGAGCTCCACGCTCGGGACGTCGGGCAGCGCGAACAGTCCTCGCGGGACGACGAGCAGGTCGACGTCGCGCAGCAGGGCCAGGGGGTCGGTGGTCACCCGTGCGTCCAGTGACCGGAAGTCCAGGCTCGCCGACGGCGCCTCGCGGGTGACCGCCGCGACCAGCGGCGGCCCCAGGACGGCCAGCACCGAGTCCGAGCAGGCGACGACGAAACGGCGGTCCGTGGCGGCCGGGTCGAACCGCGGCTGGGCGGCGAGCACCCCCTGCAGCTGTGCCAAGGTCGCACCGAGCTGGCCCCGCAGCGCCTGCGCCAGCGGGGTGAGCTGGTACGCGCCGCCCACCCGCTCGAGCAGCTGGTCGTCGAAGTGCCGACGCAGCCGGGCCAGCGCTGCGCTGGTCCCGGGCTGGCTGAGCCCCACCCGCTCCCCGGCGCGGGTGACGTTGCGTTCCTCGAGCAGGGCGTGCAGCACCACGACCAGGTTGAGGTCGAGGCTCGGCAGCTCCACGGCGCTCCTCTGTGGTCCGGGCCATCACAGGGCTGGATGCCCGTCCATACGGATCCGTCGTTTCCGCCGGACCGGGGCGGGCGCTGATGCTAGCCAGCGTGACCCAGCTCATCGACCACGCCGGAGACTGGGCGCTCGCGCGCCTCGCCGACGGCGACCGGGTGTTCCCGGCCCTGGTGTCCCGCGACCGCGTGCTCGATCTCTGCGGATCGAGCGCCCTCGGGTCGCCCCGGGACACCGGAGACCTGCTCGACCGCTGGGACGACGTCCTGCCGGTGCTCGACGAGACAGCCCGCACGGCGGACGGCTGGCGGCCCCTGGCCGGTCTGCACGTGCTGAGCCCGGTGGAGCCGCGGCAGGTGTTCCAGGCGGGCGCGAACTACCGCACCCACGTCATCGACATCGCGGTCGCGCACGCCGACGGCTCCGACGGCCGCACCGTCGAGCAGGTCCGCGCCGACGCCGTGGCCGAGATGGACACGCGCCTGCAGCACCCGCCCTACGTCTTCCAGGGCCTGCCCAGCGCGATCTGCGGGGCTTACGACGACGTCGTCCTCCCGCTCGACGGTCAGCAGCCGGACTGGGAGCTGGAGCTCGCCGCCGTCATCGGCCGCCGCGCCCGCCGGGTGTCCCCGGACGACGCGCTCGACGTCGTCGCCGGCTGGACCATCGTCAACGACCTGACGCTGCGCGAGCGGATCTTCCGCCGGGACGCCCCGGCCCTCGGTGCCGACTGGCTGGCGGCCAAGAACTCGCCGACCTTCCTGCCCACCGGCCCGGCCCTCGTCCCGCGCACCGCCGTGCCCGACCCGTCCGACCTGCGCCTGACGCTGCGCCTCAACGGCGAGGTCATGCAGGACGAGTCCACCAAGGACATGCTCTTCGACGTCGCCCGGATCGTGGCCCACTGCTCGACGGTGGCGACCCTGCTGCCCGGGGACCTCGTGCTCACCGGGAGCCCGGCCGGCAACGGCCTCCCGCGCGGCCGGCTGCTGCGCGCCGGCGACGTCATGGACTCGACCATCACCGGCCTGGGCGCCCAGGCCAACCGTTGCATCTCTGAGCAGGACTGACAGGAGCACCACGATGACCGACCGGCTGATCACCCACCTGCGGCACGTCGACCTGGCCGTGCCGGACTTCGACAAGCAGCGCGAGTTCTACACGACCCTGTGGGGTCTCACCCCGGTCGCCGAGGAGAACGGGCTCGTCTTCCTCGCCGCCGAGGGCTCGCCGGAGCAGTACGTCGTGCGGCTGCGCAAGGACGCCGAGAAGCGCCTCGACCTCATCTCCTACGGCGCCGGGTCCCGCGAGGACGTCGACGCCCTGGCCCAGCGGCTCGGTACCGCGGGGGTGCAGCTGGTCAGCGAGCCCGACGTCCTGCAGACCGCCGGCGGCGGCTACGGCTTCCGCTTCTTCGACGTCGACGGCCGCACGATCGAGGTCTCCGCGGACGTCGCCACCCGGCAGCACCGGAGGATCGAGGAGCGCGAGGCCATCCCGGTGCGTCTGTCGCACGTCGTCATCAACTCCCCGGACCCCAACCGCACCCAGGCGTTCTACGAGCAGCACCTGGACTTCGCCCTCTCGGACTCGCTGATCCACCCCTACGCCGGCGAGCTGATGAAGTTCATGCGCTGCAACCCGCAGCACCACAGCATGGCCATCGCCAAGGGCCCGCACGTCTCGCTGCACCACGTCTCCTTCGAGATGCGCGGCCTCGACGAGTACATGCGCGGCACCGGGCGGCTGCTGCGTGCGGGCACGCGGATGGTGTGGGGCCCGGGCCGGCACATGGCCGGGGACAACACGTTCTCCTACTTCCTCGACCCGCACGGCAACACCATCGAGTACACGACCGAGCTGGAGGAGCTCGACGAGGACGCCTGGCACCCCAGCGTCTACGACGTCTCGAAGCCCGAGAACCAGGACCAGTGGGGGACGGCCAACCCGTTCGAGGAGCTCGTCGCCAAGGAGAGCTTCAACGACGTCGACCGCGGCCTGTTCGTCGCGCCGCCCGTCTGACCCGCCCGACCGGACGGAGGAGTCCTCCCATGGCAGCCGTGCAGAACGTCCTCGTGGTCGGTGGCGGTGCCGTCGGCGCCGCCACCGCCACCCTGCTCGCCGACGCCGGCGTGAGCGTCGACCTCGTCGAGATCACGCCCGACGTCACCGCCCTGGGCTCCGGGATCACGCTGCAGGGCAACGCCCTGCGGGTGCTCCGGCAGCTCGGCGTGCTCGACGAGTGCCTCGCGCTCGGCTATGCCGCGGACCAGCTGGTGATCCGGGCGCCGGACCCGGCGGGCACCGTGGTGGCCCGCGTCGCCGAGCACCGCTCCGGCGGGCCCGACCTGCCTGCCAGCATGGGCATGTACCGCCCCGACCTGGCCCGCGTCCTCGTGGGCCGGGCCGAGCGGGCCGGGGTGGAGGTCCGGTTCTCCACGACGCTGCAGGAGCTGACGCAGGACGACTCCGGCGTCGACGTCCGGTTCACCGACGGCTCCACCGGCCGCTACGACCTCGTCGTCGGCGCCGACGGGCTGCGCTCCTGGACACGCCGCCTGCTCGACGTCCCGCTGGAGACCCGCTCGGTCGGCATGGGCATCTGGCGGGTGTTCGCCCCGCGGCCGGCCGAGGTGGTCAGCTCCGAGGCCGTCTACGGCGGCCCCTGCTACATCGCCGGCTACACCCCGACGTCGGAGGAGTCCCTGTACGCGTTCCTCGTCGAGGACGCGCAGGACCGCACCACCGTCACCGACGAGGAGAAGCTCGCCATCGTCCGCAGGCTGGCCGGCGCCTACGGCGGCCCGTGGCGGGAGATCCTCGCCTCGATCGACGACCCCTCGGCGATCCACTACACATGGTTCGAGGAGCACCTGCTCGACGCGCCGTGGCACCGCGGCCGGGTCGTGTTGGTCGGCGACGCCGTGCACACCTGCCCGCCGACCCTCGCCCAGGGCGCGGCGTTGGGCCTGGAGGACGCCGCCGTCCTCGCCGAGGTCCTCACCGGCGCGGACGACCTCGACGACGACCTGCTCGCCGGCTTCGCCGCGCGCCGGCTGCCGCGGGTGCGCGAGGTCGTCGAGGCATCGCTGCAGCTCGCCCGCTGGCAGCTCGCGCACGAGCAGGGCGACGTGCCCGCGCTCATGGGGCGAATCGCGCAGCTCACGAGCGCGCCCGCATGAGCACCCCCGCCATCGACGTCCACGCGCACGTGGCCGTCCCCGCCGTCGACGCGCTGCTGGAGGGGGAGCCCGGCCTGGCCCGGCAGCGCGGCGTCGACGCCGCCACGCTGGGGCCGGAGTCGCTGGCCTACAACATGCGGCACATCGCCGAGCTCGCGCCGCGGCTGACCGACCCCGGCCTGCGGCTGGCCGCGATGGACGCCGCCCGGGTCGACGTGCAGGCGGTCAGCGCCACCCCGCTGCCGCACGCCTGGGCCGACCGCGACCTCGCCGCGCGGATCGTGGCCACCACCAACGAGGGCGTCGTCGCCGCCTGCGGGCAGCAGCCCGACCGGCTGCTGCCGATCGGGACCGTGTCGCTGCAGCACCCCGACCTCGCGGTCGGTCAGCTGCAGACGGCGGTGCGCGACCTCGGCATGCTTGGGGTGCAGATCTCGACCGCGGCCGGCCCGGGACGCGAGCTCGACGACCCCTCGCTCGCCGACTTCTGGGCCGCCGCCGAGGAGCTCGACACCGCCGTGTTCATCCACCCGTGGGGCTGCACGCTCGGCGAGCGCCTGAACGCCTACTACCTGTTCAACTCCGTGGGCAACCCGACCGAGACGGCGCTGGCGCTGTCCCGGATTGTCTTCTCCGGTCTGCTCGAGCGCCACCCCGGCCTGCGGATCTGGTCCGCGCACGGCGGCGGGTACCTGCCGAGCTACGTCACCCGCGCCGACCACGCCTGGGCCGCCCGCGGCGACGCCCGCACCACCGAAGCACCGCCGTCGGAACTGCTGCGCCGCACCTGGGTCGACTCGCTCGTCTACGCCCCCGAGCAGCTGCGCCACCTGGTCTCGGTCATGGGCGCGAGCCAGGTGACCCTCGGCAGCGACTACCCCTTCGACATGGGCGTCGAGGACCCCGTCGACCGCCTCGAGGCGGCCGGGTTCGACGCCGCCACCACCGACGCCATCCGCGGCGGCAACGCCGCCCGACTCCTGGGACTGGACCTGTGAACGGATACGACATCACCGCCGAGTTCGGCGAGGACCCCGAGGCCGCGATCGCGGACTCCGCGAAGCGCTTCGGCAACTGGAACCGGTGGGGTGCCGACGACGCGCTCGGCACGGTCAACCACCTCGACGCCGCCACCCGCGCCGCCGCCGCCGCGCTGGTCCGCCGGGGCGACTCCTTCAGCCTCTCGCTGCCCTTCGACACCGACGGTCCCCAGTTCGGCTGGAAGCGCCGGGTGAACCCGGTACACACCATGACGTCCACCGGCATGGAGACCGCCGAGCAGATGGGGCTGCCGCACGGCCTCTCCGTCGCCGACGACGTCGTCTTCATGCCGCTGCAGTGCTCGACGCAGTGGGACGGTCTCGGGCACGTCTTCGACCACGGAGTGGCGTGGAACGGCCGGGTCGCCCGCGAGGTGGTGACCGGCGAGGGCGACCAGGTCACCGGCATCGAGAACCTGGCCGCGCCGGTGGTCGGCCGCGGTGTGCTGCTCGACGTCGGCCGGGCTCTCGGCGAGGACGGGGAGCTGCCCGACGGTTGCCCGATCACCAGCGCAGACCTGGAGGAGACGATCCGCCGTCAGGGGGACAGCTCGCAGGTCCGCCGAGGCGACATCGTGCTGGTGCGCACCGGTCAGCTGACCCGGGTCCGCCGGCGGCTGGCCGCCGGCGAGGGCTGGGGCGGCTACGCGGGCGGGCCCGCCCCGGGCCTGTCGTTCGAGACGGCCGGCTGGCTGCAGGGCACCGAGATCGCCGCCGTGGCCACCGACACCTGGGGCGTGGAGGTCCGGCCCAACGAGTGGCCGGGCGCCATGCAGCCGCTGCACCAGGTGGCGCTGCCGCACATCGGCCTGCTGCTGGGGGAGATGTGGGACCTGGACGCCCTGGCCGCCGACTGCGCCACCGACGGGGTCTACGAGTTCTTCCTCTCCGCGCAGCCGCTGCCCTTCACCCACGCCGTCGGCTCCCCGGTCAATCCCGTGGCGGTGAAGTGAGGTGCGGCTGACCACCCTGCTCACCCCGGACGGCCCGCGCGTCGGCGTCCTCGACGGCTCCATGACCGACGGCGTCGTCCGGCTGCTGGACGCCGGCCCGACGCTGCTCGACGTGATCCGGGGCGGCGAGGAGGCGCTCGCCGACGCCGCCCGGCAGGCGGCCCGCTCCGCGGAGGTCCTGGAGCTCGGGCAGGCGGCCATCGGGCCGCTGCTGGACCCGCCGAGCGTCCGGGACTTCCTCACCTACGAGGCGCACCTCGCCGAGCTCACCGGGGCGCCGCCGCCGGACGAGTGGTACGAGATGCCGCTGTTCTACTTCTCCAACCCGGCCTCGGTCGTCGCCCCCTTCGGCGACGTGCGGATGCCGCCCTACGTCACGCAGTACGACTACGAGCTCGAGGTGGCCGCCGTCGTCGGGCGGGCCGGGTCGGACCTGACGTCGGAGCAGGCGTCCGGGCACATCGTCGGCTACACCCTGTTCAACGACTGGTCGGCCCGCGACCTGCAGGTGCACGAGTTCCGCTTCCCCATGGGGCCGTCGAAGTCCAAGGACGCCGCGATCACCCTCGGCCCCTGGCTGGTGACGGCCGACGAGGTCGCCGACCGCGTCGTGGACGGCCGTCTCGCGCTGCGCACCGAGGTGCGGCTTAACGGCGAGCGCGTCGGCGGCGACCTCACGTCCAACATGGCCTGGTCCTTCGCCGAGCTGGTCGCCCACGCCTCCCGGGGCACCGTCGTCCGTCCCGGCGACGTCCTCGGGTCGGGCACCTGCGGCACCGGCTGCCTCGCCGAGATCAAGCGGACGCAGCCCGACACCGCCCCGGACTGGCTGCGGGTCGGCGACGTCGTCCGCATGGAGGTCGAGGAGCTCGGGTCCATCGAGAACCGCCTCGTGCCCGGACCCGACCCGCTGCCGGTCCCGCGCGGCCGCCGCCGCATCCACCGGGAGGACTGAGACGTGCAGCTGCAGGACACCGTCACCGTGGTCACCGGTGCGGGCAGCGGCGTCGGCGCCGCACTCGCCGCGCAGCGGGTCGCTGACGAGATCGGTGGCACCACCGCCGTCATCCACGAGGCCGTCACCGGCCCCGTGGACCGGATGCTGACCGAGCCGGTGCTCCGGATCTCGGTGCACCTCCGGGGAATCCGGTAACGGCGCCGGTCAACCCGTAGCCAGGGCACGCACCCGGCCGGCGATGGGATCCGCGACTCCCGCCGGCTGGTTGGCCCTTGGATTGTGGCCACACGGCCACGTCACGAGCCGGTCGGCGCGGGCGGCCATGGCGCGCTGCCGCTCGGGGTGCACCACCCGGTCCGCCGCACGGACGGCGGAGGACGAGGCCACGCCCCGCCAGTCGATCGCGTCCGGCTCACCGACTCGCCTCCCTCCAGCGGGAACGCGGCGACGAACACCAGCTCGCGGACCAGCGGATGGGTGCCGGCAGCCCTGGCCACAGCGCCGCCGTAGGAGTGCGCGACCAGCACGGACGGCCGGACGGCCGGGGGCGTCCAGGGCGTCGTGCGTCGCCGCGACGTCGGCGGCGAGGTCGGTGAGCGGCAGCCCGACGGCGACGCCGTCCACGCCGCGCCCGGTGAGCTCCCCGCGCACGGCGTCCCAGCACCACGCGATGTGCCAGAGGCCGTGCGCGTGCCAGACCGCCGGGGCGGTCATCCCCAGCGGGGCGCGCGCTTCTCGGCGAACGCCGTCCGTCCCTCGACGTGGTCGGGGTGCGCGGCCGCCTCGCCCTGGTGGCGGGCCTCGATCGCCAGCGCCGCCTCGAAGGACACCTCACACACCGCCCGGAACTGGCGCTTGGTGAGGGCGAGGGCGAGGGCGGGGCCGGAGGCGAGCTCGCGGGCGAGCTCGTGGGCCCGGTCGGCGAGGGCGTCGGCCGGGAGGACCTCGTCGAGCAGCCCGAGGTCCAGCGCCTCGGCCGCGCGGACCGTGCGGCCGGTGGCCGCCAGCCGGAACGCCCGGGTGTAGCCGAGCTCGCGGACGAGGTACCAGGAGGCGGCGGTGTCCGGCACCAGCCCGACCTTGGAGAACGCGCACGAGAAGGACGCGGTGTCCGACGCCAGGCGCTGGTCGCAGGCCAGCGCCAGCCCGAACCCGGCGCCGACGGCCAGGCCGTTGACCGCCGCGACGACCGGCTTGGGCATGCCGGCGATGGCCTGCGCGATCGGGTTGTAGGAGCCGGCGACGGTCTCGTCGGCGTGCTCGAGCTCCTCGACGGCGGCGAGGTCCTGCCCGACGCAGAACGCCCGGCCGGTGCCGGTGAGCACCACGGCGCGGACACCGGTGTCGGCGGCGACAGCGCGCAGCGCACCGATGAGCTCCCAGCGGGTGGCCCGGTCCAGGGCGTTGAGCTTGTCCGGCCGGGTGAGCGTGACGGTCGCGACGGCGCCGTCCCGGGTGGTGTCGACGGCGCTCATGCGGTGCCTCCGGGGCCGTACTGCTCGGCGTCGGGGTGGATCGTGCTGCGCTCGGCGCCGGGCACCGAGTAGCCGCGCTCGGCGTAGGGGAAGCCGTCGAGCTCGGTGGTCTGCGGGCGCATCTGGTAGTAGCTGCGGATCTCGCGGATGAGTCCGTCCCGGCCGGTGAACCACTCGGCGCCGCGGGTGGCGACCCGCTCGGTCGCGCCCTCGGGCAGCCACCACATCGTCCACTCGATGACCGCCTGCTCCGGGGTGGCGCAGATGCTGTCGACCACCCAGCGGGCCTGCAGCATGACGGTGACCTTGCGCCAGTAGCGGGCCAGGTGCTCAGCGCCCTCGACAGGCTTCGAGCCGGCGTTGGGAGCCAGGAACCAGTGCACGACGTCGGGGTGCAGCGTCTGCAGCATCAGGTCGACGTCGCCGGCGCTGCAGCCGTCGTAGTAGCGGCTGATCAGTGCGGTCCAGGTCGCGGTGGGGTCGGTCACGCCCGTCCTCTCAGTAGCTGTGGAAGCCGGCGCCGGTCTTGCGGCCGAGCCGCCCGGCGGCGAGCAGGTCGGTCAGGGCGGCGGCGGGGCGGATGCGCGGGTCGTCCTCGACGGCGGCCATCGACTCCAGCGCGGCCACGGTGACGTCGACGCCGATGAGGTCGACCAGCGCCAGCGGCCCCATGGGGTGCCCGGCGCCGGTGCGCAGGAGGTCGTCGACGTCCTCAGCGGGCGTGCCCTGCTCGTGCAGCCGCACCGCGTCGTTGAGGAACGGGATCAGCAGCCGGTTGACGACGAACCCGCGGGAGTCCGCGCACGTGACCGGCGTCTTGCCGAGGTCGCGGGCCCAGGCACCCGCGGTGGTCCGCAGCCCCGCGGCGTCCGGCACGTCGTCGGGGACGACGACCTCCACGAGTTGCATCACCTGGGCGGGGTTGAAGAAGTGCAGGGCCAGTACCGGCCGGCCGGAGGTCACCGACGGACGCAGGTCGCCGACGCGGAAGGACGAGGTGTTGGTCGCCAGCGGCAGCGACGGCGGCAGGGCGGCATCGACCGCCCCGAGGACGGCGGCCTTGACGGCGAGGTCCTCGGCGACCGCCTCGACGACGACGTCGGAGCCGGCCAGGTCGGCCGCGTCGTGCGTGACCGACACCCGGCCGAGCACCTCGGCGCGGGCGGCCTCGTCGAGCCGGCCGCGGGAGACGGCGCGGTCGAGGCTCTTCCCCAGCGTGCCGAGCAGTCGGGCGCCCGACGCCTCCGAGCGGGACAGCACCCGGACCGGCCGGCCGCTGCGGGCGACCGCCTCGACGATGCCGCCCGCCATGTGCCCGGTGCCCAGGACGCCGACCGGGCCGGTCCAGCCATCGTCGGCGGGCGCGGCCGTCGGGCCGGACGCCGGCGCCTCCGGGAGCGCACCGGGCAGGCCGAGGCTGTTGCGCCGGTCGGGATCGAGGGACGCCAGGACCTCGAACGGGCCGGCGGGGTGGCCGGCGCCCAGGCGCATCGCGATGTCGACGTCGGCCTGCGAGGCGGTTCCCCGCCCCGCGAGCAGGACGGCGTCGCGCAGGAGGCCGGAGAGCACCTCGAGCGCGGCCGAGGACGGGGGAGCGGCCACGGCGGCGGACGACGTCACGCAGGACCCCCGGAGAACGGCGCGCCGGGTCCCTGGTGACCGGCGCCACTGCGGTGCCGAGTCTGCTCAGGACGCGGGAGGAGCGGAAATGACTCCTGCCCATGCGCGGTCATCCGCGGCGCCGATGGCCGCGGGCTCCTCAGGAGAGGTGCTCGATCAGGTGACCGCGCACCAGGTCCGCGAGCTCCCGCACCGCGGCCTCGTCCTGCTCCCTCGAGCTCTGGGGGAAGCCGTGGTCGACCCCGGCGATGCAGTGGTAGGACACCGGGACGCCCATGCTCCGTGCCTTCTCGACGAAGCGCTCGTCCTGGGCGCGGATGGAATCCTGCTCGGCGGACACCACGAGCAGGGGCGGGAGGGCCGCCATCCCCTCCCCGGCCAGCAGCGGGGACGCCAGCGGGTCCGTCCGGCCCGCGGCGTCGGCGAAGTAGTGCGCGTGGGAGATCCGGACCAGGCGGGGACCCACGAAGGGGCGGTGGGGCCGGCCGGTCGACGGCGGCAGGGGGGAGGTGTACGCCTCAGGCGGGATCGTCTGGTCGACGGAGGGGACGACCAGGACTGCCGCGCGCGGTGCCGGGTCGCCACCGCGCCGGGCCAGCTCGAGCGCGCCGAGCGTGAGGTTGCCCCCTGCGCTGATGCCCCCGATGGAGACGCGTGTGGCGTCCCAGCCCATGGCGTCCCCGGAGCGCTGCACCCAGCGCAGGACGTCGTAGCACTCCTCGTGGGCCCGGGGGAAGCGGGCGTTCGCACCCGCGGAGTAGTCGACGTTGACCACCGTGGCACCGACCTCGCCGGCGATGCCGCGGACCAGGTGGTCGTCCTGCTGAGGCGCCCCGAGCAGGAAGGCGCCGCCGTGGATGTGGACGTGGACGGGCGGGGCGGCGGCTCCCGCGGCGAGCGGCGCACCGGCGGCGGCCCGGGTGACGAGGCACCGCACGTCGCCGTGGCGGGTCGGGACCTGGACGGCCTCCGCTGGGGCGACGTCCCGGCTGGTGAGCGACAGGGACGGCGGCCTGACGAGGCGGGTGGCGACCGTGGAGAGGAACCGGGCGAACAGGGCGTCGGCGAGCCGGGTCGGGACGGAGGTCATGCGGTGTGCCTCTCTGCGGGAGTCGTGGCGGGTTGCTCCGGTGGACGCGCCGTCGGGGGCGTCCCGGTGGAGCCTCGGCGGCTCCTGCACGGAACCGGGAGGTCCCCCCTCACATCACGGCCGACCGCCCGTCACGCGGTGCACCAGCCCGTCCGGCCGGTGCGACCGGCGGGACCGAGGGTTCGGACTCCCCGTCGTAGCGGCTGTAGGTCGCGGCCATGACCCCCGGGGGGTCCAACCTGGCCAGGAGGGCGTCACCGATCGCCGCGAGCTGGTCGAGCTGTTCGTCGGTGAGGGCGTCGACGACGTGGTGGCGCACCGTGGCCACGTGGCCGGGCGCCGCTTGCTGCACCTTCGCCCATCCCGCCTCGGTGAGGCGGGCATTGGTGGCCCGACGGTCCTCGGGACAGGCGCAGCGCTCCACGAGGCCACGGCCCTCGAGGCGTGACACGACGTGCGAGAGCCGCGGGAGCGTGGCGGCGGTCCGCCGTGCCACCTCGGTCATGCGCAGGGTCCGACCCGGTGTCTCGGACAGCATCGCCAGGACGTGGTACTCGAACTCGTTGACGTCGGCGTCGCGACGGATCTGCGCGTCCAGAGCGGTGGGGAGCAGCTCGAGCACCGCCCGGAAGCGGACCCACGCACGCAGCTGCCGCCGGTCCAGCCAGGGAGCGTCCATGGCCACCTCCTCGGCGCGAGAACTTGCTGAGGCAACCATTCTGACACATCAGAGGTTGTTGCTACAACATTCCTTGAGTCTGACTACCGCGACGGGATCGTCGGGCCGGGCCCCGCCGTCGCGAACGGACGCCGTCGTCGCCGGTGCCGGCATTGCCGTGGGGGAGTCCCGGTGGGCGGACGGTCCGTCCAGGAGGAGTGTTGCGTGACGCTCGCGGGCCCCGGGGTCGCCGGGAGCACCGATCCGGCTGGTCAGGGTCAAGGCGATCATCAGGTCGAGGGACGTGACGTCGGGACGCAGTGCCCCCGCCGTCTGGGCGCGCGCGACCCACTCGTCGAACAGCGGGTCGAGCCGCGCACGTTGTCGGTCGAGCCGCCGGTGGCCGTGGCCCGCTGCGGTGAGGACCTGGGTCAGGCCACGGTCGTTCGCCATCCGGTACACGCTCCACAGGACGAGGTCGCGCAGGCCCGTCCAGGTCGGTGTCGACCCGTCGGACCCGGCGGCGCTGCTCGAGGCCTCGGTCGGCAGCTCCACGACCGTCTTCGGCTGGTCGGCCGCCGTCCTCGCCGCCGGTGCGGTGCTCAGTGCGCCGCTGCTCCCGCACGGAGCGGTCGAGCGCGACCCCGACGCAGCGCCTGTCCTCGCCCACTGGCCCGGCCCCGGACGAGTGCGCTGACCGATCGGTGAGCGCGCTCGTCGCGGCGATCCGGAGCGTCGGGACACAGCGCGGGACGGCGACGGCGTCGCACGTAAACAAACGGTTGTGTTTTGCGTCATGGCCGCTAGCCTCCCCACATGACGGAGCACGCGGACCCCAGCAGTCGAGCCCGGCCCGCCGACTGGGCGCCGAGGGAAGCCGGTGGAGGCCGGTCCGTGCGGCGTCTGGCCGAGTACCAGCGCCTGCGCGAGGAGTGCCCGGTCGCCTGGTCCGACGAGCACGGCGGCTACTGGTCGCTGACCCGCTATGCCGACGTCCGCGAGGCGGCCCGCCAGCCGCGCACCTTCGCCTCCGGGGCGCCGATCATCGCGTGGCCCGACTTCGACAACCAGATCCCCATCTCGCTCAACCCCCCCGAGCACGCCACGTACCGTCGGCTGCTGAACCGGTACGTCTCGAAGGACGCCATGGCGCGCCTGGAGCCGACGATCCGGGCATTCGTCGTCGAGGACCTCGATCCCCTGCTCGCAGCGGGCGAAGGCGACATCGTCACGGGCCTGTGCCAGCCGTTGCCGGCCCGGGCACTCGCCGCTCTGCTGAACCTGCCCGACTCCGCCCACGTCGAGTTCGTCGAGCAGTTCCGCGGCTTCGAGCGGGTGGGCTGGGACCCCGAGAAGATCAACGCCGTGATCGGGCAGATGTTCGAGTCGGCCGTCTCGGAGGTCGTCGCGGAGCGGAGGGCCCGGCCACTGGACCCGGAGACCGACATGCTCAGCGGCGTCCTGGCGGCGGAGATCGACGGTCAGCCGCTGAGCGAGGAGACGGTGGTCCACATCGGCGTCCAGATGTTCGTGGCGGGACACGCCACCACCGCTGACGCCCTCGCCACGACGATGTACCGACTGGCGACGAACCCGGACATCCAGATGGAACTGCGTCGACGTCCGGAGAAGATCCCGACCGCGGTCGAGGAGTTCCTCCGCATCGAGACCCCGCTGCAGTCGATCGCCCGCACCGCCGTGCACGACGTCGAGCTGCACGGTCGCACGATCCGGGCCGGCGACCGCGTGGCGCTCCACTACGCGGCGGCAGACCTCGATCCGGAGACCTTCGAGCACCCGAGCGCCTGTATCATCGAGAGGTCACCGAACCCGCACCTGGCGTTCGGCGCCGGCGCCCACCTGTGCTACGGAGCACCCCTGGCCCGCCTGGAGATGCGGCTGGCGATGGAGGAGATCCTGGCCCGGACCTCGGAGATCCGCCTCGCGGGAGCGGGCACGGAGACCTCCGGGCTCATGCGTGGGTTCACCAGCCTGCCGCTGCGGTTCTCGACCCCTTGAGTCACCGGGCGGACTCCCGGCGACCCGGGGTGCAGGGGTGTCCCGGACCTGGCACGGACGACGCCCCCTCGGTGCGGGGCCGGACGGAGACGGGCGGACGCGCTCCTCGGTTGCGACGTCGGCATGACGTCGAGCACGGGAGTGGCGCAGCCCGGTGCGCAGGGGCTCGACCCGATCGGGCCAGGAGTCGTGGGCGGTTCCCCCGTCCTGCGCCTGGCGGGCCTGCCGGCGCACGGGCGTAGCGCCGGTCACCGGGAGCGAGAACGTCTCACCGACCGCCCGCAGGTGCGGGCGCCGAGCGCCTCGGCAGGGGTCACTTCCCGGGCACGTGCAGGATCAGCGCGTCACCCTGGCCGCCACCGCCGCACAGCGCGGCGGCACCGACGCCGCCACCGCGGCGGCGCAGCTCCAGCGCGACGTCGAGCACGACGCGGGCGCCGCTCATGCCGATCGGGTGGCCGAGCGCGATGGCGCCGCCGTTGGGGTTGACCTTCTCCGGGTCGATCCCGAGCTCGCGCGTCGAGACGATCGCGACCGCAGCGAAGGCCTCGTTGAACTCGACGAGGTCGAGCTCCTTGGGGTCGATGCCCTCCCGCTCGCACGCCCGCTGCACCGCGCGCGAGGGCTGGCTCTGCAGGGTGGCGTCCGGGCCGGCCACGACGCCGTGGGCGCCGATCTCGGCGATCGGGGTGATGCCCAGCTCGGCGGCCTTCTCGGCGCTCATCACCACGACCGCGCACGCGCCGTCGGAGATCTGCGAGGCGGTACCGGCGGTGATGGTGCCGTCCTTGGCGAAGGCCGGCTTCAGCCTCGCCAGCGTCTCGACCGTGGTGTCGGCGCGCACGCCCTCGTCCTCGCGGAACTCGATCGGGTCGCCCTTGCGCTGCGGGATGAGCACCGGGGTGATCGCCTCGTCGAAGAT
>NZ_FPBA01000060.1 GCF_900116515.1 Geodermatophilus amargosae
TGCTCGTCCTTGCGGACGAGGACCGCCCGGTAGGACTCCGGCACCGGCAGTCCGCCGATGTCGCTCAGCTGGTCGGCGAGGATGGCGTCCCTGATGGCGTCCACGTGTCACTCCCGGGTCTTCGTCGGCTCGGAGGTCGGAGGGCGGTACGGGCGCAGGTTACCGAGCGGTAACCGGCGGGTGTTGCAGTGGTCCGGGTGCGGGGCCGGCCGGGTCAGTGCGGGGTGCGGGCGGGCTCGACGAGCTCGACGAGGACGCCGCCGGCGTCCTTGGGGTGCACGAAGTTGACCCGGCTGTCGGAGGTCCCGCGTCTGGGGGTGTCGTAGAGCAGCCGCAGGCCGCGCTCGCGGAGGGTGGCGCTGACCGCCTCGACGTCGTCGACGCGGAAGGCCAGCTGCTGCAGCCCCGGGCCCGAGCGGCCGATGAACTTGGCGATCGTGGACTCCGGCGTCAGCGGCGCGAGCAGCTGGATGCGGGTGTCACCGGAGCCGACGGCGAGCATCGCCTCGCGGACGCCCTGCTCCTCGTTCGTCTCCTCGTGCACCGACCGCACGCCGAAGGCCTGCGCGTAGAAGGCGATCGCCTCGTCCAGGTCGGGGACGGCGATGCCCACGTGGTCGATCGTGGTGAGCAGCCCGGCGGGCAGGCCCGCGGGGGCGGTCGTCGCGTCGTCAGCGGTCACCGCGTCATCCTGACGCAAGACGTCTGAGACGACTCCTGCAGGTGGCGGTTCTCACACGACGGAGGGCCCGCCGCGATGTGCGGCGGGCCCTCCGGACGTTCCGCTCAGCGGCCGAGGAAGCCGATCAGAGCGCGGTTGAACTCCTCCGGGTGCGAGGCGTTGACGCCGTGCGGACCGCCCTCGATGACGACGAGCTCGCTGCCGGCGATGGCCTCGTGCGCGCGCTTGCCGCTGACCTCGAACGGGACGATCGCGTCGCTGTCGCCGTGCACGACCAGGGTCGGGACGGTCACGGCGGCGACGTCGGCCCGGAAGTCGGTGCGGCCGAAGGCGGTGATGCAGTCGAGCGTGCCCTTGGGCGAGGCGAACGCGGCGATCTGCAGCGCGTACTGCCGCTGCGGCTCGCTCACCGCCGGGCTCCTGAGCAGGCTCGAGCCGCCGGGGGTGAAGAAGTCCTTCGTGAAGCCGTCGAGGAAGGCGAGGCGGTCGGTGACCACGCCGGCCTGGAACTGCTCGATCGTGCCGTCGTCGAGACCGCCGTCGGGGTTGTCGTCGCTCTCGTAGAGGTAGGGCGGGACGGCGGCGGCCAGCACGGCGCGGCTGACGCGGGCGGTGCCATGGCGAGCGAGATACCGGACGACCTCGCCGCCACCCATGGAGAAGCCGACGAGCGCGACGTCGGTCAGGTCCAGGCTGGTGAGCAGCGCGTCGAGGTCGGCGGCGAGGGTGTCGTAGTCGTAGCCGCTCCAGGGCTGCGAGGAGTTCCCGAAGCCGCGGCGGTCGTAGGTGACGACGCGGAATCCGGACTGCACCAGCGGGCCGACCTGGGCCTCCCAGCTGCGGCCGGACAGCGGCCAGCCGTGGATCAGGACCACCGGGCGGCCGGCGCCGTGGTCCTCGTAGTGGATCTCGACGGGCTGTCCGTTCTCGGTACCGACGGTCAGGCGGGGCACGGGTCCTCCAGGGGCTCGGAGACGATCTCCCTGGCGCCCTACCCGGCCGTGCCCAACCGAACCCCGCCGAGGGGGCGTCGACCCGGTTGGAGAACCGATCTATCCTCACGGCAAGCCCTGTCGCCGTGGCCCGTGCACCTCTGCGGGTGCGGCCCGACCCGCGGTCGCCAGCGTCGGCGACGCGCTCCTGGAGGCAGCATGTCCCGCTCGGTCATCGTCAGCGGCGCCCGGACCCCCATGGGCCGGCTCCTCGGCTCGCTCAAGGACTTCTCCGCCGCCGACCTCGGCGGCGTCGCGATCAAGGCGGCGCTCGAGCGCGCGGG
>NZ_FPBA01000039.1 GCF_900116515.1 Geodermatophilus amargosae
AGGCGGCCAAGAACGAGGCCGGGCTGGCCTCCTACCAGGTGCGGGACTACACCGCCTGGTATCGGCACATCACCCTGGCAATGCTCGCCCACGCCTATCTGAGTGCCACCCGCGCCAGCGCGGAAAAGGGGGGTCTGCAGCCGCAACCGAGCAGCTCATCGCGCTGACCGTGCCCGAGCTCCGCCGCCTGCTCAACACCCTCATCCATACACCGCGGCCCGACCTCGACCACACCGCCGACTGGTCCTGGTGGCGCCGACGACGCCAGGCCCAGGCCCGCGCCGCCCACTACCGAGCCCGCGGACAGGCACCGCCATAACTGCCGTTGCAGTACTAAGCGACGGCCATGCCGACGGTCATGACCGGCCGCCCCCACCTGATCCCGAGCGCGCTGCACGGAGTGCTCGTCGCGGCGCAGACACCATTTCCGCCACCTTTCTCATTCCGCGGGGTGCCGATGCTGTCCGGCTGCAGGCATCCCCGAACGCGGTTCAGAGTCGGCTCGGGAAAAGGGTCGTGTCAATGTCGCAATCCGGGTGACCGTCCACGCGGACAGGCCGTCGGAAAGGGGCGCACGGGCGTCGCGGTCGGGGTGGGAGAGCGGCCCTGTCATCTCGATGAGAGCGCGCGGAACCGGCACGCAGTGCGGTGCGGCAGTGCGCTGTCAGCGAAGTGTCCGCACTGCGTGCAGCCGGGTTCGCGCACTGCGTGCACGACTGCAGCCGTCGCTGCGAAACTGCGCGCAGCGCCCTGCAGAACGGTGAGCGGCGCGTCTGCGGGGCTGTGCTTGATCTGTGGCAGCGCCATTCTGGCGGGCACTGCACTACACGCCGTCGACGTGCGCGCACTGCGGTGCGCGCAGCGCCGAATGGTAGGTGTGTATTGGCATGCGTGTGCACGCAGTGCTCATTCCTCCTGTTCACGGGCCGGTGTCGCCGTCCCGGTCGTTGCGTCCACGGCGTCCGCACCCCCGGTGCATGCCCGCGCCTGGAACGGAGGCCGCGGGCGGCGCCTGCAGCGGGCGACCTGCGCGCAGCCTGCTGCGTGCGACGGCACACGCCAGGCGCCTGTGGTGCTCCGGATGCCGGCGTCCGACCGATCCGCAGGGGGCGGTCGTCCGGTGCGCGCAGTCACTGCGGGCCCGGGCCTTTGCCATCCGCTGACACGCCGTCCGGGCGGTGGCAAGCGTTCCGCGTGCAGGAGACGCGGCAGCGGGCGGGGGAGTGCGGCGGGCCGTGTGGCGGGGCCTCCTCCCGGGTTGACGGGCCCACCGGTCGCGAGCTGGGCGCCCCGACCGGCCTGGTGTGCCGTGACGCCGCGCAGTGGCGGGGCTGCGGTTGGTCGCGGGTCCCGCGGGAGGAGGGGTGGTGCTCAGCCGCCCACTCGGCGGCGTCCGTCGGCCGGCGGCTTGATGCCCGCCCTCCGCGGCCGCGTCGCCACGCCGAAGGGGTAGACGGCGAGCAGATCGGTCACCAGCACGCCGTAGTGGTCGGCCAGCGCCAGCAGGGTGGGCAGCGACGGGAGCTTGGTGCCGCGCTCCAGGTCCGACAGGTAGGACGCCGTGAGTCCCGCGCTCCCCGACACGTCCTCGAGCCGCTCGTCGCGCTCCTTGCGGATCTCACGCAGGCGGACCCCGAGCAGCACCATGCCGTCGCTCAGGCGGCCGGCGGCCCGTTCGGTCGGCATGGGCGCAGGCTAGCCGCCCGCTGGTCACCGAGCGGGAGGTCCACGCCGATCCCGGGCGGCTCGGTCGCGTGCTCATGGAGGTCGTTCGCCCTGGGGCGTCAGCTCCTGCAGGAGGACGACGGTGCGCCACGGCTCGGCCAGCATGTCCACCACCACTGCCGGCCGCACGTCGTCCGCGGGGCCGGCGTGCACGAGGACCCCGCGGTCGAGCTGGTCGGGCTGGTCGCTGTCGCCGGCGAAGGTCCACACCCGTCCGTCGGAGTCCTGTTGCCCCCAGTCGGCCCACACGCGGGGCACCGGCCTTTCCGACGCCTGCCCCGGTCCGCTCACTGGGGCCCGAACAGGCACTCGTAGGCGGCGACGAGGTCCTCGAAGTCGACGGCGGTGTAGCGCTCGATGGTGTTCGACCGGCGCGGCCTGTGGCCGGCGTAGTCCTGGGCGACCCGCAGCCCGCTGACCGCGGCGACGTCACTCAGTGTGGTGTGCCGCAGCCAATGGGCGCCTACGTCCAGCTGCTCGGACCACTCGCTGTGCCGGTCCAGCCGGTCGAACAGCGAGTTGAAGCGGCGCCGGGTCAGGGGCGTCCCGTCGCGGAAGCGGAACACGTGGTCTTGCGGAAGTCGGCCGCCTCGCTCCCGGGACAGTGTGTCCAGGCGTGCCAGCAGTGCAGTGCCCAGCGGGAGGGTGCGCGTACTGCCCCGCTTCTCCGTCAGGGTTACCGCGCGCTGGCCGTGGTGCAGATGTGCTCGGCGCAAGTTCAGCGCTCCTTCCCGGCGGGCCGCGGTCTGGCGGAGGAAGTCGAGAAGCAGGACGTCGAGCAGCGGGTCCTGCCCGGTCGTGCCGGCGATCCGGCGGAGCTCGGCCAGTTCGGACTCGGTCAGTGGCCGCTCTGGTGCCGGCGGCCGGTCCGGCGCGGCGAGGTCTGCGGCGGGGGAGGCGCGGAGCAGGCCAACCCTGACCGCTGTCCTGAAGAAGAAGCGGGTCGACCGGACGAAGTTCTCGGCGGCGCCGTGCCCGTGGGCATCCGGGTCGTAGCTGCGTAGCTGGCGCCCGCGGAGCTCGGCGCTGCGCACGCGGGCCTCGCCGACGTCACGGCGGATCCGGTCACGGAGTTCGGCGAGCTCGACGGTCTGCACTGCCTCCAGTGCGGTGGGACCGAACTGGTCCACGAGTCGGTCGAAGCCCGCCCCGTAGGTGTCCCGTGACTTCGGCGGGCACAGCGCCCGCACCCGCGGGGCGAAGGTCGCCACGGTCACCGATGCCGTCCGGCCGGCATTCGCCGAGGGTCGGAGCAGGGAAGCGCCGCGAAGGTCCACGCGCGGTTTGTACTACGCTGTCAGCGTAGTACGCAAGGTTGTCGCCTTTCCTGGTCAGCCATACCGCACATGACGGTTTCTGAGCCCCGAGGTCACGAGATCGACTCCGCGGAGGAGGACAACATGTCCGACTTACTCGCCGTGGTCCGCCGGCATGTCGGGCCGAGAGGCCCGCGCCGATGTTCTTCCTCGGGATGGGAGCTCGGCTCGGCCCCGCTGCCTCACATCGCTGCGGCGAGCTGCCCCTGGCCGAGGGAGGCGCGCGCGTCCGACGGCGAAGACGCCGCCGACGTAGCCTCGGCCGCTGGCGGCGACCCCGCGTCGGTCCCCGAGGCGGCCAATGCTGGTTCCGGTCCTTGACGGGAGGTCGCCGGGCAGTTGCGATCCTGCTCAGCCCGGCGCCCATGAAGCGCGTAGACCGCGTCCGCCAGGTCGGGGTCGCCCGCCCTCCGGCCTTCGACGATGTCGGCACCGGCCGGATGTCACCTGCCGGCGCCGTGCCGGGCTCCTCGCCGCCTGGCCGCAGGTGAGGCTGCAGAGCCGCAGCAAGAGGGGCAGTTGCATCTCCGCCCGGGACCGCCGACCGGCCGCCTCACCGCACTGTCGTGCGGGGGGCGGGTTCTGCTCGGCCACGGCGTGCAGAGGTGGCCTGCACATGACCGGCCCGTGTTGCGACGTCCGGGTCCGCCCGGGCGTGGACGACGGCTTCCCGCCGCGCGCCGTGGACGCGACGTTGAGACAGCGCATCGATCACAAGCTGCCGCCGTGCTTGCACGACACCGATCCCGACACTCCCTGGAGGCACCGTGACCGCCCCCGACGGCACCGCACCACGACGAGCCACCGAGGAGGTGAGTCGGCTGCGTGCCCAGCTCGCGGTCACCCAGCTTGAACGGGACGACCTGGCCCGCCGGTTGGCCGCCGCTTTGGAGGAGCCGCCGGTGATCACGGCTGGCCAGGATCCGCTACCGCTGCCGGACCTGCCCGGCGGCGGGCATGGTGCGAGGTGACTGGGCCGCGCGGCTGCGGGACGGCGGCCGGGACCCTGTCACCGTCGGCCTGCCAGGCGGCGGTGTGTCGCCAGCACCTGCGCCCGCTCCTGCGGCGTCAACACCCCGGCGAACGGACTGTTCTGCCGCAGGTCGCACGACCACGACGACGTCGACGTCAGCGTGGCCAGCAGCTCCGGCAGCGGGCAGTCGAGCAGCCGCTGCCACGCGTCGAGCCACACCGTTGCCGAGCCGCCGGTGACCGACTGCCGCATCCGGCGCAGGTTCTCCCGCGCTACCGCCAGCGTGGTGTCGGGATCGGTGACCAGTCGGCCGGCGACGGCGTAGGCGAGCAGCAGTGACCGGACCTCCTCCCGCCGCAGGTCGGCGTCATCGGGGCGGGGTCCGGTGGACGGCGCGCCGTCGGGGCGGTCGGCGCGCGGGGGCTGCGGGTGGCGGTCGCCCTCGGAAAGCTCTCGGGCGGCGCTGGCGAGCAGCGCGTCGTACTCGGCGGTTGGCGGGGTCCCTACGCGGTCCGCGGCGGCGGTGAGCTGCGCCGAGGGCTCGGTCATGCCAGCAGCGTCCGCCCTGCTCGCCCTCCGCTCAACCGAGATGTCCGCCGTGGAGCCCCGTCCGTGGCCTCCCGTACAGGGGTCGGTGGCCGCGCGCTCGCCCATCCGCTTGGCTTGGCCCAGCCCGTGAAGAGGATCCCGATCATGCCCGACCGCACCGCCCACTACCTGGCGATGGTGTGCACCTGCTCGGCCGAGGGCGCCGCGGCAGCCGAAGCCCGCTACCAGCGGGCGAAAGCCCGCCTGAGCGCGGGCAGCGCCGACTTGCGCGCCCGCGAGGTCACCGACCGGTCCTTCTGGGATGACTGCCTGCTCAGCCTCGACGCCGACTTCGGTGCCTTCGTCTCGAGCATCGCCTCCGACCAGTGGAGCCTGCTGCAGGTGACCGCCGGCCTCGTCGGCGAGGAGCAAGTCATCGTGGTGCCCTGCGACTCACCCACCGACGGCCTGTGCGCGGCGTGGGAGTGGTTCGCCGGCGGGGGGCGCAGGCGTGAGGGAGCTGCCGCTGCCGGGCGTGCCCGAGGAGTGCCCCCGGTGCGGGCGTACCGACTCCGGCCTGCTCATCATCTCCGGTGCCGGGCACGACCACGCCCACCTCTGCCCGGCCTGCCTGGCCACCGTCGCCCGCGCCGAGCTCGCGCAGCCGCCGCACGGCCTGTACGACCACGATCCGCGGACCCCGGACCCGGCCGGCTGCGCAGAAGCCGCGCTGTGGCACGCCGTCGGCGGCACCGACCCCGACGCCGCGCTCACCCACGGCCTGGCCGCGCTCGACGAACTGAACCGCGCTGCCGCGCGCGCCGGCATCGAGCTGTTCGAGGCCACTGAGCACAACCGCGAGCAGCAGGCTGCGCTCGACGCCGCCCGCACCGAGCTGACCCGCAGCGCGGCCACCGTCGCACAGCTGCAGCACGACCTCGCCATCGCCCGCCGGTGGGCGGCGGCGATGTGGTGGACCTGCGGCACGCCGTGGCTGCAGCAGCACCCCGAGCTCGGGCCCCGCCCGGAGTGGCTGCGCGACGACAGCGCCGACGTCTGAGCCGGCGTGAGGCGGATGGAGCTCCGCAGATCCCGGCCCGCCCGGGGACGCTGCGGTCGGTGCCCGCGCGGCGCCGCGACGGGGACCGGCAGCATCGAGACCCACCAGCGGACCGAGGTCGTCCCCTACGCCCTGTTGTCGAGGACCAGTTCATCCTGTGCACTGGCTGATGTGATGGCCTTCGACCCTGGCCCCGTCGGCCTCACCGGTTCCATCGCCGTCATCGACGACATCGGCAGCGGCACGCACGGGCGGGTGCTGTGCCTGTCCGGGGAGGTGGACCTCGCCGTCGTGCTGGCCTTCGAACGGCAGCACGGTGCGGCACCGGTGCCGGTGGACGCCGCTGCGGTGACCTTCATCGGCTCGGCCGGGCTCGTGTTCCTGCTCCGGTGGGTGGACGCCGCGCGCGCCGCGGGCCGGCCGGCGACGCTGCGGTCGACCTCCGCGCCGGTGGACATGGTGCTGCGGATTACCGGCTTGACCGGGGTGTTGGCCGGCGAGGATGCGCGCGAGTCGGTGGACACGGCACCGCAGTCGAGCAGCACCGCCGAGCACTGACCGCAAGCGAGGCCTGCACGCGCCTTGCTGCGATGTCGGGCCTGTCCCCGCCACCAGCACCTCAACCGACGGCGGCGACTCCGAGGCCGGCGAGGAGGACCTCGAGGAGCCAGGAGACGGCGGCGTGGCGGTCGTCCTCGGGCAGGGCTCGGAGCGGGCTGTCCAGGAGCAGGCTCGCCATGCCGTGACAGGCCGCCCACACCGCGACGTCGGTCCACGGGGTCGTGGGGGCCGGGGTCGTGGGGGCCGGGGTGCCGCCGGCCGCCGCCAGGGTCTGCCAGGGCGTCCTGCAGAGCAGGCGCCGCTGGCAGCGGCGTTGCAGCGGATCGCCGCCACCGGGGACCGAGAGGCCGTCGCCGGCCCACTGCACGACGTCGAGCGCAGCCCGCGCACGGCGTGACGGTCGTGTGCGGAGAGCCGGTGCGGATGGCCGCGTCGTGGGGACCGGAGGTCGCGGCCGTCACGAGGGCGCGGCCGCTCGACAGGGGGCCGGTGGCTAGAGGTCGAAGCGGGCGAGAACGGGCCGGTGGTCGGACGGGGCCTGCCCGGCCGCGCGGGGCGCAAGTTGGGGCTGCAGCCCGATGCTGGGCACGTCGAGGGGTATGGCGCGGGCCTCGAGCAGCTGCTCGGTCATGGCGTGGGAGACGAGGATGTGGTCGATCAGCTCGCGCCGTCCCTGGTTGATCCGGGACCAGTTCTCCGGTGCGGCCATCCAATGCCCGGTCGCCCACAGCCGCTGCGCGTCGCCGCGGTCGGGCCGGTCGAACCCGCCGGTGCCGTACTGCGACCCGGGCGGGCCGAGCAGCAGCTGGGTGGTGGCGGCGTCCAGGGTGTCGTTGAGGTCGCCGCAGACGACCACCGGCTCCCCGGCCCAGTCGCCGGCCAGCGTCGCGGTCGTCCAGTCGCGCAGCGCGGCGGCCTCGGCCGCGCGTCGGTTGAGGGCGTACACGCCGTAGCGGACCCGCTCACCCTCGTCGGTGGTGTCGAACCGGCCGCCGGGGAAGCTCAACAGCTTGGACTTCAGGTGCGCGGTGATGGCGCGGACCTCGGTGCCGCCGGTGGTGGTGCCGGTGACGGCCAGCGCGCCCCGGCCCAGCTGGGTGATCGCGGTGCCGTCGTCGGTGATGGTGACCGGCGCCAGCCGTGGCGGCAGGCCGGTCACCTCGGCGATGTCGGTCAGCGGCCGCGGCGACAGCCAGGCCACGCGGATGGCGTGCCGTGCGTCGAAGTGGGCGGACACCGCACTGGTCCACCCATCACCCAGCCGGATCCGCAGCGCCTCCAGCGCGTCGTCGTCGCCGACCTCCTGCAGGGCGACGGCGTCGGGTTCCGCGGCGGCGATGACCGCCGCCAGCGCATCGAGCTTGGCCTCGAAGTCGGCCCGTCCGGCTGCGTCGGGGGTGAACAGGTTCTCCACGTTCCAGCTGAGCACGGTGAACACGGCGGCCCTCTCGCGGTCAGGACCACGACCGGTCCGGCGGTGTACGCCGAGGCTAGGGCAGCAGGCCGACACGCGACCGGGGCAGCGGCAGGCCCGGCGAACGGTTCGCCCGGCGGACGCCGCCTGTTCCGCGTCGCTCGTTGAGCGCCGCCCCCGCACCGCCGAGCGGCAGTATGCGGTCAGGTGCGGGTCGCGTATGCGCCGCCTGCGGCCACGCGGCCGGCCCGGCGCGAGAGGCTCGTAGCCGCCGCCGCCCTCGTCCCGGGCCGACGATCCTGACGCGCCGGCCAGGTCGTCGGGGCCCTGTCCCACCGCGCCGCCCCACCGTCCCGCCCGGCCTCGAGCCCCGGCAACGAGGACGGTGGGACGGCGAGCTCGGCCCCGACCGCAGCGACGTCCTCCTCCGGCGCACCGCAGTCGACGTCCGCCGCCCCGCAGTCACCTTCTACTCTCCCCGAGACGATCCCGGGGCTGATCGCCGACCTGACAGCGCGACCGGACGTGGCCGGACCGGCGGGACCGCTCCTGCTCGACGGACTCCAGGACCTGCAGTCGGCGGACCAGGCGGTACAGCAACGGGCAGCGTTGCAGGTACTCGACCTCCTGCTGGGCGGCCAGGGCCTCGACCCCCGGTACGCCGCCGCCAGCCGGCTGGCACTCTTCCGTACGTTGACCGGCCTCACGCCGGCGCCGGCGGCCGAGGGGCCGTCCTGCCTGGAACGGGCGGAGGGCCCGCCATCTCTGCTCGAGCAGGGGTACGCACGACAGGTCCTCGAGCGGTTGGCGTCATGGCAGGCGGAGGGGTTCCCGGCCGAGGAGTCGGCGCGCCTGCGCGAGATGGTGGGCCCCGTGGCGGTCGGAGAGGCGCACCTCGTCTTCGTCCCGTGTCCGACCGGATGAGGAAGCCGAGTTGCGAGCAAGCGGTCAGTCACTCGTCGTCGGCCTGCGGAGAGCAGTCCAGCCCCGAGCGCGGCAGTCGCGCCTCGCGTCGCCTCTCCTCGATCTCGCGTTGTTCACGGCGGTCCCGGGCCCGGTTGAGCGGCGCGGCGGTGGACGCCTGGACGCGCGGCCGGCGGGCTAGGGCGCATCCTGCGGTGGGCCGAGGTCCGCAACCCCGACCTCGCGATGGGCTGGCGGTTGCTGGGGATGCGCCGCAGCGTGGGCCTGGTTCGACCGTTCCACAGCACGCGCATTCAGAGATGGGGCGCCAGGTCGCCGAGCGTCTCGCCGCGCCGCTCGAGGGCTCATCTGAGCCGCGGAGCACCACGGGGGTGCCACGAGGGCCTCAGGGAGCTCTTTATACGAACGCCCCGGGCTCCTGCAGGAACACGGGACGAGTAGGGGTCCGAGGGGGACTCGGTACACACGCACACGACCCGACGGCTGGCGATGAGCCGTCATCCGGTGTCCGAAGGGCGACTCGTCACATACGCACACGACTTGACGGCCGGCGATGAGCCGTCATCTGGTGTCCGAGGGGGAGTCCGTACCTTCGCACACGGATGCGGACGTGCTGCCGGGCCTCCGAGCGGTCCCGGGTGACGTGCGGGGATCGGAGAGGTCCGGGCCGGCGCAACCAGGGCGCGCTGGCGGGACGCGTTCCGGTGACGTGCCGTCTGTCGGCCGAGGCGCCAAGCGGACAGCGAGGCAGCGGTTCCTGCCATCCCACGTGTGGCCCCAGCGGAGCCCCGGGGGACCTCGTCGACGGCGCGTTCTCAGGCCTGTGCCGGGCTGGCCGGCGTCGACAGCGAAGGGTCCCGAGGTGGCAGCATCCGGCGACATGGACGCCCCTGCGCCGCACCGCTTCGTCGCCCGTGTCATCGAGGAGGCCGACAACAAGATCCACGATGACGGCGTCGCCCGGCGGTTCGGCTTCTCTGGCGCGCTGGTGCCCGGGGTGGAGCTCTTCGCCCGTACGACCACGCCCTTGGTGGCGGCTTGGGGAGAGGAGTGGCTGTCCGGCGGGCGGGTCGATCTGCGCTTCCGTCGGCCGGTCTACGACGGCGAGGAGTTGCTCATTGACGTGATCGGTGGCCAGTTGACCGTTACCGGCGCGGATGGTGAGGTGCGCTGCCTGGGCTCGACCGGTCGCACGGGGGACCGCCCCGACCTCGCCGACTTCGCGGAGGTGTCAGCTGCCGGCGAGCCAGTGACCGACCCGGTCGCCGGGCCGTTTGGCAGCGTCCACGAGGCCGGCACCGTGGAGGAGAACGAGTGGTACCTCGATGCGATCGGCGAGCCATTGCCGCTGTACCGGGAGAGGTTGTGGGCGCATCCCGGTCTGTTGCTGCGCCTGGTCAACAAGCTGCTCATGCACAACGTCGCCCTCGGACCGTGGATCCACACCTCGAGCGACTGCACCTTTCTCGGCATCGCCCGGCTGCCGGCGCAGATGACCGTGCACGGACGCGTCACCGACGTGGGCCGGCGCGGCCGGCACGAGGAAGTCCGCTACGACGCTCTGGTCCTGGCCGACGCCGAGCCCGTGCTGCACGTCCACCACACCGCGCTCTACCGGCTGTCCACCGCGGCCTGACGCCGGCCGGCGGTCAGCCGTCGGACTGTGAGGCACGACTGGCGCGCTCGGGGCGGACGACCGGGCGGCAGGAGGGGCCCGCGGCCCGCCGATGGGCTGTCCTGCACTGCCGGCGCTCCGCGTGACCAGCTAGGTGCTGTGGCTGCCACCGGAGGAACGCCCGCAGGGTCGTCGCGCCGTGTCCACCGTGTGGCATCGGTGGCCAGCAGGCAGCCGGAGTTCGCCGTCGCGTCCGGTGAGGACGGCGGCGCCCGGCATGGCGACCAGGAGGCCGCCGATGAGCACCGGTGTCGCCCGTATGTGGCGCGACATGGTGCGGCTGCGCGAAGGCCGTCCGGCAGCACAGCCGCCGGGTGGTGGCCTGGGTGCTCCGGAGCCCTGCATGACTACGTCCCGGCCTTCTGACCTGCAGAAGATCGGGACGAGGCGGTGTCCGAGGGGGGACTTGAACTCCTGGCCCCGGCTAAGCATCTAGAGCCCTGAGCTGCGCTTTCACGATTCGGCGCGGCCGTCGACGACCTTCGAGGTACCCCGAAGTGCACCCAGATGCGCCGGCACCGGTATCACGTCGAGTATCACGAGCCGGGTGACGGCAGGAGGGGACTTGGGCGGGGACCACCTTGCCCGAGGGGGATGCCACCCCGCGGGGCGCGAACGGGCGACGTGGGCCGGACGTTCAGTGCCGCTGGGCTGCGCTGCCTACCGGTCGGCGACGTCGGCGTCGTGGCGCTCGGCCACAGCGTCGCCCGCGGTCACCCCGAGAACGGCGAGGAGGGGCAGTCGGGGGATGAGCACCCGCCGTCCCAGACGGACAGCCGGCAGCTCGCCGTTCTCGATGGCGCGGGCAACGGTGCGCACGTCGACACCGAAGACGGAGGCGGCCTGCGCGACCGTCACGACCGCGGCTCGGCTGATCCGTAGGTCGTCGAGATCCACGGCACCTCCGGGGTGCTTGCGGCGAGGTCGCCGGCACACGGCGACGAGCGGAGTCGCCCAGGGTGGGGGACAGGTCTGCAGGGCACCTCCGGTCGCCGGCCCTCTCCAGCGCCGGTCCGCCCGTGGTGCTGCGCCCCCGTCCCGGCCGATCCTCCAGTTGCCCAGGAAGGCTACTGGAGAAGCGCAAGAGGACTCACGTCAACGCAGGTCGGGGGTACCACGAAGGCGCTGCCGGCGCCGGTACGCCTCCAGTAGCGACCCGATCTCGACGGACAGTGCGCGGAGGTCACGGTCGTAGACGCGGCCGTCATCGAGCTGGGTGGTGAGCTCGCGGAGGATCTGGGGCCAGTTCCTCCGGCTTGGCGAGAACTCGGTCGGAACCTCGACCCGCCGCTCGACGACCTGTAGCGCTGCGCGGCCAGACGCTGCGGCCCGTGTCTGCTCCCACGCCCGGTGGCGACAGGTGGCCGAGCACCACTTCGGGATCGGTCCTCGCGAGCGCGGCAGGATCACACCGCCGCACCAGGCGCAGGACGAGGCGGCTTCCCGTCGGGCATCGCCACTCACCGCGCTACCCAGTGGACCGGGTGCGCCAGGCCGGGACCTCCTTGGCGTCCGCCTGTGCAGTGCGCTCTCGACGCTGACGCTCAAGCCCCTGACGGCGCGCTCGGTAGCTGGCGCTGCTCCCTCGGCCCATGTCCTCAGCGTCCGGGGCGACCTCCGGAAACCCGTCACAACGAGTTCCGGGACGCCGAGTGCATGAGGTGTGTGCCACTTGGTCCTATGGCTTCTTCAGTGCTGTCACGGGGAGGCTCTGGCAGGACGGGCACCGGGTGGCCGTCTTCGCCGCGATGGCGAGGAGGCGGCCGCGCCGGCGTTCTGCGAGCTCTGATCCCTGGCACTCGTCGGCCTCCGCTCCGCCCGGGTGGCGGCGCGGAGGCCGATGGGCTCACCGCACCGGTGCGGTGTTGATGCCCGGCAGGATCATGTGGCCGGCATCGATCGGGATGGTGACGCCGGTGACCTTCGCCGCGAGGTCGGAGTTCAGGTACAGCGCGGTGTCGGCGATGACCTGCGGCGACATGAAGGTCGTGCCCTTGAGAGCGTGGAAGGAGTAGCCGCCCTCGATCATGTCGGCCTCGGTGCCGCCCTCGTGGCCGGCGAACATGTCCCAGGCGCCCTGGTGGTCGGTCATCGGCGTCTTGATGGCGCCCGGATGCACGGAGTTGCAGCGGATGCCGTGCGGTGCCAGTTCCAGGGCGATGTTCTTCATCAGTCCCACGACGGCGTGCTTGGCCGCCACGTAGTGCGCGTAGTTGGCGCCCGGCTCGAGCCCGTTGATCGACGAGGTGATGACAATCGAGCCGGCCTGCCGTTCGATCATGTGCGGGGCCACGGCCTTGGCCGACTTCCAGACGCCGGTCAGGTTGACGCCGATCATCTCGTCCCAGCTCTGCTCGGACAGCTCCCAGAAGGCGCCCTGCGTTCAGATGCCGGCGTTGGCGATGAGGATGTCGATCTGGCCGAAGTCGGCCAGGCCCCGGGCTACGGCCTCGTCGAGCTGTTCCTGCGAGCGGACGTCGGCGGTGACCGCCAGCGCCCGCCGGTCGAGGGCCTCGACCTCGCGCACGGTCTGCGCGAGGTCGTCCTGGGTGGCCATCTTGTAGGGCACGGACTCCAGCTGGTCGGCGATGTCCACCACGATGACGTCGGCGCCCTCACGGGCGCAGGTGGTGGCGTGCGCCCGGCCCTGGCCGCGCGCGCCTCCGGTGATGAGGGCGACCTTGCCGTCGAGCATGCCCATGGCTGTTCCTCCTCGTCTCAAAGCTGTCTCAGAGCTGGCCGCCGGCGTCCACCACGTGGGTGGTGCCGGTGACGTAGCGGCCGTCCTCGGACACGAGGTAAAGGACGGCATTGGAGATGTCGACGGCCTCGATGGCCGGGACGGGGAGCTTGTTCAGGGTGAGCGCTGCCTCCTCGAAGTCCGCCCGGGTGGGGTTCTCGAGGTCGGGCCGGAAGAGCCGGTAGGTCGGCTCGTTGAGGATCATGTCGGTGGCCACCGTGGTCGGGTGGATCGTGTTGACCCGGATCCGCTCCGGCGCCAGCTCCTTGGCCATGATCTTCGCCAGCATCACCAGCCCCGCCTTGGCGGCGCTGTAGTGGGCCGTGTGGGGGTTGGCGTAGATGGCCGCCAGCGAGCTGGTGATGACGACGGACCCGCCGCGACCGCCGGCCAAGATGTGCGGCACCGAGGCGCGGATGGTCTTCCAGACGCCGGTGAGGTTGACGTCGATCATCGTCTGCCAGGTCTCCTCGTCCATCTCCAGCGTGGAGGCAGGGGTGGAGATGCCGGCGTTGGCCAGCACGATGTCGAGCCGGCCGAGCTGGGCGACGCCGTCGTCGACGGCGCGGGTCAGGCCGGCCAGGTCCCGGACGTCGACCTCGGTGGCGACGATCCGCCGATCCAGGGCCTCGACCTGGCGGACGGTCTCGGCCAGGTCGTCGGGTGTGGCGGTGGGATAGGGGACCGTCTCGACCTGCTTGCAGACGTCGACGGCGATGACGTCGGCGCCCTCCTGTGCCAGCCGGACGGCGTGGCTGCGGCCCTGTCCCCGCGCCGCCCCGGTGATGAACGCGACCTTGCCCTCGAGTCGTCCCATGACTGCTCCTCACTCTTTGGTGTGATCCGCGTCGCACGTTATGGCACGCGGTGCCACAACGGAAGAGCCAGAGCTGGCACCCTGGTGAGGTGACCGCGCCGCGCCGAACCGCTGCAGGGGATCGGGGTGGCAGGCCGCCTGTCAGCAGCGCGCACGAGGTAGCGGCCGTCGCCCAGCGGGTCCTCCTCGAGCGCGGCTTCGACGAGACGAGCGTCGACGAGCTCGCCGCCGCCGCGGGCATCAGCCGGCGGACGTTCTTCCGCTACTTTCCCACGAAGGCCGACGTCCTGTTCGCCGACTCCCCGGCCGAGGTGGAGAGGTTCCGTGCGGGACTCGCCGCGGGCGGCCCCGCGGACTCCTGGCGGGTCGTCGTGACCCGCGCCGTCATGGAGGCGCTCCGCTTCGCCCCGGAGGACCGGGAGTGGGCCCTGCACCGGGCACAGCTGTTCTTCACGGTCCCCGCGGTCCAGGCCCACGCGGTCCGGGTGTGGGCCACGTGGCGGCAGCTCGCCGTCGACCACGCTCGCCGGGTGCGGCACGACGACCCGCTGTTCTCACTCGCCGTCGGGCACGCCGTGCTGGCGGCGACGCTGGCCGCGCATGAGTACTGGACCCGCGAGCCCGCGGCGGACCTCGGCGACCTGCTGGCCCGCACGCTCGACCTGCTGCTGCCGCCGGATCCGCCGTCGCAGCGCTGACCCGGACCCCGGTTGCCACCTGGCACGCGGTGTCATTACCGTCCGCCGGGTCGGCGGGCATCTGGCCCGCCCGGCCGAGGGAGCCCGCCACGTCACCGCAGCCGATCCCTGCGCCCGCCCCGTCCGTCAACGGGCCCGACGACGACCCGGTGGTGACCGGATCGCGGGTGCGGCACGATGCCGGTGCGTCGGTCCGCGAGGTGCGCCGCCGGGTCGCCGCCCACCTCGTCGGGCGGGCGCACGAGCTGGACCTGCTGTTGGCCGCGGTCGCCGCCGGCCGGGACGTGGTGCTGGAGGGCCCGCCGGGCACGTCGAAGTCGACGCTGCTGCGGGCGATCACCGCGGAGTGGGGGGTGCCGCTGGTGTTCGTGGAGGGCAACGCGGACCTCACCCCGACCCGGCTGGTCGGGCACCACGATCCGGCGCGGGTGCTGCGGGAGGACTACCGGCCGGAGAACTTCGTGCCCGGGCCGCTGGTGCAGGCGATGCGCGGCGGGGGGTTCCTGTATCTGGAGGAGTTCAACCGGGCGCCGGAGGACACGCTCAACACGCTGCTGACCGCGATGGCCGAGCGGCGGCTGGCGGTGCCGCATGTGGGCACGGTCGAGGCGTTGGCGACCTTCCGGGTGGTGGCCTCGATGAACCCCTACGACGCGATCGGCACCACCCGGCTGTCCTCGTCGATCTCCGACCGGCTGGTGCGCCTGGCCGTCGGCTACCAGGACGCCGAGGCCGAGCGGGGCATCGTCGACCGCCGCACGGGGCTTGCCTCGCCGCGGCTGGTGGCCGATGCCGTCGCGCTGACCCGGGCCACCCGGGGCCGGGAGGACGTGCGGCAGGGCAGCAGCGTGCGCGGGGCGATCGACCTGGCGCTGGTGGCCGCCCAGTTGGCCGACATGCGCGAGGTCGCGCTGCCCGACGAATCGTCGGTGGCCCCGCCGCGCGGCCTGCCGGAGGACTACACGGCCACGGTGCTCGACGCGCTGCTGCTCGCGCTGTCGGGCCGGATCGCCGTCGACGAGACGGTCGAGACCACGCCCGAGGCGGTACTCCGCGAGATCTGGGAGGACCACTTCCTGCTGGCGCCGGCGGCCGCCGAACCCGGTTGAAGGACCGTCGAGGCCGACTCCCCGCTCACCCGCCGCCGCGACCGCGCCGGCGGGCCGCGGGGCACCCGGCCGCTGCGCCGGCGCCCCAAGCAGCTGACCGAGCAGCCCGCGCTCTACCGCCCCGCCTCGGGCGGCACCGGGCTGGCGCTGTCGTCGGGTGACCGGCGGCGCACCCGCACGCCGGGGCCGGCCGGGGGTACCGCGCCGGGGACGACCGACGAGCCGGCCGAGCTGGTGCCGCTGGCCGACCTGACCGCCCAGGGCGCCGCCGACGCGCAGACCCGTCGCCGCGCGCGGGCGATCGCCCGCCGACTGGCGGTGCCGCGCCCGCCGGCCGACCGCCGGCCCCGCCGCGGGGTGGGGGAGCTGCGCACGCTGCCGTGGAACGGCGGCTCCGACGAGCTCGACCTCGAGCGCACCCTCGACGCGGTCGCGGCCAACCCCTTCCCGGGGGAGCGGGACGTGCTGGTGCGCGAGCGGGTGCGCCAGCGCCGGTCGGTGGTGCTGGTGGTCGACGTGTCGGGGTCGATGAAGGGCGAGCGGGTGCGCACCGCGGCCGCGGCGGTCGGCGCGCTGGCCGGGGAGCTGGCCCGTCACCGGATGGGGGTCGTCGCGTTCTGGTCCGACGCCGCGGTACTCGTGCGGCCCGGGGAGACCGTCGCGCCGCTGGCGGTCCTGGACCTGCTGCTGCGGGTGCCCACCCAGGGGCTGACGAATGTGTCCTTCGCGCTGGAGACCGCCGGTCGGCTGCTGGCCGGAGTGCCCGCCCGCGACGCGCGGGTACTGCTGCTGTCCGACTGCGTGCACAACGCCGGACCCGACCCGCGCACCGCGGGCGCGCGGCTGCCGCGCCTGGACGTGCTGCTCGACGTCTCCGGGGAGAAGGACGTCGACCTCGGCCGCGACCTCGCCCGCCTCGGCCGCGGCCGCGTACGGCTGGTCCGCGACCACTCCGACGTCGCCGCCGCGCTGAGCGCCCTCTTCGCCGAGTGACCGGGGCTGTCGACGCCGGAGACGCGTCGGAGCGCGACCAGCAGTGCAGAGGGGGTGTCCCGTACTGGGACACCCCGCTGACTCCTCTGTGCCTAGCGTCGACCTCGTCCGGTCACGGACTCCCGCCACCCGGCGGAGCCGGCCTCCCCGTTCGAGGAGTGCGACCCATGATCGCTGCGATCACCCGCCCTGAGTGGGCTCCCGCTACGGCCGCAGGCGCAGGGAACACCGACGAACGGCTCGTCCTGGACCTGATGTCCGCCTTGTCGAAACGGGACGCACAGGGGCTGCGGGACTTCTTCAGCGATGACGCCATGTACCAATCCAGGGAGGACCACATCGGCGTCCCCCGGAGGGCCGCGACGTCCTTGGGAGGGACGCGTACGAAGTGGACGAGGGCGTGTGCGAGTGCGGCATCGAGTTGCCCGGCCTCCACCAGTTGGCGGTAGACCGGTAGCTCGTCGCCGGCGACGGGGCCGTCAACGGCGAGGGGCGGCTCGAAGAGCAGCAGTGTGCCGTCGAGCCCTGTGATCCTCGGCGTGACTGCGGGGAACACATCGGGGTTGACGAGGAAGACGTCCGCTCGGCCGCCATTGCGGCCGGCGGCAGCGGTCGAACAGCGCGCGGACAGCTTCGCGCGGTCCTCTGGTCCTCGTCTTGGGTGCCTCTGCGCCGCGGGTTGGCGCTCGGTCTGATCCTCGAGGTGATCGCCGCAGTCCTCCTGCTGCTGGCTCTGGGCGGGTTCGAGCCGGACAGCAGCCGATCACCGCCGTCGTGTGCCCAGCTGGAACGCTGCCTCCCGAAGTCGCCCTTTCGGAACGGCTCGGCCCTGTGGTGTGCTCGACCTCGCCTTCCCTCCCGCTACGGAGCAGCAATGGAGACGCCGTGACCACACCCACCACGCACCCCCAGCGGACCGTGCAGGTCGGTGACATCGCCGTCGCGGTCCAGGAGTACGGCGAGGGCGAACCGCTGCTGATCATCAATGGGACGACCCAGTCGCTGGGTTTCTGGGCCGAGCCCGCGCTCGTCCTGGGCAGTGGATATCGGGTGGTCACCTATGACCTGCGTGGCATGGGCGGGTCCGAGCGCGGCTCGGGAGAGATCAGCGTCGCCTCGCTGGCGGCGGACGCCCAGGGGCTGCTCGACGCGCTCGAGATCGAGCGGGCACACGTCCTGGGCTACTCCCTCGGGAGTGCCATTGCACAGGAGCTGGCGCTGTCCGCTCCCGAGCGGGTGACCTCGCTCGTCCTCTACTGCACCTGGGCCCGCACCGACGGCTTCCAGCGGGCGGTCATCACGGGCCTCGCGCACCCGTGGCGCACTGGCGACCTCGAGGCCGCGCTCGGCGCCCTCGGCATCGCCTTCTCGCCTCAGTTGCTCGACAGCCCGCAGTTCGGCGAGCTGGTCGAGCAGTTGCTGCCGCTGTTCCCGAGCACCGAGCAGCAGATCCGGACCACCGTGGAGCAGTGGGACGCCGACCTGGCCCACGACACGCTCGACCGGCTCGGCGGGATCACGGCGCCTACTCTCGTGGTCGCCGGTGAGCAGGACCTGCTCACCCCGCCGTGGCACGGCCGGCAGGTGGCCGACGCAATTCCCGGGGCGAAGCTGCACCTGTTCACCGGACCGGGCTCCAGTCACGCCCTCGGTGTCGAGCGCGCTGAGGAGTTCCTGCCCCTCGTGCGGGACCACCTCGCCGGGCACCCGCTTCCCTGACGAGCGCCGGAGGAGTCCGCCGGTCCGTTCGAGCCGATCCGGCCACTACCCGGCGGATCTCGTCATGCTTCCGGCGCGCCGGTGATGGTCCGCGGCGCAGTCGCGCACGGGGCACGTCGGCCATCCGTCCGGGGTGCGCCTCCTGAACCCCGTCAGGGGGGCCGTCGCGACGGCTCTGGACCGGACAGAGCCCGACGACTCACATGGCGGGGCGACAAGGCCGGCCTGGCGGACCTGGGTCAGATCGTGGGTGGGCCCGGACGGCTCTGCCCACGAGGCGGCAGCCGCCCCTCGGTGTCGGTGATCACCAGCGCCTCGAGGGTGTTGGCGCGGCCTCACCGGAGAAGGACCGCTGCCGACCGGCCTCGTGAGCCCCGGGGCGACGCACCCGGATCTCGGTGGCATCGAGCAGACTCACTCGCCCGCTGGCCCCAGGTGGAGAACCACATCCGGCCACCGATGCGCAGCACTATCCCGTCCTCGACGGGACATCCCCACTCGGCCAGCAGCGGGCGGATCGCCCTGACGGCACGGGTGATCGTGGAGCGGGACACCCTGAACCAGCAGGCCAGCACCATTGGCACTCCGTGGCGCAGATGCACCAGGTGGCCAGCGACCGTGGATGGACGCCAACTGGTGCCGCCCGCCCGCCCGCTCCCGCGGCCGATCGGTCAGGCGTGCGTGCTGGCATGCCTGCCAGCACGGCAGTCCGACGAGCAGCCGCGCGAGGAACTGCGGGGACAGCGCGGTCACTCGGTGGTCGGCAACAGCGGCGGCACGGGCCAGCGTCCTCGACGCACTGCGACCCTGCTGCGTCCGTCACGCGCCAGCCGCTGACCATGCGCGAGGTCGTCGCTCGTCTCTGGTCCTCTCGGCGCTCAGGCCGGACGCTAGTGTGACCTGCATCACCTTGTGCGCACGGAAGGTCTCATCCATGACGACGACCATCGCACCGGCACCCGCCCAGGAGCGACGCAGCGACAGGTCCGAGCCCCAGCACGTCGACGTCCTCGTCGTCGGTGCCGGGGTGTCCGGCATCGGCGCCGCCCACCACCTGCGTGAACGGTTCCCCGACCGCAGCTTCGTGATCCTGGACGCGCAGGACAACCGGGGCGGGACCTGGTGGACCCACCGGTATCCGGGGGTGCGCTCCGACAGCGACCTGTTCACCTACGGCTACCGGTTCAAGCCCTGGCGTGGCCCGTCGATCGCTGCAGGGGAGGAGATCCTCGGCTACCTCGACGAGGTCATCGCCGAGGACGACCTCGCCGGCCACATCCGCTACCACCACAGGGTCACCGCGGCGAGCTGGTCCACCGAAAACCGCCGGTGGACCGTGGAGGTCACCCGCGGCGACACCGGCGAGCAGTTGCGGTTCATCACCGACTTCCTGTGGATGTGCCAGGGCTACTACAACCACACCAGGCCCCACCGGCCGCACTGGGAGGGCATGGACCGCTTCCAGGGGCTGGTCGTGCACCCGCAGCAGTGGCCCGAGGACCTCGACCTGACCGGCAAGCGCATCGTCGTCATCGGCTCCGGGTCCACGGCCGCCACGCTGATCCCGGCGATCGCGCGGGAGGCGGAGCACGTGACGATGCTGCAGCGATCCCCCTCCTACTTCCTCGCCCCGCCCCTGACCCACGAGCTTGCCGTGACGCTTCGCTCGCTGGACATCCCCGAGGACTGGACCCACGAGATCCTGCGCCGGGCCTACTCGGCCGAGTTCAACGAGCTGGCGCGCTTGTCGCACGAGGCGCCCGACGAGCTGCACACGTTCCTCATGGAGTCCATGCGTCCCCTGCTGCCCGAGGGCTTCGACATCGACAAGCACTTCACCCCCCGCTACCGCCCGTGGCAGCAGCGCATCGCGATCGTCCCGGAAGGTGACCTGTTCGCGGCGCTGCGGGAGGGGAAGGCCTCGATCGTCACGGACACGATCGAGACGTTCACCGAAACCGGGATCCGGGTCGGCTCTGGCGAGGAGGTCCCTGCCGACGTCGTCGTCTCCGCCACCGGGTTCGACCTGTCGGCCTTCGGCGACGTCGACTTCAGCGTGGACGGCGAGCCGGTCGCCTTCCCCGAGCGGGTCACCTGGCGCGGCATCATGATCAGCGGCGTGCCGAACATGGCCTACGTCTTCGGCTACTTCCGGCACAGCTGGACGCTGCGGGTGGACCTGGTCTGCGACCTGGTGATCCGGATGCTGACGCTCATGCAGGACAGGGGCGCCACCATGGTCGTCCCGACGCTGCGCCCGGAGGACGCGGGCATGCAACTGCGACCGTGGTCGGACCCGGAGAACTTCAACGCCGGCTACGTCCTGCGCTCGCAGCACGTCCTGTTCAAGCAGGGCGACAGGGAGCCGTGGACCCACATGCTCGAGCACGCGCAGGAGGCGGAGATCCTGCCGAAGGCCGATCTCGAGGACGGGACGCTCGTCTACCGCTGACCTCGGCGGTCCAGTCACCGCCGGCAGGTGGCCCGCCGGGTGGGCCACCTGCCGGTCGGCAGGGCTCAGGCGGAGTGCGGGACCTTGAACGGTTGCATGGCACCGGCGTCGATCACCGTCGTCGTCCCGGTCACGTAGCGCGCCTCGTCGGAGGCCAGGTACAGGACGGCGTTGCTGATGTCGACGGACTCCACCCACGGGATCGGCATCGCATTGAGCGCCTTCATGCCCTCGGCCGCCTGCTCGCGAGTCGCTCCCGCGACGCCGCCCAGGAACAGTCCCCAGACCGGCTCGTTGGCCACCATGGGTGTGTCGACCGTCGTGGGGTGCACCGAGTTGACCCGGATGCGGTGCGGGGCCAGTTCAACCGCGAGCGTGCGCATCAGGCCAGTGACGCCGTGCTTGGCCGCGGTGTAGTGCGCAAGGTTGGGGAATGCGATCAGGCCCGCGATGGAGCTGGTCAGGACGATGGAGCCGCCCTGCCCGCGCTCCACCATCGACGGTGCGGTGGCCTTGACCGTCTTCCAGACGCCGATGAGGTTGACGTCGACCACCTCCTGCCACATCTCCTCGGTCAGCTCGAGGGCTGGGGCAAAGCTGGCGATCCCTGCGTTGGCGCACACGATGTCGATGTGCCCGAACTCCGACAGCCCCTCGTCGACCGCCGCCTGCAGTGACCCCAGGTCGCGGACGTCGGCCTTCCGGGCCACGATCCGCCGGTCGAGAGCCTCGACCTCCTTGACCGTCTGCGCCAGGTCGGACTCGGTGGAGCCGTCATAGGGCACGGTGTCGAAGCTCTGGCACACGTCCACGGCGATGATCTCGGCACCCTCCTGGGCAAGCCGGAGGGCATGAGCGCGGCCCTGTCCTCGGGCCGCTCCGGTGATGAAGGCGACCTTGCCCTCGACACGTCCCACGGTCATCTCCTCCTCGTGCTCCGGGCGCCCGGGTAGGCGTCGGCAACCACTCCGTCACGTTGCGGCGGACTCCCTGGCGAGGCGAACACTCGGTGCGTCACACCGGGGCGCTCCTCGGTGGTGCCGGGGACTGCGTGGGGGAGTCCGCGATCAGGAGGGCGGACCTCATGTGAGGGAACGGCACGCCTTCCATGACTTGAAACTATGACATGCATCACACCCAGGCCAGGCGGAACGCCTCGCGGCCTGTCGGCGTCCGCGCCGAGCACACCGGGAAGAAGCTGAGGCGCTGCTCAGCGGAGGCATCTCCCGGGTCCCACCGGGTCGTGTGGACGCCCCTCGGGCGCTTGCTCCGCGTCAGCGCGGTCCGGTGGTGCGGGCGCACTCGAACTCGTCGACCAGCTGCACGAGGGCGACCGCTTCGCCGTCTCGCTGATCGGCGCGGCCGGCGACCTGCCCACGGCGGTGGACCGGATCCAGGCCGACCCGCGGCTGGTGCGGGCCGCTGTCGAGGTGCCCGGCGTCACGGACGCCGCCACGGCGCGCCGGGCGTCGAGGCGCTCACGGCTGCCCTGCCGACGGGCGTGCCGGCGGCGGTCGAGCTGCCGCGGACCGACGCCCGCGACGAGGTCCTCGACGTCCTCGCCGGCACCCGGTACCGGGCCAAGCTGCGCACCGGCGGGGTGCGGGCCGACCTCTTCCCGCCGCCCGAGGAGCTCGCGGAGACCCTGTCCGCCTGCATCACCCGCGGTGTGGCGCTGAAGTGCACCGCGGGACTGGACTCCGCGGTGCGGCACACCGATGCCGACACCGGCTTCGACCACCACGGTTTCCTCAACCTGCTGGTCACCGTGGACGCCCTGGCCGACGGCGCCTCGCGCCTGGTCGCCCTGGAGCGGCTGCGCGAGGACGACGGCGCCGCGCTGGCCGCCGCTGTCCGCGCCTGGTCGCCGGACCGGGTGTGCCGGGCTCGGGCGCTGTTCACCTCCTTCGGCACCTGCAGCGTCCTCGATCCGGTCGACGACCTGACCGCGCTGGGCCTGCTGCCCTCTCCAGAACGGATCCCCGCATGACGGCCCCGGCCACATGGCTCGAGCTGCCCGCCGACACCGGCTTCGGGCTGACCAACCTGCCCTACGGCGTCTTCTCCACGCCCGGCACCGCCCCCGCGCACCGGTGTCGCGATCGGCGAGTGGGTGCTCGACCTCGCCGCGGCCACCGGCGACGAGGTGCAGGCCACCGGCACGCTCAACGCCTTCATGGGCGGCGGACCCGGGACGTGGCGCGCGTTGCGCGCACAACTCACCGAATGGTTCACCGACGACGCCCACCGCGGCACGGTCGAGCCGCGCCTCGTGCCGCGCCGGCAGGTGACGCTGCACCTGCCGATCGAGGTCGCCGACTACGTCGACTTCTACAGCTCCCAGCACCACGCCGAGAACCTGGGAAGGATGTTCCGCCCGGATTTTGCCGCACTAACGCCCAACTGGAAGCACCTGCCCATCGGCTACCACGGTCGCGCCGGCACCGTCGCGGTGTCCAGCACCCCGGTCGTCCGCCCCTGCGGGCAGCGCAAGCCGGCCGACTCAGATCCGGTGTTCGGGCCCTCCCAGCGCCTGGACATCGAGGCCGACGTCGGCGTCGTCGTCGGCGTCGGCTCCGAGCTCGGCACCGCCGTGCCACTGGTTGCGTTCACCAATCATGTGTTCGGGGTCTGCCTGGTCAACGACTGGTCCTCCCGCGACCTGCAGTCGTGGGGGTACGTGCCCCTGGGCCCCTTCCTCGGCAAGTCCTTCCTCACCTCCATCTCCCCGTGGGTCGTCCCACTGGCAGCGCTGGATAGCGCCAGAGTCGCTCCGCCGGCCCGTGATCCGCAGCCACTGCCGTACTTACGCGACGACGAGCACCCGTGGGGGCTGGACATCGCCATGGAGGTCCGGCTCAACGGGGACCTCGTCAGCAGGCCGCCGTTCCGTGACATGTACTGGACCCCCGCGCAGCAGCTCGCCCACATGACGGTCAACGGCGCCAGCCTGCGCACCGGCGACCTGTTCGCCTCCGGCACCGTCTCGGGACCCGGCACCGACCAGCGCGGCTCGTTCATCGAGTTGTCCTGGGGTGGCACCGAGCCCCTGACGCTCACCGACGGCTCGACGCGCACGTTCCTGCAGGACGGTGACGTCGTCACCATCACGGCCACCGCCCCCGGTCCGGACGGCAGCCGGATCGGTTTCGGTGAGGTCACCGGCACGGTGCTCCCGGCGCGCTAAGCCTGGTTCATCTCCGGTCGCAGTTCCCCTTGACCGGCTGCGCCAGGGCGCTCGTCCGGTCAGCGGCTCCGCGAGTCGGAGCCGGCGTGACGACGCCGCACATCGGGGGGCTCACCGCCTCGCAGGGAAGTCCGCGGCCTCCTCAGCCAGGGCGATCAGCAGGGCCTCGCTGTCGGGAACGAGTGCCTCGTCGACGGCGACGCCGAACTGCAGCTCCCCGGCATAGCTGTAGATAGACAACCCGATGCCGATCCGCGTCCACCGGCTTAGCCGGCTGCACTACTTCGACTGGCTTGACCACCCGCACGTCTACGCCCAGATCCGCACGTGGCTGCAGACCCGTCCCGAGGGTCCGCGCCCCTCGGCGCCCGTCGGCGCCTAGTACTGCAACGGCACTTGAGCGTGTCGCTGTCGTGATCGGCTGAGGGCTGGTAGCAGCGTGTGCGGATGCGCTGCGATGGCCTGGTGGCCGAGGTGCAGGACTGGGCGGCGGGGCTGGAGGAGGTCCACCGGCGCATTGCCGCTGCGTTCAGCCGCGCCGAGCCGCGGGCCCGGGTGCTGGCCTATCTGCGCGGGTTGTTGGGTCAGCTGGAGCGCAAGAACGGCTGGACGCTGGCCGAGGCCGCCGGTGAGGTGTCTCCGGACGGGATGCAGCGGCTGCTGCGCACCGCGGACTGGAACGCCGACGCG
>NZ_FPBA01000009.1 GCF_900116515.1 Geodermatophilus amargosae
CCACTACCCCACCAACAAGCTGATAGGCCGCGGGCCCATCCCCAGCCGGAAACCCTTTCCACCACCCACCATGCGGTGCGCGGTGACCATCCGGTATTAGCCCCAATTTCTTGGAGTTATCCCAGAGCCGGGGGCAGGTTGCCCACGTGTTACTCACCCGTTCGCCACTGATCCCCACCGAAGCGGTTCACCGTTCGACTTGCATGTGTTAAGCACGCCGCCAGCGTTCGTCCTGAGCCAGGATCAAACTCTCCGTAGATGTTCAATCACCGGCTGAGAACCGAGACCTGACAGATCTCGATCAATCAACCAAAGGAACCCAAGACCCGACCAGACACAAAGCCCGACCAGGCCACGGGGTACTACTTGGCACTGACTTTCGGCACGCTGTTGAGTTCTCAAGGAGCGGACGCACACCAACTCGACCCTCTCGGGCTTCGTCGGTGGCTTGTCCTACCTTACGCCGTCTCCCGGAGTCCTGCACCGCTGGGGTGCTCCTCCGTGGCCCTCGCGAGCTCCGTCCGGCGCGAAGAGAACCATACACGACTCCCGGGGGACGTGCACGGGAGGTCCCGGTCACACCTCGGGGCGCACGGACCGCGTGGTCAGAGCCCCAGGAAGGACTCGATGCCCACGGTGAGGCCGGGCCTGCGTCCGATCTCCCGGACGGCGAGGAGCACGCCCGGCATGAAGGACGCGCGGTCGTAGGAGTCGTGCCGCAGGGTCAGGGTCTCCCCTGCCGAACCCATGAGGACCTCCTGGTGCGCGACCATGCCGGTCAGCCGCACGGCGTGCACGGCGATCCCCTCGATCTCTGCACCCCGGGCACCGGGCAGCGAGTCGGTCGTGGCGTCCGGCGACGGCGGGAGGCCGGCGGCCCGGCGGGCGGCGGCCACGAGACGGGCGGTGCGGACGGCGGTGCCCGAAGGCGCGTCCACCTTGTTCGGGTGGTGCAGCTCGACGATCTCTGTGGAGGGGAAGAAGCGCGCGGCCTCCTGGGCGAAGCGCATGAGCAGCACGGCGCCGATCCCGAAGTTGGGCGCGATGACCACGCCCAGGTCGGGCTTGGGCTCGAGCCACTCGGCGACCGTGGCCAGCCGCTGCTCGTCGAAGCCCGTCGTCCCCACGACGCAGGAGATGTTCTGGTCGATGCAGAAGCGGATGTTGTCCATGACGACGTCCGGGCGGGTGAAGTCCACGACCACCTGCGCGCCGGCGTCGGCCACGTTGAACAGCCAGTCCCGCTCGTCGACCATCGCCACGAGCTCGAGGTCGTCGGCGTCGTTGACCGCCCTGACCACCTCGGTGCCCATCCGCCCCCGGGCTCCGAGCACGCCGACCGAGATGCGGGGCGGCTCGCCGACGGTCGCGGCGGTCGCCTGCTGGTCGGGTCGGGGGGTGCTCGTGGTCACCCGGTCAGGCTTCCCGGCGGCCCGTCCCGCCGCAAGACGGCCCGGGCGGTCCGCCGCTCCCCCAGCGTCCACGCCAGCAGGCCGAGTCCGACGCCGGCGGCGTCGGCCAGCCAGTCGAGGACCGAGCCGGAGCGCTGCAGCGCCGAGACCGCCTGCACGACCTCGCTCACCGCGGCGTAGACGAGCAGCAGCACCGCCAGCGGGCCCGGCCGCGTGCCCGCCCACCGCCCGGCGAGGGCCAGCGCCGCGAACAGCAGCAGGTGGACGACCTTGTCCACCCCCGGGGGCGCGGCCGGGACGTCGGACGCCGGTGCGAACAGCACGGCGAGCGAGACGAGCACCGTCACCGCGAAGGCGCCCCGGGACAGGGCGCCGTGCACGCGGAACACCGGGTGCGGACGCGGGTCGGTCATCGGTCTCCGGAGGGCGGGTGGGTCAGAGCCGGTCGAGGTCGGACTCGCGGTAGGGGCCGACGACGGCCAGGCAGGTCTCCCGGCCCAGCAGGTCGGTCGCCACCGCACGCACCTGGTCCTCGTCGACGCCGGCGATCCGGTCGAGCACCCCGCGCACCGGCACGTACTCCCCGTGCGACAGCTCGCTCTTGCCCAGCCGGCTCATCCGCGACCCGGTGTCCTCGAGACCGAGCACCGTCCCGCCGCGCAGCTGGCCCCGGCCGCGGGCCACCTCCTCCGACGTCAGCCCGTCGGCGGCCACCCAGGCCAGCTCCTCGCGGACGAGGCGCAGCACCTCCGGCACCCGCTTCTTGGCACACCCCGCGTAGACGGAGAAGGCGCCGGTGCCCGCGTAGGCCGTGAGCGCGGAACCGACGCTGTAGACCAGCCCGCGCTTCTCCCGGATCTCCTGGAACAGCCGCGAGCTCATCCCGCCCCCGACCGCCGTCTCCAGGACCGCGGCGGCGTAGCGCCGCTCGTCGAAGCGGCTGAGTCCGAGGCTGCCCAGGAGCAGGTGGGTCTGCTCGGTCTTCCGGTTCACCAGCCCGGCCGGGGAGGCCGGTCGGTCGAACACCAGGTCCGCCCCGCGGCGCAGCGGCGCCGGGGACACCGGACCGGAGAGCCGGTCGCCGAAGACCGCCATCACCAGGTCGAGCACCTGCTGGTGGTCCACCCGGCCGGCGGCGGTGACGACCATCGAGGGGACGGCGTACCGAGACCGGTACCAGCCGTCGACGTCCTCGCGGGTCAGGCCCTCGATCGACTCGACGGTGCCGAGCACCGAGCGCCCGAGCGGCGTGCCGCCGAAGAGCGTCTCGGCGAACAGGTCGTGCACCAGGTCGGAGGGCTCGTCGTCGCGCATGGCGATCTCCTCGAGCACCACCGTCCGCTCGGACTCCAGGTCCTCGGCGGTGTTGAGCGCCTCGGTCACCAGGTCACCGAGGAGCGTGACCGCCAGCGGCAGGTCGCTGGCGAGCACGTTCGCGTAGTAGCACGTGTGCTCCTTGGCGGTGAAGGCGTTCATCTCACCGCCGACGGCGTCCATGGCCGTCGCGATCTCCAGCGCGCTGCGGCTGCGGGTGCCCTTGAACAGCAGGTGCTCGAGGAAGTGCGAGGCGCCGGCGACCGGGTCCGTCTCGTCCCGCGAGCCCACGCCCACCCAGATGCCGAGGGTGGCCGAGTGGACGCCGGGCATCGTCTCGGTGAGCACGCGCAGCCCGCCGGGCAGCACCGTGCGCTCCACCCGGCCGCCGACCTCGTCGACGTCGATGACACGGGTGACACCGACCGGGGCCGGGGCGGACGTGAGGTCGGTGGACCCCACGCCAGCCCCGGCCCCGGTCGGAGTCGGGTCGGCGACCGTGTCAGGCCTCAGCGGGCGCGGGGGCGTCGGCCGGGGCCGCGCCGTCGCCGGCGGCGGCAGCGTCACCCTCGCCCTCCGCGGCCACCGGGACGAGGCTGATCTTGCCGCGGGCGTCGATGTCGGTGATCTCGACCTGCAGCTTGTCGCCGACGTTGACGACGTCCTCGACCTTCCCGATGCGCTTGCCACCACCCAGCTTGCTGATGTGCACCAGGCCGTCCTTGCCCGGCAGCAGCGAGACGAACGCCCCGAACGGCGTCGTCTTGACGACGGTGCCGAGGAAACGCTCCCCGACCTTCGGCATCTGCGGGTTGGCGATCGCGTTGATGCGGTCGACCGCGGCCTGGGCCGACGGGCCGTCGGAGGCGCCGACGTAGATGGTGCCGTCGTCCTCGATGGTGATGTCGGCGCCGGTCTCGTCCTGGATCGAGTTGATCATCTGGCCCTTGGGGCCGATGACCGCGCCGATCTTGTCGACGGGGATGCGCACCGTGGTCACGCGCGGGGCGTACGGGCTCATCTCGTCCGGGGCGTCGATGGCCTCGTTCATCACGTCGAGGATGTGCAGGCGGGCGGCGCGGGCCTGGGTCAGCGCCTGGGCGAGCACGTCGGACGGGATGCCGTCGAGCTTGGTGTCCAGCTGCAGGGCCGTGACGAAGTCCTTGGTGCCGGCGACCTTGAAATCCATGTCACCGAAGGCGTCCTCGGCACCGAGGATGTCGGTCAGCGCGACGTACTGCGTCTTGCCGTCGACCTCGTCGGACACCAGGCCCATGGCGATGCCGGCGACCGGGGCCTTCAGCGGCACACCGGCGTTGAGCAGCGACAGGGTGGAGGCGCAGACCGAGCCCATCGACGTCGAACCGTTGGAGCCCAGCGCCTCGGAGACCTGCCGGATCGCGTAGGGGAACTCCTCGCGGTCGGGCAGCACCGGCAGCAGGGCCCGCTCGGCGAGCGCGCCGTGGCCGATCTCGCGGCGCTTGGGCGAGCCCACGCGCCCGGTCTCCCCGGTGGAGTACGGCGGGAAGTTGTAGTTGTGCATGTACCGCTTGCGGGTCACCGGCGAGAGCGTGTCGAGCTGCTGCTCCATGCGGAGCATGTTCAGCGTGGTCACGCCCAGGATCTGGGTCTCACCGCGCTCGAACAGCGCCGAGCCGTGCACCCGCGGGAGGACCTCGACCTCGGCCGACAGCGGCCGGATGTCGGTCAGGCCACGGCCGTCGATGCGGACCTTGTCCCGCAGGATGCGCTGCCGGACGACCTTCTTCGTGACGGCGCGGAAGGCGGCCGACACCTCCTTCTCGCGGCCGGCGAACTGCTCGGCGAGCGAGGAGACGACCTCGTCCTTGAGCGCGTCGGTGGCGTCGTTGCGCTCCTGCTTGCCGGCGATCGACTGCGCCTGGGTCAGGCGGTCGAGGGCGGCGGACTCCACGGCGGCGTAGACGTCGTCCTGGTAGTCGAGGAAGCGGGGGAAGTCGGCGACCGGCTTGGCGGCCTTCTCCGCGAGCGCGGACTGGGCCTCGCACAGCTGCCGGATGAAGGGCTTGGCGGCCTCGAGGCCCTGGGCGACGACCTCCTCGGTCGGCGCGGTGGTACCGCCGCGGACCATCTCGACCGTCTTCTCGGTGGCCTCGGCCTCGACCATCATGATCGCGACGTCGCCGTCGGGCAGGAGGCGGCCGGCCACGACCATGTCGAAGACGGCGTCCTCGAGCTCGGCGTGGGTGGGGAAGCCGATCCACTGGCCGTCGACCAGCGCGACACGGGTGCCGCCGACGGGGCCGGAGAACGGCAGGCCCGACAGCTGCGTCGAGGCCGACGCACCGTTGATCGCGAGCACGTCGTAGAGGTGCCCGGGGTCCAGGGACAGGACCGTGATGACGACCTGGACCTCGTTGCGCAGACCCTTGGCGAACGTCGGGCGCAGCGGGCGGTCGATCAGCCGGCAGGTGAGGATGGCGTCCTCGCCCGGACGGCCCTCGCGGCGGAAGAACGAGCCGGGGATGCGCCCGGCGGCGTACATCCGCTCCTCGACGTCGACCGTCAGCGGGAAGAAGTCGAAGTGCTCCTTGGGCTGCTTGCCGGCCGTGGTGGCCGACAGCAGCATGGTGTCACCCATGCTGACGACGACCGAGCCGGCGGCCTGCTTGGCCAGCCGCCCGGTCTCGAAGGTGATGCTGCGGCTGCCGTGGCTGCCGTTGTCGATGACCGCGGTGGCGGTGGTGACCCCGTCCTCGGGGTCGTACTCGGCAGCCACGCCGTTGGTGCTCGGGCTGCCCTGGGTGGTGGGTGCGGACACTGTGTCCTCTTCCTACGTCGCATGCGGCGACGTCCTCTTCGTGGCGTCCTGCGCCGGACTGCTCCGGGATGACCGGTCTTCGATCGAAGCCCACGGGTGTCGTTCCCGCACGCGGGGGGACGTACCCGGGGGCCACCACCGAGGACCGATCAGCGTCGGGGTGCGCGGCGCGGTGCCGTGGTCCTCGCGGAGCGGGTGCCCCACGAGAGAGGGGACCGTCCCGGCGGGACGGTCCCCTCTGGGGTCAGCGGCGCAGACCGAGCCGCTCGATCAGCGAGCGGTAGCGGTTGATGTCCGTCTTGGCCAGGTAGTTCAGCAGCCGCCGGCGGCGACCGACCAGCAGGAGCAGACCCCGCCGGCTGTGGTGGTCGTGCTTGTGCTGCTTGAGGTGCTCGGTCAGGTCACTGATCCGGCGGGTGAGCATCGCGACCTGGACCTCGGGCGACCCCGTGTCCCTCTCGACCGTCGCGTACTGGGTCATGATCTGCTGCTTCGTCGCGCTGTCGAGCGCCATGGAGGGCCTCCGGGCCAGGTCGCGTGTGGCCCCCGGTCTGACTCACGGGGGCAGGTGACACACATCGCCGCGCACTTGCGGCGTCGAGGACATTACCAGCGCGGCCCGGGACGGCCGCGGCGGTGATCACCCGGCGGGGGGCAGCCCCAGCACGGTGCGGGTCCGGGTGACGTCGTCGGCCATGGCCGTGACCAGCTCGTCGACGCCGGTGAAGGCGGTCATCGGGCGCAGCCGCGAGACGAACTCGACGCCGACGTGCTCGCCGTAGAGGTCGCCGGCGAAGTCGAGGACGTGGGCCTCGACGGTCCGCCGCGAGCCCTGGAACGTCGGGTTGGTGCCGACCGAGATCGCCGCCGGTGCGCTGCCGAGCGTCGCGCCGGAGGGGTCGCGGGTGACCAGGTGCCCGGCGTACACGCCGTCGGCCGGGATGGCGGTGAACGGTGGGGTCTCGACGTTCGCCGTCGGGTAGCCGAGTTCCCGGCCGCGCCGGTCCCCGCGCACCACGACGCCGTCGACCCGGTGCGGCCGGCCCAGCGCCCGCGCGGCGCTCTCCATGTCACCGGCCGCGACGCAGGCGCGGATGTAGGTGGAGGAGATCGTGACCTCGCCGTCGGCGGAGGCGTCGCCGGCCAGCGGGACGCCCTCGACGGCGAAGCCGAACCGGCGCCCCTCCTGGGTCAGCGACGTGACCGTGCCCGCGGCCTTGTGCCCGTAGGTGAAGTTCTCGCCGACGACGACCATCGAGGCGTGCAGGTGCTCGACGAGCACGCCGTGGGCGAACTCCTCGGGGGTCAGCCGGCTGAACTCGGGGGTGAACGGCAGCACGCACATGCCGTCGACCCCGAGACCGGCGACCAGCTCGGCCTTGCGGTCGAGCGAGGTGAGGATCGCCGGGTGCGAGCCGGGGCGGACGACCTCGGTGGGGTGCGGGTCGAAGGTGACCAGCACGCACGGCCGGCCCAGCGCCCGCGCGCGGGCGACGGCGGTGCCGATCAGCTGCTGGTGGCCGCGGTGGACGCCGTCGTACATGCCGACGGTGACCACCGTCCGGCCGAGGTCGGCCGGGGTGTCGCCCTGCCCGCGCCAGCGCCGCACGCGCCCCCTCCCCGTGTCGTCGCCGGGTCGCTCAGGCGACCCGGTGCAGCCAGCCGCGGGTGTCGGGCACCCGGCCGTGCTGGATGTCGAGCAGGTGCTCGCGCAGGCCCGTGGTGACCGGGCCCGGGGCGCCGTCGCCGACGGTGAAGTCGCCGGTGCGCGCCTTGACCTCGCCGACGGGGGTGATGACCGCGGCGGTGCCGCAGGCGAAGGTCTCGGTGACCGTGCCGTCGGCCACGCCCGAGCGCCACTCGTCGACGCTGAACCGGCGCTCGGTGACCCGCATGCCCCGCTCGCGGGCCAGGGCGATCAGCGAGTCGCGGGTGATGCCGGGCAGCAGCGTGCCGGTGAGCTCGGGGGTGACCAGCTCGGCGTCGTCGCCGGAGCCGAGGACGAAGAACAGGTTCATCCCGCCCATCTCCTCGACGTAGCGCTTCTCCACCGCGTCGAGCCAGACCACCTGGTCGCAGCCGGCGGCGATGGCCTGCTCCTGGGCGAGCAGGCTGGCGGCGTAGTTGCCGGCGCACTTGACGTCGCCGGTGCCGCCGGGCGCAGCCCGGATGTAGTCCTCGGAGAGGTACACCGACACGGGGTGCACGCCGCGCGGGAAGTACGCGCCGGCCGGGCTGGCGATGACGAGGAACAGGTACTCGTGCGCCGGCCGCACGCCGAGGAAGGGCTCGGTGGCCAGCTGGTACGGGCGGATGTACAGCGTCTGGTCGGGGCCGGTGGGGACCCAGTCGCGGTCGGCGTCGACGAGCGCGTCGACGGCGGCGAGAAAGGCCTCCTCGGGCACCGGCGGCATCGCCAGCCGGCGGGCGCCGCGGGCGAAGCGGGCGGCGTTGGCCTCGGGCCGGAAGGTGGCCACGCTGCCGTCGGGCTGCGCGTAGGCCTTGAGCCCCTCGAAGATCGACTGCGCGTAGTGCAGCGCGGCGGTGGCGGGGTCGACCTGCAGCGGCGCGTACTGCGTCAGCCGCGCGTCGTGCCACCCGCGGCCGGCCTCGTAGCGGGCCACGAACATCGAGTCGGTGAAGTGCCGGCCGAAGCCGGGGTCGGCCAGCACGGCCTCGCGTTCGGCGGCGGGCCGGCGGGACACGCCCTCCACGGTCACCGGCACGCCCTCGGTGAAGACCCGGGAGGAGGTGCGGCTGTCGGCGAGCGTGTCGGTCATGTCTCCCACCTGGGCGGACTCGGAGCACGGACCGGCGGACGACGGCCCGCCGACCACAGTAGCGCCGGGAGCGGCGGCGGCCGGGAGCCGACCGCCGCCGCCTCCCCGTCCGGGCTCAGGGGCGGTCGGGGGCGGAGCTCTCGACCACCTCGTAGGACCACAGGTGGTGCGAGTCGCTGGCGGCCGGGGCGAGCTCGTCGCCGCCGCCGTCGTGGGCGCGCGCGAAGTCCTGGCCGCCCTCCCAGCTGCGGTAGGCCTCCTCGCTCTCCCACCGCGTGTAGACCAGGTACTGGTCGGTGCCCTCGATCGGGCGCAGCAGCTCGAACCACTCGAAGCCCGGGGTCTTCTCCACCGCTCCGCCCCGGCCGCGGAAGCGCTCCTCGAAGCGCTCCTGCGCGTGCGGCGGCACCACGATCGCGTTGATCTTCACGACGCTCATGGACGCCCCCTTCCCGGCCCGGTCGCCGGTCAACCGCCCTGCGGGGCATCCCGGCGCGGGCGACGATGCCCCGGTGACCCAGGACAAGCGGCCCGGCGTGCTCCTCGACGTCGACGGCACCCTGCTCGACACCAACTACCTGCAGGTCCTCGCCTGGTGGCAGGCCTTCCGCGACACCGGGCACCCCGAGGTCTCGATGGCCGCCTGCCACCGGTCGATCGGCATCGGCAGCGCCGAGCTGGTCACCCACCTCCTGGGGGACGACGCGGACGACGTCGAGGAGGTGATGGAGGCGAAGAGCCGCCGCTACGAGCCGCTGCGCGAGCAGGTGGCCGCCTTCCCCCGCGTCGACGATCTGCTCGGCGCCTGCCGCGAGCTCGGCCTGGCCGTGGTGCTGGCGACCAGCGGCGAGGAGTCCGACCTGGAGTGGATGCAGCCGGCGATCGGGGGCGAGGACGTCGTCGACGGGGCGACGACGTCGGGCGACGTGGACTCGGCGAAGCCGGCGCCGGACCTGCTGCAGACCGCCGTCGCCGACCACGGCCTGGACGCCGGCCGGACGGTCGCGGTCGGGGACACGGTCTGGGACGTGCAGGCGGCCCGCCGCGCGGGGCTGCCCTGCATCGCGCTGACCTGCGGCGGCATCTCCCGCGCCGAGCTGGAGCAGGCCGGGGCCGACGAGGTCTACGACGACCCCGCCGACCTGCTCGCGCACCTCGGGGACTCGCTCGTCGGCAAGATCGCGCGCGGCTGACGGTCCCGCCGCCGGGCGCGTTCAGCCGGGCGGGAAGCCGACCGCGACCCGGGCGCTCGACCCGGTGTCCTCGAGGAGCGCGACCAGCCGGCCCGCGGGGTCGACGGCGGCGGTGAGCCCCGGCCGCCCGGTGGCCGGGACACGCTGGCCGTACCCGACGGCACGGGCCTCGTCGTCGGACAGCCGCCGCTCGGGGTAGACGGCGGTGGCCGCCTCGGTCAGGCCGAGCACCCCCGCTCCCCCGCCGCCGGCGAGCGCGGCCGCGGCCTCCTCGACCGGGGCGGCCTGCGCGGTGGTGAACGGGCCCGACGCGGTGCGGCGCAGCGCCGTCAGGTGCCCGCCGACGCCCAGGGCCGCCCCGGCGTCGCGGGCGATGGCGCGCACGTAGGTGCCCGCGGTGCAGGCGACGGTGACCTCGACGTCGACCAGGTCGGGCGTGGACCGGGTGACCCGGTGCACGTCGATGCGGTGCACGGTGACCGCGCGCGGCTCCAGGACGACCTCCTCGCCGGCCCGCACGCGGTCGTAGGACCGGCGGCCGCCCACCTTGACCGCGCTCACCGAGGAGGGCACCTGCAGCAGCGGGCCGGTCCGGGCGGCCAGCGCGGCGCGGACGGCGTCGTCGTCGAGGGCGCCGGCGGGGGTGGTGGTGAGGACCTCGCCCTCGCGATCGTCGGTGACCGTCGTCTGCCCGAGCCGGATCGTGGCGTCGTAGACCTTGTCCGAGCCGCCGAGGTGGCCCAGCAGCCGGGTCGCCGTCCCGACGCCGAGCACGAGCAGGCCGGTGGCCATCGGGTCGAGGGTGCCGGCGTGGCCGACCCGGCGGACCGACAGCACCCGCCGGGCCCGGGCGACGACGTCGTGCGAGGTCATCCCGCCCGGCTTGTCGACCAGGAGGATGCCCGGCGTCACGTCGGCGTCGGCGGCACGGCGGCGGCTCATGCCCCCACCGTCGCAGGTGCGGTCAGCCACTTCTCCCCCGCCACCCGGACCAGGACGGCGACCAGTCGCAGCGCGATGAACGCCGTCAGCCCGGTCCAGACGCCGGCCAGACCCCAGCCCAGCGGGCCGGACAGCAGCGACAGCGGGAGGAACCCGACGAGGGCGGCGCCGACGGTGACGGTGCGCAGGTAGCCGACGTCGCCGGCGCCCATGAGCACGCCGTCGAGGGCGAAGACGACGCCGGCCAGCGGCTGGAACCCGGCGAGGAACCACCACACGAGCTCGGCCTGCGCGCGCACCGCGGGGTCGTCGGTGAACAGCGGGACCAGCACGCCGCGGCCGGCCAGCAGCAGCCCGGCGACCAGCACGCCGGTGCCCAGGCCCCACAGGGTGACCCGCCGGGCGGTGGCGCGGGCCTCGCCGGGGCGGCCGGCACCGAGGGCGTGACCGACCAGGGTCTGCGCGGCGATGGCGTAGGCGTCGAGGACGAGGGCCAGGAAGAGGAACAGCTGCAGCGCGATCTGGTGCGCGCCGAGCTGGGCCTGGCCGGCGCGCGCGGCGACCCCGGCGGCGACGAGGAAGGCCAGCTGCAGCACGGTGGCGCGCAGCAGCAGGTCGCGGCCGAGGACCAGCTGCGCCCGGACGGCGGCCGGCCGGAACCGCCAGTCGGCCCCCTCGCGCAGCAGCGCCCGCACGAACAGGGCCGCCGTCAGCGACTGGCCCGCGAGGTTGGCGACGGCGGAGCCGGGCAGCCCCAAGCCGGCCGGGTACACCAGCAGCGGGCACAGGACGAGGCTCGCCAGGCTGCCGGCGAGCACGAAGCGCACCGGCCGGCGCAGGTCCTGGACGCCGCGCAGCCAGCCGTTGCCGGCCAGCGACACCAGCAGCAGCGGCGCGCCGCAGCCGGCGATCCGCAGCCACTGCTCCCCCGCCGCGGCGACCTCGCCGGGGCCGCCGGCCAGTGCGCGGGTCAGCGGGCCGGCCAGGACCTGGAACAGCACCACGACGGCGGCGCCGAGCAGCAGCGCGAGCCAGGTGGCCTGGACACCCTCGGCGACCGCTCCGGCGCGATCCCCGGCCCCGGCCCGGCGGGCGGCGCGCGCGGTGGTGCCGTAGGCGAGGAAGTTGAGCAGCGCGGCGGCCCAGGCCAGCAGCCCGCCGCCGACGGCCAGGCCGCCGAGCGGGACCGTGCCCAGGTTGCCCACCACGGCGGTGTCGACGAGCAGGTACAGCGGCTCGGCCGCCAGCACCACGAGCGCCGGGACGGCCAGGGCCAGGACCGATGGGGTGCTGCGGCGCGGGGACCCGCTCATCGCCTCGCGAGCTGCTCGCGGATCGCCGCCACGGTGCCCTCGCGGTCGAGGTGCGAGGTGAAGCCGGCGGCACCCCGGTGTCCGCCGCCGCCGAGGGCCATGGCGACCCGGGCGACGTCGGTGCCGCCGCGGGAGCGCAGCGACACCGACCACGAGCCGTCGTCCTGGCCCTTGAGCACGCAGGCGACGTCGGCCTCGGCGGTCGCGCGGACGACGTCGACCAGGGCCTCCAGCTGCTCACCCGGCAGCCCGTGCTCCCCGGCCTCGGCGGTGCTCGACCAGGTCCACACCAGGCCCGCGCCGACGCCGGGCTCGAGGACGGCGCGGCCGGCGACCGCCGACAGCAGCCGCAGCCAGCCGAAAGGGGCGGTGTCGAACAGCCGCTGGCTGACGGCGGCGTGGTCGATGCCCGTGGACAGCAGCCGCGCGGCCAGCTCGTGCGTGTCGGGCCGGGTGCTGCTGAACCGGAAGGAGCCGGTGTCGGCGGCCAGGCCCGCGTAGAGCAGCGTGGCCAGGTGAGCGTCGAGGTCGACGCCGAGCTCGTCGAGCAGGCCTGTCACCAGCACCACGGTCGCGGGTGAGGTGGGGTCGACCAGCCGGACGTCGCCGAAGCCGGGGTTGCTGGCGTGGTGGTCGACGACGACGGACGTGCCGGCGTCGCCCAGCAGCGAGGCCAGCTCCCCCAGCCGCCCGGGTGAGGCGGCGTCGAGGCTGACGAAGACGTCCGGGGACGCGGGGACGGCGGTGGACGGCACCAGGCCCTCGGCGCCGGGCAGCCAGCCCAGCGACTCGGGCAGCACGGGGCGGCCGGGGAACGTGGCGGTCACCCGGGCGCCGCGGCGGCGCAGTCCCTCCGCGAGGGCCAGCGTGCTGCCCAGGGCGTCGGCGTCGGGCTGCACGTGCCCGCTGAGGACCACGGTGGCCCCTGCGTCGGCGGCCGCGGCCAGCACGCCGGCCGGGGTGCGCGCGGGCACCCCGGCGGTCGGCGCGGTCGGTGCGGTCACCGGGTCAGGAGTCGGGGCCGGGATCGGCCACCGGTGACGCGTTGCTGTCCTCGGTGACCAGCCCGCCGCCGGGCGGCAGCGGCGGGCCGCCGTCGTCGGGCTCGTCCTCGGCGATGGAGGGCACCTCGCCGATCTGGCCCTTCCGGCCGCCCTCGGTCGGGTCGCCGGCGTTCGGCTCGGCGCGCCCGCCCAGCTCCGAGCGGCCCTGCCCCTGGTCGGGCAGGTGGGGATCCGGGTCGTTCTCGCTCACGAGGCCTCCTCGCTGGCGCTCGTCGGCCGCGTTCGCGGCGCTGCTGCGTTCTCGCGTGGACTCGCGAGCTCGCTCACGAGGCGCTCCTGGTCTGGGTCGGGGCGTCGTCGGCCTCCTCGGCACCGGACTCGTCGTCGTCCGCCTCCGGGTGCCGGTAGGGGTCGGCGTCGCCGGCGTAGGTGGCGTTCTCGCGCAGGCGGGCGAGCTCGGCGTCGGCGGAGCGCACGCGCTCGAGGGCCTCGTCGAGCTCCCGCGCGGTGTCCGGGACGACGTCAGCGACGAAGGTCAGCGTCGGCACGAACTTGATGCCGGTCTGCCTGCCGACCGTCGAGCGCAGCACGCCGGTGGCGCTGGCCAGCGCCTTGGCGGAGTCCGCGGTCGCGGCGGCGTCGCCGTAGACGGTGTAGAAGACGGTGGCCTCGCGCAGGTCGCTGGTCACGCGGGCGTCGGTCACGGTGACCATGCCCAGCCGCGGGTCCTTGACCTGCGACTCGATCGCGGCGGACACGATCTGGCGGATGCGGACCGCGAGCTTGCGGGCGCGGGCGGGGTCGGCCACGGCAGACCTCCGGGAGTCGGGGCGTCCGGGGACACCAGGTGGACGGTCGGACGGGCGGCGGCCCACCCGGGGTGGGGGTCCTCAGTCTTCGTCGGAGAACAGCTGCCGGTGCGTCGACAGCAGCGTCACCTCCGGCCGCTCGGCCAGCAACCGCTCGCAGGCGTCGAGGACGTCGGTCACCTGGCCGGCGTCCCCCGCGACCGTGGCCACCCCGACCTGCACGCGGCGGTGCAGGTCGAGGTCGCCCACCTCGGCGGCGGCCACGGCGAAGCGGCGCCGCAGCTCGGCCACGATCGGCCGGACCACGGCGCGCTTGCCCTTGAGCGAGTGGACGTCGCCCAGCAGCAGGTCGGCGGTCAGTGACCCGGTGAACACCGAGCAACGACCCCCTTCTCCCCACTGCCCGCAGGCTCGCAGCGGGGCCCGGGTGGGGGCCCCGCTGCTGCCGGGCGACGTGCTGCGCTTCCTACGCGCGCGGCTTCTCGCGCATCTCGAACGTCTCGATGACGTCCTCGAGCTTGATGTCGTTGAACGACCCGAGCCCGATACCGCACTCGTAACCGTCGCGGACCTCGGTCACGTCGTCCTTGAAGCGACGCAGCGACTCGACGGTGAGGTTGTCGGCGACGACGACCCCGTCCCGGACCAGCCGGGCCTTCGAGTTCCGCGTGATCACGCCGCTGCGGACGATCGAGCCCGCGACGTTGCCGATGCGCGGCACCCGGAAGACCTCGCGGACCTCCGCCGAGCCGAGCGCGACCTCCTCGTACTCCGGCTTGAGCATGCCCTTGAGGGCCGCCTCGATCTCCTCGATCGCCTGGTAGATGACCGAGTAGTACCGGACGTCGACACCCTCGCGGTTGGCGAGCTCGGTGGCCTGACCCTCGGCCCGGACGTTGAAGCCCAGGACGATGACGTCGTCGGCCAGCGCCAGGTCGATGTCGCTCTTGGTGATGCCGCCGACGCCGCGGTGGATGACCCGCAGCGAGATGTCGTCGCTCACCTCGATCTTCATCAGGGCCTCCTCGAGCGCCTCGACGGTGCCCGAGTTGTCGCCCTTGATGATCAGGTTGAGCTGGCGGTTCTCCTTGAGCGCGGCGTCGAGGTCCTCGAGGCTGATCCGCTTGCGCATGGAGGCGTTCTGCGCGTTGCGGATGCGGGCCTGACGACGGTCGGCGATCTGCCGGGCGACGCGGTCCTCCTCGACGACGAGGAAGGTGTCACCGGCACGCGGCACGGAGGTGAGCCCGACGACCTGCACGGGGCGGGCCGGCAGGGCCTCCTTGAGCTTGTTGCCGTGCTCGTCGAGCAGCGACCGGACGCGCCCGTAGGCGTCACCGGCCACGATCGAGTCGCCCTGGCGCAGCGTGCCGCGCTGGACGAGGACGGTCGCGACGGGGCCGCGGCCCTTGTCCAGCTTGCCCTCGATGACCACGCCCTGCGGGTCCTGCTCGGCGTTGGCGCGCAGGTCCAGCGAGGCGTCGGCGGTCAGCAGGATCGCCGTGAGCAGCTCGTCGAGACCCTGGCGGGTGGTCGCCGAGACGTCGACGAACATCGTGTCGCCGCCGTACTCCTCGGCCACGAGCCCGTACTCGGTGAGCTGCTGACGGATCTTGGCGGGGTTGGCCCCCTCCTTGTCGATCTTGTTGACCGCGACCACGATCGGCACCTCGGCGGCCTGGGCGTGGTTGAGCGCCTCGACCGTCTGCGGCATCACGCCGTCGTCGGCCGCCACGACCAGGACGACGATGTCGGTGACCTTCGCGCCTCGGGCACGCATCGCGGTGAACGACTCGTGACCCGGGGTGTCGATGAAGGTGATCGGACGCTCGTAGTCCTCCAGCTCGGTGACGATCTGGTAGGCGCCGATGTGCTGGGTGATGCCACCGGCCTCGCGTGCCACCACGTTGCTGTTGCGGATGGCGTCCAGCAGCTTCGTCTTGCCGTGGTCGACGTGACCCATGACGGTGACGACCGGCGGGCGGGCGACCCAGTCCTCCTCGTCACCCTCGTCGCCGAAGGTGAGGTCGAAGGTCTCGAGGAGCTCGCGGTCCTCGTCCTCGGGGCTGACGACCTGGATGTCCCACTCGATCTCCGCGCCGAGCAGCTGCAGCGTCTCGTCGTTGACCGACTGCGTCGCGGTGACCATCTCGCCCAGGTGGAACAGGGCGGTGACCAGCGCGGCCGGCTGGGCGCCGATCTTCTCGGCGAGGTCGGTCAGCGAGGCGCCGCGGGGCAGCCGGACGACCTGTCCGTGGCCACGCGGCAGGGCGACGCCGCCCATGCTGGGCGCCGCCATGGAGTCGAACTCCTGACGCCGCTGCTTCTTGCTCTTGCGCCCGCGGACCGGACCACGGCCGCCGGGACGCCCGAAGGCACCCGCAGTACCCGCACCCGAGCCGCCGCGACCGCGACCGCGGCCACCGCCGCCACCACGGAAGCCGCCACCCGCGGGGGCGCCACCGGCACCGCCGCCGCCACCGGGGCCACCGCCACCGGGACGGAAACCGCCACCGCCGCCACCACCGCCGGGACCACCCGGACGGCCACGGCCACCGGGGCCACCGGGGCCGCCGGGGCCACCACCGGGACGGCCGGCACCGGCCGGACGCGGCGGCATCATGCCGGGCGAGGGGCGCTGCGGCATCATGCCCGGGTTCGGGCGGGGGCCGCCCGGACCGGCCGCGGGACGCGGACCACCCGGACGGGGACCGCCGGCACCGGGCGCCGGGCGGGGACCGCCGGCACCGGGACCGGGACGGGGGCCGCCCGCCGCGGGACCGGGGCGGGGGCCGCCGGCAGCCGGGCCGGGACGCGGACCAGCGGCAGCCGGACCCGGACGCGGGGCGCTGCTGAAGGGGTTGTTGCCCGGCCGCGGAGCCGGACGGGGACCCGGACGCGCGCCGGCACCGGGAGCACCGCCACCGGGACGGGGCGCGCCGGGCGCCGCCGGGCGCGGGGTGCCGGGACGCGCGGCACCCGGGACGGGACCACCGGCCGGACGCGGCGCGGGCGCACCCGGCCGCGGAGCGCCGGGCGAGACCGGACCCGGACCCTGCGGCGCGGCCGGCTGCTGGGTCGGGGCACTGGCCGCCGGCGCCTGCGGTGCACTGGCCGCCGGGGCCTGCGGTGCACTGGCCGCCGGGGCCTGCGGTGCACTGGCCGCCGGGGCCTGCGGTGCACTGGCCGCCGGGGCCTGCGGTGCACTGGCCGCCGGGGCCTGCGGTGCACTGGCCGCCGGGGCCTGCGGTGCACTGGCCGCCGGGGCCTGCGGTGCACTGGCCGCCGGGGCCTGCGGGGCGGCGGGCTGCTGGACCGGGCGCGGACCGGGCATCGGAGCGCCCGGACGCGGGGCGCCGGGGCGCGGACCGGGCGTCGTGCCGGCCGACGGCGCGGGCGCCGACGGGGCGGCCGGCGCCTGCGGAGCGCGCGCGGCGGGAGCCTGCGTGGGCGCCGGAGCGGCCGGACGGGGCGCGAACGGGCCGGGACGGGCCGCGGGGGCACCGCCGCCGTTGCCACCGCCGTTGCCACCGCCGCTGCTGCCGGTGGATGCGCCGAGGGCCTCCCGGAGCCGCCGGGCCACGGGGGCCTCGACGGTCGAGGAGGCGGACTTCACGAACTCGCCCTGCTCCTTGAGCTTGGCGAGCACGGTCTTGCTGTCGACCCCGAACTCCTTGGCGAGTTCGTGGACGCGGGCTTTGCCTGGCACGGATCTCCTCTGGTGAGGCCGGCGGCTCGCCCGCGCGACCTCGTCGTCAGTGGTACATGGTCTGGCTTGTCATCGTGGGGACTTCACGGCTTGCTCATCCGACGACGTCCTGCTCTCGACGTGCGGACCGGCCGGTCGCCGGTCCGTCTGTGGGAAGTGCGGTCTGTCGTTCGTTCGCGGTCGCCCGCTCCGGGGTCCTGCCCGGCGCGTCGGCGCCGAGGACGTGGGCCCGGAGCGGACCGGCCTCCACCGCAGCGCCGCCCGGTAGGCGCAGCGCCCGGGGGAAGGCCCGGCGTCGCTCCGCTGCGTGCAGGCACTCCGGTGTGGGGTGCAGGGACGCGCCCCGGCCGGGGAGCCTCCGCCGGGGGTCCGGCACGAGGGTCCCGGACCGGAGGACGACACGCAGCAGGTCGGTGACCGGAGCGCGGTTCCGGCAGCCCACGCAGGTGCGCACCGGGATCGACGTTTCGGCCACCCCGTACTCTAGCGCGCCGCGGGACCCCGTTGTTCCGGCCGCCGGGGACCGGAGCGCAGGGCACCTCCCCCAGGGGACGTGCGCCCACCCGGCGCCCCGGCGCGGACCGGCGGCGGGCCCGACCGCAGCGGCGGCCGGCCGACGCCCGGCGAGGGGGTGGCGTCGTCGGGCTGGGCGTCGCTGCGGATGTCGATCCGGCAGCCGGTGAGCCGGGCGGCGAGGCGGGCGTTCTGCCCCTCCTTGCCGATGGCCAGCGACAGCTGGAAGTCCGGGACGACGACCCGCACCGCCTTGGCCTTCGGGTCGACCAGCGTCGCGCTGCTCACCCGGGCCGGGCTGAGCGCGGAGGCCACGAACGTCGCGGGGTCGTCGGACCAGTCGACGATGTCGATCTTCTCGCCGTGCAGCTCGCTCATCACGTTGCGCACGCGCTGGCCCATCGGCCCGATGCACGCGCCCTTGGCGTTGAGCCCGGGCACCGACGTGCGGACGGCGATCTTCGAGCGGTGCCCGGCCTCGCGGGCGACCGCGACGATCTCGACGCTGCCGTCGGCGATCTCGGGGACCTCGAGGGCGAACAGCTTGCGGACCAGGTTCGGGTGGGTGCGCGAGACGGTCACCTGCGGGCCGCGGTGGGTGCGGGCGACCGAGACGACGTAGGCGCGCAGCCGGCTGCCGTGCGGGTAGCGCTCGCCGGGCACCTGCTCGGCGGCGGGCAGGACGGCCTCGACCTTGCCGATGTCGACCAGCACCGAGCCCTGGGCGTTGCGGCGGGCGTCGGCCTGGACGACGCCGCTGACGATGTCGCCCTCCTTGCCCGCGTACTCGCCGAAGGTCTGCTCGTGCTCGGCGTCGCGCAGCCGCTGCACGATGACCTGCTTGGCGGTGCTGGCCGCGATCCGGCCGAAGTCGCCGGGGGTGTCGTCCCACTCGCGCACGACCTCGCCGTCGGCACCGAGCTCCTGGGCCAGCACCGCGACCTCGCCGGACTTGCGGTCGACGTGCACCCGCACGTGCTTGGCCGCGCCGTCGGCGTGGCGGTAGGCGGTCACCAGCGCCGTCTCGATGGCCTCGATGACCGTGTCGGCGGGGATGCCCTTCTCCCGCTCGACCGCCTTGAGGGCGGTCACGTCGATGTTCACTGTCCTCCTCCGTCGTCGTCGCCCTCGTCGTCGTCCAGCTCGTCGTCCAGCTCGTCGTCCAGCTCGTCGTCGTCGGGCTCGTCCTGCGCGGGCCCGTCGTGCGCGGGCTCGTCCTTGCCCGGGCGGCCGAACTCGACCTGCACCCGGCCGGCCCCGAGCTCGGCCCAGGACACCTGCCGGGGCGTCGGCGGGCGCTTGCGCGCGCCCGGCTTGGCCTTCGCCTCGACCGCGAGGGTCACACCCTCCCCGTCGACGGCGGTGATCCGTCCGGTCACCTGCTCGGCCGCCCCGGCCGGGCCGACGGTCACGGTCACCAGGCGGCCGGTGTTGCGCCGCCAGTGCCGGGGCTCGGTGAGCGGCCGGTCCACACCGGGGCTGGTCACCTCGAGCACGTAGGGGGCGCGGCCGAGGTCGCCGTCCTTCTCGTCGAGCACCGCCGACACCGCACGGCTGACCTCGGCGACGTCGTCGAGGGACACGCCCTGGTCGCGGTCGACGACCACGCGGACGACGCTGCGCCGGCCGGCGGGGGTGACCACCAGCTCCTCGAGGTCGTAGCCGGCAGCGCCGACCACGGGCTCGATCCACCCGGCCAGCCGCGTGGCGGCCGGGTCGTCCTGCCGCGACCTGGCGGCCGCGTCCTGCCGCGACCTGGCGGCCGGGTCCTGCCGCGACCTGGCGGCCGGGTCCTGCCGCGACCTGGCGGCCGGGTCCTGCCGTGACCTCGCGGACACGGGCTCCCTCCTCTGCAACCGGTCGGAGCTCGTGCTCGGCGGACCGCACCGCCCGGGGCCGCGCCGATGGCGCGGGCTCGCGCGGCACCGGCCGCGGCGTACCCGGGGAATGGTCAGGCTACCGCTCCCCCGTGCGCCCGGGCGCGGGCGCCGGGGGCGGGGAGTGCTGCGGCCGCACCGACGCGCCACGGCCGCTGCCCGGCGGACCGGGCGGCTCCTGGGAGACTGGCGGCGATGTCCGACTCCCCCGCCTCCGCCGGGTTCCCGCGCCGGCGCCTGCTGACCGGGACCGCCGGGCTGGCGCTGCTGCTGGCCGGCTGCACGTCGGGCGGGTCCGGGGCGGCGGCGGAGGAGACTACCGCGGCGCAGGAGGACCGCCTCACGGCACAGGTCCCCGTGCAGGAGGCGGTGGTGGCCGCCTACGACGCGGCGCTCGCCGCCGACCCAGCGCTCGGCGGCACGGTCCCCGACCTCCCCGGTCAGGCCCGCGAGCAGCTGGAGCGGCTGCGCGCGGCGGCACCGGGAGCGACCGCCTCGTCGTCGTCCGTCCCGCCCGGGCCGCCGGCCGGGACGGACGTAAGGGCGTGGCTGCGCGACCAGGTGTCCGCGGCGGCCACCGCCCACGCGGCCGCCTGCGTGGAGGCCTCGGGCGCCGGGGCGGCACTGCTGGGGTCGCTGGCGGCGGGGCTGCGCGGGCACGCCGCCGCTCTCGCATGAGGTCCGGCACGAGGGAGGCGCGACGTGGCTGACGACGGGACCACCGCGAGCACGGAGGACGCCGCCCTGGGCGACGTCCTCGCCGCCGAGCACGCCGCGGTGTGGGGCTACGGCGTCGTCGGCGCGGCCCTGCCCGTCGACGGCCGGGCACCGGCCGCCGAGGGTGAGCAGGCCCACCGCGACTCCCGCGACCGGCTCTCGGAGCTGCTCGACGGGCGGGACGCCGACCCGGTGCCGGCCGCGGCCGGCTACCGGCTGCCCTTCCCGGTGCTCTCGGCGGTCGACGCCGCGGCCCTGGCGGTCGTCCTCGAGGAGGGCGTCTCGGCGGCCTGGGTGGCGCTGCTCGACTCCGCCGGGGACGCCCCGGTGCGGCAGCTGGCGGTCGACTCCCTCGGCGCCGCCGAGGAGCGCGCGGTGACCTGGCGCGCCGCGGCCGGCCGGACCCCCGTCACCACGGCCCTGCCCGGACTCCCCGGCTCCTGAACCGGTGAGGGACCGGGAAGCGGACGGCGGCGCGATCCTACGGTCGCCCGATGCCGTGGATCCGGACCCCGCCCGAGGACGGCGCCCCGCCCGACGTGGCGGCCGCCTACGACCGTGACCGGGAGACACTCGGGTACGTCCCCACCTACACGCGCGTCTTCGCCCACCGGCCTGCCGTGCTCGAGGCCTGGCACGCCCTCGACGGCGCGGTCGAGGCGTCGATGGACCCCCGCCGCTACGAGCTGGCCACGCTGGCCGCCGCCCTCCGGTTGCGGTCCAGCTACTGCTCGCCGGCCCACGGCAAGGTCCTCGCCGAGCAGTTCGACGGCCCGGTGGCCGTGGTGGACGCCGCGACCGACCCCGCGGCGGCACCGCTGTCGGAGGTCGACCGGGCGGTCATGCGGCTCGCGGACACGGTGGCCGCCGGAGCCGCCCGCATGACCGAGGACGACCTCGCCGAGGTGCGCGGACTGGGCCTGGACGACGCCGAGATCCTCGACGTCGTCCTGACCGCGGCGGCCCGCTGCTTCTCCAGCAGCGTGCTGGACGCGGTGGGCGCGGAGCCCGACGCGGCCTGTTCCGCGCTCGACCCGGCCGTCCGCGACGCGCTCGCCGTCGGCCGCCCCATCGCCTCGGCCCGAGCGGCGGCGCCCGTCATCCCAGGGCGCCGAGGAAGGCGTCGGTCACGGCGACGGCGACGCTGCTGGACCCGCCGCCCTCGACGAGCACCGCGAAGGCGATGTCGCCCTGCGGGCCGGCCAGCTGGTAGCCCATGAACCAGCCGTGCGCGTCCGGCGGGGTGTTGCTGCCGTACTCGGCGGTGCCCGTCTTGCCGTAGACCTCCCCGCGGTCGGCCAGCGCCTCGGCGGTCCCGGTGAGCACGACCTGCCGCATCAGCGGCCGCAGCTGGTCGAGCACCGCCCGGCCCGGACCGGCCGGCGCCGGCCCGGCCGGGTCGCCGCCGACGACCTCGACCGGGGCGGCCGGAGTGCCGCTGGCGACACCCGCGGCCACGAGTGCCAGCTGCGCCGGGCTCATGAGCACCTGGCCCTGGCCGATCGTGTCCGCCGCCTTGGTGGTGCCGGTCGAGTCGGCCGGGACGCTGCCGCTGAAGACGTCGACCGGCAGCTGCCAGTCGCTGCCCACGCCGTAGGACGCGGCCGCCGCGGCGAGGGCGTCGTCGGGCAGCTGCAGGCCGGCCTGGATGAACGTCGTGTTGCAGGACTCGGCGAAGGCCTCGGTGAAGGGCACGGTGCCGAGGTCGAACTGGTCCTGGTTCTCGAACTCGCGGCCCTCGACGACCGTCGTCCCCGGGCAGGTGACCGGGGTGTCCGGGGTGAGCCCGCCGGTGGAGAGCAGTGCCGTCGCCGTGATGGTCTTCATGCTCGAGCCCGGCGGGTACTGGCCGGTCAGCGCGTTGCCGGCCACGGCGGCCCCGTTGGAGGAGACGGCCAGGATCTCGCCCGTGCCGGGCCGCACGACGACCAGGTGGGTGGCCAGCGGCTGGGTGGCGACGGCGCCGTCGGCGGCGTCCTGCAGCACGCGGACCAGCGGCGTCTGGATCGGACGGCCGGCGGCCGGGTCGACGGCGGCGACCTGCCGGCCGGCGTCACCGGTGGACTCGTCGGCGCTGACCACCGAGACGGTGAAGCCGGGCGTGCCGGTGAGCTGCTCCTGGAAGGCGCGCTGCAGACCCGACAGGCCCAGCTGGTCACCGCCGGCGTAGGCGGCCACCCCGTCGGTGGTCGTCTCCTCGATCACCTCGGCGGTGGCCTCGCCGACCCGGCCGAGCAGTGCGGAGGCGAACCCGGTCGAGGGCGGGAGCAGGCGCGTCTCGGTGGGGAAGACGGCGCCGGGCAGGTCGAAGACCTGCGCGCGGATGGCCTCGAACGCCGGGCGGCGCAGCGCGATGACCGGGACGAACTGGCCGGGCGGCGCGGCCTGCACGTCGGCGGTGATCTCCTCGGCCGCGACGCCGGTGGCCGCCGACAGCGCGGAGGCGAGCGCGGGCAGGTCGGTGACCTGGCCGGTGTCGACGCCGACGTTGACGACCTCGGTGGGGGCGAACAGCGGCGTGCCGGCGGCGTCGGTGACCGCGGCGCGCTCGGGCAGGGCGCGGGCCAGGAGCAGGCGCTGGCCCTCCCCCAGCTCCGGGTGCACGACGGTGGGCTCGGCGACCACCTGCCAGGCGTCGGCGCCGTCCCCGTCCCCGTCGCGCAGCTCCAGGGTGGCGTCGTAGGTCCAGTCCGGAGCGGCGTCGAGGTCCCAGGTGGCGGTCCACGCGGCGGTGGCGGTGCCGTCCTCGACGGTGACCGCGCCGAGCTCGGCGCCGAGCGTGGCGCCGGGCAGGTCGGCGGCGGTCTGCTCGAGCAGCGCGCCGGCCGCGTCGGGGTCGGTGGTCGCGGCGGCCGCGGCACCGGTGTCCCCGCCCGACCAGTCGTCGAGGAAGGCCTGCGCGGCGGCGCGGACGTCGTCGTCGGAGCTGCCGGAACAGGCCGCCAGGGCGGGGGCGGAGAGGAGGGTCAGGACCGTGCCGAGGACCGCCGTGCGTCGTGCTGCCACGTCGGGACACCCTGTCAGACCGCGGCGACGATCCGATGGCGACGTGCTGGAACGGCCTCCCTGCAGGGACCCGTCGCGAGCGTGCGAGTGACGGGGAGCAGGGAGGTCCTCAGAACAGGACGCTCGCGTAGCGGCCGACCTCGCGGAAGCCGACCCGGGTGTACACCGCTCGGGCCGGGGCGTTGTAGTCGTTGACGTAGAGGCTGACGACCGGGGCGATGCTGGTGCGGGCGTACTCGACGACGGCGGCCATCCCGGCGGCGCCGATCCCGCGGCCACGCCACTCCGGAGCGGTCCACACGCCCTGCACCTGGCAGGCGGCGCGCGACACCGCGCCGATCTCGGCCTTGAACAGCACCCGGCCGTCCTCGATCCAGGCCAGCGACTGCCCGGCGCGGACCAGGTCCTCGACCCGCGCCCGGTAGCCGACGCCGCCGTCGACCCGCAGCGGGCTGACGCCGACCTCCTCGGTGAACATCGCCACCGCGGCGGGCAGCAGCACGTCGACCTCGCGCGGCCGGACCGGACGGACGCGCGGCTCCGGGGCGACCGCGGGTGGCCCCTCGATGGCCATCAACGGCTGCCGGGGGCGGTGGTCGCGGGCCGGGCCCCAGGAGGGCTCGAGCAGCTCCCACAGCGGGTCGACCGCCGCGGCCGGCCCGACGATCGTCGAGCACCGCCGGCCGGCCCGGCGCGCGCGCTCGGCGAAGGCGACCGCCGCGGCCCGCTCCGCGCCGGGGACGGCGAACGGGATGAGGTTCGCCCCGGCCAGGCAGACCGCGTCGAGGCTGCGGCCGCTGCCGATGCCCCACAGGGGGGCGCCGAGGGAGGTCGGCGCAGTGCCGGCCACCTCGATGCGCCCGGCGAGCACGCAGGCCGCGACGGGGTCGGCGGCCAGCAGCCGGCGCACGGCCGGCTCGTCGGTCTCGTCGAGGACGCGGGCGGTCGGCGAGCGGAGCACGGTCGGACCCGGGGAGAGGGGGCGGGGTCAGCTGACGGTGACGACGGGCGGGCCCGAGGGGACGTCGGCGGCGGTGTGCTCGCCGGCGGGGGGCTGGGCGGCGGCGAGGCGCAGAGCCTCCTCGATCAGCGTCTCGACGATCTGCGACTCGGGCACCGTCTTGACGACCTCGCCCTTCACGAAGATCTGGCCCTTGCCGTTTCCGGAGGCCACGCCCAGGTCGGCCTCGCGGGCCTCACCGGGGCCGTTGACGACGCAGCCCATGACGGCCACCCGCAGCGGCACCTCGAGCCCGTCGAGGCCGGCGGTCACCTCGTCGGCGAGCTTGTAGACGTCGACCTGCGCGCGCCCGCACGAGGGGCAGCTGACGATCTCCAGGCCGCGCTGGCGCAGGTTCAGCGACTCGAGGATCTGGGTGCCGACCTTGACCTCCTCGACCGGCGGGGCGGAGAGGGAGACGCGGATCGTGTCGCCGATGCCCTGGGACAGCAGCGCGCCGAAGGCGACGGCGGACTTGATCGTCCCCTGGAACGCGGGGCCGGCCTCGGTGACGCCCAGGTGCAGCGGGTAGTCGCACTGCGCGGCCAGCAGCTCGTAGGCCCGCACCATGACCACCGGGTCGTTGTGCTTGACCGAGATCTTGATGTCGCGGAAGTCGTGCTCCTCGAACAGCGAGCACTCCCACAGCGCCGACTCGACCAGCGCCTCGGGCGTGGCCTTGCCGTACTTGGCCAGCAGCCGCTTGTCCAGCGACCCGGCGTTGACGCCGATGCGGATCGGGATGCCGGCGCCCTTGGCCGCCCTGGCGATCTCGCCGACCTTGTCGTCGAACTTCTTGATGTTGCCGGGGTTCACCCGGACCGCCGCGCAGCCGGCGTCGATCGCGGCGAACACGTACCGCGGCTGGAAGTGGATGTCGGCGATGACCGGGATCTGCGACTTCCTCGCGATGATCGGCAGCGCCTCGGCGTCGTCGGTGTCGGGGACGGCGACCCGCACGATCTGGCAGCCCGAGGCGGTGAGCTCGGCGATCTGCTGGAGCGTGGCGTTGATGTCGGCGGTCTTGGTGGTCGTCATCGACTGCACGCTGACCGGGGAGTCGCTGCCGACGCCCACGCCGCCCACGTCCAGCTGCCGCGTCTTCCGGCGCGGTGCCAGGACGGGCGGGGGCGCGGCGGGCATGCCGAGGGCGACGGGGATGGCCATGACCTCGAGTATCCCCGCATGCACGGGGTCGGCGCCGTCGGCTACTGCAGTGTGATGGGGTTGACGACGTCGGCGATGAGCAGCAGCCCCGACAGCGCGATGAACAGGCCCGCGACGAGGTAGGCGACCGGCATGAGCCGGGCGATGTCGAAGGGGCCGGGATCGGGACGGCCGCGCCAGCGGGCGACCACCGAGCGCAGCTTCTCGTAGACCGCCCCGGCCACGTGCCCGCCGTCGAGCGGGTAGATCGGCACCAGGTTGAACAGGAACAGCACCAGGTTGACGCTGGCCAGGAGGCTGAGGAAGAAGCTCAGCTTCTCGGCGCCGCTGAACTCCTGGATGGCGAACACCTCGCCGGAGATGCGGCCCACGCCGACCACGCCGATCGGGCCGTTGACGTCGCGCTCCTCGCCGAGGAACGCCGCCCGGAACAGCTGCGGCACCCGCTCGGGGATCTCCAGCAGCCGCTGCACCGACTGGGACACGACCATCCCGAAGTAGCCGGGCAGGTCACCGGCCGACTGGCGGGCGAACCCGAACACCGGGCTGACGCCGAGGTATCCGGCGGTCATCGTGCCCTCGCCGTCGTCGGTGGCGACGACGTTCTCGATCGGTGTGACGGTGAGCTCGCGCTGCGCCCCGTCGCGCTCCACGGTGAGCGACAGCGACTGCCCGGCCGAGCCGCGGATCGCCTGCTGCACCGTCGTCCAGCTGTCGTAGGCGGTGGGGTCGACCTGCTGCCCGTCGACCGCCACGATCGTGTCGCCCGGCCGCAGGCCGGCCTCGGCGGCGGGGCTGGCCACCGGCCGCGCGCACCCGGGGGTGCCCTCCCCGCAGACCTGCCCGGCGTCGGCGCCGCTGGTGACGATCGGGATGCCGCAGACGTCCCGGTCCTGCTCCTCGGCGAGGGCGATGCTCCGCGCGCCGGCCGGGACGACGCACGCCGGCACCGTGTCGAGCTGGGTGGTGATGACGTTGGTGCCGATCGCGGTCAGCGTGATGCCGAAGAAGACGACGGCGAGCACCAGGTTGTGGAACGGCCCGGCGAACATGACGATCACGCGCTGCCACCAGGGCTTGGCGTAGAACACGCGGCCGGCGTCGCTGGGCCGGACGTCGTCGAGGGCCTGGCCGCGGACCTCGGCGATGAACCTCCGCATGCGGGTGGCGCGCTTGCTCTCGCCCTCCTCGGCCGGCGGGATCATGCCGACGATGCGGATGTAGCCGCCCAGCGGGATGGCCTTGATGCCGAACTCGGTCTCGCCGCGGCGGCGGGAGAACACCGTGGGGCCGAAGCCGACCATGAACTGCGGGACCCGCATGCCGAACTTCCGCGCCCAGAAGAAGTGGCCGTACTCGTGGAAGCCGATGCTGAACAGCAGGCCCACCGCGAACGCGGCGATCCCGAGGACGGTCAGCAGGATGCTCAGTTCGGGCCTCCGGCAAGGGCGGCGCGGGCGTGCTGCCGGGCCCAGCGCTCGGCGGCCAGCACGTCGTCCACGCAGGTGGGGGCGCCGAGGTCCGGCGCGTCGTCGAGGGTACGCGCGACCAGGCCCACGACGTCCGGGAAACGCAGGCGCCCCGCCACGAACGCCGCGACCGCCTCCTCGTTGGCCGCGTTGTAGACCGCCGGGACGACGCCGCCGGCCTCCCCCGCCGCGCGCGCGAGCCGCACCGCCGGGAACGCGTCGGGGTCCAGCGGCGCGAACTCCCAGGTGCTGGCCGTCGACCAGTCGAGAGCCGGCTGCACGTGCGGCAGCCGGTCGGGCCAGGCCAGCGCCAGCGCGATCGGCAGCCGCATGTCCGGCGGGCTGGCCTGGGCGATCGTGGCGCCGTCGGCGAAGGTGACCATCGAGTGCACGATCGACTGCGGGTGCACCACGACGTCGATGTCGGCGTAGGGGACACCGAAGAGCAGGTGCGCCTCGATCAGCTCCAGGCCCTTGTTGACCAGGGTGGCGGAGTTGATCGTCACCACCGGCCCCATGTCCCAGGTCGGGTGCGCGAGCGCCTGTTCGACGGTGACGTCGGCGAGGTCGGTGGCGGCGCGCCCGCGGAACGGGCCGCCGCTGGCGGTGAGCACCAGCCGGGCCACCTCGCTCCTGTGCCCGCCGCGCAGGCACTGCGCCAGCGCCGAGTGCTCGGAGTCCACCGGCACCAGCTGGCCGGGGGCGGCCGCGGCGGTGACCAGGTCCCCGCCGGCGACCAGCGACTCCTTGTTCGCCAGGGCGACGACGTTGCCCGCCCGCAACGCCGACAGCGTGGGGCCGAGGCCGACGGAGCCGGTGATCCCGTTGAGGACGACGTCGGCGCGGCGGGCGGCGAGCTCCTCGGCGGCACGCGGTCCGGCGAGGATCTCCGGCAGCGCGTACTCCCCCTTCGCCCAGCCGCGCTGCGAGGCCGCCGCGTAGAAGGCCAGCTGCAGGTCCTGGGCCGCCGTCGCCCGGGCCACCGCCACCGTGCGCACGCCGAGGGTCAGCGCCTGCTCGGCCAGCCGGGCGACGTCGCCCCCGCCGGCGGCCAGCGCGGTGATCCGCAGCCGGTCGGGGTTCTGCTCGGCGACCGCGATCGCCTGGCGGCCGATCGAGCCGGTGGAGCCCAGCACGGTGACCTCGCGCGGCTCGCTCATGCGGCGATCCTGCCAACCCGCGCTCCGGCACGCGCGCACGGCAGCCCGACCCGCCTTCCTGACCCGCCGCGACCTCGGCCGGTGGGCGACGGGCGGGACTGGCAGGATGGGGGGCGTGAGCGAGCACCACGGCCCAGGGGTCCGTCAGGACAACGCGCTGACCACGCGGGTGAACCAGCCCGGCCGCGAGGAGGGCATCGTCCGCGCCGGCGACCACCCGATCGAGGAGGAGCGCCCCGAGGACTGGGGCTGGCACCACCGCATGCGGAAGGCCCCGCAGATCGCCGGCTGGCTCTCCGTGCTCGCCCTGCTGTCCTACCTCTGGGGCAACCACGAGGCCCGCTTCGAGGACCTGTGGCTCGTCGGCATCGCCGCGGGGCTCGTCGTCCTCCTGCTGTGGGACCTGCGCCGCAAGCGCACCGCCTGGCGTCCCTAGGAGGACCTCCCTGCCCCCCACCGCTCGCAGGCTCGCGGCGGGACCCTGCAGGCAGGCCACCCAACGCCCGACGCCCGATCCGGCTCCCTGCCGGGTCGGGCGTCGGTCGTCCTAGGAGGTCGTGACGCCGATCGCCGCGCCGATGAGGTAGGTGGCCCCGGCCGCGACCGCACCGAAGAGCAGCTGGCGCAGGCCGGCGAACCACCACGGCCGCGGGGTGAAGCGCGAGGACAGCGCGCCGGCCACCACCAGGCCCAGCCCGCCGCACAGCAGCGCCACCCACAGCAGCGAGAGCCCGAGCAGGTAGGGCAGCAGCGGCAGCACCGCGCCCAGCGAGAAGGTCAGGAACGACGAGACCGCCGCCGTCGTCGGTGAGGGCTGGTCCTCCGGGCTGACGCCGAGCTCGGCGAGGACGTGCAGCCGCAGCGCCACCTCCGGGTCGCGGGACAGCTGGGTGGCCACCTCGGTGGCCAGCCCCTCCTCGACGCCGCGGGCGCGCAGCATGCCGACCAGCTCGGCGTGCTCCTCCTCGGGGTGGTGCTCCAGCTCGCGCCGCTCCTTGGCGACCTCGAGCTCGAGCTGCTCGTTCTGCGTCTTCACCGACGTGTACTCACCCAGCGCCATCGAGATCGCGCCGGCCACGAGGCCCGCGACGCCGGAGAGCACGATCGTGCGGGGCGCCGCTCCCCCACCGCCGACGCCGGCGACGAGGGCGGTGTTGGTGACCAGCCCGTCCATCGCACCGAAGACGGCGGCGCGCAGCCAGCCACCCGAGGCGTCGGCGTGGTGGTGCTCGTGCAGGGCCGCCGGCTCGCCCTGGGGGCGGTCGTCGGTACCGGCCGTCACACGTCGGCCTAGGCGCCCAAGGGCACCGGGGGCTCGAGCGCCGGGGTGGGCGTGGCGACCGTGGGGACGCCGTCGGCACCCCCGGCGACGAGGTCGGCAGCCGCGAGCTGCCCGCAGGCGCCGTCGATGTCCTGGCCGCGGGTGTCGCGGACCGTCGTCGGCACCCCGTGCGCGCGCAGCCGGGCCACGAACTCCCGCTGCGCCGGCAGGGGGCTGGCGTCCCAGGGGCTGCCCGGCGTCGGGTTCAGCGGGATGAGGTTGACGTGCGCCAGCCGCTCGGCCAGCAGCCGGCCCAGCTGGTCGGCGCGCTCGGGCTGGTCGTTGACGTCGCGGATCAGCGCGTACTCCACCGAGTACCGGCGGCCGGTCCGGGCGGCGTAGGCGTCGGCGGCGTCGACCACCTCGGCCACCTTGTGCCGGGTGTTGATCGGCACGAGGGTGTCGCGCAGCTCGTCGTCGGGGGCGTGCAGGCTCACCGCGAGGGTGACGTGCAGGTCCTCCTCGGTCAGCCGCCGGATGGCCGGCACCAGGCCCACCGTGGAGACGGTGACCGACCGCTGCGACAGGCCGAGGCCCCAGGGCGCGGGGGTCAGCAGCGCGTCGAGGGTCCGGCGGACGCGCGCGTAGTTGGCCAGCGGCTCGCCCATGCCCATGAAGACGACGTTGGACAGCCGGCCCGGGCCGCCGGGGATCTCACCGGAGGCCATGGCCGCAGCGGCCGCGACCGCCTGCCCGATGATCTCCGCCGCCGAGAGGTTGCGGGTCAGCCCCTGCTGCCCCGTGGCGCAGAACGGGCAGGCCATGCCGCAGCCGGCCTGGCTGGAGATGCACACGGTGGCGCGGTCGGGGTAGCGCATGAGCACGCTCTCGACCAGCGCGCCGTCGTGCAGCCGCCACAGCGTCTTGCGGGTGCGGCCGCCGTCGGCGGACTGGTGCCGGACCGGCGTGAGCAGCCCCGGGAGCAGGGCCTCGGTCAGCGTCTCGCGCACCGCGACCGGCACGTCGGTCATCCGCGCGGGGTCGGTGGTGCCACGGAAGAAGTGCCGGGCGAGCTGGTCGGCGCGGAAGGCCGGCTGCCCGAGCCCGGCGACGGCGGCACGCGCCTCCTCGCGGGTCAGGTCGGCGAGGTGGCGCGGCGGCTTGCCCCGGCGGGGGGCGTCGAGGACGAGCGGCAGGGCAGTCATGGCGTGTCCATGGTCCCACCCGTGCGCGGCGCGTGGGCCGCGCCGCGGGTGAGGTCCCTCGCTCAGCGCCCCCGGCCGCCGGCCACCGTGGTCTCCGGTGCCGTCGTCGGCGTCGGCGTCGGCGTGGCGGTCTGGTCGACGTCGTCCGTGCCCGTCGGGGGCTCGTCGGTGGGCTCGGGGGTCGTCGGCGGGGTGGGCACCGTCGTGGGGGTGGGCACCGTCGTCGGGGTGGGGGTCGTCGTCGGGGTGGGGGTCGTCGTCGGGATGGGCGTCGGTGCGGGGATCTCCTCCACGACGGGGTCCTCCACCGGCGTCACGGTCGGCGGCGGAGGAGGCACGACCGGGTCCACCGCGGTCCCGGCGGGGACCGCAGGCCCGACCGGCTGCACCACGGGTGGGGCGGCCGGGAGAGCGGCCGGCGCCGGCGGGACGACGACCTGTCGTACCGGCTGCAGGACCGTCGCCGGTGGGGTCGTCGGAGACGACGGGGCGCGGGCGGGCACCGGCGCGGGGGCGACGACGAGTTCCTGGGCGGGCTCGACCGGCGGCGGGACGGGAGTCGACGGCGCGGCCGGGACGACGAGGACCCCCGGCGGCCGGATCGGCGGCGGGGTGCGCGGGGTCGAGGGAGCCGCCGTGGGCGAGGACTGCACGGCCGCGGTCGGGACCGCGCCGGACGACGAGCCCGCCACCAGGGCCGCCCCCGCGACGGCGCCGGCGGCCATGAGCGTCAGGACGGCGGTGACGCCCAGCCGGCGCCGCGGCCGCACGCGAGGTGCGACGACGACCCGAGGGCGCACGGTCCCGACGTCGGCCGGGCCGGCGGCCGCCAGGACCGTCTCGAGCGCGTGGGCCTCGGGAGCCGGGTCCCAGCCGAGGGCGGGCAGGACCGCGGCGTCGTCGTCCGCAGCGTCGGCGACGTCGTCCTCTGAGGCGTCGTCCTCCGCGGGGAGGGGCTCCGCGGTGAGGGGCTCCGCTGTGTCGTCCTCGAGGACGGGTCCCTCCGGCGCCGCGACATCCTCGAGGGCGACGTCTGCCAGGGCCGTGACACCGGACACCTGGCCTTCGCGAGCGTCGTCCGCGAGGGTGTGGTCCCCCGGGGCTGTGTCTGCGGCCGGGACCTGCTCGGGCAGGACGTCCTCGTCCACGGCGTCCTCGACAGTCTCGGCCTCGAGGACGTCGACCCCCGGAGCGTCGGCCTCCTCCGGAGCGTCGGCCTCCGGAGCGTCGGCCTCGGAGGCGTCGGTCTCGGGCGCCACCTCCCGGACGTCGGCCACCGGCACCGGGGCCGGCTCCGGCTCCGGCTCGTTCACCCAGCCGGGCAGCCAGTCCTGCCACACCTCGACCGTGGGTACCGCGTAGTCCTCCGCCGCCCCCACCGGGTCGATCGGGCTCCCGGCTCCCCCGAGGTCGCCGCGCGCCTCGTCGTCCTGCTGCGCCGCCATCTCACCTCGCCGTCACTCAAAGTCATGTTCCGCTCACCCCGTGGAGTGGTCATCGTGCCCGACGGATCCGGCCGGGTGCCGGAGGCGCGGCCGGGCGGGAGCGGGCGGACCGCTAGCGTCGGCCGGGTGGCCGAGGCGGATCGCGACCCCAGCCCGCTCGACGCGGTCGGCGTGGGGCCGTGGGAAGGGCCGTGGCCGCAGGACCCGCGCTACGACCCGGAACTGCTCGCCTCGGGCGACCGGCGCAACGTCGTCGACCGGTACCGCTACTGGACGGTCGAGGCGATCGTGGCCGACCTCGACCCGCGCCGGCACGCCTTCCACGTCGCCATCGAGAACTGGCGGCACGACCTGAACATCGGGACCGTCGTGCGCACGGCCAACGCGTTCCTCGCCGCCGAGGTGCACGTCGTCGGCCGCAAGCGGTGGAACCGCCGGGGCGCGATGGTGACCGACCGGTACCTGTCCGTGCGGCACCATCCCGACGCGACCGCGCTCGGCACCTGGGCTCGCCGGCAGGGACTGCCGGTGCTCGCCGTCGACAACCTGCCCGGCGCCCGCCCCCTGGAGACCGCTCCCCTGCCGCGGGCCTGCGTGTTCCTGTTCGGCCAGGAGGGGAGCGGGCTGTCGGCGGAGGCACGGGCCGTGGCCGGGGACGTCCTGTCGATCGCGCAGTTCGGCTCCACCCGCTCCATCAACGCCGGCGTCGCCGCGGGCATCGCCATGCACGCCTGGGTCCGGCAGCACGCCGACCTGACCGCCTCGGGCTGACAGCCGGGGGCCGGTGCGTCAGGCTCAGCCGGGTGGGACGACTCGATGACGTGGACCTGACCCAGCGACTCGGCAAGCGCGAGGCGAAGGAACAGCTGACCGCGGCCCAGCAGCGGCTCGTGCACCTGCGGCTGTTCCTCGGCGGCCAGCTGGGCACTCCCCTCGGACCACCGGTGTGCGTCCTGTTCGAGGGCTGGGACGCCTCGGGCAAGGGCGGGGCGATCAAGCGGCTGGTCGACGAGCTCGACCCCCGGCACGTCCGGGTGGCCCAGTTCGCCGCCCCGACGTCCACCGAGAAGCGGCACCACTTCCTCTGGCGGTTCTGGCCGGTGCTGCCCGGCTGGGGCGGCATGGCCGTCCTCGACCGCACCTGGTACGGCCGGGTGCTCGTCGAGCGGGTCGAGGGCTTCGCCTCCGAGGAGGCGTGGCAGCGGGCCTACGGCGAGATCGTGGACCTCGAGACCACGCTCGCCGCCGAGGGCATGATCCTGGTCAAGTTCTGGCTGCACGTCTCGCCCGAGGAGCAGATGCGCCGCTTCGAGTCGCGCTCCGCCGACCCGTACCGGGCGTGGAAGCTGACCGACGAGGACTGGCGCAACCGCGAGAAGCGCCCCGCGTACGAGGCCGCCGTCGAGGAGATGCTCGCGCGCACGGACCACCCGGCCGGGCGCTGGACGCTGGTCGCCGGTGACGACAAGCGGACGGCCCGGGTGGCCGTGGTCCGCACCGTGTGCGAGGCGATCGAGTCCGCCCTGGCCGCGCGCGGGATCGACCCCGACGCCGTCCCCCCGGAGTGAGCGCCCTCGTCCACCTCTGCACGCCGGCCGACTGGCGTGCGGCGCTCTCCACCGGCGCGCTGCAGCCGGCCGGGGCGCCCTTCGTGCACCTCTCGCACCCGGAGCAGGTCCACCTCCCCGCCGAGCGGCTGTTCCCCGGCCGGCCGGACATGGTGCTGCTCGTCGTCGACCCCGCACGCCTGACCGGCCCGGTGGTCGAGGAGCCCGGCGTCCCCGGCGACCCCGCCGGCATGCGCTTCCCGCACCTGTACGGGCCGTTGCCGACGGCCGCGGTGGTCGCCGTCGTGCCGTACCGCCCGCCGGTGCAGCCGGTGCTGCCCGCGCCCGACGACGCGCTGGGCCGGGCGCTGGCGCACCAGCTGTCGCTGCGGACGCGGCGGGCTCCGGAGGTGCGCGACGTCCCCGGCGGGGTCGCCGTCCTCGACGCGCGCTTCCCGTACTCGCGGGACCACAACCGGCTGCTGCTGGACGGCCCCGTCGACGCCGGCACGGTGGCGCGGGCGGCCGGCGACGTCGTCGACGGGCAGGTCCTCCCGGCCACCCTGCGCTGGCCCGGCGCCGGCGCGGTCGCCGCCGAGCTGGCTGCCGCCGGCTGGGAGGCCGAGGAGCTGCTGGTGATGGCGCGGCCCGCCGCCGCCCGGCTGCCCGGCGGCGAGCGGGCGGAGGTCGTCGCCCAGACCGACGTGCACCCGCTGTGGGAGGCCGGCTGGCGGGCCGGCCTGGCGGGGATGCCCGACCTCGACGAGGTGGTGCGGCAGCTCGTGGGCCGCGAGCAGCACAACGACCCCGTCGTCGCGGTCACCGACGTGGCGGCTCGGGAGGACGGCCGGGTGGTGGCGGCCGGACAGCTGCGGGTCGACGGCGCGACGGCGGTGGTCGAGTCGGTGATGACCGAGCCGTCCGCCCGCGGGCGGGGCCACGCCGCCGCCGTCCTCGCCCGGCTGGTCGGGCTCGCCGCGGACGCCGGCTGCGACCTCGTGGTCCTCGAGGCCGACGCGCGCGACTGGCCGCGGCACTGGTACGCCCGCCGCGGCTTCGCGACGGTCGGGTCGACCTGGGAAGTGGTCAGCCCGTAGGTCCGCTCAGCACGGTCTCCTCCAGGGCACCGCCCCGAGCTCGCGGGGGTGGGGAGGAGGTCCTCCGTCAGAGCGGGGGCGCGACCCAGGACAGCAGCAGGTAGGACACCGCGGCCGACGGCAGCAGGCTGTCGAGCCGGTCCATGATCCCGCCGTGGCCGGGCAGCAGGGTGCCCATGTCCTTGATGCCGAGGTCCCGCTTGATCAGCGACTCGCCCAGGTCGCCCGCCGTGGCGGTGACCGCGAGCGCGACGCCGACGAGGACCCCGCCCCACCACGGCCCGTCGAGGGCGAGCACGACGAACGGCGTGGCGACGAGGACGCAGGCCACGACCGACCCGGCCATGCCCTCCCACGACTTCTTCGGGCTCACCGTGGGCGCCATGGGGTGCCGGCCGAACAGCACGCCCGCGGTGTAGCCGCCGACGTCGTTGCCGACCACGGTGGCGATGAAGGCCAGGACCCGTGCGGCGCCGTCGTCGGGGACCAGCAGCAGCACCGCGAAGCCGGCCAGCAGCGGCACGTAGAGGGCGACCAGCGCGCCGGCGGTGGCGTCGCGGAGGTAGTCGTCCGGGCCGTCCCCGAGCCGCCACAGCAGCACCGCGACGACGGTCAGCAGGAACCCGACGACGAGGCCGTCGGGGCCGCGGGTCCAGGCCAGGGCGAGCATCGCGACGGTGCCGACGAGCAGCGGCGGCAGCGGTGCACGGGCACCACCGGACTCCAGGGCGCGGACCAGCTCGATGACGCCGACCGGGATGGCCACCCCGATGACCAGCAGGAACGCCGGCCGGTAGACGACCAGCGAGGCGATGATGACCCCGCCCAGACCCAGGCCCACGGCGACGGCGGCGACCAGGTTCCGCCCGGCCCGGCTGCTCGAGGGCGGGACCAGGTCCGGCTCGGGATCCGGTCCGGGGACCGGCCCGATGTCCGGTCCGGCGTGCTGGGCAGCGTGAGGGGCGGTGTCCGGGGCGGTGTCCGGGGCGGTGTCCGGGGTGGTGTCCGGGGTGGTGTCCGCTCCGGGGTCTGTCACCGCGTCGGCCGCCGCCGGGACGGCGAGCTCCCGGGTCGCCGGCGCGGCGGCCATCTCCTGGGTCGCGGGCGCCGTGGCCTGCGGCGCGGCGATCGGGCTGGTCGGCGGCGCCGTCGGCCTGATCGGCCCGGTGGCCCGGGCGGCGGGGGGCGGCGACGACGGCGGTTGCGGCGACGGCGGCGAGGGACGCCGGACCACCGGGATCGGCCCGGTGTCGGCGTCCCCGGACGGGCCGGCCCCGGCGGCGTCGGGACGGGAGGTCATGGCAGGGGTCGGGCGAGCGGCTCAGACCTCGAGCAGCTCGGACTCCTTGTTCTTCACGGCCTCGTCGATGCCCGCGACGTGCTGGGCGGTGAGGTCGTCGAGCTCCTTCTCCGCGCGGCGCACGTCGTCCTCGCCGGCCTCGCCGTCCTTGGCGATGCGGTCGAGCTCCTCCTTGGCCCGGCGGCGGACGTTGCGGATGGCGACCTTGGCGTCCTCGCCCTTCGACCGGGCCATCTTCACCAGGTCGCGGCGGCGCTCCTCGGTGAGCTGCGGGAACACCACACGGATGATCTGGCCGTCGTTGGTCGGGTTGACGCCCAGGTCGCTGTCGCGGATGGACTTCTCGATCGCCGAGAGCTGGCTGATGTCGTAGGGCTTGATGACCGCCATGCGCGCCTCGGGCACCGTGATCGACGACATCTGCGGCACCGGCGTGGGGGCGCCGTAGTAGTCGACCAGGACCTTGTTGAACATCGAGGGGGCTGCGCGGCCGGTGCGCACCGAGCCGAGGTCCTCCCGCGCGACCGACAGGGCCTTGTCCATCCGCTCCTCGGCGTCGAGCAGGGTGTCGTCGATCACGGGTCTCTCCTCCTGCAGCGGGATCGTCCCCGCCGTCGTCCTACGGTGCGGTGTGCGCGTGCGGGCGCGCGCTCAGCTGATCAGCGTCCCGATCCTCTCACCCGCCGCGGCGCGGGCGATGTTGCCGTCGCGCAGCAGGTTGAAGACCACGATCGGCATCCGGTTGTCCATGCACAGGCTGATCGCGGTGGCGTCGGCGACCTTGAGCTGGTCGGCGAGGACGGTGGCGTACTCCAGGTCGTCGTACATCGTCGCCGCGGGGTTGGTGCGCGGGTCGTCGTCGTAGACGCCGTCGACACCGTTCTTGGCCATGAGCAGCACCTGGCAGCCGATCTCCAGGGCACGCTGGGCGGCGACGGTGTCGGTGGAGAAGTACGGCATGCCGGCTCCGGCGCCGAAGATGACCAGCCGGCCCTTCTCCATGTGCCGGACCGCCTTGCGCGGGATGTAGGGCTCGGCGACCTGGCCCATGGTGATCGCCGTCTGCACCCGGGTCTCCAGGCCCACCTGCTCGCAGAACGCCTGCAGCGCCAGGGCGTTCATGACCGTACCCAGCATGCCCATGTAGTCGGCGTGCCTGCGGTCCATGCCGGCCTCGGCGAGCTCGGCGCCGCGGAAGAAGTTGCCGCCTCCGACGACGACGGCGACCTGGGTGCCGCCGTGGACGACACCGGCGAGCTGCTCGGCGATGCTGTGCACGATGCCGCCGTCGACACCGACGCTGCCGCCGCCGAACGCCTCGCCGGAGAGCTTGAGCAGCACCCGCTGGTAGCCGTCGCCGTCGGCGGGCTGGAAGGCGCTGGGGGCCGAGAGCGGCGGGTGCGCTGCGGCCGGGTGCTGCGTCGTGGCGGTCTCGGTCAACTGCTCATCCCTCGCTCGACGTCGTTCTCCTGATCCTGCCAAACGGCGCCCGGCGCGCCAGCCGGGGCCGGACACACCACCGGCCCCGTCCCTGTGCGGGGACGGAGCCGGTGTGCGTTGCCTCGGTGTGCGTGCCTCGGTGCGGTGTGTCGCTCAGGCCTGGCCGACCTCGAAGCGGGCGAACCGCTGCACGGTCAGGCCGGCCTCGTCGACGATCTGCTTCACCGTGCGCTTGGGCTCGGTGATCGATGGCTGCTCGAGCAGGACGAAGTCCTTGTAGTAGGCGTTGACCCGGCCCTCGACGATCTTGACGATCGCCTGCTCGGGCTTGCCCTCCTCCTTGGCGGTCTGCTCGGCCACGCGCCGCTCGGTCTCGACCGCCTCGGCCGGGACCTCCTCGCGGCTGAGGTAGCGCGGGCGCGCGGCGGCGATGTGCATCGCCAGCGACCGCGCGGCCTCCTCGTCGCCGCCCTGGTACTGGACGGCGACCCCGATGGCCGGGGGCAGGTCGGTGGCCCGCTTGTGCAGGTAGACCGCGGTCGGGCCCTCGAAGGTGGCGAAGCGGGCGAGCACGAGCTTCTCGCCGATGCGGGCGGACTCGGACTCGATCAGCTTGGCGACGGTCTGGCCGTCGACCTCGGTGGCCATCAGCGTGTCGAGGTCGTTCGGCGACTGCTCGAGGACGATCTCGATCAGGCGCTCGGCGAGGGCGACGAAGTCGGCGTTCTTGGCGACGAAGTCGGTCTCGCAGTCGAGCTCGAGCAGGGCGCCGTGCTTGCTGACGACGATGCCGTTGGTCGTGGAGCGCTCGAGGCGCTTGCCGACGTCCTTGGCACCCTTGATGCGCAGCAGCTCGATGGCCTTGTCGTACTCGCCGTCGGCCTCGGTCAGGGCCTTCTTGGCGTCCATCATGCCGGCGCCGGTGGCGTCGCGGAGGCGCTTGACGTCGGCAGCGGTGAAGGCGGGCATGTCACTTCCTCACGGGTCTGGATGGGTGGTGCGGACGTGCCGCGGCGCCGCCGCCTGCACCCCGTCGGGGCGCGGACGGCGGCGCCGTCGGGTCAGCCGTTCTGGGCGCCCTGGGTGCCGGTGGCGGTGTCGCCGGTGGCGGGCACGCCCGCGACCGGCGCGATCTCCTCGGCGGTGACGGCCGGCGGGGCGACCGGCGTCTCCGGCAGCGGGGCCACCTCGGCCGGCGCAGCCTCGGCCGGGGCGGCGTCGGCCTGGCCGGTGAGCAGCTCGCGCTCCCAGTCCGGCAGCGGCTCCGCCTCGCCGATGGCCGGCTCGGCACCGTCCTCGCGACCGGCGTTGGCCTGGGCGGCCGAGCGGGCCATGAGCCCCTCGGCAACGGCGTCGGCGACCACGCGGGTCAGCACGGCGATGCTGCGGATCGCGTCGTCGTTGCCCGGGATCTTGTAGTCGACCTCGTCGGGGTCGCAGTTGGTGTCGAGGATCGCGACGACCGGGATGCCCAGCTTGCGGGCCTCGCCGACGGCGATGTGCTCCTTCTTGGTGTCGATGATCCAGATGGCGCTCGGGACCTTCGACATGTCGCGGATGCCGCCGAGGCTGCGCTCGAGCTTGGCCTTCTCGCGGCTGAGGACCAGCTGCTCCTTCTTGGACAGGCTGACCAGCACGCCGGTCTGCTCCATGTCCTCGAGCTCCTTGAGCCGCTGGAGCCGCTTGTGCACCGTCTGGAAGTTGGTGAGCATGCCGCCCAGCCAGCGCTGGTTGACGTAGGGCATGCCGACGCGCTGCGCCTGCTCGGCGACGACCTCCTGCGCCTGGCGCTTGGTCCCGACGAACATGATCGAGCCGCCGTGCGCGACGGTCTGCTTCACGAACTCGTAGGCCGAGTCGATGTAGCCCAGCGTCTGCTGCAGGTCGATGATGTAGATGCCGTTGCGCTCGGTGAAGATGAAGCGCTTCATCTTCGGGTTCCAGCGACGGGTCTGGTGCCCGAAGTGGACGCCGCTGTCGAGCAGCTGCTTCATGCTGACGACTGCCATGTGGCCGCAGCCTCTCCTGCTCACGCGCGACCGCACGACGGCCGCGCTCCTCGGTTGACGCGGGCACCGGGTGGTGTCCCGCCCTGGCGTCCCGCGGCGCCACCGACCCGGGAGGACCGGGACCGAGGTGGGGCTGCCCCGCCGCTGGGGCGGGAGGGAGGACGCGCGGAGTCGACCCGTGCAGACGGGTCGCACCGCTCAGCATACGCGGTGCACCCAGCGCTCCTCCCCCGCCGTCGCGACCGTCCACAGGTCCGCGGTCCGGGACCGATCCGGACGCGGCGACGGCGAGGCTCGGCGGCGTGCCCGCCCGTCTGCTCCTCGTCGTCCTGCTGGCCTGCGCCGCCGTGCTCGCCCCCGCCACCGCGGTCGCCGAGCCGGCCGCCCGGGTCCCCGTGCCGTGGACGTCGCCGCTCGGCGACCCGCCGGAGGTCACCCGGCCGTTCGCTCCCCCACCCTCGCCCTACGGTCCCGGCCACCGCGGCGCCGACCTGGCCGGCGTCCCCGGCGGCGTCGTCGCGGCGGCCGGGGACGGCGTCGTCGTCTTCGCCGGGATGGTGGCGGGGCGGCCGGTGGTCAGCGTCGACCACACCGGCGGGCTGCGGACGACGTACGAGCCGGTCGACCCCGCCGTCGCGGCCGGGCAGGCGGTGTCCCGCGGCTCGCCGCTCGGGACGCTGCTGGCCGGTCACGAGGGGTGCCCGGCCGCCGCGTGCCTGCACTGGGGCCTGCGCCGCGGCGAGGTCTACCTCGACCCGCTGTCGCTGCTGCGCCCGCCGCAGGTCCGGCTGCTACCGCTCGGCTGACCCCGTGGGCACCCCGGTGGGGTGCTCGACGACGCCCGTCCCGGAGGTCAGGCGATGTCGACGAGCTTCGTGCGCAGGTGCAGGACCGCCTTGGTGTGCAGCTGGCAGATCCGGCTCTCGGTCACGCCGAGGACGCGGCCGATGTCGGCCAGGGTCAGGCCCTCGAAGTAGTAGAGGCTGACCACGACCTTCTCCCGCTCGGGGAGCTGCTCGACGGCGCGGGCGAGCAGCTGGCGGGCCTCGCCGTGCTCGGCCATCGCCTGCGGGTCGAGGGCGTTGGCGTCCCGCAGGGTGTCGACCAGCCGCGGGGCGCCGCCGTCGTCGTCGGTGAGCAGCTCGTCGAGGGCGACCACGTTGACCAGGGAGAGCTGGCCGAGGAACTTGCGCACCTCCTCGACGTCCATCTCCATCGCCGCCGCGATCTCCTCGTCGGTCGGGCTGCGCCGGAGCTGGTTCTCCAGCGCGGCGACCGTCCGCTCGAACTGCCGGGCGCGCATGCGGACCGACCGCGGGATCCAGTCGGTGCTGCGCAGCTCGTCGATGATCGCGCCGCGGATGCGGGCCATCGCGTAGCTCTCGAACTTCACCTCGCGCGAGGGCTGGTAGCGGGTGATCGCGTCGATGAGCCCGAAGGTGCCGTAGGAGACCAGGTCGGCCTGCTCGACGTGCGCCGGCAGGCCGCTGCCGACCCGGCCGGCGACGTACTTCACGAGCGGGGCGTAGTGGAGGATCAGCCGGTCCCGCAGGCCGGGCGCCCGGTCGGCGACGTACTGGGTCCAGAGCTCGAGCAGCGCGGCGTCGGCGTCCTCCTCGGACTCCCCGCCGATCCGGTGGATGGTCGCCTCGGGCACGTCGGCTCTCCCCGCTTCGTGGTGGCTCGGGTCCCGCAGGACCCCTCGGACTGTCTGGCTGGTGGGCGCGGGGCTCAGGCCCGCGGGTGCGCCTGCGCGTGCACCGCTCGCAGCCGCTCGACGGTCACGTGTGTGTAGATCTGCGTCGTCGCGAGGCTAGCGTGGCCGAGCAGCTCCTGGACGGAGCGCAGGTCGGCGCCGCCCTCGAGGACGTGGGTCGCCGCGGAGTGCCGCAGGCCGTGCGGGCCGACGTCGGGGGCGCCGGGCGCGCGGGCGACCGCGGCGTGCACCGTGCGGCGGGCCTCGCGCGGGTCGAGCCGCCGGCCGCGGGCGCCGAGCAGCAGCGCCGGGCCGGAGCCGGAGGTCGCCAGGGCCGGGCGGCCCCGGGTCAGCCACGCGTCGAGCGCCTGCTCGGCCGGCGCGCCGTAGGGCACGCTGCGCTCCTTGCGGCCCTTGCCGAGGACCCGCAGCAGCCGCCGGCCGCGGTCGACGTCGTCGACGTCGAGTCCGACCAGCTCGCTGACCCGGATGCCGCTGGCGTACAGCAGCTCGAGGACCACGGCGTCGCGCAGGCCCACCGGGTCCTCGGCGCCGGCGGTCGACTCGACGACGGTGCGCGCCTGGTCGGGAGCGAGCACGTCGGGCAGCGTCCGGTGCGCCTTGGGGCTGACCAGCCGCAGGCCGACGTCCTCCGGGGTGTGCCCCGAGCGGCGCAGCCAGGCAGTGAACGACCGCGCGGCGGCGGCGCGGCGGGCGGTGGTCGCGCGGCTGGCGCCCTTGGTGCGACCCTGGGCGAGCCAGCTGCGCAGGGCGGCCAGGTCGAGCTCGTCGACCCGGGTGCCGCCACGGCGGGCGAGGTGGTCCAGCAGCCAGACGGCGTCGGTGAGGTAGCCGCGGACGGTGTGCGCGGAGAGGTCCCGCTCGTCGCGCAGCGCCCGCTCGTAGCCCTCGAGCGCGGCGGCCAGCGCGGGCGGCAGCGTGGCGCGGGCGTCGGCGGTCCGGGCGGTCACGGTCCGACCGTCCGACGGCGCCGACCGCCGGTCAAGGCGCCGCGCCGGTCGGTCGTCCGCGACGGATGCGTGCCCGGCGTCAGGCCCCCTTCCGCGGTGGCGGCGCCAGCCGCCAACCCGTGCCGGTCCACTGCACGAGGTCGGCCAGTTCCAGGGCCGGCAGGACGCGCATGGCCTCGAGCGGGTCGCAGCCGGCGACCGCGGCCAGCCGCTCGGCGCTGACGCCGGTCCGCACCGGGCAGGCGTCGAGCACCCGGCGGCCGAGGTCGGACAGGCCGTCGCGCGGGGTGGCGGGCCGCTGCACCGGGGCCGCGAGGTCCTCGCCCAGGGCGCCGACCGCCTCGATGACCTGGGCGGCGTTGCCCACCAGTCGCGCGCCTCCCTCGGGCTCCCGCAGCAGCTCGTGGCAGCCGACCGACATCGCGCTGGTGACCGGGCCGGGCACGACCAGCACCTGCTTGCCGAGCCCGCGGGCCCGCCGCGCGGTGGCCTGCGCGCCGGAGCGGGCCGCGGCCTCGACCACCACGGTGCCGCGGGTCAGCCCGGCGATGATCCGGTTGCGGACCAGGAAGCGGTGGCGGTGCGGCGCCGCGCCGGGCGGCCACTCGCTGACCAGCAGGCCGCCGGAGTCGACGATGCGCTGGAACAGTGCCGAGTGGGCCGCCGGGTACGCCCGGTCCACGCCGCAGGCGAGGACCACCACGGTGGCGGCGCCGGCGGCCAGCGCTCCGCGGTGGGCGGCGACGTCGATGCCGTAGGCGCCGCCGGAGACCACCGTCCAGCCGCGCTCCCCCAGTTGCGCGCCGAGATCGGCGGCCACGTGTTCGCCGTAGGCGGTGGACGCGCGCGCCCCGACCACGGCCACCGAGCGGTCGACCGTCCCGTCGAGGGGCGGGTCCCCGCGCACCCACAGCCCCACCGGCGGGACCAGCGCGGTGGTCCGGTCCTGCTGCGCCGGCTCGTCGCCGCCGGTGTGCGCGGCAACGGTGAGCGGGTGCAGCGCCAGCGCAGGCCACTCGTCGTCCTCGGGGACCACCAGGCGGGCGCCGCAGCGCTCGGCGCGGCGGAGGTCGGCGAGGCTGGCGTCCTCCTCGGCGCGCGCACCGACGAGGGTGCGGGCCTTCTCCGGCGCCGTGCCGGCCCGCAGGGCACGTGTGGCGGCGACCGGTCCGACGTCGTCGGTCCACCGCCACAGGTCCACCGAGCCGGGCTCCGCCGCGCGGGTCAGCCAGGCCCGGGCGCGTCGAAGACCGGGCACGGCGACGCCGCCGACCGCGGCCGGGCCGGCGAGGGCGTCCTCGAGGTCCTCGTCGAGGGTCGGCGCGTTCACGCCGCCACCCGCTGCAGCCGCATGCCCAGCGCCTCGGCGACGTCGTCGCCGTCGGGGACCGTGCGCCCGGCCAGGTCGGCCAGCGTCCAGGACACCCGCAGCACCCGGTCCAGACCGCGGACCGAGAGCAGGCCGCGGTCCAGCGCCCGTTCGGCCAGGGCGAGGGCGGGACGCGGGACCGGCCACCGCTCGCGCAGCAGCCTCCCGGGCACCTGGCTGTTGAGGGCCGGCCCGGTGCCGGCCAGCCGGGCGGCCGCGGCGGCGCGGGCGGCAGCCACCCGCGCCGCCACCGCGGCGGTCGGCTCCGGGGCCGCGCCGGCGCCCATCCAGGCCGCGCGGGTGACCGGCGGGAGCTCGACCCGCAGGTCGATGCGGTCCAGCAGCGGGCCGGACAGGCGCGACTGGTAGCGGCGCCGCTCCAGCGGGCTGCACGTACACGCGGCGTCGCCGGCCGCGCCGGCGCACGGGCACGGGTTGGCCGCGAGCACCAGCTGGGCGCGGCACGGGAAGGTCGCCGACCCGGCGGCCCGGCTGATGGTGACCTGGCCGCGCTCCAGGGGCTGGCGCAGCGTGTCCAGCGTCGCCCGCGGGAACTCCGGCGCCTCGTCGAGGAAGAGCACGCCGCGGTGGGCACGGCACAGCGCGCCGGGTCGGATGGCACCGGACCCGCCCCCGACGAGGGCGGCCATGGTGGCCGTGTGGTGCGGCGCCTCGAACGGCGGCCGGCTGAGCAACGGGGCGCCCGGCGGCAGGGTGCCGGCGACCGAGTGGATGGCGGTGACCTCGAGCGCGGCCCGCTCGTCGAGGACGGGCAGCAGTCCGGGCAGCCGCTCGGCGAGCATCGTCTTGCCTGCACCGGGCGGACCGGTCAGGAACAGGTGGTGCCCGCCGGCCGCGGCCACCTCGACGGCGCGCCGGCCGGCGGCCTGCCCCACCACGTCGCCCAGGTCGGGCGCCGGTGCCGGCGGCGGCAGTGGACCGCGCCGGTGGGCCGCGAGCCGGGTGCGGCCGGACAGGTGGCCGACCAGGTCGCCCAGCGTCCGCGCGGCGAGCACGTCGACCCCGTCGACCAGGGCGGCCTCCTCCGCGTTGCCGGCCGGGACGACGACGGTGCCGTGTCCGGCCCGGGCGGCGGCCAGCACCGCGGGCAGTGCGCCGCGGACCGCGCGGACCGTGCCGTCCAGCCCCAGCTCGCCGAGCAGGACCAGCCCGTCGATGCTGTCGGCCGGCAGCGTGCCTGCGGCGGCGAGCACGGCGGCGGCCAGCGCGAGGTCGAAGCCGCTCCCCTGCTTGGGCATCGAGGCCGGCGACAGGCCGATGGTGATCCGGCGCATCGGCCAGGACGCCCCGGTGTTGACGACGGCGGCGCGGACGCGGTCGACCGACTGGCGCACCACGGCGTCGGGCAGCCCGACGAGCACCACCCCGGGGACGCCGGCGGACATGTCCACCTCGACCTCGACCACCGCCCCGGAGACCCCGGCCAGGCCGACCGACCAGGTGCGGGCCAGCGTCACGAGAAGGCCCCGCGCAGGTGGGTGACCAGCGCGGGCACGCCCGGTCGCACGAGCACGCCGACGACGTCGAAGCGCAGGTCCGGCGCGTGCTCGTCGTGGGCGGACAGCCACCGCTGGGCCAGCAGCCGCAGCCGCCGCTGCTTGGCCGGGGTCACCGCCTCGACGGGGTGTCCGAAGCCGGTCGCCCGGCGGGTCTTGACCTCGCAGAAGACGATCGCCGCCCCCTCGCGGGCGACGATGTCGAGCTCTCCGTCGCGGCAGCGCCAGTTGCGGTCGAGGACGGACAGTCCGGCGTCGCTGAGGTAGACCGCGGCGATGGTCTCCCCGCGGCTGCCGAGTTCGGTGGTCGTGGACACCCGTCGACCGTGACCCCGGACAGCACCCGCGACGGCCCGGGACGGCGCTCTGTGGACGGCGGCCCGGGCTGTGGACGGCGCATCCCGTCCCGTCGGCCCGGGCGGTCAGCCTCCCGGGCGTGCGATGCGGATCAGGTGATCCGTGGCCCGTCGGGCAGCTCGAGGTCGGGCTTGTCGAGCTCCTCCACGTTGACGTCCTTGAACGTCAGCACGCGGACGTTGCGGACGAAGCGCGCCGGCCGGTACATGTCCCAGACCCAGGCGTCGGAGAGCTTGAGCTCGAAGAACACCTCGCCACCGGCCTCGCGGACCTGCAGGTCGACGGAGTTGGCGAGGTAGAAGCGCCGCTCGGTCTCCACCACGTAGGTGAACTGCCGGACGATGTCCCGGTACTCGCGATAGAGCTGCAGCTCCATCTCGGTCTCGTACTTCTCCAGGTCCTCGGTGCTCATCGCGGCTCTCCGGAGACGGTGCACATGCCCCCATCATCGACCATGCCGCCGGGACCGGTGAGCTGGAGTTCCCGAACGGCGTGTGCGTCGCGCGCGCGGACGACGTTGACGAAGCGCGACCGGTGCTCGGGACAGGGCCCGTGACGCTCGAGGGCGGCGCCGTGCGCCTCGGTCGTGTAGCCCTTGTGCACCGCGAAGTCGTACTCGGGGAAGCGCTCGTGCAGGTCGAGCATGATCCGGTCCCGGGTGACCTTGGCCAGCACCGACGCGGCGGCCACGCAGGCGGCGACGCGGTCGCCCTTCCACACCGCCAGGCTGGGCACGCCCAGGCCGGGCACCGCGAAGCCGTCGGTGAGGACGTAGTCGGCCGGCGGGTCCAGAGCGGTGACCGCCCGGCGCAGCGCCTCGAGGTTGGTGACGTGCATGCCGCGGGCGTCGAGCTCGGACACCGGGATGACCACGACCGACCAGGCGACCGCGCGGTCGACGACCTCGTCGTAGACCCGGTCGCGCGCGGCGGCGGTGAGCAGCTTGGAGTCGGCGAGCCCGGGGACGCGGCCGCGCCGCCCGGCGGGCAGGACGCACGCGGCGGCGACCAGCGGCCCGGCGCACGCGCCCCGGCCCGCCTCGTCGGCGCCGGCGACGGAGGCGAAGCCCCGGCGGCGCAGCGACCGTTCCATGTCCCAGAGCGCGTCGCCGTCGGCGACGTCGGGACGACGGGTCCGGGCCGCCGGCGTCGCGGCGGCCCGGTGGGCGGGGGGAAGACGACCGGCCATCGCCGTCCGACACTACGACGCTCCACCGACAGCCCGACCGGGCCCTCGGGGAGGCGCGCGACGGCCACGGGCCGGTCCCCGGGGTCAGAGGGACCGGCCCGTGGACCGGAGCGGGCCCGGGGGCCCGCCGGCCGGACCGCCGAGGAGGCGGACGGTCCGGACGCGGAGGGAGGCGCTCAGATCTCCACGGGGGCCGGGACGGCGGTCACGGCGTGGGTGCCGCAGGTGCAGGACGCCGACCCGCGCGAGGAGAGGACGAGGGAGACGGCGTGCGCCCGGTCGCGGGCACCCAGCTTGCGCAGGATGGCCTTGACGTGGGACTTGACGGTGTCCTCGCTGATGAACAGGTTGCGGCCGATCTGCCGGTTGGACTGGCCCTGCAGCAGCTCGTCGAGGACGTCCTGCTCGCGCCGGGTCAGCGGCACCTCCGGGGTGAGCGGCTTGCCGACCGGGGCGGCAGCGGGCTCGACGCGGCGGATCTGCGGGTCCACGACGGTGCGGCCGGCGCGGGCGGCCAGGATCGCCCAGCCGAGCAGGGTCGGCGAGGTGTTGAGCATCAGGTAGCCGCGGACACCGGCGGCGACCGCCTCGTTGACCACGGCGGGGTCCTCGGAGGTGGCCAGGGCGACGACGGCGACCCGCGGGAAGCGGCGGCGCAGGTCGCGGACGACGTTGAGGGTGGCGGCGCGGCCGGCGCCCATCTCGACGACCACGGCGTCGGGCCGGGCGGTCTCGACGAGGGTCAGGGCGCGGCGCAGCTCGCCGGGCGTACCGACCGACTGCATGCCGGCGGTCTCGTTGATCATGCTGACCAGGCCGCGCCGCAGGACGGGGGCGTCGGCGAGGAGGAGCACGCGGGTGACGCCTCGGGTAGCGCTCGCCAGGGGTGCGGACACGACATTCTCCCATTCGGTGGACCGGGTGACTCTCGACTACTCCATCGGGATGAATGGCACACACCTTGAACACTTCCTGGTGATTTTTTCCGCGCCCCGTATTGGTAGTCGCCGTCACAGGGGAAACACGGGAAGGTGACCGACCGCGGATTGTCGACATGGGGACGCCATTTCCGGGAATGGCGCGGGAACGACGACGGCGCCGGCCCTCGGGGAGGGACGGCGCCGTCGGGAGGCGGGGCGGTCAGCCCGGTGGCGGGCGCAGCCGGCGTCTGCGGTTCCAGGCGGCGACCGGCAGCGCGCCCACCAGGCCCGCGCCCAGGGGCAGGTACTGACCGACCGTGCCGGAGACAGCGGCCGCCTCGGTGCCCTGGATGTCGGGGTCGTCGAGAGTGCCGAAGCGCGAGACCGGCCAGACGATGAGCGCCGCCTTGCCGATGACGTCGTCGACGGCGATGGTGCCGCTGTGGCGGTCCCCGACGTGGGAGCGGGAGTCGGCCGACGCCGAGCGGTGGTCGCCCATCACCCACAGCCGGCCCTCGGGCACCGTCACCGGGGCGAAGGCGCGGCTCTCCAGCGGGGTGTTCTCGTAGATGTAGGGCTCGTCGAGCGGCTGGCCGTCGACGGTCACCCGGCCCTCGGCGTCGCAGCACTCCACCGTCTGCCCGCCGGTGGCGATGACCCGCTTGACGTAGTCGTCCTCGCTGGGCGGGGCCACGCCGACGGCGCGGCCGAGCCAGAGCAGGCCGCCGGTGAACCAGTTCGACGGCTCGGACACCTCGACCTCGGGAGTCCACGTGTCCGGCCCCTGGAACACGACGATGTCGCCGGGCTCGGGATCGCCGAACCAGTACGGGATCTTGTTGACCAGCACCCGGTCACCGGTGCAGCCGGTGCAGCCGTGCAGCGTCTGCTCCATCGACCCCGAGGGGATGAAGAACGCCTGGGCGAGGAAGGTCTTGACCAGGAGCGCGAGCACGAAGGCCACGAGCAGCAGCACGGGCAGCTCGCGCAGCAGCGAGCCCTTCTTCTCCGGGGCGCCCTTCTGCCGCCGCCGGGAGCGGCCGCGTCCGGCGGCCGGCTCCTCGGGGGCGGGGTCGTCCCCCGGGACGACGTCGGCGGGCCCTCCGGACCGGTCGCTGCTCATCGGGAGCCAGCGTACGGCCGCGGGGGACCCGCCGTGGTCAGGCCGGGTCGATCCGGCCCGGAGTCGTCCGGGGGGAGCCGGGCGCGGTCAGCGCGCGACGGTCTCGCGGCGCTCCTTGATCTTGGCAGCCTTGCCGCGCAGCTCACGCAGGTAGTACAGCTTGGCGCGGCGCACGTCACCGCGGGTCAGGACCTCGATCTTCTCGACGACCGGGGTGTGCACCGGGAAGGTGCGCTCGACGCCCACGCCGAAGCTGACCTTGCGCACGGTGAAGGTCTCGCGGATCCCGCCGCCCTGGCGCCGGATGACGACGCCCTGGAAGACCTGGATGCGCGAGCGGTTGCCCTCGACGACGCGGACGTGCACCTTGACGGTGTCCCCGGGGCGGAACCCGGGGATGTCGTCGCGCAGCGAGTCGGCGTCGAGTACGTCCAGGGTGTTCATCGCGGCATTCCTCGGTCTCAGCAGTGGCTCGTCGTCGGTCCGGGCAGCGGGACGCCCCGCGCTCCGGACCCAGGGGGCTGCGACTCCGGGGACCCGCCGGCGGGCGCCTCCGGTCTGCAGCAGCTCTCTACTGTGCCACATCCGCGCCGGACTGCCGAGCGCGGCCCCGGAGGACGGGCGTCAGTCGACGACGCGGGGTGGCCGGCGCCACGGCCCGGCGAGCAGCTCGGGCAGCACGCCGGCGAGCTCGAGCGGCGCGAACTCCACGTCCGCGGAGGCGATCTCGGCGACCGTCCACCAGCGGTGCGGCTCCTCCCCCAGGACCTCCAGCTCGGTGCGGCCCGTGGCGTCGACCTCGTGGACGACGTCGCGCAGGACGAAGAAGGTCTCGCGACTGTCGACGTCGACGCCGGCGAAGGGGCCCACGTGGCGGCGGAACCAGACGGGGCCCTCCAGTGCCGCCGGGTCGACGACCAGGCCGATCTCCTCGGCCAGCTCGCGTGCGGCGGCCTGCCGGACGGTCTCGCCGTCCTCCACTCCCCCGCCGGGCGTGTACCAGAACAGCACGTCACCGGGCGGGATCGCGGGGTCGGTCAGCCGTGCGCCGAGGAGCAGCACCCGCCCGTCGGGGTCGAGGACGACGACCCGTGCCGTCGGGCGCACGATCGCCCGCCTCCCCACGCGGTGCTCAGGCACCGCCGAGCGCCGCCCGGTCGGCCGGGGTGAGCGCGTCCTCGGGCAGCGCGGCCAGCAGGTCCGGTCGCCGGGTCGCGGTCCGCCGCAGGGACTCCGCGCGCCGCCACCGGGCGATGGCCGCGTGGTCGCCGGAGAGCAGCACGGGCGGCACGTCGAGCCCGCGCCAGGACGCCGGCCGGGTGTAGGACGGCCCCTCGAGCAGCCCGTCGGCGTGCGAGTCGTACTCCACCGACTCCCGGTTGCCGACGACGCCGGGCAGCAGCCGGGTGACCGCCTCGACCATCACCAGCACCGCGGACTCACCGCCGGCCAGCACGTAGTCGCCGATCGAGACCTCCGACACCGGCCCGGCCCCCGCCGCCCACTCGGCCACGCGCTGGTCGATGCCCTCGTAGCGGCCGCAGGCGAAGACCAGGCCGGGCTCGGCGGACCACTCGGCGGCGACGGCCTGGGTGAACGGGCGCCCCGCCGGCGTCGGGACGACCAGCCGCGTCCCGGGCGGGCGGACGGCCTCCAGGGCCCGCGCCCACGGCTCGGGGCGCATCACCATGCCGGGCCCGCCGCCGTAGGGCGCGTCGTCGACGGTGCGGTGGACATCGTCGGTCCACTGCCGCAGGTCGTGCACGCCGACGGCGACCAGGCCGCGCTCGGCGGCCTTGCCCAGCAGTGACTGGCGCAGCGGTGCGAGGTACTCGGGGAAGATCGTGACGACGTCGATGGAGTAGGGGTCGACCCGGGACGGACTCACAGGTCGAGCAGCCCCTCGGGCGGGTCGACGACGACCACGCCGCCCGCGAGGTCGACGGTCGGCACGATCGCCGAGACGAACGGCACGAGCAGCTCACCGCCGTCGGCGCGTGCCACGACCAGCAGGTCGGCGCCCTCGTGGCGGACGGCGGTCACCTCGCCCAGATGCGTGCCGTCGGGCAGGCGGGCGGCCAGGCCGATGAGCTGGTGGTCGTAGTAGTCGTCGGGGTCCTCCAGCGCCGGCAGGTCGGCGAGCGGGACCTCGAGCAGGGTGTCCCGGAGGGTCTCGATCTCCTCGCGGGAGTCGTAGCCCTCGAACGCGAGCAGGAGCACCTCGCGGTGCCAGCGGGCGCCGGTGACGGTCAGCGGGCCGCGGTCGGCCGGGACCGTGCGGATGACGGCACCGGGGACGAACCGGTCGTCGGGGTCGTCGGTGCGGACCTCGATGGTGGCCTCACCCCGGACACCGTGGGGCCGGCCGATGCGGCCGACCACCACGGTGTCGTCAGGAGTGGGTCGCACGTCCGGGACGCGAGCGCTCAGCGCCCGTCGGTGTCGACGACGTCGACCCGCAGGCCGCGGCCGCCCACGCCGGTCATGACCGTGCGCAGCGCCTTGGCGGTGCGCCCGCCGCGGCCGATCACCTTGCCGAGGTCGTCGGGGTGGACCCGCACCTCGAGGGTCTTGCCGCGGCGGCCGCCGACCATGTCGACGGTGACGTCGCGCGGGTGGTCGACGATGCCCTTGACCAGGTGCTCGAGCGCCTCTTCGAGCACGTCTTACTCGGCGGGGGTCTCGGCCGCGGCGTCGGGGGCAGCGGCGTCGGGGGCAGCGGCGTCGGGGGCGTCGGTGGCTCCGGCGCCGATGGCTGCGGCGTCGGGAGCAGCGGCAGCGTCGTCGGCCTTGGGGGCGGCCTTCTTCTTCGGGGTGGTGGCGCCCGCGGCCGGCTCGTCGCCGTTGCTGCGGACGGCCTCCTCGTAGAGGGCCTTGCGGTCGGGCTTGGGGGCGGCGACCTTCATGGGCGGCGGGGCCGGCTCGCCCCTGAACTTCTGCCAGTCACCGGTGACGCGGAAGATGGCCGCGACCGGCTCGGTGGGCTGGGCGCCGACGCCGAGCCAGTACTGCGCGCGCTCGGTGTCGACCTCGATGAAGGAGGGGTCCTCCTTCGGGTGGTACTTGCCGATCGTCTCGATGACGCGGCCCTCGCGCTTGGTGCGCGAGTCGGCGACGACGATGCGGTAGTACGGAGCACGCATCTTGCCCAGACGCATGAGCTTGATCTTGGTGGCCACGGTGGCTCGGATTCTCCTCGAACGCTGTTCGTCGGTGCTCGCCGGACGGACGCGTGGGGTTACGCCGGGGCGGAGCCATGGACACGGCCGGCGTCGGTGAGAGGGCCGCGCACCGCCGTGTTCGACCGACCATGATGCCAGATGCCGGGAGGCGCGCAGTGACCAGCCGGGGTCTGCTCCACCACGTGGAGCTGTGGGTGCCCGACCTCGACCGGGCCGAGCGCTCCTGGGGCTGGCTGCTGACCACCCTGGGCGCGCGGCCGTACCGGTCCTGGGAGCACGGCCGGTCGTGGCGCCTCGGCGAGGTCTACGTCGTCGTCGAGCGCTCGCCCGACCTGTCCGCGGACACCCACGAGCGCCGCCGCCCGGGCCTGAACCACCTCGCGTTCTGGGCGGGGACCCCCGCCGACCTCGACGCCCTGGTGGCCGCGGCGCCGGAGAACGGGTGGCGGCTGATGTTCGCCGACCGCCACCCGTTCGCCGGCGGCCCGGAGCACCGCGCCGCCTACCTGGAGGACGCGGACGGCTACGAGGTCGAACTGGTCGCCGAGAGCTAGCCCCGGACGGCGGCCAGGACCGCGGCGGCGGCGTCGGCCACCGGGACCTCCGACCGCTCGTCGGTGGCGCGGTCGCGCACCTCGACCACGCCCTGCGCCAGCCCTCGGCCGACGGTGACGATCGTCGGCATCCCGAGCAGCTCGGCGTCCTTGAACTTCACACCGGGCGACACCTTCGGGCGGTCGTCGTAGAGGACGGTCAGGCCGGCGGCGACCAGCTCCTCGGACAGCGCCTGCGCGGCGTCGAACACCGCGGCGTCCTTGCCGGTGGCGACGACGTGCACGTCGGCCGGGGCGATCTCTCGTGGCCAGACCAGGCCCAGCTCGTCGTGGGTGGACTCGGCGATCGCGGCCACGGCGCGGGAGACGCCGATGCCGTAGGAGCCCATCGTGACCGTGACGAGCTTGCCGTTCTCGTCGAGCACCTGCAGGCCCAGCGCGTCGGCGTACTTGCGCCCGAGCTGGAAGATGTGCCCGATCTCGACGCCGCGGGCCAGCTCCAGCGGGCCGGAGCCGTCGGGCGCGGGGTCGCCCGCCAGCACCTCGGCGGCCTCGACGGTGCCGTCCCACGCGAAGTCGCGGCCGGCCACCAGGTCGAACACGTGCTTGCCGGGCTCGTTGGCGCCGGTGATCCACCGGGTGCCGGGCACCACGCGCGGGTCGACGAGGAAGCGGATGCCCGACGCGCTGTCCTTCCCGAGCACCTGCGGGCCGATGTAGCCCTTGACCAGCGCCGGGTGCTCCTCGAAGTCCGCGAACGGCTCGACCTCGGCCGGCGCAAGCTGCGCCTCGAGCCGCTTGACGTCGACCTCGCGGTCGCCGGGGATCCCGACGACGAGCGGCTCCCGCGCGCCGTCGGGGTGCACCAGCGTGACGACGACGTTCTTCAGCGTCGACGCCGCCGTGTACCCGGCGTCGGGGTACAGCTGCTGCGCGACGGCGACCAGCGTCTCGATGGTCGGGGTGTCGGGGGTGTCCTCGACGTGCGCCTCGGGCAGGCCGTCGAGCGGCACCGCCTCGGGGACGACCGTGGCGACCGCCTCGACGTTGGCCGCGTACCCGCCGGCCGAGCGCACGAAGGTGTCCTCGCCGATCTCGGTGGGGTGCAGGAACTCCTCGCTCTTCGAGCCGCCCATCGCGCCCGACATCGCCGAGACGATCACGTACTCCAGGCCGAGCCGGTCGAAGACCCGGATGTAGGCGGCGCGGTGCGCGGCGTAGGAGGCGTCCAGGCCGGCGTCGTCGACGTCGAAGGAGTAGCTGTCCTTCATCGTGAACTCGCGGCCGCGGAAGAGCCCGGCCCGGGGCCGCGCCTCGTCCCGGTACTTGTCCTGGATCTGATAGATCGACAGCGGCAGGTCCTTGTACGAGGAGTACAGGTCCTTCACCAGGAGCGTGAACATCTCCTCGTGGGTGGGGCCGAGCAGGAAGTCCGCGCCGCGCCGGTCCTGCAGCCGGAAGAGGTTGGGGCCGTACTCGGTCCAGCGGCCGGTCGCCTCGTAGGGCTCGCGCGGCAGCAGCGCCGGGAAGTGCACCTCCTGGGCGCCCATCCGGTCCATCTCCTCGCGGACGACGCGCTCGACGTTGCGGAAGACGCGGTAGCCCAGCGGCAGCCAGGTGAACCCGCCCGGCGCGGCCCGCCGGATGTAGCCGCCGCGCACGAGGAGGCGGTGGCTGGGCACCTCGGCGTCGGCCGGGTCGTCGCGCAGGGTGCGCAGGAACAGGGAGGACATCCGCAACAGCACGGATGGAGTCTCCCAGGGCGCGCGAGCGGGTTGTGCCTCAGCCGCTCGCAAGGGCGTCGCAAGCGCCGGCCGCGACCGTCGTCCCCAGCGAGCCGCCGACCGGCGGCCCGGACCCGGCCGAGAACCCCTGGAGCTCCCCCCCGTGCGCACGCCCCGCCGCCTGGCCGCCCTCGTCCTCGCCGTCTCCGCGAGCGCGGCGCTCGCCGCCTGCTCGTCCCCGGTCAGCGGCACGGCCACCCCGGTCCCCCAGGGCCAGGAGGCCTCGACCGACCCGGCCGCGCCCCCGGTGGAGGAGGCCGGCGACACCGACCCCGCCCCGGACGAGGCCCCGGGGACCGCACCGGGGACCGGGACGACCGACGCCGACGACGACCTCCCCGTCCCCGGCGCCGGCGTCCCGGGCGACGCGGGCCTGTGCCAGGCCGTCGTCGGCTGGTTCGGCTACGCCGGGCTGTCGCTGGTCTCCGTCGACGAGAACGGCCACGTCGACCCGGCCACCGTCGTCCCGCTGCTCGAGGCGATGCGCGACGCCCCCGCCGACCACCAGGACGCCGGCGCGCCGCTGCTCGCCGCCGCCGACGACGTCTCGGCGGCGGCCGACGAGGCGATCGACCTGCTCGAGTCGGGCACCGACGTGTTGACCGCGTTCGAGTCGCTGACCCAGCCGGTCACCGACTTCGCCGCCGCCTGCACCTCCGCCGGCGTCACCGTCTGAGTCCCGTCCCGTCCCGTCCCGGCCCCGGGACCGCCCGAACGGCCTAGACGACGCGGCCGCGCAGCACCCTGAGGACCGGGCGGGTGAGCGTGTCGAGGTCCGCGCGCGGGTCGGCGTCGTAGACCACGAGGTCGGCCGGCGCGCCCTCCTCGATGCCGGGCAGCCCCAGCCAGGTGCGCGCGGACCAGGACGCGGCGGCCAGCGCCGCCTCGGCGGGCAGGCCGGCCTGGCACAGCGCACGCACCTCGTCGGCGATCCGGCCGTGCTCGATGCCCCCGCCGGCGTCGGTGCCGGCGAACACCGGCACCCCGGCCTCGTACGCCGCCCGGACGACGGCGCCCGACTGCGCGTACAGCCGCCGCATCGTGCTCGCGTACGTGGGAAACCTCGCCTCTCCCGCAGCGGCGAAGCCGGGGAAGTTCTCCACGTTGACCAGCGTCGGGACGACGGCAGTGCCCCGCGTGGCCATCTCGCCGACCAGGTCCTCGGTCAGCCCGGTGCCGTGCTCGATGCAGTCGATGCCGGCGCGGACGAGGTCGGGCAGCGCGTCGGTGCCGAAGGTGTGCGCGGTGACCCGCGCGCCCTCCTCGTGCGCCGCCGCGATCGCCTCGGCGAGCACGTCGGCGGGCCACTCCGGCGCGAGGTCGCCCACCGACCGGTCGATCCAGTCGCCGACGAGCTTGACCCAGCCGTCGCCGCGCCGGGCCTGCACCCGCACCTCGGCGGCGAGGTCCGCGGGCTCGAGCTCGACGGCCAGCCCCGGCAGGTAGCGGCGGGTGCGGGCGATGTGCCGGCCGGCCCGGAGGATCCGCGGCAGGTCGGGCTCGTCGTCCAGCGCCCGGGTGTCCACCGGGGAGCCGCAGTCGCGCAGCGCGAGCACGCCGGCGTCGCGCTCGGCCAGCGCCTGCTCGCGCAACCCGGCGCGGTCCTCCACGAACACCCCGCCGCGGCCGATGCCGACGTGGCAGTGCGCGTCGACCAGGCCGGGCAGCAGCCAGCCGCCGCGGGAGACGGTCTCCGCGCCCGGCACCGGCTCGGACGTCAGCCGGCCGTCGCGGACCCACAGGTCGCGGTGCTCCCCCTCGGGGAGGACGACACCGCTGAGGTGCAGGTCGGGGCCGGAGAAGGGGAGGTCCGGGGCGCTCACCGCCCGGGCCGCTCGTCCCCGAACTTGCTGAAGTCGAGCTTGCTGAGGTCCGGCAGCGCCTGGCCCGGGGGCAGCGCGGGCATCCCACCCGGGAGGCCGCCGCCGGGGAAGCCGGCGCCCGGGGGCAGGCCCGGGGCGCCCGTCGGGCGACGGGCGGGGGCCTTGCCCTTGCCGCCCTTCTTCCCCTTCTTGCCCTTCGCGGACTGGGCCTGCATCTGGCGGCCGCGGGCCTTCTTCGACATGGGGCCCATGCCCGGCAGGCCCATGCTGCCGGCCATCTGGCCCATCATCTTCTGGGCCTGCCCGAAGCGCTCCAGCAGTTGGTTGACCTCGGTGACGGTCACACCCGAGCCGTTGGCGATGCGCACCCGGCGCGACGCGTTGATGATCTTGGAGTTGACCCGCTCCTCGGGCGTCATCGAGCGGATGATCGCCGCGGTGCGGTCGAGGTCGCGGTCGTCGACCTGCTTGAGCTGCTCCTTCATCGCGCCCGCGCCCGGCAGCATGCCCAGCAGGTTGGCGATCGGGCCCATCTTGCGGATGGCCATCATCTGCTCGAGGAAGTCCTCGAGCGTGAAGCCCTCGCGGCTGACGAGCTTGCCGGCCATCTTCTCGGCCTGGTCGGCGTCGAAGGCCTGCTCGGCCTGCTCGATGAGGGTGAGCACGTCGCCCATGCCGAGGATGCGCGAGGCCATCCGCTCGGGGTGGAAGACGTCGAAGTCGGTGAGCTTCTCGCCGGTGGAGGCGAACATGATCGGCTGCCCGGTCACGTACCGGACCGAGAGCGCGGCGCCACCGCGGGCGTCGCCGTCGAGCTTGGTGAGGACGACGCCGGAGAAGCCGACACCGTCGCGGAAGGCCTCGGCGGTGGTGACGGCGTCCTGGCCGATCATCGCGTCGACGACGAAGAGCGTCTCGTCGGGCTGCACGACGTCGCGGATGCCGGCGGCCTGCGCCATCAGCTCGGCGTCGATGCCCAGCCGGCCGGCGGTGTCGACGACGACGACGTCGTGCATCGTGCGGCGGGCGTGCTCGATGGAGTCGGCCGCCACCCGGATGGGGTCGCCGACGCCGTTGCCCGGCTCGGGCGCGTAGACGTCGACGCCGGCCTGCTGGGCGACGATCGAGAGCTGGTTGACCGCGTTGGGTCGCTGCAGGTCGCAGGCCACCAGCAGCGGCGCGTGGCCCTGGCTCTTCAGCCAGCGGCCGAGCTTGCCGGCCAGCGTCGTCTTACCGGCGCCCTGGAGGCCGGCGAGCATGATCACCGTGGGCGACTGCTTGGCGTAGCGGATCCGGCGGGTCTCGCCGCCGAGGATCTCGACGAGCTCCTCGTTGACGATCTTGATGACCTGCTGGGCCGGGTTCAGCGCCTGCGACACCGTGGCGCCGCGGGCCCGCTCCTTGAGCGCGTTGATGAAGGCGCGCACCACCGGCAGCGCGACGTCGGCCTCGAGCAGCGCGATGCGGATCTCGCGGGCGGTGGCGTCGATGTCGGCGTCGGTCAGCCGGCCCTTGCCCCGCAGGCCGGTGAAGACCTTGTCGAGGCGGTCGGAGAGTGTCTCGAACACGAGCAGTCCTCAGCAGTCACGGGCGCGGACGGGCCGCGCCACCTGACCCCAGGGTATCCAGCCGGGCTGCCGCGCCCGGCCGTGCGCGCCGCCTAGGCCGCGCGCCGCACCACCGCCGGGACGACGACGTCGAACCCGCCGAGCAGGAACGCGCCGCCGCAGTCGGTGCACACCCACTCCGGGCACTCCCCGTCGTCCTCGGTGTGCCCGTCGGCGCAGGGCGGCTGCTCGAACAGCCGGTCCTCGCCGCAGGTCGGACAGGGCCAGGTCTGCACGGGCCAGGTCTGCACGGGCCACGTCTGCACGGGCCACGTCTGCACGAGCCACGTCTGCACGGTCACGGGTGCTCCCCCTCGGCGTCGTCGGTCGCGGGACGGTCCGTCCCGCGTCAGCCCGACGTTCGCACGGGGCACCGACGGTTCCCGGACACGTCAGTCGGGCGTGTCGGACCGCCCGCTGTGCGCCGGGTCCGGTACCGCCCCGCGCGTGGCGGCGCCGAGGGCCGCCTCGACCCGGGCCCGCTGCTCGGCGTCGATCGGGCAGCCGGCGGGATTGCACACGTAGAAGTAGTCGGCGGCGTCGGCCCCGAGGGTCTCGATGCGGGCGGAGGTGACGTCGAGCCCCTCGGCGGCGAGCGCGGCGGTGAGCCGGTACAGCAGCCCCGCCCGGTCCCCCGCGCGCACCTCCACGATGCTGGTCGCCTCCCCGCTGACCTCCGAGTCGTGCCAGGAGATCCGCGGCGGCGCCGAGCGGGCGGCGTCCTGCCGGTAGTCGGCCTCGCGCTGCCGCAGCCGCTCGGCCAGCGGCAGCGTCCCCTCCAAGGCCGCGCGGACGGCGTCGGCCAGGATCGTCGGCTGCGGCGCGCGGCCGAAGCGGGGACGGACGGCGAACACCGCGGTCGCCCGGTGCCCGGCCACGTTCACCTTCGCGGCACGGACGTCGAGCTGGTTGAGCGCCAGGACCCCGGCCAGCCGGCTGAACAGGCCGGGCGCGTCGGGGGCGCCGATGGTCACCTGCTGGCCGTCGGCGACGTCCTCCACCCCGACGGTCACCGTCCCGTCCTCGGCCGCCTGGGTCACCGACGGCTCCGTCGGGTGCAGGACGGGGTCGGGCTCGGCCACCGGCGTCCCGCCGAGGTGCGCCTGCACGCGCGCCACCAGGTGCGCGACCAGGTGGGCCTTCCACGGCGACCACGCCGAGACGCTCGTGGCCGCGCCGTCGGCCTGCGCCAGCGCGTGCAGCAGCTGCAGCACCTGCACGTCGCGGCCGATGGTGTCGGCGACCCGCTCGATGGTCGCGGGGTCGTCGATGTCGCGGCGCGTGGCGGTGTCGGGCAGCAGCAGGTGGTGGCGCACCAGGGCGCCGAGGACGGCGACGTCGGGCGGCGCGAAGCCCATGCGCTCGGCCATGCCGGCCGCGATGGGCGCTCCGACCACGCTGTGGTCGCCCGGCCAGCCCTTGCCGACGTCGTGCAGCAGCGCGGCGACCAGCAGCAGGTCGGGGCGGTCGACGTCGCGGGTGAGCTCGGCGGCGGCCGCGGCTGCCTCGGCCAGGTGCCGGTCGACGGTGAACCGGTGCCACGGGTGGCGCTGCGGCAGCGACCGCACGCGGTCCCACTCGGGCAGCAGCCGCGACAGCAGCCCCTCCTGGTCGAGCTGCTCGAGGACCGGCACCGCCGAGCGCCCGCCGGCCAGCAGCCGCAGGAACGACCAGCGGACCTCGGCCGGCCAGGGCTCGGGCACCGGCGGGGAGTGCACGGCGAGCACCTTGAGCGTGTAGGGCGAGAGCAGCAGGTCGGCACGGGCGGCCGCCGCGGCGCCGCGCAGCACCAGGCCGGGGTCGGCGGCCGGGCGCGCGTCGCGGGCGAGCACGACCTCGTCGCCCTGGCGCACCACGCCCTCGGCCAGCGGCTCGCGCCGCATGCGGCGGTAGCGGGCGCGCGGGCGGCGGACCAGCGCGGCCTCCACCCGCCGCCAGGTGTCGTCGGCGACGAAGGCCAGCCGCCGCCCGGCGAGGCTCACCTCGCGCAGCAGCAGGTCCTCGTCGGCGGCGCCGTCCGTCACGAGGCCCAGGGCCGCGGCGACGGGGCGCTGCTCCTGCCGGACGAGGACGTCGGTGGGCCGGCCCGAGCGGCGCCGGAGCTCGTCGCGGACGTCGAGCAGGAACGCGTAGGCCGCCTCGACCTCGGCGGAGGGCTCGTCGACCAGCTGGGCGGCGGCGACCGCGCGCAGCACCTGCCCCTCGCGCAGGCCGCCGTAGGCCTCCTTGAGGTCGGGCTCGAGGAGGAACGCCAGCTCACCGACCTGCCGGGCCCGGCCGCGGCGCAGGTCGCGCAGCTCGGGCAGCAGCCTCGACGCCGACTGCCGCCAGCTGGTGAGGGTGGCGGTGCGCAGCGAGGCCGCCAGGCCCGCGTCGCCGGCGACCAGCCGGGCGTCGAGCAGGCCGAGGCCCGCCTTGACGTCGGTCGAGGCCACCGACACCGCCTCGGACACCGAGCGCACCGAGTGGTCCAGCCGCACCCCGGCGTCCCAGATCGGGTACCAGACGGCGTCGGCGAGGGCGGCCACCTCCGGCCGGCCGTCGTGGACCAGCACGAGGTCGAGGTCGCCGTGCGGCGGGGGCTCGCGCCGTCCCAGGCTGCCCACGGCGACCAGCGCGACGCCGTCGGTGCCCGTCCGCGGCGCCGTCCCGCCGCGGGACCGCCGCGGCGGCGGCGTCCCGGTCACGGCGTCGGCCAGCAGGCTGCCCAGCCAGGCGTCGAGCAGCCGCACCCGCTCGGCGCGGGGCAGGTCGGGCAGCGACCCGAGGTCCGGCACGGTGGTCCCCCTGCTGGTTCCGTCGTGGTGTCGTCGGGAACGGTGTCGTCGGGACGGTGTCGTCGGGAACGGCGTCGTCGGGAACGGCGTCGGCCGGGGCGGTGGGGCCTCCCACCACCCCGGCCGACGGTGCTGTCCGGTCAGGACCGGCCTAGAGCGCGTCCTCGCCGCGCTCGCCGGTCCGGACCCGCACGATCTCGTCGATCGTGGTGACCCAGACCTTCCCGTCGCCGATCTGCCCCGTGGAGGCCGACTCGATGACGGCGTCCACCACGCGGGCGGCGTCGATCTCGCCGACGACGACCTCGATGCGGACCTTGGGCACGAAGTCCACCTGGTACTCCGCGCCGCGGTAGACCTCGGTGTGACCGCGCTGGCGGCCGAAGCCCTGGACCTCGCTGACGGTCAGTCCGGTGATCCCGATCAGCTCGAGGGCGTTCTTCACGTCGTCGAGCTTGAACGGCTTGATGATGGCGGTGACGAGCTTCACACCCGGCTCCTGTCGGTGAGGTTGGTGCCCCGGGCCTCGGCGCGGGTCTGACCGGAGGCGGTGAGGGTCGAGCCGCCGCCACCACCACCCAGGGAGGCGAGGTCGTACCCGGTCTCGGCGTGGACGACGCCGTCGATCCCGGCGACCTCGTCCTCCTCGGTGATGCGGAAGCGCATCACCTTGGCGATGACGCCGCCGATGACCAGGGTCAGGACGAAGGAGTAGACCAGGACGGCCACGGCGCCCAGCGCCTGCCGCCACAGCTGGTCGACGCCGCCGCCGTAGAACAGCCCGTCGACGCCGGCGGTGGTGGCCGCGGAGGCGAACAGGCCGACCGCCACGGTGCCCCAGAGCCCGCCGACGAGGTGGACGCCGACGACGTCGAGCGAGTCGTCGTAACCCAGCTTGTACTTGAGGCCGACGGCCAGGGCGCAGAGCACACCGGCGACCAGGCCGACGGCGATCGCGCCGAGCGGCGTCACCGAGGAGCAGGCCGGGGTGATGGCCACGAGGCCGGCGACGACACCGGACGCGGCGCCCAGCGAGGTGGCGTGCCCGTCGCGCAGCTTCTCGATGAGCAGCCAGCCGAGGGTGGCCGCGCCGGTGGCCGCGAGGGTGGTCACGAAGACCTCCGCCGCCTGGCCGTTCGCGGACAGCGCCGAGCCGGAGTTGAAGCCGATCCAGCCGAACCACAGGATGCCCGCGCCGATCATCACCAGCGGCAGGTTGTGCGGCCGCATCGGGTCGCGGCCGAAGCCGCGGCGCTTGCCGAGCACCAGCGCGAGGGCCAGGCCCGCGGCACCGGCGTTGATGTGCACCGCGGTGCCGCCGGCGAAGTCGATGGCCAGCAGGTCGTTGGCGATCCAGCCGCCGGTCTCGGACTCCGCCCCGTCGAAGGCGAACACCCAGTGGGCGACCGGGAAGTAGACCAGCGTCGCCCAGACGCCGGCGAAGACCATCCACGGGCCGAAGCGGGCGCGGTCGGCGATGGCGCCCGAGATCAGCGCCACGGTGAGGATCGCGAAGACGCCCTGGAAGGCGACGAAGGCCAGCGAGGGGATGGTGAAGACCAGGTTCTCCGGCGCGAACGCCCCCTCCAGACCGGCGGTGCCGATCAGGGAGGACAGGCCGAAGAACTCGAACGGGTTGCCCAGCAGGCCGCCGCCGACGTCGTCGCCGAAGGCCATGGAGTAGCCGTAGAGCACCCAGAGCACGCTGATCAGCGCGAGTGCCCCGAAGCTCATCATCATCATGTTGAGGACGCTCTTGGCGCGGACCATGCCGCCGTAGAAGAGCGCCAGACCAGGGGTCATGAACAGCACCAGCGCGGCGCTGACCAAGACCCAGGCGGTGTCGCCGGTGTCCACGGCAACCTCCTGGCGGTGTGGTGTGGCGGGGCCACGGGGCGGACCCGGACGCGTGGGCGAGCCCGGGGTGTGTCTCGGTGGGGCTGGCGCTCCCCGCGGGGAGCGACGCGGCGTTCACGGTGCCGGGCGGGTGTTTCCGGGGACGGCATCGACCTGTTTCCGCACGGTGAACTCCGCGCCGCGTGTCCGGGGGGCGTGTGACGGCCGTGTTGCCGACGGCCGGAGCGGTGTCCGCCGTCACGTCCTGCGCCCCGTGCCGGTGCGAGGCCCGTGCAGTTGCAAACTGTGTGCAATAAGGTCGCCGCGGGCGGCACCCGGTCGCCCGCGCCCCCGTGGAGGCCCCGCGTGCACGTGCCCGACGGATTCCTGGACGCCCCGACGTCCGTGGCCACCGGCGTGGTCGCCGCCGGGACGGTGGCCCTCGCCCTGCAGAGGGCCCGCCGCGAGCTCGACGAGCGCACCGCTCCCCTGGCCGGCCTCACCGCCGCCTTCGTCTTCGCGGTGCAGATGGTCAACTTCCCGGTCGGCGCCGGGACCAGCGGTCACCTCGTCGGCGGCGCACTGACCGCGGTCCTGGTGGGGCCGTGGACGGCGGTGCTGTGCATGACCGTCGTCCTCGTCGTCCAGGCGGTGCTCTTCGCCGACGGCGGGCTCACCGCGCTCGGCACGAACGTGACGCTGCTGGGCCTGGTGGCCGTCGGCGTCGGCTACGGGGTGTTCCGGCTGCTGCTCGCCCTGCTGCCGCGCACCCGCGGAGGACTGCTGGCCGCGGCCGGGGCCGGGGCGTTCGTCTCGGTGCCGGTGGCCGCCCTGGTGTTCGTCGGGCTGTTCGCCGTCGGCGGGGTCGCCGACGTGCCCCTGAGCGCGGTGGCCGCGGCGATGGGCGGCATCCACGTGCTGATCGGGATCGGGGAGGCGGTCATCACCGTCGCCGTGCTGGCCGCGGTGGTGTCGGTGCGGCCCGATTTGGTCCACGGCGCCGCGCACCTGCGTCGCCCGTCCGACCTCGCCACCCGCCCGGGGCTGCGCGCCGAGGAGTCCCTGCGATGAGCCGCCGTCGCGCTCCGTGGCTGGCCGGCCTGCTCCTCACGCTCGTGATCGCCGGGTTTGTCAGCCACCACGCCAGCTCCGCACCCGACGGGCTGGAGTGGGCCGCGGGTGAGAGCGGCTTCGCCGACACCGCCCGCGACAGCGCCACCGCGGACTCCCCGCTCGCCGACTACGCCGTCTCCGGCGTCGACGACGGCCGGCTCTCCGGCGGGCTCGCCGGCGTCGCGGGTGTCGCGGTGACCCTCGTGCTCGCCGGCGGCCTCACCCTGGTGCTGCGCCGCCGGACCGGCCGCCCGGCCGCCGACGCCGCCGCGGCCGGGCCCGCCCGGGACTGACGTGGGCGCCGGACACGGCGGCCCGCTGGGGGCGGCCTACGTCGCGGGCGGCAGCGTGGTGCACCGCCTCGAGCCGCACCTGAAGCTGGTCGCCGTCCTGGCGTTCGCGCTCGTCGTCGTCGCCACCCCGGTGCACGCCGGATGGGCGCCGGCCGCCTACGCGGGGTACGCCGCCCTGGTCCTCGGCGCGGCCGCCGTCGCCCGGGTGCCGGCCGGGCGGCTGGCCCGCGGGCTGGTCGTCGAGGTGCCGTTCCTGGCATTCGCGCTGCTGCTCCCGGTCGTCTCGCGCGGGCCGCGGGTGGAGGTGCTGGGCCTGTCGCTGTCGGAGAGCGGGCTCGCGGCGGGGGGCGGGCTCCTGGCCAAGGCGACGCTGTCGGTGCTGGCCGCCACGGTGCTCGCGGCCACCACCGAGCCGCGGGAGCTGGTGCGCGGGCTGCAGCGGCTGCGGCTGCCGGCCCTGCTCGTGCAGATCCTGTCGTTCATGGTCCGCTACGCCGACGTGGTCGGCGGGGAGCTGCGGCGGATGAGGGTGGCGCGGGAGTCGCGCGGCTTCCGCGGCCGCGGGCCCGGGGCGCTGCGCGTCGTGGCCACCGGCGCCGGTGCCCTGTTCGTGCGCTCCTACGAGCGCGGCGAGCGGGTGCACCTGGCGATGCTGTCGCGGGGGTACACCGGCGCGCTGCCGGCCGGCCCGGCCGCCGCCGTGCCCGCGCAGGCGTGGCTGGTCACGCTGAGCCTCCCCCTGACCGCCGCCGCGGTGCTCGCGGCGGGGATGCTGCTGGGGTGAGCACCGCCCCGGCAGCCCTGCTCGTCGAGGACCTGGCCTTCGCCTACCCCGACGGGCACCAGGCGCTGTTCGGCGTGGACCTGCGGCTCGACCCCGGTGAGCGGGTGGCGCTGCTGGGGCCCAACGGCGCGGGCAAGACGACGCTCGTGCTGCACCTCAACGGCATCCTCTCCGGAGGGCGCGGTCGGGTGGACGTCGGCGGGCTGCCGGTGCGGAAGCGGAACCTCCCGGAGGTGCGCCGGCGGGTCGGGATCGTGTTCCAGGACCCCGACGACCAGCTGTTCATGCCCACCGTCGGCGAGGACGTCGCCTTCGGGCCGCGCAACCTCGGCCTGCCCGAGCCGGAGGTGGCCGCCCGGGTGGCCGCGGCGCTGGAGCAGGTCGGCATGGCCGGGTCCGCCGACCGGCCGCCGCACCACCTGTCCTTCGGCCAGCGCCGCCGGGTCGCCGTCGCCACCGTGCTGTCGATGCACCCGGAGGTGCTGGTGCTCGACGAGCCGTCGTCGAACCTCGACCCGGCCGGCCGACGTGAGCTGGCCGAGGTCCTCACGGGCCTGCCGGTGACCATGCTGATGGTCACCCACGACCTGCCCTACGCCCTGCAGCTGTGCCCCCGTTCGGTGGTGCTCGACGGCGGCGTGGTGGTCGCCGACGGGCCGACCCGCGACCTGCTCGCCGACGCCGACCTGCTCGCCGCCCACCGGCTCGAGCTCCCCTTCGGCTTCGACCCCACCCGCGTCTGAGGGAGACCCAGGCGCGCTAGTCGGCCCCGCCGACCAGTCCCTCGGCGAAGGCCTCCGGCTCGAACGGCGCGAGGTCGTCGGCGCCCTCCCCCAGGCCGATCAGCTTCACCGGGATGCCGAGCTCGCGCTGGACCGAGACGACGATCCCGCCCTTGGCCGTGCCGTCGAGCTTGGTGAGCACCACGCCGGTGACGTCGACGGCGGAGGTGAACACCCGCGCCTGCACGATGCCGTTCTGGCCGGTGGTCGCGTCGAGGACGAGCAGCACCTCGGTGACCGGGCTCTGCTTCTCCACGACCCGCTTGATCTTGCCGAGCTCGTCCATGAGGCCGGACTTGGTGTGCAGCCGGCCCGCGGTGTCGACGACGACGGTGTCGACCTCGGCCTCGACCCCGGTGCGCACCGCCTCGAAGGCCACGGACGCGGGGTCGGCGCCCTCGCGGCCGCGGACGGTGAGCACGCCCACCCGCTCGCCCCAGGTCTCGAGCTGGTCGGCGGCCGCGGCGCGGAACGTGTCGGCGGCCCCGAGGACGACGCTCCTGCCGTCTCCGACGAGGACGCGGGCGATCTTGCCGACCGTCGTCGTCTTGCCCGCGCCGTTGACGCCGACGACGAGGACGACGCCGGGCCTGCCCTCGCGCCGGTCGGTGCCCAGGCGGCGGTCGAGGTCGGGGCCGAGGACGGCGGTGAGCTCGCGGACGAGCAGCGCGCGCAGGTCGGCCGGCGAGCCGGTGGCGAGCACCATCGACTGGGTGCGCAGGCGCTCGACGATCTGGGTGGTCGCCGCGACGCCGACGTCGGCGGCCAGGAGCGTCTCCTCGACCTCCTCCCAGTCGTCCTCGGTCAGCCGCTCGCGGGCGAGCACGGTGAGCAGGCCGCGGCCCAGCGAGGACTGCGAGCGGGCCAGCCGGGAACGCAGCCGCACCAGCCGGCCGGCCGACGGCGGCGGCGTCTCGAACGCCAGCCCCGGCTCGGGCTCGGCCGGCGGCAGGTCGACGGCGGGCGGCGCCTCCGGCGAGACGGGCTCGACCGGCGCCAGGCCCAGGCCGGACGCGGTGGCGCCCGCGGGCCGGTCCTCCTCCGGCGGGGCTGCCGGGGGGCGCGGCCGGGTGAGCGTCGTGCCCGAGACCGCGTCGTCGTCCAGGCGTGTGGTGCGGCGGCCTCGGCCGACCAGCAGGCTCACCCCGAGGACCAGGGCCACGAGGAGGATCGCGATCGCGATCAGCACGAACTCCATGCGCCCATCCTCCCAGTCCGCGCACGGGGGGCTCTGGGCGGAACCCGGGTCGGTGGGCCAGGCTGGCGGCATGCCGCTGCCCCAGGGGGACACCCCGACCCTCCTGATCGGCCCGCTCCTGCGACACGTCGACCCAGTGTCGGCGACCGTGTGGGTGGAGACCGACCGCCCGTGCGCCGTCGACGTCCTCGGGCGGACCGCGCGCACCTTCCGCGCGGGCGGGCACCACTACGCCCTCGTCGTCGTCGAGGGGCTGGAACCGGGCAGCGAGACCCCTTACGAGGTGCGCCTCGACGGCGCGCGCGTGTGGCCCGAGGAGAGCTCGCCGTTCCCGCCGAGCCGGATCCGCACGCCCGGGCGGCCGGGGCCCTTCCGGCTGGCCTTCGGTTCCTGCCGCTACGCCGCGCCGAGCACCGTCGACCTCGACGAGGGCATCCCGCCCGACGCGCTGGACGCCTACGCCGAGCGGGTGGCGGCCATGCCCGAGGACCAGTGGCCCGACGCGCTGGTGATGCTCGGAGACCAGGTCTACGCCGACGAGCTGACCACGGCGACGCGCAGGTGGCTGGGCCTGCGCCGGGGCGAGCCGGTGCCCGAGGACGCGCAGACGCGTGACTTCGAGGAGTACACCCGCCTCTACGCGGAGTCCTGGAACGACCCGCAGGTCCGGTGGTTGCTGTCGACGATCCCGTCGTCGATGGTCTTCGACGACCACGAGATGATCGACGACTGGAACACCTCGGCCGCCTGGCGCCGCGAGGTGACCGCGACCGACTGGTGGCACGACCGGATCGCCGGCGGGCTGGCCAGCTACTGGGTCTACCAGCACCTGGGCAACCTCTCCCCCGCCGAGCTGGCGGAGAACACGACGTGGCAGGCGGTGCGCGCGCTGCCCGACGGCGCCGACGCCGAGCCGCTGCTCCGGGAGATGGCACTCGCCGCCGACCGCGATCCGCACACGGTGCGCTGGAGCTACGTGCGGCACTGGGGTGACGCGCGGCTGCTGATGGTCGACAGCCGGGCCGGGCGGGTGCTCGAGGAGCAGGACCGGCGGATGGTCGACGACGTCGAGTTCGCCTGGGTCGAGGACCAGATGCGCCAGGCGGTCGAGGACGGCGTCAGCCACCTGCTCGTCGGCACGTCGCTGCCCTGGCTGCTCCCCCACGCCATCGACTCGATCGAGCGGTGGGACGAGGCGCTGGCCGTCCGGCACGAGGGCCGGCTGCTCGGGCGGGCCGCGGAGAAGCTGCGCCAGGCCGCCGACCTCGAGCACTGGGCGGCCTTCGGCGCCTCCTTCGACCGGCTGGCCACCGCGCTGCTGGCCGTGGCCCGCGGGGAGCACGGCCGGGCGCCGGCGACGGCGGTGGTGCTCTCCGGCGACGTCCACCACGCCTACGCGGCCGAGGTGGTCTCCCCCGGCGGGCTGTCCGGGCGGGTGCACCAGCTCACCGTCTCGCCGCTGCACAACCAGGCGCCGCACCCGATCCGGGTCGGCTTCCGCATCGGGTGGAGCCGCTGGGCGCGGCGGTTCACCGGCGCGATCGCGCGGGCGGCGCGCGTGCGCCCGGCCTCGGTCGAGTGGGCGAAGGCGGCCGGGCCGTACTTCGGCAACCAGGTGGGCGAGCTGGTCCTCGACGGGCGGGAGGCCCGGTTCGTGCTGCACGTCAGCGACCACCGGCCCGAGGGCGGGGAGCCCCTGCAGCAGGTGCTCGACCTGCCGCTCACCGATCCGGTCCCGGCGGAGGTGGCCGGCATCCCGGGATGACAGGCTGACCGGGTGACCGATCCCCACGGCGTCAAGCCGGCCCCCGGTCCCGACCAGCCGCCGATCCCGGTGCGGCTGGTCACCTTCAACACCCACCACGGCGTGGGCGACGACCGCCGGCACGACCTCCCCCGCCTGGCGAAGGTGCTCGCCGCCGCCGAGGCCGACGTCATCTGCCTGCAGGAGGTCGACCGGCACTTCGGCGACCGCAGCGAGGACGTCGACCAGGCCCTGCTGCTCTCGCGCGCGCTGGACATGCAGCTGGCCTGGGGCCCGGCCATCGACCAACCGCGCCCCGGTGACCAGCCGCGCCGTCAGTACGGCAACGCGCTGCTGTCCCGGCTGCCGATACTCATCAGCGACGTCCACCCGCTGCCCGGCAGCGGGGAGCCGCGCAGCGCGCTGCGCACGCTGGTCGAGCTCGACGGCGGTGCGCTGTGGGTGACCACCACCCACCTCACGACCCGGTCGGCGGCCGAGCGCGCCGAGCAGGTCGCCCTCCTGCGCGGGCTGTACGACGACCCGATGGCGACCGGCGTGGTGGTCGGCGACCTGAACGCCGCCCCCGACGCACCGGAGCTCGCCGCGCTGCGCGAGGGGTTCTCCGACGCCTGGGAGATGGCGCCCGACCGTGACGACCAGGCGCGCTGGCGGTTCTGGCAGCGCCAGGAGGGCCTCACGCACCCGGCGCACGCCCCGCACGTGCGCATCGACCAGGTATGGGTGACCCGGGGCATCCGGGTGGCCGGCGCGCGCGTGCTCGACGGCGCCGGCGCCTCCGACCACCTCCCGCTCGCCGTCGACCTGCTGGTCCCCTCCGGCGTCTAGGCATGGGAAGCGATCCGCACGTCCTGGGCTCGAGGACGTGCGGATCGCTTCCTATGCCGTGTCGGCGTCTGCTGTGTCGGCGTCGCGGAGGCGCTGGCTGATGACGCCGGTGATGCCGTCGCCGCGCATGCTCACGCCGTAGAGGGCGTCGGCGATCTCCATCGTCCGCTTCTGGTGGGTGATGACGATCAGCTGCGACGTCGCCCGGAGCTGCTCCACGAGGGTGAGCAGCCGGCCGAGGTTGACGTCGTCGAGGGCGGCCTCGACCTCGTCGAGCACGTAGAACGGCGAGGGCCGCGCCCGGAAGATCGCCACCAGCAGCGCGACGGCGGTCAGCGAGCGCTCGCCGCCGGACAGCAGCGAGAGCCGCTTGACCTTCTTGCCCGGCGGGCGGGCCTCGATCTCCACGCCGGTGGTGAGCATGTCCTCGGGGTCGGTGAGCACCAGCCGCCCCTGACCGCCGGGGAACAGCGTGGCGAAGACGCCCTCGAACTCGCGCGCGACGTCGGCGAACGCGGCGGCGAAGACGTCGTGGATGCGCCCGTCGACCTCGCGGACGACGGTCAGCAGGTCCCGGCGGGTGGCCTTGAGGTCCTCGAGCTGCGTGGCGAGGAAGGCGTGCCGCTCCTCCAGCGCCGCGAACTCCTCCAGCGCCAGCGGGTTGACCTTGCCGAGCGTGGTGAGGTCGCGCTCGGCGCGGGCCGCACGGCGCTCCTGGGCGGCGCGGTCGTAGGGCAGCGGGGCGGGCTCGGGCTCCCCCGCGGCCTCGGCGGCGGCCAGCCGCGCCGGCGTCGGCGGCACCGGCGCGGCCGGCCCGTACTCCGCGACCAGCGTGGGCAGGTCGACGCCGAACTCCTCGGCCGCCCGCTCCTCCAGCGCCTCGATGCGCAGCCGCTGCTCGGCGCGGGCGACCTCGTCGCGGTGCACCTCGTCGGTGAGCCGCTCGAGCTCGGCGGTCGCGGCGCGGACCCGGGTGCGGACGTCGAGCAGCTCGGCCTCGCGGGCGGTGCGCCGGCGGGCCAGCTCGTCGCGCTCGGCGGCGGCCCGGTCCAGCGATCCCGCCAGCGCGGTCAGCGCCTCGTCGGCGCCGGCGCGCACCCGGGCGGCGACCTCCGCGCCCCGGCGGCGGGCCAGCCGGGCGGCGGCCGCACGCTCGCGGGCGGCGCGCTCCTGACGGGCCTGCCGGCGCAGCGCCTCGGCCCGCCCGGACAGCGCGCGGGCCCGCTCCTCCGCCGTCCGCACCGCCAGCCGGGCCTCGGTCTCGGCCTGCCGGGCCGCGGCCACCTCCAGCCGCAGCCGGTCGCGCTGCTCGGAGGAGGGCTCCTGCTCGACCGGCGCGGCCTCGGCCTCGGCGAGCCGGGCGTCGAGCTCGGCCAAGGCCGCCTGCGACTCCTCCAGCGCGCGCTCGGCCCGGCGCCGTGCGGCGGCCGTGCGCTCCGCCTCGGCCGCGGCCGAGCGGGCCGCGGCACCGAGCTCGGCGAGCTCGGTGGCCAGCTTCGAGCGGCTGCGGTCGGCGGCCTGGCGGGCGGCCAGCGCCGTCTCGACGTCGGCCGAGCGCCCGCGCGCGGTCTCGCGGGCGGCCGCGAGCCGGTCGGCGAGGTCGGCGGCGCGGCTGCTGGCCCCGGCGAGCTCGCGCCCGGCCTCCTCGACGCGGGCACGGACCTCCAGGCCGGAGGGGGCGTCGGTGGCGCCGCCGGTGGCCTGGTCGGCACCCACGAGGTCGCCGTCGGCGGTCACCGCGCGGACGGAGGGGTGGGCGGTGACCAGCGCGGCGGCCGCCCCCAGGGTCGGGACGACGGCCACGCGGTCCAGCGCCCGCGCCAGCGCCGGCCACAGCTCCTCCGGGGCCTCGACGAGGTCGAGGGCCCAGCGCAGGCCCTCCGGCAGCACCGGCCGGCCCTCGCGCGGCAGCGGCTCCGACCCCCCGGCGACCAGCAGCGCGGCGCGGCCACCGCCGACGTCGCGGAGGTGCGCGAGCGCGTCGACGGCGCCGGTGACCCCGGCGACGGCGACCGCCTCGGCCAGCCCGCCCAGGGCCGCCGCCAGCGCCACCTCGGCGCCCGGTGCCACGGTGATCCGCTCGGCGACCGGCCCGAGGACGCCGGCCAGCCCGCCGGACGCACCCGCGGACACCACCGCCGCGGCGCCGTCGACGGGGGCCAGGCCCTGCGCGAGGGTGTCGCGGCGGGCGGCCCACGAGGCACGGTCGCGCTCGGCGGTCCGCTCGGCGTCGGCGAGCTCGGTGACCGTGCGCGCGGCCGCGGCGTGCGCGGCGACGGCGTCGGCGTGCGCGGTGACCAGCGCGACGTCCTCGTCGTCGGCGTCGGCGACGGTGGCCCGCCGGCCGGCCAGCCGGTCCTCGGCCGCCTCGGCCCGCGCGGCGGCCTCCGCGGCGGCCTGCGCCAGCCGCTCGGCCTCGGCCTGCCCGGCGGCGGCCCGGGAGCGCCCGGCCGCGACCTTCCCCGACAGCCGGGCCAGCCCCTCGCGGCGGTCGGCCAGGGCGCGGGTGGCGGCCACCCAGGCGCGCTCCTCGGCGGCCAGCGCCTCCTCGAGCCCGGCGCGGGCGGCGACGGCGGTGGCCAGCCGGCCGCGCTCGGCCTCCAGCCCGGCGGCGAGCTCGGCCTCGGTCGCGGCGATCCGGTCGGCCTCGGCCTCGAGCTGCTCGGGGTCGCGGCCGCCGGGAGCGGCGGGCGCGACGGCGACGAGGTGGCGCTGGCGCTCGGCAGCCAGCTGGGCGATGCCGCGGAACCGCTCGGTCAGCGCCGACAGGCGGTACCAGGTGTCCTGCGCGGCACCCAGCCGTGGCGCGTCGGCGGCCAGGGCCGTCTCCAGCGCGTTCTCCCGCCGCGAGACCCCGGCCAGCTCCGCCTCGACGACGGCGCGCCGCTCGCGGGCGGCGGTCTCGTCGGCGACGTCCTTGGCCAGCGCGTCGCGCAACGCGACCAGGTCGTCGGCGAGCAGCCGGAGGCGGGCGTCGCGCAGCTCGGCCTGCACGCCCGCGGCGCGGCGGGCGACCTCCGCCTGGCGGCCCAGCGGCTTGAGCTGTCGGCGCAGCTCCGCGGTGAGGTCGGCCAGCCGGTCAAGGTTGGCCTGCATCGCGTCGAGCTTGCGGAGCGCCTTCTCCTTGCGCTTGCGGTGCTTGAGGACGCCGGCGGCCTCCTCGACGAAGGCGCGGCGGTCCTCGGGCCGGCCGGACAGGACGGCGTCGAGCTGGCCCTGGCCGACGATGACGTGCATCTCGCGGCCGATGCCGGCGTCGCTGAGCAGCTCCTGCACGTCGAGCAGGCGCACCTTGTCGCCGTTGATCTCGTACTCGCTCTCGCCGGAGCGGTACATCCGGCGGGTGACCGAGACCTCGGTGTAGTCGATCGGCAGCGCGCCGTCGGCGTTGTCGACGGTGAGCGTCACCTCGGCCCGGCCGAGAGCCGGGCGGCCGGCGGTGCCGGCGAAGATGACGTCCTCCATCTTGCCGCCGCGCAGCGACTTGGCGCCCTGCTCGCCGAGGACCCAGGCGATGGCGTCGACGACGTTGGACTTGCCCGAGCCGTTGGGGCCGACGACGGCGGTGATGCCCGGCTCCAGACGGAGCGTCGTCGGGGACGCGAAGGACTTGAAGCCCTTGAGCGTCAGGCTCGACAGGTGCACGGGAGCGGCAGCCTAGTCCGCCGGCTCAGGTGGCCGGGGACGGGTGGTGCGGGAGGGCTCTCAGGCCAGCGCGGGCTCGGCCTTGTCGCGGGTCAGGCTCAGCAGCTCGTGGGCGATGACGGCGTCGCGCTGGGCCCGCAGCTCGGTCAGCTCCTGCTCCAGGCGGCGCACCTTGGCGCGCAGGGCCGCGTTCTCGTCCATCACGCGGAGCTCCGCGGGCGATACGACGGAACCGAAGAGGGCCTTGGCCATGGCGAGAAGGGCCTTTCAGACAGCGAGAGGGGGTGCCCGCCGCCCCGGGAGTCGGTCGGCGCGGGCTCGGTGCTCCCAGGGTGACACCCCTGGACACGCTGGTCAACGGCAGGAGCAGGGCGTCGCCGTGTCAGGGGGATGTCGTCTTCGTCACGCGGTGGTGAAGCCCTGCGACCCCTGCACCGGGCGGTCCTCCTGCACCACGCCGGTCACCCGGCCGGGAGCGCCCGGGCCGTCCAGCGCCGCGACGACGGCGCGGACGTCGTCGGCCGGTCCCTCGAGCTCGACCTCGACGCGGCCGTCGGGCAGGTTGCGCGCGGACCCCGACAGCCCGGCGTCGGTGGCCAGGCCGCGGACGAACCACCGGTAGCCGACGCCCTGTACGTGCCCGGAGACCAGCACGTGCACCCGGACCCCGCTCACGACCTGCGGCTCCTCGGGCGGGGCTGGCACTGCGGGCAGCTGTAGCTCGACCGGTTCATGAACGACTCCCGGACGATCGGCGTCCCGCAGCGCGGGCAGGGCCGGTCGACCTGGCCGTAGACGGCGAGGAAGCGGGAGAAGTAGCCGCTCTGGCCGTTGACGTCGACGTAGAGCGAGTCGAACGAGGTCCCGCCCTGGGCCAGCGCCTCGCCGAGCACGCTGCGCACGCCGTCGAGCAGGTCGGCGACCTGGGCGCGGGTGAGCCGGTCGGTGGGCCGGGTGCCGTGCAGGCGGGCCCGCCACAGCGACTCGTCGGCGTAGATGTTGCCCACGCCGCCGATCAGCGTCTGGTCCAGCAGCGCCCGCTTGACCTCCGTCTTCCGCCGGCGCAGCGCCGCGCTGAAGGCCGCCTCGTCGAAGGAGGGGTCCAGCGGGTCGATGGCGATGTGCGCCAGGCGCTGCGGGATGCGCTCGCCGTCGGCGTCCTCCACGGCGAGCCCGCCGAACGTCCGCTGGTCGACGAAGCGCAGCTCGCGGCCGCCGTCGGTGAAGGTGAACCGGGCGCGCAGGTGGGTCTCGTCGGGCTGGGCGGGCTTCTCCACCAGGAGCTGCCCGCTCATGCCGAGGTGGGCGACCATCGCCCGGCCGGCGGGCGTCCCGTCGGCCTCGACCGTGGGCAGCCACAGGTACTTGCCGCGCCGGTGCGCGGCGCTGAACGTGCGGCCGGTCAGCGCGGCGACGAAGTGCTCGGCGCCCTCCAGGTGCCGGCGGACCGCGCGCGGGTGGTGCACCTCGACGGCGGCCACGGTGCGCCCGGCGACCCAGCGCTCCAGGCCCCGCCGCACCACCTCGACCTCGGGCAGCTCGGGCACGGCTCAGTCCCGGGCGGGTGGTCCGCCGACAGGCGGTCCGTCGGCACTGACGGCGCGCCACGCGGCCTCGGCGGCCTCCTGCTCGGCGGCCTTCTTCGTGCGCCCGGTGCCGCGGCCGCGCACGACGCCGGCCAGCGAGACGGCCGCGGTGAACGTCTTGGCGTGCGGCGGGCCCTCGTCGGTGACGTCGTAGACGGGAGCACCCAGGCCGTGGGCGGCGCCGAGCTCCTGGAGGCTGGTCTTCCAGTCCAGGCCGGCGCCGCGGGTGGCGGACTCCACCAGGAGCGGGTCGAACAGGCGGTGCACGATCGCGCCGGCCGCCTCCAGGCCCAGACCCAGGTGGCACGCGCCGATCAGCGCCTCGAGGGCGTCGGCGAGGATCGAGTCCTTCTCCCGGCCGCCGGTGGTCTCCTCGCCCCGGCCGAGCAGCAGGTGCGGGCCGAGCCCCCCGTCACCCAGCCGCCGGGCGACCCCGGCCAGCGAGGTCATGTTGACCACCGAGGCGCGCAGCTTGGCCAGCCGGCCCTCGGGGAGGCCGGGCTGGCTGCGGTAGAGCTCGTCGGTGACGACCAGGCCGAGCACCGCGTCGCCCAGGAACTCCAGGCGCTCGTTGGTGGGCAGCCCGCCGTTCTCGTAGGCGTAGGAGCGGTGGGTCAATGCCAACGACAGCAGGCCGCCGGGCAGCTCGACGCCGAGGGCGTCGAGCAGCCAGGCGGCTGCACGGTCGTCGTGGGCGCTGCCCACCTCGGGGAGCCGGCTCAGGGCCGGGTCAGACCGAGAGGACCTGGCGGCCGGCGTGCTGGCCACAGTTCGGGCAGGCCTGGTGCGGCGGCTTGAGCTGGCCGCAGGCGCGGTTCGGGCACGGCGAGAGCGTGGGGGCGCTCGCCTTCCACTGCGACCGGCGTGCGCGGGTGTTGGCGCGGGACATCTTCCGCTTCGGGACGGCCACGGTCAGTTCTCCTCAGGGTCGCCCGGACGGTCGGTGACCGCTCCGGTGGTGAAACGGCCGGCGAGGCCGGCCCAGCGGGGGTCGACCAGCTCGTGGGAGTGGTCGTCCGGCAGGTCGTCGAGGCGCTGGCCGCAGCCGGAGCACAGGCCGGCGCAGTCCTCGGTGCAGGTGGGCGAGAGGGGCAGGGCGAGGACGACGGTGTCGCGGACCATCGGCTCGAGGTCGATGCGCTCGCCCTCGACGAGACGGACCTCGTCCTCCTCGCTGGTGGCCTCGGTGGTGCTGCCCGGATAGGCGTAGAGCTCCTGGACGTCGAGCTCGAGGGTGTCCTCGACCGGGTCCAGGCAGCGGGCGCACTGCCCCTCGACGGGGGCCGCGATCTCGCCGGAGACGAGCACGCCCTCCATGACCGACTCCAGGCGCAGCCGCAGGTGGACCGGCGCGCCCTCGGGCACCCCGACGAGCTCGAGCCGCCACCCACCGGGCGCGGGCAGGGTGCGGTCGAGCTCCTGCATCGAGCCGGCACGGCGGCCGAGCTCGCGCAGCTCGACGGTCCAGGGGTTGGCACCGGGGCGCCGGGCGTCGGTGGACGCGGCGCCTGGGCGATCAGCAGGTGCGGCAGGCATGTCGGTACTCGCGGTCGTCAGTGGGAGGGGATCCGGCCGGGGTCGAACACCGGCGGTCGGACCAGCAACCGAGACTACCCGATCCCCCAGCAGGACCGGCCGGCCGCAGGGGACCTCCCGCGGCTCACGGCTCGCGGAGGGTCTCGCGGGCCTTCTCGACCGAGCGCAGCATCCGCTCGAGGGTGGTGCCGAAGTCGGCCAGCCGGGTGTCGACGTACTCGTCGACCTCCGCCCGCATCCGGTTGACCTCGGCGACGGTCTGCGCGCCCAGCTCGTCGGAGCGGCTGACCGCGCCGCGGTAGACCTCGGTCTCGGTGACCAGGCGCTCGTGCTCGAGCTGCGCGGCGGCGATGATCTCGGCCTGCTGCGCCTGGGCGTCGGCCAGCACCGCCGCGTGGTGGGCCTGCGCCTCGGCGAGCAGCGCCTCGGCCTCCGCCTCGGCCTGGGCCAGCACGGCCTCGGCCTCGGCCTGGGCGCGGGCGAGGAGCTCGTCGCGCTGTCGCCGGGCGGTGCCGAGGACCTCCTCGCGCTGGCGGCGGGCGGAGGCGACCAGCCGGTCGGCCTCCTCGCGGGTGCGGCCGGTGAGCTGCTCGGCCTCGGCCTGCGCCTGCTCGAGGATCTCGGTGCGCTGCTCGACGATCGCACCGGCGGCGTGCACCTCGGCGGGCAGGTTCTCCCGCAGGTCGTCGAGCAGGTCGAGCAGGTGGTCGCGCGGCACCATGCACGAGCCCGACATCGGCACGCTGCGCGCGTTCTCGATGACCCGGCTGAGCTCGTCGACGGTCTCGTAGAGCCGGTAGACGACCTCCGTCACGACTCGGCCCGCTTGGCCAGGAGCCGGTCGAGGACGCCCTTCGGCACCAGCCGGGAGACGTCGCCGCCGAAGGTCGCGATCTGCTTGACCAGGCTGGAGGACAGGTGCCCGACCTGCGGCGCGGTGGGCACGAAGAGGGTCTCGACGCCGGCCAGCTCGCGGTTCATCTGCGCCATCTGCAACTCGTACTCGAAGTCGCCGACGGCGCGCAGGCCCTTGACCACCACCGGGATGTCGTGGCTGCGGCAGTAGTCGACCAGCAGGCCGCTGAAGCTGTCGACGACGACGTTCGGCAGGTCGGCGACCGCCTCGCCCAGCAGCTCCATCCGCTCGTCGACGGCGAACAGCCCCGCCTTGCCGGGGTTGACCAGCACGGCGACCACGAGCTCGTCGTAGAGCGCGGCGGCCCGGGCGATCACGTCGACGTGGCCGTTGGTCACCGGGTCGAACGACCCGGGACACACCGCTCGCCTCACGGGACGCGACCGTACCGGAGCAGGGCCTCTCCGTAGCGGCGGTCGCGGATCCCGGTCAGGGGTGTCGGCCACTCGAAGGGCTCCTCGCGGGAGGACCGCTCGACGACGACGACCGCGTCCGGCGCGAGCCACCCGCCCGTGACCAGCGCGGCGAGCAGGCCGCGCACATCCTCGGCGGGGACGGCGTAGGGCGGGTCGGCGAGCACGAGGTCGAAGCGGGCCGGCGGCGCGCCGCCGACGACGGTGGGCACCGACCCCGGGACCACGCGCGCGCCCGGGAGGCCGACGGCGGCGACGTTGGCGCGCAGCACCGGCAGCACCCGGGGGCCGTTCTCGACGAGCACGACCTCCGCGGCGCCGCGGGACAGCGCCTCGAGGCCGAGCGCCCCGGAGCCGGCGTAGAGGTCCAGCACGCGGGCGCCGTCGAGGTCGAGCAGGCTGCCGAGGCTGTTGAACAGGCCCTCGCGGGCGCGGTCGCCGGTGGGCCGCACCCCGCTGGGCGGCACCGTCAGCCGCCGTCCCCGGGCGAGGCCGGAGATCAGGCGTGTCATGCCTTCTCGAGGTAGGTCGCGCGCTCGTCGGTGGCCAGTGCGGCGACCTCGGCGGCCAGGCCCGGGTGGTCGGCCAGCCCGCCACGCGTGGCGAGCAGCTCGGTCGCCTCGGCGCGGGCGGTGGCGATGAGCTCCTCGTCCTCGAGCAGGGACAGCAGCCGCAGCGTCGAGCGCTTGCCGGACTGAGCGGCGCCGAGGACGTCGCCCTCGCGGCGGGTCTCGAGGTCGAGGCGGGCCAGCTCGAAGCCGTCGGAGGTGCCGGCGACGGCGGCCAGCCGCTGCCCGGTCGCCGTCGTCTCGCGGGCCTCGGTGACCAGCAGGAACAGGCCCCGGTGCCTGCCGCGGGCGACCCGGCCGCGCAGCTGGTGCAGCTGGCTGACACCGAAGCGGTCGGCGTCCATGACGACCATGACGGTGGCGTTGGGCACGTCGACGCCGACCTCGACGACCGTCGTCGCGACGAGCACCTGCGTCTCGCCGGACGCGAAGGCCCGCATGCGCGCCTCCTTGTCCTCGGGCGTGAGCCGGCCGTGCAGGACGTCGATGCGCAGCCCCGCCAGCGGGCCCTCGCGCAGCGCCTCGGCGACGTCGAGGACCGCCAGCGGTGGGCGCCGCTCGTCCTCGCCCGCGCCCTTCTCCGGTGCTCCGTCGGCGTCCTCGGGGGCGTCGGTGTCGGCGGTGCCGGTGTCGTCGTCGCCGATCCGCGGGCAGACGACGTAGGCCTGCCGGCCGGCGGCGACCTCCTCCCGCAGCCGTTCCCAGGCGCGGCCGAGCCAGGCGGGCCTGTCGCTGACCGGCACCACCGAGCTGGCCACGCCGCCGCGGCCGCTGGGCAGCTGGCGCAGCACGGAGGTCTCCAGGTCGCCGTAGACGGTCATCGCGACCGTGCGCGGGATGGGCGTGGCGGTCATGACCAGCACGTGCGGCGGGCGGTTGCCCTTGGCGCGCAGGGCGTCGCGCTGCTCGACGCCGAAGCGGTGCTGCTCGTCGACGACGACCAGGCCGAGGTCGGCGAAGTCGACGCCCTCCTGCAGCAGCGCGTGGGTGCCGACGACGATGCCGGCGCTGCCGTCGGCCACCGCGGCACGCGCGGCCCGGCGGGCGGCGGCCTTGAGCGAGCCGGTGAGCAGCACGACCTTCGTGCCGGCGGGGTCGCCGTCGAGCTCCCCGGCGCGGGCGAGCGGGCCGAGCATCGCGGAGATGCTCCGGGCGTGCTGCGCGGCGAGCACCTCGGTGGGCGCGAGCAGCGCGGCCTGGCCACCCGCGTCGACGACCTGCGCCATGGCCCGCAGCGCGACGACGGTCTTGCCCGAGCCGACCTCGCCCTGCAGCAGCCGGTGCATGGGGTGGTCCCGGGAGAGCTCGGCGGCGAGCTCCTCCCCCACCGCCTGCTGGCCCTCGGTCAGCGAGAAGGGCAGCGCGGCGTCGACGGCGTCGAGCAGGCCCCCGCTGCTGCGCGGGCGGGCGGTGCCGGGCTCCAGGGCGGCGGCGCGGCGGCGGGCGGCGAGCACCAGCTGCAGGATCAGCGCCTCGTCCCACTTGAGCCGCTCCCCGGCGCGCTCGACGTCGTCGGCGGTGGTGGGCCGGTGGACGTCGAGGAGGGCCGCGGGCAGGCTGAGCAGGCCGTGGCGGGTCCGCAGGTCCTGGGGCAGCGGGTCCTCGACGAAGCCGAAGCCGCCGGAGGCGTCGAGCAGCAGGCGGATCGACTTCTGGATCACCCAGCTCGAGACGTCCTTGCTCGCCGGGTAGATCGGGATGAGCGCGCGGGCCCAGTCCTCGTCGTCGTCACCGGTGATGAGGTGGAAGTCCGGGTGGGCGAACTGCTTGCTGTTCCGGTACTGGCCGACGGTGCCGGCGAACAGCCCCCAGGCGCCCTGCTGGAGCTGGCCGTGCCTGCGGTTGAAGAAGACCAGCTGCATCTCCCCGGCACCGTCGCCGACGGTGACCTCGGTGAGCGTCCCCGGCCGGCTGCGCATCTTGCGGCTGACCACCCGGCGGACCTGCGCGAGCACGGTGACCCGGTCGCCGACCTGCAGGTCGTCGAGCCGGGTCATCTCGCCGCGCGTGGCGTAGCGGCGCGGGTAGTGGCGCAGCAGGTCGCGGACGGTGCGCAGTTCGAGGGACTCGGCCATCGCCTTGGCCGTCTTGGCGCCGAGCACGCGCGCCAGGTCGGTGTCGAGGGTCACCGCCACGCCTACTCCACCCCCACCTGCAGCGGGATCACCGCACCGGCGTCGTACCGGACCACCTCGACGGTCGGGTGGGCGGCCGCCAGGTGCACGCAGACCGCGTCGCCCAGCGCGGCATCGGGACCGACGACGAGCGTGGCCATCTCACCGCCTGCCGACAGCAGCCGGTCGAGCAGCTCGCAGGCCACCGCCGCGAGGGCCCGCCCCACCACCACGACGTCGCCCTCCGCCGCGCCCAGGGCGTCGCCCGCGCGGCACGGGCCGGCGCTGGTGAGCGCGTCCTGCCCGGCGACGGTGACCTCGGCCCAGCGGGTCGCGGCGGCGGCCTCGGCCATGGCGATGACGTCGTCGCCGAACCGGCGGGCGGGGTCGGCGACGGCGATGGCGGCCAGGCCCTGCACGGGTGAGCGGGTGGGGACCACGGCGACGTCGCGGCCGGCCTCGCGGGCACGGTCGGCGGCGCGGGCGGCCACGGGCGTCAGCGCGGGGTCGTTGGGCAGCACGACGACGTCGCCGGCGCCCGAGGCCACCATCTCGGCCAGGATCTCGTCCTCGTCGACGCCGCCGGGACCGCAGGGGACCACGCGCACGCCCTCGCCGGAGAACAGCTGCGCCAGGCCCTCGCCCGGGACGACCGCGACGACGGCGCGCCGCCCGCGCACCGGGGCGGCCGGGCGGACCGGCGCCAGCGGGGTCACCGCGATGGAGTGCGGCCGGCCGGCCTCGATGCCGGCCTCGATGGCGCCGCCGACGTCGTTGGTGTGCACGTGGACGTTCCACTGGCGGCCGGCCGGGGTGTCGACGCCGACCACCACGAGGCTGTCGCCGAGGGCTGCCAGCCGGGTGTGCAGGACCGCGACGGACGCCTCGTCCGCGTCGGCGAGCAGGTACTGCACCTCGCTGCCCGGCCCGGGCGGTGGCTGGTGCGGCACGGCCGCGGGGTCGGCCGGGCGGGTCCGGCGCGGCACGAGCGGCGGGCGGGCCGGCTCGACGCCGGTGACGGTCGCCACGAGGGCGTCGAGGACCACGCAGAAGCCGGCGCCGCCGGCATCGACCACGCCGGCGGCGCGCAGCGCGTCGAGCTGGCCGGGCGTGGCCTCCAGGGCGGTGCGGGCACCGTCGGCCGCGGCGGTGACGACGTCGGCCAGCGCGGTGCGCCCCTGGTCGACGGCGGCGACGGCGGCCTCGGCACCGGCGCGGGCGACGGTGAGCAGCGTCCCCTCCTCCGGGTCGGCGACCGCGGAGTAGGCGGTGTCGGCGGCCTTCTGCAGCGCCGCGGCCAGGCCGGGACCGTCCGCGGGCTCGTCCCCGGCCAGCTGGTCGGACAGACCGCGCAGGAGCTGGGCGAGGATCGTGCCGCTGTTGCCGCGGGCCCCGAGGACGGCGCCCCGGGTCAGGGCGGTCCAGGCCGGCTCCCCCTCCGACGCGTCGAGGGCGGCGACGGCGGCCTGCGCGGTGAGCAGCAGGTTGGTGCCGGTGTCGCCGTCGGGCACGGGGAAGACGTTGAGGTCGTCGAGGCGGCCACGGGCTCCGGACAGCGCCGTGACCGCGGCGCGGCACCACTGGCCGACCGCGGCGTCGTCCAGCGCCTGCAGCACGGCCGGAGGGTACCCGCGGGAACCGACGGGCCCGGTCGGGTGGAAGGGACGGGCCCGGTGGTGGTGGGAGGGACGGGTCCCGCCGCCGAGGCGACCTCGGCGACGGTCGCCCGGGCGAGCGGTTAGACTGGTCGACGGTCTTCCGGTGGCCGCCCGTGCGCCGCCGCCTGCAAACGATTCTTCTGGGAGTGATCCACCGTGGCTGCCGTGTGCGATGTCTGTGGCAAGGGGCCCGGTTTCGGTATGTCGGTGTCGCACTCGCACCGCCGCACGCCGCGCCGTTGGAACCCGAACATCCAGTCGGTGAAGGCGCTGGTCGCCCCCGGCAACCGCCGCCGCATCAACGCCTGCACCTCCTGCATCCGTGCGGGCAAGGTCGTCCGCGCATAGTCGGCGCGGGCGGCACCCCCGCCCCTGAGCACGCCCCGGCTCCGGCCGGGCGGACCCCGGAGGTCGACGACCTCCGGGGTCCTTCGCGTACGCGGGCAGCTGCCGCGCGGCCCGCACCTGCCCCCTCGAGCCGATCCCAGCAGGCCGGGCTCAGGCCGCGCCGATCCCCCGTGCCCGCGCCGCGGCGACGACGAGGTCCACCACCGTCTCCAGCGGCAGCGCCGTCCCGTCGACGACGAGGTGGTAGTGCCGGGCCGCGGCCGGGTCGCACCGGTAGAAGTGCCGGACGTAGGCCTGGCGGGTGGTGTCGTTGGCCTGCAGCTCGCGCCGCAGCTCGTCCTCGGGGCGGCCGTAGCGCTGCACCGCCGCGCGCAGCCGTGCCTCCGGCGGGCCGTCGAGGCGAACGTGCAGGGCGTCGGGCCGGTCGCGCAGCACCATGGCGCCGCCGCGGCCGAGCACGACCCCGCCGGCGCCGTCGGCGATCTCGCGCAGGACCCGCTCGGTGTGCTCCCGGTAGGCCCGCTCGTCGGGCTGGCCGGCCGTCGGCACGACGCCGCCGACCGGGTCGGGCATGGCGCCCAGCGAGGCGACGAGCCGCCACAGGCCGCGGACCACCCGCTCGTCGTTGGCCTCGGCGTCGTCCTGGGAGACACCGAGCCGGCCGGCCACCTGCGCGGGGATCGCGCGGTCGTGGAAGACCAGGCCCAGCCGCTCGGCGACGGCCGGCCCGACCTCCGGGCCGCCCGCGCCGTACGACGCGGAGATCGTCACGACGCCCACGGCCGCTCCTCCTCCTCGTCGATGCGCCGGCCGAGGAAGACCGCCCCCGCCTCGCCGGCGTACAGGCCGTACCCCGGGACCGGCGTGTAGCCGAGGGCCTCGTACAGCGCCAGCGCCTCGGGCTGACGGTCGCCGGAGTTGAGCACGACCGCGCGGTACCCCGACCGGCGCGCGGAGTCCTCCAGGGCGGCGACCAGCACCTGCGCCAGGCCACGGCGGCGGAAGGCGGGCACCACGTAGACCCGCTTGACCTCCGCCACGGCGGGGGCGTCGGGCTGGGCGGGGGACGTCTCGGTGTGCTGCCGCCAGGCGCCGCACCCGGCGGGCTCGCCGTCGACCTCGGCGACCAGGAACAGGCCGGCCGGCGGGGAGAACTCCCCCGGCTCCACGGCCGCGCCGTCCGGGCCGCCGTAGCGGTCGACGTACTCCTGCTGGACCCGGGCGACGAGGTCGCGGGCGACCGGGTCGTCGTAGGGCACCGAGCGCAGGGTGGCGACCGACCCGTCGCGCAACCGCGCCTCAGCCGAAGTGGACATGCCCGGTCCTCCCCGCCCCGACCGCGACCGCGACGTCGGCCGCCGGCTCCCCGCTCACGAACACCCCCGGCTCCCCCTCCTCGACCCGCCCGACGGCCAGCCACCCGTCCGGCAGTGCCACGGACGGCGGGAAGGTCGCCAGCAGGGCGTGGTCCTCCCCGCCGGTGAGCACCCAGGCGAGCGGATCGGCGCCCAGGGCCGCCGCCACCTGCTGCAGCGGACCCGGCGGTTCCAGGGTCGCACGCACCAGCGCGGCGCGGTCGACGTCCAGGACGACGCCGCTGTCGGAGGCCAGGTGCCCGGCGTCGGCGAGCAGCCCGTCGCTGACGTCGCACATGGCGGTGGCCCCCGCGTCGGCCGCGGCCGGCCCGGCGGCGTACGGCGGGGTCGGACGGCGGTGCGCGGTGACGACGGCCAGCGGGCTGCTGAAGCCGCGGCGCAGCACGGCCAGCCCGCACGCCGACCAGCCCAGCCGGCCCGTGACGGCGAGGACGTCCCCCGGCCGCGCCCCCGAGCGCAGGACCGGCGCCCGCCCGCCGAGGTCGCCGAGCGCGGTCACCGACAGGACGACGGACCCGCTGTCGGGAGCCGAGGCCACCGTGTCGCCGCCGACCACCGCGGCGCCCAGCGGCGCACACTCGGCGGCCATCCCGGCGGCCACGCCCTCGAGCCAGGTGGTGGCCGTGTCGGCGGGGCAGGCCAGCCCGACCAGCAGCGCGGTGGCCACCCCGCCCATCGCGGCGACGTCGGCCAGGTTGGCGGCGGCGGCCTTGTGACCGACGTCCTCGGCCGAGGACCAGTCGCGGCGGAAGTGCCGCCCCTCGACGAGGACGTCGGTGGTGGCCACCACCCGGCCGTCGGGCACGCGCAGCACCGCGGCGTCGTCACCGGGGCCGACCTGGGCCACCGCCGCCGAGCCCGAGCGGGCGAGCACCCGCGCGATGACGCCGAACTCCCCCACCACCCGCACGCTGTCGGCGAGGTCGTCGCGGGGACCCAGCGGCCGGGGCCGTGTCACGGGGCGCACCTGGCCGCTGGGGTAGGTTGCGATCCAGTCCGGCTGCCGGCGGCGCGCAGCCGCCGGCTCCGTCGCCCGAGGAAGGTCGTCCCGTGGTCCACGCCTACATCCTGATCCAGACCGAGGTCGGCAAGGCCGCCCAGGTGGCGACGACGATCAGTGAGATCGCCGGCGTGACCAAGGCGGAGGACGTCACCGGCCCCTACGACGTCATCGTCACCGCCGAGGCGCAATCGGTCGACGAGCTCGGCCGCCTGGTGGTCGCCCGCGTGCAGTCGGTCGACGGCATCACGCGCACGCTGACCTGCCCCGTCGTCAACATCTGAGCCGCTGAGCGAGGACACCCCCGCCGCCGAGGCCCCTCCCGCCGAGGGGGCAGCGGCCGCTCCGGCCCCCGCGCGGCGTCCCGATCCCCTCCGCCGGCTCGCGCTGGTCGCGACGGCGGTCGTCGTGCCGGTGCTGGTCGTCCTGGTCGTCCTGGTCAACGTCCTCGGTGGCAGCGACGACGGCGGCCAGGCCGCGGACGTCGACGGGAGTCCGGCGCCGCAGCGCGCGGAGGACCTGCCGGTGCTGCCGGTCGAGGTCCCCCCGCCGACGCCCGAGGCCGACGCGACCTGCCCGGCGCTCATGGCCGCCCTCCCCCTCGACCTGACCGGGGAGCCGGCGCGGCTGGTCGACTCCGACACCCCCTACGCCGCCGCCTGGGGCGACCCGGCGGTCGTGCTGGTGTGCGGCGTGCCGCAACCGGCCGGCCTGGTCGCCGGCGAGGGCCTGCTGCAGATCGACCAGGTCACCTGGTCCGTCGAGCAGACCGACGAGGCCACCACCTGGACGGCGGTCGACCGCGCCGCCTACGTGCAGGTGACGCTGCCGCCGGACGTCGACAGCGCGCCGGTCACCGTGCTGAGCGGGGTCATCGGCGACACCCTGCCGACGCGCTAAGGCCCGCTCAGGCCGCCGGCAGCCGGTCGAGCTGGGCCTGCACGGCGTCGTGCAGCTCGTCGCCGGCGGCCTGCTCGGTGCCCGCGACGGCGGTGACCGCGACGCTGAACACCCCGTGCGCGCACCAGGCGAAGGCCGCCGGGCCGGACAGCCCGGTCGCGGGGTCGGCCGCGGCCACGGTGAGCAGGCTGCAGCCGTCGGGCAGCGAGGACGGGCCGTGGCGCAGCACGCCGTCGTAGAGCTCGGCGTCGTTGCCGGCCAGGTCCCGGGCGTAGGTGGCCGCGCCGGTGGCGTGGTCGAACTGGTCGAGGAAGACGCTGGTCAGCGGGCCCGTCGTCGACCCCCAGAAGCGCTCCCACCCGTGCCGGTAGCCGTACTCCCGCAGCACCGCGCGCTCGCGGGCGGGGTCGTCGGAGTACGTGGCGACGTCGTCGACGGTCTTCGCGCCGGCGGACGGCTCGAGGTCGGCGTCGGGGATCCGGGGCAGGCCGGAGGGCACCTCCTCGAGCAGCAGCTCCCCGAGGTCCTCCACCGTCTCCGGGGTGACCGGAGCCGCCTCGACCTCCACCGGGGTGGCGCTGGTCGGCGTGCAGCCGGTGGCGGGCACGAGCGACGCCAGCCCGGCCAGCACGGCCGCGAGGCGGCCCGGCGTCACCGGGAGGTCCGCTGGTCCCCCGGCCGGCCCGCGCGCGCCAGCGCCGAGGCGACCAGCCGGTCCACCAGCTCGGGGTAGGACACCCCGCTGGCCGCCCACATCCGCGGGAACATCGAGATCGGCGTGAACCCCGGCATCGTGTTGACCTCGTTGACGACCAGGCGCTCGCGGCCGTCGGGGCCGGTGCCGAGGAAGAAGTCCACCCGCGCCAGCCCCTCGCAGTCCATCGCGAGGTAGGCACGCCGGGAGGCCTCCTGCACCCTGCGCGTCTGCTCGGGCGTGAGGTCAGCCGGGACGTCGAACTCGACGGCGTCGTCGAGGTACTTGGCGTCGAAGTCGTACCAGTCGGTACCGGGCTTGAGCCGGATCTCGGCGGGCAGGCTCGCCTCGGGCGGCCCGCCGTCGCGGCCGGCCAGCACGCCGCACTCGATCTCCCGGCCCGGCACGGAGGCCTCGACGACGACCTTCGGGTCGACGGCGGCCGCGGTGGCCACCGCCTCGGGGAACTGCGCCCAGTCGGTGACCTTGGTGATGCCGATGCTCGACCCGGCCCGCGAGGGCTTGACGAACACCGGCAGCCCCAGCCGCTCGCGGTCGGCGGCCGACAGCGCACCGGGGTCGGCCGTCAGCGCCCCCTCGGCGTCGCGGAGCACCACGTGGTCGCCCTGCGGCAGCCCCGCGGCGGCCAGGAGCTTCTTGGTGAACTCCTTGTCCATCGACGCGGCGCTGGCGAAGACCCCGGACCCCACGTAGGGCAGCCCGCTCATCTCCAGCAGCCCCTGGATGGTCCCGTCCTCGCCGTAGGCGCCGTGCAGGACCGGGAAGACGACGTCGACCTCGGTGAGCGCCGGGCCGATCGCCGCGGCCGGGTCGAGGACGGCCAGCCCGCGCCCGGCGGGGTCGCCGACCAGCGACACCGCCGTCCCGCCGGTGACCTCGGGCAGCCGGCCGGAGTCGATGGCCGTCTGCTGACCCGCGTCGGCGAGCACCCAGCGGCCGTCGCGGGCGATGCCGACCGGGACGACCTCGTAGCGCTCCGGATCGAGCGCCGCCATCACGCTCCCGGCGGAGACGCAGGAGATGGCGTGCTCCGCGCTGCGCCCCCCGAACACGACCGCGACGCGCACCCTGCCGATCCCGCTCATCGCGGCCGACCCTAGTCGACGGCATCGCGCCTCCCGCGTCTCCCGCAGGGCTGACACCCGCGCGGTGTGGGAACCTCGTCCGCGATGCGGGAGAACGCGGCCCCTCCGGTGGACCCCCGGCCTCCGGCGACGACGGCGCACCAGGGGCACGACGAGCACGGGGGCGCCCCGGCGCGCCGGTACCCGCTCCCGCTGCGGCTGGCCGGTGCGGCGGTGCACGCCTACACCGCGCTGGGATCGGTCCTGGCGCTGCTGGTGGTGCTCGCCGCGTTCGAGGGTGAGGCCATCACCGCGCTGTGGCTCGGGCTGGCGGCGCTGTGGATCGACGGCACCGACGGGATGCTGGCCCGGCGTGCGCGGGTCAAGGAGACGATCCCCTGGTTCGACGGCGCCCTGCTGGACAACATCGTCGACTACCTGACCTACGTCTTCGCGCCCGTCGTCCTGCTGTGGACCACCGGCGCGCTGCCGCACGACTGGGTCGGGTGGCTGCTCGCCGCGCTGCCGCTGCTGGCCTCGAGCTACCAGTTCTGCCGGGTCGACGCGAAGACCGACGACCACACGTTCCTCGGCTTCCCGAGCTACTGGAACGTCGTCGCCTTCTACGCGGTGGTGCTGGACCTGTCGCAGGTCGTCGTCGCCGTCGTGCTGGTCGTGTGCTCGGTGCTCGTCTTCGTGCCGGTGCGCTACCTGTACCCGTCGCGCACCGAGGCGCTGTGGCCGGTGAGCATGGGCCTGACCGTGGTCTGGCTGGTCACCTACGCCGTCCTGCTCGTGCAGTACCCCGACCCGCACCCGGTCGTGGTGGTGCTGTCGTTCGCCTACGTCGTGTACTACCTGGCCTTCAGTGGCTGGCTCACCGCCCGCGCCGCCCACCGCCGCCGCCGGGCCGCCCGCACCGCCTAGGTCTGCAGCGGCCGGGCTCAGAAGGGCGCGCGGAGGACCAGTTCGACGTTGCGGTCGGCGGGCGTGCCGGCCAGGGCCGACCCCAGCCCGGCCCACGGCACGTTGGCCGCGAGCTCACGGTGCAGGGCGGCCAGCGCGGCGGGCTCGCGGGCGGCCGGGTCGCCGGCGGACGGCGGCCGGGCGGGGCTGTCGTGGTCGATCATCGTGCAGACCGTCGACAGCGTGCCGTCGCCGTTGTCCAGCAGCTCCACCAGCCGGGCCTGCCCGGGCCAGTCGACGACGGCGCAGGTGGTCACCTCCCACAGGCCGCGGCCGGGCTCGTCCGGGTGCGCCCAGGGCCGCACCTCGCTGACGTGGGTGTGCCCGTTGAGCCACAGGACGACGTTCGGGTAGCGGTGCAGCAGCGCGAGCAGCTCGGGGGCGCCCAGCGCGTCGTCCCCGGCCACGGGGCGGCGGCCGAGGGCGTCGGACCGGGTCAGCGTGCTGGCTCCGTGGTGGGACAGCAGCACCACGAGCCGGTCGGCGTTGCCGGTCGCGACCCGGCCGCCGTCGGGACCGGGCGCCGACGAGGACACCTCGCGCAGCCGGTCCTCCAGCCACCGTGCCTGCTCGGCGTCGACCGAGCCCGCCGTCCCGCCGGTCACCCGCGTGGTGTCCAGGCAGACCACCCGGACGCCGGGCACGCCGTCCCAGGCGTAGTAGGCGGTGCCCTCGCGCAGGTTGTCCTGGGTGAACCCGTGACCGGTGGGCGCCCCGCCGTCGGCGAGGTGCGCGGCCACGAAGGACCGCCGGTCGATGAAGCGGCGGTCGGCCACCGAGGTCACCGGCCGCGAGGTGGCGGTGGTGAAGACCTCGGAGGAATGGGTGAACAGCCGCAGGGCGTCGTCCAGCGGCAGGGTGGGGTCGACGTCGACCGGCTTGCGCCCGGAGCCGAGCACGGCGGTCAGTGCGGGCGTGGGGACGCCGACGCCCTGGATGAGCGCCTCGTGGTTGCCGTGGCAGCCCAGCCAGGGCAGCCGCAGCCCCTCGGCGGCGAAGGCCGCGAACGCCGCCTCGAGCAGCCCGGGCCGGGCGGGGAAGCCGAAGCGCTCGTGGTGGACGCCGCCGTCGTCGTCGGGACGCCAGAACAGGTCGTGCGGCCAGCCGGAGGCCTGCACGCCGTCGTAGGCGGTCAGCCCGGCACCGGGTGAGACCACTCCCCCGCGCAGCACCGCGAGGTACAGCTCCAGCTCGTTCCACTGCGCGTTGTCGATGGCGTCGCCGGTGGTCACGACCACCTGCAGCGGCTGCCCGGTCCGCGGCCCGCCGGCCAGGCCGTTGAGGGTCCGCACCAGGGCGTCGACGGCGTGCGCGGTCAGCGCCTCCTGCGGCCGGTGCATGGGCACCAGCGCGCGCATCCGCGGATCGGCCTCGAAGCGGTGGAAGAACTCGAAGCGGGCCGGCGAGCAGACGTCGGCCAGCTGCAGGTCGGTGACGTGCGCCAGGCAGGCGACCACCTGGACGCCCCGCCGCGGCGGCTCCCAGGCCGGCCCGACCAGCTCGCGGCGCACCCGGTGCGGCTCCCCGCCCGCCCAGTCCAGCGCCCGGTAGTCGCCGTCCCGGCCGGCCTGCAGCACCGGGCCGGCCGTCAGCACGCGGTCGAGGGTCGTGCGGCTCACGCGGTTCAGGCGGCGTCGAGCGCGGCGGTGAGGTCGGCGACGACGTCGCCGGTGTCCTCGATGCCGCACGAGAAGCGCAGGAACCCGGCCGGCACGGCGTCCCCGCCCCACTGCGCCCGCCGGTCCACGGTGCTGTGCACGCCGCCGAAGCTCGTGGCCGCCGTCCACAGCCGGCTCGCGGCCAGGAACCGCGACACCGCCGTCTCGTCGGCGAGCTCGGCGGAGACGATGCCGAGCGGCCGAAGCATCTGCCGGGCCGCCAGGGCGTGCGAGGGGTCCGAGGGCAGCCACGGCCAGCGCACGCCGGTGACCGCGGGGTGGTCGGCGAGCACCGCCGCCACGGCCGCGGCCGTCTCGCCCTGGCGGGTCAGCCGCAGGTCCAGCGTGCTCATCGAGCGGTGCCCGAGCCACGCGTCGAAGGCGCCGGGCGTGCTGCCGGTGTGGTCGCGCCAGCCCTTCACCCGGTCGAACACCTCGTCGGAGGAGGTGCTCACGTGGCCGAGCAGCAGGTCGCTGTGCCCGGTCAGCGCCTTGGTGTCGGCGCCCACGGTGAGGTCGGCGCCGAGCGCCAGGGGCCGCTGGCCCAGCGGGGTGGCGGTGGTGTTGTCCACGGCCAGCAGCGCACCGGCGGCGCGCGCGGCGCGGGCCACCGCGGCGACGTCGCAGACGTCGAGCAGCGGGTTGCTCGGCGTCTCGAGGAAGACCATCCGGGCGCCCTCGAGGTCCCCGCGGGCGGCGACGCCGGCGATCTCGACGGTCGGCACGTACTCGACCCGCACGCCGAGCCGCTCGAGCTCGTCGCGGGCCAGCAGCCGGGTCGTGTAGTAGCCGTCGGCCGGCAGCACCAGGCGGTCGCCGGCCGAGACCAGCGCCATCACCGCCGCGGTGATCGCGGCCATGCCGGTGGCGAAGGACAGGCACCGGCCGCCGTCGAGCTCGCCGACCGCCGTCTCGAAGGCACGGGAGGTGGGGTGCTCGGTGCGGGCGTAGGCGTCGGCGCCGCCGGCGCGCGGCGGCTGGTCGCCGAGGTGGAAGGGCGCGGCGAACACCGGCGAGGGGCGCAGCGGGGTGCCCGGCACCGGCGGGGCGTCACCCGCGTGGACCGACCGGGTGCCGTCCCCCCACCCCGGGGGCAGGGAGCCGTCGCTCACTCCGGCTTCGCTTCCCGGCTCATGATCTCCTTCACCATCTGCGCGGCCGGGACGTCCTCGTGGCAGACCCGCACGACCGCCTCGGTCACCGGCACGTCCACGCCGTGGGCGCGCGCCAGGTCCAGCACCGAGCGGCAGCTCTTGACCCCCTCGGCGGTCTGCCGGGTGGTGGCCTGCACCTCCTCCAGCGACAGGCCGCGGCCCAGCTTCTCCCCGAAGGTCCGGTTCCGGGACAGCGGCGAGCTGCAGGTGGCCACGAGGTCGCCGAGACCGGCCAGGCCGGCGAACGTCGCGGGCTCGGCGCCCAGCGCCACGCCCAGGCGGGTGGTCTCGGCCAGGCCGCGGGTGATCAGCGAGGCGCGGGTGTTGTCGCCGAAGCCCATGCCCTCGGCGATGCCGCAGGCCAGCGCGATGACGTTCTTCACCGCGCCGCCGAGCTCACAGCCCACCAGGTCCTGGTTGGTGTACGGCCGGAAGTAGGGCGTGAGGCAGGCGGCCTGCAGCGCCGCGGCGCGATCGGCGTCCGGACAGGCGATGACGGTGGCCGCCGGCTGCTCCTCGGCGATCTCGCGGGCCAGGTTCGGCCCCGACAGCGCGGCCACCCGGTCGGGTCCGGCGCCGGTGACCTCGCGGATGACCTCGCTCATCCGCATGGTCGTGCCGAGCTCGACGCCCTTCATCAGCGACAGCAGGGTCGCGTCCGCGGGCAGCAGCGGCGTCCACTCGAGCAGGTTGGCGCGCAGCGACTGCGAGGGGACGGCGAGGACGACGACGTCGGCGCCGTCCAGGGCCTCCGCGGCGTCGGTCGTGGCCGTCAGCGCGCCGGGCAGGGCGACCCCGGGCAGGTACTCGGCGTTCTCCCCCGACTCGGCGATCGCCTCGGCCAACTCGGGCCGGCGGGCGTGCAGGGACACCGTGCAGCCGGCGTCGGCGAGGACCTTGGCGAACGTGGTGCCCCACGAGCCGGCCCCGAGGACGGCGGCGCGGGTGCCCCGGCCGGAGAGGTCGGGACCGCTCACGCGGCGTCCCCCGGCAGCGTCCGCCGCGGACGGGAGGCGAAGCCCGCCGGGGCCGGCTCGCCCCGCACCTCGGACAGCAGGTCGCGCACGCGGCTCATGATCACGTCGGTGGTCTCCCGCAGCAGGTCAGGGGTCAGCGCCCGGCCGGCACGCACCTCGGCCCGCACCGCCGAGAGGTCGACCGGCTCGCCGAGGGCGTACTCGGTGGGCGTCCGGAACCGCAGGTGCAGCTTCTTGGTGTGGTAGTCGTGCACCCGCTGCGGGCCCCACTGGGCCACCGGCAGGACGACGGCGTCGGTGGTCAGCGCCAGCCGCGCGACGCCGGTGCGGGCCTGCATGGGCCACCAGTCGGGGTCGCGGGTCACCGAGCCCTCGGGGTAGATCACGACGACGTTGCCCGCCTCCAGGTCGGCTGCCGCGGCGTCGAGGGAGCCGCGCGCGTCGGCCGAGCCGCGGGCGACCGGGATCTGCCCGGCGTGCCGGAGGATCTTCCCGGCCAGGCCCCTGAACACCGCCTCCTTGGCGAGGAAGTGCGGGACCCGCCCGTTGTCGTACACCAGACGCGCGCAGGCCAGCGGGTCGAGCACCGAGACGTGGTTGGCCACGAGCAGCACCGGGCCGGTGCGCGGCAGCCGGTCGCCGTCGCGGTAGCGCAGCCGGAACAGCAGCGAGGCCGTCGGGTAGATGACCACGACCGCCAGCTTCAGCGACCACGGCAGCTGCCCGCGCACGTGCAGCGCGCGCCGCGCGATCGCCGCGGTCCCGGAGGACTGCTCCTCGGTCACCGGCACCCCTCCGCTCGGTCGTGACGACCGGCACATGATCGACCCTCCCCCGGGTCGGCGTGCGCACCGGGGGTCGCCGTCGTCCGCGGCCGGGCGCTGCCGTGTGCTCACATGGACGCCGTGCGGTGGTCCCTGGTCGTCCCGGCGAAGCGCCTCGGCGCGGCCAAGACCCGCCTCGCCCCGCTCACCGGCGGCGGCCCCGGGCTGCACGCGGACCTCGTGCTCGCGCTGCTGGCCGACACCGTCGCCGCGGCCCGCGACTGCGCCGCGGTGGCCGACGTCCTCGTCGTGACCGACGACGCGCGCGCAGCCGCCATCGTACGAGCGCTCGGGGCGCGCACCGTCCCCGACGAGCCCGACCGCGGCCTGAACCCGGCGCTGGCCCACGGTGCCCGGGCCAGCGGCGGGGACGCCGTCGCCGCGCTGTCCTCGGACCTGCCGGCGCTGCGGCCGGCGGAGCTGGCCGCCGCCCTGGCCGCAGCCGGGATCGCGCCGCGCTGCTTCGTCGCCGACGCCGCGGGCACGGGGACCACGCTGCTGACCGCGGCGGGGGTGCCGCTGGACCCGCGCTTCGGGCGGGACTCGGCCGCCGCGCACGCCGGCGCGGGCGCGGTGCCGCTCGACGGCGGCTGGCCGGGACTGCGCCGCGACGTCGACACGCCCGCCGACCTCGCGGCGGCCGTGCGCCTCGGCGTCGGGACCGCGACGGCGGCGCTGCTGCCGCGGGTGCCCCGCCCGGCCGCCTGAGCCACCGAGCGGGGTCCTCGCCGTTCACCTCGGTGGGGCACGATGAGGCCGTGGCAGCCGAGACGACGACCCCCGAGTCCCCCGCCGTCCCCCTGGACGAGCCCCCGGCACTGCCCGCCGACCGCTTCCTCAACCGGGAGCTGTCGTGGCTGGACTTCAACGCGCGCGTGCTGGAGCTGGCCGAGGACGCGTCGCTGCCGCTGCTGGAGCGCGCCAAGTTCCTGGCGATCTTCGCCGGCAACCTCGACGAGTTCTACATGGTGCGCATCGCCGGGCTGAAGCGCCGGCAGAGCACCGGGCTGACCGTGCGCTCCCCCGACGGGCTCACCATCCGCGAACAGCTGGCCAGGGTCACCGAGCGCACGCAGGAGCTGGTGCACCGGCACGCGGTCTGCTTCCAGCAGGACCTCACGCCGCGGCTGGAGGCCGAGGGCATCCGGTTCGTGCACTGGGAGGACCTCGCCGAGACCCAGGCCCGCCGGTTGCGCGAGTACTTCCGCGACCAGGTCTTCCCGGTGCTCACGCCCCTGGCGGTGGACCCGGCGCACCCGTTCCCCTACATCAGCGGCCTGTCGCTCAACCTCGCCGTCGTGGTCCGTGACCCCGACACCGGGGGGCCGCGCTTCGCCCGGCTCAAGGTGCCCAACAACGTGCCGCGCTTCGTGCCCGTGGGGCCGGTCGACTCGCAGGCGACGTTCCTGCCGCTCGAGGACCTCATCGCCGCGCACCTGCCGCAGCTGTTCCCGGGCCTCGACGTCCTCGACCACCACCTGTTCCGGGTGACCCGCAACGCCGACCTCGAGGTCGAGGAGGACCGGGACGAGGACCTGCTGCAGGCCCTCGAGCGGGAGCTCGCGCGACGGCGCTTCGGCCCGGCGGTGCGGCTCGAGGTCACCGAGACCATGGACCCGCAGATCCTCGACGTGCTCGTCTCCGAGCTCGAGATGAGCCCGCAGGACGTCGTCACGGTGCCCGGGCTGCTCGACCTCTCCTCACTGTGGGCGCTGTACGACCTCGACCGCCCGGAGCTCAAGGACGAGCCGTTCGTGCCGGCCACCCACCCGCGACTGAGCGAGGGCGAGACGCCCAAGAGCGTCTTCGCGACGCTGCGCGAGGGCGACGTGCTCGTCCACCACCCGTACCACTCGTTCGCCACGAGCGTGCAGCGCTTCATCGAGCAGGCCGCCGCCGACCCGCACGTGCTGGCGATCAAGCAGACGCTCTACCGGACCTCGGGTGACTCCCCGATCGTCAACGCCCTGATCAGCGCCGCCGAGGCGGGCAAGCAGGTCGTCGTCCTCGTCGAGATCAAGGCGCGCTTCGACGAGCAGGCCAACATCACCTGGGCCCGGTCGCTGGAGCGTGCCGGCTGCCACGTCGTCTACGGCCTGGTCGGGCTCAAGACGCACTGCAAGACGGCGCTGGTGGTGCGGCGGGAGAACGGCGTGCTCCGCCGCTACGTGCACATCGGCACCGGCAACTACAACCCGAAGACGGCGCGGCTGTACGAGGACCTCGGCATCCTCACCGCCGACCCGCGGGTGGGCGCCGACCTCACCGACCTGTTCAACGTGCTCACCGGCTACTCGCGGCAGACGGCCTACCGGCAGCTGATGGTGGCGCCGCACGGCATCCGCGGCGGGCTCGTGGAGAAGATCCGCCGGGAGGCGCGGCACGCGGCCGAGGGGCGGCCGGCGGGCATCCGGTTCAAGGTGAACTCGCTGGTCGACGAGCGGATCATCGACGCCCTCTACGAGGCCTCCCGGGCCGGCGTGCCGGTGGAGCTGCTCATCCGCGGCATCTGCGCACTGCGGCCCGGCGTCCCGGGTCTGTCCGAGACGATCCGGGTGCGCTCGATCGTCGGCCGCTTCCTCGAGCACTCGCGGGTGATGGCCTTCAGCAACGACGGCGAGCCGGAGTTCTGGCTGGGCAGCGCCGACCTCATGCACCGCAACCTCGACCGCCGGGTCGAGGTGCTGCTGCGGGTGTGCGACGAGAACGCGCGGCGTCAGCTGCAGACCGTGTTCGACGACGCCATGGCCCCCGGCGTGAGCTGCTGGGAGCTCGGCCCCGAGGGGCGCTGGACCCGCACCGGGACCCGGGACCACCAGGCGCGGCTCGTGCAGCTGGCCACCGAGCATGCCGACTGAGCGGGCGCCGGTCGTCGCGGCCGCCGGCGGGGTGGTGTGGCGGCCGGCCGCCGACGGCGGGATCGAGACCGTGGTCGTGCACCGCCCGCGCTACGACGACTGGTCGCTGCCCAAGGGCAAACTCGACGCCGGCGAGAACGCCCTGACCGCCGCGGTGCGGGAGGTCCTCGAGGAGACCGGCCTGCAGGTCGTGGCCGGCCGGCGCAGCCTGCGCACCCGTTACGAGGTCGCCGCCGGGCCCAAGCAGGTGGACTACTGGCTCATGCGGGCGGTGGGCACCGAGGAGCCGTTCGAGCCCAACGACGAGGTCGACGAGCTGCGCTGGCTGCCCGTCGCCGAGGCCGCGGCGCTGGTCACCCATGAGCACGACCGGCGGGTGGTCGTCGACCTCGTCCGCGACGACGTCCCGCGGACGCCCTCGCTGCTGCTGGTGCGCCACGCCAAGGCCGGCAGTCGCAGCGACTGGGACGGCCCCGACGACGAGCGGCCGCTGGACAGCAAGGGCCGGCGGCAGGCGCGGCAGCTGGCCGACGTCCTGCCGGTGTTCGGCCCGTGCGAGCTCCTGAGCGCCGAGCGGGTGCGCTGCCGGCAGACCCTCGAGCCGCTGGCCGAGCGGACCGGCCTGCCGGTGCGCTCGCTGCCGGAGCTCGGCGAGGAGGAGTTCGCCGCCGACCCGCAGGCCGGCCTGGCGGTGGTCGAGCGGCTGCTGGGGCGGGCCCGGGACGGCGCGGAGCAGCCCGGCGTCACGGTGGTCTGCAGCCAGGGCGGGGCGATCCCGTCGGTGCTGATGAGCCTCGGCGTCCGCTGGGAGGGCGTCGCCGGGCGGCTGTACCCGCCGGCGGCGAAGGGCAGCGTGTGGGCGCTGGGCGGCCGCCCCGGCGCGCTGGCCGCCGACTACTACCGCGACCTGGGCCCCGACCCCGACGCGCCCTGACGGGCGCGCCGGCGGCGGCTCAGGCGGGCAGCGCCGGGAGGGCCCTCGGCAGCCAGGACGGGCGCTGCGCCTCGAAGGCCTCCACGTCGGCCAGGTGCCGCTCGGTGAGGCCGACGTCGTCGAGGCCCTCGAGCAGCCGCCAGCGGGTGTACTCGTCGACCTCGAACGGCACCGTCGTGTCGCCGTAGGTGACCGTGCGGGACTGCAGGTCCACCGTCACCGGCGTCGCGGGGTCGGCCTCGACCGCCTGCCACAGCGCCTCGACGTCGGCCTGCGGGAGGACGACGGTGAGCAGCCCCGACTTGGTCGAGTTGTTCTTGAAGATGTCGGCGAACCGCGAGCTGATGACCACGCGGAACCCGCCGTCGAGCAGCGCCCAGCAGGCGTGCTCGCGCGAGGAGCCGGTGCCGAAGTCCGGGCCGGCGACGAGGACCGTGGCGTCGGCGTACTGCGGCTGGTTGAGCACGAAGTCCGGCTCGTTGGTGCGCCAGGCGACGAACAGGCCGTCCTCGAACCCGGTGCGGGTGATCCGCTTGAGGTACTCGGCCGGGATGATCTGGTCGGTGTCGACGGCGCTGCGGCGCAGCGGGGCGGCGGTGCCGGTGTGCGTGGTGAAGGCGTCCATCGGGCTCAGACTCCAGCGGTCTCGGCGAGGTCGGCGGGGGCGGTCAGACGCCCGGTGAGGGCGGTCGCGGCGGCCACGGACGGCGACACCAGGTGCGTGCGCCCGCCCTTGCCCTGCCGGCCCTGGAAGTTGCGGTTGCTGGTCGACGCCGAGCGCTCCCCCGGCTTCAGCTGGTCGGGGTTCATGCCCAGGCACATCGAGCACCCCGCACCCCGCCACTCGGCCCCGGCCTCGGTGAACACCCGGTCCAGGCCCTCGGCCTCGGCCTGCAGCTTGACGCCGATCGACCCGGGGACGACGAGCATCCGGGTGTCGGGGTCGATCCGCTTGCCGCGCAGCAACTCGGCGGCGGTGCGCAGGTCCTCGATGCGCCCGTTGGTGCACGAGCCGAGGAAGACGGTGTCCACCTCGATCTCGCGCAGCGGGGTGCCCGGCGTCAGGCCCATGTAGGCCAGCGCCTGCTCGGCGGCGCGGCGCTCGTTGTCGTCGGCGAGCTCGGCCGGGTCGGGCACCCGCTCGGTCAGCGGCAGCCCCTGGCCGGGGTTGGTGCCCCAGGTGACGAACGGCGCCAGCTCGGCGGCGTCGAGGACGACCTCGCTGTCGAAGACCGCGCCCTCGTCGGTGCGCAGCGTCCGCCAGTACTCGACGGCGGCGTCCCAGTCGGTGCCCTGCGGGGCGTGCGGCCGGCCCTGCAGGTAGGCGAACGTCGTCTCGTCAGGGGCGATCACGCCGGCGCGGGCACCGGCCTCGATCGACATATTGCAGATCGTCATCCGGGCCTCCATCGACAGCGCCTCGATGGCGCTGCCGCGGTACTCGATGACGTGGCCCGCGGCGCCGTTGGTCCCGATCCTCGCGATGACGGCGAGGATGACGTCCTTGGACGAGACGCCCTCGGGCAGCTCCCCCTCGACGGTGACCGCCATCTGCTTGGGCCGGTACTGCGGCAGCGTCTGGGTGGCCAGCACGTGCTCGACCTCGCTGGTCCCGATGCCGAACGCCAGCGCGCCGAAGGCGCCGTGGGTGGAGGTGTGGCTGTCGCCGCAGACGATGGTCGTGCCCGGCTGGGTGAGCCCGAGCTGCGGGCCGATCACGTGCACGATGCCCTGGTCGCGGTCGCCCATCGGCGCGAGCCGGATGCCGAACTCCGCGGCGTTGTGCCGCAGCGCCTCGACCTGCGCGCGGCTGACCGGGTCGGCGATCGGCTTGAGGACGTCGAGCGTCGGGACGTTGTGGTCCTCGGTGGCCATCGTCAGCTCGGGGCGGCGGACACGGCGGCCGGCGGCGCGGAGCCCGTCGAAGGCCTGCGGGCTGGTGACCTCGTGCACGAGGTGGAGGTCGATGTAGAGCAGGTCCGGCTCGCCCGCGGCACTGCGCACGACGTGGGCGTCGTAGACCTTCTCCGCCAGGGTCTTCGGCACTGGGTCCCTCCCGGTTCGGGTCATCCCACGGTGGCTTCTCCCCATGACATCTCATGGTGTGGGATGGGAGTATCGCTGTGTGGGACAGCCTAACCCCGTTGCCGTGCTGGACAAAGCCGTGGCCATCCTGCGCGCCGTCGCGCAGGAGCCGGCGTCGCTCGCCGACCTCGTCACGCGCACCGACCTGCCGCGCGCGACGGCCCACCGGCTGGCGGTCGCCCTCGAGGGCCACCGGCTGCTGCGGCGCACGCCGGCGGGGACGTGGGCGCCCGGGCCGGCGCTGACCGAGCTCGGCCACGGCAGCGCCGACCTCGCCCGGGTCGCCGGGCGGCACCTGGCCACCCTGCGCGACGCCAGCGGCGAGAGCGCGCAGTTCTACGTGCGCGAAGGCGGCTCCCGCGTGTGCGTCGCGGCGGCGGAGCGGGCGCACGGCCTGCGCGACACCGTGCCCGTCGGCGCGCGGCTGCCCATGACGGCGGGCTCGGCGGCGCACGCGCTGCTGGCCTTCGCCCCGCCGGAGGACGTGACGCCGCTGCTGCCGCAGGCCAGCTTCACCGCCCGCACGCTGCTCGACGTCCGCCGGCGCGGCTGGGCGCACAGCGTCGCCGAGCGCGAGCCCGGCGTCGCCTCGCTCTCCGCGCCGGTGCGCGACCCGGCCGGCGCGGTGCTCGGCGCGGTGTCGATCTCCGGCCCCGTCGAGCGGCTGGGCCGCCGGCCGAGCCCCGAGGTGGTCGGGGCGGTCCTGGAGACGGCGGCCGCCATCGCCCGCGCCACCGGCTGACCGCCCCTCACCGGCGCGCCCGGACCGCCCCGAGGGCGGCGGCCGGCGCCTGCGGGAGCGCCCGCGCGGCCGCCTCGGCGAGCGTGTGGGTGCCGCACCTCTCGCGGATGTGCTCGGCGTGCTTGCGGACCGTGCCCCGGGAGATCCACAGCGCGGCCGCGATGTCCTCGGTGGACAGGCCGGCACCCGCCAGTGCCAGCACCTCCCACTCGCCGGGTCATCCGGGGCACCCCGGCCCGGCGGCGCTCGCCGAGCAGGAACACCTCCTGCACGTGCGGGCGGGCCAGCTCCAGCAGCCGCCGGTCCCGTTCGTCGAACGGCGGCGGGTCGTACCGCTGGAACAGCAGGCGCCGCGCCTCCCCGGGCGGGGCGGGCAGGGAGACCAGCAGCTCGGCGGTGGACTCGGTCAGCACCTCGGCGTGCATCGGGTCGGCCCGGCGGGCCCGCTCGGTCGGGTACAGGTCCTCGGTGTGGATCACGCTGGTGAGGTCGCCGGTGCGCTGGGGCCAGCTGCAGATCGACGACCACCACAGCTGCCAGAAGCGGTCCTCGGGTTCCGTCGGCTCCGGCCGCACGATCCCCCGGGTGCCGTCGGCCATGACGCCCTGCAGCAGCAGACCCTGCCGCCGGCGGTGGTCGTGCACCTGGTAGCTGACGTCGACGTCGCACGGGACCAGCCGCAGCAGGCCCTCGAGCAGCACCCACGGCAGCACCGGGCCGGGCTCCGCTGCGCGGGCGGCCGCCAGCAGGTCGGACAGGGCGTCCGCGTCGCCCTCGCGCAGGTGGCCGGTGCCCATGGGCTGCTCCCGCCGTCGGCCGGTGGCCGTCGACGGTAGGCCGCTCCGGAGCCTCGCGGGGTTCCACGGGCCCCGGCGGCCGGTGGGGTTCACCGGGCCCGCCCCGGAGCGGACACTGCCCGCATGACGACGACGGAGCCGACCTCCCGCGGGCGCGCCCGGATCGCCGGGCCCGGGGAGGGCATCGGCCTCGACGAGCTCGCGCTGGCCACCCGCAACCACGGCCTGCCGCTGGAGGCGCTGCGCTACGACGTCACGCCACCGGGCCTGCACTACGTGCTCACGCACTACGACATCCCCGCCGCCGACCCGGCCGGCTGGCGACTGGAGGTCACCGGCGCGGTGGGGCGGCCGCTGCGGCTGGACCTCGACGCCCTGCGCCGCCGCCCCGCGGTCACCGCGCGGGTGCTGCTGGAGTGCGCGGGCAACGGCCGGGCCCGGCTGGAGCCGCGCCCGGTCAGCCAGCCGTGGCTGCTCGAGGCGGTGGGCAACGCCGAGTGGACCGGGACACCGCTGGCGCCGCTGCTCGAGGAGGCCGGCCTGTCCCCCGACGCGGTCGACGTCGTCTTCACCGGCGCCGACCACGGGATCGAGCGCGGGGTCGAGCAGGACTACGCCCGCGGCCTGCCGCTGGCCGAGGCGATGCGGCCCGACGTGCTCGTGGTGTGGGCGGTCAACGGCGCGCCCCTGCCGCCGCAGCACGGGGCGCCCCTGCGGCTGCTGGTCCCCGGCTGGTACGGCATGGCGCACGTGAAGTGGCTGACCCGCATCGAGGTGCTCGACCGTCCCTTCGACGGGTTCCAGAACGCCACGGCCTACCGGCTCAAGACCGAGGCGCACGAGGCCGGTGTCCCGGTCACCCGCATCGCGCCGCGGGCACTGCTGACCCCGCCCGGGTTCCCGGACTTCATGACCCGCGAGCGTTTCCTGCACCCCGGTCTCGTGACCCTCACCGGGCGCGCGTGGTCGGGCCGCGCCCCGCTCACCGGCGTCGAGGTGAGCACCGACGGCGGGACCACCTGGACCGCGGCCGACCTCGCGCCGGCCGATCCCGCGCACCCGTACGCCTGGCGCGCGTGGACCTGTGCCTGGGACGCCCGGCCAGGGAGCTCCGAGCTCGTCGTCCGCGCCGCCGACGCCGAGGGCCCGCAGCCGGTCGAGCAGCCGTGGAACCGGCAGGGCATGGCGAACAACCTCGTGCAGCGGGTGCCGGTCACCGTCCTGGCGTCCTGAACCCTCCTGCCGCCGCGGACCCCGCGGGATACGCCCCGCGGCGTGTTCCGCCCTCCCCGCTGCACGGACGACCGTCGTGGGCCCCGGCACCGTCCCGCCGGGCCCCGCACCCAGGGGCGGCCTGCCGCCGCACCCGGAGAGGTCCTCCGATGACCACCGTTCCCCGTTCCCCGGCCGCCGCCTGGGCAGCCACCCACCGCATGCTGCTCGCGATCGTCGCCGTCACGGTCGCCCTGGCCGTGGCCGCGGCCGTCACGCTCACCGTCCTGCCCGGCGACAGCGGGACGACGACCTCACCGGCCACCGACTAGGACTGGGACCGCAGTGGCTGCGGCGGCGTGATGACCGTGACCTTCCTCCGCCCGACCTGCTGACCCCCCGGCCCCGGGACGGCGGCCGCGCCCTCAGCCCTTGTGCAGGGACGGGCCGGCCGTCGTGCCGCTGCCGTCGTCCTCGGGGTCCTGCCGGTCCGGCGGGGCCTCGACGACGATCGGACGCAGCCGGGACCACAGGGCGAAGGCCGCGGCGAAGACGATCATCGCGAGCCCGGCCCACAGGTTGGCGTTGACGTCGCCGGTCTTGGCCTGCTCGTCCGGCGAGTTCGCGAACAGGCCCATGAGGACCAGCACGACGCCGTAGAAGCCGATCAGCGCGGCGATGACGTTGCGGACGTCGAAGGCGCCGGCCGCCTTCTTGGCCGGCGTGGAGCTGTTGCTGCTGCTGCTCATGACCGTGCTCCTGACGTCAGCGGAAGATCACGTTGAGGACGATGACCATGACCAGCGCGATCCCGGCCAGCTTGGTCGGCGACTGGTACCAGGGCAGCCGGTGCGCGTCGGGGTCGGTGCGCTGCTCCTTCGGCGTCTCGGAGTAGACGAGGCCGGCGAGCTGGGCGACCGGCTTGGGCGCGGTCACCTGGCTGACGGCGACGCTGACGATGATGTCGACGACGAACGCGGCGCTGGCGGCGACGAAGCTCGCACCCTGGCCGCCGAGGGGCAGCACGCCCAGCGACGCCGTCCCGAACGCGTCCTCGCTGAGGAAGGCCACGGCGACCGCGGCCAGCGTCCCGGACACCAGGCCCATCCAGCCCGCGGTCGGCGTCATCCGCTTCCAGAACATGCCCAGGATGAAGGTGGCGAACAGCGGGGCGTTGAAGAAGCCGAACAGCGTCTGCAGGTAGTCCATCAGGTTCGTGTAGCCCGAGGCGATGATCGCCGTCCCGATGGCGGCCACGGTCGCGCCGACCGTCGCCCACCGGCCGACGGCGAGGTAGTAGGCGTCGGGCCGGTCCTTCTTCACGTACTGCTGCCACAGGTCGTAGCTGAAGACCGTGTTGAAGGCGGAGATGTTGGCCGCCATGCCGGCCATGAACGCGGCCAGCAAACCGGCGAGGGCCACCCCGAGCAGGCCGTTGGGGAGGACGTCGCGGATCAGCAGCAGGATCGAGTTGTTGTAGTCGAAGTCCGGGTCCGACGCCGCCCTGGCCTCGACCACCTCCGGCACCAGCACCGTGGCGATCAGGCCCGGGATGACAACGATGAACGGCACGAACATCTTCGGGAAGGACCCGATGATCGGCGTCGCGCGCGCGGCCGACATCGACTTGGTCGCCATGGCCCGCTGGACCTCGACGAAGTTCGTCGTCCAGTAGCCGAAGGACAGCACGAAGCCCAGCCCGAAGATGATGCCGATCACCGACAGGACGGGGCTGCCGATGCCGGAGAGGTCGGTGGCCGGCCACGAGGTCAGCTCCTCCCCCCGGCCGGAGTCGGTGACCCGGTCGATCAGCCCACCGACGCCGCCGACCCGGTTCAGGCCGATGAGCGTCAGCGGCAGCAGCGCGGCCACGATGACGAAGAACTGCAGGACCTCGTTGTAGATGGCCGCCGACAGCCCGCCGAGGGTGATGTAGCTGAGCACCACGGCCGCCGCGACGATCAGCGACAGCCACAGCGGCCAGCCCAGCAGCGCCTCGACGATGGTGGCCAGCAGGAACAGGTTGATGCCGGCGATGAGGATCTGCGCGACGGCGAAGCTGATCGCGTTGACCAGGTGGGCCCCGGTGCCGAACCGGCGGCGCATGAACTCCGGGACGCTGCGGACCTTCGACCCGTAGTAGAAGGGCATCATCACCACGCCCAGGAACAGCATGGCCGGGACCGCGCCGATCCAGAAGTAGTGCATGGTGCTCATGCCGTACTGCGCGCCGTTGGCCGACATGCCGACGATCTCGACGGCCCCGAGGTTGGCCGAGATGAACGCCAGGCCGGTGACCCACGCGGGCAGCGAGCGCCCCGACAGGAAGAAGTCCAGGCTGTCGGACACCCGCCTGCGCGCGGCGGCGCCGATCAGCAGCACGACGAGGAAGTAGGCGGCCACCAGGAGGTAGTCGACGAACGTCGCGTCCAGTCTCAGATCGCCCACTCAGGCCTCCACTCGGGTCGGGTCACGACAGGCGCCTGGCCCCCGCGGCGGGGACCACGACGTAGGAACGGGGGGCGCCGGCGCGCTCGGTGACGGCGGCGGTCACGTCGTCCACGGCCGCGGCGTCGACGAGGGCGACCGCGCTGCCGCCGAAGCCGCCGCCGACCATGCGGGCGCCGTGCGCGCCGGCGGCCAGCGCCACCTCGACGACGGTGTCGAGCTCGGGCACCGACACCTCGAAGTCGTCGCGCAGCGAGGCGTGCCCGGCGGTGAGCACCGGACCGACCTCCCGCGGGTCACCGCCGGCGCGCAGCAGGCCGACGACCTCCTCGACGCGGGCGTCCTCGCTGACCACGTGGCGGGCCCGGCGCAGGAGCAGCGCCCCGCGGCCGGTGCCGTCGTCGAGCGGCGCGAGCGCGTCGACGCCGGCCACCTCGCACAGCAGGCCGACGCCCAGCCGGCGGGCGGCCTCCTCGCACTCGCGGCGCCGCTCGCCGTAGCCGCTGGCGGCGTGGTCGTGGGTGGTGCCCGAGTCGACCACCAGCAGCGCCAGGCCGGCCGCCTCGAGGTCGAGGGGCACCTGCTCGCTGCTGCGGTCGCGGGTGTCCAGGTGCAGTGCGTGGCCGGCGGTGCAGAGCATCGACGCGGACTGGTCGAGGATGCCGGTCGGGGCGCCGACGAAGTCGTTCTCGGCCCGCCGGGCGACGTCGACGAGGTCGCCGGGGCCGAGGTCGAGGTCGAACAGGTCGCGCAGCGCCAGCGCGACGGCGCACTCGAGCGCCGCCGAGGAGGAGAGCCCGGCACCGGCCGGGACGTCGCCGTCGACGAGCAGGCTCAGCCCGCCGGGGACGTGCTCGCGCAGCTGGTCGACGACGCCCGCCGGGTAGCCGGCCCAGCCGCCGGGGGTCCCCGGCGCGAGGTCGGCGACGGCGACGTCGGCGTCGCCGTCCGGGTGCTGGGCCGAGACGAGGACGAGGCGGCCGTCGTCGCGGCGGGCGGCCGCGGCGCGGGTGGTGTGCGGCAGCGCGACCGGCAGCACGTGGCCGCCGTTGTAGTCGGTGTGCTCGCCGATCACGTTGACCCGGCCGGGAGCGGCCCACACGCCCTCCGGAGCGCTGCCGAACCGGGCCGTGAAGGCGTCGGCGGCGCGGGCCGCCGCTTCCCCGTCGCTGGGCACCTTCGTGTCAGGAGCGCCGCTCACGGGACCACGACGTTCCGCAGCTGCTCGGCGACGTCCTCCGGGTTCGTGTCCGTGATGAACGCCCCCATCCCCGACTCCGAGCCGGCCAGGTACTTGAGCTTGCCCGGTGCGCGGCGCAGGGAGAAGAGCTGCAGGTGCAGCCACCAGTCCTCGCGGCCGGTGCGGACCGGCGCCTGGTTCCACGCCGCGATGTAGGGCATGGGGGTGTCCATGCGGTGCGCGAAGCGGCCCAGGACGTCGAGGTAGACCTCGGCCAGCGCGTCCCGCTCGGCGTCGTCGAGGGCCGGCAGGTCGGGCGCCCGGCGGGTGGGGAACATCTGTACCTCGTAGGGCCAGCGCGCCGCGGCCGGGACGAAGGCGATCCAGTGCTCGTTCGACGTCACCACCCGCGGGCCGGTGCGCTCGGACTCCACGAGCTCGGCGAACAGGTCCCCGCCGGTGGCCTCGCGGTGCCGGCGCACCGACGCGAGCACCCGCTCCACCCGCGGCGTGACGAACGGGTAGGCGTAGATCTGCCCGTGCGGGTGCGACAACGTCACCCCGATCTCCTCGCCGGAGTTCTCGAAGCAGAAGACCTGCTCGACGCCGTCGAGGGCGCCCAGCTCGGCGGTGCGGTCGGCCCAGACGTCGACGACCAGGCGGGCGCGCTCACGGCCCAGCCCGGCGAACTGCTGGTCGTGGTCGCTGGTGAACAGCACCACCTCGCACCGGCCGAAGCCAGGGCGCAGCTCGGCGAGCGGGGCGCCGGGGGCGGCGGGCGCGACGTCGCGGTCGACGGCGGTGGCCAGTGACGGGAAGCGGTTCTCGAAGACCACGACCTGGTAGTCGGCCTCGGGCACCTCCGTGGGCCGGCCGGGCCGCGAGGGGTCCAGCGGGCACTGGTCGGCCGGGGGCAGGAAGGTGCGGGTCTGCCGGTGGGCGGCGATCACCACCCACTCGCCGAGCAGGGCGTCCCAGCGCAGCTGGGAGTGTGTCCCCACCGGTGGGAGGTCGCGGCAGTCCTCGGCCGTGCGGGCAGGGGTGCCGTCGGCGTCGAAGTAGAGGATCTCGCGACCGTCCGCCAGCCGGCGACTCGTCCGGATCACCTGTTCGCCTCCGTTCCCGGCCCGGGGAGGGGCCCTCGGAACGCTATGCCTGCCCGCGATCATGGGCCACTCGGGACCCGGGGATGCAGCAGGGCCCCCGGCCGGGTGGCCGGGGGCCCTGCTGGCGTGCCGCTGTAGCCCCGAAGGGATTCGAACCCTCGCTACCGCCGTGAGAGGGCGGCGTCCTGGACCGCTAGACGACGGGGCCGGGCGCTTCCATGGTGCCACGGCCGCCACCGGTGTCCGTACCAGGGTCCGCCGGGACGGCGAGAGCCCCCGGTCGGTGACCGGGGGCTCTCGCTGCGCTGTAGCCCCGAAGGGATTCGAACCCTCGCTACCGCCGTGAGAGGGCGGCGTCCTGGGCCGCTAGACGACGGGGCCGTGCGGTGGTGCAGGTGCTGCGGTGGTGCTGAGGAGGTGGTGCTTCCTCGCTGGGGTACCAGGACTCGAACCTAGACTAACGGAGCCAGAATCCGTCGGGCTGCCAATTACCCCATACCCCAAGGATTGGCCAGCACCTCGCGGCGCCGGGGAGAACGATACCCGACGCCCGGAGACGACGTGTCACCACCCCCGGGTCCGCGGGTCGCCCGCCGGGACCCGCAGGTCCCGGGCCTCCGTCAGCACCTCCGGCCGCAGCCGCCGGCGCGACGCCGCCACGACCGTGACGTAGGCGCCCATCGCCAGCAGCGTGAGCAGCAGGTACAGCACCCCGACGCCGGCCGGCACCTCCTCGGTGGCGACCTCGCCGCCGAGGAACCCGGCCAGGAAGAACACCAGCACGTTGTTCACCGCGTGCAGGACGATTGCCGCCTCCAGTCCGCCGGTGAGCCACACCACGGCGGAGGCGGCCAGGCCGAAGACGAACCGGTCGAGGAACGTGACGACGTCGCCGGGTGCGTGGGCCAGCGAGAACAGGGCGGCGGTGACCACCGCGGCCACCACGGCACCGGACTGCGGGCTGCGGATCCAGCCGGCGATCGTCTGGCTGAGGTAGCCGCGGAACACGTACTCCTCGGCGGCCGACTGCAGCGGCGTGGTCAGCACCACGACCAGCAGCAACCAGCCCACGTCGTCGACCGGACCGGTGACCCCGGCGTCGCCGAGCAGGAAGCCCAGGGCCACCGACACGACGATGCCGACGCCGAGCGTGGCCAGCGCCCGCAGGGTGTACGGCGCGAACAGCCGCCAGCGCAGCCGGGCCAGCACCGACGACGACCAGCCCGGCCGCATGCCGTGCGCGGCCACCCAGACCAGCCAGACGATCGGGATCGCCACGATCAGCGACAGGTTGGTCAGCAGCAGCACGCCCGGGTCGACCAGGTCGAGCAGTTGCAGGTCCGGGGAGACACCCGTCAGCACCACCAGCAGGACGACGACGAAGGCCGCGACGCCGTAGGCGACGGTGAACAGCAGCAGGCCCAGCAGCGGTCGCCACCAGGCCCAGTCCCGTGCCCGCATGGCGCGCAGGAAGGGCACCGGCTCGTCGTGCGGGGGCGTGCCGGGCGGCGGTGCCATCTTGATGCCCGGCGGGAAGGGACCGGGGCCGGCCGGGCCGTGCGGACCGGGCGGCAGCGGCACCGGGCCCAGCGGCCACGGCACCGGGCCGGGCCCTCCTCCCCCGGCCGGCGCCCACGGACCTCCCCCGGGCCCGTACGGCGTGCCCGGCACGAGCGGCGGGGCCCCGTAGGGGCCGGTGGGCGGCGGGCCCGTGTAGGGCTCCCCGTCCCAGCCGGCGGGGCCGGCCGGGGCGGCACCGCCCCAGGGCGGGACGGTCACCCCGCCGTGCCCCTCGACGTGTCCCGAGACGTGTCCCGAGCCGTGTCCCGGGCCGCCGCGAGCCGCGCCAGGGTGCGCTCGCGCCCGAGGAGCTCGATCGACTCGTACAGCGGCGGCGACACCGTCCGGCCGCTCACCGCCACCCGCACCGGCCCGAACGCCTGCCGCGGCTTGCGGCCCAGCCCGTCGACCAGCGCGCTCTTGAGTGCCTGCTCGATGCCGGCGGCACTCCAGTCGGCCAGGTCGCGCAGCGCGCCCGCGGCGGCGTCGAGCACCTCGCCGTCCTCGGGCCGCAGGTTCTTCGCGGCCGCGGCGGGGTCGATCGCGACCTCCTCGGTGAAGAGGAAGCCCAGCAGGCCGACGGCATCGGAGAGGACCACCGTGCGCTCCTGCGCCAGCGGCGCGATCGTGCGCAGCACCCGGTCCTGCTCGGGCGAGGGCGGGTCCGCCACCAGCCCGGCGCCGGCGAGGAACGGCACCACGCGGGCGACGAACTCCTCGACGGGCAGCTCGCGCACGTGGGTGGCGTTGATCGCCTCGGCCTTCTTCACGTCGAAGCGGGCGGGGTTGGCGCTGACCCGGGTGACGTCGAAGGCCTCGACCATCTCGGCCATCGAGAACACGTCGCGGTCCTCGGCGATCGACCAGCCCAGCAGCGCCAGGTAGTTGGCGAAGCCCTCGGGGAGGAAGCCGCGCTCGCGGTACACGTCGACGTTGGACTGCGGATCGCGCTTGGACAGCTTCTTGCTGCCCTCGCCGGTGACGTAGGGCAGGTGGCCGAAGCGCGGCGTCCCGCTCGCGACGCCGACGTCGGTCAGCGCCGCGTAGAGCGCGAGCTGGCGGGGCGTCGACGGCAGCAGGTCCTCGCCGCGCAGGACGTCGGTGATGCCCATCAGCGCGTCGTCGACGGGGTTGACGAAGGGGTACAGCGGCGCGCCGTTGCCGCGCACCAGGACGAAGTCGGGCACGGAGCCGGCGGCGAAGCGGACCTCGCCGCGGACCAGGTCGGTCCAGACCAGGTCCTCGTCGGGCATCCGCAGCCGCAGCACCGGGTCGCGGCCCTCGGCGCGGAAGGCGGCCTTCTGCGCGTCGGTGAGGAAACGATCGGCGTTGTCGTAGCCGAGCTTGGGGTCCTGCCCGGCGGCCAGGCGCCGCGCCTCGACCTCCTCGTTGGTCGAGAACGACTCGTAGGCGTGGCCGGCCTCGACCAGCTTCGCGGCGACGTCGCGGTAGACCTCGGCGCGCTCGGACTGCCGGTAGGGCCCGTGCGGGCCGCCGACCTCGGGACCCTCGTCCCAGTCCAGGCCCAGCCAGCGCAGGCAGTCGAGCAGGTGGCGGTAGGACTCCTCGGAGTCGCGGGCGGCGTCGGTGTCCTCGATGCGGAAGACGAACGCGCCGCCGGTGTGCCGCGCGTGCGCCCAGTTGAACAGCGCGGTGCGCAGCAGGCCGACGTGGACCATGCCCGTCGGCGAGGGGCAGAAGCGGGTGCGCACGGGGGACGCCGGGGTGGTCATCGGGCGCCGCCCGCGGTGGAGGCGGTGTCGGCGCCGCTCACCGAGTTGGTCAGCGAGCCGAGGCCCTCGATGGCGCACTCGACCCGCTGGCCGGGCCGGATCGGCCCGACGCCGGCGGGGGTGCCGGTGAGGACGACGTCGCCGGGCAGCAGCGTCATGACCTGGGAGATGTAGCTGACCAGCGTGGGGACGTCGAAGAGCAGCTGGCTGGTGCGCCCGGCCTGCCTCGGCTCGCCGTCGACGGTGCAGGTGATCTCCAGGTCGGCCGGGTCCTTGCCCACGCCGCGCAGGTCGGTCTCGATCCAGGGGCCCAGGGGGCAGAACGAGTCGAAGCCCTTGGCACGGGTCCACTGCCCGTCGGCCTTCTGCATGTCCCGCTCGGTGACGTCGTTGCCGATCGTGTAGCCGAAGACGCTGCCCGGGACCTGCTCGGGCGTCAGGTTGCGCGCACCGCGGGCGCCGATGACGACGGCGAGCTCGACCTCGTGGTGGACGTTGGTGCTGCCGGCCGGGATGCGGATGGCGTCGCCGGGGCCGATGACCGACGTCGACGGCTTGAGGAACAGCAGCGGGCGCTCGGGCGCGTCACCGGTGTTCATCTCCTTGACGTGGTCGGAGTAGTTCTTGCCGACGCAGACCACCTTGCTCGGCAGGATCGGCGAGAGCAGCCGCACGTCGGCCTGCGCGAAGCGCTGGCCGGTGAAGGAGATGGTCCCGAACGGGTGGCCCTCGATCTGGGCGACCTGGCCGTCGCCGTCGAGGACTCCGAAGGACATGCCCGAGGGCGAGGCGAAGCGGACGATGCGCACGCCTGCGAGGCTACTGACCCGGCGCGCGGCCCCCGTCCGGGCGCCGCGTGCGACCATCGCCGCCGGCGCGGGAGCGCCCCCGGGGAGGGAGCGGCCCCGGTCGTGGCGGGCACCCGGGGGGAGGACAGCGTCCGGGTCACCCTGGACGAGGGCGTCTCGCTGACCGTGTCGATCGGCTGCGTGGACCACACCCGCGAGCAGGACGCCGCGCAGGGCCGGCCGACAGCGGCCACGATGGCCGGGTGGCCGCCCGCTTCAGTGAGCTCGTGATCGACAGCCGCGACCCCGAGTCGCTGGCCGCCTGGTGGGCGGAGGTGCTCGGCTACCGGGTCCTCGGGCGCGACGACGACGGGGCGGTCGAGATCGGCCCGGAGGCCGGCTTCGGCGGCGCCGCCCCGACGCTGGTGTTCGCGCCGGTCGCCGATCCCGACCCGGGGAAGTCACGGCTGCACATCGACGTCAACGCCACCGACCGCGACCAGGACGCCGAGCTGCAGCGGCTGCTCGACCTCGGCGCCACCCGGGCCGACGTCGGTCAGACCGGGGAGGAGAGCTGGCACGTGCTCGCCGACCCCGAGGGCAACCCGTTCTGCCTGCTGCGCCGCCGCCTCGACCCGCTGTGACACCGTCGTCCTCCGGACGACACCGCACCCAGGAGCCGTCCCCGGCCGGGCGGAGCTCGTACGGCCGCTCCTGCGCGGAGACCTCCGGGCCCCACTCGGATCGACCAGAGGAGTAGTCGTGATCCTGATCGTCATCAAGTTCCCCGTCCGTCCCGACGCGATCGACGAGTTCCGGGCCAAGGCCGACGAGTACGCCGCGGCGGTGAACGCCGAGGAGGGCAGCCTGTTCTTCGAGTGGTCCCGCAGCGTCCTGGACCCGACCACCTTCGTCTGCATCGAGGGCTTCCGGGACTCCGACGCCGGCGCCTCGCACGTGGCCACCCCGCACGCCAGGGCCGCCTTCGACTGGATGTCGGACCTGGTCGCCGAGCAGCCGCAGATCATCTACGTCGACACCCCCGACGTCAGCGGCTTCGGCCCGATGGGCGAGGTGCAGCCGCGGCGCTGAGCCGCGGGCGTTGACCGGCTGACCGGCACGGCGGGACAGTGGGCCGGTGACCCGCGTCCTGGCGGTGATGACCTGCCTCGCGCTGCTCACCGTGGCCGCCGAGGCCACCGACGACCCGCACCCGCTGCTCGCGATCGCCCTCGGGACCACGTACGCGGCACACGCCCTGGTCTCGCTGTGGTGGCTGCCCCGGCAGCCGGTCCCGCGCCGGTACTGGCTCACCGCCGCCCACGTGTGCCTCCAGCTGCCCCTCGGCGTGCTGCTGTTCGGCGCGGCGCACGCCGGCGTCGGTGCGACCCTGCTGCTGCTGGTGCTGGTCAGCCAGTGCGTGCTGCTGCTCCCGCTGCCCGCGGCCGCCGGGGTGACGGCGGTCGTGCCGCTGGTGCACCTGGGCATGGGGTGGGCCGACTTCGCCCGCAACGCGCTGGGGCTGCTCGGCGCCGCGGTGTTCACCGCCCTCGTCACCGCCCTGCTGCAGCAGGCCCAGCGGGCGCGGGCCGAGCTCGCCGAGGCCAACGAGCTGCTGCGCGGGTACGCCGCGCAGGCCGTGGAGCTGGCGACCACGCGCGAGCGCAACCGGCTGGCGCGCGACATCCACGACGGCCTGGGCCACCACCTCACCGTCGTGCAGATGCAGGTGCAGGCCGCCCGCGCGGTGCTGCCCACCGATCCCGCGCGCGCCGACGCCGTCCTCGCCAAGGCACAGCACCAGGCGAGCGAGGCGCTGGCCGAGGTGCGCCGGTCGGTGGCCACCCTGCGCGACCCGGTCGCCCGACCGCCGCTGCGGGAGGCCCTGGAGACGCTGACCGGCGAGGCGGCGGCCACGGGGCTCGACGCGACGCTCGAGGTGACCGGCCCCGAGCGCCCGCTGCCGCAGGAGGCCGAGGAGTCGCTGTTCCGGTCGGCGCAGGAGGGGCTGACCAACGTCCGCAAGCACGCCGGCGCCACGTGCGCGCGGGTGACGCTGGCCTACGGCCGGGACGGCACCGTGCGGCTGGCCGTCCGGGACGACGGCCGCGGCCTCTCCCCCGGCGGCGACGGCGGCCCGCGGTCCTTCGGCCTGCTCGGCCTGCGCGAGCGAGCGGCGCGCGTGGGCGGGCGCGTGACCGTGGGACCGGCGCCGGGGTCGGGCACCGAACTGCTCGTCGAGGTGCCCGGGTGAGCGCCGTGCGGGTGCTCGTCGTCGACGACCAGGCGCTGTTCCGCGAGGCGCTGGTGACCCTGCTGGGCGCGCGGCCCGAGGTCGAGGTGGTCGGCGAGGCCGGCGACGGGCACCAGGCGCTCGACCGGTCGGCCGCGCTGCGTCCCGACGTCGTGCTCATGGACCTGCACATGCCGGTCCTCGACGGGATCGGCGCCACCCGGCGGCTGCACGTGGAGCAGCCCGGGGTCCGCGTGCTGGCCCTGACCACCTTCGACGACGACGAGGACGTCTTCGCCGCGCTGCGCGCCGGGGCGGTGGGCTACCTGCTCAAGGACGTCTCCTCCGACCGCCTGGTCGAGGCCGTGCTCTCGGCCGCCCGCGGTGAGTCGGTGCTCCAGCCCTCGGTCGCGGCCAAGGTCGTGGCCCGCTTCGCCCAGCTCGACCGCGCCGGACACGACCGCGCCCCGCGCGAGCGCCCCCAGCCGCTGGTCGTGCCGCTGTCCGACCGCGAGCTCGACGTCCTCCGGCTGCTCGCCGACGGGCGCAGCAACCGCGAGATCGCGACGGCGCTGTTCCTCGCCGAGGGCACGGTGAAGAACCACGTGACCAACGTGCTGGGGAAACTCGGCGCCCGGGACCGCACGCAGGCGGCGCTGCGCGCCCGCGCGCTCGACCTGGTCTGACCGGGGGTCACGCCCGGTCGTGACCGGGGAGCATGACCTCCGGCACCTGGCAGCGACGCCGCGGGGCCCGACGCTCCCCGGCATGACGACGCAGACCCCCGCCCCGCAGACCGACAGCCGCGGCCGGCGCACCCGGCACCTGGTCCGCCACTACCTCGAGATGGTGGTCGCGATGCTCGCCGGGATGATGCTGCTGGGCCCGGTGCACGAGTACCTCTGGCCCGGGCTCGACGACCGGGCCGACGTCGCCGCGCTGGTCATGGCGACCGACATGGCGATCGGGATGGCTGCCTGGATGCGGTTCCGCGGCCACTCGTGGCCGGCGATCACGCAGATGTCGGCGGCGATGTACGTGCCGTTCGCCGTCCTGCTGGTGCCGTTCTGGCTGGGCGCGGTGTCCGGCGGCCTGCTCATGACCGCCGGCCACGTGCTGATGCTCCCGGCCATGGCGCTGGCCGTGTGGTGGCGCCTCGACGAGTACTCCCACCACTGACACCGTCGGCCTCCCGGCCGACACCGCAGCCAGGAGCCGTCCCCGACCTGCGCCGAGCCGCTGCCCGTGTCCCGGCCGGGACCCTCCGGGCCCCGCGACCGGTCCACCCGTCGGCGGAGCCGACGGTGTCATCTCACCGGTGGCGGACGGCGTAGGTCAGGGCGTCGACCAGCGCGTGCCAGGAGGCCTCGACGATGTTGTCGTGGACGCCGACGGTGGTCCACTCCCCCACGCCGTCGGTGGTGTCGATGAGCACCCGCGTCGTGGCGCTGGTGCCGCCCTTCCAGCCGAGGATGCGGACCTTGTAGTCGGCCAGCGAGACGTCGGCGAGCTCCGGGTGGCGGCTGACCAGCGCCTGGCGCAGCGCGTTGTCCAGGGCGTTGACCGGGCCGTTGCCCTCGCCGGTGCTGATGACCCGCTCGACCGTCCCGTCGTCGTCGTGCAGGTGGATCTTCACGGTCGCCTCGCTGACGACGACGCCGTTGCCCCAGTGCTCCACCGTCGTCCGGTAGCTCTCCAGCTCGAACAGCGGGGCGGGCGCACCGGGCAGCTGGGAGCGCAGCAGCAGCTCGAAGGAGGCGTCGGCGGCCTCGAAGGACCAGCCGTCGGCCTCGAGCACCTTGACCCGGTCGACGACCGTGCCGACGACGTCGGCGTGCCCGTCGAGGTCGACGCCGAGCTCGCGGCCCTTGAGCTCGACGGAGGCGCGGCCGGCCATCTCGGTGACCAGGATGCGCATGTCGTTGCCGACGACGGCCGGGTCGAGGTGGTTGTAGAGCTCCGGGCTGACCTTGATCGCGCTGGCGTGCAGGCCGGCCTTGTGGGCGAACGCCGACGTCCCGACGTAGGGCTGGTGGTCGTCGGGGGCGATGTTGGCCAGCTCGGCGATCGCGTGGCTGACCCGCTGCAGCTCGGCCAGGCACCCGGCGGGCACGACCGGCAGGCCCATCTTGGTGACCAGGTTGGCCACCAGCGCGAAGGTGTCGGCGTTGCCGGCCCGCTCGCCGTAGCCGTTGGCGGTGCCCTGCACGTGGGTGACGCCCGCCTCGACGGCGGCCAGCGAGTTGGCGACGGCGCACCCGGTGTCGTCCTGGCAGTGGATGCCCAGCCGGCCCTCCACCCGCGAGCGGACGTCGGCCACCACGCGGGCCACGCCCATCGGCAGCATGCCGCCGTTGGTGTCGCACAGGACGCCGACCTCGGCGCCGGCCCCGAACGCCGCGCGCAGCACCTGCACGCCGTAGTCGGGGTCGGCGGCGTACCCGTCGAAGAAGTGCTCGCAGTCGACGAACACCCGACGGCCGTGGGCCACGAGGAAGGCGACGGTGTCGGCGACCATCGCGAGGTTCTCCTCGAGCGTGGTGCGCAGCGCGTCCCGCACGTGGCGGACGTCGGACTTCGCGACCAGGCAGACCACCGGCGTCTCGGCGTCGAGCAGCGCGCGCACCTGCGGGTCGTCCTCGACGCGGACGCCGGCCTTGCGGGTGGCGCCGAAGGCGACGAGCACCGCGTGCCGCAGCTTGAGCTCGGTGCGCGCGCGGGCGAAGAACTCGGTGTCCTTGGGCAGCGCCCCGGGCCAGCCGCCCTCGATGTAGCCGACGCCGATCTCGTCGAGGAGCCTCGCCGTGGCCAGCTTGTCGGCGACGGAGAAGCTGATCCCCTCGCGCTGGGCGCCGTCGCGCAGCGTGGTGTCGAAGACGTGGAAGTCGGCGCTGACGGACGGCGTCGGGCTGTCGGTGGCCACGGGTGCTCCCGGGTGTTCGACGGCGATCAGGCCCCTGACACGAAGAAGACCCCCCGGGAACGGGAGGTCTGCGCGCGGTCGGGGGTGCTGACCGCGCGCTAGGCGATGATGAGGGTGGTGCCGAACAGGTGCATCACGGGCGAGTGTAGCGCCGGGCCCGCGCCGCTCCGACCTCGCGCCGCGGTGCCCGGCCTCACCGCGCAGCGCGAGGCCGGGCACCGCGCGGTGAGGCCGGTGGGTGCGGCCGGCCGCCGCCGCGGAGGGTGGTCGGCCGGTTCAGCCGCCGGCGAGGGCGGCCAGGCGGTCGCCGACCTCGGCGGTGCGGACCTGCGCCTGCGGGTCGCGGGTCGACAGGTCGAAGGCGACGGCGGCGTTGACCTTGCGCGCGAGGTCGGCGGAGCCCAGGTGCTCGAGCAGCAGGCCCACCGAGAGCACCGTCGCCGTCGGGTCGGCGATGCCCTTGCCGGCGATGTCGGGCGCCGAGCCGTGCACGGGCTCGAACATGCTCGGGTTGGTGCCCGAGACGTCGAGGTTGCCGCTGGCGGCCAGGCCGATGCCGCCGGTCACCGCGGCGGCGACGTCGGTGACGATGTCGCCGAAGAGGTTGTCGGTGACGATGACGTCGTAGCGGCCCGGGTCGGTGATGAAGAACATCGAGGCCGCGTCCACGTGCTGGTAGGCCACGGTGACCTCGGGGAACTCCGCGGCCACCTCCTCGACCGTCCGCGACCACAGCGACCCGGCGTGGGTGAGCACGTTGGTCTTGTGGATCAGCGTCAGGTGCCGGCGCGGCCGCGCCTGCGCCCGCTCGAGGGCGTACCGGACGACCCGCTCCACGCCGAAGGCGGTGTTGAGGCTGACCTCGGTGGCGATCTCGTGCGGGGTGTCGCGGCGCAGCACGCCGCCGTTGCCCACGTAGGGCCCCTCGGTGCCCTCGCGGACGCACAGCATGTCGATGCCGCCCGGGTCGGCCAGCGGGCTGCGGACACCGTCGTAGAGCTTGGCCGGGCGCAGGTTCACGTGGTGGTCGAGCTCGAAGCGCAGCCGGAGAAGCAGCCCGCGCTCGAGGATCCCCGGCGGCACGCCCGGGTCGCCGATCGCGCCGAGCAGGATCGCGTCGTGCCCGCGCAGCTCGTCGAGCACGGAGTCGGGCAGCAGCTCACCGGTCCGCTGCCACCGGGTGGCGCCCAGGTCGTAGTCCGTCGTCTCCAGGTCGGGGGCGACGGACCGGAGGACCTTGAGGCCCTCGGCGACCACCTCGGGGCCGATGCCGTCTCCCGCGATCACAGCCAGGCGCATGGCGAGGACCCTAGGTCAGCGCGGGTCGAGGTCGGCCGAGCGGGCCTCGCGCGCGCCGATCCGGCCGGCGATGTCGGCGAGCAGGTCGGTACCGACCGGGCTGTCGACGGTCACCGCCATGAGCGCCTCGCCGCCGCGGGTGGTGCGGCTGACCTGCGCCCCGGCGATGTTCACGCCAGCCTCCCCCAGCCTCGCGCCGACCGTGCCGACGACGCCGGGGCGATCGGTGTAGACGAAGAACAGCAGGTGGCCCGACAGGTCGAGGTCCATGTCGAAGCCGTCGACCTCGACGAGCTTGGGCACCTGGTTCTTCCCGAAGAGCGTCCCGGAGACGGCGACCTCGCGGCCGTCGGCCATGACGCCGTGCACCCGGACCAGGTTGCGGTAGTCGGGGCTCTCGACGTCGCTGGTGAGCGTCACCTCGAGCCCGCGCTGCTGGGCCAGCAGCGGCGCGTTGACGTAGGTGACCTGCTCTTCGACGACGTCGGAGAAGACGCCCTTGAGCACCGCCAGCTGCAGGACCGACACGTCGAACTCGGCGAGCTTGCCGCGGACGTCGACGGTGACCGACTGGGCCAGGCCCCCGGCGACGGCGGTGAACACCGTGCCCAGCTTCTCGGCCAGCGGCAGCCCGGGCCGCACGTCCTCGGCGACGATGCCGGCGGCCTGGACGTTGACCGCGTCGGGCACGAACTCGCCCTGCAGCGCGAGGCGGACCGAGTGGGCGACGGCGGTGCCGGCCTTGTCCTGCGCCTCCGTCGTCGAGGCGCCCAGGTGCGGGGTGACGACGGTGTTGGGCAGCCCGAACAGCGGGCTGTCTGTGGTCGGCTCCGTGGCGAACACGTCGATCCCGGCGGCGCCGACCTGCCCCGACCGCAGTGCGTCGGCCAGCGCGGCCTCGTCGACCAGCCCGCCACGGGCGGCGTTGACGATGATCACGCCGCGCTTGGTGGTGGCCAGCTCGCCGGCGCCGATCAGCCCGAGCGTCTCCGGCGTCCTGGGCAGGTGGATCGTGATGAAGTCCGCCTCCCGCAGCAGCTCCTCCAGCGACACCATCCGCACCCCGAGCTGCGCGGCCCGGCCGGGCTGGATGTAGGGGTCGTAGGCGATCAGCGTGGTGCCGAAGGCGGCCAGGCGCTGGGCGACCAGCTGGCCGATGCGGCCGAGGCCGACGACGCCGACCACCTTGTCGGTGACCTCGACACCCATGAACTGCGACCGCTTCCAGGAGCCCTCGCGCAGCGACGCGTCGGCGGCGGGGATCTGGCGGGCGGCGGCCAGGAGCAGGGCGACGGCGTGCTCGGCGGCGCTGACGATGTTCGACGTCGGGGCGTTGACCACCATGACGCCGCGCTCGGTGGCGGCGGCGACGTCGACGTTGTCCAGGCCGATGCCGGCGCGGGCGACCACCTTGAGGTTGGGCGCCGCGGCGAGGGCCTCGGCGTCGATCCGGGTGGCGCTGCGGATCATGACCGCGGCGGCGTCGGCCAGGGCGGGCAGCAGCGCGGACCGGTCGGCGCCGTCGACGGAGCGGATCTCGACGTCGGTGCCCAGGACCTCCAGGACGCTCGGGGCGAGTTCCTCGGCGATCAGGACGACGGGCGCGGTCTCGGTCACGGGGTCCACAGCGTAGGGACGTGGCGGGCTGTTCCCGCTCCCGCCCTGCTCGGGGCCCGGTCACGGCGTGGGAACGGCACGCCTCAGAGGTCACAGTCCCGCCCCGGTGGGGGTGGGCTGCTTGCCCGTGCCGGACCGCGCCCGCATCCTGGCGCGCGACGCGCCGCACCAGGGGGCGCCCGCGGGAGGGAACCATGACGGACTTCGGCAAGGACCAGGGCGGGGCCTCGGCCTCCGGCCAGGGTCAGCCCTCGGACCAGCAGTACGGCCAGCAGGGCCACGAGCAGCAGGGCCACGAGCAGGAGGGGTACGGGCAGCCGGGCCAGAGCCAGCCGGGAGGCCAGCCGTACGGCCAGGCCCAGCCCTACGGCCAGCAGGGCTACGAGCAGCAGGGCTACGGGCAGCAGGGCTACGGCCAGACGCAGCCCTACGGTCAGCAGCCGTACGGCCAGCAGGGTTACGGGCAGCAGGGCTACGAGCAGCAGGGCTACGGCCAGCAGGGCTACGGCCAGGCCCAGCAGTACGGGCAGCAGTACGGCCAGTACGGACAGGGCGGTGTCCCGGCCAAGCCCGGCGGCGTCGTGACGGCCGCGGTGCTGGGTTTCGTCTTCGGCGCGCTCGGGGTGCTGGTCAGCCTGCTGGCGATCTTCGCCGGCGCGGTGGCCAGCGGTGCCGGCGACGAACTGGACCAGGAGATCCCCGGCCTGGGGGTCGCTGCCGGTGCCGTCGGCGGCCTGATCCTGGTGTTCGGCCTGCTCGCGCTGGCCTGGACCGTCGTCATGATCTGGGGCTCGGTGTGGGCACTGACCGGGCGCAGCCGGGTGATGCTGCTGGTCGGCGGCTCCATCGCCCTGGCCTTCCTGCTGTTCGGCCTGATCGGCAACATCGCCGACGCCGGCAACGTCGGGGCGGGCAACATCATCACCAGCCTGCTGTTCTTCCTGGCCGCGCTGGCGATCGTCGTCCTGCTGTCGCTGAAGCCGGCCGCCGCGTTCTTCGCGGCGCACCGCGCCCGCCGCGGCCGCTGATCGCGTTCACCCGTGGGGGTCCGCCGACGACGGCGGGCCCCCACGGTCGTCCCCGTGCCGCTATGGTCCGCCGCCGGTCGCCGACCGGGCGCCCGCCACTCCAGGAGGAAAGCAGAGCATGACCAGCCCCAGCTTCGACAAGAACACCCCGCAGGGCGGTCAGCCCTACGGCGCGCCCGGCCAGCAGCCCTACGGCCAGCAGCCCTACGGCCAGCAGGGCTACGGCCCGGCGCCGTACGGCGGCGGCTTCGGCGGCCCGTCGCCGTTCGGCGGCGCCCCGGGCGGCCAGCGGCCCACCCCGGTGACCGTCGCGGCGATCCTCGGCATCGTCATCGGTGGCCTCGGCACCCTCGGCGGCCTGATCTCGCTCACCGGTCTGGGTCTGGTCTTCGCGTTCGACGCGATCCTCGGGCTGCTCCTCCTGCTGTCCGTGGCCACCGCGATCGTGGTGCTCGTCGGCGGCATCCAGACGCTCATGGGGAAGTCGCCCAAGCTGCTGGTCTACGGCAGCTACGCCTCCATCGGCGTGCAGCTGCTCTACCTGCTCTGGTCGGCGATCAGTGGCTGGGGCTTCGCCTTCACCGGCCTGCTCGGGTTCATCATCCCGATCGCGATCGTCGTGCTCCTGCGGCAGCCGCCGGCCAGGCAGTACTACGCCTCGCGCGGCATGGCCTACTGACCTCCTGCACGGACGAGAACGGCCCCCGCTGCCTGCTGGCAGCGGGGGCCGTCTCCGTGTGCACGGCCCCCTCGCAGGGGCCCGCCGCGAGCGTGCGAGCGGTGGGGGCGAGGGGGTCCTCGTTCAGTTGCGGGCGGCGGTGCCGGTGTAGTCGTCGGAGGCCGACACCCAGCTCATCAGGCCGCGCAGCCGGCGGCCGGTCTCCTCGATCGGGTGCGCCTCGGCCTCGGCGCGGCGGCGCTTGAAGTCGGGGGCGCCGGCGTCCTGGTCGGCGATGAAGGCCGCGGCCCACGAGCCGTCCTTGATCGCGGCGAGGACCTCCTGCATCGACTGCTTCACGCGGGCGTCGATGACCTTCGGACCGGAGGTGTAGTCGCCGTACTCGGCGGTGTCGGACACCGACCAGCGCTGCTTGGCGATGCCGCCCTCGTACATCAGGTCGACGATCAGCTTGAGCTCGTGCAGGCACTCGAAGTAGGCGACCTCGGGCTGGTAGCCGGCCTCGGTCAGCGTCTCGAACCCGGCGGTGATCAGCGCGCTGGCGCCACCGCAGAGGACGGCCTGCTCGCCGAACAGGTCGGTCTCGGTCTCCTCGGCGAACGTCGTCTTGATGACGCCGGCGCGCGAGCCGCCGATGGCCTTGGCGTAGGACAGCGCCAGCTGGAGCGCGGACCCGCTGGCGTCCTGCTCGACGGCGACCAGGCAGGGCACGCCCTTGCCGTTCTCGAACTCGCGGCGCACGAGGTGGCCGGGGCCCTTCGGGGCGACCATCGCGACGTCGACGCCGGCCGGGGGCTTGATGTAGCCGAACCGGATGTTGAAGCCGTGACCGAAGAACAGCGCGTCGCCGTCCTGCAGGTTCGGCTCGATCGACTCGGTGTAGAGCGTCCGCTGCACGTGGTCGGGCGCCAGGACCATGATCAGGTCGGCCTCGGCGGCGGCCTCGGACGGCGTGACCACCCGCAGGCCCTCGGCCTCGGCCTTCGCCCGGCTCTTGCTGCCCTCGGGCAGGCCGACGCGGACGTCGACCCCCGAGTCGCGCAGCGACAGGGCGTGCGCGTGCCCCTGGCTGCCGTAGCCGATGACGGCGACGGTGCGCCCCTGGATGATCGACAGGTCGGCGTCGTCGTCGTAGAAGATCTCGGCGGCCATGCGGTGGTGCTCCTTCGGTGGGTTCTCGTAGGGGTGGGGTGGTCAGGCGCTGCGGTCGACCGGGCGCAAGGTACCGGCGCCGCTCATCGATCGCGGCCCCCGGCCGAGGGCGACGGTGCCCGACTGCGCCATCTCCTTGATCCCCAGCGGGGCGAGGACGGCGAGGAGGGCCTGGAGCTTGTCCGGGGTGCCGGTGGCCTCGAGGGTCACGGTGTCGGTGTTGACGTCGACGACGCGGGCGCGGAACAGCTCGGCGGTCTGCAGCACGGTGGTGCGCTCGGCCATCGCCGCGCGCACCTTGACCAGCAGCAGCTCGCGCTGGACCGCGGCGCCGCCGTCCAGTTCGACGATCTTGATGACCTCGACCAGCTTGTTCAGCTGCTTGGTCACCTGCTCCAGCGGTGCGGACTCCGCGTCGACGACGATCGTCATGCGCGAGAGGTCGGGGTTCTCGGTCGGCCCGACGGCCAGCGACTCGATGTTGAACGCGCGCCGGCTGAACAGCGCCGAGACGCGGGCCAGGACACCCGACTTGTTCTCGACCAGGACGGACAGGGTGTGGCGGGTCATGTCGTCCCCTCAGACCTGGTTGTCGCCGAAGACCGGGCGCAGGTCGCGCGCGGCCAGGATGTCGTCGTTGCTCGAGCCCGCGGCGACCATGGGCCACACCTGGGCGTCGGCGCCGACGACGAAGTCGATGACCACCGGGGCGTCGGTGATCGCCATGGCCTTCTCGATGACGGCGTCGACGTCGTCCTTGGCCTCGCAGCGCAGGCCGACGCAGCCGAGGGCCTCGGCCAGGGCGACGAAGTCGGGGATGCGCACCGGCTTCGGCGTCCCGTCGGGTTGCTGAGCGTGCAGGCGGGTGTTGGAGTACCGGCCCTCGTAGAAGAGGGTCTGCCACTGCCGGACCATGCCGAGGTTGCCGTTGTTGATGACGGCGACCTTGATCGGGATGCCCTCGATGGCGCAGGTGGCCAGCTCCTGGTTGGTCATCTGGAAGCAGCCGTCGCCGTCGATGGCCCACACCGTGGTGTCCGGGCAGCCGTACTTGGCCCCCATGGCCGCGGGGACGGCGTAGCCCATCGTCCCGGCGCCGCCGCTGTTGAGCCAGGTGCCCGGCTTCTCGTACCGGATGAACTGCGCGGCCCACATCTGGTGCTGGCCGACGCCGGAGGTGTAGATCGCGTCCGGGCCGGCGATCGTGCCGATCCGCTCGATGACGTACTGCGGCGACAGCGCGCCGTCCTCCGGCTCGTCGTAGCCCAGCGGGTAGCGCGTGCGCCAGTCGTCGAGCTGCTCCCACCAGGCGGCGAGGTCCGGCGTGCGGCCGGCGGCGTGCTCGGCCCGCAGCGCGGTCACCAGCTCGGCGATCGTCTCCTTGGCGTCACCGACGATCGGCACGTCGGCCTTGCGGTTCTTGCCGATCTCGGCGGGGTCGATGTCGGCGTGCACCACCTGCGCGCCGGGCGCGAAGGTCGACAGCTCGCCGGTGACCCGGTCGTCGAAGCGGGCGCCGAGCGCGACGAGGACGTCGGACTTCTGCAGCGCGGTGACCGCGGCGACGGTGCCGTGCATGCCGGGCATCCCCAGGTGCTGCGGCGAGCTGTCGGGGAACGCGCCGCGGGCCATGAGGGTGGTGACGACGGGCGCGCCGGTGAGCGCGGCCAGCTCGGCGAGCTCCTCGGTGGCGCCGGCCTTGAGCACGCCGCCGCCCACGTAGAGGACCGGGCGGCGCGCGCCGGCGATCATCGCCGCGGCCTCGCGCACCTGCTTGCCGTGCGGGCGGGTGGTCGGCTTGTAGCCGGGCAGGTCCATCCGCGGCGGCCAGGAGAAGTCGGTGGTGGCCTGCAGGACGTCCTTGGGGATGTCGACCAGGACCGGGCCGGGACGGCCGGTGGCGGCCAGGTGGAAGGCCTCGGCGATCCGCTGCGGGATCTCCGCGGCGTCGGTGACCAGGAAGTTGTGCTTGGTGATCGGCATCGTGATGCCGCGGATGTCGGCCTCCTGGAAGGCGTCGGTGCCGATCGCCGCGCTGGGGACCTGGCCGGTGATGGCCACGATCGGGACCGAGTCCATGTAGGCGTCGGCCAGCGGGGTCACCAGGTTGGTCGCGCCCGGGCCGGAGGTGGCCATGCAGACGCCGACCCGGCCGGTGGCCTGGGCGTACCCGGTGGCCGCGTGCCCCGCGCCCTGCTCGTGCCGGACGAGGACGTGCCGCACGCGTGAGTCGAACAGCGGGTCGTAGGCCGGGAGGATCGCCCCGCCCGGGATGCCGAAGACCACCTCGACGCCCACTGCCTCGAGCGAGCGGACCAGGCTCTGCGCGCCGGTGATCCCGGTCGCGGGCTCGGCGGCGGACTCGGCGATGGAGCGGGCCGTCGTCTCGACGCCGGTGAGGGCGGCTGCGGCCTCTCGGGTGGCGGACTCGCTCGGGGTGGTGGTCATGCTGGGCGTCTCCTGGGCCGGACGAGCGGGCGGACGTGCGGTTCGGGTGTCTGCTCGGGGCGCGGGGGTGTCCCGGCGGTCCGCCGGGCCGGCCCCGCCCCGGGCCTCGTGCCAACAAAAAACCCCTCGTGCCGAGGGCACAGAGGGGCGTAGCGCGTCGGTCGGGCGACCGGCGCGCTAGGGGACTACGAGGAGCAGGCAGGCGGAGGGCACGGGCACACTGTGCGCCTCACCCGACCGGACGTCAACCACGGCGTCCCATCTTGTGGGACCGTGTCGACCGGTTCATGGGACGGCGACCGGCACCGGCCCCTCGAGCGACGCGGGGTCGAAGCCGTCGACGACCGCGGCGAGCCCGTCGGCGGGCACCGGGCGGCCGATGAGCCAGCCCTGGAGGAACGAACAGCCCAGCGCAGTGAGGACGGCCATCTGCTCCGGCGTCTCCACGCCCTCGGCGACGACGTCCATGCCGAGCGTGCGGCCCAGGTCGATGACGCTGCCGACCAGCGCCGCATCCCTGGCGTCGGTGTCGATGCCGGAGACGAAGCCGCGGTCCAGCTTCAGCACCTGCACGGGCAGCCGGGCGAGGTAGGCCAGCGACGAGTAGCCCTTGCCGAAGTCGTCGAGGGAGACGATGCAGCCCAGGGCGGAGAGCTCGGCCAGCTCGGCCAGCAGCCGCTCGTCGTCGTCCATGAGGACGCTCTCGGTCACCTCGATCATGAGCAGCCGGGGCGGCAGGCCGGAGCGCTCGAGCGCGCGGGTGACGTCCTCGACCAGGCAGCGGGCCTGCAGGTGGCGCACCGAGATGTTGACGCCGAGCTTGAGGTCCCGGCCGCCGGCCACGAGCCGGGCGTGCTCGGCGGTCGCCGTCTCGAGCACCCACCGCTGCAGCGGCACGATCAGCCCGTCGTCCTCGGCGAGACCGATGAACTCCTCCGGCGACACCGGCCCGTGGACCGGGTGGTCCCAGCGCACGAGGGCCTCGACGCCGAGGATGCGGCGCTCGGCCGTGCCGGCCACCGGCTGGTGCACCAGCCGCAGCTGGCCGCGGGCGATGGCACCGGGCAGGTCGCGGGCCAGCCGGCTGCGCCGGGCGGACTCCTCGACGAGGGCCTCCCCCGACGCCCGCACGCCGTTCTTGCCCTGGGCCTTGACCGTGCGCAGCGCCAGGTCGGCCTCGCGGACGGTGGCCGACGCGTCGGCCCCGGCCACCACCTCGGCGACGCCGACGCTGGCCGACGTGCGCAGGACGGGACCGGCGCCCTCGGGGTCGCCGGGGGCGGCGTACCGGTGCGTGCGGTCCAGCCGCGCGACCAGCCGCTCGGCCAGCGCCAGCGCCTCGTCGGGCCCGGCGTCCACGACGAGGGCGAACTCGTCCCCGCCGAGGCGGGCGACCAGGTCGCCGGAGCGGGCCTTGGCGCGCAGCGAGTCGGCCACCTCGCACAGCAGCCGGTCCCCCGCGTCGTGGCCGGCGACGTCGTTGACCGCCTTGAAGCCGTCGAGGTCGACGAGCAGCACGCAGGATCGGCGGCCCCGGGCGGCCCCGGCCAGGGCGTCGTCGAGCGCGGTCATGAAGCGCGCGCGGTTGGGCAGGCCGGTGAGCGAGTCGGTGTAGGCCAGCCGCTCGAGCTCGCGGTGGCCGGCCCGGCGCTCGGTGACGTCGCGCAGGTGCAGCACCAGCCCGTCACCCGCGCGGCGGCCGGCGGCCGGAGCGGCACCGGAGACCTCGACGTCGCGCCACGTGCCGTCGGTGGTGCCCAGCCGGCCGGTGGCGGGCAGGCCGTCGGGCGTGCCGTCCCGGAGGGCGGCGGAGACGCGGTCGAGCAGATCGCGGTCCTCGGGGTGCAGCAGGTCGACCAGGACGCAGCCGAGCAGCTCCTCCTGCGCGCGGCCCAGCCGGTCGGCCACGGGACCGGACGCGGAGGTGACCCGGCCGGCGGCGTCAAGGACCAGCGTGACCGCGTCCCCGCTGTGCACCAGCGCCCGGAACCAGCCCTCGGTCCGCTCCAGGCGGCGGGTGAGCGCGGCCGCGTCCACGGCCCAGTACAACGTCCGCGCCGAGGTGAGCACGACCAGGACGGCGGCCGCGACGGCCTCGCCCGCGGACAGCGGCCGGCCTGTGACCGCCCCGCCGGTGACCGCCAGCAGGGCCACGGTGGCCGCGCCGTGGGCGAGGACGCCGCCGCGCAGGGGCAGGGCGCGGCGGTCCGGCTCCTCGTGGGCGCCGACGTCGGCCAGGGCGCCGCGCAGGCCGGCGCCGAGCATGGCCAGCCACGCGAGCACGGTGACCACGCCCCAGACCGGGGACGCCGCACCGGAGGGCGCGGTGCCGGAGGACGCACGACCGAGCGCACCGGCGAGGGCGACGAGCGCCATCGCGACGAAGCACGCGAGCACCCAGCCCGCGGCGCGGCGCCGGCCCTCGGGGACGGCGGTCAGGGTGACCAGGCCGATGCCGCAGAGCACCGCGCCGACCAGCGGGTAGCCGGCCGAGATGAGGCCCTGCTGCGGGCCGGGCGTCCGGGCGACGAGGTCGCCGATCGAGACGCAGAGGAACAGGGTGACGGCGACGGTGACCACCACGCCGTCGAGCAGCACCCGGGTGCCGACCCGCCGGGAGGTCCGCGGCGGGAGGAGCAGCACCGCCGCGGAGACGGCCACGGGGACCGCGAGCAGCACGGGGAGGTCCTCGACGCCCCCGGAGGACAGGTCGCGGCCGGGCCGGGTGAGGGCCAGTGCCTGGCCGAGGGCCAGCAGCGCGCCGGCGCCGGCCAGCGCCCGCCACGGGCGGCCGGCGCGCGCGGGCAGCCGGGCGGCGCAGCGGGCGAGCGCCGCGGCGGCGGCCGCGGAGCCGAGGCCGAGGGCGGCGGGCACGAGCCAGGCCGACGCCGGCGCCGCGGTCAGCTGCACGACGGTGGTGAGGACGGCGAGGACGGCGAGCAGCACCTGCGCTCCCGGAGCGCGCAGCGTGCGGCGCTCAGCCACGGCGGCCGGCCCGGACGGCGGGGAGGTCGGCAGCAGCGGGCACGGGGTCGGCCGAGGAGCCGACCAGGCCGGGCCACAACTGCCCGGCGCCGTCGTGCAGCAGGCGCACGAGGTCGGCCAGCGGCAGGGGGCGGGAGAGCAGGAAGCCCTGCGCGTGGTCGAGGCCCAGGCCGCGCAGCACCCCGAGCTGGGCCGGCGTCTCGACGCCCTCGGCGACGACCTGCAGCCCCAGCGAGCGCCCGACGGTGAGGACCGCCTCGCACAGCGCGCGGCTCTGCCGGTCGCGGTCGACGCGGGAGACGAAGGACCGGTCGAGCTTGAGCACGTCGACCGGCAGCCGGGTGAGGTGGGTCAGCGAGGAGGAGCCGGTGCCGAAGTCGTCGAGGGCGACGTGCACGCCCATGAGCCGCAGCGCCTCGATGTCGACGGCGACGGAGTCGCCCTCGGCCAGCACCGTCGCCTCGGTGATCTCCAGGACCAGCCGCTCCGGGGCCAGGCCCGAGGTGCGCAGCGCGGTGGCGACGTCCTCGACGAGGGTCCGGTCGGCCACGTGCGCGGCCGAGACGTTCATGCCCAGGCGCACCGGCGCGTCGCCGGTCTCGGGCAGGGCGAGGACGGCCGCGGTGGCCTCGCGCAGGGCCCAGCGCTGCAGCGCGCCGATGACCCCGGCGCGCTCGGCGATCGGGACGAACTCGCGCGGCGGGACCTCCCCGAGCTCCGGGTGGCGCCAGCGCAGCAGCGCCTCCACACCGGCGACCCGCTTGTCGGTCATCCGCACGATCGGCTGGAAGGCCAGCCACAGCTCACCGCGCCCGGCCGCGCCGGGCAGGTCGTCGCGCAGCCGGGCCCGGCGGGCCGCGGCGGCGCCGAGCGCCGGCGTCCAGCAGGTGGCCCGGGCCGAACCGGACCTGCGGGCGGCCGCGACCGCCAGCTCGGCGCGGGCGCCGACCTCGGCGACGTCGGTCCCCGGCTCCACGACGACGACGCCGATGGCCGCGCTGAGGTCGAACACGCCGGCGGCCGTGGTCACCGGCTGCTCGAGCACCGCCAGACAGCGGTCCCCGAGCAGGGCGGCGGTGTCGGCGTCACCCTCGGCGAGGACGGCGAACGTGCCGCCGACCAGCCGGGCGACCACCTCGTCGGCGCGCACGGCGGAGCGCAGCCGCCGGCCCAGCTCGACCAGGACGGTGGCGACGACGTCGCGGCCGGCGTGCTCGCGGACCTCGTCGAGCCCGGAGACCTCGACCAGGAGGACGGAGGACCCGGCCCGGCCGGTCGCCGGCGCCAGGGCGGCGTCCCAGCCGGCTCGGTTGGGCAGGCCGGTGAGCGCGTCGGTGAACGCGACCTCCTCGAGGGCCCGCTCGCGGGCCACGCGCTCGGTCACGTCGCGGCAGTGCAGCACCACCGAGCCGACGGCGGGGTCGGAGCGCAGGTCGGAGACGCTGACCTCGAGGCAGCGGCGGCTGCCGCCGGCGTCGCGGGCGTGCAGGGTCACGAGGCCGCCGGTGCCGGAGTCGAGGACGCGGCGCAGCTCGGCGGCGTCCCCGGGGTCGAGGGTTCCCGGGCGGCCGGCGGCGCCGGACAGGACGTCCCGGCCGGTCAGCTCGGCCGGGGTCGTGCCCAGCAGCGCGGCCATCGCGGGCGAGGCGAAGCCCACCCGCAGGCGCGCGTCCAGGACGAGGACGGCGTCGCGGCCGGCGTGCAGCAGGTTGCGGAAGTACGCCTCGTCGCGGCGCAGCCGGGCCCCGCGCAGGTGCTCCTCGCGGGTGGTGACCCAGCGGTGCGCCGCGGACAGCGCCACGCAGCCGAGGGCACCGGCGAGGGTCACCCGGGTCGGCGTGGTGCCCAGGACCAGCGGCACGACCACCAGCGCGACGACGACCACGAGCGCCAGGTGGGGCAGCACCGAGCGCAGCTGGTCCGCGCGGCCGCCGTTGGCGCAGCGGCGGACGTCGGGGGCGGTGCCCGGGTCGAGAAGGCGCGCCAGCAGCAGCAGCGCGAGACCGAGGACGACCGCCACCCGGGTGAGGGGGACGGCGTCGGCGGCGCCGAGCAGTGCGGCGGAGGTGCCGGTCCCGCGGGCGACGCAGAGCACGACGAGCGCGCCGAGCAGGACCGTGGCCATGCGCTGGCGGTGCGCCTCGACCGACCCGAGGACGGTCAGGCCGGCGGCCATGGTGGCGGAGGTGGCCACCACCGCGGCGCCGAGCACGAGCTGCGCGCCCAGGGACAGCGCAGTCCAGCTGTTGCCCGGGCCGACCAGCAGCAACTGCATGACGACCAGGGCGGCGGCGCCGAAGAGGGCGAGCTCGAGCAGCGTCCGCCGGCAGGTGCGCCGCAGGGTGGAGCGCTCGACCATCCCCAGGAGGGCCACCACCACGAGGACGTAGCCGGGCACGGTGGGCAGCCAGCGCAGCACCACGGCGGACAGGACCGAGTCCGGCCGGGCCGCGGAGCTGAGCAGCAGGCCGAGGACGGGGAACAGCGCAGCGGCGGCCATCAGCCGCCAGGGCGGGGCGGAGGGGTCGCCGGGACGGCTCAGCGCGAGCAGCGCGAGGGAGGTGAGCAGCGCGGCCAGGCCCGTGACCGCGTCGCCCAGGGGGTCCAGCGTCGGCTCGAGCGCCGCCACGGCGCACGCCGCCGCGGCCGGCACGGCGCACGCCAGCAGCCACCCGATCCGCCTGTCCACACCCGTGGTGTCGGCAGCGGCGCTCCCCGGGGACAGTCCCCGGGGAGCGCGTTCACCCCTTGGGGGTGGGCCGGGTCAGCCGCAGATCGCGCCCCGGGCCGCGGAGCCGACCAGCTTCGCGTACTTGCCCAGGACGCCGGTGGTGTAGCGCGGGGGCAGCGGCGCCCAGTCCTGGCGGCGCCGGGCGAGCTCGTCGTCGTCGACCAGGAGGTCCAGCGTGCGGGCGGCGAGGTCGAGCCGGATGCGGTCGCCGTCCTGCACCAGCGCGATCGGGCCGCCGTCGGTGGCCTCGGGCGCGACGTGGCCGACGCACAGCCCCGTCGTCCCGCCGGAGAACCGGCCGTCGGTGAGCAGCAGGACGTCCTTGCCCAGGCCCGCGCCCTTGATCGCGCCGGTGACGGCGAGCATCTCTCGCATGCCCGGGCCGCCCCGCGGGCCCTCGTAGCGGATGACGACGACGTCACCGGCCTGCAGGGTGCCCTCGGTGACGGCGTCCATGGCGCCCTGCTCGCCGTCGAAGACGCGCGCGGTGCCCTCGAAGACGTCGGCGTCGAAACCGGCCGACTTCACGACCGCCCCCTCCGGGGACAGCGAGCCGCGCAGGATCGTCAGGCCGCCGGTCCGGTGGATCGGGTCGTTCATCGCGTGCACGATCGTGCCGTCGAGGTCCGGCGGGGCGATCTCGGCCAGGTTCTCGGCCATCGTCCTGCCGGTCACGGTGAGCGTGTCGCCGTGCAGCAGGCCGGCGTCCAGCAGCGCCCGCAGCACGACCGGGACGCCGCCGACGCGGTCGATGTCGGTCATCACGAACCGGCCGAAGGGCTTGACGTCGGCCAGGTGCGGCGTGCGGTCGCCGATGCGGTTGAAGTCGTCGAGCGTGAGGTCGACCTGCGCCTCGTGCGCGATCGCCAGCAGGTGCAGGACGGCGTTGGTCGAGCCGCCGAGCGCCATGACCACGGTGATGGCGTTCTCGAACGCCTGCTTGGTCATGATCTGGCGGGCGGTGATGCCCTGGCGCAGCAGGTTGACCACGGCCTCGCCCGAGGCGACGGCGAACGCGTCGCGGCGGCTGTCGGGGGCCGGCGGGGCGGCGCTGCCGGGCAGGGCCATGCCGAGCGCCTCGGCGACGCTGGCCATGGTGTTGGCGGTGTACATGCCGCCGCAGGAGCCCATGCCCGGGCAGGCGGCCCGCTCGACGGCGGACAGCTCGTCCTCGGTGATCAGCCCGCGGGCGCAGGCGCCGACGGCCTCGAAGACGTCGATGATCGTGAGGTCGTCGCGGTCGCCGAGCTTCCCCGGCAGCGTGGAGCCGGAGTAGAGGAAGACGCTGGCGAGGTCGAGCCGCGCGGCGGCCATGAGCATGCCGGGCAGCGACTTGTCGCAGCCGGCCAGCAGGACCGAGCCGTCGAGCCGCTCGGCGAACATGACCGTCTCCACCGAGTCGGCGATGACCTCGCGGCTGACCAGCGAGGCGCGCATGCCCTCGTGGCCCATGGAGATGCCGTCGGAGACGGAGATGGTGCCGAACTCCAGCGGGAAGCCGCCGGCGGCGTGCACGCCCTCCTTGGCCCGCTTGGCCAGCCGGTCCAGGGAGAGGTTGCAGGGGGTGATCTCGTTCCAGGACGAGGCCACGCCGATCTGCGGCTTGTCCCAGTCGTCGTCGCCCATGCCGACGGCGCGCAGCATCGCCCGGGCCGGGGCCTTGGTGATGCCGTCGGTCACCTCACGGCTGCGGGGCTTGACGTCGGCGGTGGTGCGGGGGTCGTCCACGGTCGTCACGAGCGCCGAGGGTAGGCGCGGTCCGGGCGCCGCCCCAGGGGCGGTTCATACTGGTACCGACACCACCACCCGGGAGCCGCCGTGTCCGCCACCGCCCGGCGCGAGCTCGCCGAGTTCCTGCGCTCCCGCCGCGACCAGGTCGACCCGCGCGACTCCGGCCTCCCGCCGGGCGGACCGCGGCGGACGCCGGGGTTGCGCCGCGAGGAGGTCGCGCTGCTCTCCGGGGTGAGCTCGACCTGGTACACGTGGCTGGAGCAGGGCCGCGACATCCACCCCTCGCGCCAGGTGGTCGACGCGCTGGCCCGCACGCTGCGGATGTCGCCCGCCGAGCACGGCTACGTGCTGCGCCTGACGGGGCACGGCGGCCCCGCCCCGGCCGACCCGGGCCAGGAGGTGCCGGGGCACGTGCAGCGCCTGCTGGACGCGCTGGGCCCCTCCCCCGCCTACGCCATCACCGCGGACTGGTCGATCGCCGGCTGGAACCGCGCCTACGAGCTCTTCTACCCCGGCGTGGCCGCCGTCCCCGCGGCGGAGCGCAACCTGCTCTGGCTGGTGTTCACCGACCCCGCCGTCCGGGCGCTGCTCGCCGACTGGCCCGGGGACAGCCGGCGCTTCCTCACCCAGTTCCGCGCCGAGGTCGGCCCGCGGCTGGCCGACCCGGTCGTCGTCGACCTGGTCGCCCGGCTGGAGGCGGCCAGCCCGCACTTCCGCGCCGGCTGGGCCAGCCACGACGTCGACCGGTTCAGCTCCGCCGAGCGCCGCTTCGAGCACCCCGAGGTGGGCAGCCTGCTGCTCGAGCACCACCAGCTCACGCCCGCCGACGCCCCCGGGCTGCAGCTCGTCGTCTACACGGCGGCCGCCGGCAGCGAGAGCGCGGAGCGGCTGCTCGGGCTGGCCGGCCCCGCCGTCTGAGGTCAGTGCCCGGGCGGCGCCGGGACGTCGATCCGGCCGCCGGACCACCCGGCCAGCCGCGGCAGGTCGCGGGCGCGCAGCACCGGCAGGGGCACCTCCCGCCCGCCGGAGGTGACCAGGCGCAGCCGGGCGTTGCGGACGACCCGGATGCCGGCCAGGTCGTCCCAGGCCACCCGGCGCTGCCCGACCAGCCCGCGGGAGGTGATGGCGTCGTCGTCGACGTCCACCCCCACGCGGAGCACCCAGACCGCCGCCAGCACCGGGAGCAGCAGGACCGGGGCAGCCCACGGGGAGGCCGCGGCGAACGGCAGGACGCAGACGGCGAGGAAGACGACGGGGACCAGCGTGACCCGGCTCAGGCGCAGGCGGGCGAGGGATGCCACGTCCCCATGATCCCCGCTCAGTAGTCGCCGACGACGTCGGCCAGCGGCTCGCCCGCCAGCACCCGCCGCAGCTGGGCGAGGACGGTGGCCTGCGCGCGGGCGCCGGTCTCGGGCACCGTGCCGGCGACGTGCGGGGTGAGCAGCAGCCCGGGCGCCGACCACAGCGGGTGCCCCTCCGGCAGGGGCTCGGGGTCGGTCACGTCGAGCGCGGCGCGCAGCCGGCCGGCGGTGAGCTCGGCGAGCAGCGCGCCGGTGTCGACGACGACCCCGCGGGCGGCGTTCACGAGCAGCGCGCCGTCGGGCATCGCGGCGAGGAAGGCGGTGTCGACCAGGCCGGTGGTCTCGTCGGTGACCGGCACGATCAGGACCACGACGTCGGCGTGCGGCAGCAGTGCCGGCAGCTCGTCGGTGCCGTGCACGCCGTCGCGGGCGGTCCGCCCCACGAAGGTGAGCTCGACGTCGAAGCCCGAGAGCATCGCGCCGATCCGGCGGCCGATGTCGCCGGCGCCGACCACCAGCACCCGCGCCCCGATCAGCGAGCGGTGGGTGCGCGTCGTCCAGCGGCCGGCGTCCTGCTCGCGCACGAAGTCCGGCAGCCCGCGCTGCGCGGCGAGGGTCGCGGCGACCACCCACTCCGCCGTCGAGGGGGTGTGCGCGCCGCGGGCGTTGCAGAGCACGACGCCGTCGGGCAGCCGGCCGGAGAACCGCTCGGCGCCGGCGCTGAGCAGCTGCACCAGGCGCAGCCGCGGCAGCGTGGCGAGGAAGTCCGGCGGCGGGCTCCCCGCGCCGAAGCGGGGCACCCACACCTGCGCCCGGGCGGCCTCGCCCGACGGCGGCCCGTCGTCGGGGTCAGCGCGGAACGCGCGCACCCGCGGGTCGAGCGCCTCCGCCGCCTCGGCCATCTCCGGGGAGGGCACGAGGGCGATCAGCGTCTCGTCGGGGCCGGCGATGTCGGTGCCACGGATCTCGGGAGCCACGGCACCCGAGACTAGGAGGCCCCCCGGAGGGCTCCCGGGGCGATGCCCTGGGCGGTGGCGCACGGACAGGTGTGCCGGGTCCGCCCGTACTGTGGATCGGGTGAGGCGGCAGCGGGGACGGCGGGGTGCCGCCGCGGGGTGCGTGGCGGCCCTGGCGCTGCTGCTGGCCGCCTGCGGCGAGGACGGCTACGAACCGGCGGGGCCGTTCCGGCCGCTCCCCGAGGGCCCGCCGCCCCAGGTCGGCCCGCCCACCGAGTCCACGCCCGCGCCGTCGCCGGGCGACCCCGCCGACCCCGGTTCCGGCACGGCCGGCGGGGACCCCAACGTCGTCGCCACCGGCCTGACGGTGCCCACCGGCCTGGTCGTGCTCCCCGACGGCAGCGCGGTCGTGGGCGAGCGCGAGACCGGCCGGCTGCTGCAGGTCTTCCCCGACCGCTCGCCGGCGCAGGAGCTCATGGTCGTCCCGGGCATCGACACCGCCGGCGACGGCGGCCTGCTGGGCCTCGCGCTGTCGCCGACGTTCGACGAGGACGGCCTGTTCTACGCCTACGTCTCCACGGCCACCGACAACCGCGTCGTCCGCTTCCCGCTCGCCGGCACGCCCAACCCGGTGATCACCGGCATCCCCCGCGGCGAGGTGCACAACGGCGGCGGGCTCCAGTTCGCCCCCGACGGCACCCTGTACGTCGGCACCGGCGACACCGGCAACCCGGCGCTGGCGCAGGACCCGGCCTCGCTCGGCGGCAAGGTGCTGCACGTCGACGTCTTCGGCCAGCCCGTCAGCGGTGCCGGCCCGGTGTACAGCAGCGGCTTCTCCGACGTCACCGCCATCTGCCCGTCCGGCGACGAGGCAGGCACCCTCTACGCCGTCGACGAGTCCAGCGCCGGGCCCGACGAGCTCGACGAACTGGTCCAGGGCAGTGACCACGGCTGGCCCGCCGCGGGCGCCGGGACGATCGCTCCGGTGCTGGAGATCGACAACGCCCAGGGCGGGCTGGGCGGCTGTGCCGCAGCCGGCACCACGGTGTTCCTCGGCGCGCTGGACGGTCAGCGGGTGGCCGTCGTCCAGGTCGACGGCAACGGGGGGGTGACCGAGGACCCGGCCGAGCTGCTCGCCGGGCGCTACGGCCGGCTGCGCACGGTGGTCCTCGACAGCGAGGGCGGGCTGTGGGTCACCACGTCGAACAGGGACGGCATCGGCACGCCCGCCGAGGACGACGACAAGGTGCTGCGGATCCTGCCGCCGTCGTCGACCGGCTCCTCCCCGCTCTGACGCGCACGGGGCGGGCACCCCGGCCGGGGTGCCCGCCCGGTGCTCAGCTGCTGAGGACGCGCTCCTCGAGCATCCGGCGGACGGTCGCCGCGTCGGCCTTGCCGCGGGTGGTCTTCATGACCGCCCCGACGAGTGCGCCGAGCGCCTGCACCTTGCCGCCGCGCACCTTCTCGACGACGTCGGGCGCGCCGGCGATCGCGGCGTCGACGGCGGCGACGAGCTCGTCGGACTCCCCCATCACCGCCAGCCCGCGGGCCGCGACGACGGCGCGCGGGTCACCCTCGCCGGCCAGCACGCCGTCGAGCGCCTGCCGGGCCAGCTTGTCGTTGATGGTGCCCTCCCCGACCAGCGCGGCCAGCTCGGCCACCTGGGCCGGGGTGACCGCGAGCTCGGGCAGGTCGACACCGGCGTCGTTGGCGCGACGGGCCAGCTCGCCGAGCCACCACTTGCGGGCCTCGGCCGGCGAGGCACCGGCGGCCACGGTCTGCTCGACCAGCCCGAGCGCGCCGGCGTTGACCAGCCAGGTCATCTCGGTGCCCGACAGGCCCCACTCCTCCTGCAGGCGGGCGCGCCGGGCGGCGGGCAGCTCGGGCAGCCCGGCGGCGAGCTTCTCCACCCACTCCGCGTCCGGGGCGAGCGGCACGAGGTCGGGCTCGGGGAAGTACCGGTAGTCGGTCGCCTCCTCCTTGCTGCGGCCCGGCGACGTGCTGCCGGTGTCCTCGTGGAAGTGCCGCGTCTCCTGCACGACCCGGCCGCCGGCGTCGAGGACGGCGGCCTGCCGGCGCATCTCGTAGCGCACCGCGCGCTCGACCGACCGCAGCGAGTTGACGTTCTTGGTCTCGGTGCGGGTGCCCCACTCGAGGCTGCCGACCGGCGCGAGCGAGGTGTTGACGTCACAGCGGAGACTGCCCTGCTCCATCCGCACGTCGGAGGCGCCGAGCGTCTGGATGATCTCGCGCAGCTCGGTGACGTAGGCACGGGCGACCTCGGGGGCCTTCGCGCCGGTGCCGGGCACCGGGCGGGTGACGATCTCGACCAGCGGGATGCCGGCGCGGTTGAAGTCGACCAGCGAGTGGTCGGCGCCGTGGATGCGGCCGGTGGCCCCGCCCACGTGCAGGTTCTTGCCGGTGTCCTCCTCGAGGTGCACCCGCTCGATCTCCACGCGGTGGGTCCGGCCGTCGACCTCGACGTCGAGGTGCCCGTCGACGCACAGCGGCTCGTCGTACTGGCTGGTCTGGAAGCCCTTCGGGATGTCCGGGTAGAAGTAGTTCTTCCGGGCGAAGCGCGACCAGCTCGCGATCCGGCAGCCCAGGGCCAGGCCGATCCGGATGGTCGACTCGATGGCCGCGGCGTTGGCCACCGGCAGCGATCCGGGCAGGCCCAGGCAGACCGGGCAGGTCTGGGTGTTGGGCTCGGCGCCGAACGTCGTCGAGCAGCCGCAGAACATCTTCGACTCGGTGCCCAGCTCGACGTGGGTCTCCAGGCCGATGAGCGGCTCGTAGCGGGTGAGGACGTCGTCGAACTCGACGAGGGTCTCGCTCACGGGGTGGGCCCTCTCTTGGGGGTGGTGCTGCGGCCGGTCAACCAGGCGCCGAGGCCGGTCAACACGCCCAGGACGATGAAGACGGCGAAGACCACCTCGCCGGTGACCAGCCAGAGCACCAGGCCGGCCGCGACGACGAAGGCGACCAGGCCCCAGGCGGCCTTGAGCGCGCCGTTCACGCGGCACGCTCCAGCAGCCGGTCGGTCAGCGGGGCACCGAGGGCGGCCTCGACCGCGGCGGCGACCCGGTAGCAGCGGTCGTCGGCCAGCGCCGGGGCCATCACCTGCAGGCCGACCGGCAGCCCCTCGGACAGCCCGCACGGCACCGAGATCGCCGGCACACCGGCGAGGCTGGCCGGCAGCGTGCACAGGTCAGCGGCGTACATGGCCAGCGGGTCGTCGACGCGGGCGCCGATCGGCCAGGCCACCGTGGGACTGGTCGGGCTGACCAGCACGTCGACGCCGTCGAAGGCGGCGGAGAAGTCACGAGAGATGAGCGTGCGGACCTTCTGCGCCTGGCCGTAGTAGGCGTCGTAGTACCCCGCCGACAGCGCGTACGTGCCGAGGATGATCCGCCGCTTCACCTCGGGGCCGAAGCCCTGCTCGCGGGTGAGCGCCATGACCTCGTCGATGTCACGGCTGCCGTCGTCGCCGACCCGGATGCCGAACCGCATGCCCTCGAAGCGGGCCAGGTTGGACGACGCCTCGCTGGGGGCGATCAGGTAGTACGCCGGCAGGGCCAGGTCGAACGCCGGGCAGGAGACCTCGCGGACGTCGGCGCCGGCCGCCTCGAGCAGCGCCACCGCCTCGGCGAACCGCTCGAGCACGCCGGTGTCGTAGCCCTCGCCGGCTCCCTCGCCGCCGAGCTCCCGGACGACGCCGACCCGCAGGCCGGACAGGTCGCCGCCGGCACCGCGTCGGGCGGCCTCGACGACGGCGAGCACCCGGGTGTCGATGGAGGTCGAGTCGCGCGGGTCGTGGCCGCCGATCGCCTCGTGCAGCAGGGCGGCGTCCATGACCGTGCGGGCCATCGGGCCGGCCTGGTCCAGGCTCGAGGAGAAGGCGATCAGGCCGTAGCGCGACACCGAGCCGTACGTGGGCTTGTGCCCGACCAGGCCGGTGACGGCGGCGGGCTGGCGGATCGACCCGCCGGTGTCGGTGCCCAGCGCGAAGGGCGCGAGCCGGCCGGCGACAGCGGCGCTCGAGCCGCCCGAGGACCCGCCGGGGATGCGGTCGCGGTCCCAGGGGTTGCGGGTGACCCGGTAGGCGGAGTTCTCGGTGGACGAGCCCATCGCGAACTCGTCCATGTTGGTCTTGCCGAGCAGCACGGTGCCGGCGTCGTGCAGCCGGCTCGCGACGGTGGCCGAGTACGGCGGGCGCCAGCCCTCGAGGATCCGCGAGCCGCTGGTGGTGGGCACGCCCTCGGTGACGAAGACGTCCTTGAGCGCCACCGGGATGCCCGCGAGGCCGGTGCCCGCGGTGCCCGCGGCGTCGATCTCGCCGGCCCGCTGCAGCGCGGCGTCGGCGGTGACGTGGAGGTAGGCGCCGAGGTCGCCGTCCTCGGTGGCGATCCGGTCGAGGTGGGCGCGGGTGACCTCGACGGCGGAGGTCTCGCCGGAGGCCAGCGCGGCCTGCAGCTCGGTGACCGGGAGGGCGGTGAGGTCGCTCACTCCTCCTCCCCCAGGATGCGCGGGACGCGGAAGCGGTCCTCGTCGGCGGCGGGGGCACCGGCCAGGACGACGTCGCGGGGCAGGCTCGGGGTGACGACGTCGGTGCGCAGCACGTTGGTCAGCGGGACGGCGTGCGTCGTCGGGACGACGTCGCCGGCGTCGGCGCGCTGCACCTGGGCCACCGCGTCGAGCACCGCGCCCAGCTGGCCTGCGAAGCGGTCGAGCTCCTCGTCGGTGACGGCCAGCCGGGCCAGTCGCGCGAGGTGCGCGATGTCCTGGCGGCCGAGGGCGGGTGCCCCCCGGTCGGGGGTCGGCTCGGTGCTCATGCGGGGAGGTTCATGCTGGGGCGGGACTCCTGTCGTCGGCGCCGGCCGGCGCCAGGGACGCAACCCGGCCACTGTACGTGGGCCGGGTGCGGCGCCGTCCGGCCCGGCGGCCGGTGCTCGACCCCGGGCCGCCCGTGCGGGAAGCTGCTCGGGACCACGATCGACGGAGATCGGCTCGCACCTCGTCGCCCTGCGGAGGCAACCGTGTCCTATCTCCTGCGGCTGGTCGTACCCGACCGCCCCGGTCAGCTCGGCGCGGTGGCCACCGCGCTGGGCACCGTGGGCGTCGACATCGTCTCGGTCGACGTGCTCGAGCGCGGCGGCGGCGTCGCCGTCGACGACATCGTGGTGGACCTGCCGCCCGACCGGCTGCCCGACAGCCTGATCACCGCCGCGCAGGCGGTGCCGGGCGTGCAGGTGGAGACGCTGCGGCCCTTCGCCGGCCCGCTGGACACCCACCGCGAGCTCGACCTGCTCGAGGAGCTGGCCCGCGCCGCCGAGGGCACCGCGGTCAAGCTGCTGGCCGTCGAACTGCCGCGCGTCTTCCACAGCGGCTGGGCCGCGGTGCTGCAGGACTCCGACGCCGGGTGCCAGGCCCTGGCCGCGTCCGACGCCGCCCCCGCCTTCGACGGCATGGCGCTGCCGTGGCTGCCGCTGTCCTCCCCGCTGCTGCTGCCGAGCGAGGACGACTGGCTGCCCGAGCGCTGGCGGGAGATGGCCGTGGAGATGATGGCGGCGCCCTTCGGTGACCCGCGGACCGCCGTCGTCATGGGCCGCTCGGGCGGGCCGGTCTACCGCCGCTCGGAGCTGCTGCGACTGACCCACCTCACCGGCATCGCCGCCAGCGTCGCCCACCTGCCACCCGCCTGAGCTGCAGGTTCTCCGTCCACAGGTCTGCCGCCGACTGCCGTCGAACATATGATCGAACCCGTGACGGGATCCTCGACCGCGGTGCTCGACGCACCGGCCACCACGCCTCCAGGTGTCGGCTGGGCGTCGGGTCCACTCGGCGAGGTGCAGGCCGCCGACCGCGAGCTCGCCCGGCAGACCGCGCGGCGGTACCGGGCGATCGCCGTCTTCGCCGCGACCCGGCCGGCGTCGGCGGATCGGGCGCAGGGTGAGCACGGGGCGATGGCGGCCGAGCGGTGGGCCGCCCGCCCGGAGGTGCTGCGACCGGTCAGCGAGTGGACCACACAGGAGCTGTCGATCGCGCTGAACGTGTCTGCTCAGCGCGCCGAGGACGAGCTCGAGCGCTCGCTCACGCTGACCCGGCGGCTGCCGCTGGCGCTCGACGCGCTGGAGACCGGGGTGATCCACCCCGGTCACCTGTGGTGCCTGCTCGAGCACGTCGCCCCCATCGCCGACGACGCCGTGCGCACCCGCGTGCAGCGCGAACTGCTGGACTGGCTGGCCGTGCGGCACCGGGTGACCACCCCGGCGCAGCTGGGCGACCGGGTGCGCCGGGTGGTCGCCCGGCACGACGCCCGTGATGCGGCACGGGACCTGGCCCGGGCACTCCGGCAGCGTGGGGTGTCGGTGCGCCCCGAGCGGACCGCAGGGATGTCGGCGGTCACCGTCATCTGCAGCACCCCGGAGGCGCAGGCGTTCGTGCGCGCGCTGTCGGCCTACGTCGACGCGCTGGAAACCGATCCGGCCGATCCCCGCAGCCGCGGGCAGCAGACGGTCGACGCCCTGCTGGACCTGGTGCTGCGGCCCGGCGAGGCCGACCTGCCGCCGGTGCAGGCGCTGCTGACCCTCGTCGCCTCGGTACCCACGATGCTCGGCGGCGATGGACCCGGGGAGGTCGACGGGCAGGTCGTGCCCGCCGAGATGGCCCGCCAGCTCGCCCGCGCCTTCACCGGCCTGCCACCGACCGACCCCGACCCGAGTACTGAGCCCGACATCCAGAAGGGCTCCGGCGGTCTCCCGCCCCAATGGTCCGCGGGCGGTGAGCCCGTCGACACCGAAGGTGGACCGGTCGACCGGGCCGCAGCGGAGCTGAGCGCCGAGGACTTCGACCGCTGGCTCGACGACCTCGTCCGCCAGGCCTTCGGCGAGGACCCCGTCATGCCGCCGGACCCGGACGACCATCCCGGCGCCATGGTCGAAGGCTCGGGTACTGCACCTCCACCTCTTACGGGAGGCAGCGCCCCTCAGCCCGACGACGTCGCCTCGCGCCCGGGCGGTGAGTGGTGGGCAGCGGCCGACCGGGCGGTCGAGGACGCGAGCGAGGCCCTGCTGGTCCTCGACCGCGCCCTGAGCTCCGCCCGCCGGATGGTCGGCACCGCCGAGCGCGCGGATGCCGCGGACGAGGCCGTGTGGGCCACCAGCCCCGCGGGCCGGGTGTCGGCGGCCGGTGACGCACTCACCGCCCTGACCGTCGCCGCCGACCGCGACCGCGCCTCGCTGGCCGATCTGCTCGGTCGCACCGCCGGCGGCGGGCTCGCCGACCGGCCGCGCATCGCCCTCACCGACGCCGTCACCGGCGCTCTGATCGCCCTCACCGACCTGCCTGCACTCCGCCGCACCGGCACCTGCGGCCGACCTGCCTGCCGCCGCCGACCCGAGCACTGCGACCACGACCTCACCGGCCGCCCCGGACTCGGCCCACCCGCCGACAGCCCCGGCTACCGCCCTGAGGCCGCCCTCGACCGCTTCACCCGCGCCCGCGACCGCCGCTGCCGCTTCCCCGGCTGCCGCCGGCGCGTACCGGCACACGGCGACCTCGACCACGTCCACCGCTGGCCCGACGGCCCCACCTCCGCAGCCAACCTCGCCGGCCTGTGCACCACCGACCACCGCGGCAAGCACCAGGCCCCCGGCTGGACCCACCGGCTCGGACCCGACGCGACCCTCACCGTCACCACCCCGTCCGGTCTCACCGCCGTCACCGAGCCGCCGCCCTACTGACGCCCGGGCCGGCCATGCACGTTCTCCGGCGCACGCAGCCCCGGGACGTCCGGACTCAGCCTCCGGACGGCTGCGCCTCCACCGGCTCGGACTCCACCGGCTCGGACTCCACCGGCTCGGACTCCGCGTCGGCTGCCTTCGCCCGTCTGCTCCTCGTCCTCGCCTTCGGCGTGGCCGGTCCTGCACCTGCCGTCTCGGACGGCACGGCCTCCGCCTCGTCGAGCTCGCTCCCGTCCCCGATCGTCGCGACGGCGCGGGCGGCGTCGGGACCCTCCTCGAGCAGCACGCGCAGGCCGTCGTCGTCGAGGATCGGCGCCTTCACCTGCACGGCCTTGTCGTACTTGCTGCCGGGATCGGCGCCGACCACCACGAAGCCGGTCTTCTTCGACACCGAGCCGGTCACCTTGCCGCCGCGCTCCTGGATCGCGGCGATCGCCTGGTCGCGGCTGTGGTCGCGCAGCGACCCGGTGACGACGACGGTGACGCCGGTGAGCAGCCCGGGCGGGGCGTCCTCGCCGGCGTCGGCCAGCGAGACGCCGGCCCGCCGCCACTTCTCCACGACCTCGCGGTGCCAGTCGACGGCGAACCAGTCGCGCACCGAGCGGGCGATGGTCGGGCCCACACCGTCGGCGGCGGCGAGCTCTTCCTCCGATGCCGCGGCGATCCGGTCCAGCGAGCGGAAGTCGCGGGCCAGTGCCTGCGCGGCGGTCGGGCCGACGTGCCGGATCGACAGCGCCACCAGGACGCGCCACAGCGGCACGTCCTTGCGCGCCTGGAGGTTGGCCAGCAGCCGCTGCCCGTTGGCCGAGAGGGTGCCGTCCTTCTTGGTGAAGAAGCTCGTGCGGCACAGCGCGTCCTCGGTGAGGTCGAAGACGTCGCCCTCGTCCTCGAGCAGGTGTTCGGCGAGCAGCGCGACCGCCGCCTCATAGCCGAGCACCTCGATGTCGAAGGCGCCGCGGCCGGCGACGTGGAAGACGCGCTCCCGCAGCTGCGCGGGACACGACCGCGCGTTGGGGCAGCGGATGTCGGCGTCGCCCTCCTTCTCGTGCCGCAGCTCGGTGCCGCACTCCGGGCAGTGCGTCGGCATCAGGAACTCGTGCTCGTCGCCGGTCCGCGCGGCCACCACCGGCCCGAGGATCTCGGGGATGACGTCGCCCGCTTTGCGGATGACGACCGTGTCGCCGATGAGCACCCCCTTGCGCCTGACCTCGCTGGCGTTGTGCAGGGTGGCCAGCTGCACGGTGGAGCCCGCGACCTTGACCGGCTCCATGTAGCCGAACGGCGTCACCCGGCCGGTGCGCCCGACGTTGACCCGGATGTCGAGGAGCTTGGTCGTGGCCTCCTCCGGCGGGTACTTGAACGCGATCGCCCAGCGCGGCGCCCGCGAGGTCGAACCCAGCCGCCGCTGCAGCGCCACCTGGTCGACCTTCACGACGACGCCGTCGATCTCGTGCTCCACCGAGTGCCGCTGCTCGCGGTACCGCTCGATGAAGGCCCACACCGCCTCGAGGTCGTCGACCACCTCGTACCGGCTGCTCACCGGCAGCCCCAGGGCGCGCAGCCGCTCGTAGGACCCCGACTGCCGCTCGGTGTCGAAGCCACGGCGGGCCCCGAGGCCGTGGACGACCAGCCGCAGCGGCCGCGAGGCGGTGATCCGCGGGTCCTTCTGTCGCAGCGACCCGGCCGCGGCGTTGCGCGGGTTGGCGAACGGCGCCTTGCCCTGCTCCACCATCCCGGCGTTGACGTCGGCGAAGCCGGAGATCGGGAAGTAGATCTCGCCGCGGACCTCGAGCAGCTCGGGCACGTCATCGCCGGTGAGCTGCTGCGGGACGTCGTCCATGGTGCGGACGTTGGCGGTGACGTCCTCCCCCGTCGTGCCGTCGCCCCGGGTGGCCGCGCGCACCAGCCGGCCGTGCTCGTAGACCAGCGCCACCGCCACGCCGTCGACCTTCAGCTCGCACAGCCAGGCGCCGACCGCGCCGGCGTCGCGGGTGACCCGCCCGGCCCACGCCGACAGCTCGTCGCCGTCGAAGACGTTGTCCAGGCTCTGCATGCGCTCGAGGTGCCGCACGGGCGCGAACGTGGCGGTGAAGCCGCCGTTGACCTTCTGGCTCGGCGAGTCCGGGGTCAGCAGCGCCGGGTGCTGCGCCTCGAGGACCTTGAGCTCGGCCATGAGCGCGTCGTACTGCCCGTCGCTGACCAGCGGCTCGTCGCGCACGTAGTACGCGAAGGCGTAGCGGTCCAGCTCCTCGGACAGGTCGCGGTGACGGGTGCGCGCCTCGTCGGGGACCTCGGTGAGGTCCTGCCGGTCGACGACCGCGGCGACCTGCGGGGCATCGACTTCCGCGTCCGTGCTCACGGCGACGACGGTATCCGGCGCGTACGACGCCGAACCCGGCGTTCCCCGATGGGGTGTCACTCCGGCAGGAGGTACCTCGCAGCCTCGCTGACGTGGGTCATGGCGGCCCGCGCGTAGACCGGGCTCGCGCCGGCCAGCCCGCAGGCCGGGGTGAGCGTCACGGCCTCGTGCAGTTCGTCGGCGGCGAACCCGAGCTCGCGCCACCACGCCTGCAGTCGCGAGGCGGTGGCCTTCGGCGCCGGCAGCACCGTGCCGGTGCCGGGGACGACGCCGGGGAGCAGGTGGACGCCGGCGTCGACCGCCGTCCCGAGGGCGTCGAGGTCCTGGACCAGTCCCAGGTCGAACGACAGCCCGTCGGCGCCGGCGGCGCGCAGCAGGTCCAGCGGTGCCCGGTGGGCGCAGCAGTGCACGACCACGGGCGCCGGCACGGCGGCGATGACCGCGCTCAGCTCCGCCTCGACGTCGGGGGCGGCGACGGCGGGCAGCCGGCCGAACCCGCTCGCCGTCGGCAGGCCACCCTGCAGGACCGCGGGCAGGGACGGCTCGTCGAGCTGGACGACGACCTGTGCCCCGGGCACGCGGGCCGCGACGGCGGCGACGTGCTCGGCGATGCCCTCGGCCAGCGACTGCCCGAGGTCGCGGCGGGCGCCGGGGTCGACGACGGCCCGCTCCCCCCGCTCCCGCTCCAGGCCGGCCGCCAGCGTCCACGGCCCGGTGGCCTGGACCTTGAACGGGCCGGAGTGGCGCTCGGCGACGTCGTGCAGGGCGTCGAGGTCCCGGGCGAGGAACTCCTGTGCGCGGCGCAGGTCGTGGCCGGCACGCGGCACGAGGCGCCAGCCGGCCGGGGTGAGGTCGACGGCGAGGTCGACGAGGAGTGCGGCGCTGCGCCCGATCAGGTCGGCGCCGGCCCCGCGGGCGGGCAGCTCGGGCAGGTGCGGGAGGCCGGGCAGCTCGCCCAGCACGACGCGCAGCGCCTCGGCCGGGTCGGTGCCGGGCACCGACCCGACGCCCGAGGCCGGCCCCCACGCTGCGGGAGCCGGCCTCGGGTCGGTACTGGGCTGGTCGATCGGAGAGGCCACGGCGGCGACGGTAGTACCGCCGCCGCCGTGGCTCCCCTGCCGGTCAGGCGATCAGCAGGCGGTCCGACCGGACAGGTCGTCGTCGAACTGGGCAGCCGGGTCGAGCGACACGGCGCGGTCCAGCGCCGGCGGGGCGACCGGCCCGGTCTGCGTGGCCAGGTAGGCGTTGAACGCGTCGACGTCGTTCGGTCCGATCGCCACCGTGGCCCCGACCGGGCGGCCGCCGACGAACGCCGTGAAGGAGTCACCGCCGGCGATCAGGAAGGAGTTCGCCACGACCGTGTAGGTCGCGGCGAGGTCCAGGGGCCGACCACCGATGCTGATGGACGCCGGGTCGATCCGGCTGCCGGCCGGCAGGCGCGGGTCGAACGAGTAGGTCAGTCCGGCCACCGACAGCTGCAGGAAGCTCGCGGCACCGCCGCGGGTCGCCCACTGCTGCTCGAGCACCTGCTCGATCCCGGCGCCGGTCAGCTGCACGGTGTTGACCGTGTTGCTGAAGGGCTGGACCGCGAACGTCTCGGCGTAGGTGATCGTCCCGCTCGGGTCCTCGGGGCTGGAGGACGCGCAGTTGATGTCCGCACGCAATCCGCCCGGGTTCATGAACGCCACGTCGGCGCCCGGGAAGGCCGCCAGCTGGGCATCGGCGACCAGGTTGCCCAGCGAGGACTCCGAGTCGCGGACGGGGGCCCCGGCACGGTAGGCGCGGTCGAGGTCGGCCGTCTGGGTGCCGACCGGGATGTTGCCGGCCTCGGCCGCACGGGCCTCCCAGTAGCCGACGATGGACTGGATCGCCGGGTCCGGCGACGTCTGCCGGACGGGGACGTTGGTGGCGGTCGCGGTGGACCGGATCACGTCGCCGTCGCTGCCGATGCGGAACTGGATGTCGGTCAGCGCCTTGCCGTAGAAGCCGGCCTGGGTGACCAGGCGGGGGTTGCCGGCCGGGTCGGGTAGCACGCAGTCGTAGGGGACGTGGGTGTGCGCGCTGATGATGACGTCGACCGACGGCGCGACCGCGGAGTTGATGGCGCCGATCGGAGTGCCGGCCATGGCGCCGACGCAGCGGTCGTAACCGCCGCCCGGACCCTGCGTGCCGCCCTCGTGGACCATGACGACGATCGCCTGGACGCCCTGGGCCTGCAGTTCGCCCGCGTAGCGGTTGATCGCGGTGGCCTCGTCGCCGAAGGTCAGGCCCTCGATGCCCGAAGCGGCGACGATGTTCGGGGTGTCGTCGGTGACGACGCCGATCAGGCCGACCTTCCGGTTGCCGGTGGTCTGCACGACCTCGTAGGGCGGGAGGATCGGCCGGCCGGTGGCCGTGTCGGTCACGTTGGCCGCGAGGTACGGGAACTGGGCGCCCTCGAAGGAGTGCTCGCCCTCGCCGAAGCAGCCGTCCACCCCGACCACGATGCCCTCGCAGGCGGTGACGTCGTCGGAGAACTGGTCGTCGGTGGCGCCGGAGATCCGGTAGAGCTCCTCCTGGCCGCGGTCCAACTCGTGGTTGCCGACGGAGGAGAAGTCGAGGCCGAGCGCGTTGAGCACCTCGATGGTCGGCTCGTCCTTGAAGACGCTCGAGTTGAACGGCGAGGCGCTGACGAGGTCACCGGCGCCGACGAAGAAGGTGTTCTTCCCCGGGCCGCCCCACGCCTCGCGGATGTCGCCGAGGGTGGTGGCGATGTTGGCGGCGCCACCGACCTTCTCGGTGACGTTGTCCGCCGTCGTGGCGTAGTTCCCGTCCGGGCCGGGCGAGGTGACCAGTTCGCCGTCGCCACCGGTCTGGGGGCTGATCCGGCCGTGGAAGTCGTTCATGGCGACGAGCTGGACGAGGAGCCCGCCGGCACCGTTGCCCGGTGCGGCAGCGGCCACGGTGGGCGCGGCGAGCAGGCCGGCCATGGTGGCGGTCGCGAGGGCGGCCGCCAGGGTGAAGCGCGTTCGGCGCAAGGAGTCCTCCGGAGGACATGCGGAGCAGGCCGCCGGACGACGGCGGCCCGGAGCGGGCATCGTGAGCCGAGCTCCTCAGAGATGCTCAGAGAGTGGCTCGAGGGACACGTTAGGTGACGGACCGGTCCGGCACCAGGTACGGCGGATGACGTTCTGGGAACACGCCGCTAGCCGGCGACGGTCCCCTGTCCGAGCACCAGGTCGCCGCGGACCGGGTCGGGTGCGTAGAGGACGGCCGACTGCCCGGGGGCGACGCCGCGCTGCGCCTCGTCGAGGTCGATGACCAGTCCGCCGTCCGGTCCGGCGGCCACCCTGCACGGGACGGCGGCCGAGTGCGCCCGCAGCTGCACCTCGGCACGCAGCGGGAGCTGCGGCGCCGGCCCGGTCCAGGTGGGCGGCGCGGTACGGACCCCGGCGACCCCGGCCAGGTCGGCGGTCCCCACGGTCACGGTGCGGGTCACCGGCTCGATCGACAGGACGTAGCGCGGCCGCTGGTCGCCCACCGCGATGCCCAGCCCGCGCCGCTGGCCGACCGTGAAGCCGTGCGTGCCCTCGTGGGTGCCGACCGTGGTCCCGGTGGCGGCGTCGACGACCGGCCCCGGGTGCACGCCGAGGCGGCGGGTCAGGAACCCGCGGGTGTCACCGTCGGGGATGAAGCAGATGTCGTGCGAGTCGGGCTTGGTGGCGACGGCGAAGCCGCGCTCGGCGGCGATCGCGCGCACCCGCTCCTTGGTCATCGAGCCGAGCGGGAACCGCGCGCCGGCCAGCTGGTCGGCGGTGAGCACGCCGAGGACGTAGGACTGGTCCTTGGCCGCGTCCACCGACCGGCGCAGCTGCCCGTCGACCAGCCGTGCGTGGTGGCCGGTGACGACGGCGTCGAAGCCGAGCGCGAGCGCCCGGTCGAGCACCGCGGTGAACTTGATCCTCTCGTTGCACCGCAGGCAGGGGTTGGGGGTGCGGCCGGCCGCGTACTCGGCCACGAAGTCGTCGACGACGTCCTCGGTGAACCGCTCGGCGAGGTCCCAGACGTAGAACGGGATGCCCAGCTCGTCGGCGACCCGGCGCGCGTCGTGGGCGTCCTCGACGCTGCAGCAGCCGCGGGCGCCGCTGCGCAGGGTCTGCCGCTCGGGCGAGAGCGCGAGGTGCACACCGGTGACGTCGTGCCCGGCGTCGACGGCGAGGGCGGCGGCGACCGCCGAGTCCACTCCCCCGCTCATGGCGGCGAGGACGCGCACCGGCGCTACCTCCCCGCCCGGCGGGCGCGCTCGACCACGGGGGCGATGACGGCCAGCAGGGCGTCGACGTCGTCGTCGGTGCTCGTCGACCCCAGGCTGAACCGCAGCGAGCTGCGCGCCCGGTCGGCCTCGGCGCCGACCGCGGTGAGCACGTGGCTGGGCCGCGCGACGCCGGCGCTGCAGGCCGAGCCCGTGGAGCACTCGATGCCGCGGGCGTCGAGCAGCATGAGCAGCGCGTCGCCCTCGGCGCCCGGGAAGGACAGGTGCGCGTTGCCCGGCAGCCGTCCCGGGCCGCCGGCGACCGTCCCGTCGAGCAGGTCGTCGAGCGGTGCGCCGTTGAGCTGCGCGTCGGGCACCTGCTCGAGCACCCCGGCCACCAGCCGGTCGCGCAGCGCCGCCAGCCGGGCGGCCCGGTCGACGCGGGAGGTGACGGCGGTGGTCGCCGCGACGGCGAGGCCGGCGATGGCCGGCACGTCGAGGGTGCCGGAGCGGACGTCGCGCTCCTGACCGCCGCCGTGCAGCAGCGGCGTGCACTCGACGTCGCGGCGCAGCAGCAGCGCCCCGGCGCCCATCGGCCCGCCGAGCTTGTGCCCGGTCATGGTCAGCGCGTCGACGCCGCTGGCGGTGAAGTCGACCGGCACCTGGCCGACGGCCTGCACGGCGTCGGTGTGCAGCGGCACCCCGACCGCGTGCGCGGTGGCGGCCAGCGCGGCGACGTCGCTCACCGTGCCGATCTCGTTGTTGGCCCACATCACGCTGGCCATCGCGACGTCGGACCCGTTCCCGAGCGCGTCGGCGAGGGCCTCGGGCGTCACGCGGCCGGTGGGCGTCAGGCTCAGCCAGGTGACCTCGGCGCCGTCGTGCTTGGCCAGCCACTCGGCGCTGTCGAGGACGGCGTGGTGCTCCGCCGGGCTCACCACCAGACGCCGGCGGCGCGAGTCGGCCTCCCGCCGCGCCCAGAACAGGCCCTTGACCGCGAGGTTGTCGCTCTCGGTGCCGCCGCCGGTGAACAGCACCTCCGACGGGCGGGCACCCAGCGCCTCGGCCAGCCGCTCGCGGGACTGCTCGGCGGCCCGGCGCGCGGCGCGGCCGCCGGCGTGCAGCGACGAGGCGTTGCCCACCCGGCCCCACTGCTCGGTCATGGCGGCCAGGACCTCGGGGAGCACCGGCGTGGTGGCCGCGTGGTCGAGGTAGGTCACCGGCCCAGGTTAGTCGCGCACGACGGACCCGACCGGGGGACGCCGGGGACCCCCCTCACACGCCGACGGGCGCCGACCCCGGGAGGGATCGGCGCCCGTGGCGACGTGCTGGAGCGAGGTCCGTTACTTACGGGCCGCGATCTGCTCGGTGGCGGCGGGGACGACCTGGAACAGGTCGCCGACGACGCCGAAGTCGGCCAGCTCGAAGATCGGGGCCTCGGGGTCCTTGTTGACGGCCACGATGGTCTTCGAGGTCTGCATGCCGGCGCGGTGCTGGATGGCGCCGGAGATGCCGACGGCGATGTAGAGCTGCGGCGAGACGGTCTTGCCGGTCTGCCCGACCTGGAAGCTGTGCGGGTAGAAACCGGAGTCGACCGCGGCACGCGAGGCACCCACGGCGGCGCCGAGGGAGTCGGCCAGGCCCTCGATGATCGAGAAGTTCTCGGCGCTGGCCACACCGCGGCCGCCAGAGACGACGATCGAGGCCTCGGTCAGCTCCGGGCGGTTGCTCTTCATCTCGACGACCTTGTCCACGACGCGGGTCTGCTTCGCCTGGTCGGAGAGGCTGACCTGCACCGGGACCTCCTCGCCGGCGGCAGGGGCCGGCTCGGGGGTCACGGAGTTGCCGCGCAGCGTGTAGATCGGCGTGCCGACCGTGACCTTGGAGTGCACGATCTGCGCGCCGGCGAAGACCACCTGGGTGGCGGTGCCGTCGGCGGCGATCTCGGTGACGTCGGTGAGGAAGCCACTGCCGGTCTTCAGCGCCAGCCGGCCGGCGACCTCGCGGCCCTCCGGGGAGGACGGGATGACGACGGCGGCCGGGGACGCCTGCTGCACGAGCTGGGCGAGCACCTCGGCCTTCGGGGCGACGAGGTACTCGTCGATCTCCGGGGACTCGGCGACGTAGACCTTCGCCGCGCCGTACTCGGCCAGCTGCTCGCGGGCGCCGGCGGCGACGCCGGGGCCGCCGGCGACGACCGCCGAGACCTCACCGAGCGCACGGGCGGCGGTGAGCGCCTCGAGGGTGCCCTTGCGGACGGTGCCGTCGGCCGGGTTCAGCTCGACGAGGACCAGGACCTCTGCCATGACTGTTCAGTCTCCTCTTCGCTTCGATCGCGGCCGGGTCAGACGAGCTTCTGGCTGGCGAGGTAGCCCACGAGCTCCTGCGCGCCGTTGCCCTCGTCGGTGACCTTGACGCCCTCGCCCTTCGGCGGGCGGCCGGTGAAGTCCACGACCGCGCTGGTGGCGGTGGCCAGGCCCACGGTGGAGGGGTCGATCCCGAGGTCGGCCAGCGACTTGGTCTCCACGGGCTTCTTCTTGGCGGCCATGATCCCCTTGAAGGAGGGGTAGCGCGGCTCGTTGATGGTGTCCCAGGTGGACACGATCGCCGGCAGCGGGGCCTCCAGGGCCCAGAAGCCGCCGTCGGTCTGCCGCTCGACCTTCACCGTCGAGCCCTCCACGGTCAGCTTCTGCGCCCCCGACAGCTGCGGGATGCCCAGCCGCTCGGAGAGCAGCGCCGGCATGACCGCGACCTGGCCGTCGGTCGACGTGGCGCCGGTGAGCACCAGGTCGTACTCCATCTGCTGCAGCGCCGCGGCGAGGACCGCCGAGGTCTGGATCGCGCAGGAGCCGTGGATGGCGTCGTCCTGCACGTGCACCGCCTTGTCCGCGCCCATGGAGAGGGCCTTGCGGATGGCGTCGGTGGCGCTGCCCGGGCCGACGGTGAGGATGGTGACCTCGCCGCCCTCGCGGTCGCGGACCTGCAGCGCCTCCTCGATCGCGTACTCGTCGATCTCGTTGATGACGTTGTCCGCGGTGGCGCGGGCGACGGTGTTGTCCGACGGGTCCAGCGAACGCTGGGTGCCGGAGTCGGGGACCTGCTTGACCAGAACGACGATGTTCATCGCCAGACCTACCTCCGCGATCGGTCATGGGGGACGCGGGCCGCGGCCCGCCTGGCTCCGATAGTGGAGGTTACTGCGGGGTAACGGCGCACCGAGCCGGGGTGCCGGTGAACCCCGTCACGCCGTCCATCGTCCGGTGGCGGCGAACTCGTCCAGGACGGCCGTGGAGGGCGCCAGGTCCAGGCCGCACCCGGCCACCCACTCGTCGGAGTGGTACGTGTGCGCGTACCGCTCGCCGCCGTCGCAGAGCAGGGTGACGACGCTGCCGCTGCGCCCGGCCGCGACCATCTCGGCGACCAGCCGGAACGCGCCCCAGAGGTTGGTGCCGGTCGAGCCGCCGGCCCGCCGCCCGGTGGCCCGCTGCAGGTGCCGCACCGCCGCGAGCGAGGCGGCGTCGGGGACGCGGATCATCCGGTCCACCACCGACGGCAGGAACGACGGCTCCACCCGCGGCCGTCCGATCCCCTCGATCCGGCTGGGCATCCCGGTGGTCCAGGCCGGCTCGTCCTCCACCCAGCCCGGGAAGAAGGCCGAGTTCTCCGGGTCGACGACGGCCAGCCGGGTCGGGTGCCGCCGGAAGCGCAGGTAGCGGCCGAAGGTCGCGCTCGTGCCGCCGGTCCCGGCGCCGACGACGACCCACTCGGGCACCGGGTGGCGCTCGAGGGCCATCTGCTCGAACACCGACTCGGCGATGGTGTTGTTGCCGCGCCAGTCGGTGGCCCGCTCGGCGTGGGTGAACTGGTCCAGGTAGTGACCGCCGGTCTCGGCGGCCAGCCGGCGGGCCTCGTCGTACATCTCCGGCGCCTTCTCCACGAAGGTGCACCGCCCGCCGTGGGACTCGATGAGCGCGACCTTCTCCGGGCTGGTCGAGGCGGGCATCACCGCCACGAAGGGCAGGCCCAGCATCCGGGCGAAGTAGGCCTCGCTGACCGCCGTCGACCCGCTGGAGGCCTCGACGACGGTGCTGCCCTCGGTGATCCAGCCCGAGCACAGCGCGTGCAGGAACAGCGAGCGGGCCAGCCGGTGCTTGAGGCTGCCGGTCGGGTGCGTCGACTCGTCCTTGAGGTAGAGGTCGACGCCCCACTCCGGCGGCAGCGGGTACACGAGCAGGTGGGTGTCGGCGCTGCGCACGCCGTCGGCCTCCACGGCGGCGATCGCCCGCTCCAGCCACGCCCGCCCGGCGCGATCGGACCGGTCGACGTCGGTGACCTCGTCAGGGGTCTGGGACTCGCTCACCGGGCCATCCTCGTGCACCGTCCGGACCGGCTGCGCACGCTGCGTCGCCGCGGGACTGCACCGTGGTGGGACGCGGCGCAGAGGGAGGCGGTCGGGCGCGCGTGCGGCCGACGGCCGGGCCCGGGCGGGACCGTGGTGCCTACCCTCCCCCGGCGCCGGAGTTGCCTGTCCGGCCGGTCAGGCGAGGAGCCTCCATGTCCCGAGAGTTCGGCCCGTACCTCCTCGAGGAGGTGCTGGGCGTCGGCGGGATGGGTGAGGTCTGGCGCGCGCGGGACACCCGCCGCGAGCGCCTGGTCGCCCTCAAGCTCCTGCCGGAGAACCTCAACGGGGACCCGGAGTTCGCCAGCCGCTTCCGGCGCGAGTCGCACGTCGCCGCGCGGCTGCGCGAGCCCCACGTCATCCCGATCCACGACTACGGCGAGATCGACGGCCGCCTGTTCATCGACATGCGCCTGGTCGACGGCCGCGACCTCGGCGCCCTGCTCACGGAGGGACCGCTGCCGCCGGCACGGACGGTGGCGCTGCTGTCGCAGGTCGCCGACGCCCTGGAGGCCGCGCACGCCGACCACCTGGTGCACCGGGACGTCAAGCCGAGCAACGTCCTGGTGACGGCCACCGACTTCGTGTACGTCGTCGACTTCGGCATCGCCCGGTCCATCGGCAGCACCCGGACGTCGCTGACGATCACCGGCGCGACGGTCGGCACCCTCGACTACATGGCGCCCGAGCGCTTCACCGACCAGCCGATCGACGGGCGGGTGGACGTCTACTCCCTGGCCTGCGTCCTGGCCCAGTGCCTCACCGGGCGCCGTCCCTTCCGCGGCGAGGACCTCCCGGCGCTGCTCTACGCCCACCTCTACGTCGACCCGCCCCGGCCCAGCGAGCTGGTCGCGGGGGTGCCCCCGGCGTTGGACGCGGTGATCGCCCGGGGCATGGCCAAGCGTCCCGAGGACCGCTACCCGACACCGCGCGCACTGGTCGACGCCGCTCGCCTGGCGCTGGAGCCGGCCGGCGCACCGGGTGGGCCACCCGGGCCCGGGACGACCCCACCGGAGCGGACCACCGAGCCGGCGAGGACCGCCGCGGCCCCGCCGACCGTGCTGGGCGTGCGCTCCGGCGACGGCGCGCACAGCTCCGTGCAGCAGTTGCCCGCCGCCCCGGCCCCGCCCGGCGGCCCCGGCCGGGCCCCGCGTCCACGTCGCCGGCGGATCGCGCTGGTCAGCGCGCTGGTCCTCGTCCTGGTCGCCGCGGGGCTCGCGGTCTTCCTGTGGCCCCTCGACCGGGGAGGAGCCGACGCCGCCGGCACGCCCACCGGCACGCCGGGCAGCACCCTCGCCCCCGAGGCGACCACGGCACCGCCCTCGTCGAGCGCACCCCCACCGGTCAGCCTCGCGGTGCCGACGCAACTCGGCGACCCCATCTCCGTGCCGCCCACGCCGGGCTTCATCGCCATCGCGCCCGACGGCCGCTACGCCTACATCGCCCACCGGACGCAGGGGTTCGTCAGCGTCCTCGACCTGACCTCGCAGGTCGACTCGTCGCGGATCCCGATCCCGGCCGGTCCTCCGCAGTTCATCACCTTCTCGCCGGACGGCAGCCGGGCCTACGTCACGGTGTACGACGACCCGAACAGCGTGCACGCCGTCGTCGTCGTCGACACGACGACCAACGCGGTGCTGCAGACCATCGAGGTGGGGCTGCGCCCGTACGCGCCGGCGACCTCCCCGGACGGCCGGTGGCTCTACGTCCCCCTGCACAACGAGGGCCGCGTCCAGGTGGTGGACACCACCACCGGCGAGACGGTGGACTCCTACGCCGTGCCGGAGAACCCGCACTGGATCGCCGTGTCCGCCGACGGCCGGCGCGCCTACACCGCCAACCACGAGTCCGGCGTGCTCTCGGTGCTGGACCTGGCCGACGGCGGCCGGGTCGTGCAGGAGATCCCCGCCGGGGTCTCGCCCCACAGCGTCGCGATCTCACCCGACGGCAGCCGGGTCGCCGTGGTGGCCTTCGACAGCAGCGAGGCGTTCCTCGTCGACACCGCGACCGACACGCCGCTGGGCAGCCGGGCCGTCGGCACGCGCCCCCAGGACGTCTCGTGGGCGGCGGACGGGGCGCGGTTCTACACCGCCGACGTGGAGTCCGACACCATGTCGGTGGTCGACGCCCGGACGCTCGAGGTGACCGCGAGCCCCCCGACCGGCGACGGCCCCACCAGCGTGGCGGTGTCGCCGGACGGGCGGCGGGCCTACGTGACGAACCTCAACGACGCCACCGTGGTCGTCTTCCAGCTCACGGCGTGAGGTCGGCCGGCTCGACGAGGGCGGGGCGCTCGGCGGGGGTGACGGTGACCGGCGTCCCGGGCGTGAGGCCCTGGCTGCCGGCGCTGGGGACGTCGGCCTGCACCTCGACGCCGTCGGGCAGCGCGACGGTCAGCCGCGTGACGGCGCCGGAGAACGTGCGCGTCACCACCCGGCCGGGACCGCGCGGGTCGCCCTCGACCTCCAGCGCCTCCGGCCGCACCAGCGCGAACGCCGGCCCGGCCGCGGGCGCGGCACCGAGCACCTCGCGGCGGACGCCGAGGAACTCCACGTCGCCGTCGCCGAGCACGGCGGGGATGCGGTTCATCGTGCCGACGAAGCCGGCCACGAACGCCGTCGCCGGGCGCTCGTAGAGGTCGTCGGGCGAGGCCACCTGCTCCAGCCGGCCGGCCCGCATGACGCCGACCCGGTCGGCCACCGACAGCGCCTCGGCCTGGTCGTGGGTGACGAACACCGTGGTGATGCCGAGCTCGAGCTGGATGCGGCGGATCTCGTCGCGCAGCTGCACCCGCACCTGCGCGTCCAGCGCCGACAGCGGCTCGTCGAGCAGCAGCACCTGCGGCGCCACGGCCAGGGCGCGGGCCAGCGCGACCCGCTGCTGCTGGCCGCCGGAGAGCTGGTGCGGGTAGCGCTGCGCGCGGTCGGCGAGCCCCACCAGCTCGAGCAGCTCCGCGGCCCGCCCGGCGCGCTCGGCCTTGTCCCGGCGGCGCACCCGCAGCCCGAAGGCGACGTTCTCGGCGACGGTCATGTTCGGGAAGAGGCTGTAGGCCTGGAACACCATGCCGACGTCGCGCCTGCTCGGCGGGATCGCCGTGACGTCGCGGCGGTCGAACCACACCCGGCCGGCGTCGGGGACCTCGAAGCCGGCGATGGCACGCAGCGCCGTCGTCTTGCCGCAACCGGAGGGACCGAGCAGCGCGAGGAACTCCCCGCCGGCGACGTCGAGGTCGAGCCCGTCGAGCGCGAGCACCCCGCCGTAGCGGCGGGTCAGCCCCTCGAGGCGGACGCCGACCGGTGGCTGCTCGCGCAGGTCGGCGGGCGCGGCGGCGCGGGCCGGCGCCCGGCCGGGCATCTCGGCGGCCACGGTCCCGGGCTCGGGAGCGGCGGTCATGCGGGGTCCTCCTCGCGGCGCCGGCGGTCCAGCGCGGAGATCAGCAACAGCAGCGCCCAGGTCAGGAGCAGCGAGAGCACCGAGACGGCGACCGACAGCCGTGGCTGCGAGCCGGCGATGCGCACGATCCAGGTCGGGAAGGTCTCGAAGCCGAGGATGTTCGCCACGGTGAACTCCCCCAGCACGAGAGCGAGGGTGAGGAAGGCGGCGTTGAGCACCGAGGTCCGCAGCACCGGCAGCACCACCGAGAGCATCACCCGCGGCCAGGAGGCGCCGAGCACCCGCGCGGCCTCCGTCAGCGTGCGCAGCTGCGCACCGCGGACCCCAGCGTCCAGCGCGCGGTAGACGAAGGGCAGCGCCAGGACGACGTAGACGAGCACCAGGATCCACGGCAGTGCCGGCTCCTGGAGGGCGAAGAACGCCTCGGCCAGCGGGGTCCCGAGGAAGTACTCGGGCGCCCAGGCCAGCACGCTGCGCACGCCCACGACCAGCGCGATCGGCGGCAGCAGCAGCGGGACCAGCGTGAGCAGCTCCACCAGCGGGCGCAGCCGCGGCAGCCGCAGCTCCACGAGCACCACGGTGGGCACCATGAGCAGCAGCGCGATGAGCACGGTGAGCGCACCGAGGGCCAGCGACCGGCCGAAGTTCTCGGTGAACCCCTCGGCGGTCGGGATGCTCGTGTAGACGTCGGCGGTGACGCCGTCGCGGCTGCGGACGGTGAACCACACCGAGGCCGCCAGCGGCACCAGGAAGTACAGGCCGAGGACGGCGAACACCACCCACCGCCATGCCCCCCGCCCGCGGCGGGCGGCCCGCACCGGCGTCTCCGGCGCGACGCCGCCGGCCCCGGCGACGCCGGCGGTGGAGGTGCCGGCCGTCGTCGCGCTCACGTCAGCCACCGGGACGTGCGCCGCTGGACCCAGGTGTAGAACGCCATGACCAGCCCCACCAGGACGACCATCCCGAGCGCGAGCGCCTTGCCCAGGTTCTCCGCCCCGACGACGACGTTGCTCGACAGCGCGTCGGCGATCTGCAGCGTCACCAGCGGGACGCTGCTGCCCACCAGTGCCCGGGCCGTGGCGTAGGCGGCGAACGCGGAGGCGAACAGCAGCATGGTCGCGCCCAGCACCGGCGGGGCGAGCACCGGCCCGCCGACGTACCGCCAGTACTGCCAGCCGCTGGCGCCGAGGACGTCGGAGGCCTCCCGCCACTGCGGCCGCAGCGCCTCGACCGCCGGGACGATGGTCAGCACCATGAGCGGGATCAGGAAGTACAGGTAGACCAGCGCCAGGCCGGTCAGGGAGGCCAGCCGGAAGCCGTCGAGGCCGAGCGGGCCGGTGAGCACCGCGGTGACCACCCCGGCGTTGCCGATGGTAGCGAGGAAGGCGAAGGCCAGCGGGACACCGCCGAAGTTGGCGAGCACGCCCGAGGCGGTGAGCACCAGGCGGCGCAGCAGCCGGCCGCGCCGGGTGGTCACGACGGCGAAGGCGAGTGCCAGGCCGAGGACAGCGCCCAGGACGGCGGTGATCGCCGACAGCTCGAGGCTGCCGACGTAGGACCGCGCGTAGGCGCCGCCGGTGACGGTCCCGATGTTCGCCGTCGACCAGCTCTCCTCGAAGGTGACCGGGTCGACGGCGCGGAACGCCTCCACGGCCAGCACGCCGACCGGCAGGAGCAGGAAGACGGCGACGTAGAGCAGGAAGGGCAGGATGCCCAGGACCGGGCCCAGCGCGGGCAGCAGACCGCCGCGCCGGCGCCCCCTGCGGGACGCCGGCGCGGCGCTCGTGGTTGCGGTGCTCAGCCGGAGATCTCCTGGTTCCACCGGGTGGCGACCACCTGCTGGGCGGCGCTCTCCTGCTCCTGGGTCGGGAACTCCGCGGTGCCCTCGACCTCCGGCAGGGCGGCGAGCGCCTCGGCGTCGGCCGTGCCGGCCTCCTCCATCGCGGGCAGCCGGACCGGGCGGGCGCCGCCGGCCAGGTAGAGGTTCTGGCCGCGGTCGCTGTAGAGGAACTCCTGCCACAGCCGCGCGGCGGCCGGGTGCGGGGCGTAGGCGCTGATCGCCTGGCTGTAGTAGCCGCCGAACAGCCCGTCGGAGGGGACGGCGACCTGCCAGTCGACGCCCTGCTCGGCGAGCTCGTCGGTCAGGCCGGCGTTGAGGTAGTCCCAGTCGATGGCCAGCGGGGTCTCGCCGCTCTGGATGGTCGCCGGGGTGATCTCGACCGGGTTGAAGTTCCCGACCTCCTTGACCTGGGCGAAGAAGTCGATGCCCGGGCCGATGTCGTCGAGACTGCCGCCGTTGGCCAGCGAGGCGGCCCAGACGCCGGAGAAGGCGGCCGCGGCCTGCGTCGGGTTGCCGTTGAGCGCGACCTGGCCGGCGTACTGCGGGTCGAGCAGGTCGGCCATCGACGTCGGGCACGCGGCGATCACCGTGGCGTTGCAGCCGATGGAGATGTAGCCGCCGTAGTCGTTGTACCAGTGGCCGTCGGGGTCCTTCTGGCCCTCGGGGATCTCGTCCCAGGTCTCCACCTTGTAGGGCGCCAGGAAGTCCTGGGCCTGGGCCTGGCGGGCGAAGGCGGTGCCCAGGTCGAGGACGTCGGGGGCGCGGTCCTGCCCGCGCTGGCTCTCGACGGCGTTGAGCTCGTCCTGGCTGGAGCCGTCGGGCGAGGCGCTGTTGACGGTGATCCCGTACTCCTCCTCGAAGGCGGAGATGATCTCGCCGTAGTTCGCCCAGTCCGGCGGCAGCGCGATGACGTTGAGCTCCCCCTCGGCCTTCGCCGCCTCGACGAGGGCGTCCATGCCGCCGAGGTCCTCGGCCGAGCGGGCGCTCGCCGCGTCGGAGCCGCCGCCTCCCCCCGAGCCGCTGTCGTCGCTGTCGCCGCCGCACGCGGTCAGCACGAGGGTCGCGGCCGCCAGCACGGTCGCGGTCCTCAGGGTGGGGGTGGATCGCACGGGTCCTCCAGGGGAGCGGGTCGGTTCGGCCGACGGGCCCTGCGGATGGTGACAGACCGGGACCGTCCCGGGGGCCGGACGCGGTGACGGTCGCGGGAACAGTGGGCGACGCGGGTGGGTCAGCGCCCGGTGAAGGTCGCCTTGCCGGGACCGCTCTCGAGGAACGAGCGCATGCCGGTGGCCTGGTCCTCGGTGTCGAACAGCCCGGCGAACAGCCGGCTCTCCAGCGCGAGGCCCTGCTCCATGGACCCGTCGAGGCCCTCGTCGATCGCCTGCTTGGCCGCGGCGAGCGCGAGCGGCGGGCCGGCGGCGAACTTCCGGGCCATCGCGACCGCCGTCCCGTACACCTCGGCGTCGGGGACGACGGCGTCGGCCAGGCCCATCTCGAGGGCCTCCTCGGCGCCGACGTGCCGGCCGGTGAAGACGAGGTCCTTGGCCTTGGCCGGGCCGACCAGCCGGGCCAGCCGCTGCGTTCCGCCGGCTCCGGGGATGACGCCGAGCAGGATCTCGGGCTGGCCGACCTTCGCCCCGGCGCCCATGATCCGGAAGTCGGCGCACAGCGCGAGCTCGTAGCCGCCGCCGAGGGCGTAGCCGGTGATGGCGGCGATGACCGGCCTGGGGATGCGCGCCACCGTGGTGAAGCTGTCCGTCAGCTCCCGGCCCCACGCCACCATCGAGCTGCCGGTCAGCTGGGACATCGCCTTGATGTCGGCGCCGGCGGCGAACACCCGCTCCCCGCCGTAGAGCACGACGGCGCGCACGTCCTCGCGCCGGGTGGCCTCGAGCGCCGCGGCGCGGACCTCGGTGTGCAGCTGCTCGTCGATGGCGTTCATCTTGGGGCGGTCGAGGCGGATCGTGCCCACCCCGTCCTCCACCGACAGGGTCACGAACTCCGGCTCTGCTGCCATGGGGGGCACCCTAGCTAGCCGGGAGCGCTCAGCCCTGGCGGCGGGCTGTGTAGCGGCCGTCGGAGCGCTCGAGGGCCAGCGGCAGGCCGAAGGTCTCCGACAGCGCCTCGGCGGTGACCACCTGGGACAGCGGGCCGGAGGCCACCACCGCGCCCTCGCGCAGCAGCAGCGCGTGGGTGTAGCCGGGCGGGATCTCCTCGACGTGGTGGGTCACCAGCACCTGCGCCGGGGCGTAGAGGTAGGTGGCGAGGTCGGACAGCCGGCTGACCAGGTCCTCCCGGCCGCCGAGGTCGAGCCCGGCGCCGGGCTCGTCGAGCAGCAGCAGCTCGGGGTCGGGCATGAGCGCGCGGGCGATCTGCACCCGCTTGCGCTCGCCCTCGCTGAGGGTGCCGAAGGGCCGGTGCGCGATCGCCTGCACGCCCCACTGCTGCAGGAGCACGGCCGCGCGGGAGAGGTCGTGGATGTCGTAGCGCTCCCGCCCCCGGCCGACGATCGCGTACCCGGCGGACAGGACGACGTCGCCGGTGCGCTCCCCCGGCTCGATCCGCTGCGCCAGCGCCGCGCTGGTCAGGCCGATCCGCGGGCGCAGCTCGAAGACGTCGACCGCACCCATCGTCTCGCCGAGCAGCTGCACCTCCCCGCGGGTCGGGTGCAGGAGCGCCCCGGCCAGCTGCAGCAGCGTCGTCTTCCCCGCCCCGTTGGGCCCCAGCACCACCCAGCGCTGCTCGGGGGTGATGGTCCAGTCCACCCCCCGGAGCAGGTGCGACTGCCCGCGGACGACGTCCACGCCGCTCATCCGGACGACGGGCTCTGCTCCGCTGACGGCGGGACTGCTCGACACGACCCCATCCAACCAACCCACCCGCCTGTCGGCCGACAGGAGGATCTGTTGACAGGATCGCCGCGTGAGGACCAGCAGCGAGGACGTCGAGGTCTGGCCGGGCTCCCCCGCTCCCCTGGGGGCGCACTGGGATGGCACCGGCACCAACTTCGCGCTCTGGTCGGCCGGCGCCACCGCCGTCGACCTGTGCCTGTTCGACCCCGACGGGACCGAGCACCGGCACCGGCTGCAGGAGACCACCCACCAGGTCTGGCACGGCCGGCTGCCCGGCGTCGGGCCCGGCCAGCGCTACGGCTACCGCGTGCACGGCCCCTGGGACCCCGGCGCGGGCCACCGGTGGAACCCGGCGAAGCTGCTGCTGGACCCCTACACCCGCGCCGTCGACGGCGACCTCACGCTGGACCCGGCACTGTTCGGGTACCGCGCCGACGGCCCCGACACCGGCCCGGCCGACCCGCGCGACTCCGCGCCGTTCGTGCCGCGCGGCGTCGTCGTCCACGACTCCTTCCCCTGGGACGGCGACCGGCGGCCGGGCACCTCGTGGTCGGACACCGTCGTCTACGAGGTGCACGTCAAGGGCGCGACCATGCGGCACCCCGGCGTCCCGCCGGCGCTGCGCGGCACCTACGCGGGGCTGGCCCACCCGGCGTTCGTCGAGCACCTGGTGTCCCTCGGCGTCACCGCCGTCGAACTGCTCCCGGTGCACCACTTCGTCAGCGAGCCGCACCTGCTGCGCCGCGGGCTGACCAACTACTGGGGCTACAACACCCTCGGCTACTTCGCCCCGCACGCCGCCTACAGCTCGGCCGGTTCCGGCGGTGCGCAGGTGACCGAGTTCAAGGCGATGGTCAAGGCGATGCACGCCGCGGGCATCGAGGTGGTCCTCGACGTCGTCTACAACCACACCGCCGAGGGCGACCACACCGGGCCGTCGCTGTCGCTCAAGGGCATCGACAACCCCGGCTACTACCGGCTGCACGGGGAGAACCGGGCCCGCTACACCGACTACACCGGCTGCGGCAACACCCTCGACGTCCGGCGCCCGCAGGTGCTGGCGATGCTCATGGACTCGCTGCGCTACTGGGTCACCGAGATGCACGTCGACGGCTTCCGGTTCGACCTCGCCGCTGCGCTGGCCCGCTCCTTCCACGACGTCGACCGGCTCTCGGCGTTCTTCGACGTCGTCCACCAGGACCCGGTGGTCAGCCGGGTGAAGCTGATCGCCGAGCCGTGGGACATCGGCGAGGGCGGCTACCAGGTGGGCAACTTCCCCCCGCTGTGGACCGAGTGGAACGGCCGCTACCGCGACACCGTGCGCGACGTGTGGTCCGGCGCGCGCGTCGGCGTGCGCGACCTGGCCTACCGGCTCACCGGCTCCTCCGACCTCTACCGCTCCGACGGCCGGCGCCCCTTCGCCAGCGTCAACTTCGTCACCGCCCACGACGGCTTCACCCTGGCCGACCTGGTCACCTACGAGCGCAAGCGCAACGAGGCCAACGGCGAGGACAACCGCGACGGCGAGAGCCACAACCGCAACTGGAACTGCGGCGTCGAGGGCCCGACCGACGACCCGGGGGTCCGGGCCGTGCGCGCCCGCCAGCAGCGCAACCTGCTGTCCACGCTGCTGCTGTCCACCGGCGTGCCGATGCTCACCGCGGGCGACGAGCTGGGCCGCACCCAGGGCGGCAACAACAACGCCTACTGCCAGGACGACGAGGTGTCCTGGATCGACTGGGACGGCGCCGACGGCGACCTGCTGGCCTTCGTCCGCCGCCTGCTGCGGCTGCGCCGCGACGCGCCGGTGCTGCGCCAGGAGGCGTTCTTCGAGGGCCACGAGCTCCCGCACACCGGCGGCACCCGCGACGTCGCCTGGTTCGCCCCCGGCGGCGGGCAGCTGACCACCGCGGAGTGGTTCGACAACGGCCTGCAGACGGTCGGCATGTACCTCGACGGCCGCGCGATCCGGCACCGCGACGAGCGCGGCCGCCCGGTGGTCGACGACTCCTACCTCGTGCAGCTGCACGCCGGGGCCGAGCCGGTCGACGTCGTGCTGCCCGGGCCGCCGTGGGCCGACGGCTACGAGTTCGTGCTCAGCACCGAGTACCCGAGCGGGGCGCCGCCGCGGCCGGCCGTCGTCGCGCCCGGACCGGTGGAGGTCCCCCCGCGCACCGTCTGGCTGCTGCGGGTCATCCGCCGTCCCTGATCAGGGCCTGGGGACGGCACGGGCTCGGCCCCCCGAGGGGACCGGGCCCGTGGGCACTGCCGTCAGATCACTCCGGCTGCTCGTAGGTGATGACCGTCCAACCGAGCAGGAGGCGGTCGCCATCGGAGAGCGGGTGGGCGACGCCGGGCTCGAGCTGGGTCCACTCGGTGGCCTCGGGCCCGGCGACGTGCGTGCCGTTGAGCGAGCCGAGGTCGGTCAGCGTGACCTCGCGGCCCTGGCGCTGGATGGCCGCGTGCGCCGAGGAGAGCACGTTCTGCGTGTCGGCGATCGGCACCGGGCGGGCGTTGCCGGCGGTCACCAGCTCGTGGCTGTCGGGACGGCGGCCGAGCACCAGGTCCTCGTCGACGGTCACGACCAGCCCGTCGTCGAAGCGCAGCACCGGCGCGGAGGCGGCGGCGTCGGGCTTCCAGAACGCCGTCTCCTCGCCACCGTCGTCGGTGCGGGCGGCCTGGCCGGACGCCGAGGAGCCGCCCGGTGCGCTGTAGGACGGCGCCGCGGCGAAGCCGGCGTCCGAGCCCGCGCTGAACGACGACGGCGGCGTGTGGGTGGCCGGCGGGACGGCGGCCGGGGCGGAGGCGACGGCGGCCAGCTGCAGCAGCGCGCCGGAGCCGGGGACCGCGCCCTCGACGAGGTCGTAGGCGACGCCCGGCGGCATCTGCGGCGTGGCCTGGCCGGGGCCGACGTAGAGGGTGGACCCGAGGGTGAACCCGGCGGCCAGGCTGCACCCGTCGACCGGCTGGCCGGAGACCGGGACGCCGTCGACGGCGGGCTGGCCCTTGCCGCACCACAGCGCGACGCCGGTGCCGGACCCGGCGCTGGTGTCGGTGAGGACGAGGGCGAAGGAGGCCGAACCACCACCGAGCGCGGCGGCCTGCGCGGCGACGGCCCCCAGGACGCGGTCGGCGCCGGGGCCGGACACACCCAGGCAGGCGTGGAGGGCGGCGACCAGAGCCGGCGAGCCGGGAGCGTCGACCCACAGCAGTCCCCCGCCGCGACGGGCCACGAGGGCGTCTCCGGGCAGGACTTCACAGCGGTCGGGCATGCGCGCCAGCCTAGTGACAGCCGAGCGTGGTGTGCGGTCCGACCGCACCGCCACGCCGTTCCCCGCGCCCCCTGGGGACGCTGCGACCGGCGTGACGGGTGGGGTCCCCGCGTCCCTGCCGTCCGCTCAGGCGCTCGTGACGAGCCCCAGCTCGGCGGGGTCGGCCAGGTGCGCGGAGTGCGGCAGCACGCGGACGGTGTAGCCGAACGCGCCGGTGCGCTCGAGCGGCAGCGTCGCGGTGAACCAGTGCCGCGAGCCCTCGGTGTGCTCGTGCCGCATCGGCACCGTGGTCACCTCGTGCAGGCCGTCGGCGTCGTCGACCCGCCCGTAGGCCGCCTGCACCTCGACGTCGGCCGGGGTGAGGTGCGGCAGCTCCACCTCCGCGCGCAGCGCCAGGGTGGAACCGATCTCCGGGGTGTCGCCGGCGCCGGTGGCCTCCACGTGCGCGACCCGCACGCTCGACCAGTTCTCCAGCAGGCGCGCCCGCCAGAGGGCCTGGTCGCGCGCCGGCGCGTACCCGCCGTCGGCCATCGACCGCGCCGAGCCCACCGCCGGCACGTACAGGTGCTCGACGTAGTCGCGCACCATCCGGGTGGCCAGCACCTTCGGGCCGGTCTCGCGCAGCGTGTGCCGCACCATCTCGACCCAGCGGGTGGGGATGCCGTCGCGGTCGGTCTCGTAGAACCGCGGCAGCACCTGGGTGGAGAGCAGGTCGTAGATCGCCCGCGCCTCGACGTCGTCGCGGCGGTCGGGGTCGGTGACGCCGTCGGCGGTCGGGATCGCCCAGCCGTTCTGGCCGTCGAACCACTCGTCCCACCAGCCGTCGCGGATGGAGAGGTTGAGCCCGCCGTTGAGCGCCGCCTTCATGCCCGAGGTGCCGCAGGCCTCCAGCGGCCGCAGCGGGTTGTTCAGCCAGACGTCGCAGCCCCAGTAGAGGTAGCGCGCCATCCCGATGTCGTAGCCGGGGAGGAACGCGATCCGGTGCCGGATCGCCGGGTCGTCGGCGAACTTCACCATCTGCTGGATCAGCTGCTTGCCGCCGTCGTCGGCCGGGTGGCTCTTGCCGGCGATGACCAGCTGGACCGGGCGGTCGGGGTCGAGCAGCAGCGCCCGCAGCCGCTCGGGGTCGCGCAGCATGAGGGTCAGCCGCTTGTAGGACGGCACGCGACGGGCGAAGCCGATGGTGAGGACGTCGGGGTCGAAGGCGGTGTCGGTCCAGCCGGCCTCGGCCTCGGCCGCGCCGCGCGACAGCGCCGTCTCGCGCAGCCGGCGGCGCACCTCCTCGACCAGGCGGCCGCGCAGCATCCGGCGGGTGTTCCACAGCTCCAGCGCCGGGATGCGGTCGACGCCGTCGAAGGACGCCGGGCCGGTGCCCTCGAACGGGTCGCCGTCACTGGAGGTCTGGGTGCCCAGCTCCACGAGCTCGCGGGCGGTCCAGGTGGGCGCGTGCACGCCGTTGGTGATCGAGCTGATCGGGACGTCGCCCTGGTCGAAGCCGGGCCACAGGTCGCTGAACATCGACCGGCTGACGTGCCCGTGCAGCCGGCTCACCCCGTTGGCGCGCTGACCCAGCCGCAGGCCCATGTGCGCCATGTTGAACTTCGTCGGGTCGTCCTCGCCGCCCAGCGGGATGAGGTGCTCGAGCGGGACGCCGAAGCCGGCGAAGTAGCGCTCGATGAGCGCCCGCGGGAAGCGGTCGATCCCGGCGGGGACCGGCGTGTGCGTGGTGAACACCGTGCCGGCGCGGACCGCCTGCAGCGCCTCGGCGAACGTCAGCCCGTGCGACTCGGTGAGCTCGCGGATCCGCTCGACGCCCTGGAAGCCGGCGTGCCCCTCGTTGGCGTGGAACACCTCCGGCTGCGGGGTGCCGGTGAGCTGGCAGTAGGCGCGCAGCGCCCGGACGCCGCCGATGCCGAGCAGCATCTCCTGGCGCAGCCGGTGGTCCTCGTCGCCGCCGTAGAGCCGGTCGGTGACCCCGCGCTCGGCGGGGGCGTTCTCCTCGATGTCGCTGTCGAGCAGCAGCAGCGAGACCCGGCCCACCTGTGCCCGCCACACGTGCGCGTGCAGGGTGCGGCCCTCGGGCAGCGGCACGCTGATGACGACGGCCGACCCGTCGGCCTGGCGCAGCAGCTTGACCGGCAGCCCGTGCGGGTCCAGCGCCGGGTAGTGCTCGAGCTGCCAGCCGTCCCCCGACAGCCCCTGCTCGAAGTAGCCGGCCCGGTAGAGCAGCCCGACGCCGATCAGCGGGACGCCCAGGTCGGAGGCGGCCTTGAGGTGGTCACCGGCCAGGATGCCCAGTCCGCCGGAGTACTGCGGCAGCACCTCGGTGATGCCGAACTCCGCGGAGAAGTAGGCGATGCTGCGCGGCGCGTCGGGACCCAGCGACTGGTACCAGTGCGGGGAGGACAGGTAGTCCTCGAGGTCGTCGACGACGTCCTGCAGCCGGCGCAGGAACCGGCGGTCGTTCGACAGCGTGGCCAGCCGCTCAGCCGACACCTCGCCGAGGACCTTCACCGGGTCGTTGCCGCAGGTGCGCCACAGCTCCGGGTCCAGCGTCTCGAACAGGTCGCGGGTCTCGGCATGCCACGACCATCGGAGGTTCATCACCAGCTGGGACAGCGGTGTGAGGGCCTCGGGAAGGGCCGCCCGGACGGTGAACCGACGCAGTGCTCGCACGCGAAGAGCCTATAAGGACCTCGGTGCCCCCCACCCCTCGCCGGCTCGGGGCGGGACCCTGCACCGTGGCCGGCGGAGGCCGCCCCGGAGCCGAGGTGTGACCGGTCCCGGACCTGGATAGCGTTGCCGGGATGACTCGCCGCGCTGACCTCCGCCTCGGCATCACCGATGTCGCCCCCGTCGTGTCCTGCGGGTCGTTCTCGGCCCGCGCCGTGGTCGGCGAGCACCTGCCGGTCACCGCCACCGTGTTCCGCGAGGGCCACGACGCCGTCGCGGCCGACGTCGTCTGGACCGCTCCTGACGGCACCCGCGGGCCGCTCAACCGGATGCGCCGCTACGGCGAGGAGCCCGACCGCTGGCTCAGCACCGTCGTGCCCGACCGCGAGGGGCGCTGGACCTTCCGCGTCGAGGCGTGGAGCGACCCGCTGGCCACCTGGCACCACGCCGTCGAGGTGAAGATCGAGGCCGGACAGGGTCCCGGGGAGCTGGCCAACGACCTCGAGGAGGGCGCCCAGCTGCTCGAGCGGGTGGCCGCCGACGCCGACGCCGAGTGGCGCGGCCGGCTCACCGAGGCCGCGGAGGCACTGCGCGACGGCTCCCGCACGCTGCACGACCGGGTGGCGCCCGCCCTGTCCACCGCCCTGCAGCGCTACCTCGACGAGCACCCGGTGCGCGAGCTGGTCACCCCGACGCCCGAGTACGAGGTGTGGGTCGACCGCCCCCGCGCGCTGTACGGCTCCTGGTACGAGTTCTTCCCCCGCTCCGAGGGCCCGGTCGTGGGCGGCGTCCCGGTGCACGGGACGTTCCGGACCGCGTCCGACCGGCTGCCGGCGGTGGCCGAGATGGGCTTCGACGTCGTCTACCTGCCGCCGGTGCACCCGATCGGCACGGTCAACCGCAAGGGCCCGAACACCGCGCAGTTCCCCGGCGGCAACCCCCACGAGATCGGTCCCGACGACGTCGGCTCGCCGTGGGCCATCGGCAGCGCCGAGGGCGGCCACGACGCCGTCCACCCGCAGCTGGGCACGATGGAGGACTTCCGCGCGTTCGTGGCGCGCACCCGGGGCCTGGGCATGGAGGTGGCGCTCGACCTCGCGCTGCAGGCCGCGCCGGACCACCCGTGGGTGAAGGAGCACCCGGAGTGGTTCACGACCAAGCCCGACGGGACGATCGCCTACGCGGAGAACCCGCCGAAGAAGTACCAGGACATCTACCCGGTCAACTTCGACAACGACCCCGAGGGCCTCTACGCCGAGGTGCTGCGGGTGGTGCGCGTCTGGATGGACGCCGGGGTGCGGATCTTCCGCGTCGACAACCCGCACACCAAGCCGCTGGACTTCTGGCACTGGCTGATCTGGAAGGTCAAGGAGACCGACCCCGACGTGCTGTTCCTCGCCGAGGCCTTCACCCGGCCGGCGATGATGCACCAGCTCGCGCGGATCGGGTTCACGCAGTCCTACACGTACTTCACCTGGCGGACCGCGCGCGAGGAGATCGAGGAGTACGGCCGCGAGCTGGCCACCAACGCGCACTACATGCGGCCGAACTTCTTCGTGAACACCCCGGACATCCTGCACGCGAGCCTGCAGTACGGCGGGCCGCCGATGTTCAAGATCCGCGCGGTGCTCGCCGCGATGATGAGCCCCACCTGGGGCGTCTACTCCGGGTACGAGCTCTACGAGCACGTGGCGGTGAAGCCGGGCAGCGAGGAGTACCTCGACAGCGAGAAGTACCAGCTGCGCCCCCGCGACTGGGCCGGTGCGGAGGCGGCCGGCCGGAGCCTCGCGCCCTACCTGCGCCGGCTCAACGAGATCCGCCGGCAGCACCCGGCGCTGCAGCAGCTGCGGACGCTGCGCTTCCACCGGGTCGACAACCCGAACCTGATCTGCTTCTCCAAGACCGACCCCGGCTCGCAGGACGCCGTCCTCGTCGTCTGCGCGCTGGACGGCCAGAACCGGCAGATCGGGACGACCGGGCTGGACATGCCCACCCTCGGGCTGGACTGGCACGAGCGGTTCGCCGTCACCGACGAGGTCACCGGCGCCCGCTACGACTGGGGCCAGTTCAACTACGTCGAGCTCGACCCCTACTGGGAGCCGGCGCACGTGTTCTCGGTCCACCTGCCCCGGCCGGTGACCTGGCCGCCGCCGGTCCGCTGATGAAGGACCCCCTGCCCCCCACCACTCGCAAGCTCGCGGCGGGCCCCTGCAGGGGGCCGCGAACTGCCATCCACGTCCCGACGACTCGCGAGGGCTCCCCGCACCGATGACGCTCCCCGTGCCCGACTCCCCCGACAGGGGCACCTCCTCGCTGTCACCGCGAGGCACCGACCCCCTGTGGTTCAAGCGGGCCGTCTTCTACGAGGTCCTGGTCCGCGGCTTCGCCGACAGCAACGCCGACGGCGTCGGCGACCTGCGCGGCATGCTGGACAAGCTGGACTACCTGCAGTGGCTCGGTGTCGACTGCCTCTGGCTGCCCCCCTTCTTCGCCTCGCCGCTGCGCGACGGCGGCTACGACGTCAGCGACTACACCGCCGTCCTGCCGGAGTTCGGTGACATCCAGGACTTCAAGGAGTTCCTGGCCGCCGCCCACGACCGCGGCATCCGCGTGATCATCGACTTCGTCATGAACCACACCTCGGACCAGCACCCCTGGTTCCAGGCCAGCCGCAGCGACCCCGAGGGGCCCTACGGCGACTTCTACGTGTGGGCCGACGACGACACCGGCTACGCCGACGCGCGGATCATCTTCGTCGACACCGAGAGCTCGAACTGGACGTTCGACCCGGTGCGCAAGCAGTACTTCTGGCACCGGTTCTTCTCGCACCAGCCCGACCTCAACTTCGAGAACCCGCGGGTGCAGGAGGCGGTGATCGACGCCCTGCGCTACTGGCTGGACCTGGGCGTCGACGGCTTCCGTCTCGACGCGGTCCCCTACCTGTTCGAGGAGGAGGGGACCAACGGCGAGAACCTGCCCAGGACCCACGAGTTCCTCAAGCACGTGCGCAAGGTGGTCGACGCCGACTACCCCGACCGCGTGCTGCTGTGCGAGGCCAACCAGTGGCCGGCCGACGTCGTCGAGTACTTCGGCGAGGACGGCGACGAGTGCCAGATGGCCTTCCACTTCCCGGTAATGCCGCGCCTGTTCATGGCCGTCCGCCGGGAGCAGCGGTTCCCGATCTCGGAGATCATGGCGCAGACGCCGGCGATCCCGGACAACTGCCAGTGGGGCATCTTCCTGCGCAACCACGACGAGCTGACCCTGGAGATGGTCACCGACGAGGAGCGCGACTACATGTGGGCGGAGTACGCCAAGGACCCCCGCATGAAGGCCAACATCGGCATCCGCCGCCGGCTGGCGCCGCTGCTGGACAACGACCTCAACACCCTCGAGCTGTTCAACGCGCTGCTGCTGAGCCTGCCCGGGTCGCCGGTCCTCTACTACGGCGACGAGATCGGCATGGGCGACAACATCTGGCTCGGGGACCGCGACGGCGTCCGCACCCCGATGCAGTGGACGCCCGACCGCAACGGCGGCTTCTCCACCGCCGACCCGCAGCGGATGTACCTGCCGCTCAACCAGGATCCGGTCTACGGCTACCAGACCACCAACGTCGAGGCGCAGCTGCGCAACACCAACTCGATGCTGCAGTGGATCCGCCGGATGATCGCCGTCCGCAAGGAGCACCCGACCTTCGGCCTGGGCACCTACGAGGAGATCGGCTCGCGCAACCCCACGGTGCTGTCGTTCGTCCGCGAGTTCGGCGACGACATCGTGCTGTGCGTCAACAACCTCTCCCGGTTCCCGCAGCCGGTGGAGCTGGACCTGCGCCGCTTCGAGGGCTACACGCCCATCGAGCTGACCGGCCGGGTCGAGTTCCCGCAGATCGGCGTGCTGCCCTACATGCTCACCCTCGCCGGACACGGCTTCTACTGGTTCGAGCTGTCCCGGCCGGTCGAGCCGGTCGAGGAGCCGGCCGGGCCGGAGATCGCCGCCACCAGCCCGGTCGCCGACTCGCTGCTGGCCTCCGGCCTGGTCAGCGAGGCCGAGGAGATCCCCGGGGACAGCGACACCAGGACGGGCGACGACGTCCCGCCGAGCACCGGAGGACCCGCATGAGCAAGGCCCTGAGCGACGTCCTGCGCGAGTGGATGCCCCACCAACGCTGGTTCGGGGGCAAGGGCCGCGAGTGGGCCGACGTCACCGAGGACGGGTTCTTCCTCTCGAGGTCCGAGCCGGTCCTGTCGGTGCACAGGGTCCGGGTGACCTACGCCGACGGCGGCGGCGAGACCTACCTCGTGCCGCTGTCGTGGCGGGCGCACCCCGACGAGGAGCTCTCCTCGGCGTTCGTGGGCGCCGTCCCGGCCAAGGGCGCCGACGGCGAGGACCGGGAGAACTACTGCTACGACGCGATGCGCGACCGCGACTCCACGCCGCCGTGGCTGGCGCACCTGGTGTCGGCCTCCACGGTGGGGCCCATGCACTTCCACCCGGCGGGGGCCGCGACCATCCCCGAGGGCGTGCCCGGCGACGTCGTGTCCACCGAGCAGAGCAACACCTCGCTGGTCTACGGCCAGGACGCCATCTTCAAGCTGTTCCGCAGGCTCGAGCCCGGACTCAACCCCGACGTCGAGATCGGTGAGGCGCTGCGCCGCACCGACAACCCGTACATCGCGCCGCTGCTCGGCTACATCGAGATCGACGAGGACGGCGCGGAGCCGGCCACGGCGGCGATGCTGCAGACCTTCGTGCGGGGCGCCAGCGACGGGTGGCGGCTGGCCACGGCCAGCGTCCGCGACCTCTACGCCGAGGGCGACCTGCACGCCGATGAGGTGGGTGGCGACTTCGCCGCCGACAGCGAGCGGCTGGGCTCGGCGACCGCCTCGGTGCACGCCGACCTCGCGCGGGTGCTGGACACCGAGCCGGCCGACCGCGAGTGGTTCGCCGCGACCGCGCGGGCCATGACCGACCGGCTGGAGTCCGCACTCGCCGTCGTCCCGCAGCTCGAGGAGCACCTCGCCGGCCTGCGCGCGATCTACACGGCGGTGGCCGACAGCCCCGAGGAGGTGGTGCGCCAGCGCGTGCACGGCGACTTCCACCTCGGCCAGGTGCTGCGCACGGCGACCGGCTGGGTGGTGCTGGACTTCGAGGGCGAGCCGGCCCGGCCGCTGGCCGAGCGGCGGCAGCTCGACAGCCCGCTGCGCGACATCGCCGGCATGCTGCGCAGCTTCGACTACGCCGCACGGCACATGCTCGTGGAGCAGCCCGACGACTCCCAGCGCGCCTACCGGGCGCAGGAGTGGGCAGTGCGCAACCGCGGCGCCTTCTGCGCCGGCTACTCGGCGGCCAGCGGGATCGACCCGTGCGGGGACTCGCCCCTCCTGCGGGCCTTCGAGGCGGACAAGGCGGTCTACGAGTGCGTCTACGAGGCGCGCAACCGGCCGAACTGGCTGATGATCCCGCTGCAGTCGCTCACCCGGCTGGCCGCCGGGGCCGGCTGAGCTCCCGCCGCAGACAGCACGCAGACGACGAGGTAGAGGACGGCACCGCGACCATGACGACGAGCGACCCGACAGCCGGCCCTCCGACGACCGCCTCCGAGACCCCCGACGCACCGGCCTCCAAGGAGGAGCTGCAGCGGGTGGTCGAGGAGCGGGCCGCCCAGGCCGAGGCGGCCGAGGCCGAGCCGGTCGTGAACCCGACCCCGGCGAAGAAGCGAGCCCCGGCCAAGAAGGCCACCGCGACCGAGGCCACCGCGACTACGGCCCCGGCGAAGAAGGCCGTGGCGAAGAAGGCCACCGCGAAGAAGGCCGTGGCGAAGAAGGCCACCGCGAAGAAGGCCACGGCGAAGAAGACTCCGGCGAAGGAGGCCGCCGGGGCGGCCGACGACGGCACCCCGACGCCGGCCGAGGCCACCCGCGAGCGCACCCCGGCGGAGCGGACCGTCGCCGACACGATCGCCGAGCCGGCCGAGCAGGTGATCGCCGAGCAGGGCGGCGTCACGGCGACCCCGGTCGTCGCGCCCGCGCCCATCGCGGAGCCGGCCTCGCCCTCGGGGGCGCCGGCGCCGCAGCCCGAGCCGCCGGACCCCGACCCGTCCGAGCCCTCGACCCCGCAGGCGCCCGGGGAGGACACGCAGACGCCGGCGGACGGTGCGGCGGGCTCCCCCGCCCCGGTGTCCGGGACCGACGTCGCCACCCCGGAGGCGCCGTCGGCGTCGGCCGGCGACGGCGGCCTGACCTCGGGCGCCGGTGGCGACGGCGAGCACGACGGGCCCGAGGAGGTCACCGAGGAGGACCTGCGCGCGATCGTCGACGGCTGGTCGCGCGATCCGCACCGGGTACTGGGCGCGCACGCCTCCGGCGACGGCTGGGTGGTGCGCACGCTGCGGCCCGACGCCTCCGCCGTCGCCGTCGTCGACCAGGACGACTCGCGCTACGAGGCCCGGCAACTGCACCCCGGCGGGATCTTCGAGGCCACGCTGCCGCAGCAGCCCGGTGACTACCGCATCGAGGTCACCTACGGCACCGACACCTTCAGCGTCGACGACCCCTACCGGTGGATGCCGACGCTCGGCGAGCTCGACCAGTACCTCATCGGCGAGGGCCGGCACGAGCGGCTGTGGGAGGTGCTCGGCGCGCACGTGCGGCGCTACGAGACCCCGCGCGGCACCGTCGAGGGCGTCTCCTTCGCCGTCTGGGCGCCCAACGCCCAGGGCGTGAAGGTCACCGGCGACTTCGACTACTGGGAGGCCCGCGCGTACCCGATGCGCCAGCTCGGCGCGATCGGCGTCTGGGAGATCTACCTCCCGGGCGTGCCGGCCGGCACCCGCTACCGCTTCCACGTGCTCGGCGCCGACGGTGTCTGGCGGGAGAAGGCCGACCCGATGGCCTTCGCCACCGAGGTGCCGCCGGCCAACGCCTCCGTCGTCGTCGAGACCACCCACGAGTGGGGCGACGACGCGTGGCTGGCCGAGCGCGAGCGCGGCAACTGGCACGAGCGGCCGATGAGCGTCTACGAGGTGCACCTCGGCTCGTGGCGGCAGGGGCTGTCCTACCGCGAGCTCGCCGAGCAGCTCGTCGACTACGCCGTCGGCGCCGGGTTCACCCACCTGGAGCTGCTGCCGGTCGCCGAGCACCCGTTCGGCGGCTCGTGGGGCTACCAGGTCACCAGCTACTACGCGCCGACGTCGCGCTTCGGCAGCCCCGACGACTTCCGCTACCTGGTCGACCGCGCCCACCAGGCCGGCCTCGGCATCATCGTCGACTGGGTGCCGGCGCACTTCCCCATGGACGACTGGGCGCTGGGCCGCTTCGACGGCACCGCGCTCTACGAGCACGCCGACCCCCGCCGCGGCGAGCAGCCGGACTGGGGCACCTTCGTCTTCAACTTCGGCCGCACCGAGGTGCGCAACTTCCTCGTCGCCAACGCGCTGTTCTGGGCCGAGGAGTTCCACGTCGACGGGCTGCGGGTCGACGCCGTCGCCTCGATGCTCTACCTCGACTACTCGCGTAAGGACGGCGAGTGGATCCCCAACGTCCACGGCGGGCGGGAGAACCTCGAGGCGGTGTCGTTCCTCCAGGAGGTCAACGCCACCGTCTACCGCGAGGTGCCGGGCGTGGTGACGATCGCCGAGGAGTCCACCGCCTGGCCCGGCGTCACCCGGCCGACCTACCTCGGCGGCCTGGGCTTCGGCTTCAAGTGGAACATGGGCTGGATGCACGACTCGCTGGCCTACGTGGGCCGCTCGCCGGTGCACCGCAGCTACCACCACAACCAGCTGACGTTCTCGATGATGTACGCCTACTCCGAGAACTACGTGCTGCCGATCAGCCACGACGAGGTCGTCTACGGCAAGGGGTCGCTGCTGCGGAAGATGCCCGGCGACCGGTGGCAGCAGCTGGCCGGCGTGCGCGGCTACCTGGCCTACATGTGGGCGCACCCCGGCAAGCAGCTGCTGTTCATGGGGTCGGAGTTCGCCCAGGACTCCGAGTGGGCCGAGAGCCGCTCGCTGGACTGGTGGCACCTCGACGACCCGGCGCACCGCGGGGTGCTGCAGCTGGTCACCGACCTCAACGCGCGCTACCGCGAGACCGAGGCGCTGTGGTCGCTCGACGTCGACCCGGCCGGCTTCCAGTGGATCGACGCCAACGACGCCTCCGGCAACGTCGTCACCTTCCTGCGCTTCGGCCGGCCGAAGGTCGCCGACGTCCCGACGCCGACCGAGGCCGCCGAGTCCGGCGCCGACGCGGTGGTGGCCGGGGACGGCGGGCAGACGCCCGGGCAGGTGCTCGCCGTCGTCTGCAACTTCTCCGGCACCGCGCACCACGGGTACCGGGTCGGCCTGCCGCGCGGCGGCCGCTGGCGCGAGGTGCTCAACACCGACGCCGAGGGCTACGGCGGCTCCGGGGTCGGCAACTACGGCGGGGTCGACGCGGTGGAGGAGCCGTGGCACGGCCAGCCTTTTTCGGCCACCGTCTCGGCGCCGCCGCTGGGCACCCTCTGGCTGCTGCACGAGGGCTGACCGACCGGGCCTGAGGCCCCCGCGGCCGGGCCGCTCCTCCCGGGGAGTGGTCCGGCCGCTGCCGTGCGCGGACCTGTTCCCCCCTCCCCTCTGCCCGTGCATCATGGCCCGGCTCCGCGCCGCCCCTGGGGCGCGGACCGGTCCCCAGCACCCCGGCAGAGAAGGAACCCCAGCTCCGATGAGGCATGGTCTGCGCCGCGCGACAGTCGCGGCAGCGGTGGGCAGCGTGCTGCTCACCGGTTGCTCGAGCACCGTCGTCGGCGCCGCCTCCCGCGGGGCGAGCGTGCCGGTCGACGTGACCGCCGACGGGTTCCCCATCACCGGATCCGCGGACAGCGAGACCGACCGGCTGGCGCGCAACGCCCTGGCCGACCTCGACACCTTCTGGAGCCAGGCCTACCCGGAGTACTTCGGCGAGCCGTACCAGCCCATCAGCGGCGGCTACTTCTCCGTCGACTCCACGAACATCGACGAGTCCGCCTACCCGAGCACCGGCATCGGCTGCGCGCGGGCGCCCGAGCGCCCCGACGGCGTGGCGAACAACGCGCACTACGACCCGAACTGCGACGTCGTCGCCTACGACCGGGCGCTGCTGGAGCAGCTCAGCGCGGAGTACGGGCCCTACCTCGGCCCGGCGGTCATGGCGCACGAGATCGGCCACGCCATGCAGGGCCGGTTCGGCTTCGCCGACTCGGCGATCGTCGTCGAGACCCAGGCCGACTGCCTGGCCGGCGCCTTCACCCGCTGGGTGGTCGACGGCAACGCCGAGCACATCGCCCTGCGTGTCTCCGAGCTCGACCAGGTGGTCCTCGGCTTCATCGGCCTGCGCGACCCCGTCGGCCTCGCCCCCGACGACGACCGCGCCCACGGCTCCGGCTTCGACCGGCTGTCGGGCTTCTACGCCGGCTACGAGGGCGGCGTGGGCACCTGCCGCGACGACTTCGACGAGCAGCGGCTGTTCACCGCCACCGAGTTCACGACCCAGGCCGACTTCGACAACGAGGGCAACGCCCCGTACGAGGACATCTCGGGGCTCACCGCGCAGACCCTGCCGCTGTTCTACGAGCAGGTCTTCCCGGCCCTGAGCGCGGAGTTCACCGAGCCGACCGTCGAGGTCTTCGACGGCACCGCGCCCGACTGCGGCGACATGGGCGCCGAGGACCGCGACCTGGGTTACTGCGAGGCCGACGGCACCGTCTACCTCGACGAGACCGACCTGCTGGGCCCCGCGTACGAGGGCATCGGCGACTTCGCCGTCGCCACCGCCGTCTCCCTGGCCTACGCCCAGGCGGCGCGCGCCCAGCTCGGCGTGTCGATCGACGACGCGACCGCCGTCAGCTCCGCGGTCTGCCTGACCGGCTGGTACGCGGGCCGGTTCTGGACCGGCGACTTCGCCGACGTCGGCGCCCTGTCCCCCGGCGACGTCGACGAGGCGGCCGTGTTCCTGCTGACCTACGGCCAGGAGGAGGGCGTCTTCCCGAACACCGAGCTCTCCGGCTTCGAGATGGTGGACGCCTTCCGCGACGGCTTCCTCGACGGCGGCGCCGGCTGCGAGATCGGCCTGTAGCGCTCACGGCGCCCGCCCCGTGGGAGGGCGGGCGCCGTCGGCGTTCACGCAGGCCGGTGACGGGTACCGGGGCCTGCGATGGACACCCCTCCGCGCTCCCGGGGAGCACTCGCCGTGCTCTCGGCACTCGGCGTCCTCCTGACGTCGGCGTGCTCCTACGTCGTCATCGGCCAGCCCAGCTCGCAGGGCGCGCCGTCGTCGTCGGTCGACGACGGGACGGTGACCATCGTCGGCGCGACCGACGGGCCGATCGACACCCTCGCGCGCAACGCGCTGGCCGACCTGCAGACGTTCTGGTCGGACAGCTTCCCCGGCGTCTTCGGGCAGGGCTTCCAGCCGCTGGCCGGTGGCTACTTCAGCGTCGACCCGAACGACGTCGACCCGTCGGCCTACCCCGACGGCATCGGCTGCGGCACCGACCCCCGCGACCTGGAGAACAACGCCTTCTACTGCTCGCAGGCGGGCATCCCGAACTCCGACTCCATCAGCTACGACCGCGCGTTCCTCGGTGAGCTGGCCTCGCGGTACGGCGAGGTGCTGCCCCAGCTGGTGATGGCGCACGAGTTCGGCCACGCGGTGCAGGGACGCATCGGCTACCCGGAGACCTCGATCGCCACCGAGACCCAGGCCGACTGCCTGGCAGGCTCGTGGACGGCGTGGGTGGCCGACGGCAACGCCGAGTTCTCCTCCGTCGACACCGCCGACCTCGACCAGCTGCTGCGCGGCTACTTCCTCCTGCGCGACCCGGTGGGGACCGGCTCCGGTGAGCAGCAGGCGCACGGCTCCTACTTCGACCGCGTCTCGGCCTTCCAGGAGGGCTTCGACGACGGCGCCGAGGCCTGCCGCGACAACTACGGCCCCGAGCGCATCTTCACCCAGGGCGAGTTCACCAGCGACACGGACTTCGCCACCGGCGGCAACGCCCCCTTCGACGACACCCAGACGATCCTCGAGAACTCGCTCGAGGAGTTCTGGACCCGCGCCTTCCAGCAGGTGCTCGGCGGCACCTTCACCCCGCCGCAGCTCGAGGACACCAGCAGCCCGCCGGACTGCGCGCCGTCCGACGTCGCCCTCGTCTACTGCCCTGACAGCGGCGACGGCGACGGGCTGGTCGCCTACGACGGCGGTTTCGCCCAGCAGGTGTACGACCTCGGCGACTTCGCCGTGGTCACCGGGGTGGCGATCCCCTACGCGCTGTCGGCCCGCGACCAGCTCGACCTGTCCACCGACGACACCGCCGCGCTGCAGTCGGCGGTGTGCCTGACCGGCTGGTACTCCGCGCAGGTCTACAACGGCCAGCTGGAGTCGGTGACGATCTCCCCCGGCGACATCGACGAGAGCGTCCAGTTCCTGCTCGAGTACGGCAACGACCCCGACGTGCTGGCCGACACCGAGCTGACCGGCTTCCGACTCGTCGACCTCTTCCGCGCCGGCTTCCTCAACGGCGCGGCCAGCTGCGACGTCGGCGTCTAGCGCCGCCTCGCGTCAGTAGAGCGCGAGCATGAGCTGACGGCGGGCGGCGATCACGCGGGGGTCCGCGTCACCGACGACGCCGAACAGCTCGACCAGGTGCCTGCGCGCCTGTTCGCGGTCCTCGCCGGCGGTACGGCGGACGACGTCGACCAGGCGGGTGAAGGCGCCCTCGACGTCGCCGGTGCCGAGCAGGAAGTCGGCGGCGCGGGTCTGGGCGGCCACGTCGTCGGGAGCGGCGTCGGCGCGGGCCAGTGCGTCAGGGCCGGCGGCGTCGGCGCGGCGGAACAGCTGCACCTGGCGCAGCGCCAGCCCGGCGACCGGGTGGTCGGGCTCGGTCTCGAGGATCGAGGCGTAGGCGGCCTCGGCGGCCTCCAGGTCGCCGCGCTCCAGCGCCGCCTCGGCGGCGTCCAGGCGCGGGTCCTCGAGGCCGTCGTCCTCGCCCTCGTCGACTCCGGGGACCGCGCCGCCGGTGGTGGCACGCACCAGCTCGGTGACGAACTGGCGGGCCTGCTCCTCGGGGATGGCGCCGGTGAACTCGGCGACCAGCTGGCCCTGCCAGACGGCCTTGACCGCCGGGATGCCCTGCACCCGCAGTCCCTGGGCCAGCGCCGGGTTGGCGTCGACGTCGACCTTGGCGAGCACCCACGAGCCGCCGCCCTCCGCGGCGAGCCGCTCGAGCACCGGGGACAGCTGCTTGCACGGCCCGCACCACTCGGCCCACAGGTCGAGGACGACCGGCACCTGGAACGAGCGGTCGAGGACCTCGGTCTGGAAGGTGGCCTCGGTGACGTCGACGACGGCCGAGCCGGGCGCGCCCGCGGGGGACGCGGGGCTCGGCGGCGGGGCGGCCTGGGCCCGCGCGGCGGCCTCGGAGCGCGCCTTGACGGCGGCGAGGTCGACCGCGCCGGCCAGGGAGGCGGCCAGCTGTGCCTGCTGGGCCTGCGCGCGCGGGTCGGGGCGTCCGGGACGGGTGGGCTGCATGCCCCCATGATCCCACCGGCCGGCGGGAGCGGTGTCAGCCCTCGGCGGACGGGGCGGGGTCCCTGCTGGCGAGACGGTCCGCGACGTCGCCGGCGCCGATGCGGACGCGCTTGAGGAGCTCGAACAGCGTCGCCTGCTCGGCCTCCGGCAGGTCGCCGAGACCGAAGTCCAGCGCCATGAGCTGGTCGGTGGCGACGTCGACCACCGCGCGCCCGCGGTCGGTGATGCCGGCCAGGACGCCGCGGCCGTCGGCAGGGTTGGGCCGGCGGTCGACGAAGCCTGCCGCCACGAGCCGGTCGATGGCGTTGGTGACGCTGGTCGGGTGCACCATCAGCCGGCTGCCGATGACCTTGAGCGGCAGCCGGCCGGTGCGGCTGAAGGTGAGCAGGACGAGGACCTCGTAGCGGGCGAAGGTCAGCCCGTGCGGGCGCAGCACCTCGTCGAAGCGGGCGAGCAGGATCTGCTGCACGCGGAAGACCGACGTCGCCGCGCGCATCGCCGACGCCGGACCGAAGCGCTGCTCCCAGGTCTCACCCGCGCGCTCGATCGGGTCGAACGGCAGCCCCAGCGCCCGGACCATGCGCGCGACGCTACCCGTCGCCCGTCCCGCTCCCGTGCGCCGCACGTCGACCTGCGGTCGTCCCGACGGCCCCGAGGCGACCGCAGGTCGACGACGGGCGCCCCCGAGGAAGCGACGGCCTCAGGCGGCGGGGCGGAGGTGGGGCACCTCGCGGACGCCGAAGACCTCGCGCAAGGCCACGCGGGCGGCGTTGTCCCCACAGGCGCCGTGCACGGCCGGCCCTGGCGGGGTGGCCGACGAGGCCATGTAGACGCCCGGCACCGGGGTCTTGTAGGTGTTCCAGCGCGGTACCGGCCGGAAGAGCATCTGCCGCAGGGTCGCCTGGCCGTTGGAGATGTCCCCGCCGATGTACGCGGGGTTCCAGGCCTCCATCTGGACGGCGTTCTTCGTGACCCGGTCGACGATCGTGTCCTTGAAGCCCGGCGCGAAGCGCTCGACCTGGTCCTCGATGGCCGCGGTCATGTCGACGTCGGAGCCGTGCGGCACGTGCACGTAGGCCCAGAAGACGTGCCCGCCGTCGGGCGCGCGGGTCGGGTCGGGCACGGTCGGCTGGACGGCGAGCACGTACGGGCGGTCGGTGATCCGGTTCTCGTTGGGCGCCCGCTCGCCGGCGAGGGTCTCCTCGAGCGTCCCGGCGACGTGCAGCGTCCCGGCCCGGCGCACGTCGGGGTTGGTCCACGGCACCGGCTCGGACAGGATCCAGTCGACCTTGAAGACGCCGGCGCCGTGCTTGTACCGCCGCACCCACCGCCGGTAGCCCTCGTTGAGCCGGTCGCCGGCCATCGTCACGAATGCCTCGGGCGCCGTGTCCAGCAGGACCGCCGGCACGCCGTCGAACTCGCGCAGGTCGGTGACGTGGTGCCCGGTGACCACCTCGCCGCCCTGCTGCTCCAGCGCGGTCACCATGGCGTCGGCGAGGTTCTGCGACCCGCCCTCGATCAGCGGCCAGCCGACGTGGTGGCCGAGCATCGTCAGCAGCATCCCGAGCGCGGAGGTGAGCGGCTGGCTCAGGTCGAGCATGCCGTGCGCGGCGGCCCCGGCGAGCATCGCGCGGGCACCCTCGGTCTCGAAGTAGCGGTGCGCCAGCCAGCGCACGTTGGGCAGCCCGTTGAGCCCGAAGTACGCGATCTGCGGCACGCTGCGGGTCGGCGGCCGGCGCAGGGCCGACATGAGGAAGAAGTCGATGACGTCGGTGCCGTGCTCGACCAGCGGCTCGAACAGGCGCCGGTAGGCGGCCGCGTCGGGGCCGAGGGCGGCCGCCGTCTCCTCCAGCGACTGGTACTGGACCGCGGCGCGCCCGCCGTCGAGCGGGTGCGCGAAGTTCACCTCCGGCTGCACCAGGCGGACCCCGCGGCTGGGCAGGTCGAACTCGCGGAAGAACGGTGAGGCCGCGGCCATCGGCTGCACGATCGAGCAGACGTCGTGCCGGTAGCCCGGCCGCATGAGCTCCTCGGTGCGCATGCCGCCGCCCGGCTTGTCGGCCGACTCGACCACCTGGACGCGCAGCCCGGCGGCAGCCAGCCGGAGGGCGGCGGCCAGGCCGTTCGGTCCCGCTCCGACGACGACGGCGTCCGCCTTGCCGTTCACTGCCACGACCCGTCCACGCCGCCAGTCTCCCCGCCGGAGGTCAGAGGTGCGCGAGGAGCCGGTCCGCCGCGCGGTAGGGGTCGGTCTCCCCCGCCACCACCTCGCCGGCCAGTGCGGCCAGCGCGGCCGACCCGCGCACCTCGCCCATCCGCGCGCGCAACCCGGCCAGCGCGATGGCCTCGATCTCGCGGGCGGCCCGCTCGGCGCGGCGGCGGGTGCCCTCGCCGGACTCCGTGAGCCAGTGGCGGTGCTCCTCGATCCGCTCGAGCACGCCGTCGACGCCCTCGTCGCGGGACGCCACCGTCCGGCAGATCGGCGGCTTCCACGCGCCGGACGCGGTGTGCCGCCCGCCCAGGGACTGCACGTACCGCAGGTCGCGCACCGTCTGGTCGGCGCCGTCACGATCGGCCTTGTTGACCACGAAGACGTCGGCGACCTCGAGGATCCCGGCCTTCGCCGCCTGGATGCCGTCGCCCATCCCGGGCGCGACGAGCACCAGCGTGGTGTCGGCCAGCGAGGCGACCTCCAGCTCCGACTGCCCGACGCCGACGGTCTCGACCAGCACGACGTCGCAGCCGGCCGCGTCGAGGACGCGCAGCGCCTGCGGGGTCGCCCAGGCCAGGCCGCCGAGGTGCCCGCGGGAGGCCATCGAGCGGATGTAGACCCCCGGGTCCCCGGCGTGGTCCTGCATCCGCACCCGGTCGCCGAGCAGCGCCCCGCCGGAGAACGGCGAGGACGGGTCCACGGCGAGCACCCCGACGCGCTTCCCGACGGCCCGCAGCGCGCGGACCAGCGCCGTCGTCGTCGTGGACTTGCCCACGCCCGGTGACCCGGTCAGGCCCAGCACCTGCGCGTACCCGGTGTGCGGGGCCAGCGCCGCGGCCACCTCGCGCAGCACCGGGCTGGCGTCCTCGACCAGCGAGATCAGCCGGGCCACCGCCCGGGCCTCGCCGTCGCGGGCCCGGGCGACCAGGTCGGGGACGTCGACAGCGCGCCGGCCCCGCCGCCCGCGAGGGGCGACGGGGCCGGGCGTCCGTACCGCCGTCCCCTGGGGGGACGACGTCACGCGGGAGCGGGGACGTGCAGGATCAGCGCGTCACCCTGGCCGCCACCGCCGCACAGCGCGGCGGCACCGACGCCACCGCCGCGGCGGCGCAGCTCCAGCGCGACGTCCAGCACGACGCGGGCGCCGCTCATGCCGATCGGATGCCCCAGGGCGATCGCGCCACCGTTGGGGTTGACCTTCTCCGGGTCGATCCCGAGCTCGCGCGTCGAGACGATCGCGACCGCAGCGAAGGCCTCGTTGAACTCGACGAGGTCCAGCTCCTCCGGGTCGATGCCCTCCCGCTCGCACGCCCGCTGCACCGCGCGCGACGGCTGGCTCTGCAGGGTGGCGTCCGGGCCGGCCACGACGCCGTGGGCGCCGATCTCGGCGATCGGGGTGATGCCCAGCTCGGCGGCCTTCTCGGCGCTCATCACCACGACCGCGCACGCGCCGTCGGAGATCTGCGAGGCGGTACCGGCGGTGATGGTGCCGTCCTTGGCGAAGGCCGGCTTCAGCCTCGCCAGCGTCTCGACCGTGGTGTCGGCACGCACGCCCTCGTCCTCGCGGAACTCGATCGGGTCGCCCTTGCGCTGCGGGATGAGCACCGGGGTGATCGCCTCGTCGAAGATGCCGTTCTTCCCGGCGCGGGCGGCCTTCTGGTGGCTCTCCGCGGCGAAGGCGTCCTGCTCCTC
>NZ_FPBA01000040.1 GCF_900116515.1 Geodermatophilus amargosae
ACGTCCACGTCGCCATCGACGACCACTCCCGGCTGGCCTATGTCGAGGTCCTGCCCGATGAGCGAGTGGACACCTGCGCCGGCTTCCTGACCCGCGCGACAGCCTGGCTCGCCGGCCACCAGATCACCGTCGAGCGGGTGCTGACCGACAACGCCATGAGCTACCGCCGCGGCCGTGCCTGGATCGCTGCCTGCACCGAACTCGGCATCGGCCGGCGGTTCATCCGGCCCGGCCGGCCCTGGACCAACGGCAAGGCCGAACGCTTCAACCGCACCCTGCGCACCGAGTGGGCCTACGCCACCGGCTGGACCAGCAACAACCAGCGCACCGCCGCCCTGGACGCCTGGCTGCAGCACTACAACACTGCCCGCAGCCACTCCGCCCTCGGAGGCCACCCACCGATCAGCCGACTGACCGCGTGAACAACCTGTCTGGTCACGACATCTAGGACGTGACCCCGGCACGATCTCCCGCGAGATACGGCGCAACGCCGCCACCCGCGGCGGCAAGCTCGAGTACCGGGCAAGCGTCGGGCAGTGGAAGGCGCAGACCGCCGCTCGGCGCCCCAAGCCGGCGAACTCGCGAGCAATCCGCGGCTGCAGGAGTACGTGCAGACGCGGCTGAGCGGGCAGCTGCAGCGCCCCGACGGGAGCACTGCGGCCGGGCCGACCACGACGTGGAAGGGCCTGAACAAGCCCCATCGTGGCGACCGGCGCTGGGCGCAAGCGTGGAGTCCGCAGCAGATCGCGCGGCGGCTGGTCATCGACTTCCCCGACGATGCTGACATGCGCATCAGCCACGAGGCGATCTACCAGGCGCTCTACATCGAGGGTCGCGGTGCGCTCAAGCGCGAGCTGGTGGCCTGCCTGCGGACCGGGCGGGCACTGCGCAAGCCCCGGGAACGGGCGCGCAACAAGCCACAAGGGCACGTGACCGCCGACGTGGTGCTGAGCGAGCGGCCCGCCGAAGCCGCCGACCGCGCCGTCCCCGGCCACTGGGAGGGCGACCTCATCATCGGGCTGAACCGGTCGGCCATCGGCACCGTCGTCGACCGCACCAGCCGCTACACGCTGCTGGTCCACCTGCCCCGCCTACCTGGGCACGGCACCGTCCCGCCGGTCAAGAACGGACCCGCGCTCGGCGGCTACGGCGCTATCGCCATGAAGAAGGCGCTGACCAAGACGATGAGCACGATGCCCGCCGACCTTCTTCGTTCGCTGACCTGGGACCGCGGCAAGGAACTCTCAGCACACGCTCAGTTCAAGATCGAGACAGGTATCGCGGTCTACTTCGCCGACCCGCACTCCCCCTGGCAGCGCGGCACGAACGAGAACACCAACGGACTGCTGCGCCAGTACTTCCCCAAGGGCACCGACCTTTCCCGCTGGCCACAAAAGACCTCCTCGCCGTCCAGGCCGCGATCAACAGCAGACCCCGCAAGGTCCTCGACTGGAAGACCCCTGCCGAGGTCCTGGACGAACGCTCGCTCCACCAGGCCGGTGTTGCAACGACCGGTTGAGACCACGCAGTACACGTCCCGTGCCTACGCCGCGCTCTGCGCTCAGCTGGGCGTGAATCGGTCGATGGGCGCGGTCGGCTCGAGTGCGGACAACGCGCTGGCCGAGTCGTTCAACGCGACCCTCAAGCGAGAGACGCTGGCCGGCGCCGCCGGCTCGGACAGCCCCGCGGAAGCCCGACGGGCAGTATTCGCCTGGCTCACCCGCTACAACACCCGCCGCCGGCACTCCGCCTGCGGCCAGACCAGCCCCATCGACTACGAGGCCCGCCAGGCCCCGGCTACGCTGCCAACCGCAGCGTAGACACCCCACGCGTGTCCAAGATTAAGGGGCAAGGCCCGGCCGTCGGCCGGGCCAGCGCCACGGAGCTCAGGTCGTCGTGCTGGTGGACGGCCAGCGGGTCGGGGGTCTGAACGAAGGTGCTGTTCTCGACCGGGATCGAGCAGCGAGCCAGCTCCTGCTGGGTGCCGGCGAACCGATTGCCGCTGATCACCCCCGACCCGCACCCACCCAGGTACAGCCGACCGGACATCACCGACCCGCCGGCGTTGATCGGCTTCGGCGTGCTGAACGTCGAGTCAGTGATCGACACCTCCCCGGCCGCCTCATACTCGGAGATCACGGGGAAAACCAGCCTGCGGATGTCGGCGTGCGTGGCCTGCAACGACCCGCCGGTGAGGGAAACGAAGCTCGAGTTCGAGACGCCGACCGCCGGATCCGACGGCCCATCACCGTTGGTGTCCCCACCGACCGAGTCATCACGCAACGCGGTGACCACCACCGGCGCCGCCGCAGTCCCGGCCAGCCGGACCAGCCCGCCGGAAGTAACTGTGAGGCCCCGTGCGGCCACCTTCACGACGGTGCCGGCGGCGATGGTGAGCGTGACACCAGACGGGACGGTCACCGTGGAGTTAAGGATGTAGGCGGTCGTGCAGTCGGGGGTCCAGGTGGTGTCCGCGGTGAGTGCGCCGGAGACGTGCTGGGGAGCGCGCTGACACGGCGCATTGGACGTCGTGACGGTCACGCTGGCTAGGGCCGCGATGTTGCCAGCCGCATCATGAGCGAACAGGGCGTAGGTGTAGGTCGCCTCTGCCACCACCCCGGTGTCGGTGTGGCTGGCCAGCGGCGCAGCAACCTCGGCGACCAACTCCCCGCCGGTCGGTGAGCCGGGGGCGGTGTCACCCCCGGCCCGGCGGATCACAACCCCGGCCAGGTCCGCGTCGCCGGGATTGGTCCAAGGCGGCCCCGATACCGCGGTGTTCGCCACCTATGTCGAGCACTTTCTGCTGCCCGCGCTGCGGCCGGGACAAGTCGTGGTGGTCGACAACGTCGGGGCGCACAAACCCGACCGGATCCGGGCCCTGGTCGAGGCGGCCGGCTGCCTGCTGGTCTTTCTGCCCGCCTACTCGCCGGACCTCTCCCCGGTCGAGGAGGCGAACAGCTCGCTCAAGACCCTGATCCGGGCGGCCAACGCCCGCACGCGGGCGGCGCTGGACGCAGCAATCGCCGCCGCACTGGCGGCGGTGACCACCGCCGATGCCGCCGGCTAGTTCGCCCACGCCGGCTACCCGGCCCGACAAGCAGCCTGATCACCGCTGTCAGGCCATGGGCGGTGCATTGTCCGACAACCCCAGTGGTCGACCATTCTCGTCAGTGATGACGATAAGGGGAAGGCTAATAATGCGAGTCCCAATTGTCTCCAGGACCGGCAACGCGGCTCCGAAGAAACGGACCGTTGCCGAGGCGGCAGACCCAGCATATGCCCTACCGGCCGTGAAGGCGGCGGACAGTGAAGCACTAGCGCCGGCCGCGATAGTCCTCGCCTGATCCCTAACCTCAGCAAGCGTCACCGGCAATTCACGAATCCGTTGAAGTGTCTGGCCAGCCCAACTCGCCTGCTGCAAGCCAGGGGGCAGGAGGCTCCGCCCATACTGGGCAGTCTGCGTGGAGGCAAGCCGAGCAACGTCGCGGCCTGTGTCGAGGGGCATTCCAATGAGCCGAGTAGCGTTCCCAGTAGTACGGATTTCTCGGATCAGTTCCTGCGTGTCCTGCGACAAGCTCATGAAGTCCCGCGCCCGCGTCAGCAGCGGCCGAAGGGCCTCGGATAGCGGTCCAACAGCTCGAGGATCGAGTCGGCGAAGAGTGTCCAGTGACGCGGCCAGTTGCTGCGATGCATTAGCGACTGCAGTTGTGGTATTTCGCAGGTTCTCTAGATGGCGAAAGGTTTGACCGGCTGACCCAACAAACTGCCCCGCCTGGGCTTCAGCTATCGCGGCCTCGAACGTTCCCCGGGTCATTGCATGGGAAGTGCCCATAATCCGAATGAGGTTATTCGCCTGCGTCTGGATGTCCCGCGCGAGGGTGGTGGGATCCGGTTGTCTACCATCGTCATCGCGGTAGAGAAGGGGGTTGTTATAAACGAAACTATACAAGTTCACTAGAAGGTTTAGCTCAGGCCGGCGACCGGGCTGCGTCGGATTCTCTCGCGCGTCTCGGGCGATCCCAGTGAACAACGCGTCGGGGGCCCTTGAGGCCCGCATCCCCTCCGCGTACACAGGATCACAGCTAACCCACCTAGTAAGCCAGGGGGCGTAGTAGCGAGCTCCGTGATAGGAGAGACCAGTCTCGTCGTCCCGCTCTTTTGCGGTATAGCGGAAACGCTTTGGTGTTTCGATGTGCCTACGAGCCGCTTGATAGGCAGTACTGCCGTAGGGGGTGTACTCTTCGTACGAAATTACACGCGATTGTTCATCAAGCTCGATGCTGCTTGAGGCAAGGTGATTACCAATCTGGTAGCGAGCAAGTTGAGGCGGCGCTGGGTCGGCGCCCAAGGTATCACGAGTTCGCATTTCGACTAGGGCGATTCGCTTAGAGTCGTCTCGGATGTGCAAGGCTTGCCGCTCCAGCGTGATTTCTCCACCACTGTGCCGCCTGTAGACCTCTAGGTCACCAAAGTAGAGGCGCTCCTCTGTGAGCCCTGCAGCTTTTTCCCAGACCTTACGGACGCGCTGTCCGACAGCGTTATAGAGGTAGTACGTGGTGCCGGAACTGCCGAGGTCGGCCTGCTGGAGTCGGTCGTCGTGATTCCAGTGCAGGTTCGGATGGGGATTGGAGCCGCCGAGGTGCGCCAAGCGCGTGGCGTTTCCGTGCGCGTCGTAGCGGTATCCGCTTTCGGGGGAGTTTCTGGTTCCTGGAGCAGTACGGCTGAGTTGGTTGTTATGCCTGTCCGGTTCAAGCAGGCTCGGTTCGCTGTAGGCATATTTGCGCGTCCACCCCGGGTGGGCCGGGTCCGTTCCCTGGTGTTGCAACTGAAGGAGGTTGCCGACCGAGTCGTAATTGTACGTTTCGGTGTAGGAGCCGAGTGCGTTGCCATCGCCGGGATGAGGCAGACCCATGCGAAGGGCGTCGTGGGACGAGTGCGGGACGGGGATCCCGCCAGCTTGGCCTAGATGTTCTCGGCCGGTAGACCTGACCAACCGGTATGTCGCGTCATAGGTATAGTCGCTACTAGGCTCGACAATCCGGTTATGGAAGAAGATTGCCTGCTGTGCGTCGTCTCGGATGCGTGTGATGTTGCCGGCGGGATCGTAGGTATAGCGCAAGTTCTGCAGTCCACAGGACTTGCCCTTGGATGGAGTGTCCGGCGCCGCGATGGTGGGTGGAGGTGGATTCGGGTTACCACAATCGTCTGTAAAGACCTCCCCGCGTCGGGTATACAGGTGCATTAGCCGGAATGTCAGCTTATCATAGTCGTATAATGTGCTGCTGCCGTTCTTATAGTCGATGCGCAGGCGCTGACCCTTGGCATTGTAGTCGATGTTGGCAACACCAACGGGTGAAGTCTGCTCGGTATTGGGGTCGAGCAGCGCGCCGGGCTCTTCGGCGTATTCCAGCCAGACGTCCACCCGCTCCAGCAGGCTGGCTTCGTTGAACATTGGTTGGATGACATTGCGTTTCGCGGGGCTGAGATCGCTGCGCGGTGCGATGGACTGGATGGGGCGGTTGAGCGCGTCGTATCGGGTGACGCCCTCAAACTTTTCATTCTCCAGCTCGGGGCCCAGGAGCCAGTCTGGGATGGCGGTGTAGTCGCTGACGAGCTGCCTCGTGCTGCGCAGCAGGTTGCCTTTGAAGTCGAAGGCCTCGGTCGGGCTGTCATCGGCGCCGAGGCTGGCGTTGGTGGCTACGCCTGCCGAATCGAGGTGGCGGTAAATTCGAGTGCGCAGGTTGAGCGTTGCAGCATGGGCGACGCTCTCGCCGTAGTCGATCTTGTCAACGAGGATGTCGCGGTTCTGCGTCTGTGGACTGGATTCTGAGGTGGTGCCGCGCACGGTCTGCTCCACGGGGCGGCGCAGGGCATCATAGGTGGTTGTAAAGTTGTGGCCTCGGCTGTCCCATACGCGGACAGGTTTGCCGGCCACGTCGTTGAGCCTCCAGCGTGCTCCGGCGTCCATGCCAAACTGGCAAATGCGGTTGCCCAGCATGTCATAGGTGCAGCGCATGACAATACGGCCGAGCGAGTCACCGGCCTGCTGGATGGCGTCGCGCACGACACGCTGGTTGCCCTGGATGTCCAGGTCCACGCGCGTGGCGAAGTTGTCGTCGGTGCCGTCAAGATCGTGGCCAGGGCAGACAACGCGGTTGCGAGCCACGGTGAGGAATGGGCGGCCCAGGGTATCGAAATGGGCGGCGGTCGGCGTATCGGCATGTGCAGCGGCCCGTTGCGCGGCGTCTTGCTCGTCCGCTCCCCGTGCGCCACCGATGCGCTGCGCAAGCCAAGTCCGCCATGGCTCGGCGGCATCACCTATCGACGCCTTGAAATACTCGGTGACATAGCCGCCGATATCCGGGTCGGTGCGCGGGTCCCCGGTTTGCAGACCACGGGCGGCGCAGGTGTCGTTGACGTCGTAGGTGGTCTGATGCCAAGAATCGAACACCACCTTCTCGTAGGTGTGGTTTGGGTGCAGTGTGGCGATCACGCGGCCGGCGGGGTCGTAGAAAAGCACCGGGCTGACGCCGGCCAGGACGCGGAACTCGTAGTCGTGCGTGGCACTGAAGAAGGGCTCGTACTGACGGACCGGTTTCCCCTTGTTGTTGAAGATGGTCCAGCCGCTGCAGACCCAGCGGGGATTCACAGCAGGTGCCTGCGCGTCGTTGATCTCCACCGGTCCCGGTTCAGCCTGAATCTTCTTCTGGATTTCGCGCCCGAAGCCATCGGAGTAGGAGAGGCTGACCTTGATCCTCAAGCCATGAGGCGGCAGGGGACTGTTGACGTGGGTCTCCCGACCGAGCGTAGCGGCGCAGGCAGGTCGCCATTTAATTGGCGCGTTGGGATTGGCCTGCCGCGTGCGGTGGAAGCGGTCGAGGTCGTAGACGATGCGCGTGGTGGCACCCTTCAACAGCGCCGCCGCGGTGGCGCGCGGATCCGCAGCACCGAAGAAGCCGTCGAGCTGCGCCTGGGTGAGATCGGCGGCCAAGCCGGCCAGTGTGTCGCCTTCCACCGGTGCGGGCGGCGGCTTGCCCATGACAGCGATGCCCACCACCATCCCGAGGGTGTCGAAGGCTACTTCAGTCTGGTTGTGGTTAGGGTCGCTGACGAGGCGTGGCTGCAGGACGCGATAGTCGTTGACGTCTACCGTCACCCGGTTGCCGAGCGCGTCACGTGTTTCCGTGATCAGCAGGTCTTCGGCGTCGAAGTCGACGAAGGCGTCCTGACGGAAGGGGTCGCGATAGCGCCGCGGCAGGAAGAAGTGCTGCCGCGCCTGCACCAGCTCAGTTGCTGAAGCATCGAGCGGATTGTTCGTGAAGAACGACTGCCCGGAGGGGATCCACCAGGAATCATCGGCATCGGTAGCAGGAAAGAGCCCCTCGGTCTTCATGGCCTGGGTTCGCAGATAACCCCCGCGATCTCCGGCTTGTCCGCCAAGCACGGTCCCTGGGTCTGGCAGTAGCGCCTCGGCCGGCTGACCCGCACGGGGACGCTGGAAGGCCTGGGTCAGCAACCCGGGCGTGAAGGCGAGCCTGTAGCTCTCTCCGGGCAGGGCGAGTGACTGCAGCTCACCGAGCGGCAATAGTCCGGTCAGATCGTCGCGCCGGTAGAGCGTCCGCAGCAACTCGATGGGGCGGCGACAGGGGCTCCCTGTCGGCTCGGCCTCGTAAGGAACCTCGTCTGTGACCTCGTGAGGCATCCGGCGGGCAGCGGCACAGTCCGCCTTAACCAGGTCTGAGGCTTGGAAGCGGCCAGCCATCCCAGTGGGGGTGTAGCCCGTCAGCTCATAGGTCAACGCCTCGCACGGCAGCGGTGTGCGGTAAGTGTCCGATGTCTCGATGGCGTTGGTGACGCGGTTCTTGGTGTAGGTCAGCAGCGGGGTCGTCTGCTTCGCTTGATCGGTGGCATGGAGAGCGGTAAGACCGGGGTTCGGCGCCTGCAGCGCGTCTCCCTGGTCGTCGACAGCACGAATCTGCCTGCGCCGCCCGTAGCCGACGGCCGCTTGCTTGAGCACGTTGCCGAAAGCATCGACCTCCAGCGTCAGCGCGTGCTGTATGCGCGGGTCGGCCGGGTTCCGCTCGTATTGGTAGACAATCGCCTCGCCCGCATGGGGGAAGAAGACGGCGTGGCGGTTGCCTCCTCGGGGCTGCATGGTGCGAACGGTGAAGTTTTGTTCGGTAACGGTGTATGGCGCGCGGGCGCGCTGAACCTGCTGCGGCGTGGCGCCCTGCCCGGCGTCATCGGCATAGACCTCTTGGCGCAGCATGGAACCCCTGAGGGCGCGACAGGCTTCCTGCTCCTCCCCTACGGTCAGGTCCCCAGGGATGATCGTGTCCGGCAACAGTAGGGCTCGGGCTTCTACATCGGTGAGCCCGGGTTCGCGGAAGTACTCGCCGTTGTCCGCAGCGTTGCGCAGGCTAGCGAAGTAGTTGGAGATGTGGTCGCGTCCGGAGTAGAGACCCGTGTGAAACCAGGTCTTCGTATGCACCGGCGGTATGTTCGACTCTGGGGCGATGTTGTCTGCTGGGATGTTACCGTCGGTAAGTGCCGCAGAGTCCTCGGTATCCCACTGCTCGACCATTCCGAAGCCGCGGAACTCGCGCTCCTCGCCATCGAAGTAGCCGTGGTGGTAGGCGTAGCGCGTGACAAAGCGATTGCGGCTGATGTGGTCATAGGTCGTGACCTTCTCGACCACGTGAACCGGAAAAGGAAGGCGCGTTATCCAAGCGTTGCCGTCACGCTTGTCGAGAAGATAAAACTTGGTCGACGGCGCGTAGTCGATGCGGGTTTCGGCGCCCAGGTTGTTGACAGTCTTGACCAACAAGTGGGGCTTTGTTCCACCCATCAGGTCCACGTAGCGCATCTGCCGCCCCGCATCGCCGGCTAGCGGTGATGACCAAACCAGACAGGCGGTGCCTGTCCCGAGCAGGTCAATCGGCAAGATACTAACGACTTGGTCGACGCGCGGAAACACCGCCAGCTCCTGTGGCTTGCTCCAACCGTTCCCCGACTGATTGAAGTACAGCCGCACGCCGTCACGGTGTAAATAGATGATGTCCGTAGTGCCGCTACCGTCGATGTCGGCCAGGCGGATGCGTTGTTGGTCGAACTGGTCCGGGTTGTCGAACCACGGCGCGTTATCCATCGTGACCTTTGGACCGAAGCGACCGGAGCCCAGGTTGGGCCAGTAGCAGACCTCGCCGTTGCGGATTCGGACGATGTCGGTCAAACCATCACCGGAAAGGTCGGCCAGGTAAATGGACCGCCTGCCGTCAGTGAACGCGACGTGTGGGCCCTCCTCTTCATCGAGCGCTTGCGCGACGCGCTGCGCCGGACCGAAACCCTCTTCGGCGAGCGATGCGTGCCAGACCAGGGCGTCATCCTCGGTGATCAGCACGTCGGCATGACCGTCACCATCGAGATCAACGAGACTGACGTTCGGATCGCGGATGTCAAAATTCAGGCGCGAAGTGAAAGAGCGGAAGGGCTGCCAGCCGTCGGCCCCGTCATGCTCATAGAAGCCGGGCATCGGATCCTGCATGACTACGACGTCGGGCTGCCCATCGCCGGCTAGGTCCACAAGCTCCGCGCCGCCACTCAGGGCGACAGTCGGCTTGAGGGCAACCGTCTCAAGTGGGGCGAACTTCGCCTTCACCAACTCCCGGCCCTCAGACCTCTTATCCGGGATGGCGCTAAGGTTGCGCATGTAGTGCCAGGCACCAGCCTGCTCGGTGAGGATCCCGGGGATGCCCTCGCCATGCAGGTCGGTCCAGCGGTAGGAGGTGCCATCCAGACCGACGGGAAGGTTGTCCAGGCTCGACGCATCCACCTGCTCCACCGAACTTTGGACGATGGGCTCGGTGTACTCAAATTCGACGGGCGGGAGACTCCGCGAATCGTAGCCGCCGTTTGCACGACGGTAGACGGTCTGTGCGACGGAGCGCAAAAAGGTATACGCTGGATTGGCGACGGCGGTAGTGTCCACGTCATCCGAATACGTGAAATCCGTGGAACGTACGAGGCAATCCCGACCCACATCGATTTGCCCAGGAAAGTGATGAAACATCAGAACGCGGCGACAAGTCCGATAGGTGCGGATCTCAAACCCGGCGCGGTAGGAGGAAAACGGGTCGTTGCGCGTTGGCCATTCACGGATATCGCTCGACGTCGGCACGTCCACGTCATGCTCACCATAGTCGAGAACGATCTCGAACAGCCAGGAGTTGCTTCCGTCCGGCGCAACGGCATCCTGGGGCTCCGGCCAAGGGGCGTCGTCCTCGAGCACCGGGAAGTAGGGTGGACGGTTGCCATAGCGGATGCGTTTGAGGTAGCGCTGCGCCGAACGCGAGCCCGTCGTCCTATTGCGTTCGTGAGCTTTGACAACGGCGTTGCCGAGCTTGTCCTCGAAAATCCGGACGGAATCCTCCTCGCTGTAACCGTAGACGATGACGTTCCCTTTGTCATCGTGACTCTGGCAAATCAGCCAACTAAAAATGTGGCTAGCGTTGACAGGGTCAGAAAGGCGACTCTCAGGCGTCCTGCCGTACCAGGAAGTGATGTTGTCTTTGGATATGGAGCGCCAGAACACGTCGGTTACGTCGAACGTGTTCTCCCAGCGCTCGATGCGCGCAAAGAGTCCCTCGACCCGGGGGCGATAGCGAGTGACCTGATATGTGATACCACCCACGGTCCGTGCAGGCAGCCTCTCCCTCTCCCATTGACCGTGAGGGTTCTGAACAAGTATTGGCACCAAGTCCTCGGCGCCAGAGAGAACAAAGACGTCCGATTCCTCCGCGTCACGGTATTTAGGCAGGCCCTTGTCAGTTTTGCGAGTGATGGCCGGGAGCGACAGATTCCAGCCGAAGCCGAACGAGCCATTGCCTGACCCGGAGTCGTAGGCGAGCGAGAGGCGGGGCCCGAACCCGGATCGCCCGGGACTTGTCGCGATCGGTACCGACATCGATCCCGTTCCGGTAACGGGATTGGCGGCAAACTTCTCGCCCACGCCGCGGATCGCCCCACCGCCTTTGGGCAAAGATATAGAGGGGATGACGGGCTTTTCGCTGTCGCTCCGAGCCTGCGCCGTCTCTGATAGCATCATCGGTCACCTCAGATGAGTCCGGCACTTTCCATGCAACGTGGCAATATGATTCTGGATGCAAGTTGTCCTGGTTGGCAGAGGCTCATCTCCGTCGGCCCGGTTGCGTGCGCTGCTATGGCCCTGTCTCCCGCGTGAGCACTAGACGAAGACCGCGCATTGTGCTGTCGCTCAGGTGAAGCGTCAGCCCGCCTAGGACGGACGGATGCGGATCGCTCGGCCAGCCCACGCGAACGCCACCGCGAGTGTCGTCGGTGGCGAGGTTGTGGGATGGGGTCGGACTGACTCCCATTCGCCAAAGCAAGCTCGGCACCATCAGCCCGTCCCGCTTTACCATTGTTGCCCTAGCGTTCTTCAACGGTGTAGTGACAGATGAGCCAGACGTCCTGGAGCTGCGCCATCAAGTCGGCGGACACGCTGCGGGCGTCGAAGGTGCGCGCGTTGACGTCGGTGTCCCGCGGGTTCCACGTGAGTTCACCCTGGTGTGCGCTGAGCACGTCGGTGCGGCCGCTCCACGCAGCGAGCCCGTCGAGGGCGCTGCCTCCTAGCTTCGCCTTTCTCAGCTCCGTGATGGCATCGGACAAGTCCTCTCGTCCGCGCAGGAGGACGTCGACCGCCTTGATCGTGATCTCGCGGTCGCGCACGAGGAAGGGAAAGCGGTCCCCGATCTCAAGGGTGAGCGCGCGGTCGCCAGTCGCGGCGACCAAGCGATGCCAGCCAGAGAACTCGTGCCGAAGACTGAAGAGGCGGGCGAGCCCGGGTTGTCCGTCACTTCGCGAGAGCAGCAAGTTGAAGTCGTCGCGCAACGCTGTCACCGCGGCGTCGGCCAATCGCGAGCCTCCGTCGCGTGCGGTGTAGCGGAGGTGCAGGACGACGTCCGGGATGAGGGAATGGTCGAATTGCTGGAAGGTGGATGGCAGCTCCAGGCGCCACCGGGAGATCGCTCCACGTCGGTCAAACGGCAAACGCCGTGGGTCCCCGAGCTGTGGGTCGAAGAGCCCGAATTGCTCCTGCGCGCCGCTCGTGACGATTGACTCCAGTGGGCTCGCCGCGTCCATGAAACGCGAATCGTCCGTCAACAAGCCGGATTCATCTCGTGCCCGCGGATACGCATCGCCGATGGTTGGGCTCACCCGCTCGGAGCTCCGCAATAGGGTGAGCGTGCAGTGCACCGGAACGTAAGGACCCGTCACGGCTGGGATGCTGAGCGACGCCGTCTTGATCCGGCGTCGATAGTGGCCGGGCCGGTCGAGGTCGAAGAGTCCTTCCGGGATCTCAAATTCACATGCCCCGGTCATCTTCAACCGCACGAGCGCCGCCGGGTCGAGCTGGGCGAGCGAGACGTGCTTCACCATCTCGTGTTCCCGCTGGTCGAGGTCGAGGTAGGCGACCTCCATGCGTCGGATGTCGTGTGCAAGTTGCTCTCCCGCCAGGAGGCCCTTGCGGAGGCTGTCCCAGTGGTCGAAGCGGATGAAGGGGCTCCCCGTGACCCCCAGTTCGTACCGGTAGGCGCGTTCGGCACGCTTTGCGACGTCGTAGGCGAGCTGGTAGCTGGCGAGATAGACGGTCGAGATCTGCGTGACCAGCCAGTCGCACAACTCCTGGTTGGTAAATCTTTCGTGCATGAACACGTCTTCGGCCCGAGCGTTGGAGGTCTGCTGGTCGTGGACGCGGAGCTCCTGCGTGGCAATGGAGACCCGGACTCCCGCGGCTACGAGTTGCTTGCCGATCTGCTCGATCTCCGTGAGGGTCTGCCGTGCTTGGTGCATCCACTCGTCTGCTCGGCGCTGATGGCTGGCCAGGAGCCCGTGCAGGTTGGCACGGCTCGAAAGGTCATTGGACTCGGCGTTGAGCGCGGTTGACTGCATCCGCGCATGGGTGGAGAGCAGCGTGCCGCCGAGTTCCGCCTGGATCACCGGGCTCGACACCCCCTGGGTGCCCAGCGTGATGTCCGGAAGTAGCGACAGCATCTGCGCGAGCACGTCGTAGTCGAGAGCGAGCTGCTGCTTGGCGTTGGCGGTCTGCAGTTCGTCGAGCTGGCGGCGTTCGAGCGTATTGAGCGGCAGAGTGACCGTCTCGTCGGGGCCTGCCGGCTGGACTGAGAGTGACAGCGTGCGTTGGAGCTGGTCGACGGCCCCGCGAACGTCGGGGGCGACGAGCTCGGCCAGCCCGAGGACTGTCTGTGCCGCGCCGCTCCGCGTTGCCGCGTCCTTGAGGGCGCGCCCCAACCGATCGGCCAAGCTGGTATCGCCGGGCGGTGCGATCGTGATGGTCTCGACCGCCGCTAGCAGTTCAAGGTGATGCGTGAGCTGTGCCTGAGAGAGCTCCAGCGACTTCGAGAGCGCGTCGACCTGGGCTTTGGCCTCTTCCAGCTGCTGCTGCCGTACGGCACGGGCGGCGTCGAGGACGCTGCGTTCGTGGGTGGAGCGCAGCAGCTCAAGACCTTGTGCGTCCCGACGCTGGAAGGCGTCCAGCAATGCACCGCCGAGGGCACGTACGTCGGCGCATAGCTCCGTCGCCTTCTGCACGAGGACGGCGAAGCGCTGCGGCGGGAGGGCGGCGTCGCGATCGGCGAGAGCCGCTCTGAGATCGATTCCGGCCGCCGTCGCACGTACGAGCAGGCCCGGATCGATGGGCGGCTCGAACAGAGGCAGATCCCGGACGATCCCCTCGATGTTCATGCAGTGGCGAATCTTGAAGAGCCGGTCAGTGACCCGGTCCCAGCGCTCGAGCAGACGGGGATTGTGCGGGACGCAGAAGTACAGGGCATGGGTGAGGGGCACCGGCGGCTCGGGCAGAGCTAACGAGACCGGTGGCGCGCCAGAAGGCAGCAGGTCCTCTATTTCCACCAGTGCGTTCGACAGTTCGTCGAGTTTGGGTTCGAGCGTGGCGAAGGTCTCGGGAGCCCGCTGCTGCCGGCGTGGTATGCGCTCAGGGCGTGGACCGAGAATCGATGCCGCGAGCACATAAAGCTGCAGCGCCTCGTTGACCGTCTCAGGTGTGTCACGCCGGAACAACGTATCGCCGTAGGCGATCAGGTTGTCGACGTAGGCCATTACAACGGCCCGCTGATAGGCGCTGATCCGCCAACGCGCTACAGCATGCGGTCGAAAGGGATGGCGCCGCCACTCCGCCACCTGAGTTCGTAGGTCCTCGCGCACCCGCGACTGCCGAACGACGGTGAAGCCGGCCGCCGGCCCCGACCCCGCCGGAGACGTGAAGTCCGTCCAGTCGGCCCAGCCCTCGGCAGGGTCGACGCCGACATGCCACGTACTCCAGGCGCGCCCACTCCGGTCCGTGATCCACAACTGGAGCCGCCGATCGGACAGCGAGCTGACGCCGACGTCCCTGACATTGTTGGGTGGCGAGCCGGCCTGTGGCCCAGAGCCACCCGGCTGGACGAAGTCGGTCCACGCAGTCCACACGGCATCGGGGTCCGCCGTCTCCGTCACCGTGGTCCGCACTTGCCCGAGCGCGTCCACCGCCCAAAGCTGCACGCGCCCGTCGGACAACGGCGCGGCTGTCAAACGGGCAACGCCGTTGGAATCGGGTCCGCCACCTGGCACGGCAGCAAGGAGGTTCGTCCACGGTCTCCATGGGGCGGCGGGATCCATCGACTCCTGCACGGTGCTCAAGACGCTGCCCTCGCCGTCGACCGCCCACACCGCCAGGCGTCCGTCGGACAGGCGCGCAGCGGCGACCTGGACGACCGCTTCAGGCGCCGCCCCGCCAGTTGGCCCGGCATCACCGGTGAAGTCCTCCCACGGTGTCCACGCGGCCTGCGGGTCCGCTGATTCTTGTGCGGAGGTGGCGATGGTGCCCGCGGCGTCTATGGCGAAGAGCCGGAGGCGGCCATCCGACAGTGCGCCGATCGAGACCTCCGTCACGCTGTTCGGGCGTGCCGGTCCCGTCGGAACTGCCGCGAGGAAGTCCGTCCAATCCATCCACTGGGCATCCGGATTGGCCGTGGCCTTCACCGTGTTACGGAGACCGCCTAGCGCATCCACCGCCCACAGAGCCAGGCGCCGGTCGGACAGGGCTGCGGCGGCGACGTGGCGGATGCCCAACGGGGGCGCTCCCGACGTCGGCCCGCCGACCCTGGCGGTCAAGAAGTCGCGCCACGGCGTCCACGGGGCATCCGAAGCTGGGGTCTCTTGCCAGGTCGAAAACAGCCAGCCATACGAGTCGATCGCCCACAACTGCAGGCGACCGTCGGCGAGCGGGCCAGAGACGACCCGGGCGACCTTGCTGTCCTTCGCCGCCAGTAGCTCCAGCAACTGGCGAAGCTGCAGAGGGCGCCCGCCCTCGCGGAACGGACGCGTGCGCCAGTAGCGCCCCGGCTCGGGGTCGGCCGAGTCGTCGGTCGGATTAAAAATGAGGTGGAACCACTGCTGCGCCTCAGCGAAGCGCTGGTTGCGGCTCAGGCGCTGGGCAATGAGTAGCGGCGCGTGGAAGAAGAGCTCCCAGTTGTAGGGCGCGTATGCCCCACGGGCCCCGAAATCTACGTCCTCTCTTGGGGGATCGTCGGTCCAAACGGCTGCAGCATTTGGCGCATACTCGGCAGCGAAGGTTGCACCGCCGTCCGTCAGGTCCTGCGTCGCCGGCGACAACAGCTCTCGCAAACCGCCCCCGGAGAGCCGGGCCATAAGCGCTTCGGAGTGCGGATGATAATGAGAAGAAAACTGAAGCGCATTTACGCCGTCACGCTCCTCATAGGTGGCGAGGTAAGTGCGCTGGCGGTCCTCGAAGAAGAACCCATCCTCAAGCAGAACGCTCATCTGGATGATGGCCGTCGACACGGTTGGCATTTGATGTAGGTTGTTGGGGCCCAACGGGAAAATAGCCCGGAACCGGTTCAGTGCCGCAGCCCGCCGACGATCAAGGACAGTGACCGGTGTCGGCGCTGCCCGACCCCCCGGATCACCCACGAATGGGTTGGCTGGGGGTCCGCTGCGGCCGATGATGAGCGGTGATTGCCCGGTCGAGGACCGTTCCACAAAAGCATTTCCGTCGAGGAAAGTGCCAGCAGGAGCGCCATGCGTTACGAAGGGGTCGGAGACCTTGATTTCGTTCGGATCGACGGTGAGCGGTCCCTGCGCGGACGAGAACCGCACAAGACGCCATGTCCAATCAGTCAAGCTTGTGCCTACGACCCTGGTCGGATAACCGATGACGATGTTCAGAACTTCGGTGCCCCAGGGCCAGTAGGCGAGCAGTACAGCGGCGGAGAAATCGTCAGCCGGGAAGGTTGCGTGCAGTCGTTCGGTCAGCTCCTGCGTAGCGGTCCATCGCTCCGGTGTCCGTTCACTCCAGGCGAGTGTGACCGCCCAATACCGAGCTGGCCTCTCCGGATCCTTGGGGATCCTTTCCGGCTCGTCGGCCTCCTGTGTAGTCTGTACCCAGAATAGGAATAGGCGCCCGTGCCACACTAGTGGCACGACATGGTCGCCTTGGATGTCGAGATTGATGCGTTCCCAGCCAGTCCAGGTCCCTGACTCCGTGCGCCGACGATAGTGATAGGCGTGGGGAGCGTTATACGTTCGGGCGATCACATGAAGAATTTCGCCTCCTGCAACCTTCTCCCGAGCGGTACCGGTCACTTTCAGCCGCGCCACCTGTTCCAGCCGCTGAAGGTAGCCAGCAAACGCGCGCGCCGCGGCGGCGTCGGTGAGGTCACTCTGCTGAACTTCACTCTCGAGTTGTCGGAATGCTTCGGTCTTATCGTCACGAAGTTCCGGATCCAGCCAGTTCTCTGGATACAGGAAGACCCTTCTATTGGCTTCCCAGACGCGGTAGCTCTTCAGCCATTCCCACAGGTCGGCCGAGATCGCGCTTGGTGGGACCTCGCGCTCAAGCCCCAAGAGGCACCGCTGAACGAACAGTTGGACGGCGCCGGTCGCCTGCCGAATCCGCGACGTCGTTGCACACGGGTCCATCTCGACGTCGGCTAGAAAATGGCTCAGCATCTCGGTGGGATCCCGAAGGCGGTGATGAGCGACGAGGTACGCGACGAGTGCCTCGCGCTGTCGCTCGCGCAGCGCGTCCCGTAATACGCGAACACGGTCCAACCATCCGCTCTCGCCCAGCGCGGCACGGACGACCCTGCGGACAAGCAGGGCCTCGTCCTCGCCCGGCTCCTCGGCGGCGAAGGCCCACAACTCGGACGCTGACCCTCCGATGAGGCGCAGCGCGTCGAAGAGGGTGAAGAGCTGCGCGAGGCGACCCGGCTCGCGAAAATCAGCGTCCTGAAAGTTCAGGCCTTTCGGTCCGACGGCGAAGGCGAGATCTTCTGCATCCCACCCAAGCTGGCCCGCCAAGACCTCACGGACATCGCTTGGGCGAGCAGCGAGCACCGCCGCCAGCACGTCGCCGCCCGCCGGCAGCCGGTCCCGGAGTGCGACCAACGTGACCAGCCGTCGCCATCCCGCAAAGCGAAACATGTTCGAGCAGCTGCGCAGCGCCGGCAGATCATTGATCCAGTTCCAGTCCTTCATGACCAGTAGCGAGAGAAGTTCCGGCGGAGCGATGGTCAATCGGGACGCAAGAAGAGCGAGCTTGTGCAATCGGGTGAGGGCCATCTGCTGATCAGGGAAGGCGGTCGTGAGGTCGGCGACCGAGTCCGCGGCGAAGCTTGCGTTCAGAAAAGCGTCGCGTGCAAATAGCCCGGGCCTGCCCGGCCACGCCAATCGGCTGGCGAGGACCTCTCGGACTAGTTTTTGATCCATCCCCACAGAAGCACCGAGCATTGAGCTGATCAGTTCATCACCCGCGCGGGCGCGTAGGTGAGGGAGCAGTCGTCGCTGGACGAGTCCGAAGCGCTCAGTTGGGCTTCCCGCGCTGTGGAAGAGCCAATGGGCGTCGTCCGCGCTGATGAACCGGTTGAGTCCGTCGGGTTCATCATGTAGTTGCCCCGCGGCGAATAGGTCGTCGATCGCGGCCTGATACCTCGGGGCCGACGCCAGCATTCGCAGCTCGTCCCGCTGCGCGGGCGTCATCACACCTAAGAATCTCAGGTTGCCGGTGTCGGCGTCGAGTGCGAATCGCTCGACTAGGCGCACTGGTACCTGAAGCAGCACGGTTAGCGCCTTGACGGCCTCAGCCCACGCTATGTCACCTCCGCCGAGGTCGAGAAGGCGATCACGCTGACTCGACGAAAGCGACCCTTGAAGCCGCAACTCGTGCGCGGTTTCGTCGTACACCAGCCGGTTCCGGAGCTCGAACGGAATCGCGTCCGGCATCTTGAGGCCATGCGGCAGTTCGGTCAGTGGCGCCGTCAGCTGCAGCGGGACCGTGAATCGCGGCAGGTGGAAGCTTTGCATCTGGCGCCGCACGAATTCAAGGCCCTGTTCGAGACCCTGCCAGCTCAGTACGTACAGGTCCTCTACCGCCTGCGTGTACTCGTCCGTGTCGGCGTCGCTGCTCGCGAGCTCGAGGAGGGTGTTGCGTTGTTCGTTGGTCAGCACTCCTAGGCAGCGCATTTCACTCGCTGCCACGTCGAATACGACCTTGTCTCGGAGGTCGGCGGGAAGATCGGCCGGAAGGGAGATGCCGGTCGGAAGTGCGGCGAGGTCCACAGCGGTGCGGGCGCCGTCGGGTTCCGTGCCGAGTACCGCGGTGACGGACTCGACGAGGTCGGGCGGCCAGGCCAACTGCGCGAGCAGCCCCCGGGTCGTATCGCCTCGGTTGTCGGCGGTCTCCTGGAATTCGACATGGATGCGCTGCAGCCCGGAGCGGAGATTGGTGAGCGTCGCGTGCAGCTGCGCAGGCGAGGGGCCGATAGGCGCAGCCGAGGAATGGTCGCCGCGCAGCAGATAGTCTAGCTCGTCGAGTGAGAAGCCGGATGCGCGGATGCGGTCGACTTCCTCGACGAAAGCCAGAGTTGTGGCGCTGCGTTCACTGGGCTTGCCCGCGTCCGGGAACGGCGGGAGGTCGCACAATGCGCGAACTCGGATGAAGTCCGAGACGCTTAGTCGCAGCGCGCGGGCCAGTGTTACCATAGCGTGCAGTTTGGAGAGGTTGGCGAGCTTGAGTTCGTCGGGGACCTCGCCTGGCACCAAGCGAGCTAGGTCTGGCACGGACAGGCCCAGTGCTGCCGAGACGGTGCCCATGTGTGCGGTGATGGTCTGTGACGTGTCGTGCAGCTCGTTGCGCTGGGCATCCAGCGTAAGGGCGGCATCTGGGGGGTTGAGGACTTGCGGGTCGGCGAAGACCCGCTCGTACGAGGACGGTGACGCGACCCCGTCGCCCGCGTGATCGGTGTAGTGCTTGGTGTCAAGCGTCGACCACCAGGCGACGAGCCTCCACACGGGTACATCTAGTCGGGTCCGCAGCCGCTCGACATGCGAGATCCACAGCAGCGTGTCGTCGTTCAGCAGCGTGTCGTCGTCCAGCTGCCGACTATGGGCAGTGATCGCACGGTCGACGTCCTCTATGTCCCAGGCGAGGGTGCGCTGCAGGCGTACGAGTCGGTGTATGCGTTCCAGTTCCTGCTCGTGCAGCCACGGGACCTGCATCGCGGCGACGTTACAAGCGTCGCCCGTCACCGTCGGTGTGACGGCCTCCGGGTTGACGTAGTGAGTGTCGAGCACAGTGAGGAGCTCGGTGAAGCTCAAGCCGCACTGTTGAAGGAGGATGGAGACGTGTCCGCGCAGAACGTTGGCCCACGCGCCGGAGACCAACGTTCCATCGCGCGTATCGCGTAGGTCGACGACGTGCTCGTCCAGGCCCCAGCGCGACCAGGGCTCGGAGCTGTGCGACCCGGTCATAAGCCCGGCCGCAATCTTGGAGGTCCCAAGTAGCTCTCGGGCGACGGTGGCACTGGTGCAGCGCTCGGCGGGCGCGACGATCTCCATCAAGTCCTGTCGCGAGAAGCCGACCAGGCCCAGATGAGCGCGGACCTCGTCGAGCCACAGGTCGAACGGGAGTGTCCAGGGGAAGATTGCGTCGCGAAGAACGTCATAGGTGGCCCCTAGCAGATGTTCCGGAGCCGTGCGCAGCTCCTCTTCCGTCCATGTTGTCTGCGGATACGGCGAGCCTTCTCGGCGCGGTGCGACGGCATTTTCCAGAAGTTCCAGGACCAGGTCGACATACGGCATACGCCGATTGGTGTTGTTGCACGTCAACTCAATGTGGGCGATGTCGGGGCGTCGAGTTGGGTCGAGCAGGATGTCCTTGGCCGTGCGGCCGTCTGCGAGCCTGCGGTCCCCCAGGAACTGCAGGATGTCCACCAGGTATGCCGCCGGGCTCGTGGTGGCCTCGCAGTCGTCACAGGCGCAGTAGTCCTGCGTGCCGAACAGGGCCTGGAGCGTGGCTCCCGCGCCACCTTGCACGAGCCCGTCGAGTGGGGTGGCGTCATCAATGACGGCAAGTGTTGGCCCGTGGAAAGCGGGGCCATGGCGGACTGCAACCGCCATGGCGAGGCCAGCGATGTCCGCCGCGGCGGCATGGATTGCGTCAGCCTCCTGCGTGCCACCCTCCAATTCGTGGCCGAGCGCGACGGTGATGTCGCGTCGGCCGACACGCGCGATCTTGAGCGCGGAGTCGAGTCCCCGAGAACGAAGCGCACTGGCGGCGCGGTAGCGGGGCCCTCGGTCCCGCGCCGGATCCGGTGGAATGACCTTGGCGATGCGCTCGAGCCGCTGAAGCTCAAGACGGAGCCCGTCGACATCATCGATCCCATCGAGGCTCGCGCCACTGCTGCCGAGGAAGTTTGCGACCGGCTCCTCGCCGAGCTCGAACGAGGCATTCTGCGCGAAGAAGAGCTGGAGCACCGAGCGGATGTCCTCAGGGACCGCGACGGTGCCGTCCTCGATCCGCGCTGCCAGCGTCGCCGTGGGGCAGCGCTCCTCGAAGGCTCGTTCGAGCTCGCGTGCGTAGGCCTTTCCGCGCTCCTCCAAGGTCTCGCCGGAGACGCGTGCGGGAGCCCCCGCGGCTTGCACCGCGTCCTCCCACTGTGCTCGAGACAGTGCCGCGCCGCGACGCAGGGCTTCGCTGTCACGCCCGACGCGATCCTGGAACTCGCGCATCATCGGGAGGTGACGCCCCGTCAACTGCGCGAGCTCAAGCGCCGTCATCACCTCCTCCCTCCGAGCGGTGAGCTCGGGAAGTGCTTGGACCGCGTCGCGGATGGCATTCGGACGGTCGAGGTGTGGGGCACACGCGCTGACCAGCGCCCGCCGGCTGGTGTCGTCCAGCACCGTGCCGAGGACATCGCCGAGCGACGCGGGCTCGCCGACGTCGGCAGGCCGGAGCGCGGTGTTGATCAGTACGCTGGCCACCTGCTCGAGCACGCGGTCTCGCTCGGCTGCTCGTTCCGCTGGGAGGAGGTTGTTGCGCAGCGCCTCGTCAATTACGCGCGCAACACCGTCTCGGCCAAGGCGCAGCAGCGACGCTGGGCTCGGATCGAGTCCGCTCCGCGCGACGCCGTAGAGGACGTCGACGGGGAGGTGTGTCTCAGCTGCGACGCGCTCGCTCCGCGCCAAGGCAGTGACGGCGTCGGTGCTTGCACCGCTGACGCTGGCGACGACACTGAGGCGCTCCTCGGGCAACTCTCGGAGCTTGGCCCCTCCCAGCAACGGATCTATGAGTGCCCGGATCCGCCCGTACTCCGCGGGAACACAGTCGGCAGGGACCTCGATGTCCACCGAAGCCTCGACGGCAGGGTCGATCGGCACCGCCGGTTGCGTTAACGCGTCGCGCGGGCCGAGGTCTCTTACGCGTACGACAAGACGGGGAACGTGGCCGTCATTTTCCCTGAGCCGCTTCCCATCGTAACTGACCTCGAAGACTCCCGAGCTGTCCGTGACCGCGTCGCCGAGCTGCTCGTCCTTGACCAGACCTTGATTCTCTAGGGTGACCGTGACGCCAGCCAACGGCGTTCCATCCGGCAGGCGTGCACTCCCCCGAACGACGCGGGCATCGTTCTTCTTGTCTCTGGCCGGTGTCGCTCCGCGGCGCTGCCCGAAGCGCCCCAGGCGCGTCATCCGAGCACAATTCGTGCAAGCAGTGATCGCCAGACTGTTGGCTCGACGAGCTTGTCGGCGAAGATCACCCAGGCGCCCCGGGTGACGCGCCCAGAACAGGGCCTCATCACAGGATGGTGCAGCGGACCGACACCTGCGTCAAGGCCCTTCGCCATGACCGGCAGTTCACAGAACTTTACAATCGTTTGCGGCTCGAAACAAAACTGGAGTGAAGTCAACCGGTCAGCGCATCGCCTGCACGATCTTGAGATGTGCGGTGGCGAAGCTGGGCCGGCCGGGCATGAGCGACTGAAGTGACCCCCGTCGGCTGAACACTGGTGTGCCCCCTGTTTCCCGGAGCCGGGTTACTGGATCCTGAGGCCTCCCAAGTTCCGGGGAGGGCCGCATGGGGCGGCGTGGGTATCCGGCGGAGTTCCGCCGCAAGGCGTTGGATCTGGTCGAGTCTGGCAGGCCGGTCGCCGATGTGGCGAAGGCGCTGGGCATAAGCGACCAGACGATCTACACCTGGCGCCAGCAGAACCGCATCGACAAGGGCCTCGAACCGGGCTTGACCTCCGCAGAAAAGTCCGAGCTGGCGGCCGCCAAGCAGCGGATCGCCGCCTTGAAGGCCGAGCTGGCCGTGCACCGGCGGGCCCCGAAGCTGCTGGGGAAGGTGGTGCCCCCAAGAGGCGGTTCCAGGCCATCGCCGTGATGGCGGGCGAAGGCTCTCGGTCCAGCTGGCCGCCCGCGTGCTGCAGGTCTCGGCGTCGGGCTACTACGAGTGGAAGACCCGCGCGCCCTCGGCCCGCAGCATCCACCACGCGCTGCTCACCGACGCCATCCGCGAGGTCCACACCCTCTCGCGCGGCACCTACGGCTTCCGGCGGGTGCACGCCGAGCTGACCCTCGGTCGCGGCCTGGTCGTCGCGCACGGAACCGTCGAGCTGCTGATGCAGCGCGCGGGGCTCAAGGGCGTCACCGGCCGGCCCAAGTGGGTACGCGCCCGACCCGACGTGATCGCCATGGACCTGGTCGATCGGCGCTTCGCTCGCTCGGCGCCCGATCAGCTGTGGGTCACCGACATCGAGCGCACGAGGCGCTCTTGAACCGAGCGGTGGTGAGAGGTCACCGCGGCCGGTCCGTCGCAGCGGGCCGGTGAAGCTGAGGGCAGCTCGATTCCGGGGATGCGGAGGAGAGCGGAAGCAGCCCTGACAACGACGGGACGGGTCAGCACTGCCAGATGGCCTAGTACTGCAACGGCACTTGAGCGTGTCGCTGTCGTGATCGGCTGAGGGCTGGTAGCAGCGTGGGCCGATGCGCTGCGATGGCCTGGTGGCCGAGGTGCAGGACTGGGCGGCGGGCCTGGAGGAGGTGCACGCCCGGATCGCCGGGGCGTTCGCCCGCGCGGAGCCGCGGGCCCGGGTGCTGGCCTATCTGCGCGGGTGTTGGGTCAGCTGGAGCGCAAGAACGGCTGGACGCTGGCCGAGGCCGCCGGTGAGGTGTCTCCGGACGGGATGCAGCGGCTGCTGCGCACCGCGGACTGGAACGCCGACGCGGTCCGCGACGAGCTGCGCGACTACGTGGTCGAGCGGCTCGGCCCTGGCGGGGTGCTC
>NZ_FPBA01000003.1 GCF_900116515.1 Geodermatophilus amargosae
CCGAGCTGGTCCGGCTGGCCAAGATCCGCTGGCGGATCGAGCATGACTACCGCGAGCTGAAGACCGCCCTGGGCCTGGACCACTTCGAGGGCCGCACTTGGACCGGCTGGCACCGCCACGTCACCCTGGTCACTGCCGCCCAGCTGTTCCTCACCCTGCTGCGCACCAGCCCAAAAGCCCGTGTCTCGGCCTGAGCCTCTACGCCGTGCTCCACCAGCTGCAGGCCCTGCTAGCTACCTGGACCGGCACCTGCACCGTCTGCGGCTCCCACATCGACAGCCAACCTCGAGCACCGACCTAACAAAGCACTACTAGGTCGGGCGTCGCGACGCGCCGTCGGGCCAGGCCGAGCGCGGCAGGCCGATGGCGCCGGCCCACAGCCGGGTGAGCACGTCCACGGCGGCGTCCTCGTCGAGGTGCTCGCCCGGGTCCTGCCACAGGTGCGCGAAGGACTCGACCATCGCCCCCAGCGCGCTGGCGGTGGCCCGGGGCGGCAGGGCGCCGTCGGCGAGTCCCAGCTCCTGCAGCCGCACCAGGCCCTCCATCCCGCGGCGCACGAAGGCCTCCCGGACGTCGACCCGCAGCCGGCGGAACTCCTCGCGGGTGTCGGCCAGCGAGTCGAGCACCCGCAGGATGCGGGCGTGCCGGGTGACGGCCGTGAGGTAGAGCCGGTTGGCCGCCTCGATCCGGGCGTAGGGCGCGTCGGGCGGCAGCCGCGGGCCGACGGTGGTGGCGGTGAAGACGTCCTCCACCACGACGGCGACGATCGCCCGCAGCAGCGACTCCTTGGAGTCGAACCAGGTGTAGAAGGTGCCGTGCGAGACGCCGGCCCGCTCGGCCACGGCGTCGATGCGGACGTCGGCCCAGCCGCGCTCCTCGAACAGCTCGCGGCCGGCCTGCAGGAGGGCGGCGCGGGTGCGCCGTCCCCGGTCGGTGACCGGGACCTGCTCCTGCTGCACGCCTGTCGCCTGCTCCACGCCGGACACCGCCCACCTCCGCTCGCTCCGGGCCCGGGCAGCCTGCCACAGCCGACAGGGAGTTGACGCCCTCGTCAGGTCCTCGACAGACTGCGTGACCCAGACCACAGTCGCGCGGGAGAGGCCATCCATGGACAGGGGCATCGGCAGCTGGCCGACCCGGCGGGCGTTCCTCTCCGGGGACCGCACCGCCCTGGTCGCCGGCGACCGGCGGATCACCTACACCGAGTTCGACCGCCGCACCGACCAGCTCGCCCGGTCCCTGCGCGACCTCGGCGTACGGCAGGGCGACCGGGTGGCCGGGCTGCTGCTGAACAGCCCCGCCTTCCTCGAGACCATGTTCGCCACCGCCAAGCTCGGGGCGGTCCTCGTGCCGATGAACCTGCGCCTGGCACCTCCCGAGGTCGCCTACCTGCTCGCCGACTCCGGCGCCGACGTCTTCGTCTGGTCCGCCCCGCTGGCGCCCGTCGCCCGGGCTGCGCTGTCCGGCGAGGGCATCCGCGTGCGGCACCGGGTGGTCGCCGGCGGCGAGCCCCAGGACGGCGAGCTGGACCTCGAGGAGCTGCTGTCCGCCGGGGAGCCACGCGCGCTCGGCACCGACGTCGCCGGCAGCGACCTGTCCTGCCTGATGTACACCTCGGGCACCACCGGCCGCCCCAAGGGCGCGATGCTCACGCACGACAACCACCTGTGGAACGTGGTCAACGTGCTGTCCTTCGGCCGCGGGCTCAGGGAGAGCGACGTGACGGTGACCGTCGCGCCGATGTTCCACATCGGCGGGCTGGGCGTGCACACGCTGCCGCTGCTGTACCTGGGTGGCACCAACGTCGTCCTCCCCTCCTTCGACCCGGCGCAGACCCTCGGGGCGATGGCGCAGGCGCGCGCGACCGTGCAGTTCCTCGTCCCGGCGATGTGGGCCGCGCTGACGACGGTCCCCGACTTCGACCGCCACGACCTGTCCGCGCTGGAGCTCGCCGTCACCGGCGGCGCGCCGTGCCCGCTGCCGGTGATCGAGTTCTTCCAGGGCAAGGGCCTGCCCTTCCAGGAGGGCTTCGGCATGACCGAGACCGCGCCGGCCGTGTCGATCCTCGACGCCGACCACGTCAAGGAGAAGGCCGGCTCGATCGGCCGCGCGCTGATGCACGTCGAGGCGCGGATCGTCGACGACGACGACCGGGACGTCGCCACCGACGTCGTGGGCGAGCTGGTGGTGCGCGGGCCCAACGTGTTCGCCGGCTACTGGGGACTGCCCGAGGCGACGGCCGAGGCGTTCCGCAACGGCTGGTTCCACACCGGCGACCTGGGCCGGATGGACGCCGAGGGCTTCGTCACCCTCGTCGACCGCAAGAAGGACATGATCATCACCGGCGGCGAGAACGTGTACCCGATCGAGGTCGAGCAGGTGCTCTACCGGCACCCCGCGGTGCGCGAGGTCGCCGTCGTGGGCCTGCCCGACCCGCGCTGGGGCGAGACGCCGGTGGCCGTCGTCGCTCCCGCGGAGGGCGCGGAGCCCACCCCCGAGGAGCTGCTCGCGTACGCCCGGGAACGGCTGGCCCACTTTAAGTGCCCGACCCGCGTCGAGTTCGTGACCGAGCTGCCGCGCAACGCGACCGGCAAGGTCCTGAAGACGACCCTGCGCAGGGAGTACGGCGGCTCGGCGGAGTCCGTGCAGAGGTGACGGGGCCGGAGGTCGCCGATCCGTGGACCACCCCCGAGCGGGTCGCGCTGCGGCGGCTGGCTCACGACTTCGTCGCCCGCGAGGTCGCGCCGCACGTGGAGGCGTGGGAGACGGCCGGCGAACTGCCGCGGGACCTGCACCGCCGGGCCGCGGCGACCGGCCTGCTCGGCGTCGCCTTCCCGGAGGAGGTCGGCGGCGGGGGCGGGGACGCGGTCGACTCGGCCGTCGTCACCGAGGAGCTGCTGCTCGGCGGCGGGTCGACCGGGGTGGCGGCGAGCCTGTTCACGCACGGGATCGCGCTGCCGCACGTGGTGGCGAACGGGTCGGCCGCCCTGGTCGACCGCTACGTCCGCCCGACGCTGGCCGGGGAGCTGATCGGCTCGCTCGGTGTCACCAAGCCCGACGCCGGCTCCGACGTCGCGGGCCTGCGCACCCGGGCGGTGCGCGACGGCGACGAGTACGTGGTGAACGGCGCCAAGACCTACATCACCAGCGGCGTCCGGGCCGACTTCGTCACCACCGCCGTCCGCACCGGTGGGGAGGGCCACGGCGGGATCTCGCTGCTGGTGGTCGACAAGGGCACGCCCGGGTTCACCGTCAGCCGCCGGCTGGACAAGATGGGCTGGCGCTGCTCGGACACCGCCGAGCTGTCCTTCGTCGACGTGCGCGTGCCCGCCGGCAACCTGGTCGGCGCCGAGGGCAGCGGCTTCGTGCAGATCATGCAGCAGTTCCAGTCCGAGCGGCTGAGCCTGGCGGTGCAGGCCTACGCGACGGCGGCCCGCTGCCTCGACCTCGCCCTGGACTGGGTGCGGCAACGGCAGACGTTCGGGCGGCCGCTGTCCTCGCGCCAGGTCATCCGGCACAAGCTCGCCGAGATGGCCCGGCAGGTCGACGTCGCCCGCACCTACACGCGTGCGGTGATGCAGCGCTGGCTGGCCGGTGAGGACGTCGTGACCGAGGTGTCGATGGCCAAGAACACCGCGGTCGCCGCCTGCGACGTCGTCGTGGACGAGGCGGTGCAGGTCTTCGGCGGCCTGGGCTACATGCGCGAGTCGGAGGTCGAGCGCCACTACCGGGACGCCCGCATCCTCGGCATCGGTGGCGGGACCACCGAGATCATGAACGAGGTGATCGCCAAGCGCCTCGGCCTGTGAGTCCGGCCGCCGGAGGAGCGCACGCCCGGGCCCCGAGCGACCGGTGCAGGCGGCGATCGCCGGCCTGTTCTCCGTGCTGTCGGTGGTCTCCGTCGTCGGCACGGTCAGGCGCATGGCCGGCCAGGGCCGCCCCCGTCGCACGGCCCCCGGCTCCCGGGTCGCACGCCCGGGAGACTGGCCGCGTGCTGGTCACCTTCGACCTCTTCAGCGCGCTGGTCGACTCCCGATCGGGCGGGTCCGCCGCGTTCACCGAGCTCGCCGACTCGCGCGGCTGGCCGGTCGCGGGCGCGACCCTCTACGACGACTGGGACGCCCGGAACAAGGCCTCGCAGCGGGACCTGCCCGAGTGGGTGCCCTTCCGCGAGCACTGCCGGCGGGCCCTCGCCGGCACCTGTGCCGCGCTCGGCCTCGCCGGGGACCCGGACGCGGACGTCGACGCCCTGCTGGGCACGGTGGGCCGGTGGCCGCTGTGGCCCGACGTCGTCCCCGGCCTGGCCGACGTCGCCCGGCTGTACCGGGTCGGTGTGCTGTCCAACGTGGACGACGCGGTCTTCGCCGGCAGCCCGGTCGCCGGCCTGGTCGACGACGCCGCCGTCCTCACCTCGGAGCGGCTACGCGCCTACAAGCCCTCCCCCGAGATCTACCGGCGGGCACGGCAGGCGGCAGGCGGCGACCTGGTGCACGTCGCCAGCTCGGCGCGGGACGTCCGGGGCGCCCTCGAGGCGGGCATCAGGGTCGTCCGGCTCCGCCGCCCGGGGCACGCTCTCGATCCCGGGGGTCCGGCGCCCGACGTCGAGGTCGCGGCGGTCGCCGACCTCGTGGCGGTGCTCGCCGACCTGGCGCCACGCTGACCCGGATCCACTCCCGGGCACCGGCGGCGGAGCACGTCCTCGCCCCGCCGCCGACCGGCGACCACGACGGGACCGCCGACGTCCCGGCACCGCGACACCCCGGCGGCCGGCCCGCGGGGACGCCAGGGGCGACGGCTGACGGGCGTCCCGGTCAGCCGTGGGCGGGGGTCGCGACCTCCGGACCCGGAGCGGCCCGGCCGGCATGCCGGGGGCGCACGACCATCACCGGGCACGACGCGTGCACCACGCAGTGCAGGGCCACCGAACCGAGCACCAGCCCCGCCAGGCGGCTCCGGCTGCGGCTGCCGACGACCAGGAGACCGGCCCCCTCGGCCGTCCGCACGAGCACGTCCCCCGGTGCACCCGTCTCGACCCTCACCTCGACGTCCGGGTGCGTTCCCGGGCCGAGGACGCCGGCCACGATGCGGTCGGCACGGCCCTGGGCCGCCTCGAGCGTCTCGCCGACCGGCGGCGCGGGGACGGCGTCACTCCAGTAGGTCATCGGCTGGCAGACCAGGACGGCCTCGACGCGGGCCCCGAGCCCGCGGGCGTACTGCACGGCCTCGGTCAGCGCCGCGCGCGACACCGACGAGTCGTCGATGCCCACGACCACGCGCGAGACGGACGCCGGCGGGTCGGCGTGCACGACGACGACGGGGCACGAGGCGTGCGCGGAGACGTGCAGGGCCACCGAGCCGAGCAGTGCGCTGGCCACCGCTCCCCGGCCACGGCTGCCCACCACGAGCAGCCGGGCGCCCTCCGCCCGCAGCACCAGGGACTCGGCGGGGTCGCCCGGCACGACGGTGACGTGGACGGGGACGGCCTCGCCCGGGGCTGCTCCCCGGACCGCCGGGTCGGTCCTCGCCTCCGCGTCGGTCCTCGCCTCCGCGTCGGTCCTCGCCTCCGCGTCGGTCCTCGCCTCCGCGACGCCCTCGCGCAGCCGGACCTCCGTGTCGGAGCGGACCGCGTCGAGGCGGTGGGTGTCCAGCAGGGACGGTCCGACCCAGTAGGGGTCCACCGGGACGGCGCTGACCACCTCGACCTCGGCACCCGCGCGCGCCGCGGCCGTCAGCGCCCAGACCAGCGCGGCCCTCCCGCCGGGCGACCCGTCGACCCCCACGACGATCCGGTCGCCGCCCGGCTCCCCGGCCGTCCCCCCCGCCCCACCCTCGGTTCCCACAGCAGCCCGCTCCCCTCGCCGACGTCCGGTCGCTCCCAGCGTCGACCCGACCGGCCGACCGGGACGCGGACCGACGTCACCGGCGGTGCAGGACCTTCGTCCCGAGCAGCCTCCGCGACGCGCCGTGGTGCACGACCGCGGTCAGCGCGGACCGCGGGGCGTCGCCCACCACCGCCGGCGCGCCACGGGCCCGCGCACGGGCGGGACGTCGTCCGCGGCGAGCTCGTAGCGTCGCCCGTAGGTCTCCATGACCGCCTGGATCGCAGCGACGACGGGGATGGCGACCAGCGCGCCCATCGGGCCGAAGAGACTCACCCCGACGATGACCGAGCCGAGGGCGACCGCCGGGTGGATGTGGACCGTGCGGGCGGTGATCATCGGTCCGATCAGGTAGTTCTCCACCTGCTGGTACACGACGCCGAAGACCACCACCCAGAGGGCGTCCGCCGGCTGGCCGGCCAGTGCGACGACCGCCGGCAGGCCGATGGCGAGGTAGGTGCCCACGGTGGGGATGAACTGCGACACCAGCCCGGTCCAGAGCGCGAGCGGGGCCCAGTACGGCACTCCCAGGACCAGGAGGAAGACCGCCGTGACGAAGGCGCTGAGCAGGGCGAGCAGCAACCGGGAGAAGACGTACCCGCCGGTCTTCTCGACCGCGATGTCCCAGACGGTCGCGATGACGTGCTGCTGGCGAGGCGGGAAGCGCCGGGTGACGGTGTCGCGCAGCGCGGGCGCCTGGGCGGACATGTAGAAGGCGAACAGCAGGAACGTGAAGGTCTGGAAGACCGCCCCGATCACCGACGTCACGATCCCGAGGACGCCCGGCGTGAGTTCCTGCAGGACCTGCTGGATGCGGGCGGGCGTGAGCCGCAGCGAGTCGACGACGTCGTCGGGCTCCAACCGCGTGCCGAACGTCCGGTTGGCGCCGTCCACCGCGTTGGTGACGACCTCGGGCAGCGAGGTCACGAGTCCGGCCAGCTGGTCGACCAGCAGGGTGCCGAACGCGGCCACCAGGCCGGCTCCGAAGAGGACCACCGCGAGCATGACCAGGCCGGTGGCGGCGCCGCGGCGCATCCCCCGCCGGGTGAGCAGGTGCACACCGGGCTCGATGCTGATCGAGAACATCCAGGCCAGGAACACCAGGCCGAGGAAGCTCCGCAGGTGCGTGAACGCCCACGCCGCCGCCTGGTAGGTGGCGACGGCCAGGGCCACGGACAGGACGACGCGACGCAGCCAGGGCGGCTCCGTGCGCCATCGGCCGGGACCGCCGTCGGCGCCGGCCGATCCGGCCAGGGGCGGGACGGCGGCCCTGGCCTCCCGCCCGGCTGGCCCGTCGGGCACGTCACTCGCCGGCACGTCGGCACGGTAGAGCGGCGCGGCACGCAGGTCACGTGCCAGAGGTCCGGCACTTCGGGGCAGCACCACCCCGGCGGACCCGCCCGCACGCCTCCGGTGCCGCTCCTCCTCCGGGAGCGCGTCCCCGCGAGCGGACCGGCACCGGGCGTCACGGTCCCGACGGGCCCCGGTCCTGCGCGAGGAGCGCGATCAGCCCGTCCACCTCGTGCGCGGCCGTGGCGGGGTGCCGGAAGTGCTGGTGCGGCCGGATCTCGTACCGGGTGCGCCGGCCGTGCCGATGGCGGACCAGGTACCCGCCGTCGTCGAGGTCGCGGAGGATCGCCAGGGCCGCCCGCGGGGTGACGCCCACGCGCGCGGCGATGTCGGCGACCCGCGCGTCGGGGTCGGCCGCCACGGCCAGGAGCACGTGGCCGTGGTTGGTCAGGAACGTCCAGGACGGGCGGTCGGTCCGGGCGTCCTCGCTCACGGTGCGCTCCTTCGTCGGGTGGCGTGCACTGGTGAAGTCTGCTTCACTCGTTGTCGCGGAGGGGAGTATCCCCTGACGTCCCGTCGTCAGTACGGCGCCACGGCGCCCGGCGGGGCGGGCGCCCGGTGCGGCGCCGGGAGAGACCTCCGGTTGATGGACATCGACCGGAGGGAGGGGACGCGTGGGCGTCTCGCCGTTGCTGTGGCTGGCCGTTCTCGGCCTCATCGTGGGCATGCTGGCCGTCGACCTGTTCGCGCACCGCCGGGCCCACGTGATCGGGGTCCGCGAGGCCGCGACGTGGTCGGCACTGTGGGTGGCGATCGGCGTCGCCTTCGGCGCCTGGGTCTGGTGGGCGTACGGCGCCGACTCCGGCCAGCAGTACTTCGCCGGCTACCTGATCGAGAAGTCGCTGGCCGTGGACAACGTCTTCGTCTGGGCCATCCTCTTCACGTACTTCGCGGTGCCGAGGGAGTACCAGCACCGCGTGCTCTTCCTGGGCGTGCTCGGCGCCCTGGTCCTGCGCGGGGTGTTCATCGCCGGCGGCTCGGTGCTCATCGCGAGCTTCGACTGGGTGCTGTACCTGTTCGCGGCGTTCCTGCTCTGGACCGGCTACCGGATGATCCGCCCGCGCGACGAGCACCTGGACCCGGAGCGGTCCCGGGCGCTGCGGCTGTTCCGCCGCTGGGTGCCGATGACCGACGCCTATCACGGCCAGCGGTTCCTCGTCCGCCGCGACGGCGTCCTGCTGGCCACCCCGCTGCTGGCGGTGCTCGTCCTCGTCGAGCTCACCGACGTCGTCTTCGCCGTCGACTCGATCCCGGCGATCTTCGCGGTCACCGACGAGCCGTTCCTCGTCTTCACCGCCAACGCCTTCGCCCTCCTGGGGCTGCGGGCCATGTACTTCCTGCTCGCCGACCTGGTCCACCGGTTCGTGTACCTCAAGGTCGGCTTGGCCCTCGTGCTCGTGTGGGTCGGCGTCAAGATGGTGCTGAAGGTCGACCTGCTCTACGTGCCGACTCCGGTCAGCCTCGCGGTCATCGCCACCGTCATCGGCGTGTCGGTCGCCGCGAGCCTGCGGGTCACCCGCGGTCAGGGCCGGCGCGCCGTCGCGGCTCCGGCGGCCCCGCCCTTCCGGACCGCCACCCCGGAGGAGCTGGCGGCCGTGGAGCCGCTGTGGCGCCGGAGGACGCCGGCCGGGGAGCAGGAGGCCCCGTCCGCCGGGCGGCAGCCGTGAAGCGGGCCGGGCCGTCCCCGGCCGCGCACCGTCGCGTCGGCGGGGCGGGGCGAGGGACCCGCCCGTGCGGGACGGAGGTCCCTGTCCGCGATCCCCCGGAGGGCTGCAGCGTGGGGCCGGCAGCGCTCGCGGGCGCACCCGGCCGGCGCCGCCCCCGGGACGCCGGACGGAACGGGCGGGGGACGCGTGCACACCATCCGGGAGGAGCTGACCGACGAGGAGTGCCGGCGGCTGCTCGGCGCCACCTCGCGGGGGCACCTCGCCTTCACGCGGGACGCCCTGCCGGCGATCGCGCCCGTCCGCTACGCCGTGGACGGCGACCGGCTGGTGATCCCCGCCCGCCCGGACAGCGACCACCTCGCCCCCGCCGGCGGCGCCGTGGTGGTGCTGGGCATCGACGACGCCGAGGGGGACGCCCCGTGGGCGGTGACCGTCGTCGGCCCGGCCCGGACGGTCGCCGACCAGGACGTGCGGTACGTGGTCCTCACGATCGGGGTCCTCCGCGGCTGGCGGACGCTGCCCGCCCCGCCGCCGGCGTGACCCGACCGCAGCGGGACCGAGCCGGCACCCCGGCGCCTACTCCCGGAGGGCGGCCCGTGCCAGGCTCCCCGACGGAGCCGTCCGGTCCCAGGGGAGGTCCCGACATGAGCGAGCCGGAACGCCGTCGCGGACCGGACCCGGCCGGTGGGTCCGCGCTGGCCGGCATGCGGCTCACCGAGCTGATCGGCGAGGTGCAGGAGCGCCTGTCGGCGGTGGCGCGCAGCCAGGCCCGCGTCCAGCAACTGCTCGACGCCTTCCTGTCGGTCTCCTCCGGCCTGGACCTGGAGACGACGCTGCGGCGGATCGTGGCGACCGCCTGCGACCTGGTGGACGCCCGCTACGGGGCCCTGGGTGTGCTGGCCCCGCAAGGTGGCCTGGCGGCGTTCATCCACGTCGGCATCGAGGCCGAGCGGGCCGCCGCCATGGGTTCGCTGCCCGAGGGGAAGGGCGTGCTCGGGCAGCTGATCACCGAGCCGCACCCCCTGCGGATCGCCGACCTGAGCCAGCACCCCGCCTCGGTCGGCTTCCCGCCGGGACACCCGGAGATGCACGCCTTCCTCGGCGTGCCCGTCCTCGTCCGGGGCACCGTCTTCGGCAACCTGTACATGACCGAGAAGCGGCACGGGGAGTTCACCGCCGAGGACGAGGCCGTGCTCACCGCGCTCGCCGGAGCCGCCGGCGTCGCGGTCGACAACGCCCGGCTCTACGAGGAGGCCGAGGAGCGCCGGCGCTGGGCGACCGCCCTGTCCGACGTCCGGGCCAGCCTGCTCGACCCCGGTCCGGCCGAGCCGGCGCTGCGGCTGATCGCCGACCGGATCGCCCGCCTCACCGGCGCGGCCGCCGCGTGGATCATGGTCGGCCCCGACGCCGACGCCCGCTTCGAGGTCCGGGTGCAGGTCGGCGACGGGCTCGAGGACCTCACCGGGAGGCGGCTGGCGGTCTCCGACAGCCCGGTGCTGCAGGCTGCCGTGGCCGGCGCCGGGGACGTCGTCGCCGTCGACGTGTCCGGCCTCGCCCACGACGGGCCGGACGCACGCCCCGACTGGGGCCCGTGCCTGGCCGTCCCCCTCCGCGGCGCCCAGGTGGAGTCCGCGGTGGTCGTGGCGGCGCGCCGCGCCGGTGCCCCGGCGTTCGCCCCCGCGGTGACCCCGCTGGTCGGTGCCTTCGCCGACCAGGCCGCCGTCGCCCTGGATCTCGCCGCCCAGCAGCGGCTCGCCCGCCGGCTCGACGTCTACGAGGACCGCGACCGCATCGCCCGCGACCTGCACGACCACGTCATCCAGCGGGTGTTCGCGGCGGGCCTGAGCCTGCAGTCGGTGCTGCCGCGGGTCGGCGACCCGCAGGCCCAGCGCCGGATCCGCGACGTCGTCGGCCAGCTCGACGCCACCGTCCGGGACATCCGCACGAGCATCTTCGACCTGCACACCGCCGACCAGTCCGAGGACGCCGGCCTGCGCCGGGCTGTCCTCGACGTGGTGACCGGGACCTCCGGCGACCTCGGGTCGAGCGTGCGGGTGTCCGGCGCGGTCGACACCCTCGTCACCGGTGACCTCGCCGTCGACGTCGTCGCCGCGGCCCGGGAGGCGGTGAGCAACGCCGCCCGCCACTCCGGTGCGCGGCACGTGACGGTGACCCTCGACGTCGGGGACGAGGTCGTGCTGGAGATCCTCGACGACGGCCGCGGCATCGACGCCCGCGCCGCGCGCAGCGGGCTGCGCAACCTCGAGGAGCGAGCGGCCCGCCGCGGCGGCGGACTGACCGTCGACGGTCCGGCCGAGGGCGGGACGCGGCTGCGGTGGTGGGCGCCGCTGCCCTGAGCTGCCGTTCCGCGCTGCGGTCCTGACCGGGCCGCTCAGCCCCGGTGCGGACCGCCCGAGCGCAGCTCGGTCGCCAGCACCGCCGCCTGGGTGCGCCGCTCGAGGCCGAGCTTCGCCAGCAGGTGCGAGACGTAGTTCTTGACCGTCTTCTCGGCGAGGAACATCCGCTCGCCGATCTGCCGGTTGGTGAGACCCTCGCCGATGAGCTCCAGGACGGTGCGCTCCTGCTCGCTGAGCCGGGCGAGCGGGCCGGCGGGCTCGGCAGCACGGCGCATGCGCTCGAGCACCCTGGTGGTGGCGGCGGGGTCGAGCAGGGAGCCGCCCGCGGCCACCGTGCGGACCGCGCTCACCAGGTCGGCGCCGAGGATCTGCTTGAGCAGGTACCCCGACGCCCCGGCCATGATCGCCTCGAACAGCGCCTCGTCGTCGCTGTAACTGGTCAGCATGATCACCTTGAGCTCCGGCATCCGGCTGCGGAGCTCCCGGCAGACGGAGACGCCGTCGCCGTCGGGCAGCCGGATGTCGAGGAGGGCGACGTCGGGGCGCAGCGCAGGGACCCGGGCCAGCGCCTCGGCGGCGTTCTTCGCCTCCCCGACGACGGTGATGCCCGAGTCGGTCCCGAGGACGTCCGCCACACCGCGGCGCACGATCTCGTGGTCGTCGAGCAGGAACACCTGGATCGGGGGCCGCTGCCCGTCGTCCTCCACCGTGCCTCCCCCTCCCGCCGTCCCCGGCGCGTGGCTCCCGGCCGTCCGGCAGCTCCGGTCCCGAGGCTAGGGGGCCCAGGGCCCCGCGGTGCACCGTAGGTCCCTCGGGAGGGCGCTCACCGGGTCGGGGGGACGTCGAGGTCGAGCCGCAGCAGCCGCATCTCGGCGTAGCGGAGCTCGCCCTCGGGCAGGTGCCACGACGCCGAGCCACCTGTCATGCGGGGCCGGCCGTCGACGACGGTCCAGGCGTCGACCGTGGTCGTCCACGGCGCCCGCACCGGACCGCCGGGCAGGTCGGCCCATCGGTCCTCGGTCCGGAGCTCCCGCGGACGGCCGTCGTCGTCGAGGAGCACCTGGGCGGAGACCGTGCGTCCCGCGTCGGTGACCGAGACGGCGAGATCGTTGCCGCGCTCCTCCCACCGCGTGCGCGGGTGCAGCAGCATCGCCGGGGCGAGGAGGACCGCGTCGGCGAGCCAGGTGACGAGCTCCCCCTCGTCGAAGCGGGGACCCTCGCCGTCGGCGACGGTGATCACCCCGAGGGCCTTGCCGATCATCCGGCCGGTGCCCGAGCGGTAGGTGTCCCAGCCCCACATCGGCAGCGCACCGGCCAGGAGCAGCCGCATGCGGTAGAGGCGAGCCACCTCCTGGGCGGTGTCGTACTGCCACGCGTCGCACGGCATCCACCGACCGCTGGCACCGAGGCGGAACCGCCCGCTCAGGTGCGCCTGCAGCGACCACGTCCGGGGCCGGCCGACGACCCCCATGGCCCGCAGGTACCGGACGGCGGCCGGCGGGAGGCCGGTGAGGTCGTCCTCGGTCACCGGCGCCACGGACGGCCGGCCGGCGGGGAGGCCCGCGGCAGCCAGCCGACGGGTGAAGGCGCGCGGCGGCCGGGACGTGCCCGGGCGCTGGCTCGTCGTGGTCATCGGTCCTCCCGCGTGCGAGTGCTGCGGGAGGTGCTCCCGGCCGTCGCCCCTTGCCGGACGGTGGACTCGACGCTAGATCGACCGCACGGCACCGTTGCACCGCCGAAGGACCCCGCTGGAGGGTCGGAGGGCCCTCACCGGACGCCCCAGGACCGACCGGCGGATCGACGCGGGACTCCACGGTCCTGACCTGCGGGAACTGTCGGACCCCATCCGTAGGTTCGGGGTCGTGCAGGAGGTCGCCGGTCCCGGGTCGCTCATCGAGCGGGCCCTCGCAGGCTGGCTGGTCGAGCAGCCAGCGCCCCTCCGGCGGCTTCCCGTGGCTCTCCTCTCCCGTGAGCAGAAGGCCGCCGAGCTGCAGCGGGTGCAGGCGATCAAGGCCAGGGCCGCCGCCTACGAGGCCGAGCTGGTCCTGGGTCTGGCCGACGACTCCCCCGATGACGACGACCCGGCTCCCGGGACACCCGGGGCGCGGGCGCGGTCGTGGAAGCCCGATCCCGAGCTGCCCGGGGTGTCGGAGTTCTTCCCCGCCGAGCTGGCGGTGGTGCTCAACTGCGGGCGGCTGGCGGCGAGCCAGCTGGCGCACCGGGCGTGGACGTATCGGACGCACCTGCCGGCGACGTGGGCGGCGATGGCGGCCGGGGAGCTGGACGAGTACCGGGCCCGGACGCTGGTCGAGGTGCTGGAGCACACCGACCCGGCGGTCGCCCGCCAGGTCGAGGCCCGGGTGCTGCCCGAGGCCGCGCAGCTGACCGTCGGCAAGCTGAAGAAGCGCGCCTTGGCCCTTCTGCTCGAGCTGGACGCCGAGGCCGCCGACCGGCGGCGGGCGCAGCTCGGCGGCGCGCCGACGTCCGGGTCCACCCGTCCCCGCAGGAGGGCATGGCCACCCTCGCCGCCGATCTGCCCGCCGACGTCGCCGCCGCCTGCCACGCGCTGGTCGACCAGCTGGCCCGGATGCTCGAGGCCGACGGCGACGAGCGGCCCATCGGTGAACTGCGCACCCTGGTGTTCGCCGACCTGCTGCAACGCCCCTGGGACGACACCCGCCCACCGGTGACCGCGCACCTGCAGATCATCGCCACCCTGGCCGCGCTGGCCGGCCGCAGTGACCAGCCCGGCGAGGTCAACGGCCTGCCGATCACCGCCGCACAGCTGCGCGACCTGCTCGCCCAGCTCGACGCGCTCGGCGTGCGCACTCCCGAGGGCGGATCGGTCACACTCGCCCTCGCCGACGAGGACGGCGCCCTGCGGGCGACCAGCACGCTGGAGCAGCTGCGCCGGCTCGCCCGCCGCGGCTGCCCCGACCACCCGGCCGCTCCGGACACCGCCGACTGCGACTGTGCCGTGCTCGACCGGCCAGAGCAGGTCGACCGCTACGGCCCCTCCGCCGCCCAGCACCGGTTCGTGCGCACCCGCGACCGCACCTGCCGCTTCCCCACCTGCGGGCAACGGGTCGGGTGGGCCGACGCCGACCACGTCATCCCCCACGCGCACGGCGGCCCCACCGACTGCGCCAACCTGGTGCCTCTGTCGCAGCCACCACCGGCTCAAGACCTTCGCCCGCGGCTGGATCCAGATGAGCCCCGACGGGGTCCTCACCGTCACCACGCCCTCGGGCATCACCCGCACCACCCGGCCACCGGGCATGCGACCACCACCACCGGCACCCAATCCGCCGCCCGACGACGTCGAACGGGACCACCCACCGCCGTTCTGAGCGGCGGGCCGCCGGCCAGCGCCGGGGTCAGCCGAAGGTCAGGACGTCGGTGACCGGGCGGCGGTTCGTCGACGGCGTGCGGTCACCGCTCGGGTAGCCGAGACGCAGCAGCATCTGCGGGTAGCCGACCAGGCGCAGGCGGGAGCGGAGCTGGGTGCGTGTGGCCGGCCAGTCCAGCGCCTGGGTCAGCGGTGAGGCGGCCAGCCCGGCGGCGGTCGCCTCGAGCAGGACCCGGCCCAGCGCGCGGCCGGCGGTCGACCACGCCGCCCTGTCGTCGCCGTCGGTGCCCATGAGGACGACGGTCGGCCGCTCCACCGCGGGCGGCGGGCGTCCGGGTCGAGGTCACGCCCGGACGGGCCGTCGCCCGACCGCGAGCCGACCAGGAAGTCGCGGACCGACCAGTTCGACGGCCGGGCCGACGGGTCGTCGGCCGGTACCGCGGCCACCGGGATGCCGTCGACGGCGGCCGGGTCGGTGCGCATCCACTGCTGGAGCTCGGCGAGGTACTCCGGTTCCCCCTGCTCGATCTCCTCGGCGCGGGAGACGAGGAAGGCGGTGGCGACCTCCTCGTCCTCCCCGCTGATCGGCTCGAGCCACACGCGGAGGTCCCCCGCGATGGCCTGCAGCCGGTCGACCACCTCGTCCGGCACCGCGCGCGACAGGAACGGCGCCCGTTCGGTGTGCCGTTCGGCGATCGCCGCACCCGGGGCGCGATCCCGTTCCTCCGGCTCGCGCGGGCCCGTCACCGTGACGGTGGCCAGCAGGTCCGGGTCGGCCGGGTCGGGCGGCAGGTCCACCTCGGCGGCCCTTCCCGTAGCGGCCAGGGCGACGACGGCGAACTCCACCGCCACCCCGCCGCTGACGATCCGCTGCCGCCCGCTGGGGTCGAGGGCCCGCAGCGCCCGCGACGGGTCGGTGCGCACGAGCAGCCGGTCGCCGTCCGCGGTGAACGACCACGGCTGCGTGTTGTGGATCGACGGGGCGCGCGTCGCCGCCTCCACCACCCGGGTCCACTCCTGCTGGTCCACGCCCCGTCCTCCCGATCCATCCGTTCCGGATGGGTTCCTCGGGCCGTCGGTCGCGCGCCGGCCCGGGCCGTACGGGTCAACCGGCCGGCCGCTCGAGTGGGGTGGCGGCCAGCAGCCGGGCCCACCACGGGCGCCGCGTGGGGGCCGGGAGCGGGGCCCGTCGCCAGAGGCGCCGGGCCGGCCGCACCGCCATCGCCCCGCCCTTCATGCTCACCCAGCCGCCGGGGCCCATGGTCACTCGGGCCACGACCGGACCCGGCCGCCGCGCGAGGCGGGAGGCCACCGCGACCGCGCCGAGGACGACCTCGGCGGTGGCGACCACCCGCGTGACGTCGACGACGGGACGCGGGCGCACCCGCTCCGGCCGGGCCGCGAGGGCCGGCCCTGGGCGGGTGGGTACGGCGGTGTCGGTCATCGGTCCTCCCGGGTCGGCGGTCGACGACGACCGTGACACGGGCGGACCGCCCGCAGCCCGGGGCCGGAGGTCCCGGCCGCCGGGACCTCCGGCCCGGCGCGCGACCGGGTCAGCGACCCCGGCGGGCGAAGGTGGTCAGGCGCACGGCCTCGGGGAGGGTCTCGAGGGCGTCCAGGAGGTCGGCGGGCAGCGGCCCGCTGACGTCGGTGACCGCGTAGCCGAGCTCGCCACGGGTGGCCAGCACCTGGCCGTCGACGTTGAGCCCGTGCTCGCCGACCAGTGCGTCGACGCGTGCGAGCACCCCGGGCACGTTGCGGTGCAGCAGCGCGAACCGCGCCACCGACGACCCGTGCAGCGCCACGGTGGGCAGGTTGACGCTGAGGTTCGTCGTCCCGGTGGCGGTGTAGTCGACGAGCTTGCCGGCGACGAAGCGCCCGATGTCGTGCTGCGCCTCCTGCGTCGAGCCACCGACGTGCGGCGTGAGGATCACGTTGGGCAGGCCGCGCAGCACGGAGGTGAACGGGTCGCCCTGCTCGCGCGGCTCCTCGGGGAAGACGTCGACGGCGGCACCGGCGATGTGGCCGCTGAGCACGTGGTCCCGCAGGGCCTCGTGGTCGACCACGAAGCCGCGCGAGAGGTTGAGGAACAGGCTGCGCCGGGGCATCCGCGAGAACTGCTCGGCGCCGAACAGCCCCGCGTTGCCGGCGCGCCCGTCGACGTGCAGCGTCACCGTCTCCGAGCGCTCGAGCAGCTCCTCGAGGCTGGTGCACGCCTGCGCGTTGCCGAGCGCGAGCTTCTCCTCGAGGTCGTAGAACAGCACCCGCATGCCCAGCGCCTCGGCGAGCACGGACAGCTGGCTGCCGATGTTGCCGTAGCCGACGATGCCGAGGGTGCGCCCACGGACCTCGTGGCTGCCGGCCGCGGACTTGTCCCAGGAGCCCGCGTGCAGCGCGCGGTCGCGGTCGATCAGCCGACGGGCCAGGCAGATGATCTCCGCGAGCGCCATCTCCACGACGCTGCGCGTGTTGGAGTACGGCGCGTTGAACACCGCCACCCCCGCGCCCGCCGCCCGGACGAGGTCGATCTGGTTGGTGCCGATGCAGAACGCGCCGATCGCCGCGAGCTCCGGGCGGGCGCGCAGCACCGCGGCGGTCACCTGCGTCTTCGACCGGATGCCCAGCACGTCGACGCCGTCGAGCGCGGCGGTCAGGTCGGCCTCGTCCAGCGCCCCGCGCTGCGACTCGACCTCGAAGCCGGCCGCGCCGAGCAGCTCGGCCGCCACCGGGTCGATGTTCTCCAGCAGCAGGGCTCTGGGCACGGGGTGGGACCTCCTCGGGCGCGGGGCCACCGGCGGACTCCGTCGCGACGAGTATCCCGTCGCCACCGGGAGGGCCCGGTCGGCGGGGGTCGACGCGGAGGGGCGGGGTGCGAGTACGGCGCCGCCGGGAGCTCAGAGGCCGAGGGAGCCGGAGGCGGGGTCGGCCCACCGGCTGGAGGCGTCGTACGACCGGACCACGAGGGACTTCCACCGGCCGGTCCGGCTGATCTCCTTCTCGGGCACGCCCTGGGCGTAGGCCGTGGTGGCGAAGCCGCGGCGCAGCGAGTGCGGGGACAGCCCCTCGGCGGAGACCCCGGCCCGCGCGGCGGCGCGCTGCAGGACCAGGTCGACGCTGCGGGTGGTCAGGGGTGCCGCCCCGAGCCGCGGGACGCTCCCCTTCCCCACCGACCGGAACAGCGGTCCCGAGGTGACGCCCTGCTCCGCCAGGGCGGCGAGCCACGCACGGACCGCGCGCACCGGACAGGTGGTCTCGCGGACCCCCTCGGCGAGGGCGAGGGTCTCCCCGGCGCCCTCCTGGTCGGTCTTGGAGAACCGGAGGAGGACGTCCAGGCCACCGTGCCCGGCCGGGACGAGGTCCTCGATCCGCAGGCCGCACAGGTCGGAGGCCCGCAGGCCGAGGGCGTAGCCGACCAGGATGAGACAGCGGTCGCGCGCTCCCCCGAGGGTGTCCGGGAGGTCCTCGACGAGGGCGCGGACGGTGGCGGTGTCCACCGCGCGGGCCCGCCGCGGCCGGTACCCGCTGCGGACGGCGGTCCGGCGGATCCCGGTGAGGGTGCGCCGCACCCCCTCGCTGTCGCCCGGCGGGGAGAGCCCGGCGTTCCGGTGCGCGTCGTTCAGGGCGGACAGCCGGCGGGCGACGTAGCGCGGGCTGTGCCCGTCGTCGGCCATCGCGGCGAGCCAGGCCGCCACGGTGAGCGGATCGGCCGGCAGCGCGGCGGGCAGCGAGCGGCTCCGGCACCAGGTGGCCCAGGCGGCGACGTCGCGCGCGTAGGCCTCCCGCGTGGAGTCGGCGAGGGACGCGTCGACGTACGCCCCGATCGCGCCGAGGTCACCGGGCAGCAGCAGTCCGTCGTCGGCCGGCGTCACGGGAACGGCGACTCGGTGGAGAGACGGCCGCTCCTCCCCTGGATCGGGGCTCACCCTCTGCTCGGACATCGCTTCGCAGAATAGGTGCTTCTCGGAAGCAACTGGCGGCTGACCGGTATGTCCTCACCCTACAATGGATGGGCGTACCGCCCATTCGACTATGGTCGGTGACCATGAGCGCACCGGACGAGGCGGCGACCGAGGACCGGTGCGCCTATCCGGGCTGCTCCGCTCCCCCACGGCCCCGGGTCCCCGGGCGGAGCGGCCCGTCGCCCAAGTTCTGCGAGCGGCCGGACCACAACCCGGAGTCGGCGCGCACCGCCCGGGCGCGGGCGGCCGGCCAGCGGGCCACCCGCCTCGCGGCGACCGCGACCGCGCTGGGCGAGGACCTGCCGCCGGAGGGCCGGGTGCGGCACCTGGTCGGCCAGTGGGCGGCGGCGACCCGCGAGGCCGCCCAGGCCGCCGAGGCCCAGGCCGCCCTGCTCACCGCGGCCGCCGAGGCGCTCGGGCAGTACCAGGACGAGACCACCGTGGAGGCGCGGCTGGCGCAGGCGCGGGCCGACGTCGACGCCGCGCACGCCGCACGGCTGCGCGCCGAGGAGCAGGTCCGCCGGGCGGAGCAGCTCCAGGCGGCGGCCGAGGAGGGGCGACGGGCGGCCGAGCGGGACACCGAGGCGGCCCGGGCCACTGCCGAGGACGAGGTCACCGCAGCCCACGCGGAGGCCGCCCGCCGGGTCGGGCTGGCGGACGACGCGCGTCAGGCGGCCGAGACCGCGCGCGAGCAGGCGGAGTCCGCGCGGGACCGGGCCGAGGAGGAGCGTGCCGCCGCCCGGCGGCAGGCCGACGACGCCGAGCTCTCCCGCCGGGCGGCCGAGTGGGAGGCCGAGGGAGCGCGGCAGGCTGCGGAGCGCGCGCGTGCCGAGGCCGCCGGTGAGCACGACGCCCTCGTCGAGGCCCGGGCGCGGTGGAGCGTCACCGAGGCGACCCTCACCGACACCCTGCGGGCCCGGACACAGCAGCGGGACGACGCGGTCGTCGCACGCGACGAGGCGCTCGCCGCCGCGGCCGGCGCGCGCGAGCAGACCCGCGACGCCGAGCGCGAGCGGGACGAAGCCCGGCGCGCCGAGCAGGACGCCCGGACCCTCGCGCGGGAGGCGGCCGCCCGGGCGACCGCCGCCGAGCACGATGTCCGGGCCGCGCTAACCGACGCCGCGCGGGCCGCCCGGCGCGCCGAGGACGCCTCACGCCGGGCCACCGACGCCGAGGCCGCGACCCGGCGGGCCGACGACCGGATCGGCGAGCTCACCGCCGAGGTCGAGAGCCTCCGCGCGCAGGTCGAGCGCCTCCGCGCACCGGTCGACGGCGGCGGCACGGCCGCCTCCTGAGCCGCCTCAGGCGATCCCCCGGTCCGGACCGGTGCCCGCCCCGCGGGCGATGGAGAGGTGCTGCGACGTCGCCTGCCCCAGGACGGCGACGTCGACGGCGACCGTGACGATGGTGGCGCCCTCCGCGGCGAACCCGGCGGCCTCCTCCCCGCTGTAGGCGTGCACGCCCACCGGCACCCTGGCGGCTGCGGCCCGCGCGACGATCGAGGACAGCACGCCACGCAGCTCCTCCCGGTGCTCCTCGCCGGTGAGCCCGAGCGACAGCGACAGGTCTCCCGGCCCGACGTACACCCCGTCCAGCCCCTCGACGGCGAGGACGGCGTCGAGGTCGTCGAGCGCGGTGGCCGCCTCGACCATCAGGACGACCAGCGGCTGCTCCGCCCCGCCGGAGAGCCGCCCGATCGACCGCCCGCCGGCCGGGGCGTACCGGGTCGCGGCGACCACCTCGCGGGCGTGCGCGGCGTCGCGCACGTTGGGCACGATCACGCCGCGGGCGCCGAGGTCGAGCGGCCGGCCGACGTCGGCGAAGGCGGGGCTGCGGGTCCGCACCAGGGGCAGCGAGCCCGCCGCCGTGATCGCGGCCGCGGTCCCCGGCAGGTCGGCCTCGGCGGTCGAGCCGTGCTGCAGGTCGACGACGACGAAGTCGGCGCCGGTCCGCGCCAGCACCTCGCCGGTCACCGCGCCGGGCAGCAGGCTCCACAGGCCGTGCCGCGCCTCGCCCGCCGCCCACGCGCGCCGCAGGTCGTCCTCGCTCGTCCCCATGCCGGTCCCCTCTCCTCCGCGGGCGATCCTGCTCGGGCGCTCCTCCGCACGCGACCGAGACCACTCGTTGCCACCCGCAACGGCCTGGGACCCTGGAGGCCATGGCGGTCGCTCCCCCTCCGCGGGCCCTGGTCCCGGTCCTGGTCTTCGTGGGCACGGTCGTCGCCGTCATCAGCAGCCTCGGGGCACCGCTGGTGCCGGCCGTGGCGGCCACCCTGGACGCCTCACTGCCCGACGCCCAGTGGTCGCTCACCGCCACGCTGCTCGTCGGCGCCGTCGCCACGCCCGTCGTCGGCCGGCTCGGCGACGGACCGCACCGGCGCCGGGTGGTCCTCGTCGTGCTGGGCGTGGTCACCCTCGGCGGGGTGCTGGCGGCCCTCCCGCTGGACCTGGGCTGGCTGGTGGCCGGCCGCGCCCTGCAGGGGGTGGGGCTGGGCCTCACCCCGCTGGCCATCGCCACGGCCCGCGAGGCCCTGGCCGGGCAGCGGGCGCGGTCCACCATCGCCGCGCTGTCGGTCACCGTCGCCGCGGGCGTCGGACTGGGCTACCCGCTGGCCGGCCTGGTGGCCGAGCTCGGGGGCGTGCGGGCCGCCTTCTGGGCGGGGGCCGGCGTGAGCCTGGTCGCGCTGCTGGCCTCGGCCGCAGTCCTCCCCCGGGCGACGACGACCCACCGGTCCCGACTGGACGTCGTCGGCGCGCTGCTGCTCGGTGCGGGGCTCGCCGCGCTGCTGGTCGCCCTCGGCGAGGCCGAGACGTGGGGCTGGTCGTCGCCCGCGCTGTGGGGCCTGCTGGCCGGCGCGGCCGCGGCGCTGGCCTGCTGGGCGCGGTGGGAGTGGCGGACGCCGTCGCCGCTGGTCGACCTGCGGCTGGCCCGCGGCCGGGTCGCCCTGACCGCGCACGTCGCCGCCCTGCTGGTCGGCCTGTCCAACTACCTGCTGCTGGCCACGGTGCCGGTGCTCGCCCAGAGCCCGGTGGCGGACGGCGCGGGCTTCGGCGTCTCGATCGTGGTGGCCGGTCTGGTCCTGCTGCCGTTCTCGGCCGCGACCGTGCTCGCCGGCCGGTGGGCCCGGCTGGCGGCCGACCGCGGCGGTCAGCACCTGGTGCTGCCGGTCGCCGCCCTCGTGCAGTGCGCCGCCTTCGTCCTCTTCGGGCTGGCCCGCACGGACCTGTGGCTGCTGTTCGTCGTCATGGGCGTCGCCGGGCTCGGGGTCGGCGCCTCGTTCGCGGCGTTCCCGGCACTGGTCGTCTCCGCCGTCCCGCCGTCGGAGACCAGCAGCGCCATGAGCCTCAACCAGGTCCTGCGCTACGTCGGGTTCTCCCTCGGCAGCACGCTGACCGCGACCGTCCTCGCCGCCGCGACACCGCAGGGCGGCGCGCCGGCCGCGGGCGGGTACACGGCGATCGCCGTCGTCGGCGGGGCGGCCTGCCTGCTCACCGCGGTCGTCGCCCGGCTCGGCCTGGCCCGACGGCCACCGGTGGACGCGCCCGCCCCCGCAGTGGCCTCCGGCACCGGCACCGGATGATCGGCAGGCCGACCGCCCCTCCCGAGGAGTCGCCCGTGTCCGCTCCCGCCTGGTTCGAGGCCGCCCTCGCCGACGTCCCGGAGCACCGGGACGTCCAGGTCGAGGGCACGCCGGTGCACTACCGGGTGTGGGGCGAGGCCGGCCGGCCCGGGCTGGTGCTCGTCCACGGCGGGGCCGCGCACTCGGGCTGGTGGGACCACGTCGCGCCGCAGCTGCACTCGCACCGGGTGGTGGCCCTCGACCTCAGCGGGCACGGCGACAGCGGCCGTCGCCCGTCCTACGACATGGACACGTGGGCCCGCGAGGTCGTGGCCGTGGTGGAGGCCGAGGACCTCGTGGCGCCGGTGGTCATCGGCCACAGCATGGGCGGGTGGGTGGCGCTGACCGTCGGCGTCGCGCACCCCGGCGCGGTCTCCGCCGTCGCCGTCATCGACTCCCCGCTGGTCTCGCGGCCGCCGGAGGAGGAGCGCCTGCGGCAGCGTCGGCGCCCCACCCGGACGTACGCCTCCGTCGAGGAGGCGGTCGAGCGCTTCCGCACGCTCCCGCCCCAGGACGTGCTGCTCCCCTACGTGCGCGAGCACGTCGCGCGCGGCTCGCTGCGCCGCGAGGGCGAGGGCTGGACCTGGAAGTTCGACCCGCGGCTGTGGGGCCCGCCGGCGCTGCTGACCGAGCTGCTCCCGCGGCTGACCTGCCCGGCCGCGCTGTTCCGCTGCGAGAAGGGACTGGTCAGCCGGGAGATGGCCGCGGAGATGGCCGGCCTCGTCGCCGGCGGCCTGCCGGTCGTCGACCTCCCCGACGCAGGCCACCACCCGGTCTTCGACCGGCCACTGGCCCTCGTGACCGGGATCCGCACCCTGCTCGCGTTCTGGCCCGGCGACGGCCGGGAAGGGTGACGACGGCGCCCGCCGGGGCACCGGGGACGGGAGGGCGCGTGCCGCACTGGGTGTCCGACGCGATCTGGTGGCAGGTGCACCCGCTGTCCTTCACCGGCGCCGAGCGCACCGCCCTGCCGCCCGGGGAGGTGCGCCACCGGCTGCCGCACCTGCAGCGCTGGCTGGACCACCTGCTCGCGCTCGGCTGCAACGGCCTGGCGCTGGGACCCGTCTCCGCCAGCGGCACGCACGGCTACGACACCGTCGACCACTTCCGGATCGACCCGCGCCTGGGCGACGACGGCGACTTCGACGCGCTGGTCGCCGCGGCGCACGACCGCGGCATCCGGGTGCTGCTCGACGGCGTGTTCAACCACGTCGGCCGCGACCACCCGGCGTTCCGCGCCGTCGTGGAGCAGGGTCCCGACGCACCGACGGCGGACTGGTTCCGGCTGCACTGGCCGGAGGACTGGACGCCGGGCACCGCGCCGGGCGCCGACGTCTTCGAGGGCCACGACCTGCTCGTCGAGCTCGACCACTCCTCCCCCGCGGTCGCCGACCTCGTCACCCGGGTGATGACGCACTGGCTCGACCGCGGCGCCGACGGGTGGCGCCTGGACGCCGCCTACGCCGTCCCGCCGTCGTTCTGGGTGCGGGTGCTCCCCGCCGTGCGGGCGGCCCACCCCGACGCGTACGTCGTCGGTGAGGTCATCCACGGCGACCACCCCCGGATCGTGGCCGAGGGCGGGCTGGACTCGGTCACCCAGTACGAGCTGTGGCAGGCCGTCTGGCACGGCATCGCCGAGCGCAACCTCTTCGAGCTGGCGTGGTCGATGCAGCGGCACGGGGAGTTCCTGGGCTCCTTCGTGCCGTGGACGTTCGTGGGCAACCACGACGTCACCCGCATCGCCAGCGCGGTCGCCGACCCGCGGCACCTGCCGCACGCCCTCGCCGTCCTCCTCACCGTCGGTGGGACGCCGGCCGTGTGGTCCGGCGACGAGCACGCCTTCACCGGCGTCAAGGAGCACCGCGCCGGGGGTGACGACGCCGTCCGGCCGCCCTTCCCGCCCGACCCCACCGGGCTGTCCCCCCTCGGCGCGCCGACGTTCGCGCTGCACCAGGAGCTGATCGGGCTGCGCCGCCGGCACCGCTGGCTGCACACCGCGGCCCCCGAGCAGGTGCACGTGGCCAACGAGCAGCTCGTCCACGCCGTCGCCGGCGAGGGGCAGCGGCTGCTCGTGGCGCTCAACCTGGCCGACACGACCGCCCGCGTGCCCGCCCCCGGCGCCGGCGCCGTGCTCGCCGGCTCGGCGACCGTCGGCCGCGGCGGCGTCGAGCTGTCGGCGCACGGCTGGGCGGTCCTCGAGGCCGCGCCTGACCGTCGGTGACCCGGGCCACAGCGGGTGAGAAGGTGGCCGCGACCGGGGTGCGCCCGGAGGAACGGGAGACGCGGACGTGCGCGACGGGGACGGAGTCATGCGCAGTGCGGCCCGGTGGGCCGCGACGCACGGGGTGATGCGGCTGGCCATCCGGGCCCGGGCCCGCGGCGGCAACCCCGACGCGCAGGTCCTGCGCGACGCCGCCGTCCGCGAGGACCCGTTCGCGCACTACGAGCGGCTGCGCACCGCGGCGCCGCTCGTGGGCGGCGCGTTCTCCAAGGTCAGCGTCCACCACGACGTGTGCACCGAGGTCCTCCGCAGCGCCGACTTCGGGCAGATCGCGAGCTCGCGCACCGAGGGCCTGCCGCCGGTGCTGCAGACCGTGCTGCGGCTGGCCGGGCCGCGGCCGAGCGTGGGGCCGATCGACCCGCCGTCGATGCTCGCCGTCGACCCGCCCGCGCACACCCGCTACCGCAAGCTGGTCAGCCGCGCCTTCAGCGCCCGCGCCGTCGCCGGGCTGCACGAGCGCACCCGCGCGATCGCCGACGGCCTGCTCGACGACCTCGAGCGGGAGGCCGCCGATGGCGGCGGGCGGACCGACCTCGTCGCCCGCTACGCCAGCCTGCTGCCGGTCACGGTCATCTCCGAGGTGCTCGGCGTCCCGGTCGCCATGCGCGAGCAGTTCCTCGCCTGGGGTGACGCGGCCTCCCCCAGCCTGGACATGGGCCTGGACTGGCGCACCTTCCGCGGCGTCGAGCGCAGCCTCGGCGAGCTCGACACCTGGTTCCGCGGGCACGTGCAGCGGCTGCGCCGCGACCCCGGCGACGACCTGCTGTCCGCGCTGGTCGGCATGCTCGACGACGACGGCAGCGGGCTCACCGAGCAGGAACTGCTGGCCACCGCCCTGCTCGTCTTCGGCGCCGGCTTCGAGACGACGGTCAACCTCATCGGCAACGGCACCGAGCGGCTGTTCGCGCACCCCGACCAGCGCCGGCTGCTCGCCGCGGACCCGTCGCTGTGGCCCAACGCCGTGGACGAGGTGCTGCGCGTGGAGTCGCCGGTGCAGCGGACCGGGCGGCGGGCGCGCCGCGACACCACCGTCGCCGGCGTGCCGGTGAGGGAGGGCGACCTGGTGATCCTGGTGCTGGCCGCAGCCAACCGCGACCCGCGCGTCTTCGACCGCCCGCACGAGTTCGACGTCACGCGCGCCGACGCCCGCGACCACGTCGCCTTCTCCAGCGGCATCCACTTCTGCCTCGGCGCCGCGCTCGCCCGCATGGAGGGCGAGGTAGCGCTGCAGGCGCTGTTCGAGCGCTTCCCCGACCTCACGCCGGCCGGGCCCCCGCGACGGCGCAGGACGATCATCCTGCGGGGCCACTCCTCGATGCCCGTCACGCTCGGCCGGCCCGTCGGATCCACCCCGGACCGCCCACAGGTCCCCGCCTGAGCTGCCTCAGCCCTGGCCGTCGGGGAGCTGACCGGCCTCCCGCAGGTCGGTGACCGCGAGGACGTGGGACGTCGGGTAGACCTCGATCCCGGCGCCCTCGGTCAGCGCCGTGGTCAGGGTCAGCCAGCCGGCCGGCCCGAACCGGACGATCCGCTCGTGCAACTCGAGTTGACGCGACGGGTCCGCCGGGTCCTGGATCACGACCCGCGCCCGGTAGAGGTGGCGGTCGTTGACCGTGGTGATGTCCATCGGGCCAGCGTCCTCCGGTGCCGCCCCCGGCGGGCCGCCCGCGGCATCACCCCCGTTCGGGGCGGTCGCACGGAGGGCCGGGCGGGGTAGCGTCGGGGTGGCACGAGGAGGCCCCATCCCCACACACCGTGAACGCTGCGCCGAGGCTCATCTCGGTTGCCCCTGCCGGGGCGACGAGACGATCCACGAGGAACGATCCCGCGAGGTCGCCGACGCCCGCACGCGGGCGGCCGAACCCGTCGACTGCCCCGAGTGCGGTGGGCCCACGACGCCGCTGGCACTCGTCGCCTGGGGGAACTGCCGCGCGTGCCGCACGGCGCACTCGCGGGTGACCGACCCGCTGCGCTGGTGACCCCTCCGGGGCACCGGTGACCGGCCTCTTGCCCGTTCGGGCCCCGCACCCCGTACAGTGGTGCTCGGTCGCTGTCGTGCCTCTGCTTCGTTTACGAACGTCCGCAGTCGTCTCTGCCTGACGTTCCTCTCGGTCCTGCCGGTCGGTGCGGCGACCCGGGACCGGCACTCGTCGGTCTCGAACACCCCAGCACGGAATGAGATCGACATGACCCAGGGAACCGTGAAGTGGTTCAACGCCGAGAAGGGCTTCGGCTTCATCGAGCAGGACGGCGGCGGCCCCGACGTCTTCTGCCACTTCTCCGCGATCACCGGCAGCGGCTACCGCTCGCTGGACGAGGCGCAGCGTGTCGAGTTCGACGTCACGCAGGGCCAGAAGGGCCCGCAGGCGGAGAACGTCCGCGCCATCTGAGCGCAGCACTCCCCGACGGAGGCCCCGTGGTCACTGACCGCGGGGCCTCCGCCGTCTCCTGGTGAGGCCGTCTCCTGGTGAGGCCGTCTCCTGGTGAGGCCGTCTCCCGGTCGAGCCGTCTGCTGGTTGACCGGCCTCCCGTCCGGCGGTGGACTGCACCGGTGACCGACGACGCGCACGACGACGGGGCGTGGCACCGCCCCCTGCGGCACGTCCGGGCCGCCGACCTCAGCGGGGACACCGGGCAGACCGGCGGCATGACGCGGCGCGAGGCGGTCTCCGAGCGGACCGTCGGCTCGCAGCGGCTGTGGATGGGACAGACCCACGTCGCACCGCGGACGTCGTCGGGCGACCACCACCACGGCGACTCCGAGACCGCCATCCACGTGCTGCGCGGCCGGCCGGTGTTCGTGTTCGCCCGCGACGGCGAGGAGGTGCGGCTGGCCACCGAACCCGGCGACTACGTCTTCGTGCCGCCGTTCACCCCGCACCGCGAGGAGAACCCCACCGACGAGGAGGCCGTGGTCGTCATCGCCCGCAGCAGCCAGGAGGCGATCGTCGTCAACCTCCCCGGGCTCACCTGACACCTGCCGTCGCGGCCGTGTCACATCCGCGGGGTCGGCGGTGCTCTACAGACGTGGACGTCGTGGGGCATTGTGTCGACGCGCCGGCCGCCGTGCTGTCCCGCGCAGGCAGCGGCCGGATCGCCCGGCGAGCGGAGCGGGAGGACGGCGGAGCCGTGTCGGGACGAGGAGCCGTCCGCACCGACCTCGAGCAGGTCTTCCGCACCGCCTATCCGCGCGTGGTCGCCGTCGCCACCCGGGTCCTGGGCTCCCGCGACGGCGCCGAGGACGTCGCGCAGGAGGTCTTCCTCTCCTTCGCGCACACCGCGGTCCCGGCCGGTGAGGCACCGGCCTGGCTGTCGGTGGCCGCGGCGCACACCGCGCTGAACCACCTCCGCTCCGGCCGCCGCCGTGCCACCCGCGAGGAGACGGCCGCCGGTCCGGACCCCACCGTGCCCGACGTCGCCGACGACGTCGTCACCCTCGACGAGCGCCGCCGCGTGCGCGCGGCCCTGGCCCGGCTCCCCCGGCGCCAGGCGGTCGCGCTCGTCCTGCGGCACAGCGGCCTGAGCTACGCCGAGGTCGCGTCCGCCCTCGATCTGTCCCCCGGCAGCGTCGGCACGACCGTGCGACGCGCCGAGTCCGCCCTGCGCGAGGAGTTGTCCCGTCATGCGTCATCCCACTGAGGGCACGCTGCGCCGACTCGTGGACGAGCCGGCCGGTGTCCCCGACGCCGACCGCGAGCACGTGGCCGGCTGCCCGGTGTGCCTGTCCGGCCTGGCCACCGCCCAGCGCGACGCCGCCGCCGTCTCGACCGCGCTCGACACCGGCGCGACCCCGGACGTCGACGCCGCGTGGCGCCGCCTGTCGTACGCGGTCGCCGTCGACGAGCGCCGGCGCGCGACCGCAGCCGCCCCCGCTCCCACCCGCCGCTGGCGCAACCGGCTGCGCAGCCCCGTCGTCGCCGTCGTCGGGGTCGCCGCCCTGCTGGCCGGCGGCGGTGCGGCCGCGGCCGCGGACTGGCTGCAGGTCTTCCGCACCGAGCAGATCGCGCCGGTCACCGTCACGCAGGCCGACCTGGTCGCGCTGCCGGACCTCTCCGCCTACGGCACGGCCCAGGTGGTCGAGGAGCCCGACGTCCGCGGGGTCTCCGACGCCGCCGCCGCGGAACAGGCCACCGGGCTGACCGTCCCGGAGGTCACCGACCTCCCCGGCGGCGTGAGCGGCGACCCGGCCTACCAGGTCGGCGACCGGGCGGTCGTGGAGTTCACCTTCTCCGCCGAGCGCGCCGCGCAGGCCGCCGCCGCGGCGGGCGAGACGCTGCCGCCCCCGCCGGCCGGCCTGGACAACGGCCGCTTCCGGCTCTCCGCCGGCCCCGGTGTCGCGGCGGTGTGGACCAGCGGCAGCGGCGCTCCGGGCCTGGTCGTGGCCCGGGCCGTCGCGCCCACCGCCGAGTCCTCGGGCGTGCCGTTCGAGACCGCCCGCGACTACCTGCTGTCGCTGCCCGGCCTGCCCGAGGACCTCGCCGCCCAGCTGCGCACCTTCTCCGGCGACGGCACGACGCTGCCGCTCCCGGTCCCGGCCGGCCTGGTCACCAGCTCGGTCGCCGACGTCGACGGGGCGCCGGCCACGGTGCTCACCTCCCGCGACGGCTCGGTCGCCGGCGTGGTGTGGGTGACCGACGGCGTGGTCACCGCGGTGGCCGGGTCCCTGGACGCCGACGAGGTGCTCACCGTCGCCCGGGGTCTGCAGGAGTGACGGCCCCGACCGCCGGCTCCACCACGGCGACGGCGCAGCGGCTGCTGGCCGACCTGCCGCCGTCGCCGGCGGTCTGGTGCGAGGGCCTGCGCAAGCGGTACGGACGGCGGACCGCGGTCGACGGCGTCTCCTTCACCGTGGGTCGCGGCGAGGTCCTCGGCCTGCTCGGGCCCAACGGCGCCGGCAAGACCAGCGTCATCAAGATGCTGCTGGGCCTCGTGCGGCCCGACGCCGGCGAGGTGCTGCTGCTCGGCCGGCCGGCGCGCGACCCGCAGTCCCGGGCCCGCGTCGGCTACCTGCCCGAGCTCTTCCGGTACCAGCCGTGGCTCAGCGCCGCCGAGGTGCTCACGCTGCACGTCCGGCTCTCCGGCGCGGCGGTCCCGGCGAGCGAGCAACGCGACGTCCTCGGCCTGGTGGGGCTCGGCGAGCGCGCCGGCGACCGGGTGGGCGGCTTCTCCAAGGGCATGCAGCAGCGGCTGGGCCTGGCCGTCGCGCTGGTCGCCCGCCCGGAGCTGGTCGTCCTCGACGAGCCGACCAGCGCGCTGGACCCCCTCGGCCGCGTCGACGTCCGCGACCTGGTCCTCTCGCTCAAGGAGCGCGGCGTCGCGGTGCTGCTCAACTCGCACCTGATCGGCGAGGTGGAGCGGGTCTGCGACCGGGTGGTCATCCTCGACCGCGGCCGGGTCGCCGCCGCCGGCACGCTCGCCGAGCTGCTCGGCTCGCGGGAGCTGCGGCTGCGGCTCGACGGCGTCGACGCCCGGGCCGAGGCGCGGCTGGCCGCCACCGGCCGGCTGACCCGCAGCGGCAACTGGTTCACCGTCACGCTGGCCGAGGACGAGGAGTCCGCCGTCCCCGCCCTCGTGGCCGACCTGGTCGCCCTCGGCGTGGGCGTGCACGCGGTCGAGCCCGGCCGGATCAGCCTCGAGGAACGGCTGCTCGCCGTGCTCCGCGAGGGTTCCGGGGCCCCGTCGTGAGCGCCGTCCGGACCGTCCTGACGCTGGCCGGCCTCACCCTGCGCGAGGCCGCGCGCCGCAAGGTGCTGCGCTCGCTCGCGGTGCTGACCGTGCTGCTGCTGGCGCTGTCGGCCTGGGGCTTCTCCCGCCTGGACGCGGAGTTCGGCGGGCTCACCAGCGGGGAGGCGCGGCTGGCGGCGTCGACCGTGCTCAACCTGGTGATGTTCGGGTTCAGCCTCATCGCCGCGCTCGGCACCGCCTTCCTCGCCGGCCCGACCCTCTCCGGCGAGGTGGAGTCCGGGACGGCACTGGCGATGCTGGCCCGCCCGGTGCGCCGCTCGACGGTGCTCGTGGGCAAGTGGCTGGGGCTGGTGGCCTTCGGCGGCGCCTTCGTCACGCTGGCCGGGCTCGCACAGTTCGTCGTCGTCCAGGTGACCGTGGGGTACTGGCCGCCGCAGCCCGTCACGGGTCTCGCGCTGCTCGCCGCGCAGACGGCGGTGCTGCTCACCCTCGGCCTGCTGCTGTCCACGGTCATCTCGCCGATGGCCTCCGGTGTCGTGGCGGTCGGCCTGTTCGGGGCCACCTGGATCGCCGGCGTCGTCGGCGGCATCGGCGACGCGCTGGGCAACGAGGGCGTCGCGCGGGTGGGCGCGGTGTCGCGGATGCTGCTGCCCACCGACGGGCTGTGGCGCGGGGCGATGAACGCCTTCCAGGACCCGAGCCTGCTGACCCAGTTCGCTCCCGAGCTGGGCGGCTCGCCCTTCTTCTCCGAGGCCCCGCTCACCGTGACCTACCTGGGATGGGCGGTGCTGTGGGTGGTCGTCGTGCTGGGCCTGGCCGGGCTGGCCTTCTCCCGCCGCGACCTCTGAGGGACGGGGCCGGGCAGGCGGCGGTAGCGTCCGGAGCCGGGGTTCCACCGCCCCGTTCCGATACTGCCCGACACCGCCGTCAGGAGATCCCGTGCCGGTCGACCCGCACATCGCCGCCCTGCTGTCCGTGCTGGAGCAGTCCGGCGCCCCTCCCATGTACGAGGGGTCGCCCGAGGCGGGCCGCGCCCTGTACCTCCAGCTCACGCACGGCGCCCGCACCCCCGAGCAGGTCGTGCCGGTGGCGGGCACGCAGGACCGCACCGTCCCCGGCGCGCAGGGCGACCTGAAGGCGCGCGTGTACCGGCCCGAGGGCGACGGGCCGTTCCCCACGGTCGTGTTCTTCCACGGCGGCGGCTGGGTGATCGGCGACCTCGACACCCACGACAACATGGCCCGCTCGGTCTGCCGCGGCGCGGGGGCCGTCGTCGTCGCCGTCGACTACCGGCTGGCTCCCGAGCACCCGTTCCCCGCGGCCTCCGACGACGCGGTGGCCTCGGCGCGCTGGGTGGCACAGCACCTCGACGAGTTCGGCGGGGACCAGCGGCTGGCGCTCGCCGGCGACAGCGCGGGCGGCAACCTGGCCGCCGTCGTCGCCCAGGTGCTGCGCGACGACGGCACGCCGCTGGTGGGCCAGTTCCTGATCTACCCGGCCGTGGACGCCGAGGGCGAATACCCGTCGCGCGTGGAGAACGCCAAGGGCTACTTCCTCGAGAAGGACACGATGGACTGGTTCTACGGCCACTACGCCGGGGCCTGGGACGACGCCAAGGACGCCCGGCTCTCGCCGCTGCACCACGCCGACCTCTCCGGGCTGCCGCCGGCGGTGGTGGTCACCGCGGAGTACGACCCGCTGCGCGACGAGGGCGAGGCCTACGGCAGGGCGCTCGAGGCCGCCGGCGTGCAGGCCGACGTGCTGCGCTACGACGGCATGATCCACGGCTTCTTCGACATGGGCGCCTTCTCCCCCGCCGCGCAGACCGCGATCGACCAGAGCTGCGCGCGCTTCGGCGAGCTCATCCGGAGCTGACCGGCCGCCGGGCCGGCCGCGTCCGCGCGGCCGGCCCGTCAGACCCAGTACGTGTCGTGGCGGAGCATGAACTCCGCGCGCTCCTCCGGGGTCATCTGCGTCCCGCGGGCGAGGGTCTCGAAGTACTCCTCGCGCGGCCCGCCCGGCGCGAACATCAGCAGCATCGAGGCGCCGTCGCCGCCGCGGAAGCCGTGGATCCCGCCCTCGGGGACGTAGAGGAAGTCGCCCTCCCCCGCCGTCGTCCAGGTGCGCCCGTCGTGGACCTCGACCTCCCCGGACAGGACGTAGAACTGCTCGGAGATCGACCGGTGGAAGTGCGGACCGGGCCCGGACGCCTCGCGGCCGAAGGTCCAGCGGTACAGGCCGAAGCGGCCCGCGGTCTGCTCGCCGGTGGCGAGGAACTCGCAGGTGACCCCGCCCGCCGAGGTGGTGTCCGGCGGCTGCCCGGACGGGCGCAGCCAGGCACTGGCCTCGCCGGTCGTGCCCCGGTAGAGGTCGGGCGGGTAGTGCCGGTGCAGGGACACGTCGGCGCTCCTTCCGTGCGGGCGTCCATCCTGGCAGCGGAGCGGTAGCGTCCGCCGGGTGCTGGACGCCGCGACGGAGCGGGACAGGCGGCGACGTCTCGACGCCCTGACCTTCGGGCTGTTCACCGTCGCCCTCGGCACCAACATCCCGACGCCGCTGCTGCTGGTCTACCGGCGCACCATCGGCCTGTCCGACGCCGACCTCACCGCCGTCTTCGGCTGCTACGCCATCGGGCTGGTCGCGGCGCTGACCGTGGCCGGGGCGGCGTCGGACCGCTTCGGCCGGCGGACGCTCGTGCTGCCGTTCGCGGTGCTGGCCGGGCTGTCCTCGCTGCTGTTCATCCCCGCCGCCGGGTCGCTCCCGCTGCTCTACACGGGGCGGCTGCTGCAGGGCGTCGTCTCCGGGGTGGTGTTCTCGGTGGCCAACGCGTGGCTGCAGGAGCTCGCCGGCCCCGACGGGCAGCAGTCGGCGGCCACGCGCGGCGCGGTCTCGTCGTCGCTGGGCTTCGCGATCGCCCCGGCGATGAGCGGGCTGCTCGCCCAGTACGGACCCGCGCCGACGACGCTGCCCTACCTCGTGCACGTCGCCGTCCTGGTGCTCGGGCTCGGCGCGCTGCTGGTGGTGCCGGAGACGGTGCACGAGCGGCGGCCGGGCCGGCTCATGACCCTCGGCCTGCCGCCGGAGGCCCGCCGGCCGTTCCGGGCGGTGCTCGCGCCCACCGCCGTCGGGGTGTTCGCGTTCCCCGCCGTCGCGGCGACCGTGCTGCCCCTGCTCGTCGTCCCCGACGGCGTGGGCGTGGCCTACGCCGGCCTCGTCGGCGGGCTCGCCCTGGGCGCGAGCGCGGTGGCCGCGCGGGTGGGCCGCCGGTTCGAGCGGGGCGCGGCGCCGCTGGGCATGCTGCTCGGCGCGATCGGGGTCGCCATCGGCGTGGTCGCGGTCGTCACGGGCTCGGAGCTGCTGCTGCTGCCGTCGGCGGCGCTGATGGGCGGCGGGGCGGGACTCTGCCTCACCGCCGGGCTCACGCTCACCGCCCGGCTGGCCCCGCCGCACACCCGCGGGGCCATGAACAGCGCGTTCTACGCCTTTGCCTACGCCGGGTTCGGCGCCCCGCTGCTGCTCGCCTGGGTCGGCTCGCAGCTGGGCACCGTCACGGCGCTGTCGGCGTTCGCGGCGGTACCGCTCGCGCTGGCCGCCTGGCTGGCCCTCGAGCTCCGCTCGACGGCGCGCAGCTGAGCCCCGGGCCGGGTGTGCACCCATCGGGGTCTCGACGTGCGTCGAGACCCCGATGGGTGCACAGACCGTCCCTACCGGTCAGTCGAGCGCGCGGGTGCGCTGCTCGACGCCGATCTCGCCGTAGGGGTAGTCGGCCCAGCCCGGGTCGCTGACCGCGTCCAGCCGTGCGGTCTCCTCGCCGTCGAGCACGAGCCCGGCGGCGCCCAGGTTGCCGCGCAGCTGCTCCGTCGTGCGCGCGCCGAGGATCACCGAGCTGACCGCCGGCCGGGCGAGCAGCCAGGCGAGCGCCACCTGGGGCATGGTCGCGCCGCGCGCCTCCGCGACGTCCTGCACCGCGGCGAGCACGTCCCACGTGCGCTCCCGCGTCGCCACCCGGTCGTAGGCCTCCATGCCGCGGCCGGGGTCCTCGCCGAGCCGGGTGGCACCTGCGGGGCGCTGCTCGCGGGCGTACTTGCCCGACAGCCAGCCGCCGCCGAGCGGTCCCCAGGGAAGCAGCCCCAGGCCGTTGGCCAGGCAGGCGGGCACGATCTCGGCCTCGACGTCGCGCCCGAGCAGGCTGTAGGAGGGCTGCAGGGTCACCGGGACGGCGAGGTGGCGGTGCTCGGCGAGGTCGACGGCGCGCTGGACCTGCCACGCGGTGAAGTTCGACAGCCCCGGGTAGCCGATCTTCCCGGCCGAGACGGCGTCGTCGAGGAAGCGCAGCGTCTCCTCCAGTGGTGTGAGCGGGTCCCAGGCGTGCAGCTGGTAGAGGTCGAGGTGGTCCACGCCGAGCCGGCGCAGCGAGTCGTCGAGGGCCAGGCGCAGGTGGCGGCGGGACGTGCCCACCGCGTTGGGCTCGTCCCCCATCGGGAACCGGCCCTTGGTGGCGAGGACGACGCGGTCGCGGACGTCGGCCGGGCGCGCGGCCAGCCAGCGGCCGACGATCTCCTCGGCGGCACCGGCGGAGTAGACGTCGGCGGTGTCGACCAGCGTGCCGCCGGCCTGGACGAAGACGTCGAGCTGCTCGTGCGCCCCCGCCTCGTCGGTCTCCGCGCCGAAGGTCATCGTGCCCAGGGCCAGTGCCGACACGGCACAGCCGCTACGGCCGAGGGTGCGCAGCTCCATGACTCGTTCCATGGCCTCCAGCAAGCCACAGCTGTCCGGACGGCGCCCGGTGGGGTGAGCCCCCTCCGGGTGCTCCCCCACGCCGGTCAGCGGGTTCGGGGGCGTCACCTGATGGTCGCCTCCCGGCGCCGTCGAGAGGCTGGCGGAGCCGGCCGGGACCGAGGTCACGTCCCTCCCGGATCCCTCCCGCCGTGGCCCGAGACGAGGCGTCGTGTCCGCTCCTCCCGCCGTCCGAACCCCGCCGTCCGCGGCGGGCCGCGGCCGGTCCTGGCTGGGCCGCCTGGCGCTGCGCCGGATCCGCCGCCGGGGCCTGGACCCCTCCCGCCTGACGTTCCTCCCGCGGGCCGCGCGCGTGCCGCTGCAGCGGGTCGGCGTCCACCCGGTCCCCCGGCTCGCCGAGCTGCGGGTCAGCGGGCCCGTGCACCGCCTCGACCTGCCCTTCGACCTCTCGGCCCACCTGGTGACCGGCGCCGCCGAGGCCCGCGCGGTGCTGGCCGACTCCGCGGGCTTCAGCACCGACGTCCGGCACCTGTTCAGCGGCACCGGCCCGGCCACGGCCGACGACGTCGGGGGGCTCGGCCCGACCGACCCGCCGCAGCACACCCGGCTGCGCGGGCTGGTGGCGCCGGACTTCACCCGGGCCCGGATGCAGCGGCTGGAGCCGGCCGTCGAGGAGACGGTGGCCCGGGCGCTCGACGAGCTGGCGGCGGCAGGGTCCCCGGCCGACCTCGTGCGGCACGTCGCGATGCCCGTCCCGATGACGACGATCTGCACCCTGCTCGGGCTGGACGGCGCCGACGAGCAGGTGGTCAGCCGGCTGGGGACCCGGCGGTTCGACGCCACGGGCGGCACGGCCGGCACCTTCGGCGCGGTCTCCGCGCAGCGCCGACTGCTCGTCGACGCGGTGGCCGCCCAGCGCCGGGCGCCCGGCGACGGGCTGATCGGCCGGATCATCCGGACGGAGGGGGACGCCGTCTCCGACGCCGAGCTCGCCGGGCTGGCCGACGGGATCGTCACCGGCGGCTTCGAGACGACGGCGTCCATGATCGCGCTGGGGACCCTGGTGCTGCTGGGTGACCCCGCCGCAGCCGCCCTGGTGCGCGACGGCTCGCGCCGCGACGTCGAGCGGGTGGTCGACGAGCTGCTGCGCCTGCTGTCGGTCGTGCAGGTCGCCTTCCCCCGCTTCGCCCGGGAGGAACAGGAGCTGTTCGGCACCCGGCTGCGGGCCGGCGACGTCGTCCTCGTCTCGCTCAGCGGCGCCGACCGCGACCCGGCCTGGGCCGGCGCGCACCCCGACCGGCTCGACCCGGCCCGCTCGACGCGCGGTGCGCACCTCGCCTTCGGCCACGGCATCCACCGCTGCGTGGGCGCCGAGCTCGCCCGGCTGGAGCTGCGGATCGTGCTGCCCGCGCTGCTGCGGCGCTTCCCCGACCTGGCCCTCGCCGTCCCACCCGACCGGCTCCCGTTCCGGCGGCTGGCGTTCGTGTTCGGCGTCGACGCGCTGCCCGTGGCGTTCTGAGGGTCAGCCGGGACCCCCTGAGCGGCAGTCCGCGAAGGTCCCGGCAGCTTCGTTGCGCACGGAGACCGGGATGCCGCTGTCGCCGTGCCGCGTCGCGGCCGATCCTGGCGTCATGGACCTCGTCGTCGCCGCCCTCGGCGCCGCACTCCTCGCGATCGCCGTCCACCTGCGCCCCACCGGGACCCCGGCGGGCCGTGTCCGGCGCGCCGCGGCCCGGCGCTGGCGGGCGCACGTGCACCTCTGGGACGGGGTCCTGTCCCGCGACCCGTGGGCTCCCCGGCCGGCGTCCGGCCTCGACGCGCGGCCGCTGCGGTGGGAGGGGGACGCGCAGCAGGGGACCGTCCTGCCCGCCCGCACGTGCTGACGCCGGGCGGCGCCGGAGGTCACGGCCCGGCGGTCAGGGCGGCGAGCTCGACGACGGCGTCCACGAGGGCCGCGCCGTCGAGCAGGACGGCGTCGTTGTGGTCGGCCCCCGGCACCTCGACGCGGCGGTGCAGCCCCGCGGCGGCGTCGGCCACCCGCCGGCTCTGCGACGGCGGCACGATCGTGTCGGCGCCGCCGTACACGACCGTCGTCGGCACCCGGACGCGGGCCACCTGCTCGGCGACCGGGTAGCGGTCGCGCAGCAGCAGGCGGACCGGCAGGAAGGGGTAGTGCTCGCTGCCGACGGCGGCCAGGTCGACGAACGGGGACCGCAGCACCAGCCCCGCCGACGGGTGCTCCACCGCCAGCTCGGTGACGACCGCGCAGCCGAGGCTCTCGCCGTAGTAGAGGAGCCGGTCCGCAGGAACCCCGGCCTCCTCGAGGAGCCAGGCGCGGGCGGCGCGGACGTCGAGGGCCAGCCCCTCCTCGCTCGGGCTGCCGGGGTTGCCGCCGTACCCGCGGTAGTCGAACAGCAGCACCGCCAGCCCGGCCGACGACAGCGCCCGCGCCAGCGGTGCGCGCAGCCCCCGGTGCCCGCCGTTGCCGTTGGCGACCAGGACGGCGGGCGCGTCGGCGGCCGGCCCGGGCACGAACCAGGCGCCGAGGGAGAGGCCGTCGACGGTGGTCAGCCGGACGTCGCGGCCGCCGGGGACGGCGTCGGCGGCGGCCGGCAGCGGTCCGTCGTCGGGGAGGTAGACCAGGCGCCGCTGCAGCGCCCACATCAGACCCACGAGCAGAGCCAACAGGACGACGACGACCACCGCCGCCCGGAGTCCGGAGCGCACGGCGCCAGGATGCGCTCCCGCTCCACCGGTGCCGGACGAGGGCCTGTTCGCGGCCGGAGTCTCTTCGTAGAGTCCCCCCGGTGGAGGAGCCACGCGAGCAGGAACGCGGCGGGCCGGTCCGGGGGGAACAGCGGGGGACGGCGACGGCCGGCCCTCCGCCTCCGGACCTGGCCGGCTACCGCGGGGCGGTCGACGAGGTCGTGCGGCACCTCCGCGACGGGACGGCCGACCCGGGCCGGGCCGCCGGACCCGTCCTCGCCCGCGCCGCCGCGACCCCGGAGCTGCGCGCGGTCCTCGACCGCGTCCCGGGTGGTGCCGACGTCGCGCTCGAGCGGATCACCCGCCAGCTCTCGGGCTTCCGGCCCAACCCGCGGTCGAACGCCACGAACCCGGCGACCCTGCTCCGGATCGCGCTGCTGCAGCAGATCGACGTCGCCTGGTGGGGGTCGGTGCCCCCGTTCGCCGACGACGAGGCGGTCCGGCGGTCCCCCCAGCTGACGGCACTGGCACCGCTGCGGCGGCAGCACCGGCTCGCCTTCCGCTACCGGCTCGGCACCACCGCCCTGCCCGGCCGCGCCCGCAACTACGCCGTACGCCGGTGGTCGCCCGACCGCGAGCCCCGGTCCTCGGGCCTGAGCTACCCACTCGCCCGGCCGGCGATGGTCGGGCTGCTCAACGAGGTCGCCGGCCGGTTCGCGGCGGCCGCCCGGCCCTGGCGCGGCACGATGTGGGTGAACTGCATCGTGCGCAGCACCGCCGTCCAGCAGCGGCTGCAGCAGCTGGGGTACTCGGCGCTGCTCCCGAGCGCGCACTGCACCGGGCACGCCGCCGACATCGAGATGGCCTGGCTGCGCCGGCACGGCGTGGCCCCGGCACTGGAGGACGTCCTGACCGCCTACCGCGACGACGGGGTGCTCAACGTGATCGACGAGGGCCAGGCCTGGCACGTCTGCCTGTCGCCGGCGCACGCCGGCAGGTACGCGGCGGCGGCACCGGCCGCCCCCGGGACGTGGGGACCCGCCTGATGTGCGGGATCGCCGTGGTGCTCGGGGCGGGCGCCGGCACGCAGCAGGCGCTGTTCGACGGCATGCTCGACTCGATCTCACCCCGCGGCGAGGTCGACGAGGTCCTCCGCGCGGACGACGCCCTGCTCGGGACCGCCCGGCTGCGCATCGTCGACCGCGAGCACGCCGTGCAGCCGTGGACGTCCGGGGACGGGCGGTGGGCGCTGTGCTTCAACGGGGAGGTCTTCAACCACGGCGAGCTGCGCGCCCGGCTGCACGCCGAGGGACGGACCACGCGGTCGGAGAGCGACACCGAGGTGGTCCTCGAGACCGTCCTCGCCTGGGGCGAGGAGGCGCTGCTGGCGATGCGCGGCGAGTTCGCCTTCGCCCTGGTCGAGCGGGACACCCGCCGGGTGTTCCTGGCGCGCGACCCGGTGGGGGTGAAGCCGCTGTACTGGGCGGTCGCCGACGGCCGGCTGCACGTCGCCTCGGAGGTGAAGGCCCTGGTCCCGCTCGGCGTCGCCGTCCACGAGGTCCCCCCGGGCCACTGCGGCTGGGCCGGCCCCGGTACCCAGCCGCTCCTGCACCCCTACCTCGACCTCTACCGGCTGGGCGAGGACCAGCCGGAGCTCACCGACGTCGAGCAGGCGGCGGAGGCGCTGCGGACGACGCTCACCGACGCGGTGCGCATCCGGGTGGACACCGACCTGCGCGTCGGCGTCGTGCTCTCCGGCGGGCTCGACAGCTCGCTGACCCTCCTGCTCGTGCAGCGGCTGCACCCCGACTGCGTGGCCTTCACCGTCGGGGCCGAGGGCAGCGAGGACCTGGCCTACGCGCGGCGACTGACCGCCGACCTGGGTGTGGAGCACGTCGTCGTCCCCGTCCGGCCCCGCGAGCTGGGGCTGCGCGACGTGCGGGAGGCGATCCGCGTCTCCGAGCTCACCGAGTACGGCGACATCATCAACGCGGTCGTCTCGCAACGGCTGTTCGCCGCCGTGCACCGGGCCGGCGTGAAGGTGGTGCTCACCGGCGACGGGTCCGACGAGCTCTTCGGCGGCTACGCGATGTACCGCCGGGTCCCCGGGCAGGACGCGCGCCGGCTGTTCCTGCACAAGATCGGCCACCTGAGCCGCACCGAGCTGCAGCGGGTCGACCGCACCTCCATGGGCCACGGGGTCGAGGCGCGGGTGCCCTTCCTCGACGTCGAGATGCTCGACCTGGCCATGCGGATCCCGCAGGAGCTCAAGCACCGCGACGGCTACGAGAAGTGGATCGTGCGCCACGCGTTCGCCGACCTGCTGCCCGGCTACGTCGCCGCGCGGCACAAGAACCCGATGTCGCACTCCAGCGGCCTGCACGAGCGGATCCGGCTGTTCCGGCCGCTGTTCCCGCGGATCTACGACGGCTACGGGTACCGGTGCGCCGCACCGCTGCAGCGCGACTTCTCCGAGGTGCTCAAGGACCACGACTACGACCTCGACGCCGCCGCGGCCAGCACCCCGCGGGACCTGACCGTCGCCGAGCACGCCCGTGACCTCGCCGGGGCGCTGCGCTGGAACCTCGCCGCCCTCGTGCGCCGTCCCGCCGACCGGGCCGGCGGCTGACCGGTCCCGCGCGGTGCCGCGCACGTGGCACCGTGACGCCATGTACATGGTGCTCGAGTACTCGCTGGCCGACGACTACCTGGAGCGGCGGGCCGCGCTGCGCGAGGAGCACCTGGCGCTCGCCGGGGCGGCGCACGAGCGGGGTGAGCTGCTGCTCGCCGGCGCGCTCCCCGACCCGTTCGACCGCGCGCTGCTGGTGTGGACCGCGGAGCGCGAGGTGGTGGAGCGCTTCGCGGAGTCCGACCCGTACGTGGTGAACGGCCTGGTCACGTCGTGGACGGTGCGGCCGTGGAACGTCGTCGTCGGGGGGCAGGGGTCGTGAGCGCCGGCTTCCCGACCGTCGCCGAGCTCGCCGCCGAGGAGGACGAGCTGCGGTTCCCCTCCTTCACCAACGACGACGCATGGGACCTCGGCTCCGCGCTCGTGGCCACCGCCCGCCGGGCCGACGCACCGGTGGCCGTCGAGATCCGCCGCAACGGGCACCGGCTGTTCTCCGCCGCGTTGACCGGCGCCACCCCCGACAACGCGTCGTGGATCGCGCGCAAGGCCCGCGTGGTGCACCGCTTCGGGCACAGCTCGCTGTACGTCCGGCAGACGTGGGTCGAGCGCGGGACGACGTTCGAGGAGTCCTCGGGGCTCGACCCGCGGCGGTACGCGGCACACGGCGGCGCCTTCCCCGTGCTGGTGCGCGACGTCGGCCCCGTCGGCGTCGTCGTCGTGTCCGGGCTGCCGCAGCTGGAGGACCACCGGATGGTCGTCGCCGCCCTGCGCGCCCACCTCGGCGGCTGAGTAGCGTGGCTCCCGTCCCGAGCCGAGGAGTCCCCACGACCACGCACCAGACCGCCCCGCTGCGCACGTGGGCAGGCAACCTGACCTACCGCGCGGCGCGGGTGCACCGGCCGAGGACCGTGGCCGAGGTGCAGGACGTCGTCGCGCGCAGCGAGCGGGTCAAGGCCCTCGGCTCGCGGCACTGCTTCAACGACATCGCCGACACGACCGCCGACCACGTGCTCCTCGACGACCTCGACACCGGGGTCGAGCTCGCGGAGGCCGCCGACGACGGCACCGGCGTCCTGTGGGTGCCGGCCGGGATGCGGTACGGCGAGCTCGTCGGTGAGCTCGCGGCCACCGGCCGGGCGCTGCACAACCTCGCGTCGCTGCCGCACATCACCGTCGTCGGCGCCACGGCCACCGGCACGCACGGCTCGGGCAACCGCAACGGCTCGCTGAGCACCTCGGTGGCCGGCCTGGAGCTCGTGCGCTCCGACGGCGAGGCCGTCGTCCTCGGTGCCGACGACGCCGACCTGCCCGGCGCGGTCGTCCACCTCGGCGCCCTCGGCGTCGTCACCCGGGTGGCCCTGCGGTTCCAGCCGACCTTCGACGTCCGCAACACCGTCTACGTCGGCATGACGTGGGACCGGCTGTTCGCCGACCTCGACGCCGTGGCCGACGCCGCCTACAGCGTCAGCGTCTTCACCGACTGGCGCACGGTCACGTCGGTGTGGGTCAAGTCGCGGCCGGAGGACCCCGCGGTGCCGGAGGACTTCTTCGGCGCCCGCGCGGCCACCGAGCCGACGCACATGCTCCCCGACACCCCGGTCGAGAACCTCACCGAGCAGCTCGGCGTCCCCGGCGAGTGGCACGAGCGGCTGCCGCACTTCCGCGCCGACTTCACGCCGAGCAAGGGCGAGGAGCTGCAGAGCGAGTGGTTCGTGCCCCGCCGGCACGGGCGCGCGGCCTGCGAGGCGCTGCGCGGTCTCGCCGACCGGGTGGCGCCGCTGCTGCAGGTCAGCGAGATCCGCACCGTCGCCGCCGACGACCTGTGGCTGAGCCCGGCCTCCGGCGGCGACGTCATGGCCCTGCACTTCACCTGGCTCCCCGACCAGGCCGCCGTGACCGCGGTGCTCCCGGAGATCGAGGCCGCGCTGCGGCCCTTCGGCGCCCGGCCGCACTGGGGCAAGCTGTTCGCCACCGACGCCGCCGGGCTCGCCGGGCTCTACCCGCGGATGACGGACTTCCGGGCCCTGGTGCGCCGGTTCGACCCGCGCGGCGCGTTCCGCAACGACTACCTCGACCGGACCGTCGCCGCCTTCGACTGACCGCCGCTCAGCCCAGGACGCTCAGCCCAGGGCACGCAGCCGGGCCGCGAGGAACTCGCGCTCGGCGGCGTTCCCGGTGAGCAGCAGCGCCTCGGTGTAGGCCTCGCGCGCCTCGCCGACCCGCCCCAGCCGCCGCAGCAGGTCGGCGCGGGCCGCCGGCAGGTAGCCGTAGCCGGCCAGCTGTGGCTCGGCGGCGAGCTCGTCGAGGGCGGCCAGCCCGGCGTCGGGACCGCGGGCGAAGCCGACGGCGACCGCGCGGTTGAGCGCCACGACCGGGGAGGGCCACAGCCGCGCGAGGACGCCGTAGAGCGCGACGATCTCGGCCCAGTCGGTGTCGTCCCACGACGGGGACTCGGCGTGCACCGCGGCGATCGCGGCCTGCAGCGCGTACCGCGACGGCGGCCGGGCCCGCAGTGCCTCGCGGACCAGGGCCACGCCCTCGGCGATCGCCGCCCGGTCCCACCGCGCGCGGTCCTGCTCCTCGAGCAGCAGCAGCCGGCCGTCGTCGGTGGTGCGGGTCTCCCGGCGGGCGTCGGTGAGCAGCAGCAGCGCCAGCAGCCCGGCCACCGCCGGGTCGCGCGGCAGCAGCCGGCGCAGCATCCGGGCGAGCTCCACCGAGCGCTCCACCAGGTCGCGGCGGACCAGCTCCTCCCCCGCCGGGGCGGTGTGCCCGGTGGTGAACAGCAGGTGCACGACCGCCAGGACTGCCTCGACGCGCCCGGGCAGCTCCGCGGCCGGCGGCACCCGGTACGGGATCCGGGCGACGGTGATCTTCTTCTTGGCGCGGGTGATCCGCGCGGCCATCGTGGCGGTCGGGACGAGGAAGGCGCGGGCCACCTCGGCGGTGGTCAGGCCGCACACCAGGCGCAGCGTGAGCGCCACCTGGGCGGGCAGGTCCAGCGCCGGGTGGCAGCAGGTGACCACCAGGCGCAGCCGGTCGTCGGGGTAGCCGTGCGCGTCGTCGACCATCGACGGCGCCACGTCGTCCTCGACGAGCAGCGGCAGGTACCGGCGCTCGACTCCCCGGTGGCGCAGGACGTTGAGCGCCCGCCGCCGGGCGGCAGTGGTCAGCCAGGCGCCGGGGCGTGCGGGGACGCCGGCGGTGCCCCAGTCGGTCAGCGCCGCGGCGAACGCCTCCTGCACGCACTCCTCGGCGACGTCGAGGTCGCGGGTGACGCGCACCGTCGCGGCGAGCACGAAGGCCCACTCGCGACGGTGCGCGTCGGCGACCGCGGCGGCGACGTCGGCGGTCGTCGGGGGCACCGGTCAGTCGAAGGTCATCACCGGGCGGACCTCGACCCCGCCGAAGCGCGCCGGCACCGTCCGCGCGACGGCGAGCGCGGTGTCGAGGTCGGGGGCGTCGATGACGTAGTACCCGCCGAGGGCCTCCTTGGTCTCCACGAACGGCCCGTCGGTGACCTCGCCGCCGCGCACCGAGGTCGCGGTCGTCGTCGGCTCGAGCGCCTCCCCGCCCAGCAGCTTGGCCCCGTGCTGTTCCACGCCCGCGGAGAAGCGGTCGTGGTCGGCCATGATCTCGCCGTAGACCTCGGGGGTCGCGGTGGCGTACTGCGCCTCGTCCTCGTAGATCAGGACCAGGTACTTCGTCATGGTGCCCTCCCGGGTTGCCGGGGGCCCGCCGTTCGGACCCTCCACCCCTACGACACGCAGCACCGCACCAGATCGACAGCCGGCGCGGAAGACCTCCGCGGCCAGGCGTGCGGCTAGGCCGTCCGGGACTCCCGGTCGTAGTTGCGACCGAGGAACTCGGGCACCTTGGCCCACCGGAACGCGAACACCATGACCAGCAGCGTCGCCACGTACGGCACCACGAGCAGCACCTGGCTGGGGATGTCGATGCCGGCCACCTCGGCGCGCAGCGCGACGACGTCCATGGCGGCGAAGAACAGGGCGCCGAGGACGATGAACTGCGGGCGCCACCCACCGAAGAAGGTCAGGGCGATCGCCAGCCAGCCGCGGCCGCCGACGATGCTGTCGGTGTAGGTCCCGGTGTAGACCAGCGGCAGGTACGCCCCCGCCACGGCCATGAGCGCTCCTCCGACGGTGGCGGTCCACAGCCGGTTGCGCACCACGGGGATGCCCAGGCTGTCGGCCGCCTTGGGGTTCTCCCCCACCGAGCGCAGGTCCAGCCCCGCCCGGGTGCGGTACAGGAAGAACCACGCGCCCACCGCGAGCAGGGCCGCCAGGTAGACCAGCACGTTGTGCGAGAACAGCGCGGTGCCGAGGACCGGGATGTCGCTCAGCAGCGGGATCTCCAGCCGCGGGAGGGTGTCGACCCGTGGCGTCGTGGCCCCCTGGCCGATGACGATCCGGTACAGCAGCCCCGCCAGCCCGGTGGCGGCGAAGAACAGCGCCAGCCCGACCACGAACTGGTCGAGCCGGAGCACGGTCGTCGCCCACCCGAGGGCGGCACCGAAGACCGCGCCGGTGCCGGCGGCCAGCAGGATGCCGATCGTGGTGCTGCCGGTGCCGTAGCTGACGAGGAAGCCGATGGCCGCCCCGAGGAGCATGACGCCCTCCTGCGACACGCTGAAGACGCCGGTCAGGCCGCCGAGCATCGTGCCGAGCGAGGCGAGCAGGTAGGGGACCATGGCCACCACGGTGAGCTGGGCCAGGGCCGCGAACTCGGTCATGTCACCCTCCGCGCCAGCCGCCCCGCGATCACGTCGGAGAGCAGCAGGAAGATCAGGATCAGGGCCTCGATGATCAGCACCATCTCGGCGGGGACGCCGACGGTGCGCTGCATGGAGCTGGCGCCGACCTCGAGGATCGCGATGCCGAAGGCGACCACGGGCACCCACAGCGCGCTGCCCCGGGCGATGAGCCCGATGATGATGCCGAGCAGCAGGAAGTTCGACTGCATGCCCTCGATGGCGCGACCGTGCACGCCGCCCACCTCGAGCGCGCCGGCCAGCCCCCCGAGCGCACCGCCGACGACGAGCGCCACGACGGCGACCTTCTCCACCCGGATGCCGTTGATGGCCGCGGCGCGCGGGTTGGCGCCCGCGGCACGCAGCTCGAAGCCCGCGGCCGTGCGTCGCGTGACCACGGTCGTCACCGCCGCCACGAGGAGCGCGAGCAGGATGCCGGCGTGCACCCCCGGCGGGCCGCCCAGCACGGGCAGCTCGGCGCCCTCGCCCACCCGTTGCGTGGCGGCCACCCCGGCCGCGGGGTCCGACCACACCTCCGTCGCGGCGTAGTCGAGCACCTGGAAGGACACGAAGTTGAGCAGGACGGTGCTGAGGATCTCGTTGACCCGGAACCGTCCCATGAGGAAGGCCGCGATCCCGGCCCACACCGCACCGGAGAGCACGCCGGCGAGGACCACCAGGGGCAGCAGGACGGCGGTGGGCAGGTCGGCGTACACGATCCCGACACCGGCCGCGGCCGTCGCGCCCACGAGCAGCTGGCCCTCACCACCGATGTTGAACCGCCCCACCGCGAGCGGGATCGTGAACCCCAGCGCCAGCAGCGTCAGCGGGACCCACTTCGTCAGCGTCTCGGTGAAGCCGAAGCCGGTCCGGAACGACGTGGTGACGATCGTCCGGTACGCCTCGACGACGTCGTAGCCGAGCGCCGCGATGACGACGCCCGAGACCGCGAACGCGAGTACGAGCGCCAGCACGTAGGGCAGCAGGCCGCGCAGCAGGCGGACGGCGGGCCGCTCCGTCGCCGGGGCCGGGGCGTCGGTGTCGGTCAGCACGGGCGCGCTCATGCGTCCTCCCGGACCCCGGCCATGAGGCGGCCGAGCTCGTAGACGTCGTAGTCCCCGCGGGCGCGCTCACCGACGACCTCCCCGGAGTACAGGACGACCATCCGGTCGGCGAGCAGGCTCAGCTCGTCGAGGTCCTCGGAGATGAGGACGACCGCGCAGCCCCGGTCGCGGGCCTCGTGGACCCGGTCGTAGACGAAGCGGGTCGAGCGCAGGTCCAGACCGCGGGTCGGGTTCTGCAGCACGAGGACCGCGGGCTCCCGGTCGAAGGCGCGGGCGAGCACCAGGCGCTGGATGTTGCCCCCGGAGAGGTTCCCGGCCATGGCGTCGGGACCCGGCGTCTTGATGGAGTACCGCTCGATGGTGTCCCGGGCGTGCTCCCGGACGCGTCGCCAGTCGATCAGCCCGGCGCGGCGGTTGTCGGCCCGGCGCTGGGCACCCAGGAGCAGGTTGTCGGCCACCGTGCCCGCCCCGAGGATCCCGTCCCGGTGCCGGTCCTCGGGCACGTAGGCGACCCCCGTGGACAGCCATCGGCGGGTGGGCGCCCCCGCCAGGTCGGTGCCGTCCACGGCCACGCTGCCGGCGCGGACGGGACGCACCCCGGCCAGCACCTCCGCCAGCTCGACCTGCCCGTTGCCGGCCACCCCGGCGACCCCGACCACCTCGCCGGCACGGACCTCCAACCCCAGCCCGCGCAGCGCCGGGACGCCGTGGTCGTTGTCGGCCGTGACGCCGGAGACGGCCAGCCGGACCCGCCCGGCGTCGGGGCGCCGCTGCTCGGCGGGCGGCGCGGCCGGCACCTCCCCGACCGCGCCGACGCCCAGGGCCGCCGCGACCTCGGAGGTCTGCTCCCCGACCAGCTCGCCGACCATGAGCGAGGCCAGGCCGGTGGCGTCGGTGGCCGACCTGAGCACCGTGGCGATCCGCCGGCCGTCGCGCATGACCGAGATCCGGTCGCAGATGGCCAGCACCTCGCGCGCCTTGTGCGAGATGAAGACGACGCTGGTGCCCTCGGCGACGATGCCGCGCAGCGAGGCGAAGAGCCCGTCGACCTCCTGCGGCGTGAGGTTGGTCGTCGGCTCGTCCAGGACCAGGACCCTGGCCCCGCGGTAGAGCACCTTGAGGATCTCCACCCGCTGCCGCGCGCCCACCGAGAGCCGGTCGGTGCGCGCCCGCGGGTCGACCGCGAGGCCGAAGCGGTCGGAGAGCTCGGTGATCCGCCGCGCCGCGCCGCGCAGCCCGCCGGAGCCGGCGCTGGTCCCCAGCACCACGTTCTCGAGGACGGTGTAGCTCGACACCTGCAGCAGGTGCTGGTGCACCATCCCGATGCCGAGCGCGATGGCGTCGCGCGGTGACCGGATGTGCACCTCCCGGCCGTCGACGCGGATCTCGCCGGAGTCGGCTCGGTACAGGCCGTAGAGGACGTTCATCAGCGTCGTCTTGCCGGCGCCGTTGCCGCCCACCAGCCCGTGCACCTCGCCGGTGGCCAGCTCCAGGTCGGCGTCGGTGAGGGCCCGGACGGGCCCGAAGGACTTGCTGATCCCGCTCATCGTGAGCGGCCGGTCCCGGCCGGGGGCCGCACCCCCGGCCGGCCCGACCGCGGTGGCGCCGCTCACTCGACCGGGGTCACGTCGCGCTCGACCTCGATCTCGCCGGACCGCAGCCGCTCGACGGCCTGGTCGACCTGGTCCACCACGGCCTGGTCGACGTTGGCGGGCGGCTGGAGCGAGATCCCCCGCTCGTAGTCCATGCCGAGGTAGCCGCCGGTCTCGCCGTCCTCCACCGAGCTGAGGATCTCGTCGATCATCGGGGTGAAGTCGTACAGGACCGACGTCAGGTACCGGTCGGGCGCGAGGTTGGACTTGTCGGTGTACTTCGCCGTCATGAGGACACCCGCGGGGGCGTCGGTGACGCCCTCGAAGGCCCCGACCGCGCCGAGGTTGAGCGAGGTCAGGATGACGTCGTTGCCGTCGGCGAGCAGCTGGCTGGTGAACTGCTGGGCCCGGGTCGGGTCGTTGAAGTCCCCGGTCCACACCGGGGTCAGGGTCGCGGTGGACCCGGTGTCCTCCAGGGCCTGCTCGACCGCGTGCACCTCCGAGTAGGAGAAGGGCAGCGTCACGCCGCCGAGGTAGGCGATCCGCCCGCTCTGGCTGGCCCCGGCGGCCAGGACACCCAGCGGGTAGAAGGCCAGGTGGAAGTTGCGGTCGAGGACCCAGACGTTGTCGGGGACGTCGGCGGGCTCGGTGTCCTGCTCGGCGATGAAGACGACCTCCGGAGCCTCCTCGGCGACGGCGACCGTCGCGTCGTAGAACTGGCTGCCGTGGGTCCAGATGACGGTGTAGCCGTCGGCGACGTACTCGCGCAGCACCCGCTCGGCGTCGGGCACCTGGACGCTCTCGGAGTACGTCGTGTCCGCGCCGTGGTCCTCCTCGGCGGCCTGCAGGGCCTGCAGACCGAGGAAGGTGTAGTCGGCGTCGGTGGTGGTCCCGGAGAAGACGGCGGCGATCCGCGGCGCCTCACCGTCCCCGCCTGCGCCGCCGCCACCACCGCCGTCACCTCCGCCGCCACCACAGGCGGTGAGGACGAGCAGGGCCGATGCGGCCAGGGCACTTCCGGTGGATCGGGCAGATCGCATGGGCGGTACATCCCGTCGTCGCGCCGGCTGGGAGGAGTGCGTGTATCTCAGCGCTAAGACGTGAACCGCACAACACCCCGCGCCGAGCCGTGACCGAGTTGCGGCTCCGCGCCCCTCGACGACCCTCCCGCTCGCCACGGGTGCGACAGCCGGTCACCTGCCGCGGCCGGTGACGACACGGCACGCGGGAGCAGTGGGCACGAAGCGACAACAGGACGGCATCGTTTCGGCCACTTCCTGCCGGTGCGCTCCCGGTTCCGTCCTGAGTAACGTCACGTACAGCAGTCAGGGCGTACCCGTCCGTCACGGACGGGAGCGCCACCACCCACCTCCCGAGGAGCTTCCCGTGCTGTCCTCCCACCTCAGCCTGATCACCGAGTCCAACGCCCAGCCGCTCGCCGTCGCCGAGCCCGACGCCGTCGCCGGTTCGCCGTGGAGCGTCCTCACCGGCGGCGACGCCACCTGGCGCCTGGACGCCCTGTGCGCCGAGACCGACCCCGAGGCCTTCTTCCCGGAGAAGGGCGGCTCGACCCGCGAGGCCAAGCGCGTCTGCTCCGGCTGCGAGGTCCGCACCGAGTGCCTCGAGTACGCCCTCGCCAGCGACGAGCGCTTCGGCATCTGGGGCGGCCTGTCCGAGCGCGAGCGTCGCCGGGTGCGCCTGGCCCGCCGCATGCCGCTCAGCGCCTGACCGGCCGGTCCCTCCCCCGGCGGCTACGGTCGCGACGCCGCACCGTCGTCGTCCGCGAGGAGGCCTGCCGATGGCCGAGGTCGTGCTCTTCCACCACGCGCTCGGGCTGACACCCGGCGTCCCGGCCTTCGCCGACGACCTGCGCGCGGCCGGGCACACGGTGCACAGCCCGGACCTGTTCGAGGGCCGCACCTTCGACTCCGTCGAGGCCGGCGTGGGCCACGCCCGGGAGATCGGCTCCGGCGAGGTGCTGGACCGCGGCGCCCGCGCCGTCGCGGACCTGCCGGAGGCGCTCGTCCACGCCGGCATGTCGCTCGGCGTGCTGTCGGCGCAGCGGCTGGCCCAGACCCGTCCCGGCGCCCGCGGCGCGGTGCTCCTCTCCTCGTGCATCCCGGCCGAGGAGTTCGGCTGCTGGCCGGACGGCGTCCCGGTGCAGGTGCACGGCATGGACGCCGACCCGCTGTTCGTCGACGAGGGCGACCTCGCCGCCGCCCGCGCACTGGCCGGGCGGACCGACAGCGCCGAGGTCTTCCTCCACCCCGGCGACCAGCACCACGTCGCCGACCGCACGCTCCCCTCCTACGAGCCGGACGCCGCCGCGCTGCTCACCCGCCGCGTCCTCGACCTGCTCGCCGGCTCGTGACCTCCCCCGACGTCACGGCCACCCGGGTGCAGGCCGTCCTCGACATCCCGCTGCACCGGCACCTGGGCATGCAGCTGCGCGACCCCGCGCACCCGCCGGCCGGCATCTGGTTCCCCGTCGACGAGGCAGCGCAGAACCAGGCCGCGCTGCTGCACGGCGGCGTCGTCTACACCTTCCTCGACGTCGCGGCGTTCCTCGCGCTGCTGCCCTCCCTGGGGACGCGCGAGCACGCGGTCACCCACGACCTCACCGCCTCGCTGCTGCGGCCGGTCCCCGCCGGCGCGCGGGTCGACCTCACCGGCTCGGTGCTGCGCCGCGGCCGGGCGGTGGCGTTCCTGCGCTCCGAGGCGACGGTGGACGGCGTCCTCGTCGCCTCGGCGCAGGTCACGAAGTCGATCGTCCCGATCGGCTGACCGCCGGAGCGCTCCACGGGACGCCGGACCCGACCGGCCTCACCGCACGCTGCCCGACCGCGCGCTGCGGGGTGAGGTCGGGCACCACGCCGTGAGGGTCGTGGGCCGAGGCGCACTCACCACAGGGACATGGAGCGGGTGAAGATCCCCGCGACGTCGTCCTCGGTCACCTCCCGCGGGGAGGTGGCCAGCAGCCGCTGCTGCTTCATCGTGCCCTCGACCAGGTCGGGGACGTCGCCCTCGCCGAACCCGACCGCGGCGATCCCGTTGGGGATGTCGATGTCGCGCATCAGGTCGGTGAGCACGGTGGGCAGGAACTCCGCCGCGTTCTCGGGTTCCCCGGCGTTGGGCGCGAGCAGCTTCGCCGCGCGGACGTGCCGCTCGGGCGAGGCCTCGAAGGTGAACCGGAAGGCCTCCGGCGCGGTCAGCGCCACCGACATCCCGTGCGGCACCATCGGCTCGTCGGCCGGGTAGTCCTTCGGGTGGAAGTCCTTCACCTGCCCGGCGATCGGGTAGGCGTTGGCGTGCGGGATGTGCACGCCGGCGTTGCCGAAGCCCATCCCCGCGAAGGTCGCCGCCATGGCCATGTCCGCGCGCGCCTGGACGTCGTCGCCGTGCCGCACCGCCCGCCGGAACGACCCGGCGAGCAGGGTCAGCGCCTTCTCCGACCACATGTCCGAGATCGGGTTGGACCCGCAGTAGGGCACCCGCTGCTCGGGGGCCTTGCGGTCGTAGGTGGTGTACCAGCGCGCCGTGTAGCTCTCCAGCGCGTGGCAGAGGATGTCCATCCCCGAGGCCGCCGTGACGCCGGGCGGCTGGGTGAGCGTCAGGTCGGGGTCGATGACGGCGAGGGTGGGCCGCAGCCGCGCGTGGCTGATCCCGCTCTTCACCCGCTGCGCGATCACGTCCATCACGCAGATCGTGGTGCTCTCCGACCCGGTGCCCGTCGTCGTCGGGACGGCGACCAGCGGCTTGAGCGGCTCGGACGGCGCCTGCCCCTTCCCCACCGGCACGTTGACGTAGTCCATGAGCTCGCCGGGGTTGGTGGTCAGGAGGTTGATCGCCTTGGCGGTGTCGATGCTCGACCCGCCCCCGACGGCGACGAACGCGTCCCACGGCCCCGAGGAGCGCGCGTCCTCGATCGCCTGCGTCAGGCTGACGTCGGTCGGCTCGACGTGCACGCCGTCGTAGACGCGCGCCTCGATGTCGAAGCGGGCCATCTGGTCGGCCACCCGCTGGGGCAGCCCGGTGGCCGCCACGCCGGGGTCGGTGACCACCAGCACGCGTCGCACGCCGTACCGGCTGAGGTCGAAGCCGATCTCGTCGGACGCGCCGCTGCCGAACTTCAGCTGCGGCGCGCCATAGGTGAACACGGACTCGGGGCTGGTCATGGCGCGCTCCTCGGGCAGGCGGAGGGATCCGGTTGCAGGGATCGTTGCACCCGCCTTGTGGCGGGGACCACAGCGCGGCAGGGTCGGGTGCACGCGCCAACCGTTCCCCTCCGTCTTCCCCTGGAGCCACCTGTGACCGCAGAGCCCGAGACCACCGCCGTCCCCTCCCTCGACGACCTGCTCGCCGACTCACCGTCCAACTGGGGCAAGTGGGGTGACGACGACGAGGTCGGCAGCCTGAACTACCTCGGCCCCGAGCAGGTGCTCGCCGCCGTCGGCCTCGTCCGGCAGGGCAAGGTCTTCACGCTGCAGCGCCTGATCGGCGACCCCAAGGGCGATCCGGTGTGGCCCGGGCGCACGCCGGCCGAGCGCACCCAGATCCTCGACGAGTCCACCTGGGACTCGCCCGACGCGCCGCAGTACCCCGGCGGCCTGCACTACGCCGACGACAAGATCAACGCCTTCCTGCAGGGCTCCACGCAGTACGACGGCCTGGGCCACGTCTGGTACGGCGGCAAGATCTGGAACGGCTTCGACGCGCGGACCACGGTGGGCGGCCTGGACAAGGCCAGCGTCGAGCCGATCGCCCAGCGCGGCGTCGTCGGCCGGTACGTGCTGCTGGACATGGCCCGCTTCCGCGGCAAGCCGACGCTGGACAAGGGCGAGACCTTCACCCACCAGGACCTGCTGGAGTGCGCCGCCGCCCAGGGCGTGGAGATCCGCAAGCGCGACATCCTCGTCCTGCGGACCAACTTCCTGCAGCTGTTCTTCGAGCAGGGCGAGGCCTTCTACGAGGGCTTCAACGAGCCGGGCCTGGTCTACAGCCCCGAGCTGGTGCAGTGGTTCCAGGACATGGAGATCCCCAACCTGGTCACCGACACGATCGCCAACGAGGTCACCACCGACCCGAACAACGGCGTCGCGCTGGTCCTGCACAACGCGCTCATGCGCAACCTCGGGGTGACCCTCACCGAGATCGCCGACCTCGAGGCGCTGGCCGACGACTCCGCCGAGGACGGCCAGTACGAAGGCCTCTACGTGGCCGCGCCGCTCAAGGTGCACAAGGGCAGCGGCTCGCCGGTCAACCCCGTCGTCCTCAAGTAGGCCGCCGTGAGCGTCTACGACGAGCGGCCCTGGCTGGCCCTCTACGGCGACCAGCCGGCCGACTACGAGATCGAGTTCGACGACGCCCTGTCGATGTTCCGGGCGGGCGTGCAGCGGGACCCCGACGGCGACGCGCTGCGCTACTTCGACGGCACCGTCGTCCGCCGTGAGCTCGACGAGATGACCGACGCGCTGGCGGCCGGCCTGCTGGCGTCGGGCTTCCGGCCGGGTGACCGGCTGGCGGTCTACCTGCAGAACGTGCCGCAGTTCGTCATGGCCATGGTCGCCACCTGGAAGGCCGGCGGCGTCATGGTGTCGATCAACCCGATGAGCCGGACCCGGGAGCTGTCCTACCTGCTCGCCGACTCCGGGGCGACGGTGCTGCTCTCCCTCGACACGCTCTACGACGAGGTGGCGCGCGACGTCGTCCCCAAGACCGACGTGCGGCTGGTGCTCACCACCAGCGGGCTGGACCTGCAGACCCGCGACGACGAGCGGCTGTTCGCCGGCGTGCAGCGCCAGCGGCACGAGGGCACCACCGACCTGCTGGAGTTCATCGCGGAGCACCGCGGCCAGACCCCGCCGCCGGTGACCCTGGGCGCGGACGACGTCGCGTTCCTGACCTACACGTCGGGGACGACGGGCGTGCCCAAGGGCGCGATGAACACCCACCGCAACGTCGTCTTCACCGCGCAGGTCTACCGGGACTGGGTGCACGCCGGGCGCGACGGCGCGATCTTCGGCGTCGCCCCGCTGTTCCACATCACCGGCCTGATCGGCCACGTGGCGGTGAGCATGCTGGTGCCGGCGCCGCTGGTGCTGGCCTACCGGTTCGAGCCGCAGGTGGTGCTCGACGCGTTCCTCGAGCACCGGCCGGCCTTCACCATCGGCGCGATCACGGCGTTCAGCGCGCTGCTCAACGCCCCCGGGTTCAGCAAGGAGCACTTCGCCTCGTTCACGTCGATCTACTCCGGTGGCGCGGCGATCTCCCCGTCCGCCGAGCGCGGGTTCCTGGAGGCCACCGGCAAGCAGGTGCACAACGCCTACGGCCTCACCGAGACGACGTCGCCGATGACGGTGACGCCGTTCGGGTCGCCCTCGCCGGTGGACCCGACCTCGGGCGCGCTGTCGGTCGGGGTGCCCGCGCCCAACACGATCGTCCGGATCCAGGGCGACGACGGGCAGGACCTGCCGCTGGGCGAGGTGGGCGAGATCGTGGCCGACGGCCCGCAGGTGGTGGCCGGCTACTGGGGCAAGCCGGAGGAGACGGCGGCCGGCCTGCCCGGCGGGGCGCTGAAGAGCGGCGACGTCGGGTTCATGGACCCCCAGGGCTGGGTGTTCATCGTCGACCGCAAGAAGGACATGATCAACGCCTCGGGCTACAAGGTGTGGCCGCGCGAGGTCGAGGACGTCCTGGCCGAGCACCCCGCCGTCTGCGAGTCGGCCGTCGTCGGCGTCCCGGACGAGAAGCGCGGGGAGACGGTCAAGGCGTTCGTCAGCCTCAAGCCGGGGGCGAGCGTGACCCCGGAGGAGCTGATCGCGCACTGCAAGGAGCGGATGGCCGCCTACAAGTACCCGCGCAGCATCGAGCTGCTCGACGAGCTGCCGAAGACGGTCACCGGGAAGATCCTCCGGCGCGAGCTCCGGGAGACCTGAGCGGCGCCGGTCCCCGCGGCGGGCGTCCGTCGCGGGGACCGGCGCGGCCGGGCCAGGCGGCCCGGGCGCCGAACGCGCCGGTGCCGACGACGGCGACGAGGACGCCGACGTAGGCCCACAGCCAGGGGTCGTCGGCCTCCACCAGGGGCCGGTACCAGACCACCACCACGAGCTCCAGCACCCCGAAGACGGTGTACGCGACGCCGGCGACGAACTGCCGGCCGAGGTCGCGCGCACGGACGACCAGCGCCGCGGCGAAGCCGAGGGCGAGCAGCCACGCGCCGATCACCTGGGCGCTGAGCGGGGTGACCTCCCAGGGCCAGAAGGTCGCGACGGTCTCGACGTGGTGGTGGACGGCGAGCCCGCCCGCGAAGAGGGCGACGCCCGCCGCGCCCATCAGCGCCCCCTCGACCGCCAGGAGCCCGGTCAGCCAGCGCGGGATCGGCCGCAGCGCCGCCGGACGCGCGCCGCGGCGGATCTCCTGCCCGAGGACCACCAGCAGGCACAGGGCCGGGACGACGAGGTAGACGCCCAGCCACGTCCAGGCCACCGCCCGCGCGACCGGCCCGCCGGTGAGCAGGTGGAGGCGGTGCGTGTGGATCAGCGTCGCGGCGAGGGTCAGGACGGTGAAGACGGCGACCGTGAGCACCGGGACGCGGATCGCGCTCCAGCGGTCCTGCCGGAGCGAGAGCGCCGACAGCACCGCGCCCGCGCCGTAGGCGGCACCGAGGAAGGCGGCGGTCGCCTCGGTGGAGATCGTCCAGGCCCAGTACCGGTCGGCGACGTCGGCCAGCACGAACAGCTGGTTGACCGCGAGCAGGGTCAGCACCAGGAAGGCGGCCAGCAGCCACCTCGTGCCCCGGCGGATCTCCTCGCCGGAGTCCGGCACCTCCGCGTCGACCGTCCCCATCGGCTGCCGCCCGTCGATCCCCCCCGCCACAGGCTGGCGCCTCCCCGCGGCAGCAACCAGGGTCCTGGGTCCCCTGCCGGTCCGGCCCGCCCGGTCAGCGCGCCAGGGGGCGCAGCGTCTCGGTCCACACGTCCCAGCCGAGCCGGACGACCAGCGCCGACACCACGACGAGGAACACCGCGCGGACGAAGCCGGTGCCACGGCGGGTCGCCGTCCGGGAGCCGAGGTACCCGCCGAGCGTGTTGGCCGCGGCGAGCAGCAGGCCCAGGCCCCAGACCACCGCCCCGTGCGGCACGAAGAACGCCAGCGCGCCCAGGTTGGTGGCGACGTTGACGATCTTGGCCTTCGCGCTGGCGTGCAGGAAGTCGTAGCCCAGCAGCGACACCAGGGCGAAGACGAGGAACGAGCCGGTGCCCGGCCCGAGGACGCCGTCGTAGAAGCCGATCACGGCGCCGATCCCCGCGGCCGTGCCGGAGTGCCGGCGGCCGGTGTGCCGCAGCGCCGTCACCTCGCCCAGCGAGGGCCGGAATGCGGTGAACACGGCGATGCCGACCAGCGCGACGACGATCACCGGCTTGAACACCGGAGCCGGCAGCAGCGCCGCCACCGACGCCCCGCCGAACGACGCGGCCAGGGCGACGGCGGCCATGGGCAGCGCCGTGCGCAGGTCGGGGTGCACGCGCCGCTGGTAGGTGACCGCGCTGGTCGTCGTCCCGAAGACCGACGCCAGCTTGTTGGTGGCCAGCGCCTGCACCGGCGCGAGCCCCGGCACCAGCAGCAGGGCGGGCAGCTGGATCAGCCCGCCGCCGCCCACGACGGCGTCGACCCAGCCCGCCGCCAGGGCGGCGACCAGGACGAACGCGAGGATCGACGGCGTCAGGCCGTCCGGGAGCAGCACGGGGACCGAGCCTCCCCCAGCGACGCGGAGACGCAACGGCCGGGTCCTGCGTCGCGGGTCCTGCGGGGACGGCGGGAGGATGTGCCATGGCGCGCACTCGGCAGGAGGGGCCCGCGGCCAGCGCCGCCGGCTCCCCGCACCGGATGTCGGCCCGCGACTGGCGCCGGGTGCTGCGCCGCGTCGGCGCGCAGGTGCTCGGCGAGCGGCTCATGGTCCAGGCGTCGGCGGTGGCGTTCTTCGCGGTGCTGTCCCTCGCCCCGGTGCTGGTCACGGCGGTGTCGGTCTACGGCGTGGTGAACACCCCGGAGGAGGCGCTCGAGGAGCTCTCCGGGCTGGTGCGCATGCTGCCGCCGGACCTGCAGTCGCTGGTCGCCGACCAGCTGACGTCGATCGCCGCCGCCTCGACGCAGGTGCTCACCCTGCGCGGTCTGGCCGGGCTCGTCGCCGCGCTGTGGACGGCGACGACGGCGATGACCTACCTCGTCGACGGCCTGACCCTCGCCTACCGCGAGACCGAGTCGCGCGGCTTCCTGCGCCGCAGCGGCCAGGCACTGGTCCTCGTGCTCGGCGGCGCGGTCCTGCTGGCCGGGATCATCGCGCTCGGCGGGGTCGTCTCCGGCGCCCTCCACGGAGCGCCGGGCCCCGTCCGCGCCGTCGTCCCCGCGCTGTCCTGGGTCGCGGCCGCCGTCCTGATGTCGGCGGTGCTCGCAGTCCTCTACCGGTTCGGGCCGGACCGCAAGCAGGCCCGCTGGCGCTGGGTCACCCCGGGCTCGTCGGCCGCGACGCTGCTGTGGCTGGCCTCGACGATCGGCTTCTTCGCCTACGTGCAGGGCCTCGGCGACTACCAGTCGACCTACGGGTCGCTCGCCGGCGTCGCGATCAGCATGGTGTGGGTCTGGGTGACGGTCTTCCTGGTGATCGTCGGCGCGGCGGTGAACGCCGAGGCCGAGCGGCAGACCGTCCGGGACTCCACGGTGGGTCCCGAGCAGCCGCTCGGGGAACGCGGGGCGGTGGTCGCCGACGACGCGCCGCCCTTCCCCGGCGAGCGCTGAGGGCGCCTACGAGTAGTTCACGTGCACGTGGTCGTAGTGGTTGGCCGTCGTGCCGCCGCGGTCCTCCATCATCGACCAGGAGCCGTTCGGCGAGGACAGCATCCGCTGCTCCCAGATGAGGTAGTCGACGCCGAGCTCGTCCCAGTGCGCCCGGTGGTAGGCGACGATCGCGTCACCGAGGGCGGCGTCGGTCATGACCATGTAGTCCAGGGCCAGGCCCGAGGGGTGCCCGCCGGGGTCGGCGGCGCTGGCGCGGGTGCCGCCGAGGGTGATGCCGGCGGCGCCGGGCACGTTGCTGACGACGACGTTCGCGGCGGCCTGCACCTGCGGCTTGACGCTGCCGGCCGTGTTGGTGATGCGCGCGACGACCGAGGCGGCGGTCGACGAAGCGACGGTCGCCGCACCCGGGGACTGCCCGCCGCCACCGGAGGCGGCCTCCTCGGTGTGCTCGGCCTCCTCCGCGGCGTGCTCCTCGGCCTCCTGTGCGGCGGCCTCCTGCGCGGCGGCCTCGGCAGCAGCGGCCTCGGCGGCAGCCGCGGCCTCGGCGGCGGCCTGCGCGGCGGCGGCCTCCTCGGCGGCGCGGGCGGCGGCCTCGGCCTCGGCGCGCTGCCGGTCGACCGTGGCCTGGTCGGCGGCTGCCTGTGACTGCTGTGCCGCGGTCTCGGCGGCCTCGCGGGTGCTCCGGGTGGCGGCGAGGTCCTCGAGCGGCTGCAGGTCGGCCGGGGCCTCGGCCGGGCCGGCCTGCGCCGGCAGCCCCAGCGCCTCGGCGACGGCGACCGACTCGCTCATCGTCCCGGCCTCGGCCGTGGCGACCGGCTGCGGGCCGACCAGGACGTTGACCAGGACGGCACCGGCGGCGGCCACGCCCAGGTAGATCCCGGGACGGCGGCCGGCGAGCGGTCCGCGGCGGCGGTTGGAACGGTTCACCGGCGCGGCGGCGCGGCCGGACGTGGTGGTGCGGGGGTGCATGGATCCGTCTCTCCCGTCAGCCGCCTACCGAGTTAGCTGACGGGTTCGGGCGGGAAGCAGCCCTACCTGCCCGGACGCACGGGTCCGGTGCGGGATTCACCCCAGTACTGCGGTGGGTCCCCGGCTCGCCCTGAGGGCGACTCGGCGGCGACCGTCCGGGTCCCCGGACGGGGACAGGGCCGGACGGCCTCGGACACGGTAGCTGCCGTTACCCGCCCGTGACAATCGGCGGCCGGGGATCCGTGGCCGGGACCACGTCCGCGTCCGGTCCGCGGGCGGAGCTCAGGAGCGGGCGCGGAGCCGTTCGACCAATCGCGCCGGCGCCTGCACCCACCACACGGTGACCCGCCAGTGCAGGGAGGCAGCCGCCCGGACGCCGCGGACGCCGAGCGCGGCGAGGTCGGACCACTCGGCCGGCCGGGGGGCACGCGAGCGCTCGGGGGGCTGTTCCCGCACGAGGTCGTCGAGGGGCTCGGCGTCCTGGGCCGTGTCCTCCTCCGCGAGCACCGCCGTGTCCTCCTCCGCGGGCTTCGCGTCCTCCTCCGGGGGCTGCTCCGGGACGAGGAGGTCGAGGGCCGAGCGGCGCCGCGGCCCGCGCAGCGACTCGAACGACGGGATCGCCGGGGAGGCCGGGCCGCCGTCGTCGCCGTCGTCGGGCAGCGGCCACACACCCTTCGCCACCGGCTCGGGGACGACGGCACGGATGGCGGCCACCATGGCCGGACCGAGCCCCGGGACGGCGGACAGCTCGCGGCGGGTCAGGGCGGCCAGCTCGTCGACGGTGGTGATGCCGGCGCGGGCCAGCGCGCCCACCGCGCGCACGGGCAGGCCCAGCTCCTGCACGGTCCCCGTCGGCACGTCCCGCGACCTCGTCGGCATGGCGTCAGAACCTATCCCGGCCCGCCGGGTCAGCCCGAGGCGCCCGCCGGGGCGGGGTCCCCGGCCGGGACGGAGGCGGTGGCGCTGCCGTCCGCGTCCGGGCTCGCGGGCGGCGGGGACGATCCGGTGCCGGGGGTGGTGCCGGTGTCCGGCGACGGCGTCGCGGACTCCTCCGGCGTCCCGCCGGTGGACGGCGTCGTGTCCTCGGACGTGCCCGTGCCCGTCTCCGTGCCCGTCTCCGTGGCGGGGTCCTGCGGCGTCCCGGTCGGCGGCGGCGTGCTCCCGCCGGTGTCCTCGGGCGCCGTGCTGCCGGAGCCCGCGTCGCCAGTGGCCGTGGTGCCCGAGCCCGTGCTGCCCGAGCCCGTGGTGTCCGAGCCCGTGGTGCCCGAGCCCGTGGTGTCCGAGCCCGTGGTGCCCGAGCCCGTGGTGCCCGAGCCCGTGGTGCCCGAACCGGTGCTGCCGGGGGCGGCATTGCCCGAGCCGGTGCTGCCCGGGGCCGTGCTGTCCGAGCCGGTGCTGCCGGGAGCCGTGCCGACGCCGGGCGCGGTCCCCGGGATCATGGCGCCGCTCGTCGCGGTGCCGGTCGACGCAGTGTCGGTCGTCGCGGTGCCGGTCGTCGCGGTGCCGGCGTCGGCGGGCGCCGTCCCTCCCGTGTCGGCGGTGTCCGGGGCGGCGCCCTCCGTCGCCGCGGGGTCCGGCACCGGGGCCGCGTCGCTCCCCGCACCGGGCGCCGACGGCGTGGGGGCGGCCACCGCGGTGTCCACCGGGACGGCCACGACCACCTCCACCCGGTCACCGGGAGCGAGCTGGACGTCCACCGGGGACAGCCGCACCACGGTGCCGGGCTCGACGTCGGCCGTCGCCTCGCTGCGCTGGCCGACCGTCAGCCCGAGCGCCGTCAGGGCGTCGACGACCTCGGTCACCGGGCGGCCCACGTGGTCCGCGGCGGCCAGGACGATCCCGCCGGGAGCGGTCTCGGCGCCCTCCGCCGCGGGCGCCTCGCCGGACCGGGTGCTCACGAACGCGATGCCGCCCACGACGAGCAGCAGCGCGAGCAGCGGCAGCAGGACGAGCAGCCGCCGCCGGTTCCCCTCCCGTGGCGGGGACGTGACCGGGGCCCGGCGCGCCGTCGGGCCGCCGTCCCCGTCGGCCACGGTCCCGGGTGCGGCCGCGAGGGTGCCCGCGGCCGGAGTGGCCGCCGCCGCGACCGCGACCGGGGCGGTGGGCGGCACCGGACCGGACTGGTGGGCGATGGTGTCCTCGACCGCGTGCAGGAACGCCTCACCGTCGGGCAGCCGGGCACCGGGGTCCTTGGTGAGCGCGGAGCCGATGAGCTCGCGGACGTCGGGCGGCAGGTCGTCGGGCAGCGGCTCGGGCTGCTCGCGCACCTGCTTGAGCGCGACGGTCACCGGGTTGGTGCCGGAGAAGGCGGCGTGGCCGGTCAGCGACTCGTAGCCGACCAGGCCGAGGGCGTAGACGTCGCTGGCCGGGCTCACACGTTCCCCGGCCGCCTGTTCCGGGGACATGTACTGCGCGGTGCCGATGACCTGGCCGGTCTGGGTCAGCGGCACGCACTCGGCCGACCACGCGATGCCGAAGTCGGTGAGCTTCACCCGCCCGTCAGGTCGCACGAGGATGTTCGAGGGCTTGACGTCGCGGTGCACGACACCGGCGCGGTGCGCCTCGGCCAGCCCGGCCGCGGCCTGGCGCAGCACCGACAGCGCGGCCTGCGGCTCCAGCGCACCCTCGTCGCGGATGCGCGTCGACAGCGGCGCACCCTCCACCATCTCCATGACCAGGTAGGCGAGGTGCTCGCCGGTGCCGTCGTCGGAGTCCTCGCCGTAGTCGAGGACCGTGGCGATGTTCGGGTGGCTGAGCGCCGCGGCGTGGCGGGCCTCGTTGCGGAACCGGGCGAGGAACGTGGGGTCGTCGGCGTACTCGCTGCGCAGGACCTTGACGGCCACGGAGCGCTCGAGCAGCAGGTCTCGCCCCCGCCACACCTGGCCCATGCCCCCGGTGGCGATGAGCTCCTGCAGCTCGTAGCGGTCCCCGAGGGTCTGCCGATCCTGCTCGACCGTGGTCACTGCGCGCTCCGTCCCGTCCGACGCCGCGGGTCCCCGACCCGCTCCCTCCGGCCCCCTGCGGGAGCTGTCGACGCCGTCCCGCGCCGGACGGCGACCACGGTTCGGTGCCCGGCCGGGCGGCTCGTCAACCACCCGGACCCCTCGCGGCCGTTCGCCCGCCCGCGTGCCGGCTCTCGCCGACCGTCGCCCGGTCCGCCAGGATCCCGGCAACCCGCGGCGACGGCGCCGCGGCCGTCTCCGGAGGTCGCCCGTGGACTCGGCCCTCAGCACCGTCGCCCTGCCCGCGGCCCTGGCCGTGATCATGTTCGGGCTGGGGTTGTCGCTCACCGTCGATGACTTCGTCCGGGTCACGCGCCGGCCGCGCGCCGCCGTCGTCGCCCTCGGGCTGCAGTTGCTGGTGCTGCCGGCCCTCTGCTTCGGCCTCGTGACGGCCGTCGGCCTGGAGCCCGTGCTCGCGGTCGGCATGGTGCTGCTGGCCGCCTCCCCGGGCGGGACGACGGCGAACCTGTTCAGCCACCTCTTCCGCGGGGACGTCGCGCTCAACGTCTCCCTGACGGCGGTCAACTCGCTGCTCGCGGTGGTCACGCTGCCGCTGGTCACCAACCTCGCGGTGACCGTCTTCGACCCGCCGGGCGCCGGGTCGATCGGCCTGCAGTTCGGCAAGACGGTGCAGGTCTTCGCGATCGTCCTGGTGCCGGTGGCCCTGGGCATGCTCGTGCGGCGCTCGGCCCCGGCCTTCGCCGACCGCATGGACCGGCCGGTGCGGGTGCTCTCGGCCCTCGTGCTGGCGCTGGTGATCGCCGGGACGGTCGTCGCCGAGCGGGAGAACGTGACCGGGTACCTGCGCGAGGTCGGGCTGGTCGCCCTCGCGTTCTGCGCGCTCAGCCTGCTGATCGGCTTCGCCGTGCCGCGCGCGCTCGGCATCGGCCACCGGCAGGCGGTCGCGTGCGCCTTCGAGATCGGCGTGCACAACAGCACGCTGGCCATCGCGGTGGCGATCAGCGTCCTCGGGAGCGTGGAGCTCGCCGTCCCCGCGGCGGTCTACGGCGTGCTGATGTTCCCGGTGGCCGCACTCGTGGGCTGGGTGATCACCCGGTCGTCCCGGTCGCGGGCGCCGGAGCGCGTCGCGTCCTGATCCGCCCACCGGCGGTACAGCCCGGGGACGACCTCCGCGCCGGCGGTGCCGGCCGCGGCCCAGCCCAGGACGACCAGCCACGCCAGCGGGTCCAGCGGGGTGCAGCCGAAGAACCGGCTCAGCCCGGGGGTCTGCACGACGACGGCCAGCGCGGCCAGTGACCCGGCCGCGGTGACCAGCACCAGTGGGCTGCGGCGCCCGGCCCAGGCGGTCTGCCCGAGCTGCGTGGCGATGAGGGCCGCCAGCCCCATCGTGCTGGCCCGGCGGCGCGGCCCGGACACCCGCCCGGTGGCCCACGCGCCCGTCGCGCCGGCGGTGGTCGCGACGCCGCGGACGGCGACCATGCGGTGGACCGCCTCCGTGAAGCCGCGGTACGGACCGGCGAGCAGCGCGGCCTCGAGCGGGTGCCCGCTCAGCGGTCCTCCGTCCGAGGCCGGGGCGGCCGCCCCCGGCCGGGCGACGGCGACGGCCAGCGCCGGGAACATGTCGGTGAGCAGGTTGACCAGCAGCAGTTGCCGGGTGCCCAGCGGTGCGCGTCCGCCGAACGCGGTGCCCAGCACGGTGAAGGCGACCTCGCCGGCGTTGCCCCCGACGAGGATGGCGACGGCGTCCCGCACGCGGGACCACAGCGCGCGGCCCTCGGCCACGGCGTCGACCAGCCGGGTCAGGTCGAGGTCGGTGATCACCAGGTCGGCCGCGCTGCGGGCCGCGGGCGACTCCGCCCCGGCCACGCCGACCCCGACGTCGGCGAGCCGGATCGCGGCGGCGTCGTTGACGCCGTCGCCGGTCATGGCCAGCGTGGCGCCGGCGCGGCGCAGCGCCGACACCAGGAGCACCTTGTGCTCGGGGGTCAGCCGGGCGAACACCGCCGTCTCCTGCACCAGACGGGTGCGCTCGGCGTCCGACGCCCGCGCCAGCCGGGCGCCGGTCACCACCCGGTCGGCGTCGGGGACACCGGCCTGCGCGGCGATGGCCGCGGCGGTCTCGGGGTGGTCACCGGTGGCCACCAGCACCCGGACGCCCGCCGCGCCGAGCTGCTCGACCGCCGCCGCCGAGGACGCGCGCACGGTGTCGGCCAGCCCCACCAGGCCGCGCAGGGTCAGCCCCGTCGCCGCCGCCTCGAGGTCCTCCGGCCGCTGCGGCACCTCCCGGTCGGCCACGGCCAGCACCCGCAGCCCCTCGCAGGCCAGCTCCCGCACGCGGCCGGCGGCGTCGCCCGCGTCGGTGCACAGCCGCAGCACGACCTCCGGCGCGCCCTTGACCACGAGCCGGCCCTCGCGGAGGGCCGCCGAGAAGCCGCGCCCGGTCGCGAACGGGACGGAGGCCTCGGGCTCCCCTGCGCAGCCCACGCCGCGGTCGCCGGCGGCGGCCGCGACGGCGCGGTCGGTCTCGTGCGCGTCGGTGTCGCCGGCGCCCACCCCGGCCGCCGCCAGGCGGAGCAGGCCGTCCTCGTCGTCGCCGCCGTCCCCGAGCGGCAGCAGCCGCACCACCTGCAGCCGGTTCTCCGTCAGCGTGCCGGTCTTGTCGAAGCAGACGGTGTCCACCCGGCCGAGCGCCTCGAGGACGCGGGCGCTGCGCACCACCGCCCCGCGCCGCGACAACCGCCGCGCCGCGGCCTGCTGGGCGACGGTGGCCACCAGCGGCAACCCCTCGGGCACGGCCGCGACCGCGACGGCGACGCCCGCGCTGACCGCCTCCCGCAGCGGCCGCCGCCACACGACCCCGAGCGCGGTCACCGCACCACCGCCGGCCAGCGTCAGCGGCAGCACCGAGCGGGTCAGCTCGGCCAGTCGGGCCTGGACGCCGGCCGGCGGTGCCCCGCGCCCGGCCGCACGGGTCGCCCGCCCGGCCTGCGTGGCCGACCCGACGGCCACGACGACGGCGCGCCCGGTGCCGGCGACCACGGTCGTCCCGTCGAAGAGCATGCAGCGCCGGTCGGCGACCTCGGCGCCCGGCGTCGCGGCCGGGGACTTGGCCACCGCGAGCGACTCGCCGGTCAGGCTCGACTCGTCGACCTCGAGGTCCTCGGCCGCCAGCAGCCGCGCGTCGGCGGTCACCACGTCGCCGGACCCGACGAGGACCACGTCGCCCACGCGCAGTGCGCCGGCCGGGACCTCCTCGGAGCCGCCGTCGGTCTCCCGGCGGACGCAGGCGTCCTGCTCGAGCAGCAGCGACTCCAGAGCCGTCTCCGCGCGCATCCGCTGGGCGGCGCCGAGCAGCGCGTTGCCCACGGTGACCCCGCCGACCAGGAACGCGTCCGCGGTCTCGCCCAGCACCGCGGTGGCGCCGGCGCCGGCGCCGAGGACGGGGGTGAGCGGGTCGGCGAGCTCGGCGGCGACGGTGCGCGCGAACCGGGCCGGCACCCGGACCGCGGCCACGCCGGTCCCCCGCCGCCACGCCCGCTCCAGCGGCCCCGGCGGGGAGTCGTCGGCCCGGGGCAGCTCCGCCAGCCGGCGCAGGACGTCGTCGGGGTCGAGCGCGTGCCACGGCGTGTGGACCGACGGGGCGGGCGGCGGCCGGCGCGCGGCGCGGACGGCCGTCCAGGTGCCGTCGACGATCGTCACGACCGTCGCCGTCTTGCCCGGTGCGGTCGCCCGGCGCTGGCCGGCGCTCGCCGAGCCGACGGCGGCGAGCAGGCTGCCCAGGACGTTGGCGGTCAGCGCGCTCTGCACCGACCGGCGGGCGACCGCGCGCGCGTCGGACACGGCCCGGACCACCCGGCAGGCGTCGGCCAGGCCCGGCCCGGTCACCAGGTCGGCGGCCCAGGCGGGCGCCCGGCCCGGGCGCACCGGCGCCACGGCGACGTCGGCGGCCAGCAGCGCGGCGGGGCCGGCGGCCGCGACGAGCAGCACCCCGCGCCCGTCGGCCTGCTGCCGGCGGACGACGTCGGCCGGCGACTCGTCCGCGGGCGCGACCTCCTCGGCGATCCCGGCGATCTCGCGGGTCCCGGCGTGCTCGGTGAGGACCAGCCGTGCGCCGGTGCCGACGGCGGTGGTCAGGAGCGCCTCGGCGTGCGGGTCGAGCTCCGGGGCGACCAGGACGGTGCCCACGCGCCGGCGCCCGGCGTACAGCGTCCGCAGCGACGCTCCCGGCGCGTCCGGGGCCTCGCGCGGGTCGCCGAGCCGGGTCCCGTCCGCGCTGTCCCCGGTGGCGAGCAGCCGGGCAGCGGTGGTCCAGACGGCGGCGACGTCCCACCCCTCCGCCTCGGCATCGGCCTCGAGCACCACCGGCGGACCGGTGCACAGCGCCGCGCCGTCGACGACCACGCAGTCGACGCGGTCGAGACGCCGGTAGGCCGCGCCGTCGAGGGGCAGGACGCCCGTGCGGCACATCTGCAGGTCCAGCGTGGCGGCGAAGGACTCCCGGCCCTGGAGGGCGGCCCTGGGCGAGAGCGCCTTGACCAGGTCGGCGGCGCGGCCCGGCCGGCCGGTGAGGGCGAGGACGGTCAGCACGGCGGCCGTCGTCGTCGGGCCCAGGCGGGAGCGGTAGCGGTCCACCCTGCCGGGCGGGAGCGGAACGGGCCGCTCCCCCGCGTCGGCGGCGGGACGGGTGTCCTCGGGCTCGATCCCGTCCGGCTCGGGCCGGCACAGCTCCTCCTCGCGCAGCCGCCACGCCTGGCGGCGCGCCCGCACCTCGAGCACGTGCTGCAGCGAGGCCACCGCGTTGAGCGCGGGGACCGTCGGGCTCTTCGTCGCGGAGTGCAGGACCGCCGAGAGCCCCTCGAGGGCCAGGCGGGCACCGAACCGGCCGACCCGGCGGGTGAGCAGCTCGGTGATCCAGTCCTGCGTGTCGAGCAGGACGACCGCGAGCGTGGCGTGCCGCGACAGGGCCGGCACCGGCAGTGCCCGGGCGCCGAGGGCCGCCGCGACGCCCAGCGCGTCCACCGCCAGCGTGGTCGCCGCGGCCAGCAGGGGCTCGAGATCGGCGGGGTGGTCGGCCGGCTCGGGCAGGACGTCCCGGCGCTCGTCGGCGTCCTGCAGTGCGCGGACGGTGGTGACGACGTCGTCCACGCCCACCCGCCGCTCGTCGACGGCGACCAGCACCCGGCCGAGGACGTCGTTGACCGTGGCCCACCTGACGCCCTCGAGGCCCTCGAGTCGCCGGCGCAGCGACCGGCTCGCGTCGGACGGCGCGCCGGGTGCGCACTCGGGGAGCTCCACCTGCACCAGGCCGGAGTCCGCCCACACCCGCGGCGTGTGCCGGTCGCCCTCCGGCTCGAACATGCCGGTGGCGACCCGCGCGAACTCCCGGAGCCGGCCGGTGGGCAGCGGGTCCGCCCCGGTCAGCAGCGTGCCGGCGGCGCGGATCCCGGAGACGGCGCCCTGGGCGAGGTCGACCGGCCGGCCGGCGACCCGGGAGGTCAGCCCCTCCGCCGTCCGCACCGCGGCCCGGGTCGAGGCGCCGAGCAGGCCGGCGGTGACCAGGGCCGGCGTGGCGGCGGCCTGCACCCCCGCGCCCGCGAGCCGGACCACGTCGGACAGTGCGCGCCGGGCGGTGGGGGCCCGGTGGAGCACGCTCACCGGGCACTCACCCGCCCGCGCGCCGCCTGTCGTCCGCTCATCGTCCGCCCCCTGCGACAGAGACCTCAAGCGTGCACCGAGACGCGATCGTCCGCATCCCCGTGTCCCGCCGCGTGCGGACCGGGGACGCCCCCCGCCGGCCGAGCGGGGCCCCGGGCCGGGCTCAGGACCGGTGCCTCCCGGCGGCGACGACGGCCGGCGCCCACCGGATCCCGGCCGCGCCGGTGAGGACGACGGCGGCCGCGACGGCGACGAACGCCCAGGCCACCGGCCGGTCCCAGGCCACCGTGTCGCGGTGCCAGGCGACGACGGCGAGCACGAGGACGCCGAAGACGGTGTAGGCGACCGCCGCGGTGCGCAGCCGCTCGAGGTCACCGGCCAGCGCGGCCAGGGCGGTCGCGACCCCGAACGCGACGAGCCACGCGCCCACCACGCGCGCGGTGAGCGGGGTCAGCGTCCAGGGCCACAGCGTCTCCGCCGCCGTGGGGACGACCGACACCGCCGCGCCCACGCCGAGCAGCACCACCGACTCCGCGCCGAGCGCCAGCCGGAGGGACACCGGCACCGGACAGCGCCGCGGCGGATCGGTGCCGGGCGCCCGCTCCTGCAGGGCGAGGAGCACCAGCATCGCCAGCGGGATGACGACGTAGACGCCGGTCCAGAACCAGGCGGCGGCGCGGGCGAGCAGCGGCGCCGCGGCGAACTCCTCCTGGAAGTGGAAGCGGTCGATGTGCACCAGCGTGGCCACGAGGGTGAGCAGCGTGAACACCAGGATGGTCAGCACCGGCACGCGGCTGTTCGCCCACACCGGGTCCCGCAGGGAGAGGACGACCAGCGTGCACCCGGCGGCGTAGCCCGCGCCGAGGAAGGCCGCGGTCAGCGGCGGCTGGATCGTCCAGGCGAACACCTGGCTCGTGCGGCCGGGCTGGAGCAGCAGCGCGCCCACGGCGAGGGCGGTGAGGACGCTGAAGGCCAGCAGCAGCACCCGCATGGCCGGGCGGAGCTCACGGGACCGGCCCGTCGAGGGGCGCACGGTCGTGGAGACAGGGTCCACCGGAGACCTCCGACGTCGGCTCGTCCCCGTGCGCGCCCATCGAAGCACCGGAGCGCGGCCGTGTCACCGGACTTCGGGCCCGGTCGCCCGGACCGCGGCAGTGGTGGAGCACACGGGGCGGTTCACCTCCCGTTCAGGTGTCCGTCGCCGTCCTGCAACGGCCCGCGGGGAGCGTGGAACCCGGCCGCGACGACGACGTCCCCACATCCCGATCCACCTGGAGACGCCATGACTCCCCCCGCCATGACTCCCCCCGCCACGACCGCCTCCGCCACGACCACCGCCGGTCGTCCCCCCGCGCTCGCCACCCGTGCCCGCACCTGGCTGCGCCGCTTCGACGCCTACACGCTCGAGGTCTTCAACCCCGGCCGGCCCTACCGGCCGCGCCCCGACCGGGGCTGACCCGTCCTGCGCGCCCGCCCGTCACGGGCGGGCGCGCAGGCCCTCGAACGCGGTGGCGACCAGCGCGTCGGCCAGCGCGTCGGCGGACAGGGCACCACCGGGCCGGAACCACTCGGTCAGCGAGTTCACCGTGCCGAACAGCAGCCGGCTGGTGACGGCGGGGTCGACGTCGGGGCGGACGTCGCCCTCCTCCTCGGCGGCGCGCACGAGGTCGGTGACGATCCGGTCGAACTCGCGCCGGCGGGCGAGCGCGGCCTCCTCGACCGGGGAGTTGCCGCGCACCCGCAGCAGCAGCGTGACGAACGGCAGCTCGGCGGCCAGGACCCGGACCGAGCCGCGGACCACGTGCTCGAGCCGGTCGATCGCGCGGCCGGTGACCGCCTGCGGCTCCTCGGTGACGGCGAACAGGGCGTCCAGCGCCCGGTCCAGCGCCAGGCGCAGCAGCTCGACCTTGCCGGTGACGTGGTGGTAGATCGCCGACTTGGTGATCCCCAGCCGCGCGGCGAGCTCCTCCATGCTCGTGGCGTCGTAGCCCCGCTCGTTGAAGACCGCGACCGCGACGTCGAGGAGGGTGTCGAGCGAGTGCCCGGGCCGCCCGCGGCGGACGCGCGTCTCCGTCACGCGCGCTCCCGCTTGTCGACCATCCGCTGCAGCTTGCCCATCGACCGCGGCAGCGTCTCCGGGTCGACGACCAGCACCTCGATGCTGGAGCCCACGGTGTCCTTGACGCCCCGGGCCACCTCCCGGGCGGCCTGCTCCCTGCGCTCGGGCGGGCAGTCCGGCCGGGCCTCGACGCGCACGACGAGGTGGTCGAGCCGGCCCCGCGTGCTCAGCTCCAGCGCGAAGTGCGGCGCCAGCCCCGGGGTGCGCAGCACGACCTCCTCGATCTGCGTCGGGAAGAGGTTCACGCCCCGCAGGATGATCATGTCGTCGGTGCGTCCGGTGACCTTCTCCATCCGTCGCATGCCCGGCCGGGCGGTCCCGGGCAGGAGCCGGGTGAGGTCGCGGGTCCGGTAGCGGACGACCGGCATGGCCTCCTTGGTCAGCGAGGTGAACACCAGCTCGCCGACCTCGCCCTCGGGCAGCACCTCACCGGTGACCGGGTCGATGACCTCCGGGTAGAAGTGGTCCTCCCAGACGTGCAGGCCGTCCTTGGTCTCCACGCACTCCTGCGCGACACCGGGGCCCATCACCTCCGACAGGCCGTAGATGTCGACGGCCTGGATGTCGAGTCGCTCCTCCATCTCCCGGCGCATCTGCTCCGTCCACGGCTCGGCGCCGAAGACGCCGATCTCGAGGCTGGACGCGCGCGGGTCGAGGCCCTGCTTCTCGAACTCGTCGATGACGGTGAGCATGTAGCTCGGCGTCACCATGATCACGCGGGGCTCGAAGTCGGTGATCAGCTGGACCTGCCGCGGCGTCATGCCACCGGAGACGGGGATGACGGTGCAGCCGAGCTTCTCCGCGCCGTAGTGCGCGCCGAGGCCGCCGGTGAACAGGCCGTAGCCGTAGGCGTTGTGCAGCCGGTCGCCCGGGCGCCCGCCGGCGGCGCGGATCGAGCGGGCCATGACGGTGGCCCAGGTGTCGATGTCGCGCTCGGTGTACCCGACGACGGTGGGCCGCCCGGTCGTGCCGCTGGAGGCGTGCACGCGGCGCACCCGGTCCTGCGGGACGGCGAACATGCCGAACGGGTAGTTGTCGCGCAGGTCGGCCTTGCTCGTCGTCGGGAAGCGGGCGAGGTCGGCCAGGTCCCGGCAGTCGTCGGGGTGCACGCCGGCGGTGTCGAAGGCCTGCCGGTAGTGCGGGACGTTCTCATAGGCGTGCCGCAGCGACTCCTGCAGGCGCTCGAGCTGCAGCGCACGCAACTCGTCGACCGACAGGCGCTCCGCCGGGTCGAGCGTGGCCGGGTCGGGGGCCTCGCCGAGCCGCCGCTGGTCCGTCGTCGTCATCTCGTGCCGTCCTCGTCGCTCGGCCGCCGCTTCCGCCGGCCGGCGCTTGTGCGCACCGGCGGCATGGGGAACACTATTCCTGACCGGACGGTCAGTAAACAGCCTGAGGAGACGCGATGTCCGCGCCCACCCTGGATCGACCCGCGGCCGCCAGCCCCGACGAGACCGCGCTGCGACAGCAGTTCGAGGCCACGATCGCCGCCGACCACCGCATCGAGCCGCGCGACTGGATGCCCGAGGGGTACCGGAAGACGCTGGTGCGTCAGATCGCCCAGCACGCCCACTCGGAGATCATCGGGATGCAGCCCGAGGGCGACTGGCTGCTCGCGGCGCCCAGCCTGCGGCGCAAGGCGGTCCTGCTGGCCAAGGTGCAGGACGAGGCCGGGCACGGCATGTACCTCTACTCCGCGGCCGAGACGCTCGGCGCCGACCGTGCCGACCTCACCGACAAGCTCATCGAGCGCCGGCAGAAGTACAGCTCGATCTTCAACTACCCGACGCTCACCTACGCCGACGTCGGCGTCATCGGCTGGCTGGTCGACGGCGCGGCGATCTGCAACCAGGTGCCGCTGTGCCGCTCCTCCTACGGTCCCTACGCCCGGGCGATGATCCGCATCTGCAAGGAGGAGTCCTTCCACCAGCGGCAGGGCTACGAGCTGCTGATGACGATGATGCGCGGCACCGACGCGCAGCGGGCGATGGTGCAGGACGCCGTCGACCGGTGGTGGTGGCCCTCGCTGATGATGTTCGGCCCGCCGGACGAGGAGAGCCCCAACTCCGCGCAGTCGATGGCGTGGGGCATCAAGCGGCACGGCAACGACGAGCTGCGCCAGCGCTTCGTGGACATGAGCGTGCCGCAGGCGCAGGCCCTCGGCGTCACCCTGCCCGACCCCGACCTGACCCTCGACGAGGCCGGCGGCCACTGGCGGTTCGGCGCCATCGACTGGTCGGAGCTGCAGCGGGTCATCAGCGGACAGGGCCCGTGCAACGCCGAGCGGATCGCCCGCCGGCGCGCCGCCCGCGACGACAACGCGTGGGTCACCGAGGCCGCCTCGGCCTACGCGGCCAAGCACGCGTCGTGAGCACCGACCTCACCGCCGAGGGCGGGCACGGCGCCGTCCCCACCGGGCCGGAGGTGCCCACCGCGCCGTCGCCGTCGGTGAGCCGGCGCGACTGGCCGCTCTACGAGGTGTTCGTGCGCGGCAAGCGCGGGCTCAACCACGTGCACGTCGGCTCGCTGCACGCGCCCGACGACGAGATGGCGGTGCACGCCGCCCGCGACCTCTACACCCGGCGCAACGAGGGCGTGAGCATCTGGGTGGTCAGGGCCGCCGACATCACCGCCTCGAGCCCCGACGAGAAGGACCCGATGTTCGCCCCCAGCGGCGACAAGGTCTACCGGCACCCGACGTTCTACGACATCCCGGAGAACGTCCCCCACATGTGAAGGGCCCTTGCGGCGCCATCGGCCCTTCCGAGAGGCAGGTCATGCACGAGGAGACCGTCTACGACGCGTTGACCAACGCGCACGACGACGCCGGGCACTGGGCGTTCGGCACGGGGTTCGACGACCCGCTGGCCGGCGTCGACACCACCGTGCCCGACGGCGTCGACCCGGCCGACCTGGGCGCCTATTGCCTGATGCTCGGCGACGACGCCCTGGTGCTCGCCCAGCGGCTGACGCAGTGGATCACCGCCGCGCCCGAGCTCGAGGAGGAGGTCGCGATCGGCAACACCGGCCTGGACCTCCTCGGCCAGGCCCGGCTGCTGCTGGCCCGCGCCGGCTCCGTCGGCGTCCTCGGCCGGTCCCGGTCGCGGGCGACCGAGAGCATCCCCGACGAGGACGCGCTCGCCTACTTCCGCGACGCCGACGAGTTCCGCAGCACCGGCCTGGTCGAGGCGGAGAACGGCGACTTCGGGCAGACGATGGTCCGGCTGTTCGTGGCCTCGACCGTGCGGCTGGCGGTGTTCGCCCGGCTGCGCGACTCCCGCGACCCGGTGCTCGCCGCCATCGCCGCCAAGGGTGTGCACGAGCTGGCCTACCACCGCGACCACGCCGCCCGCTGGGTGCTGCGCCTGGGCGACGGGACGCCCGAGTCGCACCGCCGCGCGCAGGCCGGCGTGGACGCGGTGTGGCCGCACCTGGCCGACCTGTTCACCGCCACCGACGTCGAGTCGCGGCTGGCCGCCGGCGGGGTCGCCGTGGACCCGGCCGACGTCCGCGCCGAGGTGCGCGACGTGCTGACCACCGTGCTGGAGCGGGCGACGCTGCGGGTGCCGGAGTGGCCCGCCGACGCCCCGCCGCGCGGCCGGACCGGCGAGCACGGTCCCGAGCGGACCGGGCTGCTCGAGGGCCTGCAGGGCCTGGCCCGCGAGCACCCGGCGGCGACGTGGTGACGGCAGACATGGCCATCTCTGCCGCCCGGGACCCGCGGTCGGTGGCCGAGACCGTCACCGACCCCGAGCTGCCGGCGCTCACGCTCGCCGACCTGGGCGTGCTGCGCGACGTCCGCGTGCACGAGGGCACCGTCGTCGTCGACATCACCCCCACCTACAGCGGCTGCCCGGCGATGGGCGTCATGCGCGCCGACCTGCTGCACGCGCTGCACTCCGCCGGGTTCGACGACGTCGAGGTGCGCACCGTGCTGTCCCCCGCGTGGTCCACCGACTGGATCAGCGAGGAGGGCCGCCGCAAGCTCGCCACGGCCGGCATCGCCCCGCCGGGGAAGGCGCCGGTCCGCACCGCCGGACCGGTCCCGCTGCAGCTCGGGCCCAGCCGGCGGACGGCGGCCTGCCCGCTGTGCGGCTCCCCCGACACCGAGGAGCTCAGCGAGTTCGGCGCGACGGCGTGCAAGGCGCTGCGCCGCTGCCGCAGCTGCCGGGAGCCGTTCGAGCACGTGAAGGAGATCTGAGCGTGACCGCATCGAGCAGCACCCGGCGCCGGCCGCGGTTCCACCCGCTGCGGGTGGCCGCGGTCGAGCGGCTCACCGACGACGCGGTCGCGGTCACCTTCGACGTCCCGCCCGAGCTCGCCGAGGACTACGCCTTCCAGCCCGGGCAGGCGCTCACCCTGCGCCGCGTCGACGGCGACCGCGACGAGCGGCGCTCCTACTCCATCTGCGCGCCGGTCGGCGCCCTGCCGCGGGTCGGCGTCCGCGAGGTCCCCGGCGGCTTCTTCTCCCGCTACCTGGTGCAGGAGGTGCGGCCCGGCGACGAGATCGAGGTGCTGCCGCCGTCGGGCACCTTCACCGCCGACCTCACGCAGCCGGCCGACCACGTCTTCGTCGTCGCCGGCTCCGGCATCACCCCCGCGCTGTCGCTGGCGGCGAGCGTGCTGCGCGACGGCCAGTCGACCGTCACCGTCTTCTACGGCAACCGGCGGACCAACACGGTGATGTTCGCCGACGACCTGGCCGACCTGAAGGACCGCTACGGCACCCGGCTGCAGCTGGTGCACGTGCTCTCCCGCGAGCCGCGCGACGCCGAGCTCACCAGCGGGCGGCTCGACGGCGACCGGCTGCGCGCGCTGGTCACCGCGTTCACCGACGCCGAGCACGTCGACCACTGGTGGCTGTGCGGGCCGCACGGGATGGTCACCGACGCCCGCGCGCTGCTGGACGAGCTCGGCGTCCCGTCTGAGCGGGTGCACCAGGAGCTGTTCTACGTCGACGACGTCCCGCCGGAGCCGGTGCGCGGCGACGAGGAGACCGTCGACGGCCCGAGCAGCCAGGTCACCGTGGTCCTCGACGGCCGCTCGACGACACTGGCGCTCCCCCGCGGCGTCCCCGTCCTCGACTCCGCGCAGCGGGTGCGCTCGGACCTGCCGTTCGCCTGCAAGGGCGGGGTGTGCGGCACCTGCCGGGCGCGGGTCACCGACGGCGAGGTCGAGATGCGCCGCAACTACGCGCTGGAGGAGAAGGAGGTCGCGGCCGGTTACGTGCTGACCTGCCAGACGCTCCCGCTGTCCGACGCGGTCACCGTCGACTTCGACGCCTGAGCCCGGTGCGGCCGATCGCGGTCGGCACCACGGCCGTCCTCGACGTCGTCGTCACCGACGCGATGACGGTCGACTTCGACGAGCTCGGTCCGGTGCACCCGGTCTACGCCACCTACTCGATGGCCAAGCACTTCGAGGAGGCCGGCCGCAAGCTGCTGCTCGCGCACCTGGAGCCCGGCGAGGCCGGCATCGGGACGGCGCTGTCGGTCGAGCACCGGGTGCCGGCGTGGCCCGGGGACCGCATCCGGGTGACCGCGCGCTGCACGGAGGTCCGCGGCAACCGGGTGACCTGTGCGTGCGCCGCCGTCGACGCCGGGGGACGCGAGCTCGGCCGGGGGACGACGGTCCAGGCCGTGCTGAGCGAGGAGGCCGTCGCCGCCCGCGTCGCCCGCAGGTGACGCCGAGCGGCGCCTGCTGGGTGCGGAACGCCTGCACTGGCCTCGAGCGACTCGAGGACCAGCTCGGCGAGCAGGAACCACGCGGGCTCGCCGACGAACTGGCGGGTCACCTGGTGCACCCGGTTCTCCAGCGGGCCGGTGGTCTTCTCCACCAGGGGCACGTGGCCGCCGACTCGCGCGACCGGGCACTCCCCGCGGGCTACTCGTCCCCGCCGCGCACCACGTGCACCGCCGCCTCCTCGGCGGAGGCCGCACCGCCGTCGATGCCGAGGTCCTCGGCGAGCAGCTGGTCCTCGTCATCGACCACACCGTCCTCGCCGACGTCGGCCAGCCGCCCCGCCCGCGCGTCGCCGACCTCGTCGTCGAGCAGCTCGCCGTCGCCCCCGGCCAGGTCGCCGAGACCCTCGCCGTCGTCCTCCGGCCGGTCGGGCAGCTCGCGGCGGAGCCGGCCGTCGAGGCTCTCGCCGGTGGCCTCCTCGCGCTCGGTGGTCCCCCAGTCGTCGACGCCCCAGGGCCGCTCGGGTGGTGACCAGCCGGTGTCGAGGTCGCGCGTACCCCGCGGGTCCTCGAGGGTGTCCTCGGGCTCGAGCAGGCCGGTGGCCTCCTCGGGGTCGGTGCCGTCGGTGCCGTATGCGTCACGGTCCACGGGTCCTCCTCCGATACCGGGCGGCGACCCCGTCCGGGCGCCCACCCTGCCAGGGACGGAGCCGTCGGCGGGAGGGGTGGTGTGACGGAGTGAGCAGCCCGACCTGCCACACCGACGTGCCCCGCGGCCGGACACTGGGAGCAGCCGACCAGGAAGGAGGACCCCGTGGACACCACGCAGACCGCGCTGCACGAGCACTACGTCCGGCAGGTCAACGCCGCCGTCGCCGAGGACCGCATGGACCTCGTCCAGGAGCTCTACGAGGACTACTTCGAGGAGGCGCTGCGCCGCCTGCTCGAGACCAGCACCGCCTGAGCACCGCCGGAGCGCCGGGAGCCGTTCAGCCGGCGTCGGCCCAGGACCGGACGACGGCGACGTCGAGCGGGAAGTCGACGGGGAAGGTCCCGAACAGCAGCCGGCCCGCGGTTCCCGCAGCGGCCCGGACCTCCGCGACGACGTCGTCGGCGAGGCCGGCCGGGGTGTGCACCACCACCTCGTCGTGGAGGAAGAAGGCCAGGTGCGGCCGCTCCTCGAGCCGCGCGTCCCTCAGCCGCGCGTCCCCCAGCCGCCCCTTCCCCAGCCGCCCCTCCCCCAGCCGCCAGAGCCGGTTGCGCAGGTCGGCCAGCCAGCACAGCGCCCACTCCGCACCGGTGCCCTGGACGACGAAGTTGCGGGTGAACCGGCCCCACGCGCGGCGCGCGCGGTCGGAGTCCCGGCCGCCGGGCTCGGGTGCCTCCCCGAGGTCGGCGTCGCGCTCCGCCCACGCCGCGCCGGGTGCCGGGGAGCCGCGGCCGAGCAGGGTGGACACCACCGCGCCGCGCTCGCCGGCCCGCGCCGCCTCCTCGACCAGCCCGATCGCGCGCGGGTAGCGGCGGGCCAGCCGCGGCACCATCCGCCCGCTCTCGCCGCGGGTGCCGCCGTAGAGCGCGCCGAGCACCCCGACCTTGGCCTCGGCCCGGGTGGCCACGACCCCGGCGTCGACCATGCCGGCGTAGAGGTCCGCCGAGCGGGCGGCGTCGGCCAGCGCGGTGTCACCGCTCATGCCGGCGAGCACCCGGGGTTCGAGCTGGGCGACGTCGGCCACGACCAGGCACCAGCCGTCGTCGGCCACCGCGGCCGGGCGCACCTGGACCGGCACCGACAGCGCGCCCCCGCCCGAGGACGCCCAGCGCCCGGTGACCACGCCGCCGGGCAGGTACACCGGCCGGAACCGGCCGCCGCGGGCCCAGGTGTCCAGCCAGCTCCAGCCGTTGGCGGCGAGCAGCCGGGCCAGCCGCTTGTACTCCAGCAGCGGCGCGACGACGGGGTGCTCGAACCGCTCCAGCGTCCACGAGCGGGTGTCCTCGACCGGCAGCCCGGCCGTCTGCAGCGCGCGCAGCAGCACGGCCGGCGAGTCCGGGTTGAGGTCGGGGGTCCCGAGCGCCGCGCGGACCTCGCCGGCCAGTTCCTCGAGCACCGGCGGGCGCATGCCCGCTGCCGGGCGCGGGCCCATCAGCCCGGTGAGCAGCCGGTCGTGGACGTCGGCCCGCCAAGGCATCCCGGTGTGCGTCATCTCCGCGGCGGCCAGCGCCCCCGAGGACTCCGCGGCCAGCAGCAGGCCGAGCCGGGCGCGCTGCGGGGAGGCGGCGAGGACGGCCTGCTGGCGGCGGTCCTCGGCGACCGGGTCCAGCGCGTCGGCGGGGTCGGCGAGGTCGAACAGCGCCGGGTCGCCCGCGGTCACCGGCTCCAGCGCGGCCCAGCCGGGGTCCTCCGCGGGGTCGGGTCCGGCATACGGCGAGCGGCGGAGGACCGCGGCGCACAGCCGCAGGTCGGCACAGCGCTCCACGCGGACGCCGGCGGCCAGCAGCGCCGGGTACCAGCGGGTGGTGTCGTCCCACACCCAGCGGACGCCGGCGCGCGCACGCACCAGGGCGGGCAGCCCGTCGGCCGGCACCTCGGTGACCGTGCCGTCGGCCTCGTGCACCGCGACGGCGTCCCCGCGGCGCCGCAGCAGGACCCGGTCCACCCGCGCAGTCTCCCCGACCCGACCGACCGTCCCGGGGAGGTGCCGCCGGTGCCAGGATCAGGACCGGTCGAGCGTCGCTCCGGCGCCGGACACCTGCCGCGGGGCGTCGTCCGCGGACCCCGGTCCCAGTGACTGCTCGCCGAGCAGCACCGCAGCGGCCTCGACCGTCGTCGGCTCCGCCGCCGGCGCCGGCCCGGCGACGGGCGGCGGGGACTCCGGTGCCGGGGTCGGCCTGGCCGTCCGCGGCGCAGAGCGGGGCACCGGCACGGCGGCCGGGTCGGACCGGCCCCAGGCCTGCTCGACGTCGGCCAGGAGCGCCTCCAGGTAGGCCCGCAGCTGCGTCCGGCACGCCTGGCCGAACGCCTGCAGGTAGGCCACCTGCTCCTGCAGTTCCTCGGCGGTCCGGGCGTCCCCCGCAGGGGCCGGCCCACCGCCGTCGGCGACGATCCGGGCCGCGGCCTCGTGGGCCGCCTGGATCATCGCGCCGACCTTCTCGCGCGCCGTCTGCAGCTGCTCCTCGTACTGCTGTTGCGCCTCGCTGACCATCACCCGGCTGAACGACTCGGCCTCCGCCACGTACCGGTCGGCGGTCTGCTGGGCGACCGCGAGCAGGCTCACCGCGTGCGCCGTCGGCGCCTCGCGCGGCTGCTCGTCCCCCACCTGCGCCCGCAGCGCCTGCACCCTGTCGCGCAGCTCGGCCTTCTCGGCGTGCAACCGGGCCAGCTCCTCCCCCACGCGGTCCAGGAACCGGTCGACCTCGGTGTCGCTGTAGCCGGGATGCAGGATCGTCGAGCGGGCGAACCGGACCTCGCGCACGTCCGCGGGCGTCAGACGGCGGCCTCTCGGGGTCATGTCGTCGGCGGTCATCGTCATGAGGTCACCTTTCCGTCCACATCAGGTCCCGGGCGGCTGGGGGCGAACACCTCGGCGGAGATGCGGCTCCGGGGGAGGCCGCACTGCAGCAGCCGCTCGACGGTGTGGTGCACCATCGCCGGCGGCCCGGCCACCAGCGCCTCGCGGCTCTGCCACGGCCCGGTGCGAGCCACCACGTCACCGACGTCGCCGTGCTCGAGGCCCGGGGCCTGCTCTTCGGAGACGGCCACGGTGACCGTCAGCCACGGGTGTTCCTGCTCCAGGCGGGCGAGGTCCGCGCGGTCGTAGAGGTGATCCTCCCGGCGGACCCCGACGACGAGGTCGACCCGGCGGGCCCGGTCGCAGCGGGCGACCGAGTCGACGACGGCCTTGAGCGGCGCCAGACCCGTGCCCCCGGCCACCAGCAGCAGGTCGCGGTCGGACTCGGGGTCGAGCGCGAGGTGCCCGACTGGCGGCCCCAGCCGCAGCACGTCGCCCACCCCGACCTGGTGCACCAGGGCGGTGCTCACCGGCCCGCCGGGCCAGGCCCGCACGTGGATCTCCAGCTCGCCGTCGCTGCGCGGGGCGTTGGCCGGGGAGTAGTACCGCCACAGCCTCGGGCGCAGGTCGGTCTCCAGGGAGATCGACTCCCCCGGCCGGAAGGGCAGCGGGGTGGCCGGCCGTACCCGCAGGACGGCGGTGTCGATGCCGCGCCGCTCGTGACCGACGACCTCGGCGTCCCACCACGGCGGCTGGTCGGCCACCTCGTCGGCCGCCTCGACCATCACCTTCGCCACCAGTTCGTAGGCCGCCGTCCAGTCCGCGGCCAGGGCCTCGCCCCAGTCCTCGTCGAAGTGCTCCAGCGTCGCCAGCAGGCTCGCCCCCACCGCGGGGTAGTGCTCGGCCACCGTCCCGAACTTGCGGTGGTCGCGCCCCAGCTGCTGCAGGATCGGCACGAGGGAGTCCAGGTCGTCGACCCGGGCCACCACGTCACCGAGCGCGGCGAACAGCCGGTCGCGCTGGTGCGCCATCGAGACCGGGAACAGCTGCCGGGTCTCGGGGTGGGTGAGGAACAGGTGCGCGTAGAACCACAGCGGCGCCTCGTCACCGGCGGCCGCCGCTCTGGCGAAGTTCGCGCGCATCGCAGGAATGTCCACACTCGCCCCCGTCGACTCGTCGTGTGACGTGGCGCACACTAGCGAGGCCTCCGGGCAGCGGCTAGACCTCCGCCGGCGCCGATCCGGTCGATTTGCGGAGCCGCTCCTGGCAGGGTCGGTCGCGGGGGCGCGCCGGTGTGGCCACCCCTCCCCCGCGGACGGCAGCGACGGATGGGCGCGGACACGGGGAGCTCAACGCCGGACGAGCGGTACCCGCCCGTCGGCAGGCCGAGGAGGACCGCATGCTCTCTGACCGATCCCGTCCCGTGATCGAGGCGACCCTGCCGGTGGTCGCCGACAACATCCAGGAGATCGCCCGCCGTTTCTACGAGCACCTGTTCGGCGCGCACCCCGAGCTGTTCGACGGCGTCTTCAACCGCGGCAACCAGGCCACCGGGGAGCAGCAGGTCGCCCTCGCCGGGTCGGTCGCCGTCTTCGCCAGCACCCTGGTCGAGACGCCCGAGCAGGTCCCCGAGCGGCTGCTGTCGCGGATCGCGCACAAGCACGCCTCCCTCGGGGTCACGCCGGCCCAGTACGACGTCGTCCACGAGCACCTGTTCTGGGCGATCGCCGACGTCCTCGGCGAGGCCGTCACAGCCGAGGTCGCCGCAGCCTGGGACGAGGTCTACTGGCTGATGGCCTACGCCCTCCTCCACCAGGAGCGCGGCCTCTACAGCGCCCAGGGCGTGCGCCCGGAGACCGTGTGGCGCGACTGGGAGGTGACCGAGAAGACCCAGGAGACGGCCGACGTCGTCACCTTCCGCGTCCGGCGGGTCGACGACCGCCTGGTCAAGACCTCGCTGCCCGGCCAGTACGTGACGGTCAAGGTGCCCATGCCCGACGGCGTGCACCAGCCGCGGCAGTACAGCCTCACCCGCGCCGACGACGGCGAGCACCGCCAGTTCTCCGTCAAGCGGGTCCACGGCGGGGACGGCCCGGACGGCGAGGTCTCCACCCACCTGTGCGACCGGGTCCAGGTCGGCGACCGCCTGACGATGTCGCTGCCCTTCGGCGACGTCGTCCTCGACGACTCCGGCCGCCCGGTCGTCTTCGCCAGCGCCGGCATCGGGATCACCCCGATGGCCGGGATGCTCTCCCACCTCACCGCCGCGGGCTCGCACCTGCCCATCACCCTGCTGCACGCCGACGTCGACGAGGACTCCTTCGCCCTGCGCGGGCAGGTGCTCGGGGACGTCCGGGAACTGCCCGGCGCGCGGATCCACGTCTGGTTCGAGCGCGGCGCGCACGCCACCCTGCCGTTCGACGGCGTGCACGCCGGTGTCATGGACCTCGACGCGGTGGACCTGCCGGAGGGGGCCGTGTACTACCTGTGCGGCCCGCTGCCGTTCATGCGCGCCGTCCGCAGCAGCCTCGTCGACCGCGGCGTCCCCACCCGGGACATCCAGTACGAGGTCTTCGGCCCCGACCTCTGGCAGGCCGACCTCGCCTCGGAACCGGCCCCGGGGGCGCTGGCGGAGCCGGCGGGCGCGGTCCGGTAGCCGGGCGGCCGGGGACACTGGGCGGGTGACCGCGACACGATCGGCCGCCACCCGCCGCGGCGTCGTCCGCCTGCTGAACACCGCTGGCGGGCGGGCGCTGGTGCTGGCCGGCGAGGTCGACGCCGCGGCGGTCGAGGCCTTCTGGAGCTGCTACGGGCGGGAGCCGGTGCGGGTCGACCGCGTCGACGCCGGCTCGGTCACCGCGCTGTCGGCGTCGGGCCGGGAGCTGCTCGTCGACCACCTGGAGCACGCCGAGCTCACCGGCCGCGCGGTGGCCCTGCGCCCCTCACCCGTGGTGCGCGCGGCGCTCGAGCGCTGACTCCTCCCCCCGGGGGCGGCGCCCTCGAGGATCCGGTGCGGGTCGGTGGCCGCGGCCAGGGCGGCGAGCCGGTCCCGGACGGCGGGCGGAGGCGTGCGGGCCAGCACGTCCGGCGTCGTCCCCCAGCCGTGCGCGGCGGTGCGTCCGCCCAGGTCACCCCCGAGCGCGGCGGCCAGCTCCTCGGCGCAGGCGCGCGTGGCCGCCCGGTCCTCGGCTCCGGCACCGCCGGACACCCGGACCGCCAGCCGCGCGTCCCGGTGGCAGACCGCGCTCGGCGACTGCGGCACCCACCCCAGCGCGCCGCCGAGCAGCCGCACCTCCACCGTCCGCGGCCGGCTGCCGCCCGCGGCGCGCAGCAGGGCGCCGGTCGCGCCGCCGGACAGGCGGTCCAGCAGCAGCGAGGACTCCACGCCGCCTGCGAGCCCGGGCACGGCCAGGCCGGCCGGTCCGCGGGAGGCGAGGTCGGTCCGGACCGCCGGTGCCGCGGCGCGCAGCCGGTCGAGCAGCGCGCCGCCGTCGTCGGCCTCGCCGGACCAGGCGAAGCGGACGGCCACCTCACCGTCGCCCTGGCGCGGCCGGGTGAGCAGCAGAGAGGTGCCCGCCTGCGGCGGCAGACCGGCCGACCACGTCCGCCAGGCCTCGGTCACCCGCGCGGCGTCGGCCTCGGCCCAGTGCAGCTCACCGCCGTAGCGCGGCCCCGCGGCCAGCAGGTCGAGCTCCACGGCGGTGACCACGCCGAGCGCGGCACCGCCGCCGCGCACGCCCCAGTAGAGGTCGGCGCCGTCGGTCGGCGTCACCCGGCGCAGGACGCCGTCGCCGGTGACCAGCTCCACCGCCCGGACCCGGTCGGCGGCCAGTCCGTAGGTCCGCGCCAGCGGCCCGACCCCGCCGCCGGTGACGGTGTCGGCGACCCGCTCGGCGGCCGAGGCGCCGGTGATCGGGGTCAGCCCGTGCGGCGCGGCCTCGTCGGCCAGCGTCCGCCACCGCACCCCCGCACCGACCCGTGCCCAGCCCGCCGGCGACACGGTCACCTCGGCCAGTCCCCCCGGGTCCACCACCAGGCGCCGGGCCGCGCCGTCGTCGACCCGGCCGGGCCCCCGGACGGTCACGGGGACGCCGTGGCGGCCGGCCAGCCGCAGGGCGGCGACCACGTCGGAGACCTCCGCGACCTGCACCACCGACCCGGCGGTCAGCACGGCCGACGGCGAGAGCCGGGCACCCAGTACGGCGATCAGGTCGGGCGGCAGGACCGCCGGCCGGGGGTCTCCGAGGAGGTCCGGCAGCGGCGACGGGGGGACGGGCAGGGTGGTCACGAGGCGTCTCCAGGGGCGGTGGTCGGTGCACCCGGAGGGTGTCGGTGCGTCCTTGGTGTCCCCTTGGCGACCGCTTGGGCAGCAGGTCACGCGCGTGGGGTGCAGGTCACCGGCAGGTCACGGTGCGCGGCGAGCACCACCACGGAGGCGTTCCGGTTCCTATCCTGCGCCGCGATGACCAGCACCTCGTACCGCGTGCTCGGACCCGTCGAGGTCTGGCGCGACGGCCGGCTCCTCGCTCCGCAGTCCCCTCGTCACCGCGCGGTGCTCGCCGCGCTGCTGATGGACGCCGGGCGCACCGTCCCCGTCGACCTGCTCGTCGACCGCGTGTGGAGCGGCCAGCCGCCCACCGCGGTCTCGGCCACCCTGCAGTCGATCGTGTCCCGGCTGCGCCGGGAGCTCGAGCCCGACGTCAGCGGCGGCCGCTGGACGCTCCTGGTCACCCGGGAGCCCGGCTACCGCCTGGAGGTGGCCGCCGAGGACGTCGACGCCGTGCGCTTCGTCCAGCTGCTGCGCGCCGCCCGCGACCTCGCCGGCCGGGGCGACGCGGAGAACGCCCGAGCCGCGGTCGCCGAGGGACTCGCGCTGTGGCGGGGTCCGGCCTACGCCGACGTCGCGGCCACCTTCGCCGCCGAGGAGTCCGAGCGGCTCGAGCAGCTGCGGCTGGCCGCCCGCGAGCTCGCCGCCGAGCTGGACCTGCGCCTGGGACGGCACGCCGAGATCGTCGACGACGTCCGCGAGCTGCTGCGCTCCGAGCCGCTGCGCGAGGGCCTGCGGGCCTCGCTGATGCTGGCGCTGTACCGCTGCGGGCGGCAGGCCGAGGCGCTCGAGGTCTACGACGAGGGCCGCCGGCTGCTCGCCGACGGGCTGGGCGTCGACCCCGGCCGGCCGCTGCAGTCGCTCTACGAGCAGATCCTCCGGCAGGACCCGGCGCTGGCCGGGCCGGTCGCCGCCCCCGCCGCCCCGGCGCCGGAGCCCGCTCCCCCGGCGCCGCCCGCGGTGCGGGCCCTCGGACCGCTGCCGGTGCCGCTGACCGCCTTCGTCGGCCGCACCGCCGAGCTGGGCCGGCTCGGCGGTGCCCTGTCCGGGCAGCGCCTGGTCACCCTGGTCGGGCCCGGCGGGAGCGGCAAGACGCGGCTGGCACTGGAGGCCGCGCGGCGCCGTCCGGCCGGGGCGCCGCCGGCGGCCCTGGTGGAGCTGGCCGGCGTCGAGGACCCCGAGCTGGTCGCCGCGCAGGTGGCGACCGTCCTCGGCGTGACGCTGGCCGGCGGCGACCCGCTGGGCGCCGTCGCCACGGCCCTGGTGGACCGACCGCTCCTGCTGGTGCTGGACAACTGCGAGCACGTCGTCGACGCCGCCGCGGCGGTCTGCGCCGCGCTCCTGCCCCACTGCCCCGAGCTGCAGGTGCTCGCCACCTCGCGCGAGCCCCTCGGCCTGCCCGGCGAGGCGGTGCTGCCCTGCGGCCCGATGCCGGCCGGCGCCCCGGGCAGCGACGCCGAGCAGCTGTTCCTCGACCGCGCCCGGCTGGCCGCCCCGCACCTGGCCGACCCGTCGGAGGAGGACCTGCGGCACGTGCGCGAGCTGGTCGCGGCCCTCGACGGGCTGCCGCTGGCCGTCGAGCTCGCCGCCGCGTGCCTCACCACGCTGCCGCTGGCCGAGGTGGCCGGCCGGGTCGACGACCGGTTCGCGCTGCTGTCGGGCGGCTGGCGCACCGCGGTGCCCCACCAGCGCACCCTCGCGGCCACCGTGCAGTGGAGCGTCGACCTGCTCTCCCCCGCGGAGCTCGCCGTCTTCCGGGCCGTGGCGGTCCTGCCGGGCACCTTCGGTCCCGACCTGGTCGAGGCGGTGGCCGGTCCGGAGGTCGACGGCGGCGCGCTGGAGCTGCTGCGGGTGCTGGTGGCCAAGTCGCTGGTCGAGCTGGACCACGGCGCCCGGCGCTACCGGATGCTCGAGACGCTGCGGCAGTACGCCGAGCAGGGGCTGGACGAGCCCGCGTCCCGGCGGCTGCGCGACCGGCTGACCGGGTTCGCCGTCGAGCTCACCGGGCGGCTCGAGCCGACGCTGCGCAGCCCGCTGTGGACCGAGAGCGCCCGCCGGCTCGACGCCGAGCAGCCGGCGCTGCGGGCCGCGCTCGCGCACGCGCTGGCCACCGGCCAGGGCGAGAGCGCGCTGCGGATCGGCGGCGCGCTGGGCTGGTACTGGTACCGCCGCGGCCACGTGCAGGAGGGCCGCCGCTGGCTGGCCGCCGCGCTCGACGCCACGCCGGGCGCGCCCGCCGGTGTCCGCAGCGGCGCCCTGCTCGCCGACGCGCTGCTGTCCTACCTGTCCGGCGACGTGCCCTCGCTGTGGGCGCGGACCAGCGAGATCGCCGAGACCGCCGCCGACTCCGACCCGGTGCTGCCCCTCGCGCTGGTCCTGCGCGGCTTCGTGCGGGCGCTGCTCGGCCAGCCCGACCTCGACGGAGAGGTCGCCCGCGACATCGCCCGCGGCCTGGAGCTGGCGCAGGCCTCGGGCATCGAGTGGGTGCAGGTCGAGATCGCCATGACGCTCGGCCAGTTCTCGCGGGCCGCCGGCGACACCGACGGCGCCCTGGAGCACCTCGGCCGCGCCGAGCAGCTCGCCGTGCGGCTCGGGCACTCGTGGGCGCACTCCTCGGTGCTGTGGATCCGGGCGAAGACGCTCACCGACGTCGGCCGGGCACCGGAGGCGCTGGCCGACCTGTGGCCGATGGTCGACCTGACGCACCGCGAGGGCGACGCCACCGGCACCCTCGCCGGCCTGCTGGCCGCCGTCGGCGCCACCACCGCCGCGGGGCGGCCGCGCACCGCAGCGGTGCTGCTCGGCGCGGTACAGGCCAACGCCCGGCAGGTCGGCTACGACCCGCTGCGGATGGACCCGATGGACGGGCAGCGCTACGTCACGGCCACCCGCGAGGCGCTCCCGGAAGTCGAGTACGACACCGCCCTGGCCGAGGGCGCCGTCCTGGACCGGGGCGAGGCCGTGGCGATGGTGGGCCGGCTGGCGGAGGAGGCCCGCACCACCGAGCCGGCGCGCTAGACCGGGCCGGGCGGCTCGCGCAGCCCGGCGTAGAGCCGGGCGAGGTCCGGCAGCTGGAAGTGCGCGTTCAGCCCGCTCGGGTTGGGCAGCACCCAGGTGTCGGCCCCGCCGATCCGGACGGGCTGGCGGCCCCAGCCGGCCCGGGCGGAGCCGACGGCGAGCCGCCACGCGGTGAGGCCCAGGACCGCGAGCACCCGCGGCCGGTTGGCCTCCACCAGCCGTCCCAGCGCCGCCGCACCGTCGCGCAGCTCGCCGGGGGTGAGCTCCGCCGCCGTCCGCGTGGGCCGGTCGACGAGGTTGGTGACCCCCAGCCCGTGGCGCAGCAGCTCGCGGTCCTCCTCCGGCGCGAGCCGGCGCGGCGTGAGCCCGGCCAGGTGCAGCGCGGGCCAGAACCGGTTGCCCGGCCGCGCGAAGTGGTGGCCCCGCGCCGCCGAGAGCAGTGAGGGGTTGATGCCGCAGAACAGGACGTCGAGGCCGGGCGCGACGACGTCGGGCAGCGGCTTGCCCGGACCGGCGTCCGGCACCGGCGGTTCAGTCGTGGTGGTGCACGACGTTGAGGACGGTGCCGTCGGGCGCGCGGACGAAGAACCGGCGCACCCCCCACGGCTCGGTGGTCAGCGGGTGCACGATCTCGTAGCCGGCCTCCTGCGCCTCGGCGTAGGCGGCGTCCACGTCGTCGGTCGTCACGGAGACGGCCGGGAGCTCGGGTGCCGAGGCGTCGCGCGTCACCAGCTGCAGGTGGGCGCCGGTGTCCGGGGAGGTGTAGCGGGCCACCCAGCCCAGGTCGAACTCCTCGGTGCTCAGGCCGAGGAAGCCGGTGTAAAAGCCCTTCGCGGTCTCGAGGTCGGCCACCGGGAGGTCGGCGATGATGCGGGTGACGCGCATGCGGTCCTCCTGTCCGGGCGGGTCCCGAGGATGGTGACCCGCCGGCGGAGGGGCTGTCCACCGGCCCGACGGAACCGCCTGCGAGCATCGGCGTCGTGCGGCGACGGGGGTCAGCGGAGCTCCCCCGCGAGGTCGGCGTCCTCGCCGTGGTGGCCTTCGTGGTCGCGCTCGGCTTCGGGATCGTCGCCCCGGCGCTCCCGCTGTTCGCCCGCTCCTTCGGCATCGGGACGACGGCCGTCGGCCTGGCGGTGAGCGCCTTCGCGTTCTTCCGCTTCGTCTCCGCGTTCGGTGGCGGCGCGCTGGTCGAGCGCCTCGGGGAGCGCGTCGTCCTCGCCACCGGGCTCGCCGTCGTCGCGGGAACGACCGGGCTGGCGGGGCTGGCGACGTCGTTCCCCGTCTTCCTCGCGCTCCGCGCCGCCGGCGGGACCGGCAGCGCGATGTTCACCGTGGCCGCGCTGGCCCTGCTGCTCCGGGTGTCGCCGCCGACGCACCGGGGCCGGGCGGCCGCCACCTACCAGGGCGGCTTCATCCTCGGCGGCATCGCCGGCCCCGCCGCCGGCGGGCTGCTCACCACGCTGTCCCCGCGGCTCCCCTTCTTCCTCTACGCCGGGTCACTGCTGGTGGCCGGAGCCGTTGCGCTGGTGCTGCTGCGGACCGCGCCGGGGACCCCGGACGGCGCGGCACCCGCAGCGGCACCGGACCTCTCCGAGGGGCCGCTCCCGCTGCGGGCGGCACTGCGCTCCCGCGCCTACGTCGCGGCCCTGGTGGCCAACCTCGGCATCGGCTGGGTGCTCTTCGGCGTCCGCAACTCCCTGGTCCCGCTGTACGTGACCGAGGAACTCGGCCGCAGCGCCGCCTGGGCCGGCGCCGGGCTGCTGGCCGGCTCGGCCGCGCAGGCGCTGGGCCTGCTGCGCTCGGGCCGGCTGGCCGACACGTGGGGACGCCGGCCGAGCCTGGTGCTGGGCTCCACGGTCGGCACGGCCGCCCTGGCGGTGCTCGCCCTGCCGCCGACCACCGGGCTCTTCCTGCTCTCGATGGCCACCTACGGGCTCGCCGCCTCGTTGCTGGCGAGCGTGCCGGCGGCCCTGGTCGGCGACGTGAGCCCGGCCCGCGGCGGCCGGGTCGTGGCCGTGTTCCAGATGTCGGCCGACCTCGGGGCGGTGGCCGGTCCCCTGGTCGCCGGCTGGCTCACCGACGTCGCCTCGTACCAGGTGGCCTTCGCGGTCAGCACCGCGGTGGTGGCCGCCGGGCTGGCCGCGGCACTGGCGCTGCCGCGGGACTGACCGGCGGCCCGGCCCGCGCGACCCGGCCGGGGTCGCGCGGGCCGGGGCCTCAGCGCAGGTGCAGCGACTCCATCGCCCGGGCGGCCGTCGGACCAGTCCATCGGGGCCGGGGGCAGGTCGCCGGGTACGACGACGCAGTCACCGTCGGGAACGGCGCTCACCCCGTCCCGGCCGTCACGGGCGTGTCCCAGTCGACGGCGTGGTCGCGCACCCAGGCCCGCGGGTCGCGGCGACGGAGCACGAGCGGCATGACCACGTCACGGACGAGGCGGCCCACCGCCGGCGGCGGCGTCGCGCTGCTGGTGCGGAACGCCTGGGCGACCACCCGTTCGGCCCGCGGCCGGCGCAGGTCCTCGAACACCCGGAGGGCGTCGTGGACCGGCAGGTCGCGCAGGCACCGGGCCAGGACGACGGCGTCCTCCATCGCCAGCGACGACCCCTGCCCGGCGGCCGGCGAGGTCGCGTGCGCGGCGTCCCCGACCAGGACCCTGCGCCCGCGGGACCAGCGCCGGACGGTGGGGACGTCGTACGTCGTCCACCCGCGCAGCGGCCCGGGCGTGGCCTCCACGAGGTCGACGACCGGGGACCGGTCCCCCCGGTGCAGGTCGTAGAGCCGGGCCCGCCACCGCAGGTCCGACGTGCCGGCCACCTCCCCGTCCGGCGGCTCCCGGGTCAGCGGCGGGTTGGCGAACCACCAGGTCCCGCCGGTCGGGGCGGCCAGGTAGCCGGCGAAGCCCCGCCGGCCGAACACCATGGTCAGCCGGCCCACCTCGGCGTCGGCCGGGACGTGCTCGGAGTAGCCCGCGGTGTTCAGCACGGGGACGAAGCGGGGTGGCGGGCAGCCGGGGTCGACCAGGGTCCGCACCGTCGAACGGACGCCGTCGGCTCCGACGAGGAGGTCCGCGGTCTCGGTGCGGCCGTCGGCGAACTCCGCGGTGACGCCGTCGCCGGTGTCGTGCGCCCCGGTCAGGCGGGAGCCGTAGCGGACCTCGATGCCGCGGCGGAGCGCCTCGGCGTGCAGCGCCTCGTACAGCTCCGAGCGGCGCAGCGAGATCCCGGCCGCCCGCCCGCGCGACGGGTCACCGGTGGGGAGGACGCCCAGGACCCTCCCGGTGGAGCTGCGGAACTCGATCACGTGCGTGGGGAACCCCGCGGCGCGGACCACGTCCTCGGCCCCGACCGCCGCCAGGGCGTCGAGTCCGTTGACCTGCACGCCGAGCCACGCGCCGACGTCCCCGGCGGGTGCCGGGTGGTCCTCGTGGACCGTCGCCTCGATCCCCGCGCGCTGCAGCGCCATCGCCGTCACCGGTCCCGCGACCCCGCCACCGACCACGATCGCCCGCCTCATCCCGGCATCCCCCCACAGCCGGCGGCGGGAGCCAACCCCCTGCGCGCGTGTCCTCTGCCAGCATCGTCGGCACGACCGGAGCCCCGGGGAGGCCGTCCGTGACCGATCTGCAGCGCATCGCCCTGCACGACGTCGAGATCCCGCCGGCGCCGGGCGGGTCACCCCGGCTGCGCGGGGTGCTCGGCGTCCCGGAGGGGCCCGGGCCGTGGCCGGGGGTCGTGCTGCTGCACGAGGCCTTCGGCGTGGACGGCGTCATGCGCCGGCAGGTGCAGCGGATCGCCGCCACCGGTCACCTGGCGCTGATGCCGGACCTGTTCACCGACGGGGGCGCCCGGCACGCGCTGGTGCGGACGTTCAAGGCCGTGGCCGCCGGGCGGGGACGACCCTTCGCCGACGTCGAGGCCGCCCGTGCCCACCTGGCCGCGATGCCCGGCTGCGCCGGCCGGCTGGGCGTCCTGGGGTCCAGCGTCGGCGGCGGGCTGGCGCTGCACGTGGCCGCCCGCGGGTTCGACGCGGCCGCGGTGTTCTACGCGCGGCTGCCGGAGGACCCGCACACGGCGCTGCTCGGCGCCTGCCCGGTCGTGGCCGGCTACGGCGGGGCCGACCCGGGGCTGCGCGGTACCGCCGCCGAGCTGACGGCGGTGCTCACCCGGGTCGGCGTCCGGCACGACGTCCGCGAGTACCCCGGCGCCGGGCACGGCTTCCTGCACGACGCCCCGGTCGGCCCGCGGGCGCTGCGCCCGGTGCTGCGCACCGTCCTCCGGATCCGCCCGGACCCCGGCGCCGCGGCCGACACCTGGGCCCGCACCGACGCCTGGTTCGCCGAGCACCTCCGGAGCTGACCGGCGTCCTCCGGCTCAGCCGACGGGTGCGGCGACCGGAGTCTCGGCCGGCGACCGCGGTGCGGGGATCGGCACGGCGGCGGGTGCGGGCCTCCGGACGGGGAAGCCGACGGCGAACAGGTCGGGCACCGTGAAGACGACGCGCTGCGGTTCCTCGGGGCCCGCACCGAGCACGGCACGGACCCGGGCGAGCTCCTCCTCGGCAGCGAGGCCGTCGTCCCAGACCTCGTAGACCATCAGCGCCCGCGGATGGCGGACGTGCCGGCGGGACAGGCAGCTGCGCGGCCGGCCGTCGTCCTCCGGGAGGGAGTCGGCCAGCAGCGCGGACCGCTCCGCGTCGAGGTCGTTCCAGCGCATGTGCAGCACGAGGAGAGACACGGTTCCCCCTGGGGTGTTCCGAAGGTGCAGCCGCGACGCGGGTGCAGCGGCGACCCTAGGAACGGCGGGACGGGCCCGTCTGTACGCACATGTGCGTATGCCGCCCGTGCCGGGACCCCTTGACCGCGCGGCGTCCCGTTGACGTGACACCGCGTCCGCGGCCACTCTCGTCCCGTACGTGAGCTGCACGCACGGCGGACGCGGGACCGGCGCACCCGGGACCTGCGGGGGGATTCGTCGGAGGCCGGCCATGGAGCCAGCGGTCCGGGAGCTCACCGACCTGGTGGTCGGCCTGCTCGACGGGATGGTGGGCCCGCGGCTGCCCGCCGACCCGGTCTTCGCCGTCCTCTGCCCGCGGCTGGAGGCGGCCGCCGCGGCGCTGCAGTACACCGCCTGGCGGACCGGCGCCACCGAGCTCGTCACCACCGGCCTGGGGCCGGGGCAGCTGCACGACCTGGTCGACGCCACCCGGCGCATGCGCGCGGAGCACCCGCTTCTGGCGGCCGCCGCGGCCGGGGACCTGACCCCGGCGACGGCGGAGCGGACCGCCGGCGGGCGTCAGCGCTGGCGCCGCTCCCCGGCCCGTGGCGTGCTGGAGGACGTGTGCGGCTGGGACCAGGTGGTCAGCCTGCCGCTGCGGGGCGGACCGGCCGAGGTGGGCGGGTTCGCCTTCGGCCGGCCCGGCCGGGACTTCACCGCGTCCGACCTGGAGCTGCTGGCGGCCGTGCAGCCGGTGCTGCAGGCGCTGGACCGGCACGTCCGGCTGCTCGCGCGGTGGCAGGACCCGGCGGGGCAGGGCGGGGACCGGGCGCGGGAGGTGGGCCTCACCAGCCGGGAGACGGCGGTGCTGCTGTGCCTGGCCGACGGGCTGACCGCCGGCGCGACCGCCCACCGGCTGGGCTGCTCGGCCCGCACGGTCACCACGCACACCGCGCGGCTGTACCGGAAGCTCGGCGTCCACGACCGGCTGACCGCGGTGCTCGAGGCCCAGCGCCGGGGCATCCTGCCCGGCCCCGGGCGCTGAGCGGCGCTCAGGCGGCGCCGTGGATCCGGCCGGCCAGGCGGTCGACGAACCGGTCCACCGGGCGCGGCTGCTCACCGGGCGCGGGCGGGTCGGCCGGGGTGAGCACCCACAGGACGGCGTAGAGGACCAGGCCGGCGCCGCCGGCGAGGGAGAGGGCGACGACGGCGGCGCGCCACAGCACGGCGTCGACGCCGGTGTAGGTGGCCAGGCCACCGCAGACGCCGCCGAGCATGCGGTCGGTGGAGCTGCGCCGCAGTCGCGCGGGGACGCCGGTGGTGGGCGGGAGGGAGGTCGGTGTGGTCATGGCACGAGGCTCCCGCCGCGGGCCGTCCCGGCGCATCGGGGAAGGCCCGGAACCGCACCCGGACCCGACCCTGGTCCCCGGTCCCCGGTCCCCGGTCCCTGGTCGCCGGCCCCGGTCCCGGCCCCGGCGATGAGTTCCGGCCGGGTCGCGGGTCCGTCCTGGTGTCGCCGGACGACGACGCCCGGCCCGAGATCCCACGGAGGGGACCATGACGACCACGCCGAGGAACCCGGCCACCGCGGCGTCCGGCCGCCCGCCCGTCGTCGACCTGGCCACCTGGCAGGCCGCCCGGGACGAGCTCCTGGTCCGCGAGAAGGCCCACACCCACCAGGGCGACGCGCTCGCCGCGGCCCGCCGCCGGCTGCCCATGGTGGAGGTCGACGGGACGGTCGAGGTCGTCGGACCCGACGGCCCGGTCCCGTTCCCGGACCTGTTCCAGGGCCGCGAGGAGCTCGTCGTCTACCAGCACATGTGGTACGACGGCGCGCCGCACCAGGGGCAGTGCGAGGGCTGCACCAACGCGGCCTGGCACCTGAGGGACGCCGTCTACCTCAACGCCCGCGGTGTCTCGTTCGCCGTCCTGACCACGGGCCGGTGGGACGAGGTGGCCTCCTACGTCGCGTTCATGGGCTACACCCAGCCCTGGTACTCGGTGCGCGACGTGGACCCGCCGGTCGGCGGCGGCATGGGGCACCTCAGCTGCTTCCTGCGCGACGGCGACCGCACCTTCCTCACCTACTCCACGACCGGCCGCGGCAACGAGCCGGCCAATGGGTCCTTCGGCCTGCTCGACATGACGCCCCGCGGCCGCGGCGAGGCGTGGGAGGACGTGCCCGAGGGCTGGCCCGAGGGCCGCCACGCGTGCTGGTACTGGCGCTCGGACGCGGACGGGAACGCCACCTGGGGCCCGACGAGCCGCCCCGTGCCGCAGTGGACCCGCCCCGGCGCGACCCCCGTGGAGACCCTCGGCCGGCACGGCCACCCCTCCTGACGACCGCTCAGCCCGCGGCGACCCGGGGGGCGACCTCGGTGCCCAGCAGCTCGATGCCGCGCAGCAGGTCCTCGTGGGCCAGTCGCGGGTTGGTCATCTGGATCGACACCCGGTCCACGCCGCCGAGCTGCGCGGAGATCCGCTGCAGCTTGTCGGCCACGGTGTCGGGGTCACCCATGAAGAAGGCGCCGTCGGGGCCGCTGGTGGCGTCGAACTGGGCGCGGGTCGGCGCACGGAAGCCCCGCTCCCGGGAGACCGCCGTGAACATCTCGTGCCAGCCCGGGTAGATGGTGTCCGCCGCCGCCTGGGTGCTGTCGGCCACGTAGCCGAACACGTGCAGCCCCACCTGCAGCCGCTCGGGCGCGTGCCCTGCCTGCGCACCGGCCTGCCGGTAGAGGTCGACCAGCGGGGCGAACTGCCGGGGCTCGCCGCCGATGATCGCGACCATGAGCGGCAGGCCCAGGAGCCCGGCCCGGACGAACGAGGTCGGGGTGCCGCCCACGCCCACCCAGATCGGCAGCGGGTCCTGCAGCGGCCGCGGGTACACGCCCTGGCCGGTGAGCGCCGGGCGGTGCCGGCCCGACCATGTGACGTGCTCGGACCCGCGGATGCGCAGCAGCAGGTCGAGCTTCTCGTCGAAGAGCTCGTCGTAGTCGGCCAGCGACAGGCCGAACAGCGGGAAGGCCTCGGTGAAGGAGCCGCGGCCCACGACGAGGTCGATGCGCCCGCGGCTGATGAGGTCGAGCGTGGCGAACTGCTGGAACACCCGCACCGGGTCGGCCGCCGACAGCACCGCGACCGCGCTGCCCAGGCGGATCCGCTCGGTGCGCGCGGCGGCCGCCGCCAGGATCACCGGGGGCGCGGAGTCGTAGTACTCGGGCCGGTGGTGCTCGCCGATGCCGAAGGAGTACAGGCCGACCCGGTCGGCGAGCTCGATCTCCTCGAGCAGGTGGGCCATCCGCTCCTCGGGACCGACCCGGCGGCCGGTCCGCGGATCGGTCACCGCCGCCACGAAGCTGTCCACGCCGAGGTGCACGGCGGTCCTCCTCCCGGGGCCCGGGCCCCCGTCCTCGAGCACTCCGTCGAGCAACTGTCGTCAAACGCTCAACGACCAGTGAACCAGGTCCGGAGACGACGGCGCCCCTCCGGTCGGGGACCGGAGGGGCGCAGTCCTGCTGCACGGCCCTCTGCGGGATCCCACCGCGAGCTCGCGAGCGGTGGGGGCAGAGGGGTCCTCACGCTAGGCGGCCCGGTCCCGCTCCCGGGACGCGGCGCGCAGGCCGGCGAGGTACCAGGCGGTGCAGTCGGGGCAGTTGGCGATCCAGACGTGGCGGGGGTGGCGGTGACAGGCGGCCGTGGCCGTGGGGCTGGTCCTGGGGCTGGTCATGGTGCAGGTACTCCCTGCCGCCGTGCGACGGCGGCTCGTGACTCGTGTGACGTCTGGTGCAACACCGGCAGGGGGGTCACCCATCCGGGGTGTGCGTGAGGACACCGTGCACCGTTCGCACCAGCGCGTTCGGCGGAACGTGACGATCACGGGGACCGGCTTTGGCGTCCGTGGTGTGCGATCGGCACGCCCGGACTGCCGATCCTGGGCGCATGTCCGCTCGACTCGTCGTGGCCGGCACCGCCGCCGGTGCGCAGCCGTGGTCCCGGGAGACGTCCGCCCAGGAGCAGTCCCCCGATCAGCCGTGGTGGCGCTCGGCCGTCGTCTACCAGGTCTACCTGCGCTCCTTCGCCGACGGCAACGGTGACGGCATCGGCGACCTCGCGGGCCTGCGCGCCCGCCTGCCGTACCTGTCCTGGCTCGGCGTCGACGCGCTGTGGATCAACCCGCACTACCCCTCGGGCGGCGCGGACGGCGGCTACGACGTCATCGACTACCGGGCGGTCGACCCCGAGTACGGCGACGTGTCCGACGTCGAGGCGCTGGTGGCCGACGCCCGCCGGCTGGGCCTGCGCGTCGTGCTCGACGTCGTCCCGAACCACACCTCCGACCGGCACCCCTGGTTCCAGGCGGCGCTGGCCGACCCCGACGCCCCCGAGGCCTCGCGGTACCACTTCGCCCCGCCGTCGGAGCAGCCGCCCAACAACTGGCGCTCGCTGTTCGGCGGGCCGGCCTGGTCGCGCACCCCCGACGGCCGCTGGTACCTGCACCTGTTCGCCCCCGAGCAGCCCGACCTCAACTGGCGCGACCCGGTCGTGGCCGAGGACTTCGAGCGGACCCTGCGCTTCTGGCTCGACCGCGGCGTGAGCGGCTTCCGCGTCGACGTCGCCTACGGCCTGCACAAGGACGCCGCCCTGCGCGACAACCCGGGCGAGTACTCCCCCACCCTCTTCGGCCACGGCCCGGAGCAGGCCATGACCTGGAACCAGCCCGAGGTCCACGACGTGTGGCGGCGCTGGCGCGCGGTGTGCGACGAGTACCCCGGCACGATGCTGGTCGGCGAGGTCTGCCTGGCCGACCTCGACGAGGTGGCCCTGTACTCGCGGCCCGACGAGCTGCACCAGTCGCTGTCGTTCCGGCTGCTGAAGTCGGCGTGGGAGACGTCGGCCTTCGCCGAGGCGATCGGCAGCGCGCTGGCGGCCTTCGGCCGCGTCGGCGCGCCGGTGTCCTGGGTGCTCGGCAACCACGACAAGGACCGCATGGTCACCCGCTTCGGCGGTGGCCTGACCGGCCTGGCCCGCGCCCGCGCGGCGGCGATGCTGCTGCTCGCGCTGCCCGGCTCGGCCTACGTCTACGCCGGCGACGAGCTCGGCCTGCCCCAGGCGCACGTCCCCGACGAGGCCAAGCAGGACCCGATCTTCCACCGCAGCGGTGGCGAGCGCGCCGGCCGCGACGGCTGCCGCGTCCCGATGCCGTGGAACGCCACGGCCGGCGTCGGCTTCTCCCCCGCCCGCTCGGCGCGGCCCTGGCTGCCGGTGCCCGCGGAGTGGAAGCGGCACGCCGTGTCCCGCCAGACCCGCGACTCCGGCTCCGTGCTGCACCTCTACCGGACGGCGCTGGGCGTCCGTGCCGAGCACCCGGCGCTGGGCAGCGGCGAGGCCACCGTGAGCACCCGCGGCGACGTCCTCACCGTGCGCTGCACCGGCGGCGGCCGGACGGTGCGCTGCGTGGTCAACATGGGCACCGGCACCGCGCTGGTCCGCTCGCGCGGCCGGGTGCTGCTCGAGTCCGGCCCCGGCGTGCACAGCTCGGCCCGCTCGGTCGCGCTGCCGCCCGACACCGCCGTCTGGATCGCCGAGGACTGAGGACCTCCTGCCCCCACCCCTCGCACGCTCGCGGCGGGACCCTGCAGGAGGGCCAGGATGCACGAGTGCCCCCGAAGCGCTGCCCCTGCGGCACCGGCCTGACCTACGCCGAGTGCTGCGGGCGGCTGCACGACGGGACGGCGACCGCCGCCACCGCCGAGCAGCTCATGCGCTCGCGGTACAGCGCCTTCGCCGTCGGCGACGCCGGCTACCTGCAGGAGACCTGGGACCCGGCCACCCGGCCGCGGTCGCTGGACCTCGACCCCGCGGTGCGCTGGACCGGCCTGGAGGTGGGAGCGACCACCGGCGGCGGGCTCTTCGACGCCGAGGGCACGGTCACCTTCCGCGCGCACTCCCGCGCGGGCGGGCAGGAGCACGTGCAGGCCGAGCACAGCCGGTTCCGCCGGGTGGACGGCCGCTGGGTGTACGTCGACGGCGTCCCGTCCTGAGGCGCGTCAGCGCCAGCGGTACTCCAGTTCCGGCCGGCCGGTGCCGCCGTAGCGCGGCGCCCGGTCGACCAGCCCGGTCTCGGCGAGGTACTCGAGGTAGCGGCGGGCGGTGATCCGCGAGGCGCCGATGACCTCGGCGGTCTCGGCGGCCGAGAGCCCCGGCGTACGCCGCACCGCGGCGACGACGGCGTCGAGGGTCTCCCGGCCCATGCCCTTGGGCAGCGGCGCGGACCGGGCGGGGCGGACGGTCCCGAGCACACGGTCGATCTCGGCCTGCCCGGCGGCCTCGCCGCCGGCCCTCAGGCGCGTCCGGTACTCGGTGTAGGCCACCAGCCGGTCGCGCAGCGCCGGGTAGGTGAACGGCTTGAGCAGATAGCCCACGACGCCGTGCACCGCGGCTGCCCGCACCGTGGCCAGCTCCCGCGCCGAGGTGACGGCGAGGACGTCGACGTCCGCGCCCGCGGCCCGGATCCGCCGGCACAGCTCCAGGCCCGAGGCGTCGGGCAGGTGGAGGTCGAGCAGCACGAGGTCGACCGGCGTCCGGGCCAGCGCGTCCAGCGCCGCCGCGCGGGTACCGGCGACGGCCACGGCGGTGAACCCGTCGGTGCGGTCGACGTAGGCCCGGTGGGCCTCGGCGGCCACCGGCTCGTCCTCCACCACGAGCACGCGGATCACGGGGCGACGCCGACCCGGGTCGCCAGCGGCAGCGAGACGGTGAACTCCGCGCCGGGACCCGGGCGCACCGACACCTCGCCCCCGTGCCGGCGGACGACCTGCGCCACGAGGGCCAGCCCCAGGCCGCGGCCCGCCTCGTCCTCGGCCGTCTTGGTCGACCACCCGCGCCGGAACACCAACTGCACGTCCTCCTCCGCGACGCCGGGGCCGCTGTCCTCCACGCGGATCTCCAGCCGGTCGGCGTCGACGGTCAGGCCGACCTGCACCTCGCGCGGCGGGTCGCCGGTCAGCGCGGCGTCGATGGCGTTGTCGAGGAGGTTGCCGAGCACGGTGACCAGGTCGCCGCCGGGGATGCCCGTGAGGCCGACCGCGCTGCCCGGGTCGATCTCCAGCAGCACCCCGCGCTCGGCGGCCGTGGCGGCCTTCCCGAGGAGCAGCGCGGCCAGCACCGGCTCCTCGACCGCGCCCACCACCCGGTCGGTGAGCTCCTGCGCGGCGGCCAGGGAGTGGGTGGCGAACTCGACCGCCTCCTGGCTGCGGCCCAGCTCGATCAGCGAGACGGTGGTGTGCAGCCGGTTGGCCGCCTCGTGCGCCTGGGCGCGCAGCGACTCGGCGAAGGCGCGCACGCTGTCGCGCTCGCCGGTGAGCGCCTGCAGCTCGGTGGAGTCGCGCAGGGTGACCACCGAGCCCGCGGACCGGCCGGCCGAGCGCGTGGGCGAGCGGCTGACCAGCAGCACCCGGCTGTCGGTCAGGTGCAGCTCGTCGACCCCGCGCTCGGGGCTGCCCAGCGCCGCGGCGAGCTCGGCGGGCAGGCCCAGCCCGTCGACCGGGCGGCCGACGGGGTCACCGTCGAGCCCGAGCAGCCGGCGGGCCTCGTCGTTGGCCAGCCGGACCCGCCCGTCGCCGTCGACGAGCAGCAGGCCCTCGCGGACGGCGTGCAGCACGGCCTCGTGGTGGTCGAGCATCCGCGCCATCGTCGCCGCGTCCAGGCCGCCGGTCTGGCGGCGCAACCGGCGGCTGACCGCCCAGCTGCCCAGGCCGCCGACGGCCAGGGTCACCGCCGCAGTGCCGAGGATCCCCGGGACGGCAGCCGCCAGGTCCGCGCCCACGATGTCGACGGTGAGCCCGGCCGACACCAGGGCCACCACCTCGTCGCCGGCCCCGAGGACCGGACCGGTGGCGCGGACCGAGGGCCCGAGCGTGCCGGTGTAGGTCTCCGTCGTGGTGCGTCCGGCCAGAGCCTGCGTGATCGTCCCGCGGAACGGCCGGCCGATCTGCTCCGGGTCGGGGTGGGTGTAGCGGGTCCGGTCCGGCGCCATCACGGTGATGAACGACAGGCCGGTGTCGGCGCGCACCTGCTCGACGAAGGGCTGCAGGACGGCGGTCGGGTCGCTGCCGGTGACGGCGTCCACGACCAGCGGGGAGTCGGCCAGGCTCTCGACGACGGCGGTGGTGCGCTGCTCGGCGGCGCGCTGCACGGCCGCCCGCGCGTCCCGCCAGGCGACCACCGAGGCCGTGGTCACGACGGCGAGCAGCACGAGGGCCTGCAACCACAGCAGCTGCCGGGCGAGGCTGGCGCCCCCGGAGCGACGTAGCGGGAGCAGGACACGCGACACGCCAGCAGTCTCCGCTCTCCGGGCCGGGAGACGCCGGTCACGTACGCAATGAACACATGCGTGACCGCGGTCACGGCGTACGGCCCACTGGGTGCGTCCCCCCGACCTCCCACCCAGGAGCAGCAGACATGGCAGCTGGCACCGCCGCCGGCAGGCGCGACCGCACGCACTGGCTCTACATCGCCGTCATCGGCGCCGTCGTCCTCGGCATCGCCGTCGGCCTGGCCTTCCCCGAGTTCGCCGCCGGGCTGAAGTGGATCGGGACGGCGTTCGTCGGGCTGATCAAGATGCTGATCGGCCCGGTCATCTTCTGCACGATCGTCCTGGGCATCGGCGCCATCAGGCAGGCGGCGAAGGTGGGCCGGATCGGCGGCCTGGCGCTGGGCTACTTCATCCTCATGTCCACGATCGCGCTGGCGATCGGCCTGGTCGTGGGCAACGTCCTGCAGCCCGGCGACGGCCTGCAGCTGTCGGACTCGCTGCGCGGTGAGGGGGCCGAGCTGGCGGGCACGGCCGAGGAGAGCGGCGGGACGGTGGACTTCCTGCTGGGCCTCATCCCGACGACGCTGGTGTCGGCGCTGACCGACGGTTCGGTGCTGCAGGCGCTGCTGGTGGCGCTGCTCGTCGGGTTCGCCATCCAGGCGATGGGCCGGGCGGGCGAGCCGCTGCTGCGCGGCATCGGGCACTTCCAGAAGCTCGTCTTCCGCGTGCTCGCGATGGTCATGTGGGTGGCGCCGATCGGGGCGTTCGGCGCGATCGCGGCGGTGGTCGGCGAGACCGGCGTCGACGCCCTGAAGAGCCTCGCGGTGATCATGCTCGGCTTCTACGCCACCTGCGCGGTCTTCGTCTTCGTCGTCCTCGGCCTGCTCCTGCGGCTGGTCGCGAAGCTGAGCGTCTTCCGGCTGCTGAAGTACCTCGGCCGCGAGTTCCTCCTGATCGTGTCCACCTCCTCCTCCGAGACGGCGCTGCCCCGGCTGATCGCGAAGATGGAGCACGCCGGCGTCAGCAAGTCGGTGGCCGGGATCGTGGTCCCGACCGGGTACTCGTTCAACCTCGACGGCACCGCCGTCTACCTGACCATGGCCTCGCTGTTCATCGCCGAGGCCCTCGGCGACCCGCTGTCGGTCGGCGAGCAGCTCGGCCTGCTCGCCTTCATGATCATCGCGTCGAAGGGTGCGGCCGGGGTCACCGGCGCCGGCCTGGCGACCCTCGCCGGCGGCCTGTCGGCCCATCGCCCCGACCTGCTCGACGGCGTCGGCCTGATCGTGGGCATCGACCGGTTCATGTCCGAGGCCCGCGCGGTGACCAACTTCGCCGGCAACGCGGTCGCCACGGTCCTGGTCGCCACCTGGACCCGTGAGCTGGACCGCGAGCAGCTCACCGCGGCGCTCTCGGGCCGGGCTCCCTTCGACGAGGCGACCATGCTCGACGACGACCACGGCGACCTCCCCGACTCCGCCACGAACGCCGGCCCCGGTGGGCGGGACGCCGAGGCCGCGGTGCGCGAGCAGGCCGTCGCCTCCGTGCGCTGACGCCCTCCTTCCGCACCCCCGACCCCGGCATGGCGCCGGGGTCGGGGGTGTGGTCGTCTCCTGCGGTGCCCGCCGCCGTCCCGTCCGACGCCGACGTCGTCGTCGCGGGCGCCGGCCCGGCCGGGCTGTCCGCGGCGGCGGCCTGCGCCGCGGCGGGCCTGCGCACCGTGCTGGTGGCGCCGTCCGTGAACCCCTGGACGCCCACCTACTGCCTGTGGGCCGACCAGCTCGACGCCGCGGCCGGCCCGCTCGGGCTCGACCCCGACGCCGCCGCGGCGCGGTACTCCCCCACCGTCGTCCGCACGGCTGCCGGCGGGGAACGGCGCCTGGAGCGGGACTACGCGCGGCTCCGCAACGACGTCGTGCACGCCGCGCTGCTCGACCGCCTCCGCGCGCACGGCGGGCAGGTGCGGACCGGCCGGGTGACCGGGCTGGTCCGCGACGGCGGCCGGGAGGTCGCCGTCCTCGCCGACGGCGGCCGGCTGGCCGCGCGGGCGGTGCTCGACGCCCGCGGCGGCGGGCCGGGTTCCGCGCAGCAGCGGGCCTGGGGCGAGGTGGTCGCCGGCCCGGCGCCCGGCCTGGTGCCGCCCGGTGGCGCGCTGCTCATGGACTGGACGGCGCTGGCCGACCCCGCCGCACCCCCGGCCTTCCTCTACGGCCTGCCGCTCGACGACGGCACCGTGCTCCTGGAGGCGACCTCGCTGGCCGGCCGCCCGCCGGTGCCCCTGGCCGACCTCCGGGCCCGGCTGGCCGCGCTGCTCGACGCGCACGGCCTGCGCCCGGCCGGGGAGTCCGAGCGGGTGGCCATCCCGCTGGACGCGCGGCCGCGCGCCGCCGGGCCGGGCACCGCCCTCGGGGCGGCGGCCGGGCTGGTGCACCCGGCCACCGGCTACAGCGTCGCGTCGTCGCTGCGGCTGGGCCCGCGGGTGGCGGCGACGCTGGCGGCCGGCGGGGACCCGCGCCCGGTGGTGCGCGCCGCCCGGCCCCGGACGACGGCGGGGCTGCTCGGCCTCGGCCTGGAGGTGCTGCTCCCGCTCGACACGGCGGCCACCGACGCCTTCTTCGCCGCCTTCTTCACGCTCCCCGAGCGGGCGTGGGGCGGCTACCTCGACGTCGGCTCACCGCCGTCCGCCGTCGCCGCGGCCATGGCGCGGGTGTTCACCGCGCTGCCGGGGGCGCAGCGCGCCCGTCTGCTGCGCACCGTCGCACGTGTGGCCGCGCGACGGGCCGGGCGCGGTGGGCGGCCGGCGTAGAGCCCGCCCACCGCGCCGGGGAGGGCGACCGGGTCAGGCGGCGCTGCCCAGGTCGCGCAGGCCCGCCGTCACGCTGAGGGCGAGCCGGCGCGTCACCCGCAGGGCCTGGTCGGCCAGCCCGTAGGCGGCCTCGACGAGGTCCTCGGGCCGCACCAGCGCGGCCGGCACCACCGACCGCACGATCGCGGTCGCCCCGCGGACGACGGCGGCCGCGGCGTCCTCGCCGCTGCGCCCCGCCTCGGCGAGCTGCCGCCGGGCCTCCTCCTGCTCCTGTCCGCGCAGCTCGGCGAGCAGGTCGGCGCGGGTCGCGGCCACCAGCCGGTCGGTGCGCTCGCCCTCGGCGGCCGGGGAGTCGCCCGCCTCCGCCACCACGCGCCCGGCGACGATGCGCCGCGCCTGCGACGTGACGTCGTCCTGGGTGCGCACCAGGTCGCGCAGCTCGGTGTCGGGGTCCCCGGCCGGGCCGGTGTGGGTGTCGGTGTCGGTGTGGGTGCCGGTGTGGGTGCCGGTGGCACGGTCGGCGGCCGGCGCCGTCGCGCTGTCCGGGGTGGGCCGCTCGTCAGCTCGCTGCGACTTCGTGGGGGCGGTCATCTGAGGTCCTCCGTCGTTCGGTCCTGCGGGACACCGCCCACCCTCCGCACGCGAGGTGGACCGCAGCCGGGGACCGGGTGTCGGACCGGAGAGGGCTGCCCGAACAGCCGCCTCAGGCAGGGGTCGGCGGCGGCGTCGGCCCCGGGTCGACGGCCAGGGCGTGCTCGGGCAGCACGCCGGTCCGCGACCGCTGGCGCAGCAGGTACCAGGCCAGCCCGACGGCGACGATCCCGCCGATGAGCACGAACGCCGCCCACTGCAGGTACCAGTGCTGCTCCCCGGTCGCGTTGTAGACCTCCCGCCGCGGCCAGGCGAGGTTCAGGGCCATGCCGGCCCCCCAGAGCACCGCGAGGACGTTGACCGGCAGGCCCCAGCGGCCCAGGGAGAAGCGCCCCTGCTCGGCGGGCAGCGGCCAGCGGCCGCGCAGCCGGCTGATGAGCATCGGCACGGTGACCAGCAGGTAGGCGAGGTAGATCATCACCACGGCGATGCTGGTCAGGGCGGTGAAGATCTGCGGCTGGCGGATGTTGAGGACCAGGACCGCGAGGGCCAGCACCCCGATGACGACGGCCGGGACGACCGGCGTCCGCCGCTTGGGGTCCACGCGGGCCAGCCGGGCACTGAAGGGCAGCCCGTTGTCGCGGGCCATCGCGAAGGCCATCCGGATGGTCGCGGTGTGCACGGCCAGGCAGCACACGGTGATCGCGACGACGATGCAGACGAGGAACGCCTTGCCCAGGCCCGTGCCGGCCACCTGCAGCAGGACGTACTGCAGGCCGCCGGAGCTCGACGCCAGCTGCGGGTCGGCGAGGTCGGGCGCGGCCATGAGGCCGAAGAGCAGGATCAGCCCGCCCAGGACGAACGACGCCGTGATCGCCCGGATGATCGCCCGCGGCGCGGTGCGGCGGGGGTCCTTGGTCTCCTCCCCCAGCGAGCTGGCGGTGTCGAAGCCGTACATGACGTAGCCGGAGGCGAGCGCGGCGACGAGGAAGGCACCGAGGTAGTCCAGGCTCTGCCCCTCGCCCGTGCCGGCCGTGTCGGTGAGGACCTCCTGCGGTCCGCGGGTGGCGCTGATCCCGAGGATCACGACGATGAGGACCGCGGCGACGAGCTCGATGAGCACCCCGGTGCTGTTGATCCGGGACATCAGCTTCACGCCGAAGGCGTTGACCAGGGTGGTGAACAGGATGAGCACGCCGCCCAGGACGACGGCGTTCACGGGGACGTCGTAGGTGCCGGTGCCGTCGCCGACGACCTGGAAGCCGGACCACAGCTGGGGCAGCGTGATCTGGTAGGCGAGCACGGTGGCCGCCAGCGTCACGATCGAGGCGGTGAGCATCACCCAGCCGGCGAGCCACGACGTCGTCGCGCTGCCCAGCCGCTTGGTCCAGTTGTAGAGCGACCCGGCCACCGGGTAGCGGGCGGCGAGCTCGGCGAAGCACAGCGCGACCATGAGCTGCCCGGCGAAGACCATCGGCCAGGACCACACGTAGGCCGGGCCGCCGGCGCCGAAGCCGAAGTAGAAGAGCTGGAACGTGCCGGTGAGGATCGAGATGTAGCTGATCCCGGCCGCGAAGCTGGCGAAGCGCCCGATGCTCCGGTCGAGCTTCTGCGTGTAGCCGAACTCCGCGAGCTGCGGGTCGCCGTCGTCCTGGGGGCGCACGGGGGGCCTTCCGTCCGGGGAGTGGATCGCGTGATCACTCTGACCGACGGCGCGGTCCCCGGCGAGCCGACGCCGGGGACCGCGGAGGGGCCCGACCTGCGGTGTCAGCTCGCCAGGTCAGCTCGCGGTGGCCTCCGGCGTGAACTGGGCGCGGGCCGCCGCCTCGCCGCCGGCGACCTCCTCGGGGGTCGCGGTGCCCGAGGCCGTCACGGTGGACACCCAGGCGTCGATCGAGGCGGAGTTGGCACGGCGCACCTCCTCGCTGCCCTCCCAGGCCACCGGGTCGCCGACGTCCTCGCCGCGCAGGTGCAGCCCGAGGCCCAGCAGGGCGACGTCCCACCCGGGTCCGACGAACAGCGCCCCGGCACCGCTGCCCGCGAAGGCCAAGGGGACGGTGTGCTCGAGCTCCAGGACCGTGGCCCCGCCGGCCGCGGTGAGCCGGACGGTCACGACGCTTCCCGGCCCGCCCCAGGTGAGGACGAGCGTCGAGGGCGGGGAGCACTCGCGGATCTCGCCGTCGGCGTTGCCCTCGACGGCGAAGGTGCCTCCCTCGCGCAGGTCGCCGGTGACCGGCGCGAACCAGCGGGCCAGGCGCGCGGGGTCGGTGACGGCCTCCCACACGTCGTCGGCGGCGGCCGGGTACTCGCGCCGCACGGTGACGGCGACCAGTTCGTCGTCGCCCCCGCCGCGGCGGGCGACCTCTCGGGCGGTCTCGGCGATCTCGGCCAGCAGGTCCCTCACGGTCGTTCCTCCTCGGGTGGGTCCACCGGGCCGGTGCCCGGGGGGCGTTCCTCGCGCAGGCGGCGCTCCCGCTTCCCGCGGGCGAGCTCGGTGGCGAGTGCGTCGAGGTGCCGGTCCCACGTGCCGCGGAACCGCTCGAGCCACCGGTCGACGTCCTGCAGCGGCGCGGGCTCGACGGCGTACAGCCGCCGTGCGCCGTCGGCACGGACCCGGGCGAAGCCGTTCTCCCGCAGCACCCGCAGGTGCTGGGAGACGGCCGGCTGGGAGATGCCGAACTCCTCCCGGACGACGGCGGTGACCTCGCCGGCCGACCGCTCGCCGTCGGCGAGGAGCTCGAGGACCCGCCGCCGGACCGGGTCGCCCAGGACGTCGAACGCGTGCACGGCCGCAGCGTTTCAGTTACCCCTTATATGAGTCAATGCTTATGCGCTATGACGGCGCCCGGAGCACGCGTGCCGCCGCTACCCTGCCGACCGGTGAGCGCTGCGACGTCCGGTCCCGGCCCGCTGGCCGGACTGCTGCGGACCGCGCGGCTGCGGGCCGCGCTCAGCCAGGAGGAGCTCGCCGCCCGCTCGGGGCTGACCGCCAAGGCGGTCAGCGCGCTGGAGCGCGGCGAGCGGCGCCGGCCGCACCCGCACACGCTGCGCGCGCTCGGGGAGGCCCTCGGTCTCGACGAGGCCGGCCGTGCCGCGCTGGCCGCGGCGGCCCGGCCGGGAGGCGACGGGGACCCGGTCGTCGGCCTGCCGGCCCCGGCCGCGCCGGTGTTCGGCCGGGACGACGACGTCGCCGAGGTGGCCGGCCTGCTGCGTACCGGGGCGGCCCGGCTGGTCACGCTCACCGGCCCCGGCGGGGTGGGCAAGACGACGCTGGCGCTCGCGGTGGCCCGCGCGGTCGCGGCCGACTTCCCCGACGGCGTCACGGTGGCCGAGCTCGCGCCGGTGCGGGAGGCGCGGCTGGTGCTGCCCACGCTGGCCCGGGCCCTGGGAGGCCGGCAGCTGTCCGGCCCGGTCGCCGACGCGGTGGCCGCCCGGCTCGGCGACCGCCGCCACCTCGTCGTCCTCGACAACGTCGAGCACGTGCTCGACGCCGCGCCGGAGGTCGCCGACCTGCTCGCGCGCTGCCCGGGTCTGGCGGTGCTGGCCACCAGCCGGGCGCCGCTGCGGGTGCGCGCCGAGCGCGAGCGGCCGCTGGGCCCCCTCCCGCTGCCGGCCGGCAGCAGCGCCGCGGCCGTGGCCGCCTCCCCCGCGGCCCAGGTGTTCCTCGACCGCGCCGCGGCCGCCGGGCGCCCCGGCGCCCTCACCGAGGCGAGCGCCGCCGACGTCGCCGCCATCTGCCGGCGGCTCGACGGCCTGCCGCTGGCCCTGGAGCTGGCCGCGGCGCACGCCCGCTACCTGCCGCCGGCCGCGCTGCTCGGCCGGCTGGACGAGGCGCTCGGGTCCGGCCGCTCCCGGGACCTGCCCGAGCGGCAGCGCACGATGCGGGCCGCCCTCGACTGGAGCCACGACCTGCTGACCGCCGCCGAGCAGGAGCTCCTGCGCCGGCTGGCGGTGTGCGCCGGCAGCTTCTCCCTCGACACCGCGCGGGCGGTCGCCGGCGGCGGCGACGTGCTGGCCGCGCTCGGCGGCCTGGCCGAGCAGTCCCTCGTCCTGCCCGAGGAGGGTCCGGAGGCGCGGTACCGGCTGCTGGAACCGGTGCGCCAGTACGCCGCCGCGCGGCTGGAGGAGGCCGGCGAGACGGCGCTGGCCGCCGACCGCGCGACGGCCGCCGTCCTCGACCTCGCCGCCGGCGCGGAGACCGGGCTGGCCGGCGCCGAGCAGGGCGCCTGGCTGGACCGCCTGGAGCACGACCACGGCAACCTCGGCGCGGCCCTCGGGCGGCTCGTGGACACCGGCCGCGCCACCGACACCGCCCGGCTGATGGGCGCGACGTGGCTGTACTGGACGGTGCGCGGCAACGTCGCCGAGGGCCTCGGGTGGGTGTCGCGGGTCGACCGGACGGGCCTGGCGCCGGCCGACGACGCCCGGGCGCTGCTGGCGCTGGCCGCCCTGCGCTACGCGGCGGGCGACGTCCCCGGCACGGCGGAGGCGGCGGCCGGTGCGGCGTCGGCCGCCGCGCGTGCCGGAGCCGGGGACCTCCGGGCGCTCGCGCTCGTGCTCACCGGGTCGGCCGCGGTCGTCCTCGGCGACCTCGACGCGGCCGGCCGCGACCTCGCCGAGGCGCTGCGCCTGGCGGAGCGGACGGGGCAGGCCTGGGCGCGCACGCACGCCGTCACCGGCCGCGGCCAGCTGCTGCTGCAGTCCGGCGACCTGGCCGGCGGGACGGAAGCGCTGGCCGACGCCGAGCGGCTGGCGCGGGAGCTCGGCAGCCCCTTCAGCCTGGCCACGGTGCTCAACGTGCAGGCCTCCCTCACCCAGCTCGCCGGGGACGAGGACGGCGCCCTCGCGCGGTGGGCCGAGGCCGCGGAGCTGGCCGCGGCGGTCCGCACCTCCTGGACGCTGGCCTACACACTGCCCGGGCTGGCCGTCATCGCCGCCTCCCGCGGGCTGCCGGAACTCGCGGCCCGGCTGTTCGCGGCGGGGTCGGCGACGGCGGAGGCCGCGGCGGTGGCGGTGTCCTTCCCGCCCGACGTCGCCCTCGCCCGGCAGGTGCTCCCGGCGGTGCGGGCGGCGCTCGGCGAGGAGGCGTTCGCCCGGGCCTGGGACGCCGGCCGGCTGGTGCGACCGACGGACGTCCCGGCCCTGGCCGGCGAGATCAGGCGGTCCCGCGGACCTCGCTGACGTAGCGGCGGTACTGCCGGGCGAAGACGGTCCGCAGCAGCAGGCGGACGGGGAACGGCACGACGTGCAGCATCATCGTGCGCTCCTCGGGGCTGCACTCCTCCAGCAGCGAGCCGAACAGCAGCGGCAGGTCGCGCGCGGACATCTGGCCCTTGCCGTGCTGGCCGAGCTGGTCCCACTCCTCCTGCGTGACGTGCCGCTCGGCCAGCGGCAGGATCTCCCGCTCCTCCTCGGCCAGGTGCTCGACCAGCACGGCCCGCAGCGCCTCGAGGGTCGAGGCGACCTCCTCGGCCACGGCCGGCCGGGCCTCGACCTCCCACCGGTCCAGCGCGGGGCCGAGGAGCCCGGTGAGGTGCTCGACCTGCTCGTGCTGGGCCTCCATGCGGTGCACCAGCCCGGCGTCGGGCGGGCATCGCTCGAGCAGCTTGGGCCAGAGCAGGTCGTCCTCGGCGGTGTGGTGCAGGTACAGGCCCTGCAGCAGCATCCGGGCGTGCCGGACCAGCACGGCGGCGCGGCCGGTGTCGCCGGGGGCGACGGCCCGGACCAGCCCGGGCAGCAGGCCGAGCTCCCGGCGGAAGGCGCGGTGGACGACGTACATGTCGCGGACGTCGGTGCGGGTCATGGCGGTGTTCGTCATGGGGACGAGCCTGTCCGCGGCGCCGCGGACGTCCCACCCACAGGACCCCCACGCTGGTCCCACGATCCGGACCGGTGTACCCGTGTCGCCCCGTTCCGCGGCGGTGACCGCCCGCGTCAGTGCTCGGAGGGGTGGCGGTGGAACCGCCGCCACGGGTGCCGCCGGGCCGTGGGGGGCTCGGGGTGCTGCTCGCCCTCCGCGGCGGACTCGGCGGCCACCCGGGAGGCGGTCGCGCCCGTGGCCCGGGGGGCCGGCGGCCGCGTGCGCTCGGCGAGTCGTTCCCGGCTGAGCTGGTGCTGCAGGCCGAGCGGGTCGGAGCGCGAGCCGCGGGCGGCGACGTCGTGCTGCGCCTCCCACTGGGCGATCAGCTTCTCCTCCGGGGACATCTCCCAGCGCTGCCGGTCGTCACCGGGCGTCGGTGTGGACGTGCTCATGGCGCTCCTCCCTCGTCCCGCCCGGTCCCGGACCGGGCGTCGTCCCGCTCGGGCGCACGACGGTGACCGGGCAGTCCACCGCCCGCATCACCGACGTGGCCACCGATCCCATGAGCCGCCCCCGGGCTCCGCCGCGGCCGCGGGAACCCACGACGAGCAGCTCGGCGCCCGCGGCCGCGGCCACCAGTGCGTCGACGGGGGCGCGGTGCACCGCGAGGCAGGACACCGCGACGTCCGCGGGCAGCCCGGCGGCGGCGACGTCGTCGTCGAGCGCCTGCCGCACCGCGGCCTCGTACTCGGCCAGCGGCGGCACGTACGCCGGCTCCCAGCTGGCCGGCCGCGGCGCGGTGGTCAGGCTCCAGCCGCGGACCACCAGGAGCGGCAGGCCCGCCCGGCCGGCCAGCCGTCCGGCCCAGGCCAGCGCCGTCCGTGCGCACGCCGACCCGTCGACCCCGACGACGATCCCGCCGCCTCCCGGGAACGCGTCCACGGCAGCGCACCTCCCGGCCGGTCCTCGACGACCCGCCGGGTCCAGTGGACGCCGTCCCGGGGGCCGGCGGGAGGGTCGGAGGTCCCTGGGGACCGCCGGGGTCAGACCTCCTCGGTCTCGAGGTCACCGGAGGCCCGCTGCACCCCGCCGGCGACCACCACGACGGCGACCAGCGCGGCGAGGGCACCGATGACGACCACGGCCGGCAGCTCCAGCAACACGTCCAGCGCCGCCACCGCCGCAGCGAGCAGCGGCCACCACAGCGCGCGCCGGGACTCCCCCGTCATCGCCGACGTGGTGACGCTCGCCGAAGCCAGGTAGACCGCGACGCCGCCGGCCACCAGCAGCCGGGTCCCCACCGGCACCTCACCGGCCGCGGCCTCCACGACCGCGAGCTCCAGGCCGGCGCCCACCGACGCCAGCGCCAGCGTCAGCGGCAGGTGGCCGAAGACGTAGACGTCGTGGGAGTGCGCGCCGTTGGACTCCCCCGCCTCGCTCAGCAGCTTCTTCGCCCGCGCGCCGGCGAGGTCGAAGTAGCTCCACCACAAGGCCGCGGCGAGCACGAACCCCAGCGCCGCCACCGGCAGCGCGGCACCCGTCCACTTCGCGTCGTAGAGCCCGTGCGCGACGGCGGCCACCGGCTCGCCGAGCACGAGGATGACGAAGAGCGCGAACCGCTCGGGCAGGTGCTCGACGTGCAGCGGCACGTCGGTCCGCGACCGCGTCGCCAGCAGCGGCACGAGCGCCTCGACCAGGACCGCGGCCGCCCACAGCGCGTAGGCGGCCGGCCGCGGCACCGCCAGCGACACCGCCCACAGCGTCGCACCGGCGCCCGCGCCGAGCAGGTAGAGCCGGGTGATCGGCCGCGCCTCCGGCACGTGCTTGTGGGCCCGGCGGTACTGCAGGAGCAGCGTGATCCGCAGCGCGACGTGGCAGAGCACAAAGACGACGAAGCGCTCCCCCGTGGCCTCCGACGCCGACGCCGCCAGCCCGACGACGGCCGCCATGCTGCCGAGCTTGTACAGCCGGTAGACGACGTCGTCGTGGTCGAAGCGGTTGGCGTACAGCGTCGAGCTCACCCACGACCACCAGACGGTCGCGAAGAGCCCGGCGAAGACGAGGAACCCGTGCCAGGTCACGTCCTCGCGCAGCGCTATCGCCAGCTCGGCCACGACGAGGACGAACGCCAGGTCGAAGAAGAGCTCCAGGCGCGAGGCCGAGCGGTGGTCGTCGGTGCGCAGCTGCGGAGGCCGGACGGCGTCCCCCCGGCCGGTGAGGCCGTCGATCAGCCGTCGGCCCAGTCCCTGGTCGGCCACGGATCTCCCCCTGTCGGCGGCGTCAGGACGCGGCGGTCGCCTCCGGCGTCGGCGCCGACCGGCTCAGCTTCCGCCAGATCCAGCTCGACGGCACCCGCTGGCCGGTGACCAGGTAGTCGGCGACGCCCTCGATGAACATCGTCGCCTCGACCTCCCGGTGCACCGCGGCCCGGCCGGCGAAGAGCAGCTCGTCGCCGGGCTCGAGCACCAGGTCCCCGTCGGGGGCGAGGTGCGCCTCCCCGCGGCGCAGCGCCAGCAGCGGGACGGCCAGCAGGGTCTGGTCCCGGTCGGCTGGGTCGCGCAGCAGGTCGGTGAGCCGGAACCCCCCGGCGGCCAGCCGCGGGTGGAGCGCCGGGGCGTCCTGCGCGGTGAGCCGCACCTTCCACAGCGCCTCGAGGTGGCTGCCGCACGCGTCCAGCAGCCGCTCGACCACTTGCGCCGACCACGCGTCGCTCTGCCGCGGCAGCTCGCGCAGGAAGCGCCACAGCAGCGGCGTGCTCAGCCGGGCGTAGGCGTCGTGGGCGACCACCTCGGTCGGCACGAGCAGCGCGTCGACCTCCATGGCGGCGAACAGTGCGGCGTCGGCGGGCTGGTTCTGGCGGGCGGCGACGAACAGGCCGGGGTTGATCCGCCGCGCCTCGGCGATCAGCGAGAGGTTGGTCGTGTCGTTGTCGGTGCCCGCGACCAGGCCGACCGCGGACGCCAGGTCGGCCCGCCGGATGGTGTCCGGGTCCGCGGCGTCCCCGACGACGGTCGGCTCCTCCTCCGGCGAGGGGTCGACGGTGGTCACCTCCAGACCCTCGGCGCGCAGGTCGGCGGCGAAGTGCCGGCCGAACCGGCCGTAGCCGCACACCACCCACCGGCCGGGCGCGGGCGCACTGCCCCGCGGCGGGACCTCGGCGCCCGGGCCGCTCTCCAGCCAGGTCATGAGCTGGTAGGACGCCGGGGTCCGCAGCGCCAGGCGCAGGTGGTCGCCGAACCGGTCGAAGGGGTTGATGATCGTCGGCGAGCCGAACCCGCACATCCGCTCGGCCACCGTCGGCGACGTCGTGCGGGCGACCACCGGCAGCTCGGGGCGCAGCAGGGCGGCGGCCATGGTCACCGCGAGGTTGGCCTCGTCGTCGCCGGTGACGGCCAGCACGCCCTCGCAGTACGGGTGCCCGAGCCCGGCGACACCCAGCACGTGCGGGTCGCGGGCGTCGCCGACCACCCCGGGGACGTCGGCCCGGTAGCTGGCGATCTCGAGCGCGTCGATGCGGTTCTCCGAGATGTCGACGACGGTGAACCGGCGGCCCAGGGCGTCAAGGGAGGCGCCGAGCGTCTCGCCGGCCTGCCCGAACCCGGAGATCAGCAGGAACGGCTCGCGCAGCCGGGTGACCTTGCGCGACACGTGCCGCAGCGCCAGTGCCTGCCGGAACGCGCGGTCCTGCACCAGCGACAGCAGCGAGCCGATCGCGTAGGCCCAGCCGACGACGGTCAGGTAGATCGTCCCGGTGACCCACATCCGCTGCCCGTAGCTGAACGCGTAGGGGATCTCGCCGAAGCCGATCGTCGTCGCCGTGTAGCTCATGACGTAGAACGAGTCGAAGAGGCTCAGGCGGACCGGTCGCCCCTCGGCGTCGAGGCCCGGGATCAGCGACAGGCCGAGCACGCTGACGAAGAAGATGACGATCAGGGTGATCAGCGGCGCGCGCATCCGGCGGAGGACGACGAACACCGTCGCCGACCCCTCTGCACGCGGCACCACCGGCGCCCGCCGGCGCACGCGGCGGCCGCGGGTCGTCACCGGTGTCGGGGGCGCGGCTTCCATGGCGGTCGGCGGCGGTCGGCGGCGGTCAGTGGCGCTGGAAGGAGACGGTCTCGACGACGAGCAGCACCACCGAGACCACGTTGGCCAGCAGCGCACCGCCCGACAGCGACACCATGCTCGCGGTCGCGTTCTCGGTCAGCCCGTCGGCGGAGATGTGCACCGCCCAGGCCCAGGTCATCGTGGCCGCGATCAGCTGCAGGTCGGCCACGAGGCTGGTGGCGAGGTGGACGGCGCCGATCTGCGTGCGGTCGCCGAACTTGAGCACCGTGGCGATCAGGCTGACCACCAGCGCCGCGAACAGCTCGTAGACGTTGTGCAGCTCGGGGTCGGAGATGTCGCCGAGGAAGAAGCCGAAGTTCAGGGTCGCGGCGAGCAGCACGAAGAAGCCGAAGACGACCTTCTCCAGGTTCACGCTGCGGTCACCCCCCTTCCGGCGCGGGAGTGACGCTAACCGGACCGGGGGACACTCACCTCTCGAGCCGGCACCCCGCTGCGAGCACGGCAACGGCGCTGCCAGCATGACCCGGTGCTGCTCGCCGACGTCGTCGCCGCCTCCGCCGCCGTGGCGGCCAACCGCTCACGCACCGCCAAGGCGCAGGCCATCGCCGCCGCCCTGCGCGCCGCTGCGGCCGGGGAGGTGCCCGGGGAGGTCGGGCCGGTGGCCGCGTGGCTGGCCGGCGAGCTGCCGCAGGGCCGCGTCGGGGTCGGCTGGCGCACCCTGGCGAAGGCCGCGCCGGCTGCCGCCGCCGCGCCGTCCCTGACCGTGGCCGCGGTCGACGCGGCGCTCACCGGCCTGGCGGGCACCGCCGGCAGCGGCTCGGCCGCCCGCCGGGAGGCCCTGCTGGCGGAGCTCCTGGCGGCCGCCACCGACGACGAGCAGCGCTTCCTCGTCCGGCTGGTCGGCGGCGAGCTGCGGCAGGGCGCCCTGGAGGGCGTGGTCCTCGACGCGGTGGCGGCCGCGGCCGGCGTCCCGGCGCCGGTGGTGCGGCGGGCCATGATGCTCGCCGGCCGGCTGGACGAGACGGCCGCGCTCGCCCTCGGCGGCGGACAGGACGCGCTGTCGACGGTGGGGCTGCGGGTGGGCCGGCCGGTGCGCCCGATGCTGGCCAGCCCCGGCTCCTCGCTGGACGCCGCGCTGGCCGACCTCGGCGCGGAGGTCACCGTGGAGCACAAGCTCGACGGGGCCCGCATCCAGGTCCACCGCGACGGCGACGAGGTCCGGGTGTGGACCCGCACGCTGCGCGAGGTGACCGGCGGGGTGCCCGAGCTGGTCGAGCGGGTCCGCGCGCTGCCCTGCCGCACCGCCGTCCTCGACGGGGAGACCCTCGCCCTCGACGACGACGGCCGCCCGCGCGCCTTCCAGGACACGATGAGCCGCTTCGGCAGCGACGGCGCCGACGCCTCCGACGAGGCAGCCGTCCTGCTGAGCCCCTTCCTCTTCGACGTGCTGCACCTCGACGGCCGCGACCTGCTCGACGAGCCGCTCGCGGTCCGCCTCGACGCGCTGGCCGGGCTGCTCGCCGGCGCTGAGCACGCGCCGCTGCGGATGCCCGGCGTCCGCCGGCCGACGCCGGAGCAGGCCGCCGCCGTGCTCGACGAGGCGCTGACCGCCGGCCACGAGGGCGTGGTGGTCAAGGCCCTCGACTCCCCCTACGCCGCCGGCCGGCGCGGCCGGGCCTGGCAGAAGGTCAAGCCGGTGCACACCCTCGACCTCGTCGTCCTCGGCGCGGAGTGGGGGTACGGCCGGCGCACCGGCACGCTGTCCAACATCTGGCTGGGCGCCCGCGACCCCGACGGCGGCGAGCCGGTGATGGTCGGCAAGACGTTCAAGGGCATGACCGACGAGCTGCTGGACTGGCAGACCCGCACCTTCCCCGCACACGCCCGCGCCGAGCACTCCTGGGGTGTGGAGCTGGAGCCCGGGCTCGTCGTCGAGATCGCCCTCGACGGCGCCCAGCGCAGCACCCGCTACCCCGGCGGCGTGGCGCTGCGGTTCGCCCGCGTGCTGCGGTACCGCCCGGACAAGACCGCCGGCCAGGCCGACGACCTCGAGGCCGTGCGCGCCCTGCTGGCCGGGGGCTGACCGGCGGCAAGCAGGAGCGAAGCGGGTCGCAAGCGGCCGCCGCCAGCGTCGCGGCGTGACCCCGACCCGCTGCCTCCCCGTCCTGCTCGCCGCCGGCGCCCTGGCGCTGGCCGGCTGCACCGCCGCGCCCGGCGGGACCGCCGCCGCCTCCGCACCCGTCCCCTTCGACGAGGTCCTCGGCACCGTGGTGCTCGACGCGGTCGCCGGCGAGCCGCACCCGGACCTGCCGCGCGTCCAGGCCCTCGACGCCGCCACGCTCCCCGACGGCCGGGCGTTCGTCCTGACCTGGGGCGCGGACGTCCGGCTCGTCGAGGTCCTCCCCGGCGGGGACGGAGCGGAGGTCGGCGACGTCGTCGACCTCCCCGACCTCGGCCGGGGGGCCACGCTGCACCCCTCCGCCGACGGCGCCCTGCTCGTCGCCGGCAGCGACGACGGCGGTCCGGTCCTGCTCACGGTGCGGGGGAGCGACGTGACCGAGCGGCGGGTCGACGTCGGCCGCCCGGTGCTGTCCGCCGTGCGCTCCCCCGACGGCGCCACCGTGTACCTGAGCCTGGCGCCCGCCGAGGAGACCGGCGAGCCGGCCCGGCTGGTCGCCGTCGACGCCGTCACCGGCGAGGTCACCGGCACCGCGCCGCTGGGCACCGGGCTGGACCCGCGGGCGCGCGCGTACCGGCTGCTGCCCCGTCCCGACGGCGGCCTGGTGGCGGTCATCAGCGATCCGGCGCCCGGTGGCGCGCTGGACCGGCTCGCCGAGTACGACGCCGCACTCGAGCCGGTGGTCGTGCCGTTCGACGTCGTCGCGGCCGTGGGGACGTCGACCCACACCGACGTCTCCGTCGGGGTGACCGGGGACGGCGACGTCGTCGTGCTGACCGACGTCCGCGACGGCCGCCGGGTGTCGCTGTTCTCCGCGGGCGAGCTCCGCGGCTCCGTCGAGGTCGCGGTCACCGGGCCGGTCGACGCCGTGGCGGCCGGGCCGTCCGACGGTCTCGTGACGCTCGCGTGGAGCACCGAGCCGGCCCTCGTGACCCTCGACCCGGCCACCGGCGAGCTCGGGGAGCCGCTGAGCTCCTGCGACGGTCTCGGCGGTCACGACGCCCTCGACGTCGCCCCCGACGGCAGCCGGGCGGTCGCGGCCGGCTCGTGTGGGGACGACGACGTGGTCGCCGTCCTCGCCGGGTGAGCCGGAGCGGGTGGTTCACTGCACGGGTCGGCTGGCAGGCGGGAGGCGCGGTGGCGGGGACGGGACCGGTGCCCGGCGGGCTGGTGGCCCTGCTCGACGTCGAGGAGGCCGGGCCCGACCTGTTCCGCGGCCGCCCGCGCGGGATCCCGGCCGACCGGGCGTTCGGCGGCGCGGTGGTGGCCCAGTCGCTGCTGGCGGCCACCGCAACCGTCCCGGACGACCGGGCGGTGCACTCGCTGCACGCCTACTTCGTCCGCGCCGGCGACCCGGCCGCGCCGACCGACCTGCAGGTCACCCGGGTGCGCGACGGCGGCAGCTACGCCACCCGCGAGGTGACCGCCGTCCAGCACGGGCGGACCACCCTGGTGCTGACGTCGTCCTTCGCCCGGCCCGAGACCGGTCCCGAGCACCAGGTGCCCGCGCTCGGCGCACCGCCGCCGGAGTCGCTGCCGCTGCCGGAGGAGTCGCTGGCCGGCGCCCCGGCGCCCGTCGCCGAGTGGCTGTCGTGGCTGGACCGCCGGCACCCGTTCGACTTCCGCTTCGACGGCGCGCTGCCGCGGGTGGCCGCCGGCCGGGGTGAGGCCGCACCGCCCCGGCAGCGGTTCTGGTTCCGCTCGCGGGAGGCGCTGCCCGACGACCCGCGGCTGCACGCCTGTGCGCTGGCCTACGCCAGCGACATGCTGCTGCTGTCGGTCGCCGTCGCGCCGCACGGCACGGTGATCGGGGCACCCGGCGTGGCCACCGCCAGCCTGGACCACGCCGTCTGGTTCCACGGGCCGGCCCGCGCCGACACCTGGCTCTGCTACGAGCAGGAGAGCGACCGGTCGGCCGGCGGCCGCGCGATCTGCTCCGGCCGCGTCTTCGACCGCGAGGGCCGGCTGGTGCTCAGCGTCGTCCAGGAGGGCATGCTCCGCCGCCGTCCGGTGTGACCGGCCGCCGCCAGGGGCGACGCGTCGAGGTCCTGCGGCTGCTCGCTGACGGGGACCGCGTCTGGTGTGATGGAGGGCACAGCGCGCGCCGGACGGGTCCGGCAGCGCCGTGGCTGACCGCAGGGCTGGGAGGTGCGCATGGCCGGCTGGACGGCGGGAGCGCCCGGGACCGCCCGCTCCCGGCACGTCCGCGTACCGTCGCGGGCGGACGACGCCGACGGCGTCTCCCCCACCCCGACCGGACTCACCCGACCGGGTGGACCTCCCGCGACCGGCCTGTCGCCGGGTCCTGCGCCTGCCGATGGGGGCCCGTGACCAGTCTCGCCGTCCGCCTGGCAAGCGGCGTCGCGCCCGGGGCCGCCGGGCGCCCGCCGGACCCTCTCGCGGTCCTGCTCACGACGCTCGACGAGCTGGAGACCCTCTCGCGCTTCGACTCCGAGCCGGCCGCCGCGCGCGCCGGCGACGCCGCGGCCGCCGCGCGCGAGCTCGGCCGCCCCGACCTCGAGCAGCGGGCCCTGCTGGCCGGCGCCGACGTGCTGCGCCGGCGCGGCTCGGTCGCCGAGGCCGGCCGGATCGCCCACGACGTGCACCGCTGGGCCACCGAGGCCCGCTCCCGGCACCTGATCGCCCGCAGCTCCTTCGTCCTCACCGCGGTGTTCCAGGAACTCGGCGACCTCGCCGGCGCGCTCGAGCACGCCGTCCAGAGCGTGGACCTGCTCGACGACGACACCCTCCCGGCCCTGCGGGTCGACCACCTCGTCCGGCTGGCCGACGTCCTCGGTCTGTCCCGCGACCCGGCCGCGCCCGAGCGCTACGCCACCGTCCTGCGGCTGGCCGAGGACCTCGGCGACGTCGACCGGCAGCTGCGGATCCTCAACAACCGCGCCTACACCGACACCCTGGCCGGCCGCTTCGCCGACGCCCTGCACTTCAGCACCCGGCTGCAGGACCTGGCCTCCGCGCAGGGGATCCCCCTCGACGTCGGCCGGCTCGACACCGTCGCCCGCGCGCTCATGGGCCTCGACCGGCTCGACGAGGCCGAGGCGGCGCTGACGCCCGGCCTGGCGCCGGAGGTGCTCGGCAGCTCGCACGACGGCGACGCGGGCGCGGACTTCCTGCTCACCCTCGCCGAGGTGCAGCGCCGGCGCGGTGCGGTCGACGCCGCCCAGACGACCCTCGACGAGTGCGTCCGCCGCTGCGTGGAGCACGGGCTGACCTCCATCCGGGTGCGGGCCCGCGCCGAGCAGGCCGAGCTGCACGCCGCCGCCGGCGACCACCGCGCCGCGTTCGAGGAGCACAAGCGCTACTGCGCCGAGCTCGTGGAGCAGCAGTCGGCGCAGCGCGACTCGCGTGCCCGCGCGATGCAGGCCATCTACGAGACGACGGAGGCGCGCCGGCAGAGCCGCCGCTGGCGCGAGCTGTCCCTGCGCGACCCGCTGACCGGGCTGCACAACCGGCGGCACGTCGACGACGAGCTGCCGCGGGCGCTGGCCGACGGCGCGCAGGTGTGGGTGGCGCTGCTCGACCTGGACCACTTCAAGCGGGTCAACGACACCTGCTCGCACGCCGTGGGCGACGAGGTGCTGCGTGCCGTCGCCGGGCTGCTGCAGGCGCAGGCGGCGCCCGGCACCGGCTCCCTGGTCGCCAGGCTGGGCGGCGAGGAGTTCCTGCTCGTCTTCGCCGGCGTGGACGCCGAGACCGCCGCCGCGCACCTCGAGCAGGTGCGCAGCGCCGTCGCCGGCCACCCGTGGGCCCCGCTCACCGGGGACCTGCCGGTGACCGTCAGCATCGGCGCGGCCAGCACCGCCGACGTCCCCGACCGGACGACGGCCCAGCTGCTGGGCCGGGCCGACGCCCGGCTCTACCGCGCCAAGCGCGGCGGTCGCGACCGCGTCGTCCTGGTGGACTAGCAGCGCGGACCAGCGGCGCGGAGCGGGCCCGGGCGCATCCCGTCGAGGCGGTGCACGCTGCAGGGGTGACCGCCGAACCGTCGCCCGGGCCCATCAGCCGCTTCCCCGTCGCGGACGCCGCCGACCTCCCCCCCGACCTCGCCGAGCGCCACGCCGAGGTCGAGGAGAAGTCCGGCTTCCTGCCGAACGTGTTCGCCGCGCTGTCCTGGCGGCCGGCCGAGGAGCGCGCCTTCCTCGCCATGCACGACGCGCTCATGGACAAGGACACCCCGGGCCTGTCGACCGGCGAGCGGGAGCTGATCGTCGTCGCGACCAGCGCGGCCAACGACTGTGCCTACTGCGTCGTCGCGCACGGGGCCATCGCGCGCATCCGCACCCGCGACCCGTACCTGGCCGACCTCGTCGCCGTCGACTGGCGCAAGGCCCCGCTCGACGACCGCGTGCACACCGTCCTGGACGTCGCCGTGCGGCTGGCCACCGACCCCGCCGCGGTGACCGCCGGCGACCTCGACCGCCTGCGCGCGCACGGCCTCACCGAGGACGACGTGTGGGACGTCGGCGCGATCACCGCGTTCTTCGCGTTGTCGAACCGGCTGGCCCACTTCGCGGCGATCCCGCCCAACCCGGAGTTCCACCTGATGGGCCGGCTGCCGCGGCAGCGGTGAGCGCTCAGGCGGCCTCGGGGAGCGCACCGTCCTCGAAGAGGTCCCGGGACACCACGCCGGTGTCGGGGTTGTCGGTGAACATCCCGTCGATGCCGGTCGCCCAGAACCGCAGCTGCTCCTCCAGAGCCCGGCCGTAGTCGTCGGGCGCCGGCCCCTCGAGCAGGTCGGTGGGCAGGAAGGTGTTCTCGTTGCGGAACGTGTACGGGTGCACCAGCAGGTCGACGGCGTGCGCGTCGTCGACGAACGACGTGGGCTCCCCGAGGGTCCCGTCGGCGTTGCGCGGGATCACCTGGTTCTTCTCCGGGCCGACGCCGTCGGCGTACGTGGCGATCTCCGCCAGACCCGCGGCGGTGGACAGGTCGGCGTAGGTCCGCGGGTCGCCGGCGGCGACCAGGTCGGCCGGCGCGCCGGTCGCCGACAGCAGCTGCACCAGCGGCACCCGGACGCCGGCCGCGTCGAGCTCGCGCAGGTTCGCCGTCTCGAAGGACTGGAGGAACACCGGCGAGTCGCGCCGGTCCAGGCGCGCCTCCTGCAGCGCCGCCACCAGCGGCTCCTCGAGCGAGAGCCCGATCGAGTCGAAGTAGGTCGGGTGCTTGGTCTCGATGTAGGCGCCGACCTCGCGGGGCAGCTCCCGGCTCAGGTCGGTGAGCAGGTCGAGGTACTCCTCCAGCGTGGGCACCGGGTAGAGCCCGTCGTAGAGGGTGTTCTCCTCGCGCACCTCGGGCAGCCGCTCGACCGCGCGCAGCGTCCGCAGCTCCTCGAGGGTGAAGTCCTCGGTGAACCAGCCGGTCAGCGAGACACCATCGACGACCCTGGTGGTGCGCCGGTCGGCGAACTCGGGGCGGTCGGCGACGTCGGTGGTGCCGGAGATCTCGTTCTCGTGCCGGCAGACCAGGATGCCGTCGGCGGTGCTGACGACGTCGCACTCGACGTGGTCGGCTCCCATGCGGGCGGCGAGCTCGTAGGCGGCCAGCGTGTGCTCGGGCCGGTACCCCGACGCGCCGCGGTGGGCGATGACGAGCAGGTCCGCGTCGTCGGCGCCGGATGCCGGTGGGGAGCCGTGCCGCGGCGTCGCCGAGGCCGGCCCGGCGAGGACGAGCAGGACGGCGAGCAGTGCGACCCCCGCAGCGGACGGGCGGAACGAGGGGACGGACACGGTGCCTCCGGAGGGCTCGGCCGGCGGCCCTCGCCGGCGGTCCCGCAGCGACCCCAGCCGACGCGGGTGAACGACCCGCCGACGGGCCGGCGAACACAGCGTGGCCCCCTCCGCGGGCCCGTGCCCGGTGGAAGGCACGTGGACGCCGGGACGGTGCCGGCCGGCGACTACCGTGACCCCGTGACCAGCACGGACGGCGGGACCGACGACCCGAGGGGGATCGCCGACGCCGACTTCGACCGGCTGGTCGCCCTCGTCCGGACACTGCTCGACGTCCCCACCGCCCTGGTCTCGCTCGTGCGCCCGGACGAGCAGGTGTTCCCCGGTGCGGTCGGCCTCCCGCCGGAGTGGCAGGTCCGCCGCAGCACGCCGCTGAGCCACTCGTTCTGCCAGTACGTGCGGTCCACGGCCCAGCCGCTGGTGGTCCGCGACGCCCGCGAGGTCGAGGTCCTGTCGGCCAACCGCGCCATCGAGGACCTCGGCGTGATCGCCTACTGCGGCGTGCCGCTGGTCGGGCCCGACGGCGACGTGGTCGGCGCCGTGTGCGCGATCGACTCCCGCCCCCGCGACTGGACCGACGCCGACGTCGCGGTGCTCACCCAGGTCGCCGGGCTGGCCGCCTCGGAGCTGCGGCTGCGCGCCCTGACCCGCGAGGCCGAGACCGCCCGGCGAGCAGCCGAGCGCGTCGGCGAGCAGACCCGCATGCTGTTGCGATTCGCCGACACCCTGGCCGACGCGGTCACCCTGGCCGACGTCGCCGCGGCCGTGACCGCGGCCGCCGCCGAGGTGCTCGGCACCTCCTGGACCTGCCTGGCGCTGGTCGACCCGGCGACCCGCCGGCTGCGGCTGGTGCCCACGCCCGGGCACGCCGGCAGCACGGCCGCCGTGGGCGACGCGGGCTCCGTGCCGCTGGGCACCGAGCACCCGCCGTCGGCCGCCCTGGCCACGGGCCGCGCGGTGTTCCTGCCCGACGCCGCGGCCACCGCTGAGCGCTTCCCGTCCGCCCGGCCGCCGCTGCCGGTCCCCGGCCCGGTGGGCGCGTCGGCGCACCTGCCCCTGCCGGTCGCCGGGTCGCTGCCGGGCACGCTGAGCCTGGTCTGGGACGCGCCGCGCGCCTTCGGCCCGGTCGAGCAGGGGCTGGTCCTGGCGCTGGCGGGGTACACCGCCCAGGCCGTGGCCCGCGCCGTGCTGCTGGCCCGGCAGGAGTCGGTGGCCACCACCCTGCAGCGCGCGCTGCTCGGCGAGCTGCCCGACCCGCCCGGTCTGGACCTGGCCGCGCGCTACCTGCCCAGCAGCGCCGGCGCGCAGGTCGGCGGCGACTGGTGGGACGCCTTCGACGACTCCGACGGCGCCACGGTCCTGGTGATCGGCGACGTCACCGGCCACGACGTCGCGGCCGCGGCCACCATGGGCCAGCTGCGGTCGATGCTGCGCGGCTTCGCCTTCGAGGGCGGGGGACCCCCGGCGCGGGCGCTGGACCGGCTCGACGCCGCCGTCGCGGGGCTGCGCACCGGGGCGCTGGCCACCGCGCTGGTGAGCCGCGTCGACGGGACCGACGACGGGCGCCGGGTGCTGTCGTGGAGCAACGCCGGGCACCCGCCGCCGCTGCTGCGCACCCCCGACGGCCGCATCGAGGTGCTCGCCTCGAAGCCGGACCTGCTGGTGGGGCTGGACCCCGCGCGGCAGCGGCACACCCACTCCGTCGACCTGGCGCCGGGCAGCACGGTGCTGCTGTACACCGACGGGCTGGTCAAGCGCCGGCGCACCGACCTCGACGAGGGCATCGCCCAGCTCACCGCCCACTTCGCGGCGGACGAGGGCGGCTCGCTGGACGACCTGCTCGACCTGCTGCTCGAGGGCGTGCGCGGCTCCACCGACGACGACGTCGCGCTGCTCGCCGTCCGCGTGCGCTGACTCAGCCGGCCAGGCTCCGCGCGAACCGGGAGATGTCGGCGACCGTGGAGTCGTACACGTCGCCGACCGCGGTCTTGAAGATCGAGTCGGCACCGTGCGTGAGCCCCAGGTTCACCCGGCCGGTGGCGCGCACGCCGGCCGCCTGCAGCTTCCGGTAGTAGGCGATCCCCTCGTCGCGCAGCGGGTCGAGCTCGTTGACCGACACGACGTGCGGCGGCATCCCGGTGAGGTCCTCGACGGTGGCGAAGTAGGGCCAGGCCAGCGGGTCGCGGGCGTGCTCCCCGGTGGGGTCGTAGGTGGACACGAGCACGTCCATCATCAGCGTGTTGAGGAACCAGCCCTCGTTCTCCACGAGCGAGGGGAGCTCGGCGCGCTTGGTCTCCTCGTCCCAGCCGTAGCCACCGGAGATGTACGGGACCATCGCGTAGACGCCGGCGATGGCGCCGAGGCGGCCCTCGCGCTGGGCCAGCAGCGCCGAGGCCAGGCACAGGTTCGCGCCCCCGGACTCGCCCTGCAGCACCAGGGACGTCATCCCGAGCTCGTCGCGGTGCGCGTCGAGCCAGGTGAGCGCGTCGGCGCAGTCGTGCAGGCCCGCCGGGAACGGCGCGTGGCCGTCGGTGGTGACCGCGTTGCGGAAGTCCACGGCGATGACGACCAGGCCCGTGGCGGCGAGGTCCTCGCACCAGCGGGTGTGCAGGCGGTTGTCGCAGTCGAGGATCGTCATGCCGCCGCCGTGGACGTAGACCAGCCCGGGGAGCGCCTGCCCCTCCGTGCCGGCCGGCCGGAAGACGTACAGCGGGATCTCGTCGCCGTCCCGGCCCGGCGCGGTGCGCACGGCCCGGACGACGTCGTCCCGGTGGGTCTCCTCCTGGGCGACCGCCGCGTACAGACCCTCGAAGGCGTCGTGGGCACCGCGGACGAACGCCAGCCGGTCCTCCAGCGGCGTGTCGCGCGGGAACGGCGGGGCCGCGGCCTGGGCGTCGAGGCCGAAGCGGGCGAGGGCCTCGCGCAGCCGCCGGTCGGCGCGGGGGTCGGTGCGGTACTCGGCGCCGGGGTCCCCGAGCCGGCCGGGCAGCGGGATGGACGTGCGGTCGGACGTGGCGGTCACGGTTCCTCCAGGGCAGGTGACGACGGGGTGGGCGGGGCAGGACAGCGGAGCAGGGCGGCGTAGACGACGGCGGCCTTGGCGGCGTCGGGCTCGGCGCCGGCGATGAGGTCGGCGTAGACGAAGGACTCCGCCACGCGGGTCAGCACGTAGGCGGTGTCAGGTACCGGCAGCGGCAGGACGGCACCGGCGGCCTCTGCGGCGGTGAGCAGCTCGGCGAAGGCACCGGTCACCCGCACCTGGTAGTCGGCGGCGCGGGTGGTGAGCAGCCGCAGGGCGCGGTCGGGCTCCCGGCGCAGGTGGGTGCGGAACGGCTCCGAGGAGCACACGTCGCGGGTGAAGCGGGTGAGCGCGTCGACCACCCGGGTCGCGCCCTCGCCGTGCGCCTCCTCCACCGCCCGGCGCCAGGTGGGGACGAAGAGCGACCAGATCACCTCGGTGAGCAGCTGGTCGCGGTTGCCGACCCAGCGGAACAGCGTCGCCCGGTCCACGCCCAGGCCGGCCGCCAGCGGGCTCATGTCCACGCGCGTGCCGGCGAGGAAGGTGCGGCGCGCCAGCCGGAAGGCGCGCATCGGGCCGTCGTCGTCGACGCCGTCGCGGAGCGCCCGCCCGAGACGGGTGGCGGGGACCGCGGCGGTCGTCACAGCGGCTGACCGTAGTGGCGTGGCTCACTGTGGCGCAACGATCCAGCAGGTGTTGCGCCGCAGGGAGGCCGTATACACCACTGCCGGCGCCCTCACCGCCGCCCTCGACGCCCGCCTGGGACCGACGAGCCGGGGGCGGGCAGGATCCGGTGCATGCCCGCCCCCGGTGTCCCGCTCGAGCGACTCGGCTTCCTGACCATCGGCCTGTTCGACCCCGCCGACCCCGCAGGCGGCCACGAGACCACCCTGCGGACCGTCGAGCTCGGCGAGCAGCTGGGCTTCGACAGCGCGTGGCTGCGCCACCGGCACCTGCAGTACGGCATCTCCTCCCCGGTCGCCGTCCTCGCCGCACTGACCCAGCGCACCTCGCGGATCGAGCTGGGCACCGCGGTGACGCCGCTGGGCTGGGAGAACCCGCTGCGGCTGGCCGAGGACCTCGCCACCGTCGACGTCCTCTCCGGCGGCCGGCTCAACCCCGGCGTCAGCGTGGGCCCGCCGATGCACTGGGACGACGTCAAGGACGCGCTCTACCCCGACACCGCCGACGTCGAGGACTTCTCCTACACGCGCGTGGAGCGGCTGCTGCGCCTGGTCGCCGGCGAGCCCGCGACGTCGTTCGCCGGGCGCGAGGGCGTCGTCGAGGAGTGGTCGGACCGGGTGCAGCCGCACTCCCCCGGCCTGCGCGACCGCCTCTGGTACGGCGGCGGCAGCACCCGGTCGGCGGAGTGGGCCGGAGACGCCGGCATGCACTTCCTGACCAGCAGCGTGGTGAAGGCCGAGGATGGCTCGACCGACTTCGCGCAGATCCAGGCCGCGCAGGTGCGGGCCTTCCGCGAGGCCAACCCGGCCGGGCGGGTGTCGCAGGGCCTGGTCGTCATCCCCACCGACAGCGCGACGCCCGACCAGCGCGAGCGCTACGCCGCCTACGTCGAGGCGCGCACCCCGCGCACCGGCAGCCCGCAGGGGCCGGCGCGGCTGCTGTACGCGCCCGACCTGGTCGGGTCCTCCGAGCAGATCGCCGAGGCGCTGTACGCGCACGCCGGCTTCCGCGAGGTGACCGAGGTGGTGTTCGCCCTGCCGTTCAGCTTCGCCGAGGCCGACTACACGCAGATCCTCACCGACACCGCCGAGCGCCTCGGCCCGCTGCTGGGCTGGTCCCCCCGGTGACCGACGCCGACGCCGCGGTCACCGCCCTCCGCGCGCAGGGCTCGCTCAAGTGGTCGCGGCACCCGGAGGCGCTCGGCGCCTGGGTGGCCGAGATGGACCTCGGCACCGCGCCCGCGGTCACCCGGGCGCTGCACGCCGCCGTCGACCGCGGGCTGTTCGGCTACCTGCCCGACTGGCTCGCCGACGACCTGTCCCGGGCGACGGCCGGCTTCCTGCGCGGCCGGCACGGGTGGGAGGTGCCGGCGGAGCGGATCCGGCCGCTGGCCGACGTCCTCGCCGGCCTGTCCGCGGCGATCACCCACCTGTCCCGGCCGGGGTCGCCCGTGGTCCTGCCGACCCCGGCCTACATGCCGTTCCTCGAGGTGCCGCCGGCCCTGGGCCGGGAGGTGCTCGAGGTGCCGATGGCCCGCGACGGCGACCGGTTCGTGTACGACCTCGACGCGCTCGACGCAGCCTTCCGCGCCGGCGGGCACCTGCTGGTGCTGTGCAACCCGCACAACCCGGTCGGCCGGGTGCTCGAGCCGGCGGAGATGACCGCGATCGCCGAGGTGGTCGACCGGCACGGCGGGCGGGTGTTCTCCGACGAGATCCACGCGCCGCTGGTCTTCCCCGGTCACCGGCACGTCCCCTACGCCTCGCTCGGCGAGACCACCGCCGGCCACACGCTCACCGCCACCAGCGCGTCCAAGGCCTGGGACCTGCCCGGCCTCAAGTGCGCGCAGCTGGTGCTCAGCAACGACGCCGACGCGCAGCTGTGGGCCGAGGTCGGGCACGAGGCCGAGCACGGCGCCTCCACGCTGGGCGCCGTCGCGAACGTCGCCGCCTACACCGAGGGGCTGGGCTGGCTCGAGGAGGTGCTCGGCGTCCTCGACCGCAACCGCCGCCTGCTCGCCGACCTGGTCGCCGAGCACCTGCCCGGCATCCGCCACCGGCCGCCGGAGGGCACCTACCTCGCCTGGCTGGAGGGGTTCGGCGTGCCCGACCCCGGCGACCACCTCCTGCGCGAGGCCGGGGTGGCGGTGGTGGACGGCGCCCGGTGCGGCGCCGCCGGCCGGGGCGCGGTGCGGCTCAACCTGGCCACGCCCGAGCCGGTGCTGCGGCGCATCGTCGAGCAGATGGGCGCCGCGCTCCCACCCCGCCAGGTCGCGTCCTCCCCTGGGGCCACCCGGTAGACGCGGTACTCCACCCGCTTCCCGGGCACCAGGCGTCCCTCGGCCACGAGGACCGTGTGGTTCACCCAGGCGTACCGCTCGTCGCCGGTCTCCAGCCGCGGGGTGGTGACGAAGTACTGGTCGCCGAAGTCCGTCGCCGTGCCCCCGCCCTGCACGAGCGTGACCACAGCCGGGGTCAGCTGCAGGAGCCCCGCGTACTGGAGGTGGACGTGGGCCCGGTCCACCGTCTGCATCGTCGTCCGCACGTCGAGCCGGCCGAACCCGTCGGCACCGACCAGCATCCAGTCCGCACTCCCGCCCATGAGCGTGCCCTTCAGGCGGTCCCCGAGACCTCGCCGCCGGTGATCGTCCCCTCGATGCGGTTCCCCGTACGGCCCGGGCCCGACGACATGGGGCTCGAGGTCGGCGTGGTGGTCGAACTCCGGCACCAGGTACGGCACGGCGTCCCCCCTCGGGACGAGGGCGGGCCGAGCGCCCGCCCGGGGCCCGGAGATCCCGCTGCCACGGTGTGGAGGTCGAGGGGACCGCGTCCGTTCCGCCCGGCTCACCGGGCGTCGGCCTCCACCGCCTCGAACGCCTTGCGGGCGGCGATGAGCACCGGGTCCCACACCGGGGCGAACGGCGGGGCGTAGGACAGGTCGAGGGAGAGGACCTCGTCGACGGTCATCTCGTTCCAGATGCAGATGGCCAGGGCGTCGACCCGCTTGGCCGCGCCCTCCTGGCCGACCACCTGGGCGCCGAGCAGCCGGCCGCTGCGCCGCTCGGCGATCATCTTGACCCGGATGGGACTGGCGCCCGGGAAGTAGCCGGCCTTGGTGGTGGAGTCGACCGCGGCGGCGACGAAGGAGTACCCGGCCGCATCGGCCTCGGCCTCCGACAGTCCGGTGCGGGCGGCCTCGGTCGCGCAGATCTTCGTGATCGCCGTCCCGATGACGCCGGGGAACGTGGCGTAGCCGCCGCCGATGTTGATCCCGGCCACCCGGCCCTGCTTGTTGGCGTGCGTGCCGAGGGCCACCACCACCCGCTGCTTCGACAGCCGGTGCACCGACTCCACGCAGTCGCCGGCCGACCACACGCCGGGCACCTGCGTGCGCATCCGCTGGTCGACGGCGATCCCGCCGGAGGTGCCCAGCGGGATGCCGGCCTCCTGCGCCAGCCGCACGTTCGGCCGCACCCCGAGCCCGAGGACGACGAGGTCGGCGGGCAGCTCGCGGCCGCTCTCGGTGACCACCGCGCGCGCCCGCCCGTCGGGGCCGACGTCGATGCCCGCGACGCCGTCGGAGAGGACCAGCTCGATGCCCTCGGCGCGGACGGCGTCGGCGATGTACCGGCCGATGTCCGGGTCGAAGGTGCCCACCGGCTGCGGCGACTTGTCCACCACGGTGACGTCGAGCCCGCGCACGCGGCAGGCCTCGGCGATCTCCAGGCCGATGTAGCCCCCGCCGATGACCACCACCTTCTGCACGCGCCCGCTGTCGAGCTCGGTGCGCAGCGCGACGCCGTCGTCGAGGACCTGGACGCCGTACACGCCCTGGGCGTCGATGCCCTCCACCGGCGGGCGCATGGGGACGCTGCCGGTGGCGTACACGAGCTGGTCGTAGGGCTCGGTGCCCTCGGTGCCGGCGTCGAGGTCGTGCCAGTGGACGACGCCCTTGTCGGTGTCGATGCCGACGACCTCGGTCCGCATGCGGACGTCCAGACCGGCCGCGCGGTGCTGCTCGGGCGTGCGGGCGATCAGGTCGTTCTCGGTGTCGACGGTGCCGGAGATCCAGTACGGGATGCCGCAGGCGGAGTAGGAGGTCGCGCGGCCGCGCTCGAACATGACGACGTCGAGGTCGGGCCGCCGCTTCCTGGCCTGCGACGCCGCGCTGCCGCCTGCGGCGTCGCCTCCGATGACGACGAGTCGGGTGCTCACCCCGGCAGGCTATGGCCGTCCGGGGCTACAGGCTCACCGCGACGGTGGCGGCGAGCTCCCGCGCCGCCTCCAGGTCCTCCTTGGTGGACGCGCCGGTGAGGCTGAGCGGGGCGGCGACCTGCTTCCACCGCAGGGCGCCGGTGATCGTGCCGATGGCCTTGAGGGCGCCGGCGGTGTCGTCGCCGCCGTGCACGTAGACGCCGAACGGCAGGCCGACGGTCGCGTCGAGGCAGGGGTAGTAGACGGTGTCGAAGAAGTGCTTGAGCGCCCCGCTCATGTAGCCGATGTTGGCCGGGGTGCCGAGCACGACGCCGTCGGCGGCGAGCAGGTCGGCGGGGCCGGCCGACAGCGCCGGGCGGACCTCGAGGTCGACCTCCTCGACCATCGCGGCGCCCTCGCGGACCGCCTCCAGCACCGCCTGCAGGTTCGGCGAGGGCGTGTGGTGGACGACGAGCAGCCGCGGCATGCCCGCCATCCTGCGCCGCCGGCGTGCGCGGTGCGGCCGGCTCCCCGATGATCATCGCCGGCGGCAGGGGGACGCACGGTGCCCGCCGGATCGAGTCGGACGCACCGGACAGGAGAGGCCCCCCGCCGTGAGTTCCTTCCGCTACAAGCCGAGCAGGCCGGCCGCCGTCCTCGGGATCGTCGTCGGCGTCGGGATGCTCGCCTTCGGCATCACGCAGTTCGGGGACGCGAGCGGCGGCGGCCTCGCCTTCCTCGTGTCCTGGTGCGCCGTGGTCGTCGGGATCACCGCGCTGAACACGTGGGCGGCCTTCTCCGAGCGCGGGTCCCTGGGCACGTTCGTCTCCGACCGGGACGATGCCCCGCCTGCCGGCCGCTGACCTCCGCGGAGGTGGCAGGGTCGGGGCCGTGTTCGAGGGACTGCACCACGCACAGCTGGCCATGCCGCGCGGCGAGGAGGAGGCCGCGCGGGCCTTCTTCGCCGGCGTGCTCGGGATGACCGAGGTCGAGAAGCCGCCGGTGCTGGCCGCGCGCGGTGGCGCGTGGTTCCGCGCCGGCGGGCTGGAGCTGCACCTCGGCGTCGAGGACGACTTCGTCCCGGCCCGCAAGGCCCACCCGGGGATCCTCGTCAGCGACCTCGACGAGCTGGTGCGGCGCCTCGGCGCCGCCGGGCAGCAGGTCACCTGGGACGCCGACTTCCCGGGCTTCCGCCGCGTCCACGCGCACGATCCCTTCGGCAACCGCCTGGAGTTCCTGCAGCCCGCCTGACGTCAGCTCTGCTCGCTAGCGTCCGGCCATGACCGTCGACCTCTTCGCGGGGATCCCCGTCGGCGACCGCGAGCGTGCGCTGGACTGGTACGGGCGCCTGTTCGGCTCGGAGCCGGCCTTCGTGCCCGACGACGTCGAGGTCGTGTGGGAGCTGGCCGAGCACCGGTACGTCCACACCGAGCTGAAGCCCGACCATGCCGGGCACGCGAGGGTCACCGTCTTCGTCGACGACCTCGACGGACGGGTCGCGGCCACGAGGGCACGCGGTCTCGAGCCCACGTCGCGGGAGACGTACGGGAACGGCGTCCGCAAGGTCACCTACCGCGACCCCGACGGCAACGAGATCGGCTTCGGCGGCGCCCCGGTCGACGCAGAGAGCCCCGCCTCGTGACGGTGGTGGACTGGCTCCTCGACGGCGACCCCGCGATCCGGTGGCAGGTCGTGCGCGACCTGCTCGACGCCCCGGCCGACGTCGTCGCCGCCGAGCGGGCACGGGTGGCCACCGAGGGCTGGGGCGCCCGGCTGCTCGCGCTGCGCGACCCGGACGGGCAGTGGGCCGGCGGTGCCTGCTTCCCGGCGTCGGGGTGGGACGGCGGTGGCGGCCAGCCCTGGACGGCGACGCTCCCCACCCTCGTGCTGCTGCGCGATCTCGGTCTCGACCCCGGCTCCCCTGCGGCGCGCGAGACGGCGGCACTCGTGCGGGAGAACTGCCGCTGGGAGCACGCCGGGCAGCGGTTCTTCGACGGCGAGGTCGAGGCCTGCATCAACGGCCGGACCGTCGCCGTCGGCGCGTGGCTCGGCGAGGACGTCGACGGCATCGTGCGACGACTCCTCGACGAGCAACTGGACGACGGGGGGTGGAACTGCTGGACCGAGTACGGCAACACGCGGTCGTCGTTCGACTCGACTCCCAACGTGCTCGAGGGACTGCTGGCGTACGAGCGCGCCACCGGCGCGGACACCGCGGCAGCGCGCTCCCGCGGGGAGGAGTACCTGCTCGATCGGTCACTGTTCCGGCGGCGCAGCACCGGCGAGGTGGTCTCCCCCGGCTACCTGTCCCTCTCGTTCCCGCCGTACCGGCACCACGACGTGCTGCGGGCACTCGACCACCTCCGCGATGCCGGCGGCACACCGGACCCGCGGCTGACCGAGGCGCTGGAGCTGCTGCGCGAGAAGCAGCAGCCCGACGGCACCTGGCTGCTCGAGGACCCCCACGAGGGCGCCGTGCACCTCCCGCTCGAGGACGGCGACGGCCCGCCCAGCCGCTGGAACACCCTCCGCGCGCTGCGCGTGCTCCGCTGGGCCGGGAACTGAGCAAGGAACGTCCTCCCCGGGCGCCCGGGATGGGCCCTAGCGTCCCGGGCCATGACGGACCCGCGGACGTGGTTGGTGGCCGGCGCGAGCTCGGGCTTCGGCGAGGCGATCGCGCGGACCGCCCTGTCGCACGGCGACACGGTGGTCGGCGTCGCCCGCTCGGCGGACCGCCTGTCGGCCCTGGCGTCCGAGGACTCGCCCGGCCGCTTCGTGCCGCTGGTGCTCGACGTCCTGGAGGTGGCACGGTTCGACGTCGCCGAGCGGACGGTCCGCGACGTCGTCGCCGGGGTCGGGCGGCTCGACGTCCTGCTGAACAACGCCGGCCGCACGCAGGTCGGCGCACTGGAGGAGACCACCGAGGACGAGTTCCGCGCGCTGTTCGAGCTGCACGTCGTCGCCCCGGCCGCGCTCACCCGGGCGGTGCTGCCGGTCTTCCGGCGGGCAGGTCACAGTGCCGGGTTTCAGCGTGTACTGCGCGACCAAGGCGGCGCTCGAACTGCTCACCGAGACCCTCGCCGACGAGGTGCCCGGCGACCGCTTCGTCGTCGTCGAGCCGGGCGCCTTCCGGACCGGGCTGTTCGGCGGCGGCGCCCCGGTGCTGTCCCGCGAGCTGCCGGCCTACCGGGACACGGTCGGCCCGACGCGGCGGGCGACGCCGCACGCGTTCGTCAGCGACGTCCGGGCCGAGGCCGTCCGGCGTCGGCTGGCGGCGGGCGCGACGGTGGCCGCGGTGGCCGGCGAGGTCGGCGTCGACCCACGCCAGCTCCGCCGGCTGCACCGCCGCTGCGTCGGCGAGCCGCTGCGGGGGCACCCGGGCTGACCTGGCATCCGGCAGGATCCCGTCCGTGGTGACGAATCCCCGGATCGGGCCGGTCGAGCGAGCGACGGGCCGGACGTGGGACGAGTGGCTCCGCTTCATGGACGGCATCGGCGCGCAGGACCTCGACCACGGGCAGATCGCGCTGCAGGTGTACGAGGAGCTCGGCGACGACTTCGCGCAGCGCGGCTGGTGGACGCAGTCGGTGACCGTGGCCTACGAGCAGCACATCGGCCGGCGCGTCCCCGGCCAGCGCCCCGACGGCACCTTCCAGTACAGCGTGAGCAGGGCGACGTCGCTCGGCATGGCCGAGCTCATGGAGCGGTGGCGGGCCTTCGCCGACGGCGACGCGGGGGTGCAGGAGGTCCTCGCCGGCGGGGACGTCAAGGTCAGCGGCACCGACCGGCGGATCACCTGGCGGACGAGGGCCGTCGACGGCTCGTCGGTCGTGGTCACGAGCGAGCCGAAGAGGAACGGGACGGCGTCGCTCGTGGCCACCCAGATCGGCGTGCCGAGCCTCGAGGCGAACGACGAGGCCCGCGAGCGGTGGACGGCCGTCGTCGAGCGCTTCCTGGCCGGCGTGCAGCCCGGACGCTGAGCGCAGGACCCGGCCGGGGGCCGACCGCCCGTCGTCGACCTGCGGTCGGCCCAGGGGGCGCAGACCGCCACAGGTCGACACCCGGGGACCGCGGAGCCCGCCGACGTCGCCCGTCGGGGTGTGGCGCACTGCCGCCGGAGCCCGGCCTCGCGCAGCATGGGCCCGCCGGGTCCGGCGGGTCCGGCGGGCCCGGCGGGCCCGGCGGGCGCGAGCGGGCGGAGGAGAGCGCGATGATGCCCCGAGGTCTCTGGGCCGGCGTCGGCCTGGCGGTCGGCCTGGTGGCGGGCGCCGGGCTCGTCGAGGCCTACCACTGGCTGGAGGACGACAGCAGCCGGCGCCACGTCGACCTCGGGAGGTTCGTGGACAGCGGGGGCGACCCGTCGGCACTGCCCGGGGGGCGCTGGGCGACCGACGAGGTCTGCGACGAGGAGGTCCCCTGCATCCAGGCGGTGCGGTCGGACGCGCTGACCGTGTACCGGTTCGCCGACCGCGACGAGGCCGTGGCCCTGGCACGGAGCTTCGCCGGCGAGGCCCACCTCTCCGGCTGGATCGTCGTGCGCTTCGAACCCGGCGCCCTCACCGCCGCCGAGCGGGTGTCCTTCGCCAGCGACCTGGACTGCATCGACGTCGGCGTCGCCGAGGGCGGGCTGGAGTGCTGACGGCGACGGCGACGGCGAGGACGTGCGGCGAGGCGCAGGACGGGCCGCGGGGCACGTCCGGGCGGCGGGGCGTGGTCGGGCGCCGTCGCCGGCCCTAGCGTGGCCGGATGGCCATCGAGGTCGCCCCGGCGACGAGTGCGCGGTTCGACGACGTCGCGACGGTCCTCGGTCCGAGGAACCCGGACGCGAACGTCTGCTGGTGCCTCAGCCACCGGCTCGACTCCAGGACCAACCGCGAGCTGGTCGGGCCGGCACGCGGGGAGTTCGTCCGCGAGCTGACCGGCCGCCCGGTCGCCCCGGGCGTGCTCGCGTACGACGGCGGCGAGGTGGTCGGCTGGACAGCCGTCGCGCCGCGGGCGGAGCTCCCCTTCGAGCGCTCGCGGAAGATCCCGCACGTCGACGACCTGCCCGTGTGGTCGCTGTGGTGCGTCCGGGTGCGGCCCGGCCACCGCGGTCAGGGGATCGCGCACGCGCTCGTCCGCGGCGCCGTGGAGTACGCCGCGTCGAACGGCGCCCCGGCCGTCGAGGGCTACCCGGTGGACAACGAGGGCCGGAAGGTCGACCTGACCATGGCCTACGTCGGCACGCGGAGCCTGTTCGAGAAGGCCGGCTTCACCAAGGCCGCGGACACCGACGCCGTCGCCGGGGGCTTCCCCCGCGTCCTCATGCGCCGCGCCCTCCCCTGACGGCTGAGAGCAGTGCGACCAGCCGCCGGCCGGGCGCCCCCGATCGGCGCCCGGCCGGTCGCTCAGTCGAAGAGGACGACCCCCCGGATGTTCCGGCCGGCCTTCATGTCGTCGAAGCCCTCGGCGACCTGCTCCAGCGAGTAGGTCCGCGTGATGAGCTCGTCGAGCTTGAGCGTGCCGGCCACGTACTGGGCCAGCAGGTTGGGGACGTCCCACCGCGGGTTGCACCCGCCGAAGAGCGCGCCCTGCAGCCGCTTCTGGAACACCGTGAACATCGTGCCGTTGATCGGGATGCCGCCGGCCTGGCGCATGCTCCCGGTACCGGTGAGGACGACCGTGCCGGCCTTCCGGATGGAGGCCACCGCCTCGGCGATGTGGTCGCCGGTGACGACGCCGACGGCCACGACGGCCGCGTCGGCGCCCTGGCCGTTCGTCATGGACCGGGCCAGCTCGGTGGCCTCGGCCATGGTCTCGGCGGTGTGCGTCGCGCCCAGCTGCTTGGCGGTCTCGCGCTTGAACTCGACCGGGTCGACGGCGATGACCGCCCGGGCGCCGATGGCCCGGGCAGCCTGCACGCTGTTGATCCCGATCCCGCCGACGCCCATGACGATGACCACGTCGCCGCTCTGGGCGTCGGACATCTTGGTGACCGATCCCCACCCGGTGGGGACGCCGCAGGCGACGAGCGCCGCCTTGTCCAGCGGCAGGTCGGGGTCGATCTTCACCGCCGACCGGGCGTCGACGACGGTGTGCTCGCTCAGCGCGGCGAGGCCGTAGGCCTGGCCCACCGGCCTGCCCTGGTAGGACATCCGGAAGCTGCTCGGGTCCTCGATCCGGGCACCGGTGAACAGTCGCGCGCCGAGGTCGCAGAGGTTCTGCCGGCCGGTCGAGCACATCCGGCACCGTCCGCAGACCGCCACGAAGCTGAGCACCACGTGGTCCCCTTCGGCCCACCCGGGAGTGTGGGGTCCGACGCCGACGACGACGCCGGCGCCCTCGTGGCCACCGGCGAGGGGCAGCCGGAGGGGCGGGGCGCTCCCGGGTGGGACGTCGTGGTCATCGGTGTGGCACAGCCCGACGGCGGCCATCTTGACGAGCAGTTCGCCCTCACGGGGTCCGTCGAGGTCGACCTCGGTGACCTCGTACCGGCCGGGCTGGGTGTGGAGTACGGCACTGCGTGTCTTCACGGCTGCTCCTCGCTGCATCCGAGAGGGATGGAGTGGCCACACTGGGAAGCGGAGGGTAACGACAGACACTCACTCGCGGGAGTCGGTCAGCTGCGGATCGCGGCCAGCAGCTCGGCGCGGGCGGTGGCCAGCGAGGGGCCGTACCAGGTGAGCGCCCGGCCGGACACCAGCACCGAGCGGACGCCGGGGAACGCCTCGGGGCCGTCGTCAGTGGTGAAGGGGTACGGCTCGTCGGGCAGCAGGACGACGTCGGGCCGCGCGGCCAGGACGTCGTCGACCGGCACGTGCGGGTAGCGGTCCTCCCCCGCGTCGAAGACGTTGACCAGCCCGAGCCGGGCGAGCACGTCGCCGGTGAAGGTCCGGGGGCCGACGACCATCCACGGGTCCCGCCACACCGGCACGGCGCACCGCAGCGCCGGTGCCGGCACCGGGCGCGCCCACTCGGCGGCGGCCGTCGTCAGCCAGCCGGGCTCGGGCACGGCCAGCGCCTCGGTGAGCAGCCGGCGCATCGAGGCCAGCGCGTCGTCCACCGACTCGATCACCGTCACCCACACCGCCATCCCGGCGGCGCGCAGCCGGTCGACGTCGAGGCGCCGGTTCTCCTCCCGGTTGCAGACCACGAGGTCCGGCCGCAACGCCTCGATCGCCGCACGGTCGGGGTTCTTGGTCCCCCGCACGCGCGGCACGTCGAGGTCCGCCGGGTGCGCGCACCAGTCGGTCGCGCCCACCAGCCGCTCGGGCACGGTGACCGCCAGCGCCTCGGTGAGCGAGGGCACCAGCGACACCACCCGCCGGGCCGGCCCCGCCAGCGGCACCGGCTCCCCCAGGTCGTCCTCAGACATTCCGGCGGTACTGGCCACCCACCTCGAAGAACGCCTCGGAGACCTGGCCCAGCGAGCAGACCCGGACGGCGTCCATCAGCGCGGCGAACACGTTGCCGCCCGACGTCGCCGCCTCCTGCAGCGCCGCGAGCGCGGCGGGCGCCTCGTCGGCGTGGCGGGCCTGGAAGTCGGCCAGCCGGTCCAGCTGCGACTGCTTCTCCGCCTCGGTGGCCCGGGCGAGCTCCACCTTCCTCGGCGGGGCCTCGTCCCGGTGCGGGTCGAGGAAGGTGTTGACGCCGACGATCGGCAGGCTGCCGTCGTGCTTGCGGTGCTCGTAGAGCATCGACTCGTCCTGGATGCGGCCGCGCTGGTAACCGGTCTCCATGGCGCCCAGCACGCCGCCGCGCTCGGCGATCCGGTCGAACTCGGCCAGCACCGCCTCCTCGACCAGGTCGGTGAGCTCCTCGACGACCGCCGAGCCCTGCAGCGGGTTCTCGTTGCCGGCGAGTCCCCACTCCCGGTCGATGATCATCTGGATGGCCAGCGCTCGGCGCACCGAGTGCTCCGACGGCGTCGTCACCGCCTCGTCGTAGGCGTTGGTGTGCAGCGAGTTGGCGTTGTCGTAGATCGCGCAGAGCGCCTGCAGCGTCGTCCGGATGTCGTTGAAGTCCATCTCCTGCGCGTGCAGGGACCGGCCCGACGTCTGCACGTGGTACTTCAGCTGCTGCGAGCGGGCGCCGGCGCCGTAGCGGTCGCGCATCGCCACCGCCCAGATCCGGCGGGCCACCCGGCCGATCACCGTGTACTCGGCGTCCATGCCGTTGGAGAAGAAGAACGAGAGGTTGGGCGCGAAGTCGTCGATGGACATCCCGCGCGCCAGGTACGCCTCGACGTAGGTGAAGCCGTTGGCCAGCGTGAAGGCGAGCTGGCTGATGGGGTTCGCCCCCGCCTCGGCGATGTGGTAGCCCGAGATCGACACCGAGTAGAAGTTGCGCACCCGGTGGTCGATGAACCACTGCTGGATGTCGGCCATGCAGCGCAGCGCGAACTCGGTCGAGAAGATGCAGGTGTTCTGGCCCTGGTCCTCCTTGAGGATGTCGGCCTGCACCGTGCCGCGGACGTTGGCCAGCACCCAGGCGCGGATCTCCTCGGCCTCGGCCTCGTCGGGCTCGCGGCCCTCGTCGGCGCGGAAGGCGTCCAGCCGCTGCTCGATCGCGGTGTTGAGGAACATCGCCAGGACGGCGGGCGCGGGCCCGTTGATGGTCATCGACACCGACGTCGTGGGCGAGCACAGGTCGAACCCGTCGTAGAGCACCCGCATGTCGTCGAGCGTGGCGATCGAGACGCCGGAGGTGCCGACCTTGCCGTAGACGTCGGGCCGCGGCTGCGGATCGCGGCCGTAGAGGGTCACCGAGTCGAACGCCGTGGACAGCCGGGTGGCCTCGTTGCCGGCCGACAGGACCCGGAACCGCCGGTTGGTGCGGAACGCGTCGCCCTCGCCGGCGAACATCCGCGCCGGGGCCTCGCCGGCCCGCTTGAAGGGGAAGACGCCGGCCGTGTACGGGAAGGAGCCCGGCAGGTTCTCCCGGCGCAGGAAGCGCAGCAGGTCGCCGGCGTCACTGGTGCGCGGCAGCGCGACCCGCGGCACCGCCGTCCCGCTGAGCGTCTGCCGCTTGAGCGGCGTGCGGATCTCCTTGCCGCGCACGGTGTAGACGAACTCGTCGCCGGAGTACTGCTCCACCCGCGCCGGCCACTCGTCGAGCAGCGCCCGCACCTCGGGCAGCACCTGGCGGTCGGCGGCGGCGGCCGCCTCGCGCGCGGCCTCGGCCGCATCCCCGTCGAGCACCTCGGCCGCGGTGGTCAGGTGCTGGCGGCGCCGGACGACGGCGGCCTGCTCCTCGGTGACCCGGTGGTGACCCCGCACCGCCTCGGCCACCTCCGCCAGGTACCGCGCCCGCGAGGCCGGCACCACGCTGGTCAGCCCGGTCGAGGCGCGGACGTCGACCTGCGGCAGCACCCCGGCGCCGGCGGGCAGGCCCTGCTCGACGAGCAGCCCGAGGAGGTGCTGGTACAGCGCGGTGACGCCGTCGTCGTCGAAGCGGGCGGCGCTGGTGCCGAACACCGGCATCCCCTCCCACGGCTGACCGAAGGCCTCGCGGTTGCGCACCATCTGCCGGGCGACGTCGCGGCGCGCGTCCTCGGCTCCGCGCCGCTCGAACTTGTTGATCGCCACGACGTCGGCGAGGTCGAGCATGTCGATCTTCTCGAGCTGCGAGGCGGCGCCGAACTCCGGCGTCATGACGTAGAGCGAGACGTCGCTGAAGGGCACGATCGCCGCGTCGCCCTGCCCGATGCCCGGCGTCTCCACGACGACCAGGTCGAAGCCGGCGGCCTTGACCGCGGCGAGGACGTCGTCGAGGTGTCCGGGCACCTGCGCGCCAGCCGTGCGGGTGGCCATCGAGCGGAAGAAGGTGTGCGATCCCTCGCTGGACTCCAGCGCGTTCATCCGGATCCGGTCGCCGAGCAGCGCGCCGCCGCCCCGGCGGCGGCTGGGGTCGATCGCGACGACGGCGACCCGCAGCTTGTCCTCCTGGTCGCGGCGCAGCCGGCGCAGCAGCTCGTCGGTGAGCGAGGACTTGCCCGACCCGCCGGTGCCGGTGATGCCGAGGACCGGCACCGTGCGCCCGGCGGCGGCCTCACGGACCCGTGCGGCCAGCGCCTCGTCGGCGCCGGCCTCCAGCACGGTGATCGCCCGCGCCAGCGCCCGCGGGTCGCCGGTGAGCAGCGCGTCCACGTCGGGGCCCTCGGTGGCGAGGTCGACGTCGCAGGCACGGACGAGCTCGTTGATCATCCCCGGCAGGCCGAGCCGGGCGCCGTCCTCGGGGCTGAACACCCGCACGCCGCGCTCGGCGAGCAGCGCGATCTCCTCGGGCACGATCACGCCCCCACCGCCGCCGAACACCTGCACGTGTCCCGCCCCGGCCGCGGCCAGGCGCTCCTTGAGGTAGCTGAAGTACTCGACGTGCCCGCCCTGGTAGCTGGAGACGGCGACGCCCTGCACGTCCTCCTCGACGGCGGCCCGCACCACCTCGTCGACGCCGCGGTCGTGGCCGAGGTGGACGACCTCCGCGCCCTGGCTCTGCAGCAGCCGCCGCATCACGTTGATCGCGGCGTCGTGCCCGTCGAACAGGCTCGCCGCCGTGACGAACCGGACGGGGTGGACGGGCACGTGCAGCTCCGCGGACGCCATGCCCGAACGGTAGGCCCGATTTAGTAGGACGTCCAACTACTCTCCGGTAGCCCCGGCGTGTCCACGGTCCCCTCGCCGGGGAGGATGGGCCGGTGGGTCAGCACCTGCCGGTTCCGGACTGGGCGCGCGTCTTCGACGCGGCGCCCGCGCCGTTCCTGCTGCTGACCCCCGGCCTCGTGATCGTGCACGCCAACCGGGCCCGTCTGGAGGCGACCGGCACGACGCTCGAGGACCAGGTCGGACGGCACCTGTTCGAGGCCTTCCCCATGCCGCCCGACGACCCCGCCGCGGACGGACTGGTCAACCTGCGGGCCACCCTCGAGGAGGCGCTGGAGACCCGCCGTCCGGTCGTCATGCCGATCCAGAAGTACGACATCCCGCGGGCCGGCGGCGGCTTCGAGGAGCGCTACTGGAGCCCGGTGCACGTGCCGGTCCTCGACGAGGAGGGGGAGGTCGCCTTCCTGCTGCACCGCTCCGACGACATCACCGACTACGTGCGGCAGCGGGAGGAGGCGCGCGGCGAGGTCGACCGCGGGCAGCGGCGGGTGGCCGACGTGGAGGCCGACCTGTACCGCCGCACGCGTGAGCTCGAGGAGCTCAACGCCGACCTCCGCGCGCTCGGCGAGCGGCAGCGGCGCACCGCGCGGGCGCTGGCGGGTCTGGCCGCGACCGTGTCGGCCCTGGCGGCGGCGGAGACGCGCGCGGACCTGGTCTCCCGGCTGTCCGGGCACGGCCGGGAGGTGCTCGGCGCCGACCTGCTCGTGCTCGCCCTGCCGGAGCCGGGCACCGGGGACCTCGTCCTCACCGCGCCGGGACGACTGCTCGGCTCCCGGGTGGCCGCCGGCGCGCAGCACCCCGCCGCGGTCGCCGCCGCCGGTCGCGCCGTCCTCGTGCCGCACGCCGGGGCCCAGCCGCCGCCGGAGCCGGGGCTGCAGGCGTGGGCGGCCCTCCCGCTGCGGTCCGGTGGCCGGCTGCTCGGCTCCCTCACCGTCGGCTGGCGCACGCCGCAGTCCCTCGAGGACGACGACGTGCGCGTCCTGGACGCCGTCGCGGTGCAGACCGCTCAGGCGCTGGAACGCGTCGGACGCCTCGAGGACGAGCGCCGCGCCGCCTCGGTGGCCCGTAATCTGGCCGAGAGCCTGCAGCGCTCGATGCTCACCGAGCCGCCGCACCGGCCCGGTCTCGACGTCGCCGTCCGCTACCGGCCGGCCGCGCGCGAGGCCGAGGTCGGCGGGGACTGGTACGACGTGTTCGCCGGCGGCGCGGGCACGACCCTGGTGATCGGCGACGTGACCGGCCACGACGTGGATGCGGCCGCGGTCATGGGCCAGGTGCGCAACCTGCTGCGCGGCATCGCGCACGCGGTGTCGGGGCCGCCGTCGCGGGTGCTGGGCACGCTCGACCGCGCCCTGGCCGACCTCGGCGTCTCGACGCTGGTCACCGCCGTGCTCGCCTGCGTCGGTCCCGCGGCCGAGGGCGGAGGCGGGCGGTCGCTGACCTGGTCGACCGCGGGGCACCCGCCGCCGCTGCTCGTCCCGCCCGCGGGGCGGCCCCGGCTGCTCGACCGGGCGGGCGGCCTGCTGCTGGGCGTCCGTCCCGGCGCTCTGCGCACCGACGTCGAGGAGACGCTGCCGCCGGGGAGCACCGTCGTCCTCTACACCGACGGCCTCGTCGAGCGCCGCGACGCCGACCTCGACGCGGGCCTCGCGCGGCTGCTGGACGCCGCCGCGGACCTGCCCGGGCGCCCCGCCGACGACGTGTGCGACGCGCTGCTGTCCCGGCTGGCGCCGGACCGGTCCGACGACGTCGCCCTGCTGGCGCTGCGGGTGCTGCCCGCCGGCGACCGGCCGCGCGGGAACCCCTCGCCAGGTCCGGGGCGTGGTGTCAGAGTGCCCGCCGTCCCCGAACCGAACGGAGCTGTTCCCCCATGGCCTTCCGCAACCTGATGGCGAAGCTCGGCGCCGGCAACGCCACCGTCGACGCCGTCCTCGACAACCCGACGACCACCCCCGGTGGCACCGTCACCGGCACCGTGCACCTCACCGGCGGCCAGGTCGCCCAGGAGATCAACGAGCTCCGCGTGTCCCTGCAGGCCACCGTCGAGGTGGAGAGCGGAGACCACGAGTGGAAGGAGAACGTCACCTTCGGCACCGCGCCGATCGCCGGCGCCGGCCGGATCGAGGCGGGCGCCCGGGCGGCGGTCCCGTTCAGCTTCCCGGTGCCGTGGCAGTGCCCGTTCACCTCGCTCGACGGCTGGTCGCTGCGCGGGGTGAAGATCGGTCTGCGCACCCGGGTCGACATCCCCGGCGGCACGGACCCGGGCGACCTCGACGCGGTCACCGTCGAGCCGCTGCCGGTGCAGCGCACGGTCATCCAGGCGCTGACCGGCCTGGGCTTCGCCTTCCGCGGCGCCGACGTGGAGAAGGGCCGGCTGGCCGGCAGCGACCTGCCCTTCTACCAGGAGGTCGAGTTCGCCCCGCCGTCGTCGCTGCGCGGGCGGGTCAACGAGCTCGAGGTGACCTTCCTGGCCTCCCCGCACGGCGTCGAGGTCGTCCTCGAGGTCGACCGCCGCGGCGGCCTGCTGACCGAGGGCCGCGACGTGGGCGCCCGCCTGCACCTCTCGCACGGCGACACCGACGTCTCGGCGGTGGCCGCCCAGCTCGACGCAGCCGTCCGCCAGCTCGGTGGCCGGCGCGGCTGGTTCTGACGCTCGACCGGGGAACGGCCGCCGCGCGGCTGCGGGACCTCCCGCGCCGCGCGGCCGGCCGCCCCGAGCTGCGCCAGGCCGCCGTCGCGGTGTGCGTGACGGAGGAGCCGGGCGGGCCGGCCCTGCTGGTGACCCGGCGGGCGGCGCGGCTGCGGGCGCACGCCGGGCAGTGGGCGCTGCCCGGCGGCCGGCTCGACCCCGGCGAGACGCCCGTGCAGGCCGCGCTGCGCGAGCTCACCGAGGAGGTCGGCCTCGAGCGCGGCCCGGACGACGTCGTCGGACTGCTCGACGACTACGTGACCCGCTCCGGCTACGTGATGACGCCGGTGGTCGTGTGGGCCGGGAACGCCGGGGAGCTGCGCCCCGCCGAGGCCGAGGTCGCCGCGGTGTACCGGGTGTCGCTGACCGACCTCGACGTCGACCCGGTGCTGGTGACGATCCCCGAGTCCGAGGCGCCGGTCATCCGGCTGCCGCTGCTGGGCGGCTGGGTGCACGCCCCGACCGCGGCGGTCGTGTACCAGTTCTGCCAGGTCGCCTGCCGCGGGTTGCACACCCGCGTCGCCCACCTCGAGCAGCCGGTGTTCGCCTGGCGCTAGCGTCCGGCCGGCGCGCGATGCCAGCGGACGGCGCCGTAGGAGGCCAGCGCCAGCACGATGCCCGACAGCGCGGCGCTCCTCGCCGCCACGTCGCCCTCCGCGCGCGAGGTCCACACCGCCGCCGCGTCGAGGCCGGTGAGCAGCAGCGTCACCTCGGTGGTGCGCCTCGCCTGCGGCGCCGGGGTGACCAGCAGCGCCGCGCCCATCGCGATGTTGCGCGCGGCGCCGAGCCGCACGAGCAGCGGCAGGGCGACGTCCCCCTGCGCCGCGTCGGGCCGCACACCCAGCGCGCCGGCGATCCACCGGGGCGCGAACAGCGCCGCCGTCCCGATCCAGATCGACAGCGACCCGACGGCCTTGCGGGTGACGTCCCAGTCCTGGCTTCCGACGCGGCTGCTCACGAGCTGCCCTTGCCCGCGACGTGCCTGGTCGAACCGGCGGTCAGCACGAGCACCACCGCCAGGAACGGCAGCGTCACCGCGCTGGCCACGACGTCGCTGACGGTCGCGACGGTGAAGGCCCCGGCCGACGGCGCGTCCAGCGGGCCGATCACCCGCTCGAGCCCGAGCGCGGCCACCGACGCGGGCAGGGTCAGCAGCGCCGACACCGCGCCGCCGAGCACCACCCCGGCGAGCACCGCGAGCGGAGAGGTCCGCACCGCCCGCAGCGCGGTCGCCGTCCCCCGGCCGAGCGCGCCGCCCGGCCGCACCCGGCCGGTGCCGGGCAGGTCGGTGAGCGCGCCGGTCAGCCACAGCTGAGCGATCAGGCCGGTGGTGAAGCCGACGAGGTCGACCAGCAGCGCGGAGGCGAGACTCGGGTCGCGGTAGACCAGCAGCTGGCGCAGCACGTCGGGCACGGTGTTCACCAGAGTGACCGCCAGCGCGAGCGCGTAGACCCGCCCGGCGTGCCGGCCCAGCAGCGCCAGGCTCCCGCGGACGATCCCGCCGACGGTCACGTGCGGGTGGCGACGGCCTGGATCCACCGGTCGCCCGCCGCCCGCCGCAGCCGCGCGGCCGGCACCTCGAGGCCGTGCGCCCGCAGCTCGGCGAGCAGCTCGTCGGTGGAGAAGCGGTCGGCCGGGTGGCGGGAGACCGCGCGCAGCCACGGCGCGTCGACGAAGCGGGCGGTCATCTCGGTGAGCGCCAGCTGCCCGCCGGGGCGCAGCACGCGGGCGGCCTCGGCGACGGCGGCACGCCAGTCGGCGATGTGGTGCAGCGCGTGGAAGTCGACGACGAGGTCCGCGCTGGCGTCGTCGACCGGGAGGGCGGTGGCGTCCCCCACCCGGAAGGTGACCCGCTCACCGAGGTCGGCGCAGGCCATCCGGGCGCGGCCGACGGTGGCCGGGTACAGGTCGAACGCGGTCACGTCGGTGGCGCCCAGCTGCTCGACGGCGACCCGGGTACCCAGGCCGCGGCGGCCGGTGCCGATCTCGACGGCGCGCTGCCCGCGGGCCCCCAGACGACGCAGGATGGCGCCCTCGACCCGCAGGCCGATCTCGTAGCGGATCCGCGAGTCGACCCACAGGCGGTTGGCGTCGACGAAGGTGGGCGGCACGGTGCTGCTGCCGCGCTGGTCGGGAGGCATGCCGCGGCGCTACCCACTCAGACCGCGAGTGCACCGTAGACGTCGCGGGCGTGGTCGAAGACCAGGAAGTGGCCCTCGCCGGCGAACCAGTGCGCCGTGCAGTTGGGCAGCATCCCGGCCAGCACCCGGCCGAGCGCCACCGGCACCTGCCAGTCCTGCGTGCCGTGCCAGACGTCGACGTGCTGGCGCACCTCGCCCACCGGGAAGCCCCACGGCCGGAACAGCAGCGCCCGGTCCTCGGCCAGCGCCGCGACGCCCTGGCGCATCCCCTCGGTGAAGGCGCGGGCCATGACCCGCCGGACCGCGGGGCGGCCGAGCACCCGGCGGTCGGCGGGGTTGAGCCGCAGCTGCAGGTAGCGCGGCAGCAGCTGCGGGCGGACGGTCAGCGGCGCGAACACCGGCCGCAGCAGCGCCGCCGTCGCCGGGGAGGGCCGGTGCACGGCCGCGCGGACCGACGTCGGCAGCCAGCCCGGCCACGGCCACGGCACGTCCGGCGGCGGGGCGCCGCCGAGGATCCCCACGGTGGTCACCCGGTCGGGCATCGCGTGCGCGCAGGCCAGCGCGTAGGCCGCCCCTCCGGACAGCGACAGGGCGGCGAAGCGGTCGATGCCCAGCGAGTCCAGCAGCTGGGCGACGTCGCCGGGCCAGTCGGTCACCCGCCGGCCCGGCTGCGGGTCCGAGCGCCCGAAGCCGGGCCGGTCGGGCACGACCAGCCGCACGCCCCAGCGGCGGTAGGCGCCGGCGTCGTCGACGTGCCGCTCGAGCCGGGAGCTCGGGGAGCCGTGGCAGCCGAGCACCGGCCGCCCGTCGGGGTCGCCCCACTCGGCGTAGGCCATCGTGCGGCCGTCGCGCAGCTGAAGCCGGCCCTCGCGGGGCCCGTCGGCGGTGTCGGTGTGCCCAGGGTGCATGTCGCCGGGCCTACCCCGGGCGTGGGCGGCTCAGCCCCCGTCGGGTGCGAGGTGCACGTAGAGGTACGCCTCGACGTCGCCGCCGTCCGTGGCGACGGGAGCCAGGACCCGCTCGTAGCCGGTTCCCTCGAACGCGTCCCACCGGGACCAGGGTGCGGGCAGGTCGGCGGACTCCAGGACCTCGACCTCGACCACCGGGCCGGCGGGGTCGAGGGAGACCGCGGGAAGCCGAGGGCTGCGCCCCAGCCCTCCTCGACGAGCCGCCGGTCCCCGTTCATCCCGGAGATCCTCGGGCGGTGACCGGTCCCGGCGCGATCCGACGCGGGGCCCCGTCGACGGAGCTCCGGTGGAGCCCGGATCAGAACCCGGCCTGGCTCACCCCGTACTCGGCCTGCGCGGGGGTGAACCCCTCGAACTCCAGCTGCTCGATGAGCCCGGAGCGCGAGAACGAGGTGAAGTCGAGGTAGTCCCTCGCGGACTGGGCAGCCTGCTCGTTCCAGTCGACGCCCAGGCTGTCGACGGCCCAGGTCGCGTCACCGGTCGAGAAACCCTCGAACTCCAGCTGCTCGATGAGTCCGGAGCGCGAGAAGGCGGTGAAGTCGAGGTAGTCCCTCGCGGACTCCTGGGCGTTCTCCTGACCGATGGTCAGGTCCGGTGCCGGTGCCGGTGCCGGAGCCGGAGCTGGCCTGGGAGTGGGAGCCGGATCCGGAGCGGGCGCAGGGGCGGGCGCTGGCGCTGGCGCAGGAGTCGGGGCGACCTCCTGGACGGACGAGGTCGGAGCAGAGGATGCCTTCGAGGCGGGCGCCGACGTCTCTGCCACGGGCGCGCTGGAGCTGGCGGCGGGGACGCTGTCGGTGTCCTCCTTCGGCCCCACGGCTGCGCCCAGCACGGCCAGCGCCAGCACCCCGGCCGGGATGGCGAACCGCTTCCGTTTGAACCAGGGGCGGCCCGGCGGTGTGGGCAGCCCCGCGCCGGGCGGCGTGGGCTGCTGCCAGGGGCCCTGCGGAGCGCCGAACGGCTGCGTGGGCGGCGGCTGGTACGGGTAGCCGGCCTGGGGCTGGTCGGCCGGGGGCATGGAGCCGGGCTGGGTCACGAGGGCTGCTCCTGCGTCGCTGACACGAAGATCCTGGATGCGTTACTACGGAGTATCGCCACCGTCGTCCGCGTCTTGACCCCAGTCGGGAACGGTTCGGTGGCGGGCGCTCCGGCTCCTGGGGCAGCGGGTCGTCACAGGGGCCCGGGCGCGACTCGCCACCCCTACGGGCTGCCGTCGGTGACCACGTCGGCGCAGCAGACGCCCGGGACCTCGGCTGCCGCGGTCGCGAACCTGCGCACCGCGGCGGAGCCCGCGGATCAGGCCCGGCGGCCCAGGAGTGCGAGCACCCGCTCCTCCCGGCCGGCGTCGCCGGGCACCTCGACGGCGGGGCGGCAGATGCCGTCCGTGTAGAGGGTGTCGCCCCAGGTGCTGACGCCGGACTCGATGCGGCCGAGCTCGGCGTCGGTGAGGCCGGCGTCCTGTCCGGTGGCGCGGGCGAGGTCCCAGCGGTGCACCACCATGTCCCAGACGTAGAACCGGGCGAGGGTCTCCCCCACCGTCGTCGGGCCGAAGAAGCCGTCGTAGGACTCGTCGGCGACGGCCGGGTCGGACAGGGCGGCGAGCACCCGGCCGGCGTGTGCCCGGAGCGCGGCGGCGGGGTCGGCGGCGACGTCGGGCGCGGGACCCAGGTCGATCCCGCGGCCGGTGAGGAACTCGCGCTGGGTGTCGACCACGTGCGTGACGACGTCGCGGGCGGACCAGTCCTCGCAGGGCGTGGCGGCGTCCCAGCCGGCGGCGGGGACGGCGTCGGCGACGGCCAGCAGCGGCTCCAGGACGGCGGCGTAGTCGGTGGCGGTCGGGGTGCCGGTGGGGACCGGGGCGGAGGGGGCGTCCATGACGGCAGCATCGGCGATGCGGCAACCTGGCGTCTTGATGGAACCCGACAGCGCTCCCGTGCACCGCCGCGACACGATCGAGCGGGCGCACCTGCGGGACCCGCGGGACGCCTCGCACGTCATGTACCGCTACGAGACGACGGGACCGATGGCCGCGCTGGTGCAGCGGACGTGGATCCCGGTGTGGTCGGTGCCGCCGGGTGAGGAGGCCGTCCAGCGGGTGCTGCAGTACCCGGTCTGCCTCGTCGTCGTCACCCCGGGCTACGCCCGCTTCTACGGCGTGGTGTCCGGGCTGTCGACGACGACGCTCACCGGCGAGGGCTGGGCGGCCGGCGTCATGCTCACCCCGGCGGCCGGTGCGCTCGTCGCCGGCGGGCCGGTGTCGGCGTACACCGACCGGTCCGTCGACGTCGCCGAGGTCCTGGGGGACGACGGCGACCGGCTCGCCGCGCGGGTGCGCGCGGCGATGGCCGGCGACCCGCACTCGCCCGACGCGCACGCAGCCGCGCGGGCCGCCTACGACGACGCCCTGCGGCGCTTCCTCCCGGTCGACGGGGAGGGGCTGCTCGTCGACCGGCTCGTGGCGCTGGTGGAGTCGCGGCCGGACCTGACGCGGGTCGACCAGCTGTGCGCCCAGACGGGGCTGTCCGAGCGCGCGCTGCAGCGGCTGGCGGCCCGCCGGCTGGGGCTGTCCCCGAAGTGGCTGGTGCAGCGGCGCCGGCTGCAGGAGGCCGCCGAGCGGCTGCGCGACCGGACGGCGACGGCCGCCCAGGTCGCCGCCGACCTCGGCTACGCCGACCAGCCGCACCTGACCCGCGACTTCGCCCGGGTCACCGGGATGACCCCCGGGGAGTTCACCGCGCGGTACGCGCCGGGCCCGGCGGGGCCCGGTACGGCGGGGGTCAGCCGGCCGTCGTCTGCCGCTCCGGCTCGATCCAGACGGTGACCCGCTCGGTCGTGATGTTCTCCGCCGGGTAGGGCCGGCCGTCGTACTTCTGCGACAGCTCGTCGATGTGCGCCCGCGCCTCCGGCCCGGTCGTCGTCTCCGACACCCGGCCGCGCACCTCGGCGTAGCGGTACGGGTTCCCCTCGTCGCGGATGGCCAGGGTGACCCGCGCGTCTCTCTTGAGGTTCTCGAACTTGCGCCGTCCGGTCTCGGTGTTCACGTAGAGCCGCTCCCCGTCGGTGCCCACCCAGATGTACTGCGTCTGGATGCGCCCGCTGGGCAGCAGGGTGCTGATCGCCGCGTAGTTGGGGCCCTCCGCCAGCTCGCGGGTGACCGGGTGGAGCTCGGGACCGTCCTGGGTGTCTGCCACGGGCGGTCCCTACCCGCGGCCGGTCGCGCCACGCGCCTCCGGGCGTGCCCCGAGCGCCCCGGGACGACGGCGCCGTCCTGGCTGTCGCGTCACACAGCCGGCGTGCCCCGGGGTCCGTCCCCGCCGTCCGAGGGTCCTGCGACGACCGGGACCCCGACGCCCACAGCCGACTCGCACGGCCGGGACCGCCCTGCTCGGAGTGACTCGGGTGAACCCCGCGGACGACCGGCTCTCGGCCGCTCTCCTCGACCTCGGACTCGTGCCGGTGGACCGCCCACTGCCCCTCGTGATGGAGCAGGTCGCCGACCTGGCCGCCGAGGTGCTCGGAGGACGGCCGGCCCTGTCGGTGACCGTCGTCGGGTCCGAGGGCGGCAGCACCGTGTCCACGAGCTCACCGGTGGCCGCCGAACTCGACGGCGTGCAGTACCGCACCGGGAACGGCCCCTGCCTGGAGGCCGCGACCCGTGGCCGGATGCTCCTCGTCGAGGACTCGGGGACCGAGCGACGGTGGCCGGACCTCGCCCGGACCGCCGCCGAGGCCGGCCAGCGCGGCGTCGTGTCGACGCCCTTCCCGTCCCGGGATGCCGTGACGGGCGGGCTCGACGCCTACGTGCAGTCGCCCCCGGCACCCGGCGCGGGGCCCCGGGAGCGCGTGGAGCGGTTCTCCCGCCACGCCGTCGTCCCCGTGGCCAACGCCCTGCTCCACGCGCGGGCGCTGCAGCTGACCGAGCACCTGCAGGTGGCACTCGAGTCCCGCGCGGTCATCGACCACGCCACGGGCATCCTGATGGAGCGCTTTCCGCCTCACCGCCGGTCAGGCGTTCGACGCCCTCGCCCGCGTCTCCAACCGGACCGACACCGAGGTCCGCGACGTCGCCACGGAGCTCGTGGACACGGGGCAGGTCCACCGGAGTGAGCCGGCGCGCGCAGCGCTGTGTGCACGCGGCCGGCCGGCGTCAGTGGTGCCAGGCGTGGGCGTGACCGTGCACGCCGTCGGCCTCGTCGTCGGCGGCCGCGGCGGCGTCCTCGGCGCGGTTGCGGCGCAGGTCGACCACGCCGAGCACCAGCGCGGCCACGGCGCCCAGCACCGACACGGCCAGTCCCGCGGCCGCCGCGGCCGGGTAGTCGTCGCCGGTCGCCGAGAGGACGAGGTAGAACAACCCCGGCAGCGCCGCCGTGCCGATCGCCGCCCCGAACCGCTGCGCCGTCTGCAGGCCGCCGCCGGCCGAGCCGGCCATCGACACCGGCACGTCGCGCAGGGTCATCGTGATGTTCGGCGAGATGACGAACCCGCCGCCGATGCCGCCCACGAGCAGGGCCGGCGCGATCGCCCACCCGGCGGCCGACGGCGGCACCAGCAGCAGGACGACCGCCGCGGCGGCCAGCCCGAGGACGACGCCCGAGAGCCCGAGGACCGTCAGCCTCCGCCCGTACCGCTCGACCAGCCGCCCGGCCACCACGGCCGCGGACGCCGACCCGAGGGCGAACGGCGTCACCGCCAGACCCGACTGCAGCGGCGTGTAGCCCAGGCCGGTCTGGAAGAACAGCGCCAGCACCAGCCAGATGCCGCTGAACCCGACGAAGTAGACGGTGCCCAGCGCCGCGCCGATGCCGTAGCCGCGGGTCTGCGTGACCAGCCGCGGGTCGAACACCGGCTGCCCGTCGTGCGCCACCACCCGCCGCTCCCAGGAGACGAACGCCACGAGGAGCGCCGCCCCGGCACCGAAGAGCCACCACAGCTGCGCCAGCCCGCCGGACTCCGCCTGCACCAGCGGGAACAGCACCGCCAGCGCACCGGCGCCGAGCAGCAGCACCCCGACGACGTCGATCCGCCCGCGCCCGCCGCCCCCGCCGCGGGGCAGCAGCCGCAGGGCCAGCGCGAACGCGACGACGCCGATCGGCACGTTGACGTAGAACAGCCACCGCCAGCCGTCGGCCCCGTCGGCCAGCCCGAGGATCGCGCCGCCGACGACCGGGCCCACGGCGGTGGAGATGCCGACCGTGGCGCCGAACAGGCCGAACGCCCGCCCGCGCTCGCCGCCGCGGAACAGCTGCTGGATCAGCGCGGAGTTCTGCGGCGCCAGGCACCCGGCGGCCAGCCCCTGCACGAGCCGCGCGGCGATCAGCCAGGCGACCGACGGCGCCGCCCCCGCCGCGGCGCTGGACAGCACGAAGCCGGCCAGCCCGAGGAGGAACAGCCGCCGCCGGCCGAAGGCGTCACCGAGCCGCCCGGCGGGCACCAGCATCAGCCCGAAGGTGAGCGCGTAGCCCGACACCACCCACTGCACGGTCGCCGGGGTGGCGCCGAGGTCGCGCTGCAGCGAGGGCAGGGCCACGGACACGATGCTGACGTCGAGCAGGCTCATGAAGCCGACGACGAGGGTGACCGACAGCGCGCTCCACCGCTTCGGGTCCGGGTGGTACTCCTCGGCGGCGGACTCCGCCTGCAAGGAGCCCGGGGCGGCGTCGGTCGATGCGCGTGGCGGCACGGTGAGGCCTCTTCCGGTGGTGCAGCGGGCGCCCGGCACGGCGATCCCGCCCGGCCGGGGGGCGCGGCCGCCCTCCGGCCGCCGCGCCGTGCTGCCCTACCCGGTCGCGCACCACCGACACGCACCCGTGCCGGTGGCGGTCACCCCGGGCCGTCGCTCCGAGCCCGTCACTCCAGGACGGCGGTCGCGTCCACCTCGACGAGCAGGTCCGGCTCGGCCAGCGCGGCCACCGGGAGCAGGGTCACCGGCCGGGTGAGGTCGCACCCCAGCTTCGCCGCGGCCCGCCCCACACCCTCGCCGAGCGCGGCGAGCTTGGAGGGGTCCCAGTCGACGAGGTACAGGGTCACCTTCGCGACGTCGTCGAAGCTGCCGCCGACGGCGTCGAGCGCGGTGGCGACGTTGAGGTAGGCCTGCTCGACCTGGGCGGCGAGGTCGCCGGCGCCGACGGGTTCGCCGGTGGCGGTGCGGGCCACCTGGCCGGCGAGGTAGACGGTGCGGCTCCCGCGGGCGACGGCCATCTGGCGGTAGACGCCGGGGACGGGCAGGCCGGGCGGGTCGATCAGCTCGACGGTCACGGTTCCTCCTGAGGGGTGGTCGGGACTGAACCATAGCGTTGCTATGGCATGATGGTCCAGTGCCCCGTCGACCCGATCCCGCCGTCCGTCTGCTCCTCGTCGAGCGGGCGGCCCGGATGCTCGCCGCGCGCGAGCCGGTGACCCTGCGTGCGCTGGTGGAGGGCACCGGTGCCTCGACGATGGCGGTCTACACGCACTTCGGCGGGATGCCCGGGCTGTGGAGCGCGGTCCGGCAGGAGGGCTTCACCCGCCTGGCGGCCCGGCTGGCCGCCGTCCCCCGGACCGACGACGCGGTGCACGACCTCGCCGCCCTCGGTGTGGCCTACGCCCGCACGGCCCTGGAGCACCCGGAGCTGTACCGGGCGATGTTCGACGCCGGCGCCGACCTCGCCGACGAGGCGGCCGCCGACGCGTCGTTCGACCGGCTGGTGGCCGCGGCGGCCCGGGCGCGCGACGAGGGCCGGCTGGCCCCCGGCGCCGACCCGCGCACGCTGGCCACCCAGGTCTGGGCCGCCGGGCACGGGCTCGTCTCGCTGGTCGTGCAGGGCGTGCTGCCTGCCGAGGTCCTCGCGCCGCTGGCCACCGGGACGACCGTGGCCCTGCTGGCCGCCGCCGGGGACGACATCGACCGGTGCCGCGCCTCGGTGGAGGCGGCGTGGGCGGCCGGCTGACGGCGCAAGAACGGTCGGGCGCGGGAGGCGGCCGGGTCGCCAGACTCGTCGTGTGACCCCACCCGGCCGCGACCGCCTCCGCGAACTGCTCGACGCCGTCCTCGACGAGGACAACCGGACGCTCTCCGACATGGCCGGGGACGCCTACGCCTCGCCGTTCCACTTCAGCCGGCAGGTGTCCGGCGGCGCCGGGGAGTCCCCGGTCGCGCTGCGCCGCCGGGTGGTGCTGGAGCGCGCGGCCTGGCAGCTGCGGCAGGGCACGAGCGTCACCGACGCCGCCTTCGCCGCCGGCTACGAGTCGATCGAGGGCTTCAGCCGGGCGTTTGCGCGCGCCTACGGCCGCAGTCCCGGTTCGGCGGCCGCGGGCGGCGCCGGGCGGGACGCCCACTGGCTGCCCGCGCCCAACGGCATCCACTTCCACCCGCCGTCGTCGCTGTGGGTGTCCGACGAGCCGGCCCGCCGCGGCGGCGACGAGGTCACCGCACTGCTGGTGCACCACGGCGTCGAGGACACCCGCGCCCTGCTGGAGCTGGCCAAGGGCCTGCCCGCCGAGGAGTACCGGCGGGTGCGGGCACCGGGCCTGTCGGTGCTGCCCTGGGACGGCGCCGAGGAGACGCTGGCCGCCGTCCTGGACACCCTCGTGTGGACGACGGAGGTGTGGGTGGCCTCCCTCGAGGGCGGCGACGCCCCCGTCCGCGGCGCCGACGACCCTGCCGCGCTGCTCGACCGGCACGACGCCGTCGCGCCGCGCTGGCTGGCCGCCGTCCGCGAGATCGCCCGCCGCGGCGCCTGGGGCGACCGGCTGGTCGACGCGCTGTGCGAGCCGCCGGAGAGCTTCGTCCTCGGCAGCGTCGTCGCGCACGTCCTCACCTTCTCCGCGCACCGCCGGCTCCTGGCCCGGCACTGGCTGCGCGAGGCCGGTGTCGCGGTCGACACCGGCGACCCCATCGAGTGGCTCTCCCGGAGGGAACGATGACCCGCACCGTCTACTACACCGCCACCACGCTCGACGGCTTCATCGCCGACCCGCAGCACTCCCTGGACTGGCTGCTCACGCGGGAGGCCGACCACGAGGGGGCGATGGGCTACAAGGCGTTCGAGAAGACCGTCGGGTCGCTGGTCATGGGCGCCTCGACCTACCAGTGGCTGCGCGACAACGGCGGCCCGGACGCCTGGACCTACGACCAGCCGGCCTGGGTGCTCACCCACCGCACGATGGAGCCGTACGCCGGCGCCGACATCCGGTTCACCGCCGTCGACTCCCGGGAGGACCTGCTCGCGCTGCACGCGGAGCTGGTCGCGGCCGCCGGGGACCTCGACGTGTGGGTGGTCGGCGGCGGCCCGGTGGCCGCGCAGTTCGCCGACGCCGGACTCCTCGACGAGGTGGCCGTGTCGATCGCGCCGGTGACCCTGGGCGCCGGGGCGCCGCTGCTGCCCACGCACGTGGAGCTGGTGACCCGCGAGGTGGCGCAGAACGGCGAGTTCGCCGTCGTGCGCTACGACGTCGTGCGTCCCGGCTGACCGCCCGGTCGCCATGTCGACACCTCGACGGGACGACACCTCGACGTGCCGATCCGTCGACATGACGATCCGTCGACATGACGATCCGTCGACGTGCCGATCCGGGCGCAGGCGTCAGCCCGGCTCGACGCGGTAGCGGCAGTGGGTCACGCTCGGCGCGGAGACCACCCGGACCGGGGTGAGCCGCAGCGCGCGGCTGGGGCGGGTGAACAGCGGCAGCCCGTCGCCGACCACGATCGGGACGACGTGCAGCTGCACCTCGTCGACCAGGCCGGCGGCGAGGCACTGGCGGGCGACGTCGGCACCGCCGCCGACCGCCACCCACCGCTCCCCCGCCAGCTCCGCCGACCGCGCCACCGCGGCGGGCACGCCGGCCACGAACTCGAAGCGCACCGGCCCGGCCGGCAGCGGGTCCGGCGGCCGGTGGGTCACCACCACGTGCGGCACGTCGTAGGGCGTCTCGTCCCAGCCCTGGGCGTCGTCGGCCGTCCCGTAGGCGGTCCGCCCGACGAGGATCGCGCCGGTGTCGGCCACCATCGCCTCGACGACGGGCCGGCTGGCCTCGGGAGGGTCGAAGAACCAGTCGTAGAGGCCGACGTCGGTCCCGCCGGGACCGCTCACCAGGCCGTCGAGGGAGACCGCCATGTCCAGCAGCACGCGCGCCATGCGGGGAGGACCGCCCGCGCCGGCCGGACTGAGCGGCGTCAGGCGCTGCGGATCACCGAGACGTCGAACTCGACCTGGATGCGGTCGCTGACCAGCACGCCGCCGGTGTCCAGCGGGGTGTTCCAGACCAGGCCCCAGTCGCTGCGCTTGATCGACAGCGCGCCCTCGAAGCCCACACGGGTGTTGCCGAAGGGGTCCTTCGCCGACCCGGTCAGGGTGAACTCGACCGTCACCGGCCGGGTGACGTCGCGGATGGTGAGGTCGCCGGTGACCTCGAAGGTCTCCTCGTCGACCTGCTCGACGTCGGTGGAGGAGAACACCATCTCCGGCCAGCGCTCGACGTCGAGGAAGTCCGGGGAGCGCAGGTGCGCGTCCCGGTCGGCCTGCCCGGTGTCGATGCTCGCCGTCCGGATCCGGATCGACACGCTGCTCGCCTCGGGCTTCAGCGTGTCCAGGTGGGCCTCGCCGGCGAAGTCGGTGAACGCGCCGCGGACCGTCGTCACCATCGCGTGCCGCGCGCGGATGCCGATCCGGGTGTGCGCCACGTCGATCGTGTAGTCGCCCGAGACGTCGGCCAGTGCGACCGTCGCCGCGTCGAAGTCGGTGGGGCTGCCCTCGGGTGCCCGGTGCTTCGCCACGTGTCCGTCCTTCCCCCTCGCAGGCCCCCCATCCTCGCCGATCAGGACGACGGTGCCACCGCCGGGCTCCTCCGAGGAGGGACCGACCGGCTCAGCGGCCCGGGCGGAACGGGTTGCGGCCGGGCCGGAACAGCGTCTCCTGGGTCAGGCTCGCGGCCAGCACGCCGTCGCGGGTGGTGACCGACCCGGTGTACCAGCCCCGTCCGCCGGAGACGGTGTGCGGGACGAGGTCCATGAGCACCCAGGCGTCGAGCCGGGCCGGCCGGTGGAACCACACCGCGTGGTCCAGCGTCGGGCCGGGCGCGGCCTCGTCCTCCGGCAGCGCCGAGAGCCCGGTGCCGATGTCGGAGAGGTAGGCGAGCGCGCAGGCGTGCACCAGCGGGTCGTCGGGCAGCGCCACGGTCGACCGGGACCAGAAGCGGGTCGGCATGTGAGCCGCCTGCCACGGCTGGGACGGCGTCCGCCCCTCCATCGTGAAGAGCCGCGGCAGGGTGAACGGTGCGCACTCCGCCGGGTCCTCGGCGGCCGGGGCGGCCGCCACCTGCACGTCGGGCCCGGCGGTCGGCGCCTGGAACGACGCCGACATCGACAGCACGACCTCACCGCCCTGCACCGCCACCACCCGGCGGGCGGAGAACGAGCCGCCGTCGCGGTCCCGGTCGACCCGGAAGACGGTGGGCCGGGCGGCGTCGCCGCTGCGCAGGAAGTAGCCGTGCAGCGAGTGCGCCAGCCGGTCGGGCGCGACCGTGCGGCCGGCCGCGAGCAGCGCCTGCGCGGCGACCTGGCCGCCGTAGAGCGGCAGCGGGTCGGGAAAGACCAGGGTGCTGCGGTAGAGGTCGCGGTCGACCTCCTCGAGCGTCAGGACGTCGAGCAGCGTGGGATCCCCCGCGGTGGCGCTCACGACCGCCGAACGTAACGGCGCCCGGGGCCACCCCTGCGGGCGGCCCCGGGCGCCGGGGGTCGGGCCGCTACAGCAGCTCGAGGATGGTGGCGTTGGCCTGGCCGCCGCCCTCGCACATGGTCTGCAGGCCGTAGCGGATGCCGTTGTCGCGCATGTGGTGCACGAGCGTGGTCATGATCCGCGCGCCGGAGCCGCCGAGCGGGTGCCCCAGCGCGATGGCGCCGCCGTTGGGGTTGAGCGCCTTGGCGTCGGCGCCGATGTCGGCCAGCCACGCGAGCGGCACGGGGGCGAAGGCCTCGTTGACCTCGAAGGCGCCGATCTCGTCGATCGACAGGCCCGACTTGGCCAGCGCCTTCTGGGTCGCCGGGATCGGGGCGGTGAGCATGACCACCGGGTCGCTGCCGGCGAGGACGGCGGTGTGCACCCGGGCGATGGGCGTGAGGCCCAGCTCGGCGGCCTTCTCCGACGTCGTCATCAGCAGCGCGGCCGCGCCGTCGGAGATCTGCGAGGAGTTGCCGGCGGTGATGACGCCGTCCTCGCGGAAGGCGGTCTTCAGCGTGCCGAGCTTCTCCACCGTCGACTCGCGGATGCCCTCGTCCTGGCTGACCACGGTGCCGTCGGGCGTGGTCACCGGCGCGATCTGGGCGTCGAAGCGGCCCTCGGCGCGGGCGGCGGCGGCCTTCTCGTGCGAGGCGACTGAGAACTCGTCGCACTGCTGGCGGGACAGGCCCCAGCGCTCAGCGATGGTCTCCGCACCCAGCCCCTGGTTGATCTTCGCACCGGCGTAGCGCTCGGCGAACCGGGTGCCGAAGGGGTCGGCGTCCTTGCGCGCGGTGCCCATGGGCACGCGGCTCATCGACTCGACGCCGCCGGCCACGACGACGTCGTACTGCCCGGCGACGAGCCCGGCCGCGGCGAAGTGCACCGACTGCTGCGAGGACCCGCACTGCCGGTCGACGGTCACGCCGGTCACCGTCTCCGGCCAGCCCGCCGCCAGCGCGGCGGTGCGCGCGATGTCGAAGGTCTGCTCCCCGACCTGGGAGACACAGCCCCAGATGACGTCCTCGATCTCGGCCGGGTCGATGCCGGCCCGCTCGGCCAGGGACGTGAGGACGTGCGCGGACAGGTCGACCGGGTGCACCCCCGACAGCCCGCCGTTGCGCTTGCCCACGGGCGCGCGCACCGCCTCGACGATCACCGCGTCACGCATGTCTGCTCCCCTCGACCAGGTGTGGTGCCCGGCACACTAACCCGCGCTCCTGGCGGCGACGGCGGCCCGGGCGGGACGCCGCAGCAGGAGGCCCGCGGCCAGGGCGGCCAGCAGCGCGGCGGCGAGCCACCCCAGGCCCGCACCGGCCAGCGGCAGCGCCGTCCCCTCGCTCACCCGGACGACGAGCAGCACGACGGCGACGCCGAGCGCGGTGCCGAGCTGGGCGGCCGTGTTGAGCACCCCGGCCGCGGTCCCCTGCAGCTCCGCGGGGACGTCGGTCCCGAGCGACGTGGCGGCCACCGAGGACAGCCCGATGCCCAGCCCCGAGACGGCGACCCCGGCCGACACCACCCACGGCCCGAGCCCCGCGCCGAGCAGGGCCGCGGTACCGGCGGCGATGACGGCCAGGCCCGCGGCGGCGGTGGCGCGCGCGGAGACCGACCGCATCACCCGGGCCGAGAGGGCCGCGCCCCCGACGACGCACACGCTGAAGGGCAGCAGCGCCAGCCCGGTGGCCGTCGCACCCAGCCCCTCGCTGCCCTGCAGGTGCAGCGTGGCCACGGTGACCGCCGAGCTCGTCGTCGCGGTGTTGGCCGCCGAGGCGAGCACGCCGCGGCGCAGGCCGGGGTGCCCGACGGCGGTGCGCGGCAGCAGCGGGTCGCGGGCCCGGCGCTCGACGGCGGGCAGCGCCGACGCGGCGGCGAGGCCGGCCACGAGCAGCCCGGCGCCGGCGGCCCGGTGCGCGCCGTCCTCGAGCAGCGACGCGCCCGCCACGACCGCCGCCACGGCCGCGACGAGCACCGCCGCGCCGGCCAGGTCGAGGGGCCCGCCGCGCTCACGCGGGGTGGGCGGCGCGGTGCGGCGCACGGCGACCACGAGCAGCACCGCCAGCGGCAGGTTCCCCCAGAACAGCAGCCGCCACCCGGCGAGGTCGGTGAGCACGCCGCCGAGGACCAGCCCGCTCGCGCCGGCCGCCGCCCCGGTGGCGCTCCACGCGGCCAGCGCCCGCCGCCGCGCCGGCCCCTCCTCGGTCGCGGCGGTCAGCAGGCGCAGCGCGGTGGGCACCGAGAGCGCGGCCGCCGCACCCAGGGCGCCGCGAGCGGCCACCAGCACCCCGACCGACGGGGCGACCGCCGCCGCCAGGGACGCCGCGCCGAAGCCGGCCAGCCCCACCGACAGCACCCGCGCGTGCCCGAACCGGTCGCCCAGGCGGGCCGCGAGCACCAGCAGCGCGCCGAAGAGGACGGCGTAGACGGCCACCACCGGGGTGGCCGCCGACGCGGGCGCGCCGAGGTCGGCCAGCATCGTCGGCAGCGCCGCGATCACCAGGGTGGTGCCGAGGACGTCGACGAACTGCACCGCGCAGAGCGGGACCACCGCCGTCATGCCGCGGCGGTACCCGCTTCTTCATCGATGAAGCACGCGAGGATCACCGGGTGCCGCACGACCGCCACCGCCCGGTGACCCTCCAGGAGGTGGCCGCGGCGGTCGGCGTCTCGGCCAAGACGGTGTCCAACGCGTTCTCCCGGCCCGACCAGCTCTCCGCCGCGCTGCGCGAGCGGATCCTGGCCACCGCGCGCCGGCTCGGCTATCCCGGGCCCAACCCGCTCGCTGCAGGCCTGCGGCGCGGCCGCGTCGGCGCGATCGGCGTCGCCTACGACAACGGGCTGTCCTACGCCTTCGACGACCCGGTCGCCGTCGCGCTGCTCGCCGGGGTCGCGTCGGCGGCGGAGCCGGCCGGCTCCGGGCTGCTGCTCGTGCCCGGCTCGTCCGACCCCGCGCGGCGCCTGGCCGCGGTGAGCGACGCCGTCGTCGACGGGCTGGTCGTCTCCTCGGTGGGCGACGACGACCCGCTGCTCGCGGCGGCGATCGTCCGCGGGCTGCCGCTCGTCGTCGTGGACCAGCCCCGTCCGGACCGGCTCGCCGCGCTCGGGGCGCCGGGGACGCCGTGGGTGGGCGTGGACGACCGCGCCGCCGCGGCGGCCGTGGCCGGGCACCTGCTCGACCTCGGGCACCGGCGGCTGGCCGTCGTCTCCTTCGGGATGCACCGGGACCCGATCACCCCCGGGCTGGTGGACGAGCGGGCGCAGGCGGCCGCCACCTACGCCGTCACCCGTGACCGGCTGGCCGGCTACCGCGACGCCGCGCGGCGCGCCGGGCTCGACTGGGCGGGCGTCCCGGTGTTCCACGGCGGCGACAGCACGCCCGAGGTCGGGGAGGTCGGCGCGGATGCCGTCCTCGCCACCGACCCGCGTCCGACGGCGCTGCTGTGCCTGAGCGACCGGCTCGCGGAGGGCGCGTTGCAGGCGGCGGCCCGGCTCGGCCTGCGGGTGCCCGGGGACCTGTCGGTCGCCGGCTTCGACGACGCCGCGACGGCGCCCGGCCTCGGCCTCACCACCGTCCGCCAGCCGACCCGCGAGAAGGGCCGGGCGGCCGGTCAGGCCCTGCTGGACCTGCTGGCCGCCCGGCCCGCCCCCGCGCCGCGGAGCCTGCCCGCGGAGCTCGTCGTCCGGACCTCGACGGGCCCGCCCGCCTAGCGCCCCTTCCAGACCGGCTTGCGGCGCTCGGCGAACGCGGTCGCGCCCTCGCGGGCGTCCTCGGAGGCGAACACCGGCTCGATGAGCGGCTGCTGCCTCGCCCAGGCCTCCTCGGCCGTCCAGTCGGAGGTGCTGCGCGCGATCTGCTTGGTCACGGCGACCGCCAGCGGGCCGTTGGCGGCGATGACCTCGGCCAGCGCGACGGCGGCCTCGAGCGCACCGCCCTCGTCGACGACGCGGTTGACCAGCCCGACGGCGGCGGCCCGCTCGGCGTCGACCGGCTGCCCGGTCAGCAGCATCTCCATCGCGACGGCGTGCGGCACCCGCCGCGGCAGGAACAGCGCGGCACCGCCGGCGGCGATCAGCGACCGGGACACCTCGGGCACGCCGAAGCGCGCCGACCGCCCGGCGACGACGAGGTCGCAGGCGAGCACCAGCTCGAACCCGCCGGCCAGCGCCCACCCCTCGACGGCGGCCAGCAGCGGCTTGCGCGGCGGCGTCTGGGTGATCCCGCACAGCCCGCGCCCCTCGATCGAGGGCCGCTCGCCGCGCAGGAACGCCTTGAGGTCCATGCCGGCGGAGAACGTGCCGCCGGCACCGGTGAGCACGCCGGCGCGCAGGTCGTCGGAGGCGTCGAGCTCGTCCACGGCGTCGGCGACGCCCCGGGCGACCGCGCCGTCCAGGGCGTTCTTGGCCTGCGGCCGGTTGATGGTGATCACCTGGACGGCGCCGCGGCGCTCGACCAGCACGGACTCGGTTCCGGGCTCGCTCACTGCTGGGCCTCCTCCTCCGCGGCGCACCGCGGCTCGTGCGTCCCCGTCATCGGGGGCGCGACCACTCCTCCAGCACGGCCGCGGCGTCGGCCGGGCCGGGCGGCACCGGGGCGGGCGGCCCCGCCGGCGTGCGGGAGAACCGCGGCGCCGGGGCGGCCTGCCGGACGCCGTCGACGTCCACGAGCGTGCCGCGGGCGGCCAGGTGCGGGTGCTCGGCGGCCTCGTCCGACGTCAGGACCGGCGTGACGCAGGCGTCGGTGCCGTCGAAGACGCGCTCCCAGTGCTCCCGCGGCTGCGCGGCGAACGCGGCGGTGAACAGCTCCCGCAGCCGCGGCCAGCCGCGCGGGTCGGCCTGCGCCGGCAGGTCCTCCCCGGCCAGCCCCAGCCCGTCCAGCAGCGCCGCGTAGAACTGCGGCTCCAGCGCGCCGACGGCGACGAAGCGGCCGTCGGCGCAGGCATAGACGTCGTAGTAGGGCGCGCCGCCGTCGAGGACGTTGGTGCCCGGCCGGTCCGACCACAGCCCCATGCCGCGCATCGACCACAGCATCTGCGAGATCAGCGCGACGCCGTCGACCATGGCGGCGTCGACCACCTGGCCGCGGCCCGAGCGCGACCGCTCGTGCAGCGCGGCCAGGATGCCGACCAGCACCAGCATCGACCCGCCGCCGTAGTCGGCGACCAGGTTCAGCGGCGGGCGGGGCACCTCACCGGGCCGGCCGAGGGCGGCCAGGGTGCCGGTGAGCCCGAGGTAGTTGACGTCGTGGCCGACCCGGTCGGCCCACGGCCCGTCCTGCCCCCACCCGGTCATCCGCGCGTAGACCAGACCCGGCGCGCGCTCCAGGCAGGCGTCGGGGCCGAGGCCCAGCCGCTCGGCCACGCCGGGGCGGAAGACGTCGAGGAACACGTCGGCGTGCCCGGTCAGGCCCAGCACCAGGTCGCGGCCCTCGGGCGTCTTCACGTCGACGGCGAGCGAGCGCCGGCCGCGCATCACGACGTCGCGCGCCGCACCGCCCAGCGACAGCCCGCCGGAGGGCCGCTCCACCCGGACGACGTCGGCGCCGAGGTCGGCCAGGACCATCGCCGCGTGCGGGCCGGGCCCGATGCCGCCGAGCTCCACCACCCGCAGGCCGGCCAGCGGTCCCCCGGTTCCGCCCCCGCTCACGTCCGGGTCCGCAGGTGCCGGTCGAAGAAGCGCAGGATGCGCGCCCACGCGTCCTCCGCCGACGGCCCGTGGTGACCGACGCCGAGCACCTTCCCCAGCGCGGTGAGGGGCCCCGCGTCGTGGCGGTTGAGGAACGAGTGCCCGGCGTCGGGGTACTCCTTCACGTCGTGCTCGACGCCGAGGTCGGTGAGCACCCGGTCCAGCCGGCCGGCCGCGCCGCGCAGCGCGACGTCGCGGCGGCCGTAGCTGCCCACCACCGGGCAGGCGCCGGCGAGCACCCGCTCGGCGTCCGCGGGCAGCGGGCCGTAGTTGGGCGCCGAGACGTCGAACCCGCGGGTGGCGCCCATCAGCGCGAACTTCCCGCCCATGCAGAACCCGAGGACCCCGATCCGGCCGGTGCAGTCGTCCCGGCCGGCGAGGAACCGGCGCGCGGCCTCGAGGTCGCCGAAGGCCGGGCCCTCGCCGCGGTTGAGCGACCGGAACGTCGAGCGCAGGCAGCGCACCGCGCCCCCGGCGGTGAACAGGTCCGGCGCGACGGCGAGGTAGCCCGCCGCGGCCAGCCGGTCGGCGTGCTGCCGCACGTCGTCGGTGAGACCGAAGACCTCGTGGACGACGACGACACCGGGCCAGGGCCCCTCGCCCACCGGCGGGACGGCCAGGTGGGCGGACAGCTCCGGCGCGCTCGCGCCGCCGGGGATCACGGTGGTGGGCAGGTCGGCCTCCCGGGTCGCAGCGGCAGCGCAGGCGCCGCCGACGCTAGCCCGCGGGTGTGTCGCCCGTCTTCCCGGCCCGTTCGTGCCCGGCCGGCGTCGCCACCACCTCCCGCGGGCCCCCGACCTCGTGCCCGGCGGCACAGCGCAGGGACAGCGACACCGGCGCACCGCAGTCGCGGTGCGAGAGCTCCAGGGGCGGGGTGCCGTCGGCGGCCAGCCACCGGTCGCCCCACTGCATCAGGGCCACCACCGCCGGGTAGAGGTCGCGGCCGCGCTCGGTGAGCCGGTACTCGGAACGCTGCCGGGCACCCTCGTCGCGGTAGGGCACGCGGACGAGCAGGTCCTGGGCCACCAGCGAGTTCAGCCGGTCGGTGAGCACCGCCTTCGGTGCGCCGAGCGCACGCTGCAGGTCGGCGAAGCGCCGCACGCCGAGGAACGCCTCGCGCAGCACCAGGAGGCTCCACTTCTCCCCCACCACGGCGAGGGTGCCGGCGACCGAGCAGCGCGCGCGGTCGTAGACGTCGAGGGCGGTGCCGTCGGGGGCGGGCGGTGTGTCGGCCGTCACGGGTGCAGCGTAGGTCACGCTGGGTTCGCTTGACGAACCATGCACTCGGGAGGATGGTTGGACATGCAGACCCAGCAGGTCGGAGCCGGAATCCGTGTGACCGGCGCCGCACCCGCACGGGCCCGCCGGTGACGACCGGAGGTGGCCGCCGCCGTGGACCGTCACGGACGTGACACCGCCTGAGAGGGACCCGACATGACCCGCCTGAGCACCGCCCTGGCCACCGCCCGCAGCACCCGCGCCCGCCGCCGCGACGAGCGCGAGCTGCAGCGAGCCCTCGCCACCGCCCCGACGCAGGAGTCCGCGCACGAGATCGCCGCGCTGGCCGCCCGCTTCTGAGCACCGGCCGGGTCCGCCCGGCGCACTCCCCCGACAGCCCCGTGGCCACCGGCCGCGGGGCTGCCCCGTTCCCGGGCGGTGGTGGTTCCCCGGCGGTGGTGTGCGCCACACTCCGCCGCTAGAGTGGCACTGAGTGCCACCGGGGCCGGCCCGGCGGGACGGACGAACGGAGACACTCGTGGCGAACGCGTGGTTCGAGACGGTGGCCGAGGCCCAGCGGCGCGCGAAGCGCCGGCTCCCCAAGGGCGTCTACGGCGCCCTGGTGGCCGGGTCGGAGAAGGGCCTGACCGTCGACGACAACATCCGGGCCTTCGAGGAGCTGGGTTTCGCGCCGCACACCGCGGGCCTGGCCAACGAGCGCCGGATGGCCACCCGCGTCATGGGCCAGGACGTGTCGATGCCGGTCCTGATCAGCCCGACCGGCGTGCAGGCCGTGCACCCCGACGGCGAGGTCGCCGTCGCCCGCGCCGCGGCCGCCCGCGGCGTGGCGATGGGCCTGTCCTCGTTCGCCAGCAAGCCGGTCGAGGAGGTCGTCGCGGCCAACCCGCAGACCTTCTTCCAGATGTACTGGGTGGGCACCCGCGAGGAGATGCTCGCCCGCATGGACCGGGCCAGGCGCGCCGGCGCCGTCGGCATGATCGCCACCCTCGACTGGTCCTTCGCCTACGGCCGCGACTGGGGCAGCCCGTTCATCCCCGCGAAGATCGACTTCGAGGCCGCCCGCCGCTACGCGCCGCAGGTGCTCATGCGCCCGCGCTGGCTGGCCGCCTTCGCGAGGACCGGCCGCATCCCGGACCTCACCGTCCCCAACATGGTCGCCACCCCGGGCGAGCAGGCGCCCACCTTCTTCGGCGCCTACGGCATGTGGCAGGCATCCCCCATGCCCGGCTGGGACGACCTCGCCTGGCTGCGCGAGCAGTGGGACGGGCCGTTCATGCTCAAGGGCGTCATGCGCGTCGACGACGCGAAGAAGGCCGTCGACGCCGGCGTCACCGCCATCTCGGTGTCCAACCACGGCGGCAACAACCTCGACGGCACCCCCGCCTCCATCCGCGCCCTGCCGGCGGTGGCCGAGGCGGTCGGCGACCAGGTCGAGGTGCTCCTCGACGGCGGCATCCGCCGCGGCACCGACGTCGCCAAGGCCCTCGCCCTGGGCGCCAAGGCGGTCATGATCGGCCGCGCCTACCTCTGGGGCCTCGCCGCCAACGGGCAGGCCGGCGTAGAGAACGTGCTCGACCTGCTGCGCGACGGCCTCGGCTCCGCACTCACCGGCCTGGGCCGCGACTCGGTGGCCGACCTGGCCCGCGACGACCTGGTCATCCCACCCGGCTTCGAGCGGCGCCTGGGCGTCGAGGGCCCCGACGCACCGGTCGAGTCCGTCGAGTCGGTCCCCGCGCGCAACCGCCGCAGCCGCAGCGCCTGACCGCCGCCGGCCGGGGTCCCCTGAGCCGAGGACCCCGGCCGTGCCCCCTTGGTGTGGGACCTGCCACAGCCGCTCGGCGTCGCGGCCTGTGCCGACCTATGCTCGCGCCCGCCATGGATACCGCGGGGGCCGGGACCGTCGGGTTCAGGGTGCTGGGCGGGGTCACCGCCGTCCGCGACGGCGTCCCCCTCGACCTCGGCGGCCGGCGGCAGCGCTCGGTCGTCGCCCGGCTGCTGGTGGCCGGCGGCCACGTGGTCCCCGCCGAGGTGCTCGTGGCCGACCTGTGGCGCGGCGCCTCCCGGCCGACGCGCTCGGGACGCTGCAGGCGCACGTCAGCCACCTGCGCCGGGTGCTCGAGCCCGGCCGGGCCCCGCGCACGCCGGCCCGGCTGCTGGTCACCGTCCCGCCCGGGTACGCGCTGCGCCCGGCCGACGACGCCGTCGACGTGCTGCAGGCGGTGCGGCTGCTCGACGAGGGCGACCGGCTCGCCGCGACCGACCCCGCCGAGGCGCGGCAGCGCTACGGCGCGGCCATCGACCTGTGGCGCGGCCCGGCCTACGCCGAGTACGCCGACGAGCCGTGGGCCGCGCCGGAGGCCGCCCGCCTGGACGAGCTGCGGCTCACCGCCGTCGAACGGCGGGCCGCCGTCGCCCTCGAGGCCCCGGGCGGGCGCGACCCCCTCCCGCAGCTGCGGGCGCACGTGGCCGAGCACCCGCTGCGCGAGGAGGGCTGGCGGCTGCTCGCCCTCGGTCTCTACCGCGCCGGCCGGCAGGGCGAGGCCCTGGGCGCCCTGCGCGAGGTGCGGACCCGGCTGGCCGACGAGCTCGGCGTCGACCCCGGCCCGGAGCTGCGGGCGCTGGAGGAGGCCGTGCTGGCCCAGGCGCCCTCCCTCCTGCCGGTGCGCCGGCCGGCCCCCGCGGTCGGCCGCCCGGCGCCGTCCCCCGAGCCCTCGCCGCCGCCACCCGCCGTCACCGCTGCGGCGGAGGTGCCCCGGCCGGTCGGCCGCGAGACCGAGCTGGCCGCACTGCACGCCGCGGCCGGGCGGGCCGCCGCCGGCTCGGTCGAGGTCGCCCTGCTCGCCGGGGAGGCGGGCAGCGGCAAGACCACGGTGCTCGACCACCTGCGCGCCGAGCACGCCCGGCGCGGCTGGGCGACGCTGGCGGTGTCCTGCCCGGAGACCGACGGCGCCCCGCCCGGCTGGCCGTGGGCCGCCGCGCTGCGCGCGCTGGCCGCCGGGACCCCGCCGGCCGACCCCGCTCCCCTGGCGGCGCTGCTCACCGACGACGCCCCCGCCCTGCCCGGCGACCCGACCGGGCACCGCTTCCGGCTGCACCGCGCCGTCGCCGCCTGGCTGGCCGCCGTCGCCGCGCGGGCGCCGCTGCTGGTGACCGTCGACGACCTGCACCGCGCCGACCGCGAGACCACCGCACTGCTCCTGGACCTGCTGCCGGCCCTCGCCGGGTGCCGCGTGCTGGTCGTCGCCGGGCACCGCCCCGAGGAGAGCGCCGGGCTGGCCGACGTCCTCGCCGCCCTCGCCCGCCGGTCCCCCCTCGGCCTCCCGCTGCGCGGCCTGGACGCCGCCGCCGTCGACGAGCTGGTCGAGGACTGGGCGCTCACCCCGGTCGACCGCCGCACCCGCGCCGCGATCGCCGCCCGCGCCGACGGCAACCCCTTCTACGTGCGGGAGCTGCTGCGGCTGGTCGACTCCGGCGCCGAGGTGGCCTCCGTGCCCGGCACCGTGCGCGACGTCGTCCGCCACCGGCTGGCCGGCCTGCCGGCGCGCACCGGCACCCTGCTGAAGCTGGCAGCGGTGATCGGCCGCGACGTCGACGCCGAGGTGCTGCTGTCGGCCGCGGCCCCGGCCGGCGGTGGCACTGACGAGGACGAGGAGGCGCTGGTCGAGGCCCTGGAGACCGCACTGGTCAGCGGGCTGCTGGTCGAACCCGGGCCGGGGCAGCTGCGGTTCGTGCACTCCCTGGTGCGCGACACCCTCTACGAGGACCTGTCCTCCCTGCGCCGGACCCGCCTGCACGGGCGGGTGGCCGCCGTCCTCGAGCGGCTGCGGCCCGACGACGTCACCGCGCTGGCCCACCACGCCGCCGCGGCCGGGCCCGGCTCCGCCGCGGCGGCCGCCCGCTGGGCGCAGGCGGCCGCCGAGCTCGCCGGGCGCCGGTTCGCCCACGCCGACGCCGCCGTGATGTGGGGACGCGCGGCCGAGGCGCACCGCGTGGCCCGGCCCGGCGACACGGTGGGGCTCGCCTGGCTGCTCGGCGCGCAGGCGCACGCGTCGGCGCGGGCGGGCGCGGTCGGCGAGGCCCGCGCCCTGCGGGCCCGCGCCCTAGCGGTGCTGCCCGAGGACGCGCCGGCGGAGCTGACCGCGGGCGTGCTGCTGTCCTCGGACGTGCCGACGTTCTGGAACGCCTGGGTCGACCCCGTGGACGACCGGTTCGTCGCGCGCACCGAGTCCGCGATCGCCGCCCTGCCGGTCGGGGACCCGCAGCGGACCCGGCTGCTCGCGCTGCTGGCCACCGAGCTCGAGGAGCGGCACGAGGCGCGGGCCGTCGAGGCGTCGGGGCAGGCGGTGACCGAGGGCCGGCTCGGCGGGGACCCGCTCGCGCTGGCCCACGCGTTGGCGGCCCGGCAGTTCCACGCGGTGGGCGGGCCCGACCGCAGCGAGGCGACCGCGCTGGGCACCGAGCTGCTCGACCTCGCCCGGCGCGAGGGCTTCGGCTTGTTCGAGGCGGTGGCGCGGCTGATGCTCCTGCAGGACACCTGCGCGGTGCTCGACCTCGACGCCGCCGACACGCACGCCGCGGAGGCCGAGCGCCTGGCCGCGGCACACGGGCTGCCGCTGCTGCACGGCATCGCCCGCTGCTACGTCGGCATGCGCGCCGCCGTCGCGGGACGGGTGGCCGAGGCCGAGGCCGCCTACGACGTCGCCGAGCAGGCCCTGCTCGCGGCCGGGTACTACCCCGAGATCACGCGGGCGCTGCGGCTGCACACCCAGCTCGGCCTGCAGCTCGGGAGCCCGGAGGCGCAACCGGTCGCGCCCGAGGAGATCGCCGCCATGGTCCCGATCTCGCCCGAGATCTCCACCGAGACCTGGGCCCTGACCCTGGTGCTGGCCGGGCGGACGGACGAGGTGCGAGCTCTGTGCCCACCGCACTCCCGCGCGGTCCGCGACCTGTTCACGCCGTTCTTCGAGTTCGTCCGGGGCGAGGTGGGGCTGGCCCTCGGCGACGCCGCGCGGATGGCCGAGGCCGAGGCCGAACTGCTCCCCTACCGGGACGGCGTCTGCGGGACCGAGACGGCCCTCATGGCCTTCGGCCCGACGGCGACGCTGCTCGCCCGCCTGGCCGCGGCGCGCGGCGACCGGGAGGCGGCCGAGGCGCACCGCGCGGTGGCGGTCGCCGTGGCCGAGCGCACCGGACACCCCGGGTGGCTCGCGGCCGCCCGTACCGCCCTCGACTGAGGAGCCTTCGTAGCGCTAATGGCTGCCCCGGCCGGACACGAGGTCGCGACGGCGGCGCCAGCGCGGCTCGGCCGCCCGGAGGAGCACCCGCAGCGGCGGGGGCGTCGCGGCCAGCAGCCCGGCGCGCTCGGCGGGGGTGGCGCAGGCGTCGGCGACCTCCGCCAGCGCGAAGGCCGCCTGCCGCAGTCCGGACCCGCGCGCGCAGACGGCCTCGTAGCGGGCCAGGTCGCGTACCGAGACGCACCGGCGCAGCACGGGGAACACCTCGCGCTCCTCCTCCTCGACGTGCTCGTCCAGCACGACGGCCAGCTCCGCGAGGACGGCGGCCAGCGCGGGCGCGGCGCCCGGGGCGGCGGCGAACGCCGTCAGCGCGCTCCCGGCCCGGCCGAGCAGCGCGCGGAGGACGGCGTGGTCCTCGGTGAGCGGATCGAGGTCCGCACCGTGCGCGCCGGCGCTGGCGGCGACCACCGGCCACAGGACGGCGTCCTCCCGCGCGGTGTGCGCGTGCACCTCCCGCAGCACGGCCCGGCCGAAGCCGACCACCGCCTGCCGCCGCCGGGGCGACCACGGACCGCCGGCGGCGGCCTCCTCCGCGACGTCGGCCAGCAGCCGGCAACCACGTCGCAGCGCGCGGTGCGCCAGCGCCAGGCGGGCGACGTCGACCTCGGGATCGCCGGGCCGGCGGGGCGTGACGGGGAACGGCAGCGGTGCGGTCGCGGTCACGGTGCGACGGTCCCCCGGACCGGTTGCCGGTGACTTGCAGCCGACTGCCCGGGTGCCGGAAGGGCGAGGGGTCGCCGCGCGTTGCACCGGCCACGCACCCCCGTCCCCAGGAGCTCCTCCATGCGCATCCCGCTGTCCGTGCTCGACCTCGCCCCTGTCGCCCGGGGGGAGACCTACGGCAGCAGCATCGCCGCCAGCGTCGCCCTGGCGCAGGCCGCGGAGGAGGCCGGCTACACGCGGGTCTGGTACGCCGAGCACCACAACATGCCCGCGATCGCGTCGTCGGCCACCAGCGTGCTGGTCGCGCACGTGGGCGCGCACACCTCGACGATCCGGCTCGGCGCCGGAGGCGTCATGCTGCCCAACCACTCGCCGCTGACGATCGCCGAGCAGTTCGGCACGCTCGAGGCGATGTACCCCGGGCGCATCGACCTCGGCCTGGGCCGCGCGCCCGGCTCGGACCAGAACACCATGTACGCGCTGCGCCGTGACCCGGCCTCGGCCGAGCGGTTCCCCCAGGACGTGCTGGAGCTGCAGGGCTACCTGACCGGCCACTCGCGGGTGCCCGGCGTGCAGGCCGTCCCCGGCCGCGGGGCGCACGTGCCGCTGTACGTGCTCGGCTCGTCGATGTTCGGCGCGGGTCTCGCCGCCGCACTCGGCCTGCCGTACGCCTTCGCCTCGCACTTCGCCCCGCAGCTGCTCGAGCCCGCGGTGGCCGCCTACCGGCGCGACTTCCGCCCCTCCGAGCAGCTCGACGCCCCCTACGTCATCGCCGGCGTCAACGCGGTCGCCGCGGACACGACCGAGGCCGCCCGCGAGGCGCTGCGGACCACGCGCCGCCGCCTGGCCGTCGGTCTGTTCGGCCAGGGCCGCGACCTCGACGACGCCGCCGCGGACCTGCTGCTGTCCTCGGGCGCCGGCCGGCACGTCGACGGGATGCTCACCCACACCGCCGCCGGCACGCCCGCCGAGGTGCGCGAGGCGCTCACCGACTTCGCCCGCCTCGCCGACGCCGACGAGCTGATCGTGGCCCACCAGGCGCCCACCACCGAGGTCCGGCTGCGCTCGGTCGCCCTGACCGCCGAGGCGATGGAGTCCGTCCCCGCCTGAGCGAGCCGACAGCGCCACGGCGGCCCTCCGGGCTGTCGGGGCGAGCGAGACCCGGGGGTCCGGGAGACTGCGGACGTGCACGCCGAGACCGTCATCCTGCTCGTCCTGGCCGCGGTCGCGGTGATCGTGGCGGCCCGCTGGCTGGCCGGCCGCACCGGCCTGCCCGCGGCCGCCCTGCTCACCGTGGCCGGGCTGGTCTACGGGTTGCTGCCCGGACCGAACCTCACGCTCGACCCCGACATCGTCCTCAGCGTCCTGCTGCCGCCGCTGCTCTACAGCGCCGCGCTGGACTCCTCGCTCATCGCCATCCGCGCCAACATCCGCACCGTCGTCAGCCTCTCGGTGCTGCTCGTGCTGGTCACCGCACTGGTCATCGGGGCCGGGTTCGCGCTGTGGGTGCCCGGCGCCACGCTCGCCGCCGGCATCGCCCTCGGCGCCGCCGTCGCCCCGCCGGACCCGGTGGCCGCGCTCGCCATCGGCCGCCGGGTCGGGCTGCCGCCCCGGCTGGTCACGCTCATCCAGGGCGAGGGGCTGCTCAACGACGCGACCGCGCTGACCCTGCTCACCGTCGCGGTCACCGCGGCGCGCGGCGAGGGGTTCTCCACCTGGTCGGCACTCGGCTCGTTCGCGACGGCCGCCGCCGGCGGTGTGGCCGCCGGGCTGGTCGTCGCCTACGGCGTCCGGCCGCTGCGCCGGCTGCGCCGCGACCCGCTGGCGTCCAACGCGATCTCCCTGGCCACGCCGTTCATGGCCTACCTGCTGGCCGAGTCGGTGCACGTGTCCGGGGTGCTGGCCGTCGTCGTCGCCGGGCTGGTGATCGCGCACAACGCGCCCTACTGGACGTCGGGGGCCACCCGGCTGCAGACCGACGCCTCCTGGCGGCTGGTCGACTTCCTGCTCGAGGGCATCGTCTTCCTGCTCATCGGCCAGCAGCTGCCCGCCGTCATCAGCGGTCTGGGCCAGTACGCGCCGTCGACGGTCGTCGTCGCGTCGGTCATCACCGTGGGCGCGGTGCTGCTGGTCCGGCCGCTGTGGCTGTGGCTCACCGAGCACGCGCCGCAGGCGCTGCACGTGCGGCTGAGCGGCGCCCCGGCCGCCGACGAGGACGACGACCCGAGCACCCCGCCGCGGCAGCTGTCCGGCCGGGAGATCACCGTGCTGAGCTGGGCCGGCACCCGCGGGGTGATCAGCCTGGCCGCCGTCTTCACCATCCCGCTGGTCACCGACAGCGGCGACCCCTTCCCCGACCGCGACCTGCTGCTGTTCTGCGCCTTCCTCGCCGTGCTGGTCACCCTGGTCGGGCAGGGCGCCACGTTCGCGCCGCTCGTGCGCCGGCTGGGCCTTCGGGCCGACGCCGCCGACGCCGCCCGGCAGCGCAACCAGGCGCGGATGGCCGCCGTCGAGGCGGGGCTGACCCGGCTCGACGAGCTGCAGGCCGAGCAGCACGACCACGTCGACGACGCCGCCATCGAGTCGATCCGCGCCGCGCTGAGCACCCGGCTGGAGCGCTACCGGCGGCGGCTGGAGACGCTCGAGGACGCCGAGGGCGAGGTGCCGATGTCGCCCCAGTACGAGGCGGCGCTGCGGGTGCGCCGGGCGGTCATCGACGCCGAGCGCGACGAGCTGCTGCGCTGGCGGGACCTCGGCCGGCTGCCCGACGAGGGCCTGCGCACGCTGGAGCGCGAGCTCGACCACCAGGAGCACCTGCTCCCGGCGCGTCCCCTCTAGGGACGGCCGGCACGGGGGACGTCGACCGTCGCGACCTCGATCCGGCCGGCCCGCGGGCCGCCCTCGGCCCAGGTGGGCGCGGTGCAGACGAACAGCGTGCGGCCGTCGTCCCCGCCGAGCGTGCAGGCGTAGGACGGCGACCCCGACCCGACGGCGACCCGCCCGGTGACCTCGCCGCCCTCGCGCACGCGCAGCACCTCGGCCGTGCGGGCCGTGGCGAACCAGACGTGCCCGTCGGCGTCGAGGCAGATGCCGTCGGGCGCCAGCCCCGGCGTGTCGGCGAACACCCGGCGGCCCGACAGCGAGCCGTCGTCGGCCACGTCGAAGGCGGTCAGCCGGGCGCCGTACGTCTCGGCGACGACGAGGGTGCGCCCGTCGTCGCTGAGCGCCATGCCGTTGGGGAACCGCAGGTCGTCGGCGACGACGACCGCGGTGCCGTCGGGGTCCACCCGTACCAGCCCGGTCGGCTCGACCGGTGCGCCGCCGACCAGGTCGAAGCCGAAGCTGCTGACGTAGGCCCGCCCGGCGGCGTCGACCACCAGGTCGTTGGCGCGGGAGCGGGTCAGGCCGGTCAGGTCGGCGCGCACGACCGGCCCGGCGCCGGTGACCTCGAGCAGCGCCCGGCGGGTCATGGAGACGACGAGCAGGGTGCCCTCGGGCGTCCAGCCCAGCCCGGACGGCGCGTCGTCGAGGTCGAGCACCGTCGCCAGGTCGCCGTCGGGCGTCAGCGACCGGACCCGCCGGTCGTGGAAGTCGGAGAACACCAGCTGGCCCTCGTGCCAGCGAGGGCCCTCCGGGAAGCCGAGGTCGCCGGCCAGGGTCGTCGTCGTCGCGTCCACGCCGCGGAGCGTAGGAGCGCGGACGGCGGTGGCTCAGGGGCGGTAGCGCGTCTGGCCGTGCGGTCCGCCGAAGGCCAGCACCTTGGCCGGCGCGACCCGGTAGACCCGTGCGCCGCCCTGGGTGGCAGCCCCGGAGGAGCTGACCTCCACGAACTCCTGGCCGCGCACCTCGAAGTGCCAGTCCTCGCCGTACTTGGCGTACCAGGCGGCGGCCAGCGCGGTGAGCGCCTCCGGATCCGTCACGCGGACCGCCGTCCCCTCGACCACGACGTCGGTACCGCTGAACCAGCCCTGCGCACCCGTGCTGCCGGTCGTCACGGCCACGTGCGGGTTGGCGTCGAGGTTGCGCTGCTTCTGCTCGTCGGCGCCGGTGCAGAACGCGAAGGCGCCGTCGTGCCAGACGCCCACGAGCGGAACGGCGTGCGGGCGTCCGTCCGTGCGGACGGTGATGATCCAGTAGAGCTGGGCGTCGGTGAGCAGGCGCTCGATGTCCGCCCAGGCCGGCGGGGTGGCCGACGCGTCGCCGTAGCGCGGGTCGATCTGTCCGGTCGTCATGGGAGGTCCGACTGCTCCCGGGAGCGGGAGTCATCGGCGCGGGTCAGAGCCGGTCGGCGCCGGTCAGGCCGACCCGGTCGGCGCTGGCCTCCCACAGCGCGACGGCGAGGTCGTCGTCGAAGGCCTGCGGGCTGTCACGCACCGGGACGCCGCGCTCGTGGTACTCCCCCGGCTCCCAGTCGACGCCGGGCGTGCCGGTGGCCAGGCGGGCCAGCTCCGCGCCGCCGGTCTCCGGCCGGCCCATGGTCAGCCAGCGCAGGGGCGTCCGGTAGGCCGGCCGCATCCGGCTGGTGGAGCCGCGGGTCAGCCGGGTGGCCAGGCGCGCCGCGGTGCTGGAGGTGGCGACGACGGTGCCCCGGCCGGCGACCAGCGGGTCCCGCAGCAGCGCGGTGAGCAGGAACGGCGCGAGGTGGTTCACCTGCAGCGTCGTCTCGTTGCCGTCGGCGGTGTACCGCGGCCGGCCGAACACCCCGCCGGCGTTGTCGGCCAGGACGTCGATGCGGGGGTGCCGCGCGGCGAGGTCCGCGGCCGGCGCCCGGACGTCGTCGAGGCGCGCGAAGTCCGCGACCGCCGGCTCGCCGCCCACCTCCGCCGCGACGGCGGAGGTCCGCCCGGGGTCGCGGCCGACGACGACCACGGAGAAGCCGTCGGCGGCGAGCAGCCGGGCGGCCGCCGCGCCGATGCCGCTGCTGGCCCCGGTGACGACGGCGGTGCGCCGGCTCACCCCTCGGTGGGGCCGGTACAGGCGAAGAGGACCGCGGGCGGCACGTTCCACGGCGTCACGCGGGTGCGGACGCCGGCGAAGCGGCGGCGCAGCTCCCCGAGCACCAGGGGCGAGTACTGGATGACCAGCGCGGTGCCGCCGGGACGCAGCGCCCGCGGCAGCTGGTCGAGCAGCCGGCGGCGCAGCCCGGCCTCCAGCGAGGTGAACGGCAGCATCGAGACGACGACGTCGGCGCGCTCACCGCCGAGGTGCGACCCGAGGTCCTCAGCGGAGTCGCAGACGACCTGCAGCCGGGGGTCGGCGAGGCGCTCGGTCAGCCGCCGGGCCAGCTGCGGGTCGATCTCCACGGCGACCAGGCGGGCGTCGTCGCCGAGCCGGGCGAGGATCTCCCGGGTGGCCACGCCGGTGCCCGCGCCGAGCTCGACGACCAGGTCCGCCGACGGCACGTCGGCCAGGTCGAGCATCGCGCGCACCGCGGTCCGGGAGGTGGGCAGCACCGCCCCGACCTGTCGCGGGTTGTCGACGAAGGCGCGCAGCAGGCGCAGTCCGTCGGTGAGGGTCTGGGGCACTCGTCCTCCTTCAGCCGGTGGTGCGGTGGGCGGTCCGGCGAGCGGTCCGGTGGGCAGTGCGGTGGGCATCGAGCCAGGCGACGACGTCGTCGAGGACGTGCTCCTTCTCCGGCTCGTTGTGCGGCTCGTGGTACAGGCCGTCCCAGATGCGGACGGTCAGGTCGTCGGACCCCGCGTGCTGCCGGACCACCTCGCTGGCCGACGGCGGCATGAGCCGGTCGTCGCCGCCGTGGAGGACCAGCAGCGGGAGGCGCAGGCCGCGCAGCCGGGCCGGCATGCCCGCGGCGCCGAGCATCAGCTCGGTGCCGGTGCGGGCGACCATCTTCCCGTTGTGGTTGAGCGGGTCGGTCCGGTAGGCGTCGACCACCTCGGGGTCGCGGCTGATCGTCTCGACGTCGAGGGTGAGCACGCCGAGGTCCGGCGCGAGCCGGGACAGCACCGGCGCGACCACCCGCTGCACCGGGTTGGCGGTGCTGGTGTCCAGCGCCGGCGCGGAGACCACGCCACCGGAGACCCGCTCGTGCGGCTCCCCGGTGAGGTACTGCAGGGCGACCAGCCCGCCGAGGCTGTGGCCGTAGACGAACAGGGGGATGCCGGGGTGCCGGTCGGCGGCCGCGCGGGCGGTCTGCGCGACGCCCTCGACGGCGGCGGCCAGGCTGCCGATGTTGCCGCGCCGCCCGGGCGACCGGCCGTGTCCCGGGTGGTCGGGGGCGTAGGAGGCGTACCCCGCGGCGCCGAGCCGCTCGGCGACGTGCGCGTACCGCCCGCCGTGCTCGTGCACGCCGTGGACGAGCACCACGACGCCGACCGGGTCGGGCACCGACCAGCCCTGCCAGTACTGCCCGGAGGCCAGCGTGCCCTGGCCGTGCCGCACCGCTGTGGTCACGGGACCTCCCGGTCGATCGGATGCCGGCGCGAACCGTAGCCCGCCGCGGGCCCGCTGGCGCTCCGACGGCGTCGTGCGGCCACCGGCATCCGGTACGCGCGGGCGGAGCGGTTCGCCCCGCCGGTGCCCGAGCCGCCGGCCGACGGCGTCGTCGCGGCCGGCCGGGAGGTCCGCCGGGTGTGGGCCGGCTTCGCACGCGCCGGGGAGGCCGCCCCGGCGCCGCACCTGCGGGTCAGCGGGGGATGACCGTCAGGGGACGACGGGCTCGACGTCGCGCGTGCAGAACATGCACACCGACGCGTCGACCGGGATGAAGCTCTTGCAGTGGTCGCACTCGCGGTTGCCCTGCGCGCCGGCGGTCTCCCGTCCGGTGGCCTTCCGGATGGCCTGCACGAGGAACATGATCGTCACGGCGAGCAGCACGAACGACACGAACGCGGTGAGGAACGACCCGTAGCGGATCTGCGAGCCGTTGACGGTGAGGACCAGGGCGTCGAAGTCCGGCTGGCCGAAGACCGCCGCCACCAGCGGCAGGATGACGTCGCCGACCAGCGACTCGACCACCGTCGCGAAGGCGGCCCCGATCGCCAGGCCGACGGCCAGGTCCACCAGGCTGCCCGAGAAGGCGAAGTTCCGGAAGTTGGTCAGCAGTCCGCGCACGATTCCTCCCCGTCCGTCCCGACGGCGGGAGCGTAGGGCGGCCTCTCAGCGCGGCTCGGCGGGGGTCCCCCGGGGACCGGGGCCGAGGTCGCGCTGCAGCCAGGCGACGTCGTGCCAGGCGCCGTCCTTGAAGCCCACCCGGCGGTAGGTCCCGGCCGGCTCGAACCCCAGCGCCCGGTGCAGGCCGAGGCTCGCGTCGTTGGGCAGCGCGACGCCGGCCAGCGCCACCCGGTACCCGCGGGCGGCCAACCGCTCGAACAACGCCTCGTACAGGGACCGGCCGGCACCGGTGCGCCGCCGGCCGGGCTCGAGGTAGACGCTCACCGCGCACGACCAGCGGTAGGCCTCCCGGGACATGAAGGGCCCGCCGTAGGCGAAGCCGCGCACCGCGCCGCCGTCCTCGAGGACCAGCCAGGCGTGCCGCTCCTGCGCGGCGGCGATCCGGCGCGCCATCTCCGCCCCGGTCGGTGGCTCGGCCTCGAAGGAGACGGCGCTGCCGGTGACGTAGGGGGCGTAGACGTCCCGGCAGGCCGCGGCGTCGTCGGGTGTCGCGTCGCGCACGGTCACCCGGCCGACGCTAGCGATCAGACGAGCGCCGGCGCCCCGAGGTCCGCGGTCCACAGCACCGGCTCGCCGCAGCGGCCCTGCTTGGACACGTACATCGCCTGGTCGGCCCGCTTGGTCAGCGCCGCGCCGTCGAGCCCCGGCTCGCTGCACGCCACACCGAGGCTGGCCTCCAGCCGCACCGCGCCCGCGGAGATCTCGGCCGGCACCGACAGCGCCGCCCGGATGCGGGCGCCCAGCGCGGCGGCCGCATCCGGGCCGTCGACGCCGCGGCTGACCACGAGGAACTCGTCGCCGCCGAGCCGCCCGACGATGTCGTCCTTGCGCAGCACGCCGGCCAGCCGGTGCGCCGTGGTCAGCAGCAGCTCGTCGCCGGCGTCGTGGCCGAGGGTGTCGTTGACCGGCTTGAACTCGTCGAGGTCGACGAAGACGACCGCGGTCGGGCGCCCGCCGGGGTCGGCGAGCGCGGCCTCCAGCACCGCCATCGTCGAGGCGCGGTTGTGGCAGCCGGTGAGCGGGTCGAAGGTCGCCTTGGCGGTGAGCTCCTCACGCATACGGGCGCTGTCGGTGACGTCGGAGACGCAGACCAGCGCGCCCGAGGCGCCCTCCCGGTCGCTGAGCGCGACCAGGCTCACCGCGCACACCCGCGCCTCGCCGGCGGGGGTGCGGATGCCGACCTCGAGCGCGGCGTCCTCGCCGTCGCCGAGTACCCGGCTCAGCGCCGTCTCGAGCGCCTCCCGGCCGGCGTCGTCGGCGACGGCGCTGAGGTCCGCCCAGCCGTCCACGGCGGGCACGCCCAGCAGCACCTGCAGCCGGGAGTTCGCGTGCACGACCTCCCGGTCGGCGGTCAGCTGCAGGATGCCCTGGGGCAGCGCCTCGGTAAGCCGGCGCAGCAGGCGCTCCTGCTGCCGCAGCGCCTCGTGCGCGGCCATCTCGTCGGACACGTCGCTCATCTGCGTGACGACGACGGCGTCGGCGGGGTCGTCGGCCGGGACGTACTGGTTCTCCAGCTCCAGCCAGGCCCACGAGCCGTCGGCGCGCCGGTGCCGCAGCCGGACCCGCTGGGACTCCTGCCTGGAGAGCAGCTCGAGCCAGTTGGCGATGGCCCGCTCCTGGTCGTCGGGGTGGACGAACTCCGAGGAGCGCTGGCCGACCATCTCCGCGGCCGTCCAGCCCAGCATCCGGGTGGTGCGCTCGTCGATCTCGGTGATGACCGCGAGCGAGGTCTTGCGGACCGTCGCCGTGCGCGGCCGCCGGGACACCTCCAGGTCGGCCAGGGGCGCGGGCCCGCGCTCGGTGGAGGCGGCGTCGAGGACCTCGAGGGCGCCCACGAACACGCCGTGCGCCTCGCGGACGTCGACGAAGGTGAGCGACAGCGCCGCCTCCGGCTCCCGGCGGCCGTGCACCGTGGCCAGGCCCACGCCGTGGGTGCGGGCGCGCTCCCATGCGGTGATGACGGTCATGGCGTCGGCGGGGAGCACGGCGTCGAGGAAGGTCGCGCGGTCGGCCGACGGTGGCATGACCCGCTCCGGCGGGACGCCGACCGAGGCCGGCATCGGGACGACCACGCCGTCGGTGGCGATCGCGGCCAGCACGGCGTCGGGAAGGCGCAGCAGCGCGGACAGGACGTCCTCGCGCTCGGCCGGCGTTCTCGGGGTGGCGGTCACCTCGGGCGGATCGGCGCGGCCCGCCCGGACCTTGAGCCTCCGGTGCGCGGGAACTCACCCTCTGGGGTCGGTCCTCGGCGCGTCGCCCGATCGGGTGGCACGATGGCATCACGGTGCCCGCCGTTCGAGACGCCGGACGGTGCGGCAAGCCGACTCCGGGTCTCCCCGGCTGGAGGTGTCGCAGTGCGCCCTGCGGCCATGACGACGACCGTCCCCGCCACCCGGTCCGATCCGGACCTCGCCGGGTGGCTGCTCGACGCCGCACGGCGGTGGCACGCGGCCGGTGACCCCGCCGCGGCGGTGCGCGCCGTCACCGACGACCTCGCCGCCGCGCTCCCCTCCACCTGCAGCGTGGCGGTCACCCTGCTCGGCCCCGGCCGGGTGCCCCTGGCCCCCGTGGGCGGTGCCGGTCCGGCTGCCGCGCTCGACGCCCTCCAGGTCCGCCACGACACCGGACCGCTGGCCGCCGCGCTCGCGGGGACGCCGTCGGGCAGCGCCGACCTCGGCCGGGACCCGCGCTGGCCGGCCCTCGCCGGGCCGGTCGCCGCCGCGCGGGTGCGGCGGGCGATCAGCCTGCCGCTGGACACCGGGCGCGAGGTGGTCGGCGCGCTGTCGGTGTACGTCACCGGCCCGGGCCCCGGGCCGGACCGGGCGGTCCTGGTGCCGGTCGCCGGGCACGCCGCCCTGGCACTGCGCACGCTGCAGCGGACGCAGCACCTCACCGTCGCCCTCGCCAGCCGCGACGTCATCGGCCAGGCCAAGGGGGTGCTCATGGAGCGCTACCGGATCACCGCCGACTCCGCGTTCGGCATCCTCGTCCGCGCCTCGCAGGACACCCGCCGCAAGGTCCGCGACATCGCGGCCCTGATCACCGAGACCGGGGAGGCACCTCCTCCCGACGGGCCGCCGGAGGGTCTCCCGTGACCCGCGGCGGGCACGCCTTCGTCCTCCTCGACAGCGAGGAGGCCCACACGCAGGTCGTCGGGGACTTCGTGATCGAGGGTGTGCGGCGCGGTGAGTGCGTCCTGCTCGCCGGGCTCGGCGCGCGGGAGCGGCGGCTGTGGAGCCGGCTCCGCCGCTCCGGTGTCGTCCGGGAGGGGTGGCAGCCCTCGGCGACGACGGCGGTGCGGCTGGTGCCGCCGGACCCGGACCGGCTGGCGGAGGCGGTCGCGGGGGCGCTGGCGGAGGGCTACGCCGGTGTCCGGTTCTCCGGCGCGATCACCACCCCCGGCGTCAACGCCTTCGAGGCCGCCGTCGCCCCGCTGGTCGCCGAGCACCCGGTCACCGTGCTCTGCCCGTACTTCCGCTCCCAGCTCGAACCGGGGCAGCACGAGGCGCTCACCGCCCTCCACGACACGGAGGTCGACGTGGCTCCTGTGTACGACGACGGGGTCTTCCGCCTCACCCGCCGCGGCGAGCTGCTGTACCTGGCCGGCGAGCTGGACTCGGGCAACGCCGACGCGCTGCGCGCGGTGCTGCAGGCGACCCTCGCGGCCGGTGGCCGCCCCGCCTCCTGGGACGTCGCCGACCTGCACTTCCTCGACGTCGGCGCCGCCGACTCGCTGGTGGCCGCGGCCGCCGGGCCGCCGGGGCTCACCCTGGTCGGCGCGTCCCGGCTGACCGCCCGGCTGGTACGCCTGCTCGCCGACCGGCACCCCGACCGCACCGTCGACCTGGTCGACGCCCTCGCCGACGCCCCTCCCGACGACGCCGCCGAGGGTGCCCACCGGTGACGGGGACGGACGCGGCGCCGGTGCACCGGTGCGCGTTCCACACCGGCCGGGCCCAGGCCGGCGCGGTCACCGCGGAGCTGTGCCGGCGCGCATTGGCGGCGGGCTCGCCGGTGGTGGCGCACGTCGACGACGGCGTACGGGCGCTGCTCCCCGCGCGGGTGGCCGGCGCCGTCGCCTTCGCGCCGCAGGAGGCGCTGGTCGAGACGCCGCTGGCCGCGCTGGCCGACGCCTGGGCCGACCACCTCGGCAGGGCGCCGGCCGGGGTGGTGACGGTGGTCTGCCAGCAGCCGTTCTCGCTCGCGCCCGACCTCGGGCACTGGCGCACGGCCGAGGAGACGACGACCGCCCTGGTCGCGGAGCGCCCGCTGGCGGTGACCTGCCTGGTCGACACAGAGGAGGGACCGCCCGAGCGGCTGGCTCTGGCCCGCGGGGTGCACCCGGTGCTGTGGGTCGACGGCACCGACGTGCCCAACCCCGACCTGCGGCTGCGCGCGGGCCCGCCCCGGACCGGCGGCGTGCTGGTGGCCGACCGCCTGCTCGATCCCCGGGCGGCCGCGGAGAACCGGCGCTGGTGGCACGCGTGCCTGACCGCCGCCGGCCTGGACCGGACCCGGCGCGAGGAGCTGGTGCTCGTGCTGCACGAGGCCGTCGGCACGGTGGCCGCACTGGACGGCGGACCGGGCGGCCTGCGCGTGCGCATCACCCGGGACGGCGCGGAGGTCGCCTGCGAGGTGCACGCCCGCGGCGGGTGCCCCCTGCTGCCGCCGCACGCGGTGCCCGACGATCGCCGGCTGCTCATGCTCTGGCTGGCCGAGAAGGTCTCCCCCGCGGTGTCGCTGGCGGTGCTGCCGTCGGGAACGGGGAGCCGCATCGTGGTGCGGGCGCTGGACCCCGACCGGGCCTGAGCCCATCCCCGCGTGTCGCGCACCCTGCCGCCCGGTGTCTCGTTGCCCACCGGGGGTGGTCGCGCGATGACCGACGGGGATGCTCGGGAGGGCCTGGTGGACCCGCGGCGGCCGGCGACGGCGCGGGGCGTGGGTGCGGGCGGCGGGGCAGGCGGAGGGCTGGCCGCCGGCCGTCGTCGACGACCTGCTCCTGCTGCTGTCGGAGGTGCTGGCCGCCGACCTGGTGGGTTCCGGGGGGCGGGTCGGCCCGCGGCCGGTGCGGCTGCTCGACGGCGGCGCCGGCCTGGAGGTGCAGGTGGGCGGATGGGTGGCCGGCGGCGACCGCCTGGGGATCGCGGCGGCGGCCGTCACCACCGTGCGGCTGGAGGCCCCGGGGGACGGCTGGGTGCGGTTGACCGCGGACGGCGGGAGCCCGGCCCCGGCCTGAGCCGGGGCCGGGCCGCGCCGGTGACTACCGGCGCAGCACCTTGCCGAGCAGGCCCTTGACGGTGGACATCGGCCGGTAGGCCTGCACCAGCCAGGCGTTGCACACGATCACGCCACCGGCCAGCGCCGGGACCGCGGCCTGGGTGACCCGCTGCCGCGCCTGCCACTTCCTGATCTCCGGCGGGGTGCCGGCCGAGGGCAGCGTCGCGTCCTTGACGTCGAGGCTCCCGTCGGGACCCGCCGCCTGCTCCGCGAGCTTGCCGATCTTGGCCCCCGAGTACGCGGCGAAGGCGGTGGCGCCCGCGCCGGCCACGGTCAGTGCCGCCTTGAGCGTGCCGACCGCCCCGTAGCCCTCCTGCAGCGCCAGCCGTGCCTTGTTGGACGAGGTCAGCTGCAGCCCGGTGCCCAGCGTGGCGGCGATGCCACCCCACTGCGCCGGCGAGAACCGGCTCCAGGCGGAGCTGGCCACCCGCACCTTGTCGATGCCGGAGGTCAGGTCGGCGCCGGACTTGTTCACGCCGGCGATGCCCATCACCGACCCGCCGAACCACAGGGCGGTGCCGAGGTCGTGCACGGCCTGCGCGATGAAGTGGTTGTCCGTGGTCGTCGTCATGATCCCGGCGTACCCGCGGGGTGCGGGGCTACTCCGACGCGCTGGCGGTGTCGCCCTGGGCCTGCTCGCTGCCGCGCGGGCCGATCCACACCGTCTTGGCGTTCATGAACTCGTACATGCCGAGGTCGGTGAGCTCCCGGCCGTAGCCGCTCTGCTTGACCCCGCCGAAGGGCAGCTCGGGGTAGCTGGTGACCATCCCGTTGACGAACGCCATGCCGGACTGCACGTCGCGGATGAAGGTCGACCGCTCCTGCTCGTCCTCGCTCCACAGGTTCGCGCCCAGGCCGTAGGGGTGGCTGTTGGCGATGTCGATGGCCTCCTCCAGGGTGTCGACGGTCCACAGCGCGGCCACCGGGCCGAAGACCTCCTCGTCGTAGAGGTCCATCTCCGGCGTGATGCCCGTGAGCAGGGTCGGCGCGTAGTACCAGCCGGCGCGGTCGGGACGGGTCCCGCCGACGACGACGGTCGCGCCCTTGTCCACGGCGTCCTGCACGTACCGCTCGACGTCCTCCCGGCCGGACTCGGTGGCCAGCGGGCCGACCTGGGTGCCGTCCTCCATCGGGTCGCCGACGACGAGCGCGCCCATCTTCTCGGCGAACAGCCGGGTGAACTCCTCGGCGACGTCGGCGTGCACGAAGAACCGCTTGGCGGCGATGCAGCTCTGCCCGTTGTTCTGGCAGCGGGCGGTGACCGCCACCTCCGCCGCGCGGTCGAGGTCGGCCGAGGGCATGACGATGTACGGGTCGCTCCCCCCGAGCTCGAGGACCGTCTTCTTCAGCGCGTCCCCGGCGATCGAGGCCACCGACTGCCCGGCGGGCGCGCTGCCGGTGAGGGTGGCGGCGGCGACCCGGTCGTCGCGCAGCACCCGCTCGATGGTCGAGGAGCCGATGAGCAGGGTCTGGAAGACGTCGGCCGGGAAACCGGCCTTGCGGAACAGCTCCTCCATGTACAGCGCGGTCTGCGGCACGTTGCTCGCGTGCTTGAGCAGCCCGACGTTGCCGGCCATGAGCGCCGGGGCGGCGAACCGCATGGCCTGCCACAGCGGGAAGTTCCACGGCATGATCGCCAGGACGACGCCGATCGGCTGGTGGACGAGGAACGCCTGCTCCGCCCCGACCGCGCCGGCGTCGGCGAGCTTGGGCTCGAGCATCGCTGGGCCGTGCTCGGCGTAGTAGCGCAGTGCCGTGACGCACTTGCCGGCCTCCGCCTTCGCCGCGGCCAGCGTCTTGCCCATCTCGGTGACCATGAGCTCGGCGACGGCGTCGGTGTCGGCCTCGAGCGCGTCGGCGGCCGCGCGCAGCCAGCCGACACGCTCCTGCGGGCTGGTCAGCCGGTAGCTGCGGAAGGCGTCGGCGGCCCGGCCGATCTTCTCCTCGAGGGCCTCGTCCGACAGCGGCTCGTAGGTCTTGAGCGTCTCGCCGGTGGCCGGGTTGATCGTGGCGATGCTGGACTTGGACGTGGCCATGGGTTCCCTCCCGCCGTCCGGCGCGCTCGGTCTGCACGCCGCCTCCGGACGATGGCCCTACCCGGTCGGCCGCCCGTCACCCGCCGTCACCCGACCGGCAGCCCCGAGAGCCCGGCGGCCAGGCCGAGGACGGCGCACACGCCCAGCGTGCGCAGCACCGACCACCGGATCCGGAAGAGCAGCACCGCCGCCACGACGGCGATGACGAGCGGCACGGGCCGCAGCGTGGCCGGGTCGGGCAGCTCGAACGACAGCGGACCGCCGTCGACGTCCACGGTCCCCGAGAACAGCGTGTGGACGGCGAAGTAGACGCCCAGGTTGGCGATCACACCGACGACGGCGGCGGTGATGCCCCGCAGCGCGGCCGACAGCGACCGGTTGCCGCGCAGCCGCTCCATGTACGGGGCACCGAGCAGCACGAACAGGAAGCTGGGCACGAAGGTCACCCAGGTGACCAGCAGCGAGGCCAGCACCGCGGCGACCCACGGGTCGAGGGTGCCGTGGGCCCGGTACGCGCCCAGGAAGGCGACGAACTGGACGACCATGATCAGCGGCCCCGGCGTCGTCTCGGCCAGCGCGAGCCCGCGCACCATCTCCCGCGGCGTGAGCCAGCCGTAGACCTCGACGGCCTGCTGGGCGACGTAGGCGAGCACCGCGTAGGCGCCGCCGAAGGTGACCACCGCGGCGCCGGAGAAGAACACGCCCTGCTGGGTGAGGACGCTGCCGGTGCCGGTCAGCACGGCGACCGCCGCGACCGGCAGCCCCCAGACGAGCAGGCCGAGGAGCAGGACCTTCACGGTGCGCCGGGCACTGGGGGCCTCGTGGTGCAGGACGTCGTCGGAGATGACCGGCGGCGGGCCGGCGTCGGGTCCCTCGGCGGCCCCCGTGCGTGGCAGGGCGGAAGGCCGCCACCGGCCCAGCGCCCAGCCCGCGAGTCCCGCCAGCGCGACCACCACGGGGAACGGCACCGCGAACAGCGCCAGCGCGAGGAAGGCGGCCACCGCGAGGACGACGAGGGCACGGCTGTCGAGCGCCTTCTTCGCCACGCGGACGACCGCCTGGACGACGATGGCCAGCACCGCGGCGGCGAGCCCGGTGAACAGGGCGGTGACCGCGGTCGTGGTGCCGAAGGCGACGTAGACCGCCGAGAGCGCCAGCAGCGCCACCACGCCCGGGAGGACGAACAGGCCGCCGGCGACCAGGCCGCCGCGGGTGCCGTGCAGCAGCCAGCCGACGTAGGTGGCCAGTTGCTGGGCCTCCGGGCCGGGCAGCAGCGTGCAGTAGTTGAGCGCGTGCAGGAAGCGCCGCTGGCCGATCCAGCGCCGCTGGTCGACGAGCTCCCGCTGCATCACCGCGATCTGGCCCGCGGGGCCGCCGAAGGTCTGCAGCGAGACGAGGAACCAGGCGCGGACGGCCTCGCGGAAGGGCGGGACGGGTGCGGACGGCCGGGACCGGGCTGGCAGGGCGTCGCTGTTCGGCGGATCCGTGGGCATGGCGTCCTCTGCAGGAGGGGTCCGTCGGGGACAGCCTGACAGGGCCCGGTCGCACAAGAGCCGGTGCACCGGCTGAGCCCGCTCCTACCGCCCTCACGCGGCGGGTACGAGTGCCGCCGGTGTGGTGATCTCGGTGCCGTCGGGCCGGTAGGTGCGCCATCGGCTGTCTGGTTGTCGCTCGACCCGGAACCCGTGGTGCACCTTCGTGTGGTGCCGTTCACACAGGAGGGCTGAGTTCTCCAGGCTGGTGTCGCCGCCGTCGATCCAGTGCACCAGGTGGTGGACGTCGCACCAGTGCGTGGGTGCGTCGCAGCCGGTGAACACGCAGCCGCCGTCGCGGAGTTCGGCCGCGCGGCGGAGGTGTCGGCTGGCCAGCCGCTGCTCGCGGCCGAGGTCGAGCGGGGCACCGCCGGGGCCGAACACCACGCGGGAGACGGCGCCGTCGCAGGCCAGCCAGCGGGCGCGGGCGGCGGAGATGACCGCACCGAAGCCCATCCGCCCGGCACCCGGGCCGGTGCCGGGGTCGGCCAGGTCCTGCAGCTCCACCACGACCGCGACCTGCGGCCTGTGCCCGCGCAGCGTCGGCAGGTTCCCATCAGCGAGTGCGTTGTCGGCCAGCTGGACGAGGGCGTCGCCGAGGCGCTGGGCGCGGGTGCGCTCGTCACCGGCGGGCCGGTCGGCCTGGACGAGCGACTCCAGCGCTGCCTGCAGCTTCTCGCCGCCCACGGGGTCGAGCTGACCGCGGATGCTCAACGCGCCGTCGGCATGCTTGGCCAGCGCGAGCGAGCGGCCCTCGGTGGGGTCCGGTTCGGGGCCGTCGGGGTCCAGGTCGTCGAGGTAGCGCTGCACGACCTGCACCAGGTCGGCGTGCGGCCGCTCGACCGCGACCCCGGTGAACACCGCATCGATCACCGCGAGGTCCACGCCGGCCACCGCTGCAGCGGCCAGCCGCTCGGGGGTCACCGCCCGGGCGGCGAGGGCGACCTGCTCGGCCGACACCAGCCCGGCGTCGTGCGCCTCGGCCAGGGCCGGCAGGTGCTCCAGCGCCCGCTCGTTCCGGACCAGCCGGGAGGCCTCGGCGGCCGAGAGCCGGCAGTGCCCGCGCAGCCACGACGCCATGCTCCTCAGCCCGTCGCGCTCCGGGGCCTGCGCCAGCTCCGCGGCCCGCACATGACGAGCCAGGGCGGCGTCGATCCGGTTGCGCTCGGCGACCAGCACGGCGACGCCGTCGAGGACGTCACCACCCACCAGATCACCCGAACACATGTACGAAGTCTACCGCCGCAAGCGAGCTCCCGCGACCCGTATCCGCAGGTCAGGAGCTCGTCCACAGATCCGAGGCACCCCTTGACGACCCCTCCGATGAGTCCGACGCCCCGCCCGGGTCAGACCCGCATGACCCTCGTGATCGGCGACATCACCGTCTCCCTCGACGGCTTCGTGACCGGCCCGGGCGCCGATCCGGAACACGGCCTCGGCAACGACGGCGACGCCATCCACGCCTGGGCGCTCGACAGCGACGACCCCGTCGACCGCGGCGTCCTCGAGCGGCACGCCGCGGCCTCCGGCGCCGTGGTCATGGGCCGGCGCACCTTCGACACCGTCGACCGGGGGTGGAGCGACGGCATGGGCTACGGCGCGGCGCAGGACGCCCGCCCGCCGTTCTTCGTCGTCACCAGCAGCCCGCCCGAGCGCCACCGCCTGGCGGCCACCCACGACTCCACCTTCGTGACCGACGGCCCGGCCGCCGCCGTCGAGCGCGCGAGGGCAGCGGCCGGGGACCGCGACGTCTTCGTCATGGGCGGCGGCGCGCTGGTCGGCTCGTGCCTGCGGGACGGGCTGCTCGACGAGCTGCGCCTGCACGTCGCCGCCGAGGTGCTGGGCGGCGGCACGCCGCTGCTCGCCGGCGTCGGACGGCACCGGCTGACCCAGGTGGCGGTGGAGGTCTCACCGGTGTGCACCCACCTGACCTACCGGGTCCTGCGGTAGGTCAGGCCCGGGCGGGACGGCGGGAGCGGAAGTCGCCGCGGCCGGTGTCGCGGCGCCAGTCGTCGAAGGACTCGCCGGTGAGCTCCTCCAGCAGCGCGATGTCGGGCAGCAGCGGCGCGAGCACCGCACGCCGCACCTCGACCGGCATCTCCGGCCGGGGCGCCTTCCCCGCGTGCAGCGCCGCGACCAGCGGCCGCGACACCTGCCGCCACACCTGCGGCGGCACGTGCGCCCCCAGGGCCGCACCGGCGCGGGCGGCCCGGGCCAGCGCCCGGTAGCGCGCGGTGTCGGCCACGTACGGCTTCACGTTCTCCGGCGCGACGGTGTGCGCGACCCCGGACTCGACGCCGAGGAAGTCGCTGACCCGGTCGAGCGTCTCGCGCGGCGTGTCGACCAGCTGCCGGTAGCGCAGCAGCAGGACCTGCGACCGCGGCAGCACCGTGTACAGGTCGCGCAACTGCTCGCCGTACCGCCCGAGGCCGCGGTAGTGCCAGAACGGCGCCCATCCGGCGGCGACCCGCGACTCCTCGAGCTCGACGGCGGTCGCGAAGTCGGCCTCGGGCTCCAGGCCGTCGGCGCGCAGGTGCACCCAGTTCGACCACGCCCGGTCCACCGGGTCCCGCACGATCGCGACGACGCGGATGCCGGGCACGTCGGCTGCCAGCCGGCGCTGCGCGGCGCGGTCGTGGAGGTAGAAGGGCGTGCTCTCCCCGCGGACGGTGCCGGCCGGCGCGCCGTCGAAGAGCCGCAGGTAGTCCTCGCGCCGCCAGATCCACTCCTGCGCGCTGTGCGCGTCACCGGGGCCGCGCTGGCCGCTGCGCGGCGGCGGCCGGCCGTCGGTGAGGTAGTGCTTCGGCTCCTTGACCGGCGACAGGTACAGCCCCGGGTGCGTGGCGAGCGCGGCGTGCAGCGCCGTCGTCCCGGCCTTCGGCGCACCGGCGACGACGAACTGCGGCAGCCGGTCGGCGTCGGTGCTCATCGGTCGCCTGCCTGCCCCGGACGTGCCGCCGTGTACACACGGGGAGGCCTGTCCCCTCCCCCGAACGGAGCCGCCGCGTGACCGCGTCCGCGCCCCGCCCCCCGGCGCCCGACCGTTTCTGGTCCGACGCGGCGGTCGTCGTCGAGCCGGAGGACCCGCGCCCGGGCTCGTGGGCCGGCGGCCCGTCGGCGCAGCTCGTCGACGACACCTGGTGGCTGGCCTACCGGCTGCGGCGCCCGGTCGGCGAGGGCCGCGGCTTCGGCAACGTGGTGGCCCGCTCCGGCGACGGCGTGCAGTTCGAGCCGGTGGTCGCGGTCGGCAAGGACCGTTTCGGTGCTGAGTCGCTGGAGCGCCCGGCCCTCGTGCACACGCCGGAGGGCCGATGGCGGCTGTACGTCAGCTGCGCGACGCCGGGGACCAAGCACTGGCGCGTCGACCTGCTCGAGGCCGCCACCGTCGAGGAGCTCGCCACCGCCGAGCCGCGGACCGTCCTGCCCGGCAGCGCCACGACCGCGCCCAAGGACCCGGTGGTCCGCTGGGACGGCGGCCAGTGGCACCTGTGGGCCTCGGTGCACCCGCTCGACGACCCCGGTGCCACCGACCGCATGACCACCGAGCACGCCACCAGCCCCGACGGCGTCACCTGGACCTGGCGCGGCACCGCGCTGGCCGGCACCGAGGGCGGCTGGGACGCCCGGGGCGTGCGGTTCAGCGCGGTGGTCCTCGACGGCCCGCGCACCTGGGCGCTCTACGACGGCCGGGCCACCGCGGAGGAGAACTGGGAGGAGCGCACCGGGCTCGCCGCGACCGACGGCGAGGGCCGCTTCCGCGCCGCGGCGGACGGCCCGTACCTGCAGAGCCCGCACGCGCCGCACGGGCTGCGCTACGCCGACGTGGTGGCGCTGCCCGGCGGCGGGGCGCGCTGGTTCTACGAGGCGACCCGCGCCGACGGTGCGCACGAGCTGCGCACCGTGGTCCTCCCCGGCTGAGGCGGCCCGCCGGTCGGTGAGTGACGACACGCCCGCAATCTCTACCAGATCGATGCACTTGACAGACATTTCCGGCGTGGGGTCACATGGGTCCGTGGCACCCGCCCTGACGCTCACCCGCCGGTCCGCCGTGGACCTGCTGCGGGTGGCCAGCGCGCTGTGTCCGGCCGCCTGAGCGCCCGACACCCTCGCCACTCCGCGCCCGCCCCAGGACGGGGCCCGTGCGCGCCTGCACCCCGGAGAGCCTCCCCGTGACCGCCCTGCTGCCCCCCGCCCCGATCACCGCCCGCACGACCTCGACCACCGCCCGCACCACCTCGGCCGCCGCGCTCGCCGCCGCGCTGCTCGCCGTCTCCGACGCGTGGCTGCCCCGCGTGCAGTTCCGCGAGGGGAGCCGCTGGACCGGCCTGCTGCCGTCCGACGAGGCCGCGGACCTGATCGACCCCTCCCTCGCCGACGACCTCGCCGGAGCGCAGGTCTGGCTGCTGACCTGGCTGCCCGGCCAGGGCACCACGCTGCACGACCACGGCGGCTCCGCGGGCGCCTTCGCCGTCGTCGGCGGGATCCTCACCGAGGACGTCGTCGGCGGCCGCCCCGGCGCCGCACGGGAGGCCGCCACCGAGCTGTGGGCCGGGCGGGTGCGGCCGTTCGGTCCCCACCACGTGCACCGGGTGACCAACCGGGGGACGCTGCCCGCCGTGAGCGTGCACGCCTACACCCCCCGCCTGTCCCTGATGAACCGCTACCGCCTCGAGGCCGGCACCCTGCTGCGCACCGGCACCGAGAAGGCGGGCGTCGACTGGTGAGCGGCCGCCCACCCGGCGCGAAGAGCGTCGACCAGCTGCTGGAGGAGGCGCGCTCGCGGATCACCCGGGTGACCCCGGCGCAGGCCGCGGAGCGGGTGGCCGACGGCGCCGTGCTCGTCGACATCCGGCCGCAGTCGCAGCGCGAGGCCGAGGGCGAGGTGCCCGGCGCGCTGGTCGTCGAGCGCAACCACCTGGAGTGGCGCTTCGACCCCGAGAGCGACGCCCGGCTGCCGCAGGCCACCGGCTACGACGTCGACGTCGTCGTGCTGTGCCAGGAGGGCTACACCTCCAGCCTGGCCGCCGACGCGCTGCGCTCGCTGGGGCTGGCGAGGGCCAGCGACGTCATCGGCGGGCACCGCGCCTGGGTGGCCGACGGGCTGCCCACCACCGGCGGTCCCGCCACCTGACCGGTCGGGGGACGGCGCCGCGCGACGGAGGCTGGCGCCGTCCCCGGACCACCTCACGCAGCGGCGACCCCCGCGAGGACGGCGAAGGTGCGCCGCGCCATGAGGTCGGCGCCGAGGTCGCGCTCGGCCCGGGCCCGAGCCCGCCGGCCGAGGTCGGTGCGCGCGGCGGGGTCGGCGAGCAGGCCGCGCAGGGCCGCGGCGAGCGCGCCGGCGTCCTCGACCGGGACGACGACGGCGTCCTCCCCCACCGCGCGCCGCACGTCGCCGACGTCGGTGGCCACGCACGGCAGCCCCTCGGCCATCGCCTCCAGCAGCGTCAGCGGCAGCGCCTCGACCCGCGAGGACAGCGCGAACAGGTCGAGGCCGGCGAGGAAGGCGCGCGCGTCGGTCACCCAGCCGGAGAAGGTCACCGGCAGGCCCGCCGCCGCCGCCCGCAGGGCCGCGTCGTCGCGCCCGGCCCCGCCGATCACGGCGTCGAAGGGCAGGTCCAGCCGGCGCAGTGCCTCGAGCAGCACGTCGAAGCCCTTCTGCGCGGTCAGCCGGCCGAAGGCGCCGATCCGGGGCACCGCGTTGCCGGCCGGGCCGGCGGGGTCGGGCGGGACGTCGACGCCGTTGGGCACCACGTGCGCCCGCGCCGGGTCGACGCCGAGGTCGGCGACCACCTGCGCGCGGCCCTCCTCCGACGGGCTGAGCACCGCCGCCATCCGCCGGTAGCGCGCGGCCAGCGCGGCCCGCTCCTCCCCGGTGCGGGTGTCGCCCACCAGGTGCAGCACGCCGGCCGTGGGCGCCACCTGCAGCGCGGCGTCGACAGCGGCGCCGTTGGAGGCGGGGTCGACGAGGTTGACCACCACGACGTCGGGGCGTTGCGCGGCCAGCGCCTCGCGGGTGGCGGGTGCGGCGGCCGTGTGCCGGGTCAGCGGGACGACGGCGCGGTCGACGTCGAACCGCGCGAAGCCGTCGGCCACCGGCTCGGCGCACACCAGCGACGCCGTCGCGCCGCACCCGGCCGCGCGGCGCAGGTGGTGCGACAGCCACACCTCGGCCCCGCCCCAGGCGTCGGAGTCCGAGACGAAGGAGACCCTCACGAGGACGCCAGTTCGAGCGCCGCGCCGGCCACCGCGGCCGGCTCCACCGTCTGCGCGCACCGGAACTCGATGGGGCAGGCCAGGTGCGGGCACGGCGCGCACGCCACCGTCGGGGTGAGCGCGCGGTGCCGCGGGCCCGGGTGCGCCCACCGCACGGGGTCGCCGGGCAGGAAGACGGTGACGCTGCGGGCGCCCACGGCGGCGGCCAGGTGCGCCGAGCCGGTGTCGTTGCCCACGAGCACGGCGCTGTCGCGCAGCAGTGCGGCCAGGCCGCCCAGGCTGGTGGCGCCGGTCAGGTCGACGGCCGGGGCGCGCATCGCCGCGACCACCCGGGCGGAGATGTCCCGCTCGGCGGGCACCCCGGTGACGACGACGGCCAGCCCCTCGGCGGCCAGCGCGTCCCCGACCGCGGCGTAGCGCGCGACCGGCCAGCGGCGGGTGGGCGCCGAGGCGCCGGGGTGCAGGACGGCGTAGCGGCCGGGTTCCAGGCCGGCGGCCGCGAGCGTGGCGGCGTGCTCGGCCTCGTCGCCGGCGGTGAGCGGGAAGTCCATGCGCGCCTCGCCGCCGGGCGGCAGCCCGAGGTGCTCGAGCAGCGCCACGTGCCGCGCCGCCTCGTGCAGGGCCAGCGGATAGCGCAGGTGCAGCGGCTCCGTGCCGGCCGGCGGGTCCCAGCCGGTGGGCGCGAACCCGCCGGCGAGCCGGGCGCCGAGCGCGGCGGTCACCCGGTTGGCGGCGGGCCGGTCGCCGTAGGCCTGCAGCGCGAGGTCGAAGCCGCGCTCCCGGGCGGCCGCGGTGAACGGCGCCCAGCCGGCGGCGTCGACCGGACCGTCGGGGATGCCCTCCGCGCCCGGGAAGGGCAGCAGCGCGACCGGGACGCCGAGCCGCTCGACGACCGGCGCCATGCGGCCGAAGGTCACCAGCGTCACCTCGACGTCGGGACGCGCGGCGCGCAGCCGGCGCAGCGCGGGCACGGTGCACAGCAGGTCGCCCAGGCCCACCCGCAGCCGGACCAGCGCCAGGCGGCGGACGGCGGGGTCAGCGAGCGGGAGCGGCACCCCGCCCCTCTGCCCCGGCTGTGTGACGGACTAACTCGTGGTGCACTACGGGTCCCGATCCCGGAACCGGAGGTCCCCTGCGTGACCCGCCCCGCCGCTGACCTGCACGTGCTGCGCCTGTGCAGCGTGTTCGAACCCCCTGCGGCGACCGGTCGCGCGCGGCCGGGCGGACTCCCCGGGGAGCTCGACTCCCGCGCCGCGCGCTTCGACCCCATCGGCGGGATGCAGAACCACACCGCCTCGCTCACCCGCTGCCTGGACGCCCGGGGTGTGCTGCAGACGGTGGTGACCGCCCGGCTGGCCGGTCCCCGCGGCGCCACCCCGCTCGGCGACGGTGCCCGCGTGCACCGCACGGGGATGCCGGTCCCCCGCTTGCGCCAGCTCTGGGCGCTCGCCGGGCTGCCGGCCGTGCTGCGCGCCGGCCGCCGCGGACCGGTCGACGTCGTCCACGCCCACCAGGGCGAGGACCTCGCGACGCTGCCGCTCGGCCGGCTCGCCGCCCGCGTGCACGGCTGCCCGCTCGTCGTCACCCTGCACTGCAGCGTCGGGCACACGCTCACCGGCCGCGGCCTCAAGGTGCGGCTGCTGCGGGCGCTCGGCGGCTGGATCGAGCGGAGCACGCTGCGGCGCGCCGACGCCGTCGTCGTCCTCACCGGGCGCACCGCCGCGGCCGTCCGCGACGACGGCGTCCCCGCCGACCGGGTGTCGACCATCCCGTCCGGCTTCGACCCGACGCTGTTCGCCGGGTCCGCCGGCGACGTGTTCCCCGGCCTCGCCCGGCCGCGGATCGGCTACGTCGGGCGGCTGGCGCCGCAGAAGCGCCCCGACCGGCTGGTGGAGGCGTTCGGGCGGATGCGGGAGCGCGCGTCGCTCGTCGTCGTCGGCGACGGGCCCGACCGGGCGCTGGTCGAGCGGCTGGCGGCCGACAGCCCGGCGACCGGCCGGATCACGCTGGCCGGCTTCGTCGAGCACGCCCGGGTGCCGGCGGTGCTGGGCTCCCTCGACGTGCTCGTGCTGCCGTCGGCCTACGAGGAGATGGGCTCGGTGCTCACCGAGGCGATGGCCGCGGGCCTGCCGGTGGTCGCCAGCGACGTCGGCGGGATCCCGGAGGTGGTCCGCCACGGCGTCACCGGGCTGCTGGTGCCGCCCGGCGACGTCGACGCGCTCGCCGCCGCGCTCGACCGGGTGACCGCGGACCCCGCGCTGCGGGCGCGGCTGGCCGCCGGCGCCCGGGCCCGCTCGGCCGACTACGGGTGGCCGGCGCTGTCGGCGCGGGTGGCCGCGGTCTACGAGCGGCTGCTGGGCGTGAGCAGCGACCTCGAGCCCGCGGCGTGACCCCCCGGGTCGCCGTCCTCGTGCCGGTGCACGACCAGGCGGCCTACCTCCCGCGGGCGATGGAGTCGCTGCTCGCGCAGGAGGAGACGGCGTGGGAGGCGGTCGTCGTCGACGACGGGTCACGGGAGCCGGTCGCCGTCCCGGCCGACCCGCGGGTGCGGCTCGTGCGCACCGACGACAACCGCGGCCTCGGGGCGGCCCTCAACCGGGCGCTGGACGAGACCACCGCGCCGGTCGTCGCGTACCTGCCGGCCGACGACGTCTGGTACCCCGCGCACCTGGCCACCCTGCTCGGCTGCCTGGCCGACAGTCCGGCGAGTGGTGCCGTCGTGCTCGCCCGCGCGGAGCTCGACCAGCCGGCCGGGACGCCGTACGCCCAGCTCGTCCAGGTGGCCCACCGGCGCACCGGCGACCGCTGGACCGAGCGCGCGGAGCTCGAGACCGACGACCTCGACCGGCTGATGTGGTCGCGGGTGGCCGCCCGCGGGGCGACGACGGGCACCGGCCGGGTCACCTGCGCGTGGACGCAGCACCCCGGACAGCGGTCGCGCGCGATCCGGGAGTCCTCCGACGGCGGTCCCAACGTCTTCCGCACCCGCTACCGCGTGGCCGGCCCGCTGCGGTTCGTCTCCACCGACGGCACCGACCTCGACGAGGGAGCCCGCTACGCGCGGTTCCGCTCCCGCACGTACGAGGCCCGCCCCGACGGGCTGTCGGTGCTCGTCGTCGGGGAGCTGGCGTTCAACCCCGAGCGGGTGCTGGCCCTGGCCGAGCGCGGCCACTCCCTCACCGGCCTGTGGACCGACCAGGGGCTCGGCGACGCCACCGTGGGGCCGCTGCCGTTCGGTTCCGTGCCCGACCTCGACCGCGACCGCTGGCGGGACGAGGTCACCGCGCTGGCCCCCGACGTGGTGTGGGCACAGCTGAACTGGCGCGCGGTGCCGTTCGCGCACGCGGTGCGGCAGGCGTTGCCCGGCCTGCCGTTCGTCTGGCACTTCAAGGAGGCACCGCAGCGCAGCGTCGTCCGCGGGGAGTGGCCGATGCTGGCCGACCTGGTGTGCGGCGCCGACGCCGTCCTGCTGGCCACCGAGGAGGAGCGCGACTGGTTCGCCCTCGCGCTGTCCGGCCGGGTCGACCCCGCCCGGCTCGGCGTCCTCGACGGCGACCTGCCCAAGCGCGACTGGCTCGACGCCCCGCTCTCGCCCCGGCTGTCCGAGGCCGACGGGCAGCCGCACGCCGCCGTCGTCGGCCGGCCCTCGGGACTGGACCTGGACTGGGTGCTGGCGCTCGCGGACCGCGGCGTGCACACCCACCTGTACGGCCAGGTGCGCGCGCCCGGTCCGAAGGGGTCGTGGACCGGCTGGCTGGACGAGGCGCTGGCCCGCGCGCCCGGGTTCGTGCACGTGCACCCCGCCGTCGGGCCGGAGGACTGGGTGCGCGAGCTGTCGCGGTACGACGCCGGGTGGCTGCACCGCTTCGACGCCGTCAACGGCGGCGACCTGCGCCGGGCCACCTGGGACGACCTCAACTCCCCCGCCCGGCTGCCGGTGCTGCTCGCCGCCGGGCTGCCGCTGCTGCAGCAGGCCAACCCCGGCTCCGTGGTGTCGGTCGAGCGGGTGCTGCGGGAGGACGGGACGGGGCTGTTCTACCGCTCGGCCGACGACGTCGCGGCGGTGCTCGGCGAGGAGGTGGCGGGTCGCGGCGGGCACGCCGCGGCGATGGCCGCCCGCGGGCGGCACGTCTTCGACGCGCACGCCGACCGTCTCGTCGACCTGTTCCGCTCGCTTCTGCGCTGACGGGCGGCCTTCGTCGCGCTGCCGGTCCCCCGGGACTGTCGGACCCCCTCCCTACCGTCGGCACCGTGACGGGTGACGGGCTGCGGTGGGCGGTGACCGACGGGCCGGACGGGACGGCTGCGGTCGAACTGCCCGGCGACGACGACGCCGCGCGGCTGCTCGAGGAACAGGCCCGCGGCGGGTTCTGGTGCGCGCGCGAGGCCGGCGGCTGCGGCGGCCGGCTCGAGGTCGCGTACCGGCCGCTGCCCGTGTTCCGGCACACCGGGGACGCGCCGTGCGCCTTCGTCCGGCAGGAGGACGCGGCCGGCGCCGCCTACGACTCCCTCCGGTACCGGCGGCCGCTGGTCGCGTGGCTCACCGCGCAGGGCCACACGCCCCGGGTCGAGCGGACGCCCCGGCGCAGCGGCCACCCCGGCCTGCACGTGGTCGTGGCCGGCGTCGGCGTCCTGGAGGTCCAGCTCGCCCCGCTGTCCGACACCGCCTGGCGCGAGCGCGACGACCGGCTGCGCCGCGAGACCCCCTCGGTCACCTGGCTCTACGGACCCGGTGCCGACGACGCGGCGGCCACCGAGGCCGGCGTCCGCGGCGCCGCGCTGCTGCTGCGGCGGCACGACCGCGGCCTGCTCGTCGGCGTCCGGGACGCCGACGGGGCGACGCGCTGGATGCGGCTCGGCGCCTGCCGGCTCACCGCCGACGGCCTGGAGGCGTCCGGTCTCGCCGAGGCCCGCGCCCGGCACGCGCGGCGCAGCAGCGAGCGGGAGGAGACGGCACGCCGGGCGGGACAGGCGACGCGGCGCGGGCAGCGGGCCGGCAGGGCGCCCCGGTTGCCGGAGCCCGAGCCCCTGCCGTTCCCGACCGTGGGCCACGTCCCGGAAGCCGGCTAGGGCGTGCTCGCCTCTTCAGGGACGGAGGCCGCGGGAGTGCCGTTCGGTCGACGCTCCGCTGTCTTCTCCGCGTTGTACTCCAGCACGGCGTCGATCCAGAACTGCAGGTCCGCGTCTTCCGTGAGCGCCTCTCGATCGACGGCGATCCACCCCTCGCCCATCGACCGGCCCGTGCCCATCTCCGCCCGGCGGGCCCCGACCACCCCGAGGTACTCGGCATCACGACTGCGGGACACGCGCACGAGCAGGGCGCCCCCGCCGCCCGAGACGCAGGCGACCATCCTCTCGTCGACCATGAAGGCGAGGCCACCGAACATCCTGACCTCGCGGACGTCGTCCTCGTCCGAGACAGCAGCGCGGACGCGTTGCGCGAGCTCGGCATCGTGAGCCACTCGTCCTCTCCCTCCTGGCGGACCGGGGAGCCCAGGTCCTCCGGTCAGGCCAGTCGGCCGCGCAACGTCGGTACGCCGTCGCCGCCGAGGTGGCGGAGTGCGGTCGTGCGGCCGGTGATCGCCAGCAGGAGCGCCTCGGCGTCGCCGCGCACCGTGGGGCCGCTGCCGTGAGCCCAGTCGATGTCGGTCGCCTCGAAGCGCAACCCGCCCAGCGTGCCCGCGGAGACGACGCCTCTGACGGGAGCGGCGGTCAGGTAGGTCAGCGACGTGCGCAGGCGCTCCTCGGGGGCCTCGCGCGGCAGCCCCAGCGGCCAGCGGATGTCCAGGCCGTGTACCAGGAGGTCGGTGAGGGGTGCCTCGGGACCTGAACCGGGAGGGGTGAACCGCGAGTCGGCTCTCCGACGCAACACCTCGGTGAGATCGCCGACGGGCCGACGTGCCTGCTCGCGGGTCAGCCGGACGTTCGCTCGGTCGAAGTCCCCGCGGCACGCCAGCATGGCCATCACGAACTTCGGGGTGCTCACCTCGAGGGGCACGACCAGGTGCGCGACCACGTCGTGGACGCTCCACTCGCTGCACAGGCTCTGCGTCGCCCGCTGCTCGTCCGTCAGTCCGGACACCAGGGCGGCCAGACCGCGACGCTCGTCGGCGATCTCCGCGAACGTGTCCACGGGGTCATCGTGGCAGGCCGATCACGGGCACGTCCCGAGTCCCCCATGGCCTACGCACGAGGAGCCGGCTAGGGCGTGGACGCGGGCTGCGACCCCGCGTCGGCGCCCGCCCGCGGCGGCTCGTCGAGCCGCTCGGCCGGCCGGGACCGCCAGGGCAGGTGCACCTGCGGGAGGTGCACGTGCGGCAGGTGCACGTGCGGGTGCGGCAGCCGGGCCACGAGGCCGGCCGGCAGGTGCACGTGCGGCAGGTGCAGGTGCGGGCGGTCCTCCCCCGCGCCGTCCCCGTGCGCACGGTGCCCCAGCGCGGCCACCCAGCCGCTGCGCGCTGTCTCCGCACGGGCCCTCGCGGCGGCCTGGGCCGCCCGGTGGTCGCGCTCCCACCGGGCGGTGTTGCTCCGTGCCATGGCGGTGACCAACCCGGTCACCACGAAGAAGCCGACGACACTGACGACTGCCCACTTCATGGCGGTCCTCCCCTGGACCCCACCGCGCCCGGGCTACCGGGAACCGCGGTGGTGAGCGCAGGATCCCGCCGCTGCCGTTCCGCGACAAGCCGTCCGTGCGGCTCGCCGCGCGACACGCCGGTGAGGTGTCCGGCAGCGCCTCAGAACCGCAGCACGGCCTGCAGCGGCGGGGCGGGCAGCCGGCGCCCGGCGAGGTCGGCCAGCAGCCGCGGACCCTCCTCGAACGGCACCACGTCGGTGACCAGGTGCCGCAGGACGTCGTCGCCGCGCTCGCGGAGCAGGTCCAGGGTGACGTCGGCCAGCGCCCGCCGCGGCCACTCGCCGGCCATCCCGCGCGGCACCCGGCTGATCTGGGCGCACACCACCGCCAGACCGTTGTGGTGGAACTCCTCGCCGAGCCGGACCGCCTCCGCGCCCGCCTGGTAGAAGCCCAGGTCGATCACGACGCCCTGCGGCCGCAGCGCCTTGAGCCCGGTGGCCAGTGCGGTGTCGTGGCCCTGGCACTGCAGGACGAGGTCGGCGCCGGCGTCGCCGGGTGCGTGCCGCCAGCGCTGCTTGACCTCGGGCCAGGCGCCGCCGTCCACGGTCGCGAGCCCCAGCGTCTCCGCGACCGCACGGCGCGCGGGCGAGGACTCGGCGACGACGACGTCGGCGGCGCCGTGCCGCACGGCCAGCATCGCCGACAGCAGCCCGATGACGCCGGCGCCGGTGACCAGCACGTGCCGGTCGCGGACGCCCTCGCCGACCCCGCCGGCGGGCCCGGCGAACTGCGCGGTGGCGTGCAGCAGGCCGTTGACGCAGATCGGGCCCATCTGGGCGAGGTAGACGCCGAGCAGCGGGTCGAGGTCCTCCGCCACCGGGATGACGTGCGCGGTCGCCGGGTCGGCGCAGCGGCCGGTGCGGTGGCCGTAGGCCATGGCCACCCGGGCGCCCTCGGCCAGGTCGGGCGTGCGGCTCTCGGTGACCGTCCCGACCTCCATGTAGCCCAGGCCGCTCACCGGGTAGCCGGCGGTCGGGCCGCCGGGGGCGAACGAGCGCAGGTCGGGGTCCCAGGAGGTGGCGTGGTGCGGGTCCGTGCCGCGCACCAGCGCCACCTCGGTGCCGGCGCTGACGCCGCTGAACTCGGTGGCCACCCACGCCTGGCCGGGGCCGGGCTCGGGCTCGGTGTCGTCGAGGACGGCCGGCTGCCCCGGTGCGACGACGCCGATGGTCCGCACCGGCCGGGTCACAGCTGCACCGTCCCGCCGTCGGCCGCGGCGGCCTGCGCGACGGCCACCGCGACCCGGTGGGTGCGCAGCGCCTCGGCGTAGGGCGCCCGGACGTCGTCGCCCTCCCCGCGGACGGCGGCGACGAACGCGGCGTCCTCGACCGCGATCGGGTCGGCCTGCCGCGGCACGGTGCGCTCCCCCGCCGCGTCGGTGATCCGCAGCTCGTGCTCGGTGAGCTCCAGGCCCAGACCGGGGGCGACCACCTGCACGCCGATCCGGTAGCGGCGCGGGGCCACGCAGCTGTTGGAGAACGTGCCCACCGCGCCGCTCTCGTAGCGCAGCGAGGCGGTGCAGACATCGAGGACGTCACCCGGCCCGTCCGGCGAGCGCCCGCCGGTGGCGAACCCGCCGGCGACCTCCCCGGCCAGCACCCGGCCGACGTCGAGCAGGTGGGTGGCCTGCTCGACGGTCTGCCCGCCGGACTGGTCCTGCCGTGCCCACCACGGCACGTTCGGCGCCGTGTCCAGCCACGCGCCGAGCAGCAGCCGCGGCGGTGCGTCGGCGAGCAGCCCGCGGGCCTGCTCGAGGGTGTCCAGGTAGCGCCAGTGGTAGCCGACGGCGGTGAGCAGACCGGCCGCCTCGATCCGCGCGGCCAGCCGCTCGGCGGTCGGCAGGTCGCCGGCCAGCGGCTTCTCCACGAACAGCGGCAGGCCGGCGTCGACCGCGGCCTCCTCCACGTCGCCGTGCTGGTGCGGCGGCACGCAGACGTAGAGGGCGTCGAGGTCCTCGCCGTCGAGGAGGTCCTGCCACGAGCCGTACGCCGTCGCCCCGGCCCGCTTGGCGAGGGCCCGCGCCCGGTCGGCCTGCGGATCGGCCACGCCGGCCACGGCGACCCCGTCGAGGGCGGTCAGGGACTCCACGTGCCGGCCGGCGATGAAGCCGGCTCCCACCACTCCGATGCGCGTCGTCACCGGCCCGTCCTGCCCTCGCCGTCCCGTCGGCAACCCCTGCCCGGTTCGGCGCGAGGACGGCTGGACGGAGGTCGCGCTGGACCCGAGCGCCTGGGAGCGGGGCGCCGGACCCGTGCGCCTGGGAGCGGGGCGCCGGACCCGTGCGCCTGGGAGCGGGGCGCCGGACCCGAGCGCCTGGGAGCGGGGCGCCGGACCCGAGCGCCTGGGAGCGGGGCGCCGGACCCGCGCGCCCGGGTCCTGCACGGAGGTCGTGCTCTGCCGGGGATCACCTGCTGGCACGCTCCCCGCGTGGGGTCCGCGGCCGGGTGGGGAGCGACGGCGGTCGGCGCGGTGCTGGTGCTGCTGGCGCTGCGGGACATCGTCCACACGCTCTGGCACCCCAGCAGCCGCGGCGGGCTCAGCCGCCGGCTCATGCACGTCGTCTGGCGCGCCGCACGGCGGGCCCGGCACCGGCAGCGGCTGGGGTTCCTCGGTGGGCCGGTGACCATGGGCGCCGTCGTGCTGGCCTGGGTGCTGCTCCTGGTGCTGGGCTGGACGCTGGTCTACTGGCCGCACCTGCCCGAGGGCTTCGTCTACGGCAGCGGGCTGGAGACCGCCGGCCGCGGGCGCCTGATCGACGCGGTCTACCTGTCCATCGTGACCCTGGCGACCCTCGGCTTCGGCGACATCGTCCCGGAGAGCTCGTGGCTGCGGATCGCCGTCCCGGTGCAGGCGCTCATCGGGTTCGTGCTGCTCACCGCCGCGGTCACCTGGGTGCTGCAGGTCTACCCGGCACTGAGCCGGCGGCGGGCGCTCGCGCTGCGGCTGGCACTGCTGGATCGCACCGGCCCGTCCGTACCGGACCCGGGCGTGCTGCGGGAGGTCGCCGGCGACCTGGTGCGCGTGCGGGTGGACCTCACGCAGCACGCCGAGACCTACTACTTCGGCGACGTCGAGCCCGAGACCGCGCTGCCCCGGCAGCTGCCGGTGGCGCTGCGGCTCGCCGACGCCGCCCGCTCCTGTCCCGACGACGCCGTCCGCAGCAGCGGGGAGTACCTCGCGCTGGTGCTCGAGGACCTGACCGGCGTGCTCGACCGCCAGTTCCTCCATCGCGGCGGCGCCGTCGGGGACCTCGTGGCCGCCTACGCCGACGACCACGGGCACCCGCACCCCGGACCGGGATCGGTTGGCCCGCGGTCCCCCGGGTAGCCCGGCACCGCGGGAGCCGACCGGGCCCGTCCGACTCCAGTTGCAGCGAGGACCCGATGACCGAGAGCACCCCCTCCGCGAGCGCCTCGACAGCCGAGCTCCTGCAGACGCTGAGCACCGAGCTGACGACGCTCGTCCAGCGGGAGCTGGAGCAGGCCAGGGCCGAGATCTCCGGGAAGGCGAAGCGGGCCGGGCGGGCGGCCGCCCTGCTGGGCGGTGCGGCAGGGCTCGGCGTCCTGGCGGTCGGCACGTCGAGCGCGCTGCTGGTGCGGCTGCTCGAGCGCCGCCTCTCCCCGTCCGCCGCCGCGGCCGTGGCGACGCTGCTCTACGGCGGGGGCGCCGCCGTCCTGGCGTCCACCGCGCGGCAGGAGCTGCGCCGGGCCGGGTCGCTGCTGCCGGAGCGGACGGTGGCCAGCGTGCGCGAGGACGTGCGGGTGGCGACGACCGCCGCCGGCACGCCGCCGCCGGCCGGCTGACCCGCGGGAGCCTGTGCCGTGGACGTGGTCGACACGCCGACCCCCGAGCTGCAGACGATGTCGCTGGGCCTCTACGACCTGGTGCACTTCGCGCTGATGGCGGCGGGGTTCGCCCTCTTCGCCTACTTCCTCTACACCTGGGCCGGCCGGCAGGAGGTGGGCCGGCGCTACCGGCCGGCGATGCACGCCGGCCTGTGCCTCGCGGCGATCGCGACGGTCAGCTACCTGGTCCTGTTCCTGAAGTGGGACAGCGGCTTCACGCTCGTCGACGGCGTGTACGAGCCCAACGCCGAGGCGCGGTTCACCGGCTCGACGCGGTATCCCGACTGGGCGGTCACCGTCCCGCTGCTGACGGTCGAGCTGCTCGCGGTCTGCTCGCTGTCCGGGAAGCGGGCGCGGAACCTGCGTGCCACCACCGTGGCCGCCGCCTTCCTCATGATCCTCACCGGCTACGTCGGCGCGCAGCTGGTCGCCGACGGCCGCGACCGCACCGCCCTGGTGGTCTGGGGGCTGGTCAGCACCGCGTTCTTCGCCTACCTGTACGTGGCCCTGATCGGCGCCGTGCGCGCCTCGCTCCCGCACATGGGCCGCGAGGCCGGGGTGAGCCTGCGCAACGCCACGATCGTGCTGCTGGCCGCCTTCGGCGTGTACCCGCTGGTCTACGCGATCCCGGTCTTCGCCGACGTCACGCCGGCCTGGTCCGCGACCGTGCAGGTGGCCTACTCCGCTGCCGACGTCGTGGCCAAGGTCGGCTTCGGGCTGCTGGTCCACAAGGTCGCCCTGCTGCGGACCGCCGAGGACGTCGCGGCGGGCGTGGACACCCACCCCGAGCCGGTATGGATCAGCAACGTGCACCACAGCGAGGGCGTGCTCCCCGAGGTGGGACACCCACGGCACCCGCACGAGCACTCCGCGCCTGCGCACCTGCGCGGGCGGGAGGACCACGACGACGGCGCCCGCGGCGGGGCCACCCGGGCGCCGTCCGACCCGGGGTGACCGTGCCGCCGCCCCCGGGACCCGGCCGGCACCCTCGCTCGGCCCCCGCGCGGGGCGCATGGCAGCGTGTACGGGCGTGGTGAACGTCCTCTCCATCCAGTCGCACGTCGCCTACGGGCACGTGGGCAACTCCTCGGCCGTCTTCCCGCTGCAGCGCCTCGGGGTCGAGGTCTGGCCGGTGCACACCGTCCAGTTCTCCAACCACACCGGCTACGGCGCGTGGACCGGGCGGGTGTTCGACGGGCAGGCCGTCGAGGAGGTCGTCGACGGCATCGCCGACCGCGGGGTCCTCGGCACCGCCGACGCCGTCCTGTCGGGCTACCTCGGCTCCGCCGACATCGGCCACGCCGTCGTCGGCACCGTCGCGCGGGTGCGCGCGGCCAACCCCGACGCCGTCTACTGCTGCGACCCGGTCATCGGCGACGTCGGCCGCGGCGTCTTCGTGCGCCCGGGCATCGAGGAGCTCATGCGCGAGGTCGCCGTCCCCGCGGCCGACCTGGTGACGCCGAACCACTACGAGCTCGACCTGCTCGCGCAGACGACCACGCGGACCCTCACCGAGGTGCAGGACGCGGTCGCCGCGGTGCAGGCGCTGGGCCCGCGGGTGGTGCTGACGACGTCGCTGGTGGCCGAGGACACCCCCGACGACGCGGTGGACCTGCTCGCCTCCGAGGGCGGCCGGCACTTCCGGGTGCGCACGCCGCGGCTGTCGGTCGCGGTCAACGGCGCCGGCGACGCGATCGCCGCGCTGTTCCTCGCGCACTGGCTCGACACCCGCTCGGCCGGCGAGGCGCTGGGCCGGGCCGCGGCCAGCGTCTGGGGCCTGCTGCGGCGCACCGAGGAGGCCGGCTCGCGGGAGATCCTGCTCGTGGCCGCCCAGGACGAGTTCGTGTCGCCGTCGCGGAGCTTCCCCGTCGAGGAGGTCTGAGCACGGACCTCCCTGCGCCCCACCACTCGCAGGCTCGCGGCGGGACCCTGCAGGGAGGCCTCCAGCAGGCGGGCGCGTCCCGCCCGACCTAGCGTCCCCGCGTGGACCTGTTCCGGACGAAGTCCGTCGAGGCCGTGCGCGCGGACACCGGGGAGGGCACCGAGGCACCCGACGGGGCCGGGCACCTGCGCAAGCGGCTGTCGGCCCGGCACCTGGTCGGCATCGGCATCGGCATCGTGATCGGCACCGGCATCTTCACGCTGACCGGCGTCACGGCGAAGCAGAACGCGGGGCCGGCGGTGGTGGTCTCCTTCGCCGTCGCCGGCCTGGTCGCCCTGCTGGCCGCGCTCTGCTACGCCGAGCTCGCCTCCGCGGTGCCGACGGCGGGCAGCGCGTACACCTACGCCTACGCGACCGCCGGCGAGGTCGTCGCGTGGATCATCGGCTGGGACCTGTTCCTCGAGTTCGCGCTGGGCGCCGCCGTCGTCGCCCGCGGCTGGTCGGGCTACGTGGGCAACCTGCTCGACCTGCCGCCGTCGCTGTTCGGCGAGACGTCCACGGTGAACGTCGGGGCGGCCGCCGTCGTCGTGGCGCTCACCCTCGTCGCCGTGCTGGGCATCCGGGAGTCGGCGCGGGTCACCGGCGTGCTCGTGGTGGTCAAGGTGGCCGTCTGCGTGTTCGTGATCGTCGCCGGGGCGTGGTTCGTGCGCGGCGCCAACCTCACGCCCTTCGTCCCGCCCGGCGAGCCGGCCGAGGGCGGCAGCGGGCTGACCCGGCCGCTCATCGAGGTGGTCGCCGGGCTCGAGCCCGTCGCCTTCGGCGTGGGCGGCGTGCTGACCGCGGCGGCCGTCGTCTTCTTCGCCTACACCGGCTTCGAGGCGGTCGCGAACCTGTCCGAGGAGACCCGGCGCCCGGCGCGCGACGTCCCGATGGGCCTGCTCGGCACCCTCGGCCTGGCCACCGCGCTCTACGTCGGCGTCGCGTTCGTGGTGGTCGGGATGGTCGAGTACCGCGACATCGACGAGGGCGCGCCGATCGCCGACGCCTTCGACCAGGTGGGCCTCGGGTGGGCGTCGTCCCTGGTGTCGATCGCCGCGGTGGCCGGCCTGACCTCGGTGATCCTGGTCGACCTGATCACCATCGGCCGCATCGGCTTCGCCATGGGCCGCGACGGCCTGCTGCCGCAGTCGGTGGCCCGGGTCAGCCCCCGCACCGGCACCCCGGTACGGGACACCCTGCTGTTCGCCGGCCTGGTGCTCGTGCTGGCGACGTTCGTGCCGCTGGGGACGCTGGCCGACCTGGTGAGCATCGGCACGCTGTTCGCGTTCCTGCTCGTGTCGGTCGCCGTCGTCGCGCTGCGGCGCACCCGCCCGGAACTGGAGCGCCCGTTCCGGGTGCCGCTGTCCCCGGTGCTGCCGCTGCTGTCCGCGCTCGCCTGCCTGTACCTGATGCTCAACCTCAGCATCGAGACCTGGCTGCGCTTCCTGGCGTGGCTCGCCCTGGGGCTGCTCGTCTACGCCGGCTACGGCTACCGCAACTCCCGCGTCCGCGCGGCCGCCCGGACGGGCGCCCGCCCGCGCTGAGCCCGCCCCCCCCCCCCCCCCCCCCCCCCCCCCCCCCCGGCGGCGGGCGCCCTCAGTCGCCGGCGTGCTCCTCGACGGAGGCGAGCAGGTCGCGCAGCAGGTCGTCGAGCCGCCGCACCGCGGCCGGTGACATCCCGGCCAGCAGGCGCTGCTGCTCGGCCAGCCCGGCGGTGACGGCCTCGTCGACCAGAGCCCGGCCGGAGTCGGTGAGCCGCACGATCAGCGCACGCCGGTCGGCCGGGTCCGCGGCGCGCACGAGGTGCCCGGCCCGTTCCAGCCGGTCCAGCCGGCTGGTCATCCCCCCGCTGCTGAGCATCAGCGCCCCGGTGAGCCGGCCGGGCGAGAGGCCCTCGGACCCACCGGCCCGGCGCAGCGTCGCCAGGACGTCGAAGTCGGCCCGGGTGATGCCGAAGCGGGCGTAGCACCGCTCCTGCGCGTCCCCCACCAGCCGGGCGGTGCGGTAGACGCGGCCGAAGACGGCCATCGCCGTGGTGTCGAGGTCGGGGCGCTCCCGCGCCCACTGCCCGACGATCTCGTCCACACCGTCCCGGTCGGCCATGAGGCGATCCTCGCACATCGCACGGTGGACAGATTCTCGATGCCGAGTATCTTGGAGTCGAGATACATTCGATCGAGGGACGGAGCCGACATGGCGACCACAGCGCAGGAGCCGACGGCCGTCCTCCCCGGGGCTCCCGCGGCCCCCCGGCGGCGCTCCCGGACCCTCTGGACGCTGACCGCGCTCACCGCGGTCGCTCCCGTCACCTGGGGGACGACGTACGTCGTCACCACCGAGTGGCTGCCGCCCGACCGCCCGCTGCTGGCCGCCACGGTGCGGGCACTGCCCGCCGGGCTGCTCCTCGTGGCCGCCGGCCGAGTGCTGCCGCGCGGCGCCTGGTGGTGGAAGGCGGCGGTGCTCGGCACGCTGAACATCGGCGCGTTCTTCGCGCTGCTCTTCGTCGCCGCCTACCGGCTGCCCGGCGGGGTGGCCGCGGTGCTCGGGGCCGTCCAGCCCCTGGTGGTGGCCGCGCTCGCCCTGCCGCTGCTCGGGCAGCCGCTGCGCGTCCGCACGTTCGTCCTCGGTGCGACGGGCGTGGCCGGGGTCGCGCTCGTGGTGCTCACCGACTCGGCCCGGCTCGACCCGCTCGGCGTCCTCGCCGGGCTGGTGGCCACCGCGTGCATGGGCACCGGGGTGGTGCTCACCAAGCGGTGGGGCCGGCCCGTCCCGGTGCTGGCGTTCACCGGCTGGCAGCTCGCCGCGGGCGGCCTGCTGCTGCTCCCGCTGGCCCTGGCCGTCGAGGGCCTGCCGACGACGGTCACGCCGGGCCAGGTGGGCGGTTTCCTGTACCTGGCCGTGGTCAACACCGCGCTGGCCTACGTGCTGTGGCTGCGCGGGATCGGCCTGCTGCCCGCCGACCGGGTGAGCTTCCTCGGGCTGCTCTCCCCCGTGGTCGCCGCGGCCGCCGGCTGGGTGCTGCTGGGACAGTCGCTGGGCGCGGTGCAACTGGCGGGGGTGGTCCTGGCGCTGGGCAGCGTCGTCGTGGCCCAGCGGGGTCGCTGACCGACGCCGGGCGCCCCGGCCGGTTCGCGTTGCCGCCGGCCGGCGGCCTGGCTAGCGTCCCCGGCGGCGGGCACGTCCGCCCGCTCCGCAGGACGCCCCGATCCGCACGCCTGCCGATCGCTCCTGGAGCGCCGATGTCGCATCCACCGGCCGACCGTCCCGTCGCCACCGAGGAGACCGCAGCGCCTCCCGGCGGGCGGATGTCGGCGAGCACCCGCTCCACCGTCCTGGGCGCGATGTTCCTCATGGCCACCTCGGCCATCGGGCCCGGCTTCATCACCCAGACGACGACGTTCACCGTCCAGCTCGGCGCCGCCTTCGCCTTCGCGATCGCCGTCTCGATCCTCATCGACATCGCGCTGCAGCTGAACGTCTGGCGGGTGATCGGCGTCTCGGGGCGGCGGGCGCAGGAGCTGGGCAACCTCGTCCTCCCCGGCCTCGGCTGGGTCATGGCCGCCTTCCTGGTCATCGGCGGCCTGGTGTTCAACGTGGGCAACGTCAGCGGCGCGGGCCTCGGCACCGACGCGATGTTCGGCCTGGACCCGAAGATCGGCGGCGCGCTGTCGGCGCTCGTGGCGATCGCCGTGTTCCTGAGCAAGCGGGCCGGGGTCGCCGTCGACCGGATCGTCGTCGTCCTCGGGCTGGCGATGATCCTGCTGACCACCTACATCGCCGTCACGTCCGGGCCGCCGGTGGGGACGGCGCTGCGCAACGTGGTCCTGCCCGACCAGGTCGACGTCCTGGCGATCACCACGCTGGTCGGCGGCACCATCGGCGGCTACATCGTCTACGCCGGGGCGCACCGGCTGCTGGACTCCGGCGTCACCGGCCCCGGGCACGTCCGGGACATCACCCGCGGCTCGGTCACCGGGATCATCGTCACCGGGATCATGCGGGTCGTCCTGTTCCTCGCGATCCTCGGCGTCGTGGCCGGCGGGGCGTCGCTCGACCCGGAGAACCAGGCGGCGTCGGCCTTCCAGCAGGCCGCCGGCGAGGCGGGGCTGCGGGTGTTCGGCGTCGTGCTGTGGGCGGCGTCGATCACCAGCGTCATCGGCGCCTCGTACACATCGGTGTCCTTCGTGACCTCGCGGACCCGCACCAGCGACCGCACGCGCACGCTGCTGGTGGTCGGCTTCATCGCCGTCACCACGCTGGCGTTCGTGCTGGCCGGTGCCGCGCCCACCACGCTGCTGGTGTTCGCCGGCGCCTTCAACGGCCTGCTGCTGCCGATCGGCATCGCCGTGCTGCTGTGGGTGGCCACCCGGCGGACCGACCTGCTCGGCGGCTACCGGTACCCGCGCTGGCTGCTGGTGGTCGGCTGGGTGGCGTGGCTCGGGACCATCTACCTCGCGGTCAACTCCGTCCGCCCCGTCATCGACCTGTTCGGCTGAACAGGATCACCTCCGTGGACCTCAACTCCGACCTCGGTGAGGGCTTCGGCCAGTGGACCCTCGGCGACGACGACGCCCTGCTCGGCGTGGTCACCAGCGCCAACGTCGCCTGCGGCTTCCACGCCGGCGACCCGGTGATCCTGCGCCGGGTGTGCGACCGGGCCGCGGCGGCCGGTGTCGCGATCGGGGCGCAGGTGGGCTACCGGGACCTCGCGGGCTTCGGCCGCCGCTTCGTCGACGTCGAGCCCGACGCCCTGACCCAGGACGTGCTGTACCAGGTCGGCGCGCTGGAGGCCTTCGCCCGCGTGGCCGGCACCCGCGTCCGCTACGTCAAGCCGCACGGGGCGCTGTACAACGCGATCGTCGCCCACGAGGAGCAGGCGGCGGCCGTGGTGCGCGCCGTCGCCGAGTACGACCGGACCCTGCCGGTGCTCGGCCTGCCCGGGTCGGCGTGGCTGCGGCTGGCGGCCGAGGCCGGACTGACCGTCGTCGCCGAGGCGTTCGCCGACCGGGCCTACACGCCGGAGGGGACGCTGGTGTCCCGGCGGCTGCCCGGCGCGGTGCTGCACGACGCCGGGGAGATCGCCCGCCGCTGCGTCGCCATGGCCACCGGGGAGCCGATCGCCGACGTCGAGGGCGGTGCGCTCCGGCTGGATCCGCAGTCGATCTGCGTGCACGGCGACACCCCCGGCGCGGTGGACATCGCCCGGCGGGTGCGGACGGCGCTGGGCGAGGCGGGGGTCGCGCTCGCCCCCTTCGCGCCGTGATGCGGGTGCTGCCCAGCGGCTCCACGGCCCTGCTGGTGGAGCTCGCGGACCTCGACGAGGTCCTCGCCCTGTACGCGGCGCTGGAGGAGGACCGGCCGGCCGGTGTCGTGGACCTCGTGCCGGCGGCGCGCACGGTGCTGGTGGTGACCGACCCCGCGGTGACCACGCTGGACGCCGTCGAGGCGGCGGTGCGGCGGACGACGCCCCGGCCCGGGCGCCGGGACACCGCGGAGCAGGTCGAGGTGCCGGTCGTCTACGACGGCGAGGACCTCGACGACGTCGCCGCGCACCTGGGCGTGGACCCCGGCGAGGTGGTGCGGCGGCACACCGGCACGGAGTGGACCGTCGCGTTCTCCGGGTTCGCGCCCGGGTTCGGCTACCTGACGCCGGCCGACGGCGCCTGGGACCTCCCGCGCCGCCCGTCGCCGCGCACCCGGGTGCCGGCGGGCTCGGTCGCCCTGGCCGGCGGGTTCACCGGCGTGTACCCGCGCGAGTCGCCGGGCGGGTGGCAGCTGGTCGGGCGCACCGACGTCGCGGTGTTCGACCTGTCCCGCGACCCCGCGGCGCTGCTGCGACCCGGGGTGCGGGTGCGCTTCGTGGCGGTGCCGTGAGCGCGCTGACCGTCGTGGCCCCCGGCCCGCTGACCACCGTGCAGGACCTCGGCCGCCCGGGGCTGGCCGGCATCGGCGTGGGCCGGTCGGGCGCCTGCGACCGGGCGTCGGCAGCGCTGGCCAACCGGCTGGTGGGCAACGAGCCGGGCGCGGCGGTGCTCGAGGCGACCTTCGGCGGACTGGTGCTGCAGGCGGAGGCCGACCTGCTGGTCGTCACCACGGGCGCGCGGTGCCCGGGCTCGGGAGTGCACGACGCCCCCGGCCTGCTGCGCGCGGGCAGCACCCTCGCGCTCGGGGCGCCGTCCGCCGGCCTGCGCACGTACCTCGCCGTCCGCGGGGGGATCGCCGTCGAGCCGGTGCTCGGCTCCCGCTCCACCGACCTGCTCGCCGGCCTCGGTCCCCCGGCGCTGCGGCCCGGCGACGTGCTGCCGGTCGGCGCGCCCACCGGCGACGTGCCGGGCGTCGACGTCGCCCCGGTGCCGGACCCGTCCGGAGGGGAAGTGGCCGTGCGGCTGCTGCCCGGCCCGCGCGGCGACTGGCTGACCTCCTCGGCGCTGGACGTGCTCGGGTCGGCGGCCTGGACGGTCACCGCCGAGAGCAACCGCGTCGGCCTGCGCCTGGACGGCCCGCGCCTGGAGCGCAGCGTGCCCGACGAGCTGCCCAGCGAGGGACTGGTGCGCGGTGCCCTGCAGGTGCCGCCGTCCGGCGCCCCGGTGCTCTTCCTCGCCGACGCGCCGGTGACCGGCGGCTACCCGGTGGCCGGCTACGTCGCCGACGACGACGTCGACCGCTGCGGGCAGCTGCGGCCCGGCCAGACCCTGCGGCTGCGCCGCTGACCCTGCACGTCCGCGGAGGGGCGCGGGTCAGCCGGCGACCAGGTCCCGGCGCCGGAAGCCGGCCAGACCGGCCCCGAGCAGCGCCGCGGCCAGGATGGTGAGGACGGCCAGCGGCACGGCCGCCGCGTCGTCGACCTGCACGAGCGGGGTCCAGGCCAGCGGGGAGGCGTCGTCGACCCAGCCCGGCCAGTCGAGGGAGCCGGCGAAGAACGCCATGACGGTGACGTAGGCGACGGCGGCCCAGGCCAGCGCCGCGGCCGGCCGGGGCAGCAGCCCCGACAGCGCGACGGCCAGGCCGGCGAGCACCCACACCGCCGGCAGGTACGCCAGGGTGGCGCCGAAGAGCCGGCCGAGCTCCGCGGAGTCGCCCGTGGCGAGCGCGCGGACCGTCCCCACGGCGGCCCCGGCGACCAGGAGCAGCAGGCTCGCCCCGGCCAGCGCCACGGTCGCGTGACCGGCCAGCCAGGCCACCCGGCCGGTCGCCGTGGCCAGCACCGGCTCCGCCCGCCCGGCGGCCTCCTCGGCGCGGGCGCGCAGCACCGACGACGCCGCGTAGGCGCCCGCCAGCAGCGCGGCCATCGACAGCGCGGTGGCCAGGTAGGCGTCGACCACGCTCGCGGCGTCGGGCAGGAACGCCCGGGCCTCGGGGTTGTCGCCGAAGAGCGTCTCCACCGACCCCGCCAGGCCGCCGAGGGCCAGGCCCAGGAGCGCCAGCCCGACCGTCCAGCCGGCGAGGGCACCGCGCTGCAGCCGGACGGCCAGCCCGAGGGGCGAGCGCAGCGACCGCGGCGCCGACGCCGGTCCCGGACGGGCCGCCAGCAGCCCGGACCCGAGGTCGCGCCGGTCGAGCAGGGCCACCGCGACGCCGAGCAGGACGGCGGTGGCCAGCAGGCAGAGCAGGAGCGGGAGCACCCGGTCGCCGGAGTACGGGTGGGTGGCCTGCGCCCAGCCGATCGGCGAGGTCCACGACACCCAGGAACCCTCGACGTCCCCCAGCGCCCGCAGCACGAAGGCGGCACCGAGGACGGTGACGACCGCCCCCTGGGCGGCCCTGGCACTGGCGCCCACCTGGACGGCGACGGCGGTCACGCCGGTGAAGACCAGACCGGCCGCGCCCACCGAGGCGCCGAGCAGGGAGGAGCCGCCGGCGGGCAGCCCCGTCGCGGTCGCCGCGGCCCCGATGGCCAGGGCCATGGCCAGGCACGCCGCCGCCGACACGAGGACGGCGGCCGTGAGCGGCGCGTGCCGGCCCACGCGGGCCGCGCGCACCAGCTCGGTCCGGCCGGCCTCCTCGTCGGCGCGGGTGTGCCGGCCGGTGGTCGAGGCGGCCATGAGGGCGGTGAGGACGACGACGAACGAGGAGATCTCGAACGCGACCGCGCCCGCCACGGTGTCCAGGCCGACCGGCGGGCCGGACAGGGCGATCGTCGCGGCGTTCGCGCCCACGGAGGCCGCGTAGGCGGCCAGGTCCTGCGGCGAGTCGTACAGCGCCTGGCTGGACACCGACTGGGTGGCCACCAGGCCCGCGCCGACCGCGATCCACACGGGCAGCCGCACGCGGTCCCGTCGCAGCGCGAACCGCACGAGGGTGCCGGTGCCGGCCAGGGACGTCCCGGGCGCGCGCATCACCGCACCGCCAGGGCCGGGGTGACGGCCTCGGCCGGGACGTCGTCGCCGTAGTGCCGCAGGAACAGCTCCTCCAGCGTCGGCGGCGCACTGACCAGGGACCGGACGCCGGAGCCGGCCAGCTGCCGGACGACGTCGTCGAGGGCGGAGGTGTCGACGTCCATGTGCAGCCGGCCGTCCCCGGTGCGCAGCCCGTGGACCCCGGGGAGGTCCGCCAGCCCGGGCACGGGACGGGCGGTGTCGACGCTGACCGACGTGCGGGTGAGGTGGCGCATCTGGGCGAGGGTGCCGCTCTGCACCGTGCGGCCATGCCGGACGATGGTCAGCCGGTCGCAGAGGTGCTCGGCCTCGGCGAGGACGTGACTGGACAGCAGCACCGTGCGGCCCTGGTCGCGCAGCGCGCGCACCTCGTCCTGGAAGGCGGCCTCCATGAGCGGGTCGAGGCCGGAGGTGGGCTCGTCCAGGACGAACAGCTCGGCGTCGGAGGCCAGCGCCGCCACCAGCGCGACCTTCTGCCGGTTGCCCTTCGAGTAGGTGCGCGCCCGCTTGCGCGGGTCCAGGTCGAAGCGCTCGAGCAGCTCGGCCCGGCGCGCCGGGTCCAGGCCGCCCTGCAGCCGACCCAGCAGGTCGATGGCCTCACCGCCGGTGAGGCCGGGCCACAGCGTGACGTCGCCGGGGACGTAGGCCAGGCGGCGGTGCAGCGCGACCGCGTCGCGCCAGGGGTCGCCGCCGAGCAGCCGCGCGTGGCCGCCGTCGGCGCGCAGCAGGCCCAGCAGCACGCGGATGGTGGTGGACTTCCCGGCCCCGTTGGGACCGAGGAAGCCGTGCACCTCCCCGGGCGCGACCTCGAGGTCGAGCCCGTCGAGGGCGCGGGAGGAGCCGAAGGTCTTGACCAGTCCGGAGACCGCGATGACAGGTGCCATGACCGAGCAAGCTACACACTTTTCACGAGTTCGTGAAGTGTGTTGAACGCGTGTCGGTTCGGCTATCGTGCATGCTGGAGGTGGTCGTGACCGAGGACGACGAGCAGATGGTCCTGCTGCGGTTCGTGGAGCGCTTCGCGCTCGTGCTGCGGGAGGCCGGCATGCCGCCCATGCCGGCGCGGGTGCTGGCCTTCGCGCTGGCCGACGACGCCGACCGTTACACAGCCGGGGACCTCGCGCGGGGGCTCGACGTCAGCCCTGCCGCCATCTCCGGGGCGGTGCGGATGCTCGTCTCGCTGCGGCTGCTGAGCCGCGAGCGCGAACCCGGCACCCGCAGCGACCTCTACGTGCTGGACGACCGGGACCTGTGGTCGCGCTTCATGGCCACGGAGCTGGAGACGCTGCAGCGCTTCGAGGAGGCCGCGGCGAGCGGCGTCGAGGTGCTCGGTGCACACCGGCCCGGCGGGCGCCGCCTCGCCGAGACCCGGGACTTCCTCGCCTTCCTCCGCGCGGAGATGGCCGCCGCCCTGGCGCGCTGGCCCGCGGAGCGGGACCGGCGGGCGGCCGCCCGGGAGGACTGAGCTCCTCCTCCGGGGCGACCGGCCCGCCGGGCCCGGCCGGCGATCAGAAGGGATACGCCGGGAGGTCGCCGCGCACGGTGACCCACTGCGTCTCGGTGAACGCCTCGATGTTGGCCTGCGGCCCGCCGTGCCGGGAGCCGGTGCCCGAGGCGCCGACGCCGCCGAAGGGCGCCACCGCCTCGTCGTTGACCGTCTGGTCGTTGACGTGCACCAGGCCGCTCGGGATCCGCTCGGCCAGCTCGAGGCCGGCGTAGACGTCGCGGGTGAGGATGCCGAGGCTCAGGCCGTACTCGGTGCCGGAGGCGAGCGCGGCGACCTCGTCGAGGCTGGAGAACGGCGTCACCGGCGCCACCGGGCCGAAGATCTCCTCCTGGTAGGCCGGGTGGTCGACGGCGACGCCGCCGAGCACGGTCGGCCGGTAGAACAGCCCCTCGTAGGTGCCGCCGGTGCGGACCGTGGCGCCCTTGTCGACGCTGGCGGTGACCAGCCCGTGCACCCGGTCGCGCTGGCCGGCGTCGATGAGCGGGCCGAGCGCCACCTGCTCGCGGAACGGGTCGCCGACCGGCAGCTTCTCCACCTTCTCGGTCAGCACCGCCGTGTACTCCTCGGCGATCGACTCGTGCACCAGGTGGCGGCTGGTGGCCATGCAGATCTGGCCCTGGTGGGCGAACGTGCCCCAGGCGCCCACGCTGGCCGCGGCCGTCACGTCGACGTCGGGCAGCACGATGAGCGCGGAGTTGCCGCCGAGCTCCAGGTGCGCCCGCTTGAGGTGCTGCCCGGCCAGGGCGCCCACGATCCGGCCGGCCCGCGTGGAGCCGGTGAAGGCGATGACCCGCACCTGCGGTGCGGTGACCAGCGCCTCGCCGACGTCGGCGCCGCCGGGCAGCACCTGGAACACGCCGGCCGGCAGCCCGGCCTCCTCGAAGACGCGCGCGAACACCGCACCGCCGGAGATCGCGGTGCGCGGGTCGGGCTTGAGGACGACGGCGTTGCCCAGCGCCAGCGCCGGCGCGATGGCGCGGATGGCCAGGATGGTGGGCACGTTGAACGGCGCGATGACGCCGACGACGCCGGCCGGCACGCGCCGGGCGAAGCTCAGCCGAGGCGCCCCGGTGCGCAGCAGCTCGCCGTACGGGTGGCTGGGCAGCGCCGAGGCCTCGTAGCACTCCTGGGCGCTGGTGTGGACCTGGAAGTCGCCGAAGGGCTGGATCGCTCCGGACTCCCGCGCCAGCCAGCCCTTGATCTCGTCGGCGTTGTCCTCGAGCACCTGCCCGGCCCGGCGCAGCACGCGGGCGCGCTCCTCGAACGGCGCCGCGGCCCACGCGCGCTGCGCCTCCGCCGCCCGCTCGGCGGCCGCCTGCACGTCGTCCGGGGTCGCCTTCCCCACTGGGGCGATGACGTCACCGGTGGCCGGCTCCACCGCGTCGTAGGTGCCGCCGGACCCCTCGGTCCAGCTGCCGGTCCAGACCCTGCCCTGCCACGCGCCGTCGTCCAGGAGTGCCACGTCGTCCCTCTCGTCGGAGTCCCTGTGGCGATCCTCGTCCAGGCCGCGTCCCGGCGCCGCGCCAGGGGTCGTCCGGATCCGTGGACAGGGAGCTGACCTGCGGACACGGGTCGCGGGAGCACGTCTGCGGCGGTGGACCTCATACGTGTGTTTCGGGTGATCTGGTCGGCGGTGACGTCCTCGACGACGTCGCCGTGCTGGTCGCCGAGGGCGACCGGATCGACGCCGCCCTCGCTCACCGGTGCGTGCCGCGGAACTGGCACGAGCGCCGGAGCGCGACGGGCCGGAGTCGACGGCGTCGGGGGTGCGCGACCACCGCCGCCTGTGGGCCGCCGGGGCCTCGCGGCTCCTGCGGAACGGGCGGGCGCTGGAGCACCTGCCGGCGCTCGGTCAGGCACACGACGCCGGTCTCGTCACGGCCGGGCAGGTGGCCGAGGCGGCGCGAGCGGTGACGCCGGAACGACTGGCCGCTGCGGCGGCGGCCGGCGTGGACCTCGCGGTGATCGACGCGGTGTTCACCGGGGTCGCCGTCGAGCAGCCGCACGCCGACCTGGCACAGGTCGTACAGCGCTACCTCGACGACCTCGACCCCGACGGCCCCGACCCCGACGGCCCCGAACCCGACGGTCCCGAACCCGACCCACCGAACAGCGGTCGCTGACCCTGGCGAGGCACGCCGACGGCAGCCTGTCGATCCGCGGCGTTCCCGACCCCGTCGGTGGCGAGGAGTTCGCCGTTGCGCTCGAGTCCTCCACCCAGGTCGACCGCCCAGCCGGCGATGAGCGCACCCGCGCCCAGCGCCTCGGCGACGCCCTCGTGCAGTCGTGCGACGACGACCTCGCCGCCGGCGACCTGCTGACGATGCGGACGGTCGAGCCACACGTCGCTGCGCGCATCGACCTCGACGACCTCGCCGACCCCGCCACCGGCAGGAGCGCCGCCACCCTCGGATCCGGTGCGGTCATCTCCGCGGCGAAGGCCCGCCGGCCGGCCTGCGACGGCACCGTCTCCCGCGTCGTGTTCGGCCCCGACGGCGTACCCCTCGACCTCGGCCGGGAGCACCGCCTCGCCGACCACCACCTCCGCCACGCCGTCGAACTCCGCGACGGCGGATGTGTGTTCACCGGGTGCTCCGCCCCGACCTGGTGGGCCGACGTCCACCACCTCGTGCACTGGATCGACGGCGGCGAGACCTCACTCGACAACTCGGCCCTGCTCGGCGAACGGCACCACACCAAGGTGCACCACGGCTTCCGCGTCGAACGACGACCGGACCTCCGGACGACCGGTGGCACACCTACGGCCCGACGGCTCCGAGATCGCCACCCCGGCACCGCTGCTGGCCCCGGTCGCCTGAACAGCGTGGGCAGTCGAGTGGCCACGGTCCGGAGACGACGCGCCGTGTCGACCGGCCGGCGCCGCGGCACACGAGGGATCGGTCCGGGATGTGCGCGGCGGACACCTAGCGTCCTGCGGCATGGGAGACGGGGACACGTACTGGGACGGTGTGCGACGTCGGCTCGTGTTCGCCGTCCTCGTCGGCCTGGGTGCCGCTGCACTCCTCTACTGGCTCGAGGACGACGTGACCGCGACGGTCCTCGTGGGCCTCGTGACCTCGCTCAGCGTCGCGCTGGTGCCCAGTCCCCGGGAGCCCGCCCAGCCGGTGTGACCCCGGCTCAGCCGGCGCGCAGCTCCTCGAGGATCGGCCCGGCCACCTTGAACGCGTGGTTGGCGGCCGGCACCCCCGCGTAGACGGCGGCGTGCTGGATCACCTCACCGATCTCCGCGTCGCTCAGGCCGTTGCGCACGGCGGCGCGCACGTGCAGCGCGAACTCGTCCCAGTGCCGCAGCGCGATGCAGATCGACAGCGTGGCGATGCTCCGTTCCCGCCGCTCGAGGCCGGGCCGCTGCCAGACGTCGCCCCACGCCACGCGGGTGATGAAGTCCTGGAACCCCGCGGTGAACGGCGTCGTGTTCGCCACCGCCCGGTCCACCCACGCGTCGCCCAGCACCTCGCGGCGGGTCCGCATGCCCGCCTCGCGGCGCCCGTCGTCGGAGGTCAGCTCCTCGCTCACGCGTGGCTCCCCGCGGCGTCGAGGTGGGCCAGCAGCGCCCCGGTGACCTCCAGCGGTCGCTCCAGGTTGGGCAGGTGCGCGCCCGGGCTGATCGACACCAGCGTCGCCCCCGGGATCCCGTCGGCGATCAGCTGCTGGTGCGGCGGCGGCAGCGCGGGGTCCTCGGCCCCCGAGACCACCAGCGTCCGCGCGGAGATCCGTGCCAGGTCCTCACGTGCGTCGAAGTGCCCCACCGCCTCGCAGCAGGACGCGTACCCCTCGTCGTCGGCGCCGGCGATCATCGCCTCCAGGCGGGCCACGAGGTCCGGGTGCCCCGCCGCGTATGCCGGCGTCAGCCACCGGCTCACGATCGTCGGCGCCAGCGGCGCGGTCCCGCCCGAGCGAGCCTGCACCGCCCGGTCGAGGAACCCCTGCGGGTCGGGCTTCGCCGAGGTGGCCAGCAGCACCAGGCGGTCCACCCGCGAGGGCTCGCGCGCGGCCAGCCGCATCGCCGTCATCCCGCCCAGCGACAGCCCGGCCACGTGCGCCGTCCGCGCGCCGAGTCGGTCGAGCAGCGCGACGACGTCGTCGACGAGGTCGTCCACCGTGTACGGCCCGGCCGGTGCCGGCGACTCCCCGTGCCCGCGGGTGTCGTAGGTGACCACCCGGTAGCGCTCGGCGAGGGCCGGCACCTGCGGGTCCCACATCCCGCGGGTGGCCCCCAGCGAGTTGGACAGGAGGACGACCGGCGCGTCGGCCGGCCCGTCCTCGGTGTAGCTGACCTCGACCGCGCTCACGGCGTCCCTTCCACCAGCTGCTCGTGCTCGGCCAGCGCCGCGTCCACCTGCGCGCCGGCCTCCCCCGGGTCCGGGACGGCCGCGCCCAGTACCGCGGCGACGTCGACGTCGGTCCGGGTGGCGACCACCTCGGCCAGCGACCGGCCGGTGTCGCGTGCGTGCCGGGTCGCCTCCGCGGCCGCGTCGTGCGCCGCGCCCTGTCCGAGCGAGGGCGTCAGCGCCTCGGCCAGCGCCCCGGCGAGCGAACCCTCGCCCGCCGCGGCCACCGTGTCCGCCATCCGGCCCACGTCGGGCCGCAGTCCCCGCAGGCTCTCGGCCAGCCACGCCGCGGCCGAGCCCACCGTCGTCAGCAGGTCGGTCAGCGTGGGCCACTCGCTGTGCCACGCCCCGGCCGCCCGCTCGTGCTCCTGCTCCATGGCGCCCAGCAGCGTGGCCACCAGCCCCGGCGCCCGCCGGGCGCAGGCCCGCGCCGAGATCGCGGCGACCGGGTTGCGCTTGTGCGGCATCGCCGACGACCCGCCGCGGCCCTCGCCGACCTCGGCGGCCTCGGCCACCTCCGTCTGCGCCAGCAGCACCACGTCGACGGCGACGGTCGCCACCACGCCCGCCGCCGCGCCCAGCGCGCCGGCCAGGTCGGCCACCGGCAGCCGCACGGTGGACCAGGGGACGGCGGGCGCCACCAGCCCGAGGTCGGCGGCCAGCGCCTCGCGCACCGCCACCCCGGCGCCCGACGACGCCGCGAGCGTCCCCACCGCGCCGCCGTACTGCACCGGCAGGGAGGCGACCACCTCGGCCAGCCGCAGCCGCGCGCCGTCGAGACCCGCCAGCCAGGTCGCCGCCTTGAGCCCGAACGTCGTCGGCAACGCCTGCTGCATCAGCGTGCGGCCCATGACGAGGTCGTCGCGGTGCCTCCGCGCCAGCGCGGCGCAGACCTCGGCCGCCGCGGCGAGGTCGGCGTCGACCTCCGCCACCGCCTGCCGGGCCAGCAGCACCAGCGCGGTGTCGACGACGTCCTGGCTGGTGGCGCCCACGTGCACGGCGACGGCGTCGCGCTCCCCCACCGCGCCCTGCAGCGCCCGCACCAGCGGCGGCACCGGGTTGCCGGCGTCGGCGGCGCGGGCGACGACGGTCGCGAGGTCCAGCCCCGCGGGGTCGGCGCAGGCCGCCGTCACCGCGTCCGCCGCCGTCGCGGGCACCAGGCCCACCGTGGCTGCCGCGCGGGCCAGCGCCGCCTCGACCTCCAGCAGCGCGCGGAACCAGGCGTCGTCGGAGACGGCCGCCGCCGCACCGCCACGGGCGAAGGTGCCGGCGAACAGACCTGTCACGTCGTCCTTCCTACCGGCGGGCGCGGGTGCACGCTCGGACGGCGGTGCACTCAGACGGCGAAGAAGACCGTCTCGCGGTCCCCCTGCAGGTACACGTCGAAGCGGTAGCCGTCGTCGGTGGGCGTGGCCAGCAGCGTCTCCCGGCGGTCCTCCGGCAGGCCCTGCAGGACGACGTCCTCGGCGTTGGCCTCGGCCTCGTCGGCGAAGTAGATCCGGGTGACGACGCGGTCGAGCAGGCCGCGGGCGAAGACGGAGACGTCGACGTGCGGCGCCTGCAGGCCGCCCTCGCCGTCGGGCACCCGGCCCGGCTTGAGGGTGAACACCTCGAACTCGCCGCTGAGCGTCTGGGCGCGGGCGTACCCGCGGAAGCCGGGGTGGGTCGACGCGCCGCGCGGGTCCTCGGGCGAGGCGAAGCCGCCGTCCGGGTCGGCCTGCCAGGTCTCGACCATCGCGTCGGGGACGACGTCGCCGTTGCCGTCGAACACCCGGCCGCGGATCCAGATGCCGCCGGGGGTGCCCTCGGCCGCGGCGTAGACGCCGTCGGGCCAGGTCAGGCCGATGGCCAGGTACGGCCCGACGGTCGCGCTGGGGGTGGTGCCCAGCCGCAGCGGCCCGGTGAGGAAGCCGGTACCGCGCTGCCCGGAGCGGGGCTGGAAGGGGGCGGCCGGGTCCGGCGGCACCTCGAGGGGGTTGACGGTCATCAGGCCACGTCTCCGTCGTCCTCGGTCTCGAAGGGGGTCTGGTCCGTGCCGCGCAGCACGATGTCCCACTCGAACGCGAGCGCCCAGTTGTCCTGGGTCCGGTCGAGGGAGTACCGGCTGACCGCCCGGTAGCGGGCGGCGGGCGGGATGGCGTTGTAGATCGGGTCCTGGCCGAACAGCGGGTCGTCCGGGAAGTACATCTGGGTGACCAGGCGCTGGGTGAAGGCCCGGCCGAACAGGCTGAAGTGGATGTGCGCCGGCCGCCACGCGTTGTGGTGGTTGCCCCACGGGTACGCGCCGGGCTTGATCGTCATGAACTCGTAGCGGCCCAGGCTGTCGGTGACCACCCGGCCCAGCCCGTCGAAGTGTGGGTCCAGCGGCGCCGGCCAGTTGTCCACCACGTGCCGGTAGCGGCCCGAGGCGTTGGCCTGCCACACCTCGACCAGCGCGCCCGGCACGGCGCGGCCGTCGCTGTCGAGGACCCGCCCGTACACGAGGATCCGCTGGCCGATCGCCTCGCCGCCGTTGCGCCACGTGAGGTCGGCGTCGGTGGGCAGCACCCGGTCCTCGCCGAGCACCGGGCCGGTGACCTCGGTGAGCCGGTGCGGCAGGTCGACCGGCGTCCGCAGCGGTGCGCGCAGCCCGGTGCTGCGGTAGTCCGGGAACGCGACCGGCGTCCGGGCGGCGGCCTCCTCGCGGACGTAGCGCGGCAGGTGCAGACCCGGCGGGGGCGCCGTCGGTGTGGTCCCGGTCATACCGGGAACCTACGGCCGCCCGGCGACGCGCCCCAAGCCAGTGGTCCCGCTGGACGGAAGGACGCCGGTCACCGGGCAGCGGCGAGCGAGGCCAGGTGGGCGTGCACCAGCGTCACCGCCAGCGCCCCCTCCCCCACCGCCGAGGCCACCCGCTTGACCGAGCCCTGGCGCACGTCGCCGGCGGCGAACACCCCCGGCGTCGACGTCTCCAGCAGCGCCGGCGGCCGGTCCAGCGGCCAGGCCGGCGCGACGCCGTCACCGGTGAGCGCGGCCCCGGTCAGCAGGAAGCCCCACCGGTCGCGGGCCAGCGTCCCGACGAGCCAGTCGGTGCGCGGCTCGCTGCCGATCATCACGAAGAGCATCCCGGGCTCCTCGTCCTCCGCGCCGGTGTCGAGGTCGCGCAGGACGACGGTCTCCAGGACGTCGCTGCCGCGCCCCCCGGCCACCTGGACGCGGTACCGGATCTCGACCCGCGGCAGCGCGACCAGCTCGCGGATGAGGTAGTCCGACATCGTCTCGGTCAGGGACGACCGTCGGACCAGCAGCGTCACCTTCTCGGCGTAGCGGGAGAGGTACACCGCCGCCTGCCCGGCCGAGTTCCCCCCGCCGACGACGAACACGTGCCGGCCGGCCATCGCCGGCGCCTCGCTGACCGCCGCGCCGTAGAAGACGCCGCGGCCGGTGAACGCCTCCAGCTCCGGCACGCCGATGCGCCGCCAGGCCGCGCCGGTGGCGACGACCACGGTCCGCGCCCGCACCGCCGAGCCGTCGCCGAGCGCCACCCGGTGCAGGCCGTCTTCCGTGCTCAGCGAGGCGGCGGAGCGCATGAAGGAGAACCGGGTGCCGAACGCCCACGCCTGCTGGTAGGCCGAGAAGGCCAGCCGGCTGCCGCTGACGCCGGTGGGGAACCCGAGGTAGTTGCGGATCAGCGAGCTGGTGCCGGCCTGCCCGCCCACCGCCTCGCACTCCAGCTGCAGGGTGTCCAGACCCTCGGAGGCGGCGTACACGCTCGCGCCGAGCCCCGCCGGCCCGGCACCCACGACGACGACGTCGTGCACGGCGTCGGGGTCCAGCGGGTCGAACAGGCCGAACGCCTCGGCCACCTCGAGGTCCGACGGCGCCTGCAGCACGGTCTGCTCCGGCTTGAAGCGGACGACGACGACCGGCAGCCGGGGCTGCTCGACGCCCAGGTCGGCGAGCAGCGCGCGGCCGCCGGGGGTGCCGGCCTCGTAGAAGCCGAGCGGGATGCGGTTGCGGGTCATCTGGTCGCGCAGGTGCTGGGCGTGCGGGTCCCAGCGGTCGCCGACGATCCGCACCGCCTCGAACCCACCGTCCTGCCGGGAGGACCACTCGTCGAGCACCTCGGTGACCGACCGGTGGAACTCCTCGTCGGCGCGGCCCTGCGGCGCGTACACCCAGCGGTCCAGCTGGCCGACGGTGATGGCCTCGAAGATCGGCCGGGCGGTGGCGAAGTCCCCCCACCGCACCAGCGCCACCGCCACCGCGCCGGGGTGACCGGCGTGGCAGGTGCGCAGCACGTCGAGGCCGTCGGGGTCACCCTCACCGAGTGCGCCCAGCAGGACGGCGACGAGGGGGTCGCCCGCGGCGTGCAGCGCCGTCTCGACCTCGCCGTGACCGGTGCCACCGACCACCCGGTAGTCGCTGCCGTAGCGGCGCTCGAGCTCCCGGGTGGTGGCGGTCCGCATGCCGTCGTCCCGGGCGACGACGACCAGCGCGGTGCCGCTCTCGGGCTGGTCCTGGGCGTGGTGCACGACGGTCTCCGAGTGCGCGCGTCCCCGTGCGGCGCCATGCAACCACCGCCGCCGGGGCACTGTCACCGGGTTACGGGACGCCGCCGCCGTCCCTAGACTCCGCGACGTCGACGACCCGGACGGGCGGTGCGCCCGTCGACGGGGCGGGAGGTGCACGTGAGCGCACCGGCGAGGGCGGCCGGGACCTCTCCGGCGACCATCGCGACCCCCGACCGGCGGCTGCGCGTGTTCGTCTCCTCCACGCTCGAGGAACTGGCCGCCGAGCGCCGCGCGGTCCGCGACGCGGTCGCCCGGCTGCGGTTGACCCCGGTCATGTTCGAGCTCGGTGCGCGCCCGCACCCGCCGCGGGACCTCTACCGCGCCTACCTCGTGCAGAGCGAGGTCTTCGTCGGCATCTACGGCGACCGCTACGGCTGGGTCGGCCCGGACATGGAGGTCTCGGGCCTGGAGGACGAGATCGACCTGTCGGCCGGCATGCCGCGGCTGCTCTACGTCCGCACGCCCGCCCCCGGCCGCGAACCCCGGCTGGCCCGGCTGCTGGAGCGGGTGCAGGCCGAGGGCGGGGTGTCCACCACGCCCTACGGCGACCCGGCCGAGCTGGCCGAGCGGGTCGCCGACGACCTCGCCGTGCTGCTCAGCGAGCGCTTCGCCCGGCCCGCCGCCGCACCGCCCGGGCTGGCGGCCGGCTGGCTGCCCACGCCGCCGACGCCGATGGTCGACCGCACCGCGGAGTTGGCCACGGTCACCGGCCTGCTCGCCGACCCCGCCGTGCGGCTGGTGGTGCTCACCGGCCCGGGCGGCATCGGCAAGACCCGGCTGGCGCTGGCCGCGGCCGCGGCGGCGGAACCGGGCCGGGACGGGACGTGGTTCGTCGACCTCGCCGCCGTCCGCGACCCCGCCGACGTCCCCGCGGCGGTCGCCGAGGCGGTCGGGGTGTCCGCCGAGGGCAGCCGCCCGCTGCTGGAGCTGGTGGCCGACCGGCTGGCCGGCCGGTCGGCGCTGGTCGTCGTCGACAACCTCGAGCAGGTGGCCGCGGCCGCTCCGGACCTGGCGGTCCTGCTGGCCCGCTGTCCGAGGACCCAGCTGCTGGTGACCAGCCGCACCGTGCTGCGGCTGCGCGGCGAGCACGACGTCCCGATCGAACCGCTCGGGACACCGGCCCCCGGCGAGGACGGGGCCGTGGCGGCTCCGGCGGTGGAGCTGTTCGTCGCCCGCGCCCGGCAGGCCGATCCGGCGTTCCGGCTCACCGAGGCCACGGCCGGCCCGGTGGGCGAGCTGGTCCGCCGGCTCGACGGCCTGCCGCTGGCGGTGGAGCTGGCCGCGGCCCGCGTCCGCACGCTGCCCCCGCGGCTGCTGCTCGCCCGCCTCGACCGGGCGCTCGACCTCGGCGACCCCGACGTCGACGTGCCCGACCGCCAGCGCACGCTGCGGACCACGATCGCCTGGAGCCACGACCTGCTCGACGAGGACGGCCGGGCGCTGCTGGCCCGGCTGTCGGTCTGCGCCGACGGCTGCACGCTCGACACCGCCGAGGTCGTGGGCGCCGACGGCGGGGACCTCGACGTCGTGGAGACGCTGTCGGCGCTGGTCGGGCACAGCCTGGTGACCCCCACCGACACCGGCGACGGCGAGCCGCGCTTCCGCATGCTCGAGCTGGTGCGCGCGTTCGCCGCCGAGCGGCTGCGCGAGCGCGGCGAGGAGGAGTCGACCCGCGCCCGGTGGGCGCAGCACCTGGCGGAGCTGGGCGCCGAGGCCGGCGCCGGGCTGGCCGGCCCGGCCGCCCGGCTGTGGCGGGCCCGGCTGGACGCCGAGACCGCCGACCTGCGGGCGGCTCTCCGGTGGGCCGTGGCCACCGACCGCGCCGAGCTGGCGGTGCGGCTGACCGCACCGCTGGTGCGCTGGTGGTGGGCGCGCGGGCTGCTGCCGGACATGGCCGCGCTCGCCGAGCGGACCGCGGCACTGCCGTCGGCCGCCGCGCTCCCGCCCGACCTGGCCGGCCGGCTGGCCTGGGCGCGGGCCGCCCTGCGGATCGCCGTCGGCAGCCCTGACCGCGCCGTCCCCCTGCTCGACGGCGTGGTCGACGACGCGCGCCGGCGGGACGACGCGTGGCTGCTGGGCCACGCCCTCGGCGCGCGGGCGATGACGCTGACGCCGGGCGACCCCGACGTGGTCGCGCTGCTCGACGAGGGCCTGGCGCACCTGCGGCGCAGCGGGGACGGCTGGTCGGTCGCCTTCAGCGGCATGCTGCGCGGGGCGGTGGCGCTGGCCGGCGGGGACCTCGCCGCGGCCGAGCGGGTCGCCGGGGAGGCGCGCGACCTGGCCGCGGCGGCCGCCGACGACCAGCTCGCCGCGCTGCTCACCGACGCCCTCGCGCTCGCCGCGCTGCTGGCCGGCGACCTGCCCCGCACGCGGGCCCGGCTGCAGGAGGCCGCGGCGCTGCACCGGAGCACCCGCGACCTGGAGGGCGTGGCGTCCTGCCTCGAGGTGCTCGCCGCGCTGGCCCTCGCCGAGGACCGGACCGCCGCGGCCGCCCGGTTCGCAGGCGCGGCCGACGCCGCCCGCGCCGGCCTGGGGGTGGCGCGCTGGTCGCCGAACCAGGCGCTGGCCGACCGGCTCCGCGAGGCGCTGCGGGCCGCGATGGGCGACGACGAGGAGCGGCGGGCGCGGGCGGCGGGCGCGGCGCTCGGCCCCTGGGCGGCCCTGGACGAGGCGCTCGCCTGATCACGCGGCGCTCCCCGATCAGACGGAGGCGGGCTCCGGGTACTGCGACAGCGGCGCGGTCCCCGGGTGCGCCACGGTGAACCGCCCGAGTTCGGCGTCCCGTCCGGGGTGGACGGCGCCGGGCGCCGGGTCGGCGGGTCCGAGCGTGCGGCCGGCGGGCAGCGTGCTGCGGTGCTCCACGGACCGGAAGGCGGCCAGCGGCGCCGGCGACAGCCCGAGCCGGCGCAGCGCGTCGGCCACCGGGTGGTCCCCGAGGACGAGACCCGCCGCGCCGGGCCCCGGGTGGGCCTGCCAGCGGGCGAGCACCGGGGTCGTCGTCTCCAGCAGCCGCCCGCCGCGCACCGACCACAGCCGCCGCGACCGGGTGCCGCGCAGCGCCGGCCCCCCGGCGGACACGGTGTGGACCAGCACCTCGACACCGTCCTCGGACAGCCGGACGCGCTGGCTGCCGGGGGCGTCGAGGAAGTCCATGTCGGCGAGCCACTTCGGCAGGCCCCACTCGGCGCGGCCGACGTCGCGCGCCTCGCGCGAGGTCACCGGCAGCTGCAGCACGAAGCCGCCCGTCATGGGCCGGCCGCCTCCCCGTGCGGCCGGCCCGGCCAGGACCCCGGCGGTCACGCCGACCTCGCCGTAGGGCGCCAGCAGGTGCGTGCCGCCGTCGGTGCCGGTCCAGGTGACCGTGCGGTGGCGCAGGGCGTGCACCGCCACCACCGTGCGGCCGCCGGGCCCGGGCAGCGGCCGCAGCAGGACGCGGCCGCGGTCGCGGGGCAGCAGCGCGGCCACCGCCTCGGCCGAGGCGAGGTGGTAGGAGCTGGCGACCGCCGTGTCGTGGTAGGCCAGCGGCAGCCGCACGGGCTCGGTCATCCCCCACCACCTCCGGATCCGGTACAGCACAGCGGCTCGGCGACGAGCGCGGCAGGGCCCGAGGTCCCTGGCGCTTCCGCTGGGTGGGAGACTCCCGGCATGGCCGGTGGCGCGACGGAGCGGGGACGATCGGTGACCTCGCGCGCGCTCGCCGTCCTCGACGCCTTCGACGCGAGCACGCCCCGGCTGACCCTCACCGAGATCGCCGAGCGGTCGGGCACGCCGCTCACCACCGCCCACCGGCTGCTGGCCGAGCTCACCGACTGGGGAGCGCTGGCCCGCCGTGCCGACGGCCGCTACGAGATCGGCCGCCGGCTCTGGGACCTCGGCCTGCTGGCCCCCGTCTCGCTGGAGCTGCGCCAGGTGGCCGCGCCGTTCCTGCTCGACGTGCACACGGCCACGCGCGACACCGTCCACCTCGCCGTCCGCGACGGCCTGTCGGCGCTCTACGTCGAGCGCATCTCCGGCCGCGAGTCGGTGGCGGTGGTCAGCCAGGTCGGCAGCCGGCTGCCGCTGCACGCCACCGGCGTCGGCAAGGTACTGCTGGCCGCGGCGCCCGACGACGTCGTCGCCGAGGCCCTCGCCGCGCCCGCCCGCGCCACGCGGCACACCGTCGTCGACCCCGCCCGGTTGCGCCGCGAGCTGTCCGAGGTGCACCGCCGCGGCTGGGCGCGCACCGCGGAGGAGATGTCGCTGGGCACGCTGTCGGTCGCGGTCCCGGTGCGGGTGGAGCGCGGCAGCGGCGTCGTCGTCGCCGCGGCGCTGGGGATCGTCGTCCCCAGCCACCGGCGCGACCTCCCCCGCCTCGTGCCGGTCCTGGAGGTCGCCGCCCGCGGGATCGGGCGGGCGCTGGCGCGCGCGGCGCACTTCCGCTGAGCGGGAGGCCGCGGTGTCGCCGGGCGCGTAGCCGGGGTCACACTCGGCCGCATGCGCACCCAGGTGGGGATCATCGGCGCCGGCCCGGCCGGCCTGCTGCTGTCACGGCTGCTGGCCCTGCAGGGCATCGACTCGGTGGTGGTGGAGAACCGCTCGCGGGAGTACGTCGAGGCACGCATCCGCGCCGGCATCCTCGAGCAGGGCACCGTCGACGTGCTCACCGAGGCCGGCATGGGCGAGCGGCTGCACCGCGAGGGCCTGGAGCACCGCGGCGTGTACCTGCAGTACCCGGGCGTGCGCCACCAGCTGGACTTCCCCGAGCTGTGCGGCCGCCGGGTGTGGGTGTACGGCCAGACCGAGGTGGTCAAGGACCTCGTCGCCGCGCAGCTGGCCGGCGGCCCGCCGCTGCACTTCGACGTCTCCGACGTCGCGATCGAGGACGTCGACACCGACAGCCCGCGCATCCGGTTCACCGACGCCCTGGGCACGCCGCAGGTGCTCGAGTGCGACGTCGTGGCCGGCACCGACGGCTTCCACGGCCCGTCGCGGGCCGTCGTCGCCGAGGGCACCCACCAGCAGCTGTGGGAGCGCACCTACCCCTACGCGTGGCTCGGCATCCTCGCCGAGGCCGCTCCGGCCACCGACGAGCTCATCTACGCCTGGCACCCCGACGGCTTCGCGCTCTACTCGATGCGCTCGCCGAGCGTGTCGCGGCTCTACCTGCAGGTCGACCCGGCGGAGAAGATCGAGGACTGGTCCGACGACCGCATCTGGGAGGGCCTGGCCACCCGGTTCGCGCACGAGGGGTGGGAGATCAGCACCGGCCCGGTGATCGAGAAGTCGGTCCTGCCGATGCGGTCGTTCGTCAGCGCCCCGATGCGCCGCGGCCGGCTGTTCCTCGCCGGCGACGCCGCGCACATCGTGCCGCCCACCGGCGCCAAGGGCCTCAACCTCGCCGTCGCCGACGTCGTCCTGCTCTCCCGGGCGCTGGTGCGGCTGCTGCAGGAGAAGGAGACCGACCTCGTCGACGCCTACTCCGACACGGCGCTGCAGCGGGTCTGGCGGGCCACCCACTTCTCCTGGTGGATGACCTCGATGCTGCACACCACCGGCGACCCCTTCGACGCCGAGCTGCAGCTGTCGCAGCTGCGCCGGGTGTGCAGCTCCGAGGCCGCCGCCCGCGAGCTGGCGGAGAACTACACCGGCCTGCCGTTCGGCTGAGCCCTGCCGGTCAGCCGAGCCCTGCCGTTCAACCGAGCCCTGCCGTTCACGTGAGCAGGGCGGCCACCCGGTCGGCGGTGCCGGGCGCCAGGGGCAGGTGCGGCAGCACGCCGCCCACCTCCTCGGGCTCCAGGCCCTGACCGAGCAGGGCGGCCACCAGCGCCCGGGCGTCGGCCGGCGGCACCGGGGAGGGCAGGCCGGCCTCCCGGACGGCGGCCAGCGCGAGGAACAGCGCGCCGGCCAGCCCCTCGTCCGACTCGGGCTGCACGGGCGCCGGTGCGGCGGCGGCGCGGGTGGCGGCCTCGGCGGCGCGGACCAGCGACAGCGGCAGCCCCTCGGACTCGACCTCCAGCAGCGGGGTGCGCCCCAGCGCCGCGAGCACGAGGTGCTCGGCCTCCAGGCGCAGCGGCTCCTCCCACTCGCCGGCGCGGACGACGTCGGCCGGCTCGGCGTCGACGGGGTCCTCGCCCAGGTCGTCGAGCAGCTCGGCCCACTGCCCGGGGCGGGTGCGGCGGGCGCGGTCGGCGGCCAGCAGGCAGGTCTCGTGGACGAACGGCTCGACGACCTCGCGGTCGAACCGGTCGGCGAAGACGGTGCCGTCGGCGTCGACGGCGTTGAGCGCGTCCTGGAAGCTGCCCGGGCTGGCGTCACCGAGCTCGATGCGGCCGTCCTCCTCGCCCGACAGGGCCTGCCCGGTGGCGGCGCGGTCCCCCATCGTGGAGCCGGTGGACACCAGCCGGCCGCGCAGCCGCAGGTGGTGCGGCCGGTCGGACAGGCCCACGCTCCACGCGCAGGCCTCGGCGATCAGCGCCGCGCGGCGCTCGCGCAGCAGCTCACGGCCCAGCAGACCGAACCAGTCGGCCTCGAAGCCCGTGCTCCCGAACCCCGTGCCTCCGAACACGGCAACCGTTCTACCCGGCGCGCACCGCCCTCAGCACGGACCGTCCTCAGCGCACCCGCCGGCCGCGGACGAGGTCCTCGACGGTGGCCCGGGTCCCCCGCCGGCGCAGGGAGGTCAGCGTCTCGGTGAAGGCGGCGGCCACCCGGGGGTCCTCGGCCAGGTCGCCGAAGACGTCGCGCTCCCGGAGGAAGGCCAACGGGTCGGCGTCCCGGGCCCGGGCGAGCAGCGCGTCGCGCCGGGGGTCGGAGAGCTCGACCGGGCGCCCGGTGTCGTCGGTGCCCTCGGCGGTGCGCGCCCACCCGGCGAGGACGGCGACCGACCGGCGGATCTCGCGCCCGGCGGCGAGGTCGGCGCGCAGCACGGGCAGCAGGAACTGCGGGATGCGGTCGGAGGCGTTCTCACACAACCGGGCCAGGGTGTCGCGGACGGCGGGGTTGGCGAACCGGCCCACCAGGTCTGCGCGGTAGCGGCGCAGGTCGATGCCGGGCACCGGCGGGAGGGTCGGCGTCGCCTCCTCGTCGAGGTAGCCGAGGAGGAACTCGCGGAACAGCGGGTCCTGGCTGGCCTCGTGCACGTACGCGTGGCCGGCCAGCCGGCCGAGGTGGCCGAGCACCTGGTGGCCGGCGTTGAGCAGCCGCAGCTTCATCAGCTCGTAGGGCGCGACGTCGTCGACGAGCTGCACGCCGACGTCCTCCAGCGGCGGCCGGCCGCCGGGGAACGCGTCCTCGAGCACCCACTGCGTGTACGGCTCGCAGACCACCGGCCACGCGTCCTCGACGCCGAAGCGGCGGGCCAGGTCGGCGCGGTCGTCGTCGGTGGTGACGGGGGTGATCCGGTCGACCATGGAGTTCGGGAAGGGCACCTCGGCCGCCACCCACTCCCCCAGCTCCGGGTCGCGCAGCGTGGCGAACGCGCCGAACGCGGCCCGGGCGAGGTGGCCGTTGCCGGGGATGTTGTCGCAGGAGACGACGGCGAAGGGCGCCAGCCCGCGCTCGCGCCGCCGGACGAGGGCCTCGGTGACCAGCCCGAACGTCGTCCGCGGGAGGGCGCCGGGCTGCAGGTCGGCGACGACATCGGGTGCGGCGGTGTCGAAGGCGCCGGTGTCGGGTGAGGTGTTGTAGCCGCCCTCGGTCACCGTCAGCGAGACGATGCGGGTGCCCGGCGCGGCCATCTTCTCGACCACCGCCTCGGGGTCGTCGGGCGCGAGGAGGTACTCCACCACCGAGCCGACCACGCGGGCGTCGAGGAACCCGTCGGCGTGCTTGACGACGAGGGTGTACAGGCAGTCCTGCGCCGCCATGACCTCCGCCATCCGGCGGTCCGAGGGCAGCACGCCGACGCCGCAGATGCCCCAGTCCTGCGCCTGCCCCGACTCCAGCAGCCGGTCGACGTACATCGCCTCGTGCGACCGGTGGAAGCCCCCGACACCCAGGTGCACGATGCCGACGCCCACCGCCGACCGGTCGTAGCGCGGCGTCCACACCGACGGGCCCAGCGTGGGCAGCGTCGTCGCGTCGAGCCGGGGCATCGGCGGTCCTCCTCGGGTGCGGTCCCCGGGGCTACCCGTCCCGGCCGCGGTCACCCGCCGGGGGCGTCCGCCCGCGGGGGCACCGGGACCCGCTGCAGGTCGGCGGCGACGACGAGGTCGCCGTCGAACTCCGCCCGCGCCTCCTCCTCGAAGGCGCGGGGGTCGGGGTACCGCTGCGAGAAGTGGGTGAGCACCAGCCGGCGCACCCCCGCCTGCGCGGCCACCCGCGCCGCCTGGCGCGCGGTCAGGTGGCCGTACCGGTGCGCCAGCACCGCGTCCTCGGCGAGGAAGGTCGACTCGATGACCAGCAGGTCGGCGCCGTCGGCGAGCGCCGCGACGCCGTCGCACATGCGGGTGTCCATGACGAAGGCGAACCGCTGCCCGCGGCGGTGCTCACTGACGTCGTCGAGGCGCACCGTCGTCTCCCCGACGCGCAGCGCGCCCTCGCGCTGCAACCGGCCGACGTCGGGCCCGGTGACCCCGGCCGCGGCGAGCCGGTCGGGCAGCATCCGCCGGCCGTCGGGCTCAACGAGCCGGTAGCCGTAGGTCTCGATCGGGTGCTCGAGCCGACGCACCTCCAGGACCCCGGCCGGGTCCTCGGCCAGCCGACCCGGGCCGGTCACCGGCTCCTCGCGAATCTCGGCGAGGTCGGCGAACGGCGTGGCGTGCCGCAGCCGGTCGAAGAAGACCTGCCCCGACGCCGGGTAGTGCGCCGCCACCGGGTGCGCGACGCCGTCGAGCGACATCCGCTGCACCACCCCGGGCAGTCCCAGGCAGTGGTCGCCGTGGAAGTGGCTGAGCAGGACCCGGTGCACGGCGCTGCTCGGGACACCGGCCAGCAGCATCTGCCGCTGGGTGCCCTCGCCGGGGTCGAACAGGAAGCCGCGGCCGTCCCACCGCAGCAGGTAGCCGTTGTGGTTGCGGGTGCGGGTGGGCGCCTGGCTGGCGGTGCCGAGCACGACCAGCTCCCGCGCCGCCACACCGGCGACGCTACCGGCGCGGCGCCCGGGTCCCTCCGCGAGCGCTCGTGCTCTGCCCACACCCGTGGGCAGAGCACGAGCGCCGGCAGGACGCGAGGCCGCTCAGCCGAAGAGGTCAGACAGGAAGGACTCCTTGCGCTTCTTGCCGTGCGAGCCGTACGACCCGTGGGACGACGACGAGTGCGACGAGCCGCGCACCGCGCCGAGCACCTCGTTGACGACGGCGCCCAGTCCCGCACCGCCGGCGGCCGGGTACTGGGCCCCGTGCTGCTGCGGTGCGCCGTACTGCTGTGCCGGCTGCTGGGCGTGCTGGTCCCCGGAGTGCTGGCCACCGGCGTACTGGCCACCGGAGTGCGCGGCTGCCGGGGCGCCGTGCCAGGAGTTCTCGGCGTCGATCAGCCGCTCGAGCTCCCCGCGGTCGAGGAAGATCCCCCGGCACTCGGTGCACTGGTCGACGTGGACGCCGTTGCGCTCGTAGGTGCGCATCGCGCCCTGGCACTTGGGACAGACGAGATCCATGCCGCACGGTACGACGCTCCGGATCCACCCGGAGACCGCGATCGCGTGCCAAGGTGCGCGCCCGTGACGACAGAGCGCACGGTGATCCTCCGGTTCGGCACGGCCGCCCGGGAGAGCGCCACCCACACCAACCTCTCCGCGATCCGCAGTGACGGGCCGGTGCTCTGGGTCGCCGGCGACGAGACCGCGACCATCGAGCGGCTGGTGGCCGACGACCCCGCCGACCCCACCTGCTACGGCGACCAGACCAGCTTCTCCCTCGCCGACCTGGTGCCCCTGCCCGGCGGCAGCGGCCCGGGGGTCGAGGAGGAGGCCGACATCGAGGGCCTCGCCCGCACCGGCCACGCGCTGTGGGCGGTCGGGTCGCACAGCCTGCGGCGGCGTCGCATCCGCGACGAGCACGACGGGGACCGGGCGTTGCGCCGCCTGGCGAAGGTGACCGGCCAGCCGCGCCGGCAGGTGCTGGTGCGCATCCCGGTCGTCGACGTCGACGGGCTGCCCACCCTGGTGAAGGACGACGGCACCCGCTGCGCCGCCGTCTTCGGCGCCCGCGGCAAGGACCTGCGTGACCTGCTGGCCGACGACGAGCACCTGGCGCCGTTCCTGCCGATCCCCGGCAAGGACAACGGCCTCGACGTCGAGGGCATCGCCGTCTCCGGGGAACGCGTCTACCTCGGCCTGCGCGGGCCGGTGCTGCGTGGCTGGGCCGTGGTGCTGGAGCTCCGGCCCGAGGTCGACCGGCACGACCCCGCGCGGCTGCGACTGAGGAGGTTCCCCGACGGCCGCCGCTACCGCAAGCACGTGCTGCGGCTGGCCGGCCTCGGCGTCCGCGACCTGTGCCCGCAGGGCGAGGACCTGCTCGTGCTCGCCGGGCCGACGATGGACCTCGACGGGCCGGTGTACGTCTACCGCTGGCACGGTGCGTGCGGAGCGGAGGAGCCGACCGTCGTCCGCGGCGACCTGCTCACCCGCGAGCTGTCCCTGCCCTTCGGCGACGGCGACGACCACGCCGAGGGCATCGGCCTGCTCGGCCCGGCGGAGGACGGCCGGCTGATGGTCGTCTACGACAGCCCGGCACCCGAGCGGCTCACCGACGACGGCGGCGTGCTCGCCGACGTCGTCCGGCTGCCCTGACTCAGCGCACCTCGACCGGCCGGGCGGCGACCAGCCCGGCCGCCGCCAGGCCGAGGCCGAGGGCCAGCAGGAGCAGCAGCGGCGCCGTCCAGCCGCCGGTGACCTCCGACAGCGCGCCGACGACGACCGGGCCGAGGGCGCCGACGCCGTAGCCCACCAGTTGGCTCATGCCCGAGAGCCGGGCGGCCACCGCCCCGTCGGCGGCGCGCAGCACCACGAGGGTGACCGCGAACGCGATCCCCGCGCCCTGCGCCAGCCCGCCGACGGCCGCCCAGGCCGGCCACGAGCCGGGCAGCACGAGCAGCCCGGCGACCGGCACGGACCACAGCGCCGCGACGCCGAGCGCCAGCCCGGCCTGCCCCCGCCGGCGGGCGAGGACGGCGGGCACCAGCAGGCTCCCGGCGATGCCGAACACCTGGAACACCGACGCGGCCAGCGAGCCGGTGGCCGCGTCGGTGCCGGCGCGGTCGGCCAGCAGCGTGGGCAACCACGCCGTGAGCGTGAAGTACAGCGTCGACTGCAGCGCCTGCACCGCGGTCACGGCCCAGGCGACCGGCGACCGCCACAGCGAGCCGTCGGACGGCGCGGTCGCCGGGGCGGGGCCCGCAGCGGCGGCACCCCGCGCGGCCCCCGCCCACACGACCGCGGCGACGAGGGCCAGCAGCCCCTCCGCGGCGAGCGCGCCCCGCCAGCCGAGCACGGCCGCCAGCGGCGCGGTGAACGCGGCGCCGGCGGCGGCACCGGCCACCAGCGCGGCGGTGTAGAGGCCGGTCACCGTGCCCGCCCGGTGCCCGAACCCCTTGGCGACGGCCGGCAGCAGCACGTTGCCCACCGTCATCGCGGCACCGACGAGGAAGGTGCCGGCCAGCAGCACCGGGGAGCCGCCGAGGACCCGCAGCCCCTGTGCCCCCGCGAGCAGGACCATCGACCCGAGGACGGCGGCCCCGGGACCGATCCGGCGGCCGAGGGCGGCGCTGGCCGGCGCGAGCAGCGCGAAGCACAGCACCGGCAGGGTGGTCAGCAGCCCGGCGGCGGCCGCCGAGAGACCCAGGTCGGCCCGGACGTCGTCGAGCACGGGGCCGACGGCGGCGATCGCGGCGCGGAGGTTGAGCGCGGTCAGCAGGACGGCGGCCAGCAGCAGCCGGCCACCGGGCATCGCGGCCGGCACGGGCACATCCTGCTCCGCCCCTGCGCTGCCGCCCCACCGCGGGGCCGGAGGGCGGTTGGCGATCGTGAAACACGACGGGTTACTGTCCCAGCCGTCCGTGGCCCGGGTCACACCGTCGTGCCGGGCCGGAAACCTGGAGGTCTCGTGCCCCACTCCGTCCCCCGGCGGCTGCGCAGGTCACTGCTCGCCGTCCTCACCGGCGTCGCGCTCACCGCGGGCGCCCTCGCCACGGCCGCGCCGGCCGCGGCCCACCCCGGCTCCGGCGGCGGCCCGCGCGACCGCGCGCCGCTGGTCGTCCAGACCGACGGCGGCGCCGTGCAGGGCTCGAGGCCCGGCGACCACCGCCTCTTCCAGGGCATCCCGTTCGCCGCCGCGCCGGTCGGCGACCTGCGCTTCCGCCCGCCCCAGCCCGCACCGAGCTGGCCCGGCACGCTCGACGCGACCGAGCCGGGCAGCCCCTGCCCGCAGGCGTCGAGCCTGACCAACCCGACCTCCTCGACCGACGAGGACTGCCTGTACCTCAACGTCACGACCCCCGCGGGGCTGGACACCCACCGCCGGGACCTGCCGGTCATGGTGTGGATCCACGGCGGCTCCTGGCGGACCGGCAGCGGTGACCGCTACGACGCCAGCAAGCTGGCACTCGAGGGCGACGTCGTCGTCGTGACGATCAACTACCGCCTCGGCCCGTTCGGCTTCCTCGCCCAGGACGACCTCTCGGCCGCCGTCGGCCCCGAGGGGTCCGGCAGCGCGGGTCTGCTCGACCAGCAGGCCGCACTGCGCTGGGTGGAGCGCAACATCGAGGCCTTCGGCGGCGACGAGCGCAACGTGACGATCTTCGGTGAGTCCGCCGGCGCGTCCTCGGTGTGCGCGCAGCTGGCCTCCCCCACCGCACGCGGCCTGTTCGACAAGGCCATCGCCCAGAGCTACAGCTGCACGACCGAGTACGCGACGCTCGACGAGGCCGAGGCGGTCGGCGAGACCGTGGCGACCACGGTGGGGTGCACCGGCGACGGCCCGGCCGTCGTCGAGTGCCTGCAGGCCAGGCCCGTCGCGGACCTGCTGGCCGCATGGCCGGCCGGCGGGGGCTCGTTCGTCGTCGGCGGCTCGTCCCTGCCGGTCCAGCCGGCCGACGCGATCGCGTCAGGCAACTGGAACCGCGTGCCGGTGGTCCACGGCAACCTGCAGGACGAGAACACGCTGTTCACCCCGCTGAGCCTCCCGGCCGCCCAGCTGCCGACGCTGCTGGACCCGGCGAACTACCACGCGGTCCTCGCCCAGCGGTTCGGGGCCCGGGCCGGTGAGGTCGCGGCGCTGTACCCGCTGGCGGAGTACGGCTCGCCGCTGCGGGTGCTGGCCGCCATCGCCAGCGACACCGGCAGCGCGCTGTCGACCTGCGAACACGTGGACGCCTACGAGGCGCTCGACCAGCGGCCCCGCCGCGACGGGGTCTGGGCCTACCAGTTCCGCGACCAGGGGGCCGACCCGCTGCTGGACTTCTCGCGGCCGCCGTTCTCCTTCCCGGCGGGCCTGTACGAGGAGGGCGCCCAGCACGCCGGCGAGCTGCCCTACCTGTTCCCCGGCCTGTTCGGCAACGGGCTGGACGCCGAGCAGCAGGCACTGGCGACGACGATGGTGCGGTACTGGACCACCTTCGCCGCCACCGGCAACCCGAACGGGCGCGGGGTGCCGGCCTGGCACCGCTACTCCGACCCGTCGGACGTCCAGGGCCTGGACGTCGCCTCGGCCGGCGGGATCGGGCCGGTCGACGTCGCCGCGGAGGCCAACTGCGCGTTCTGGGACACCTTCCCGGCCGCCTGAGCAGCACCCCGGGCCCCGGGCGGCGGCACGACCTCGTGCCGCCGCCCGGGGTCCGGGCACGTCCGCCCTGCCTGTTGCACGTGCCGGATCTACTGCCCGGTAACAGATGTGGGATCGTCGGGGAACACGTCGAGACGGCGTCACACCGCCGTCAGGAGAGAGGTCCCATGCGGTTGCAGCTTTCCCCGGAGATGGAGGCCTTCCGGGATGAGATGCGCACCTTCTTCACCACCCAGGTGCCGCAGGAGATCCGCGACAAGGTCGCGGCCCACCGGCACCTGACCCGCGAGCAGTACGCGCAGGCCCAGCAGGTGCTCAACGCCGCCGGGCTGGCCGTGCCGCACTGGCCGGTCGAGTGGGGTGGCAAGGACTGGACGCCGCTGCAGCGCCACATCTGGCGCGAGGAGATGCAGCTGGCCAGCGTGCCCGAGCCGCTGGCCTTCAACGCCAGCATGATCGGCCCGGTCATCGCGGCCTTCGGCAACCAGGAGCAGAAGGAGCGCTTCCTGGCCAAGACGGCGAACCTCGACATCTGGTGGTGCCAGGGCTTCTCCGAACCCGACGCCGGCTCCGACCTCGCCTCGCTGCGCACCACCGCCGTCCGCGACGGCGACGACTGGGTGGTCAACGGCCAGAAGACGTGGACCACCCTCGGCCAGTACGCCGACTGGATCTTCTGCCTGGTCCGCACCGACCCGACCGCCGAGAAGAAGCAGCGCGGCATCTCGATGCTGGTCTTCCCGATGGACACCCCGGGCGTCACGCTGCGGCCGATCGAGCTGATCGACGGCGGCCACGAGGTCAACGAGGTCTTCTTCGAGGACGTCCGCGTCCCGGCCGACAACCTGATCGGCGAGGAGAACCGCGGCTGGGACTACGCCAAGTTCCTCCTCGGCAACGAGCGCGTGGGCATCGCCCGCGTGGGCGCCACCAAGAAGCTGATCTCCCAGGCCAAGGCGCACGCCCGCGAGGTCGTCGTCGGCGGCCGCCCGCTGTCGGAGGACCCCCGCCTGACCGCGCGGATCGCCGAGCTGGAGAACGAGCTGCTGGCGCTGGAGCTGACCGCGCTGCGCGTGGTCGCCAACTCCGCCGACGGCAAGCCGCACCCGGCCTCGTCGGTGCTCAAGCTGCGCGGCTCGGAGCTGCAGCAGGCCGCCACGGAGCTGCTGGTCGACATCGCCGGCCCGCTGTCGGTGGCGTCCTTCGCCGACGGCGGCTCGCAGGTGCCCGACTGGGCCCGGGTGGCCACGCCGCAGTACCTGAACTACCGCAAGGTCTCCATCTACGGGGGCAGCAACGAGGTCCAGCGGACCATCATCGCCGGCACGATCCTGGGGCTGTGAGCTAGCAGTGGACTTCACCTACGACAGCGAGCAGAACGACCTGCGCGAGGCCGTCGCCGGTCTCCTGGGCCGCGCCTACTCCGACAGCGAGCAGCGCCGCCGGGTCACCGCCACCGACCCCGGCTTCGACGAGAAGACCTGGGCCCGGCTGGCCGAGATGGGTGTGCTCGGCCTGCCCTTCCCCGAGGAGGACGGCGGCATGGGCGCCGGCCCGATCGAGGTGGCCGTCGTCGCCGAGGAGATCGGCCGGGTCCTCGCGCCCGAGCCGTTCGTCGAGGCCGTGGTCCTCGCCGGCGGCCTCGTCGCCGCGGTGGGCACCGCCGCGCAGCGGGCGGCGGTCCTCGGGCCGCTGGCCGAGGGCAGCAGCGTCCTCGCCTTGGCGCACGCGGAGCCGGCCACCCGGTGGAGCCCCTCGGCGGCCGCCGTCACCGCCACGCAGGACGGCGGCGCCTGGCGGCTGACGGGCGTCAAGGAGCCGGTGCCGAACGGCGCCCGCGCCGACGTCCTCGTGGTCAGCGCGGTCACCGACGGCGGCACCGCGCTGTTCCTCGTCCGGGGCGACGCCGAGGGCCTGGCCCGCACCGGCTACCGCACCCACGACGGCGGCCGGGCGGCGAACGTGACACTCGACGGCACTCCCGCCGAGCTGCTCGGCGAGGGCACCGCGGACCGCAGCGCCGACGTCGAGCGGGCCCAGGCCCTCGCCCGCATCGCCTACAGCGCCGAGGCCATCGGGGCGATGGACACCGCGCTCAAGACCACCGCGGAGTACCTGAAGACCCGCAAGCAGTTCGGCGTCACGCTGAACCGCTTCCAGGCGCTGACCTTCCGCGCGGCGGACATGTACGTGTCCCTGGAGCTGGCCCGCAGCACCGCGCTGTGGGCGAGCATGGTCGCCGACGCCGGTGGCGACGTGGTCGCCGCCGCCGTCCGCGCCCGGCTGCAGACCAGCCGCGCCGGCCGGCACATCGGCAAGGAGGCGATCCAGCTGCACGGTGGCATCGGCGTCACCGCGGAGTACTCGGTCGGCCACTACACCAGCCGGCTGACCGCGATCGACCACCTGCTCGGCGACGGCGACTGGGCCGCCGACCGGCTCGCGGCCACGGTCGACAGCTACCCGACGGTCGACCCGCTGGGCGCCCCCTACACCGGCGCCTGAGTCCCCGGCACCACGACAGCGGCCGGCGTCCCCGATCCGGGGGCGCTGGCCGCTGTCGTGTCCGGTCACTCGACGACGGCGCCCGGCGCTCACCCGCCCGGGTGGGGTCGGCACCGTGCACTTCCCGTGCACTCCTCGTGCGATCACCGTGCGATCCGCGTCACGATCGGGTCCCGGGAGGCGAGGGATGCCGGTGCGCCTGTCACGATGCAGCCCCGGGGTGGCGCCGCCCGCGTCCCCGCTGCACCACCCAGGCCCCGCCGGCAACGTCGCCGGCCCGAGCTGTCCTTGGAGTGCGCGTGCTCATCGGTGTGCCCGCAGAGACCCGGCGGAACGAGACGCGGGTCGCCGCGACCCCCACGAGCGTCGGCGCGGTGTGCGCCCTCGGCCACGAGGTCCTCGTCCAGTCCGGCGCCGGGGAGGCGGCCAGCTTCCCTGACGAGGCCTACGTCGCCGCGGGCGCCCGGATGGGGTCGGCGGCCGACGCCTGGGGCGCCGACGTCGTCCTGCACGTCAACGCCCCGACCGGCGACGAGATCGGCCGCCTGCGCCCCGGGGCGGTCCTGGTGAGCCTGCTGGCGCCGGCGCTCTCGCCGGACCTGGTGCAGGCGCTGGCCGCCCGCGGCGTGACCGCGCTGGCCATGGACGCCGTCCCCCGCATCTCCCGCGCGCAGTCGCTGGACGTGCTGTCGTCGATGGCCAACATCGCCGGCTACCGGGCGATCGTGGAGGCGGCGCACGCCTTCGGCCGGTTCTTCACCGGGCAGGTCACCGCCGCCGGCAAGGTGCCGCCGGCCAAGGTCTTCGTCGCCGGCGCCGGCGTGGCGGGGCTCGCCGCCATCGGCGCCGCCAGCAGCCTCGGCGCGATCGTGCGCGCCACCGACGTCCGGCCCGAGGTCGCCGAGCAGGTCCGCTCGCTGGGCGGGGAGTACGTCGGCGTCCCGGCCGACGAGGCCGAGGCCGCGAGCAGCGGCACCGGCTACGCCTCGGTGACCAGCGAGGACTTCAACGCCCGCGCCGCGGTCATGTACGCCGAGCAGGCCCGCGACGTCGACGTCGTCGTCACCACCGCGCTCATCCCCGGCCGCCCGGCGCCGCGGCTGCTTACCGAGGAGATGGTGGCGAGCATGTCGCCGGGCTCGGTGGTCGTGGACATGGCCGCCGCGCAGGGCGGCAACGTCGCGGGCTCGGTGGCCGACGAGGTGGTGGTGACCCCGAACGGCGTCACGATCATCGGCTACACCGATCTGCCCGCCCGGCTGCCGGCGCAGGCCTCGCAGCTGTTCGCCACCAACCTGGTGAACCTGCTCAAGCTGCTCACCCCGGGCAAGGACGGCCGGCTGGTCCTCGACATGGACGACGTCGTCCAGCGGGCGATGACCGTCACCCGCGACGGCGAGGTGCTGTGGCCCCCGCCGCCGGTGGCCGTCTCGGCCGCCCCGGTGGCCGCCGCTCCCCCGCCGGCGCCGCTGCCACCTCCTGCGAAGAAGGCGCCGGCGCCCGGACGGCGGGCCGCGCTGGTCGGCCTCGCCGCCGCCGTGCTGTTCCTGCTGGCGGCGTTCTCGCCCGACCAGCTCATCGGCAACCTGACGGTGTTCGCCCTGGCCGTCGTCGTCGGCTTCTACGTCATCGGGCACGTGCACCACGCGCTGCACACCCCGCTGATGAGCGTCACCAACGCGATCTCGGGGATCATCGTGGTCGGCGCGCTGCTGCAGCTCGGGCACGTGAGCACGGTCGTGACGGTGCTCGCGTTCCTCGCCGTGCTGCTGGCCAGCATCAACGTCTTCGGCGGCTTCGCCGTGACCCGCCGCATGCTCGGCATGTTCCGGAGGGCCTGAGCCATGACCGCCACCACCGCCGCATCCGCGGCCTACATCGTCGCCGGCCTGCTGTTCGTCCTGAGCCTGGCCGGGCTGTCGAGGCACGAGACCGCCAAGACCGGGAACGCGTACGGCATGGCCGGCATGGCCGTCGCGCTGGTCGCCACCATCGGGCTGGCCTGGCGCAACGGCGACCCGCTGTCGGTCGGGCTGATCGTCGTCGCGATGGTGCTCGGTGCCGCCATCGGCCTCTGGCGGGCGCGCATCGTCGAGATGACCGGCATGCCCGAGCTCATCGCGCTGCTGCACAGCTTCGTCGGCCTGGCCGCGGTGCTGGTCGGCTGGAACGGCTACCTGTCGGTGGAGGGCGCCCCCGCCGGGGAGGCCGAGCAGCTGGGCCTCCCGGTGGGCATCCACTCCGCCGAGGTCGCGATCGGCGTCTTCATCGGCGCGGTCACCTTCACCGGCTCGATCGTCGCCTTCCTCAAGCTGTCCGGGCGGATCAGGAGCAACCCGCTGGTGCTGCCGGGCAAGAACGCGTTCAACCTCGGCGCGCTCGCGGCGTTCGCCGTGCTGACCGTCGTCTTCGTCGTCTCGCCGGGCCTCGCGGTGCTCTCCGGGCTGACGGTGCTGGCGCTGGCACTGGGCTGGCACCTGGTCGCCTCGATCGGCGGCGGCGACATGCCCGTCGTCGTCTCGATGCTCAACAGCTACTCGGGCTGGGCGGCCGCGGCGTCGGGCTTCCTGCTCGACAACGACCTGCTGATCATCACCGGTGCGCTGGTCGGCTCCTCGGGTGCCTACCTCAGCTACATCATGTGCCAGGCGATGAACCGCTCGTTCGTCTCGGTGATCGCCGGCGGGTTCGGCAACGAGGGCAGCACCGCGTCGGCCGCCGTCGAGGGCGAGCACACCGAGATCACCGCCGAGGAGGTCGCGCAGCTGCTGCGCGACGCCGACAGCGTCGTCATCACCCCCGGCTACGGCATGGCGGTGGCGCACGCGCAGTCCGCCGTCGCCGACCTCACCCGCACGCTCACCGACAAGGGCGTCGAGGTGCGCTTCGGCATCCACCCGGTGGCCGGCCGGCTGCCCGGGCACATGAACGTGCTGCTGGCCGAGGCGAAGGTGCCCTACGACGTCGTCCTGGAGATGGACGAGATCAACGACGACTTCGCCAAGACGTCGGTCGTGCTGGTCATCGGCGCCAACGACACGGTCAACCCGGCCGCCATGGAGGACCCGGGCTCGCCCATCGCCGGGATGCCGGTGCTGCACGTGTGGGACGCCGAGCACGTCGTCGTCTTCAAGCGGTCGATGAGCACCGGCTACGCCGGCGTGCAGAACCCGCTGTTCTTCCGCGACAACACCCGGATGCTCTTCGGCGACGCGCGCGAGCGGGTCGAGGACATCCTGCGGGCACTGTGAGAGGGGCACGGTGAGAGAGGCACTGTGAGAGGGGCACCGTGAACGGCGGCGACGCCCTGGTCAGCCCGGCCTGGCTGATCGGCGGGCTGCGCAACGTGCCGGGCTACCTGGCCACCGCGCAGGGCGGGCTGACCTTTGTCAGCGACACCCCGGTGTTCGACGTCCCGCTGGCGCAGGTCACCGACGTCTCGTGGCCGTGGTGGTGGTTCGGGGGCGGCCTGAAGCTGACCGCGGCCGGGCAGCGGTGGAGGGTGACCTTCGTCCGGCCGAACGGGATGCCGGCGCCGCACCCGTCGATGCTGGCCACCGGCGTGGGCGTCTTCGGGCTGCTCAGCGGCACCTGGCAGGACATGGACGCGCTGCGCGGGCTCGCCGACGTCCGCAGCGGGCGGGCGGCCGGCAAGCGGTGGCGCGAGGTGCTCCCCGGCTGAACCGTCCGGATGGCTGCGGTTGCGGTCGGGACGGCCGGGGAGCGACGGTTGCGGTCGTGGACCCCTTCCGGCTCGGCATGCCCCGCATCCCCGGCCTCACCGAGCTGCTGACCACCCTGCAGGCGCAGACCGAGGCGCTGGCCCAGCTGCCCCGCACGCTGACCGAGCTCAACTCCGCCGTCCGGGAGCTGATCGCGGCGACGTCGACGGCGACGTCGGCCATCGCGTCGGCGCAGCGGACCGCCGAGCGGCTGGAGGACCTGGTCGGCGAGCTGGAGGAGCCGGTGCGGGCGCTCAAGCCGGGGCTGGAGCGGATGGGCCGGGTGCTCGACGACCCCGCGGTGGACACCATCCCCGACACGCTGCGCACCATCAACGAGGACCTCATGCCGATGATCGCGACGATCCGTCAGGCGCAGTCGCGGGTCGCCGGGGTCACCGGCCTGCTGCGCCGCCGCGGCCGCCCCGAGGACGGGGACGACCTGTACTGACCGGCGCACCGGCCGGCCAGTGCGCCGGGCGTTCGAGCGCGGCGGGCAGCCGGGTGCCGCCGTCGCCGCGGGCCGCGGCCACCTGCGGGCGGGTGAGGAACAGCGCGCCGGTGAGGTCGGCGCCGCGCAGGTCGGCCGCGCGCAGGTCCGCGCCGAGCAGGTCGGTGGCGGTGAGGTCGGCGCCGCGCAGGTCAGCGCCGATCAGGTAGGCGCCGCGCAGGCTCACCCCGCGCAGGTCGGCCCGGCGCAGGTCCGCGCCCACCAGGTCGGCTCCACGGCGGTCCCGCCCGCGGCCGCGCCGGCCCCGGCGGGCGGTCTCGCTGACCCGGCCCAGCAACTCCCCCGCCGCCGCCCGGACGGCGGCGGCGTCGACGGCGGCCAGGTCGGCCGGCGACCCGGCGGCCAGCCGCTCCGTGCGGTCCAGCGCCGCGGCGACCTCGCCCCGCAGCCCCGCGGGCAGCGGCAGGGCGGCGGCCTCGGTGAGGTACCAGAGCAGCTCGTGCAACTGCCGCAGGACGGGGAAGGCCGCGGCGACGCCGGGGTCGGCGGCCGGCCGCTCGACCGCCGCGACCGCCACCAGCCGCTGGCCGGCGCCGAAGCAGTCGAACACCGTGCACCCGGGGAACCCGCGCTGCCGCAGGTCGGCGTGGATGCCGCAGCGGGCGTCCCCGGTCAGGTGCACGCAGGCCCGCCCCGCGGGCTTGTCGATGGCGAAGTCGGCCGACGCGGAGAACGCCGGCAGCACGCAGCACAGGCCGGCGCACGACGAGCAGTCGGCGGCCAGGTCCCGTCGCCGGTCGGCGGGGACCGCCGCCGGGACGGGAGGGGTCACCGATCGAGGGTATGTGGGCGGCGTGGACGTCCTGAGCAGCCGGCTCCTGCTGCGGCCGGCCGATCCCGACCGCTCCCAGGCCTTCTACCGCGACGCGCTCGGGCTGGCCGTGTACCGGGAGTTCGGGCCGCCGGAGCACCGCGGCGTGGTGTTCTTCCTCGGCAACGGCCTGCTCGAGGTCTCCGGCCACGCCGACCGGCCCCCGCACGGCCTGGCGCTGTGGGTGCAGGTGCGCGACGTCGCCGCGGAGGTCGCCCGGCTCGCCGACGCCGGCGTTCCCGTCGTCGCGGCGCCGGTGCTGCAGCCGTGGGGGCTGCTGGAGGCCACGGTCGAGGACCCCGACGGCCTCCCGATCGTGCTCGTCGAGGTCCCCGCCGGCCACCCGCTGCGCACCGACCTGCGCCCGCCCGGCTGACGACCTCACCGCCGCGGAGGGGCTGCGGATCGCCCGCCGGGCGGCCGCCGCGGCGCCGCTGGGGTCGGCGACGCCGGTCTCCCACGACCCCGCCGGGAGCCCACCCGCAAAATTCCGCCCCATGTCGTTCCGCTGACGCTCAGCGATGGCGCGCCCAGGCACCCTTGCCACCGCCCGCCGGGCCCCGTTGTCTTCCCGGATCGGGCACCGAGGAGCGGCGCCCGGAGAGGGGGAGCGCGGGATGCCGATCTGGACGGTGCAGGTCACCGATGGCGGGGACGAGGAGATCGAGGCCGGACTGCTCGCGACGGAGAGCGGAGCCCTGGTCGCACTGACGGAGGACGGCCTGCTGACGCGCGCCTGGGCACCGGGCCAGTGGCGGACGGTGCGGCAGGTCGGTGGCGTGGGCCCCGACCCGGCCCGCGGGTCGGACGAGGAGGACGAACTCCTGGTCGGGCTGCCGCGCCGCTGACAGGACGGGGGTGCGGGGACCGCACTCCGGCCCGACGGCGGGACGGTGTCCCTGAGGGAGGCCGCTCAGGGACACCGTCGGCAGTGGCGCCGCGCACGACCCGCAGGCCGGCCGCTAGTCGTTGCCGGACTCCATGGCGGCGCGGTCCAGCGCCTCGTCGTCGACGCCCGCGGTGGCGCGGCCGGCGATCGCCTCGGCGCCGCCCTCGGTCATCCCGTCGATCAGCCCGGTGGCCGCGGCCTGCGCGGCGCCGATCACCGCGACCTCGCCCCCGCCGCCGACCATGCCGAGTGCGGCGTACTGCTCGAGCTTGGCGCGGGAGTCGGCGATGTCGAGGTTGCGCATGGTCAGCTGGCCGATCCGGTCCGTGGGACCGAAGGCGGGGTCGTCGGTGCGCTCCATCGACAGCTTGTCCGGGTGGTAGCTGAAGGCCGGGCCGGTGGTGTCGAGCAGCGACCAGTCCTCGCCGCGGCGCAGCCGCAGCGTGACCTCGCCGGTGACCGCCATGCCGACCCACCGCTGCAGGGACTCCCGCAGCATCAGCGCCTGGGGGTCCAGCCACCGGCCCTCGTACATGAGGCGGCCCAGCCGCCGGCCCTCGGCGTGGTAGGTCGCGAGGGTGTCCTCGTTGTGGATGGCGTTGACCAGCCGCTCGTAGGCCGCGTGCAGCAGGGCCATGCCCGGCGCCTCGTAGATGCCGCGGCTCTTGGCCTCGATGACCCGGTTCTCGATCTGGTCGGACATGCCCAGGCCGTGGCGGCCGCCGATGGCGTTCACCTCGAGCACCAGGTCGACGGCGGAGGCGTACTCCTTGCCGTTCACCGATACCGGCCGCCCGTTGGCGAAGCCGATGGTCACGTCCTCGGTCTCGATCTCGACGGCGGGGTCCCAGAACCGGACGCCCATGATCGGCTCGACGATCTCGATGCTCGCGTCGAGGTGCTCCAGGCGCTTGGCCTCGTGGGTGGCGCCCCAGATGTTGGCGTCGGTGGAGTAGGCCTTCTCCGCGCTGTCCCGGTAGGGCAGGCCGTGGGCGGTCAGCCACTCCGACATCTCCCGGCGTCCGCCGAGCTCCTCGACGAACTGCGCGTCCAGCCACGGCTTGTAGATCCGCAGCGACGGGTTGGCCAGCAGGCCGTACCGGTAGAAGCGTTCGATGTCGTTGCCCTTGAACGTCGAGCCGTCGCCCCAGATCTGGACGTCGTCCTCGAGCATCGCGCGCACCAGCAGCGTGCCGGTGACCGCACGGCCCAGCGGCGTCGTGTTGAAGTAGCTGCGTCCGCCGGAGCGGATGTGGAAGGCGCCGCAGGTCAGGGCCGCCAGGCCCTCCTCGACCAAGGCCTCCCGGCAGTCGACCAGCCGGGCGATCTCGGCGCCGTAGGCGGCGGCCCGGCCGGGCACCGAGTCGATGTCGGGCTCGTCGTACTGGCCGATGTCGGCCGTGTAGGTGCAGGGCACCGCGCCCTTGTCGCGCATCCAGGCGACCGCCACGGAGGTGTCGAGACCACCGGAGAAGGCGATCCCGACGCGTTCGCCGGCGGGCAGGGACGTGAGCACCTTGGACACGAGAGAGATTATGCACGACAACGCATGACCATTCACCGGTGGGGTCCGCGGACCAGTGGCGCCTCCGGGGGAGGATCGGCCGGTGCCCGACCTCTCCCCCGGCCTCCCACCCGGTGCCGACCTGCGCGCGTTCGTCGACGCCTCACCCTCGCCGTCCCACGCCGTGGCGGAGCTCGCCCGCCGGCTGACCGCCGCCGGCTTCACCGAACTGGCCGAGGCCGATGCCTGGTCGCTCTCCCCCGGCGCGGCGCACTTCGTCGTGCGGCACGGCAGCCTGCTCGCGTTCCGGCTGGGCAGCGCCCCGCTCGCCGAGGCCGGGATGCGGCTGGTGGGCGCGCACACCGACTCCCCCACCTTCCGGGTCCGGCCGCGGTCGGACGTCCGGCAGGCCGGCTACCGACTGGTCGGCGTCGAGCCCTACGGCGGCGGGCTGTGGCACACCTGGCTGGACCGGGAGCTGACCGTGGCCGGGCGGGTGGTGCTGCGCGGCGGCCGCACCGCGCTGGTGCGCCTCGACGGCGCCCCGCTGCGGCTGCCGTCGCTGGCGATCCACCTCGACCGCGGCGTGCGCGAGGGGCTGACCCTCGACCCGCAGCGGCACCTGGTCCCGGTGTGGTCGCGGGACCTGGACACCGAGCCCGGGCTGACCGAGGCGCTGGCCGATGCCGCCGGGGTGCGGGCCGACGAGGTGGTCGGTGCCGACCTGGTGCTGGCCGACACCCAGCCGGCGGGCGCCACCGGCGCCGACGGCACGTGGATCGCCGCGCCACGGCTGGACGACCTGGCCGGCTGCCACGCCGGGGTGACCGCGCTGACCGGCGCGGCGCCCGGCGAGCGCACGCAGGTGCTGGTCGCCAACGACCACGAGGAGGTGGGCAGCGGCTCCATGTCGGGGGCGCGGGGCAGCTTCCTCGAGGACGTCGTCCGCCGGCTGGTCGCGGTCACCGACCCGGACGACCCGCAGGCGCTGTCCCGGACGATCGCGCGGTCCCGGCTGGTGTCGGTGGACATGGCGCACGCCGTCCACCCGACCCGCTACGACCGGCACGAGCCCGCCCACGCCCCGCAGCTCGGCGGCGGCCCGGTGGTGAAGGTGAACGCCAACCAGGCCTACGCCACCGACGCGGCCAGCGGCGGCTGGTTCACCGAGCGGTGCGCCGAGGCCGGGGTGCCGTTCCAGTACTTCGTCTCCCGCGCCGACCTGCCCTGCGGCTCGACGATCGGCCCGCTGACCGCCACCCGGCTCGGGCTGGCGACCGTCGACGTCGGCGCGCCGATGCTCGCGATGCACTCCTGCCGGGAGCTCGCCTCGGCGCTCGACGTCCCGCTGATGGTGGCCGCGCTGACCGCCTGCTACTCAGGCTGAGGCGGCGGGTCGGTCGGGGCGCGGCGCACGACGTCGGCGAAGGACTCCTCGAGCCGCGCCCAGGTCGAGCTCCACTCGACCAGCGGGTCGAGGATCCGCTCGAAGACGGCGAGCTGCTCGTCGAAGGCCTGCAGCTGGCCGACCAGGCCCTCGATGAGCTGCCGCTGGGCCTTCACCGACGCGGCGATCGAGCGGACCTGCGCCGCCGACATCGCGCCCGGCGGGGACGGCAGGCGCGGCAGCGACAGCCCCGACGGAACGGCGCCGGCGGCCAGCCGGGTGGCCCGGTCGGTGAACCCGCGCAGCTGCGCGACGAACTCCTCGACCGACCGTGCGACCAGCCCGCCGTCGCGGGGCCTGTCCTCCGACTCGCTCACGCGCGCCTCCCCCGGCATCTCCCCGCCGCGGTCGGCGGGCTCCGGCCCAGTCTGGCGTTCCCGGGCCGCCCGCGCTCAGCCGCCGACCAGGCTCCGGAGGGTCTCGGCGTTCCGGACGGCGTGGCCGTGGCCGTCGTTGTTGAAGTACGCGTGGACGTCGCGCCCCTGCGCCGTCCACTCCGCGATCCGGTCGGCCCACCAGCGCAGGTCGGCGTCCGCGTAGGAGCCGGCGTACAGGTGCGTGGGGTCGGGCCCGTGCAGCCGGACGTAGACGAACGGTGCCGTCGCGCGCAGCACGCACGGCAGGCCGGCGCCGCTCATGACGCAGTAGGCGGCGCCGTGCCGCTCCAGCAGGGCGAAGACCGCCTCGTCGTGCCAGCTGGGATGGCGGAACTCGACGGCCACCCGCACCCAGTCGGGCAGGACGGTGAGGAAGTGGTCCAGCCGGGCGTCGTCGCGGGCGGCGGCCGGGTGCAGCTGCACGAGCAGCACCGCCCGCTTCGGCCCGAGCTCGTGCCAGGCGGCGGCGATCCGCTCGACCCAGGCCTCGGGCGCGTACAGCCGCTTGGCGTGGGTCAGGCCGCGCGGGGCCTTGACCGAGAGCTGGAACCCCTCGGGCAGGCGCTGCCGCCACCCGGCGAAGGTCGCGGTGCGCGGCCAGCGGTAGAAGCTCGCGTTGAGCTCCACGGTGCCGAACCGGCGCACGTAGTGCGCCAGCCGGTCCCGGGACGGTGTCCCCGGTGGGTAGAGGACGCCGTCCCAGTGGTCGTAGCTCCAGCCGGACGTGCCGACGTGGACGGCCACGGTCGCCCCCCTGGGGTCAGGCCCCGCGGCGCAGGCCGGCGAGCCGGGTGGCGGCGGCGAGCACCGTCCCGTACGAGCCGGGCGCCAGGCGCACGAGGACGTCCGGGACGACGGCGCTGGCGCCGATGAGCAGCCGCGGCCGGCGCCGCTCGACCGCCGCGACGATCCGCTGCGCGGCGCGGTCGGCCGGGTAGCGCAGCAGCCGGGCGAACTCCCGCTTGCCCTGCTCGGCCCCCGCGGCGTCGACCCCGCTGGCCACGCGGGCGGTCTCGGCGATCCGGGTGGCGATGCCGCCGGGGTGCACGCTGGTCACGCCGATGCCGTCCTCGGCCAGCTCGTGCCGCAGCGCCTCGGTGAACCCGCGGATGGCGAACTTGCTCGACGAGTAGGCCGCCTGCCCGGCCGGCGCCATGAGCCCGAACAGGCTCGAGACGTTGACCAGGTGCGCGCCGGGGTGCGCCTTGAGCACGGGCAGCACGGCGTGGGTGAGCCGGACGGCGGCGCGGAAGTTGACGTCCATGACCCACTCGAACTCCTCGAGGGTCACCTGGTCGAACCGCCCGCCGAGCGCCACGCCGGCGTTGTTCACCAGCAGCGTCGTCCCGGGGTGGTCGACGACGATCCGGTCGGCCGCCTCGCGCAGCTGCCCGGCGTCGGCGAGGTCGGCGAGGACGGTGTCCACCGACCGGCCCGGGGAGGCCGAGCGCACGGACGCGGCGACGCCGTCGAGCCGCTCGGCGTCGCGGTCGAGCAGCACCAGGTCCGTCCCGCGCGCGGCCAGCAACGGGGCCAGCGCGGCGCCGATGCCGCTGGCCGCCCCGGTGACGACGGCGGTGCCGGTGAAGTCGAACGGCCGCATCAGGCCGCCCTCTCCCCGGCGCTCGCCGTGGCGCGCTCGCGGACCGGGCGCGTGAACCGGATGCCCTCGTCCTCGACCGGGCCGCGCCGCATGAGCAGCACGTCGCGGATGTAGTTCTGGTACAGCTTCCACGGCGCCCGCGCGCCCTGCTGCGGCAGCGCGGTCAGGCTGCGCTGCACGTAACCCGCCGACAGCCCGATGAACGGCTCGACCCCGCCGTCGGCCGGGGCGAGCGGGGTGGCCGCCGCGTAGCCGTTGCGGTCCAGGTGGGCCAGCAGCCGGCAGACGTAGCGGGCGACCAGGTCGGCCTTCAGCGTCCAGGAGGCGTTGGTGTACCCGATGGTCATCGCGAAGTTCGGCACGCCGGAGACCATGAAGCCCTTGTAGGAGACCGTCTTCGACAGGTCCACGGCCTCGCCGTCGACGGTCAGCGTCATCCCGCCGATCGGCAGCAGTTCGAGCCCGGTGGCGGTGACGATCACGTCGGCGTCGAGGTGCCGGCCGGACTCGAGCAGGATGCCGGTCTCGTCGAAGGTCGCGATCCGGTCGGTGACGATCGACGCCGTCCCCCGGCGCAGCTCGCGGAACAGGTCGCCGTCGGGGACGACGCACAGCCGCTGGTCCCACGGGTCGTAGGGCGGCGCGAAGTGGGTGGCGACGTCGACGTCGGCGGGCACCTGCTTGGCCGTGGCCTTGGCGAGGACGCGCTTCATGACCTCCGGCCTGCGGCGGCTGAGCTGGTAGGAGGCCATCGACACCAGCACGTTCTTCCACCGCACGACCGGGTAGACGAGCCGGTCGGGCAGCCGGCGGCGCAGCTTCTCGGCCAGCGCGTCGCGGCCGGGCAGGCTGACGACGTAGGTGGGCGTGCGCTGCAGCATGGTCACGTGCGCGGCCTGCCCGGCCATGCTCGGCACCAGCGTGACCGCGGTGGCGCCGCTGCCGATGACGACGACGCGCCTGCCGGCGTAGTCGAGGTCCTCGGGCCAGTGCTGCGGGTGCACGACCTGCCCGCCGAAGCGCTCCTCGCCCGGGAAGTCGGGGCGGTGTCCCTGGTCGTAGCGGTAGTAGCCGGAGCAGACCGACAGCCACAAGCAGGTCCACGTCTCGGTCTCGCCGGTGCCCGTGCGCTCGGCGGTGACCGTCCACAGAGAGTCAGCGGTGGACCACTCGGCGGAGACCACGCGGGTGGAGAAGCGGATGTGCTCCTCGACGCCGTACTCGCGCGCGGTGTCGCGGACGTACTCACGGATCGAGGCGCCGTCGGCGATGGCCTGCGGCTCCGACCACGGCCGGAAGGAGTAGCCGAGGGTGAACATGTCCGAGTCCGAGCGCACGCCCGGGTAGCGGAACAGGTCCCAGGTGCCACCGATGGCCTCGCGGGCCTCGAGGACGGCGTAGGTCCTGCCCGGCAGCTCGCGCTGCAGGTGGCAGGCGGCGCCGATCCCGGACAGGCCCGCACCGACGATCAGCACGTCGACGTGCCGGGTGGTGGTCTCCGTGGGGACGGACTGCGTCATGGTTCTCCCTGTCGCGGCCGGGGTGACCCCACGAGACTAATCGACACCGTGTCGAGTCGCTCGACGACCAGTCGATCAAGCGGGTGCGGTGCCCGGGATGTCACTCCCGTAGACGGTGCGCAGCCAGACGGTGAGCAGGACGTCGATCAGGTCGTCCTCGGCGAGCGCCGGCGTCTGCCCGGCGTAGGTGACGTGGATGACCCGCTCGTTCATCCAGTTGAGCGCGACGGCGAGGTCGCGGGCGGGCGGCCCGGCCGGTGCGGCACCGCGGGCGCGCTCGGCCTCGATGGCCGCCGCGGTCTCCTCGACGAACCCGTCCATGATCGCCGCCCACAGCGCCCGCACCTCGGCGCTGGTGGCCAGCAGCGAGGCGGCTGCCGAGGTCAGGGCCCGGTGCGCGGCGAAGGTGCTGCGGACCGCCTCGAGGGCGCCCCGCCAGCTCGCGCGGACGTCGTCGCCGGCCCGGCGCAGCGCCGCCGAGCGCGACTCGCGCGCCTCGCCGACCACCCGGTCGAGCAGCGCCAGAACGACGGCGTCCTTGGACGGGAAGTAGAAGTAGAAGGTGGGCCGGGAGATGCCGGCACCGCGGGCGAGGTCGTCGACGGAGATGTCGGCCAGCGGCCGCCGCCCGAGCAGGTCCTCGGCGGTGGTCAGGATCGCGCGCTCGCGGTCGTCGCCCGAGGGCCGGCGCGGTCGGCGCCCGCGGCTGCCGCCGGGGGCAGCAGGGAGCGGTGCGGCCACGGCGGCGACCCTACCCAGCAGGTCCGCCCCGGATCAGGGCATCCGCCACACCGTGGTGCGGCGCACGCCCGGCCCCTCGGTCTCCGGCACCTCGTACACGGCCGCCGCCCCCAGGCGCTCGTGCGGCAGGTAGGGGCGGCCGGGGTCGCCGATCAGCACCTCGCACCCGCGCGCCCGGGCCCGGTCGAGGAAGGGCAGCACCCGCCCGGTCATCTCGCGGTCGTAGCAGACGTCCCCGGCGACGACGAGGTCGACGGCGGGCGGCTCGCGGTCGAGCACGTCGCCGGTGACGCTGATGCCCCGGACGCCGTTGAGGCCGGCGTTGACGCCCACCGCCGTCCGCGAGAAGGGGTCGACGTCGCTGGCCAGCACCCGGCGCGCACCGGCGAGGACGGCGGCGATCGCCACCAGGCCGCTGCCCGAGCCGAGGTCGAGCACGGTGCGGTCGACGACCGTGGCGGGCCCGTCGAGCAGGCAGCGGGCCAGGGCCTGCCCGCCGGGCCAGGCGGCCGCCCAGAACGGCGGCTCCTCCCCCGCTCCGCCGGCCGCGGTCTCCATCGCCTCCCACAGGCCGACGACGTCGTCGGCCACGTGCAGCCGGACCTCGGGGACGAGCGAGGGCCGGCGCACCTGGGTGTACGCGCGGACGAAGCCCGCGGGCACCACCCGGGTGGCCGGCCCTCCGTGGATCACGGGTCGATCAGTACCAGTTGTTGGCCTGCGAGTGCGCCCAGGCGTCGCACGGCGAGCCGTAGCGCTCCTCGATGTAGATCAGGCCGGCGTCGATCTGGCGGTAGCCGTCGGAGGTCTTGGCGATCCCGGTGCCGGCCCAGGTGGAGTCGAGGAACTGCGCGATGCCGTACGCGGTGCTCGTCGGGTTCTGCGCGTTGGGGTTCCAGCCGCTCTCCTTGCCCCACAGGTTCTCCAGGCAGGTGAACTGCGCGGCGCTCCCGACCTTGCTCATCGCGTAGTCCTTGAACGAGCCGCGGGAGGCGGAACCGGAGCTCGTGGAGCTGCTGGCGGCGGGCGGCGCCGCGGCCTGGCTCGCGGCCCGCTCGGCGGCCGCGGCCTCGGCGGCGGCCGCGGCCTCGGCCTCGGCGGCCTGGCGCGCGGCCTCCTGCTCGGCGGCCACCCGGGCGGCCTCCTGCTCGGCGGCGACCCGGGCGGCCTCCTGCTCGGCGGCGACGCGGGCGGCCTCCTCGGCGGCCCGGCGATCGAGCTCGGCCTGGTCGGCGGCGGCCTGGGCCGAGGCGGCGCTGGCCTCCTCGGCGCTGCGCTCGCTGCGGGAGGCGGCCAGGTCCTCCAGCGGCGCGAGGTCGGCCGGCTGCGGGGTCTGCTCGGCGGCCGGCTGCTGCGGGATGCCGAGCTGCTCGGCGACGCCGACCGAGGCGCTGACGGTGTCGGTGCCGGCGGAGGCGGCCGGGCCGGTGGTCGAGACGACGCCCACGATCAGGGCGCCGGCGGCGGCGGCACCGAGCAGCAGGGCCGGGCGGCGCGGGCCGAGCGGCGAGGTGCCGCGGCGCAGCCGGCGGCGGGCGCGCGGCGCGGGGACCTCGGCGGTGCCGGTGGTGGCGTCCACGGCAGGCAGCTCGCGGGTCTCGGCGGTGGCGGTGTCGGCAGTGGCGGTGTCGGGGGTGGCGGCGAGCTCGGTGGTCGCGGGCGCGCTGGCAGTGCGGCGGGACATGAGGGGGTGGGTGCTCCGTGGGAGAGTTCGCTCGGCGGCAGCCCGGGTCCGGGCGTGCGCACGTGGCGCGGTCTACGGGTGTCGCGGTCTACGGGTCCCCGGCGGCGCGATCGGCGGTGCGTTCGGCGGCGCAGGAGGCGGCGGGCAGGGTGGAGCCGGCGTCAGGAGGACGCAGAGGTGCGCTGTGCGCGCGAGCGGCTGCACCTGCGGGCCGCTGAGGCCCGGAGGCGGGGCATGCGGAGGCTCTCCGTTCTTCCGTCGGCCGCCTACCGAGTTAGCTGACGGGTTCGGGCGGGAAGAAGCCCTACGCGGTACCGAGCGGGCTCGGCGGGCGCGATTCACCCCAGGACTGCGGTGGGTCCCCGGCTCGCGCCCGTGGGTGCGGACACGACTCGGCGGCGTCCGGCCGGGCTCCCCGGGACGGGGACGAGACGACCAGCCGGACGCCGGTCACCGTACGGGCGTTACCGGTTCGTGACAACTCCCGGGGCCTGCGGGACCCCGGGGACGGCGGGTGCGGACCCGCTCCGGCCGGATGCCCGGCCGCCGTCGGCACTGCTCAGGACGCCGCGGCCACCTCGGGCCGGCCGGCCCCGTGCAGCGGTGTCACCTCGGACACGTCGCCGCCCCGGGACGCGCCGGCGGCCCCCTCCTCGGCGCAGACGGCCCCGCGCTTGTCGGCCAGGACGGAGACGTCGTCGGGCAGCACCCCCGCGACCACCGCGAGCGCCTCGTCGAGCTGCCCGGTCAGCCGGCGCAGCCAGTCGCGCGCCTCGTCGCGCTCGTCGCGCAGCGGCTGGAGCTCGGCCTCCGCGGCGCGCCGGCGCTCCAGCGCCTCCGCGTCGGCCCGGGCGCGCGCCTCGGCGGCCTCCCGGTCCAGCCGCTCGCGCTCCGCGGCGGCCGCGCGACCCAGCTCCGCGGCCTCGCGGCGGGCCGCCTCGAGCACCGCGGCCGCCTCGCTGCGGGTCTGGTCGCGGAGCGCGGTGACCGCCTCGCGCATCTCGGCCACCCCCGACAGCCGGGCCGCGGCCTCCGTGAGGGCGTCGGCGCGCACGCGCTCGGCCTCCTCCTCGGCCGCGGCGGTGATCGCGGTGGCCTCCTCCTCCGCCCGGCGCACCATGGCGAGCGCATCCTCCGGGCCCGGCAGGGACTGCCGCTCACGGACCAGCTGGGCCAGCCGGCGGCGGGCGTTCTGCAGCTCGGCCGAGCAGGCCGCGTAGCGGCTGAGCAGGTGGTCGTTCTCGCGGCGGAGGACGAGCACCTCGGTCTCGGCCCAGGACACGTAGTCGTCGACCTGCGTCCGGTCGTAGCCCCGGACGGCGCCGCTGAACACCGGCCCGGTGCCCAGCAGGCCGTCGAGCCCGCTCGGACGGTTCGGCGCGGGCGCAGAGCCCGTCCCCGCCGTCCCGTCGTCCCCCGTCGGGACTCCTGCTCGCTGCGACATCCCGGTTCCCCCTCGGTGCGCCGTCCGATCCGGACCCCCGCCGGCCCGGTCCGGGCCGGCGGGAGTGATCACAATCTCCCACCCGCCCCCCTGCTCCGCCCCGCTGCGACGGCGCGCCGCGGCGCGTCCGGAGTGGGACGACCCGGCCGTGCAGGTCCGGCTACCGAACGCAGTCGCCCGGTCTCGGGGAGGTCACGACGGGCGGGGAACAAGACGCGGACCCGAGGAGTTGAGCCGGACAGTAGTTGCGCTCTCAACCACTTGGAGACGAGATGCAGTTCGGGATCTTCACGGTCAGCGACATCACGACCGACCCGACGACCGGCCGCACGCCGAGCGAGGCGGAGCGGATCCAGGCCGTCCTCACCATCGCCGAGAAGGCCGAGGAGGTCGGGCTCGACGTCTTCGCCCTGGGCGAGCACCACAACCCGCCGTTCTTCTCGTCCTCCCCCACCACCACGCTGGCATACGTCGCGGCGCGGACCTCGAGGCTGCAGCTGTCGACGTCGACGACGCTGATCACCACCAACGACCCGGTGAAGATCGCCGAGGACTACGCGATGCTGCAGCACCTGGCCGGCGGGCGCGTCGACCTGATGCTGGGCCGCGGCAACACCGGCCCGGTCTACCCGTGGTTCGGCCAGGACATCCGCAACGGGATCCCGCTGGCGGTGGAGAACTACGCGCTGCTGCGCCGGCTGTGGGACGAGGAGGTCGTCGACTGGTCCGGCCGGTACCGCACGCCGCTGCAGGGCTTCACCTCGACGCCGCGGCCGCTGGACGGCGTCGCGCCGTTCGTGTGGCACGGCTCGATCCGCTCGCCGCAGATCGCCGAGCAGGCCGCCTACTACGGCGACGGCTTCTTCTCCAACCACATCTTCTGGCCGAAGGAGCACACCCAGCGGATGGTCGAGTTCTACCGCTCGCGCTTCGAGCACCACGGCCACGGCAGCGCCGACCAGGCGATCGTCGGCCTGGGCGGGCAGGTGTTCGTGCGGAAGAACAGCCAGGACGCCGTCGAGGAGTTCCGGCCCTACTTCGACGAGGCGCCGGTGTACGGACACGGGCCCTCGCTGGAGGACTTCTCCCGCGAGACGCCGCTGACCGTCGGCAGCCCGCAGCAGGTCATCGAGCGCACGCTCGGCTTCCGCGACTACGTCGGCGACTACCAGCGGCAGCTGTTCCTCGTCGACCACGCCGGCCTGCCGCTCAAGACCGTGCTCGAGCAGCTGGACGTCCTCGGCGAGGAGGTCGTGCCGGTGCTGCGGAAGGAGTTCGCCGCGCTGAAGCCGGCGCACGTCCCCGACGCCCCCACCCACGCCTCGCGCGTCGCCGCCCGCCGGCAGTCCCAGGCGCAGCACACCCCGGAGGAGGTCTCGGCATGAGCACCCGCACCCTGGCCGTCGTCAGCGCGGGCCTGTCGGTCCCGTCGTCGACCCGGCTGCTGGCCGACCGGCTGACGACGGCGACCGTCGCCGCGCTGCGCGAGCGGGGCGAGGACGCCACCGTCGAGGTCGTCGAGCTGCGCGAGCACGCGCGCGACGTCGCCGACGCCTTCGTCACCGGCTTCCCCGACGCGGCGCTGCGCGCGGCGGTGGAGACGGTGACCGGCGCGGACGCGGTCATCGCCGTCACGCCGGTGTTCACCGCGTCCTACAGCGGGCTGTTCAAGTCCTTCGTCGACGTGCTGGAGGAGGACGCGCTGACCGGCACGCCGGTGCTGCTCGCCGCGACCGCGGGCACCGCCCGGCACTCGCTGGTGCTGGAGCACGCCATGCGTCCGCTGTTCGCCCACCTGCGCGCGGTGACCGTGCCGACGGCCGTCTTCGCGGCGAGCGAGGACTGGGCCGGCGGCGACGGCACGAGCGCGGAGCTGAGCCGCCGGATCACCCGCGCCGCCGGCGAGCTGGCCGACGTGGTCACCGGCCGGCCGGCATCGGCCCGCCCGGCCGACCCGTTCGCCGACGTCCCCTCCTTCGAGCAGCTCCTCCGCGGCGAGGCGTAGCAGCCCCGGCCCGCACCGCCGTACCCGCCGCTGCGTGGGCACGGCGGTGCGGGCGTGGTCATCCGCTGTTGCGCGTGTCGGTGCGCCGCACGGTCTCGTGCTCGGAGGACTCCCGGGCGACCGGCACCCCCTGCGGCGCCTCCGGCGCGCTGTCGGGCACCGGTGCCGCCGGGGGCACGGCCGGCGCGGGACGACCCCGCAGACGGGGGTAGGGCAGCACCAGGCTGGCGGTCAGGACCACGGCGAGGACGACCGCCGACACGCCGGTGTACTCGGCCCAGACGCCGGTCAGCAGCAGGAACGCGGGGGCGGCGGCGGTGACCAGCCCCGCGACGACGGCGACCAGTCCGGTGAACCGGGTGAGCTCGTCGCGCCGGAGGCCCAGCACCAGGAAGAACAGCCCCCAGAGCACGGCCCAGTACAGCCAGATCACGCCGAACCCCGGGTCCCGCGGCTCGACGTAGAAGAACTGCAGCCCGGCGTAGACCAGCGCGCAGGCCGCCACGAACGCCGAGAACCAGCCGAGCCCCGTGCCGTCGAGGTTCCCGAGCAGGTTGATCCCCACGTACAGGTACGTGAAGCCGAAGAGGTAGAGACCCGAGGCCGCCAGGATCGTGGCGGGGTCCCCGTCGGAGGCGATGATCAGGTAGGTCGGCGTCACCACCTGCAGCGCACCGACGAACAGGTTGAGCGGGGCGGCGGCCCGCGCGTCCACCCGCCCCAGCAGCATCAGGCCGTTCACCACGAGGACGGCTCCCACGTACAGCAGTCCGACGGCTCCCATGTGCGTTCATCTCCTCGGGTCCCGCGACGGTGCGGACGTCCCCCGTGTCAGGTGCCGGCGACGCTCCCGCCGGCGGTGCCCCCGTTCTCCTCGAGGGCCGCGCTCTCCCGCAGGGCCTCGTTCTCCCGCAGGGCCTCGTTCTCCCGCAGGGCCTCGTTCTCCCGCAGGGCCTCGTCCTCCCGCAGGGCCTCGTTCTCCCGCAGGGCCTCGTTCTCCCGCAGGGCCTCGTCCTCGCGCGGGGTCGCGTCCTCCGCCAGCGCCTCGTTCTCCGCCAGCGCCTCGTCGATCAGTGCGGACAGGCCCTCGAGGCTGCGGTGCGGGCCGCCCCGGCGGAGGACCACCGGCTCGGGCACGTCGTCCCCGTCCTCGGACAGGGCCCCGGTCAGGTCGTGCGCGGCCCGCAGGGCGGCCTTGCCGGCGCGGTCGGCGGCCTCGTGGCGCTCGATCCGCGGGAGCTCCTCGGTCATCTCTCCTCCCCTCCGGCACGGTCGGTGACGCCGGCCCCCGGTTCGGGGACGGCGCGCGGGGTATCGGTCACGGCGGCCTCGGGCAACCGGGGGACGCGGCGGGAACGAGGAGGGGCCGTCCGTGGAGCACCGTGTCGAGGTCGCCTGGACGTGCGGGCCGTGCGAGGTCGGCGGTCAGGACGCGCTGGGGGGCGGGAACGACGACCCGACCTGCTGGAACTGCGGTGGGCCGGTGGTCGTGACCGCCCGGCCCACCGTCCGCTGGGCTGTCGGCGGTCACGTCCCCGAACCGGACGCCGCCTGAGCGCGCGCACCCAGGACGGCGCCCGGCCGGGAGCGCGCTCACCCGTCCGGCGCGCGGACCGGGCAGGCGCTCACGACGTCACGGCGCACTGCCCGCGGTCGGCACGCACCGGCCCCGCTGCCGACGGCGTGATGTCGAAGTCGAAGATCGCCGTCGGCAGGTACAGCGAGCAGCAGGCGTTCGGGATGTCGACGACCCCGCTGACCCGTCCCTCGATCGGTGCCGAGCCCAGCAGCAGGTACGCCTGCTCGCCGGAGTACCCGAACTTCTCCAGGTACCGGACGGCGTTCAGGCAGGCCCGCTTGTAGGCCAGCGTCGCGTCGAGGTAGGCGTTCGTGTCGGTGTCGTGGTCGACCGAGATCCCGATGAACGTCAGGAACTCGGAGTACCGCGGCTCGACGTTGCCCGGCATGAACACCGGGTTGGTGCTCACGCCGTAGGTCTCCATGCCGCCCTTGATCAGGTCGATGTGGAAGTCGATGAACCCGCCCATCTCGATGGCGCCGCAGAAGGTGATCTCGCCGTCGCCCTGGCTGAGTGCAGGTCGCCTCCGGACAGCTTCGCCCCGGGGACGTGCACCGGGTAGAAGACCCGGGACCCGCGGGAGAAGTTCTTGATGTCGTGGTTCCCGCCGTTCTCCCGGGCCGGCACGGTCCGGGCGCCGTCCCGCGCGATGCCGTCGGCCACGCCGCCGTCGGCCGTCCCGGCCAGCGTGTTCTCCGCCAGGGGCGGCAGTGCCAGGGGCGGTACGCGGTCGGGGTCGGTGGCGATCAGTGCCCGCTCGCGGGCGTTCCACCGGGCCAGCAGGTCGGCCGACGGGGCGGTGCCGAACAGGCCGGGGTGGGTCAGGCCGGTGTAGCGGACGCCCGGTATGTGCCGGGAGGTCGCCACCTGGCCCTGGAAGTCCCAGATCGCCTTGTAGGCGTCGGGGAAGTAGTCGGTCAGGAAGCCGCCGCCGTTGGCCTTGGCGAAGATGCCCGTGTAACCCCAGCCCTGGCCGGGCGCCTCGCCGTGCTCCTGCGGCGCCTGCACCGGGCCGAGGTCGAGGATGTCGACGACGAGCAGGTCGCCGGGCTCGGCGCCCTCCACACCGATCGGGCCGCTGAGCATGTGCGCGTGGGTCAGGTCGACGTCCCGGACGTCGTTGGCGGAGTCGTTGTTGCCGATCTGGCCGTCGGTCCACTCCCGGCACTCGACCCGGATGCTCTGCCCGGGGCGCACCGTGGTGGCGACGGGCACGTCCGGGTGCCACCGGTTGTGGCCCGGCACGGCCTGGTCCCGCATGGACTTGGCCTGGTCGACGGTGAAGACGACGTCTGGCATGTCCCCCACACTCCGATCTGCGTTGACGGGAGGAGCCGGCCCGCGGGGACGGGCCGTTCGTGGCGGCTCGGTGTCGGAGCCGGCGAGGACGACGGCGGCCCCGTCCGGGGGACCACCACGCGGGCTGGTCAGGGACGGGGCAGCGCGCTCCACCGTGGGTCGCGCGGCGCCGGGCGGCGGGCCGCGGGCGGTACCGCCGTCGTCACGGCGGGCCGGTCGGCGCTGGCCTCCTCGCGCAACCGCACCGCGGCCACGGGCGCGGGGGTGCGGGCCAGCAGCGGCGCGGTCCAGACCCGGCGGCCGGGAACCCCGCAGGCGGGACACCGGTCGGTGGTCCCGGCGGTGCCCATGGGGCGCTGGACCTCCCACGGGCCGCAGGTCGTGCACCGGTACAGGTAGGCCGCCATCGAGGCCTCCGCCGTCGTCGGGACGTCCAGAGACCGGCGACGCTAGGGGCGGGCCTGCGCCGGAGGGGTCACCCCGGGTGACCCGCCCGACCGGGTCAGCCGACGGCGTCCTCCGACGGGGGTGCCGTCCCGCCCTGGGGCGCGTCGGCGGTCATGATGCGGGCGATCTCCGCCCGGTCGGCGGCCGAGGGCAGTCCCCAGCCCGGCTCGTAGCCGTAGACCTCCCCGAGCGGGGTCGACGCCGTCCGGCCGGTGAGCACCTCGACCGAACCGGTGTCGATGAGCCCCGGGTGCTCGACGCCGCACGCCTCGGACACCTTGAGCAGGTCGCGGCGCAGCGTGGCGACGTAGTTGGCCAGCCGGACGGACTTCAGCGCCGGGTCCAGGCCGTGCGCCAGCCAGGCGTTCTGCGTGGCGACGCCGGTCGGGCAGGTGTCGGTGTGGCACTTCTGCGCCTGGATGCAGCCGATGGCGAGCATCGCCTCGCGGGCGATGTTGACCATGTCGCAGCCGAGCGCGAAGGCCACGACCGCGTTGTCGGGCAGGCCGAGCTTGCCGCCGCCGATGAAGGTGACCTGCTCGGCCAGGCCGCGGCGGGCGAAGGCGGAGTACACCCGGGCGAAGCCGAGCTGGAAGGGCAGCGACACCGAGTCGGTGAAGATCAGCGGCGCGGCGCCCGTGCCGCCCTCCCCGCCGTCGACGGTCACGAAGTCCACACCCCGGCCGGTGGTGGCCATCCGCTCGGTGAGCTCGTCCCAGAACGCCAGGTCGCCGACGGCGGACTTGATGCCCACCGGCAGCCCGGTCTCGGCGGCGAGCAGCTCCACCCAGTCGAGCAGGCTGTCGACGTCGCTGAACTCCGCGTGCCGCGACGGGCTGACGCAGTCCACGCCCTCGGGCACCCCGCGGGCCGCGGCGATCTCCGCGGACACCTTGGCCGCCGGCAGCACTCCGCCGAGCCCGGGCTTGGCGCCCTGGCTGAGCTTGATCTCCAGCGCCCGCACCGGCGCGCCGGCGACGAGGTCCTTGAGCCGGTCCAGGTCGAACCGGCCCTGCTCGTCGCGGCAGCCGAAGTAGGCGGTGCCCAGCTGGAACACCAGCTCGCCGCCGTGCCGGTGGTGCACCGACAGGCCGCCCTCCCCGGTGTTGTGCAGGCACCCGGCCAGCGCCACGCCGCGGTTGAGCGCCTCGACCGCCGCCCCCGACAGCGACCCGAAGCTCATCGCCGACACGTTGACCACCGACGCCGGCCGGAACGCCTGCGCCCGCCCGCGCGGGCCGCCGAGCACCTTGGCCGCGGGCAAGGAGACGTCGGCGGCCGAGGCGGGGTGCGACGGCGGGACGGCACGGCCGAAGGTGCGGTGGTTGATGACCGCGTAGCCGGCGGTGTACTCGAGGTCGTTGTCGGTACCGAACCCGAAGTAGTTGTTCTCGCCCTTGGCCGAGGCGTAGACCCACCGGCGCTGGTCGCGCGTGAAGGGCCGCTCCTCGTTGTCGCCGGCGACCAGGTACTGCCGCAGCTCCGGGCCGATCGACTCCAGCAGGTAGCGGGCGTGGCCCAGCACCGGGAAGTTGCGCAGCAGGGTGTGCTCCCGCTGCACGATGTCCCGGACGGCCACCGCGGCCACCGCACCCAGCCCGGCCACCGCGGCCCGTGACACACCCCTCATGACGACCCCTCCCCGCTCCGTTGCGGTCCGGGTGATCCCCGGGTGGCCATCCTGGCGCGGAACGGCCCCGGCCGCGTCCCCTACGGCTACAGGAAGAGGCTGAGCACGAAGGCCAGCGCGAACCCGATCGTCCCGAGCAGCGTCTCCATGACCGTCCAGGTCTTCAGCGTCGTCTTCTCGTCCATCTGGAAGAACCGGCTGACCAGCCAGAAGCCGGAGTCGTTGACGTGGGACAGCACGGTGGCGCCGCCGGCGATCGCGATGACGATCAGCGCCAGGTCGATCGAGGACAGCCCGTCGGAGGCCTCCACGACCGGTGCCATGAGCCCGGCGGTGGTGGTGAGGGCGACCGTCGCCGAGCCCTGGGCGACGCGCAGCAGCACGGAGACGACGAACGCGGCGACGATGACCGGCAGGCCGATGTCGCCGAGGACGTCGGCCAGCGCCTCGCCGATGCCGCTGGCGCGCAGCACGCCGCCGAACATGCCGCCGGCCCCGGTGATCAGGATGATCGCGCAGACCGGGCCCAGGGCGCTGTTGACGATGGACTCGACCTCCGCGCCGCTCTCCCCGCGGCGGCGGCCGAGCACGACCATCGCCACGAGCACGGTGATCAGCAGCGCCACCGGGGTGGCGCCGAGCAGCTGGCCGACCCGCACCACGAACGAGGACTCCTCCACCGCGCCGGCGGTGGCCAGCGTGGTCAGCCCGGTGTTGAGGAAGATCAGCACCAGGGGCAGCAGCAGGATGCCGAGCACGGTGCCGAAGCGCGGGGGCGCCGGCCGGGTGACCGTCCCGGTGCGGCGGCCTCCGGAGGCCCCCGCCGTCCCCGGTGCCGTGCCGGCCACGGTGCCCTCCGGCGCCTCCGGGACGGGCGGCGTCCCGTCCTCCTCCGAGGGCGGGACCGCGACGTCGTAGCGGCGGCCGGCCCACAGGCCGAAGAGGTAGCCGCCCAGGTACCAGGTGGGCAGGCCGATGAGCAGGCCGAAGACGAGGACCAGGCCGATGTCGGCACCGACGAGCTCGGCGGCCGCGACCGGTCCGGGGTGCGGCGGCACGAAGGCGTGCATCACGGCGAAGGCGCCGGCGGTGGGCAGGCCGTAGGTGAGCAGCGAACCGCCCAGCCGGCGGGCGATGGTGAACACGATGGGCAGGAAGACGACGAGGCCGGCGTCGAAGAAGATCGGGAAGCCGAACAGCAGCGCGGCCACGCCCAGCGCCAGCGGCGCCCGCTTCTCCCCGAACCGGCCGATGAGGCTGTCGGCCAGCACCTGCGCCCCGCCGCTGTGCTCGAGCAGCCGGCCCAGCATCGCCCCGAGGCCGACCAGCAGCGCGACGTTGGCGAGGGTGCTGCCGAACCCGCCGGTGAGGGTGGTGACCACGTCCTCGAGCGGGATCTGCGTGGCCAGCGCCACCAGCAGGCTGACCAGGATCAGCGCCAGGAACGCGTGCAGCTTCAGCTTCATGATGAGGAACAGCAGGACGCCCACCGCGGCGGCGGCGATGAGCAGCAGCGGTCCGGCGCCCAGCGCGGGCTCGACCTCGGGCACGGCGGTTCCTCCTCGGTTCAGGCGGGGTTCTGCGACGGGGTGTCGTCGAGTGCGTCGAGCGTGGCGAGGACGTCGGCCAGCGCGCGGGTCGACTTCTCGACCAGCGGGCGCGTGCGGCGGTAGAGGTCGGCGGTGGCGGGGTCGGGCTCGACCGGATCGGAGACGCCGACCAGCGCGGTGGCCGCGTCGAGGTCGGGCAGCGCGCCGAGGGCGTGCAGGCCGAGCAGGCAGGCGCCGAGGCCGGTGCCCTCCGGCGAGTCGGCCACCCGCACGGGCAGATCCAGCGCCGCGGCCAGCGTCTGCACCCACAGCGAGGAGGCGACCGCACCGCCGGTGGCCCGGACCTCGCGCACGGGCAGCCCGGTGGCGGAGAACGCGTCGCGGACCAGCGCCAGCTGCTGGCAGACGCCCTCGACGGCGGCGCGCACCAGGTGTCCGCGGCGGTGCTCGCGGCGCAGCCCGACGTAGGCGCCCCGCAGCCCGGAGCGCCACCACGGCGCCCGCTCCCCCAGCAGGTAGGGCAGGCAGAGCAGCCCCGCGCTCCCGGCGGGCACGCCCGCGGCCTCCTCGAGCAGCCGGGCGTCGAGGTCGTCGGCGTCCTCGCCCGTCAGTCCCTCCCCGCCGGCGAGGGCCTGCGCGGCCCACCGCACCACCGAGCCGCCGTTGTTGACCGCGCCGCCGACCACCCAGTGGTCGTCGGTGAGGGCGTAGCAGAACAGCCGGTTCGCGGGGTCGACGGTCGGCGCCGGGACGACGACCCGCATGGCGCCGCTGGTGCCCAGCGACACCGCGGCGACCTCGGGACGGACCGCGCCGATGCCGAGGTTGGCCAGCACGCCGTCGGAGGCACCGAGGACGAGCGGGGTGTCCGCGGGCAGCCCGGTGGCCGCGGCGACGTCGGGGCGCAGGCCCTCGAGCACCGTCGTCGTCGGCAGGACCTCCCCCAGCTGCTCCGGGCGGACGCCGGCCAGGTGCAGCGCCTCGGCGTCCCAGGCCCCGGTGCGGATGCCGTACAGGCCGGTGGCCGAGGCGCAGGAGCGGTCGAGCACCTGAGGCCCGGCGCGCAGGGCGGACACCACGAGCTCCTTGACGCCGCCCCAGCGCGGCACCGCCGCCAGCCGGTCGGGGTCCTCGGCGCGCAGCGCGGCGAGCTTGAGCAGCGGCGACATCGGGTGCACCGGCGTCCCGGTGCGGGTGTGCAGGCCCCCGGCCCGGCCGTCGGCGCGCAGGGCCTCGGCGAAGCCCGCGGCGCGGTCGTCGGCCCAGGTCACCACCGGGCCCAGCGGCCGGCCGTCGTCGTCCATGGGGACCAGGCCGTGCATGGCGGCCGACAGGCAGACGCCGACGACCCGGTCGCCGCGCTCGCGGGCGGCCGTGGCGACCGCGGCCAGGGCCTCCACGGCGGCGTCGGCCAGGCGCTGCGCGTCGAGCTCCGCGCGTCCCGGGGCCGGCACCGACAGCGGGTAGCCGACGCTGACCAGGTCGCGGACCCGCCCGTCGGTGCCGGCGGTGACCGCCTTGGTCGCCGTCGTCCCGCTGTCCAGCCCGACCACGACGTCCATGGCGGCGATCTTGCCGGTAGCGGGGAGACCGGCGCGAGGGGTCAGCGGTGGGCGACGGCCCCGCGCCTAGCGGTAAGCACTGCCGCCGCGCAGCCGGGCGCTGACCGCGGCGTACAGCGGGGCGAGGACGACGCCGTCACCGGCCAGCCGCTCGCGCAGCGCCCGGCGGTGCCGCAGCACGCCGACCAGGCCGATCGCCCAGAACACGTACTGGACGGCGAACGCGACGCGGAAGGCGCCCAGGTCGTAGGCGGTCGAGGCGCCCGGCGTGAGGACGTCGAGCACCGCGCCGATCGCGAGGATGGTCAGCAGCGAGGCGACGAACCCGCCGACGTTGACCAGGCCGCTGGCACTGCCCTGCCGCTCGGCGGGGTTCCACGTGCGGGCGTAGTCGAAGCCGATCATCGAGCCCGGCCCGTTGGTGCCGAGGACGACCACCAGCCACACGAGCAGCCACAGCGGCGCCCGCCCGGGCCACAGCAGGACGACGGTCCAGGTGCCCGCGGTGAGCGCCAGGATCGACAGGACCAGCACCGAGCGGCGCAGCGGCCAGCGCCCGCACAGCCGGCCCAGCGCCGGCCCGACGCCCATCCCGACGACCACCAGCAGGCTGAGCAACCCGGCCGCCGTCGCCGGGGACAGGCCCTGGCCGACGACGAGGAAGGGATAACCCCACAGCAGCGCGAACACCGTGCCGGAGAACTGGGTGACCAGGTGCGTGTAGAGGCCGATCCGGGTGCCGGACTCCCGCCAGGTCAGCAGCAGGTTGCGACGGACCTCGGCCATCCCCGCGGGGGGAGCGGTGGGCACACCGGGCGGGGCGTCGCGCAGCGTGGTGATCACGAGGACGACGACGAGCACGCCCACCGCGGCGGCGCCGAGGAACGTGTTCCGCCAGCCGGCGGCGTGCAGCAGCGCGACGAGCGGATAGGCCGCCAGGATCTGCCCGACCTGGCCGAGGATGCCGGTGAGCTGGGTGACGAGCGGGACGGTGCGGCCGGGGAACCAGAAGGCGACGACCCGCAGGACGCTGATGAAGGTCATCGCGTCGCCGGCGCCCACGAGCACGCGGGCGGCCACGGCGGTGGGCACGTCGGTGGCCAGCGCGAGGACCAGCTGGCCGGCCGCCATGGTGAGACCGCCGGCGAGGACGAGCCGCCGGGACCCGAAGCGGTCCAGCATCACGCCGACGGGGACCTGCAGGCCGGCGTAGACGGCCAGCTGCAGCACGAGGAACAGCGAGACCGCCGAGGCCCCGGCGGAGAAGCGCTCCTGGGCCTCCACCCCGGCCACGCCGAGCGAGGCCCGGTGGAAGACGGCGACGACGTAGGCGGCGAGTGCGGTGAGCCAGACGGCGTAGGCGCGCAGCGGCGTGCGGGCGTCGGTCGGAGGCGTCACCTGGTGGACGACAGCAACCGTCCGCCGGTTGTTCCCGCTGCCCGGGTGAGCCGCCTCACGCGCCCGTCCGTACGGGAGCAGGTCGTTCCGTTCCCCCGGGATCCCCGGCCCTACGATCGGCCCGTGGTCGCAGCAATGGTCTCACCCGACGACCTGACCGAGGAGGACGCCCACCGCCGCGTGCGCATCCTCCTCGCGCTGGCCACCTGCATGGCCACCAAGGGCTACCGCGCGACCACCGCCTCCGACACCGCCCGCGAGGGCCGGGTGTCCAAGACCGTCGTCTACGCGCACTTCCGCGACACGGAGCACTGCCTCCTCGAGCTCTACACCCGCGCCACCGACAAGATGCTGGAGACCGTGCACGCCGCCCAGCAGCGGGCGGCCGCGGAGGGTCTGTCCTGGCCGCACCGGCTGCGCACCGCCGTGCGCGCCCACCTCGAGGTGCTCGCCGCCGACCCCGACGTGGCCTGGGCCGCGCTGGTGGAGGAGCAGGCGGCCGGCCGGCCCGCCCTCGCGCTGCGCCGCCAGGTGATCGACCGCTACGTCGAGCTGATCTGCGGCGTCGCCTCCGACCTGGCCGAGCAGCACCCCGGCGAGGTGCGCCCGGTGGACCGTGCCCTGGTGCTCGCCGCCGTCGGCGGGCTCAACGAGCTGATGCTGGCCCGCGTCGAGCGCGGCGAGGCCACGGCCCTCGACGAGGACACCGACGTGGCCACCGAGGTGCTCGTCCAGCTGGTCGCCCGCCGCCCCTGAGTCCGCCGCGCCCCCGGCCGCGGCGCGGTCACCGGATGGCCCCCGTCCAGCAGCCTGAGGTGGCTGCGGCCGTCCTGGACGACGGGGGCAGCGTCGCGGCCGGAGCGACGGGTGCCGGCGCGGTGGCTGAGACCGCGGCCGGCGGAGACGGTGAGGACGGCGACGCTGGCGAGGATCGCGAGCGGGGCGAGGACGGCGAGGGTGATGGCCGCGGCGGTGAGAGCGGTGGTGATCACTGGTCGGCCTCGTTCGTGTCGGCGTGGTCGCGGGGGTGCGCGTCCACGTCGTCATCGGCAGGCTCGGCCGTGTACTAGAGCGAGGTCCGCGTCCCGGGCCGAGCGCACCGCTCACCGGCCACCTCCGCGCGCTGCGCACCCGCACGGCCGCACCCGCACGGCCGCACCCGCACGGCCGCGCCCGCGGTCGTCGGCGGGCCCGCCGTCGCGGCCGGGCTGCTGTCACCGGCTGGGTGCTGCGACGGTCAGCGGCGGGCCGGTCGCAGTGCCAGCACCGCCAGCGCCCCGGCCGCGCTGAGCCCGGCACCGGCCAGCGCGGCGGCGTCCCACCCGGCGAGCAGCCCGGCCGCGGTGCCGGCGGGCGCGCCCGCGGTCACCAGCAGGACGACGAGCGTGACGCCGACGGCCGCGCCGAGGTAGCGGGCGGTGTTGTTCGCCCCGCTGCCCATGCCGGCCCGCTCCGGCGGCACGTGCGCCACCGCCTCCCGGCCGAGTGCCGCGTTGGCCGCGCCGTAGCCGACACCGAGGACGACCAGGCCCGGCAGCAGCGCGACGGCCCGGCTGCCGGTGTCCAGCACGGCGAGCGCGGCCAGCCCCGCCGCCGACACCGCGAGCCCGCCGGCCAGCAGCACCCGCCCGTCGACCCCGGGCAGCCAGCGCAGCCCCCACGACGTCGCCGTCGCCACCGCCGACCAGACGAGCACGAGCAGCGTGGTCGCCAGCAGGCTCTCGCCCAGGGCGCGCTGCAGCACGGTGACCAGGAACGACATCAGCCCGACGGTGGCCACGCCGGTGACCAGCGCGCCGAGCGTCGCCGCCACGAACCCGCGGACGCGGAACAGCCCGAGGTCGACCATCGGCGTGCGCACGCGGTTCTCGGCGAGGACAAACGCGACGGCCAGCACCGCACCGCCGGCGATGAGCGCGACCACGGCGCCGGTCCCCGCGCCGGTGCGGGTGGCCACGAGGCCGACGAGCAGGCAGCACACCGCGGCCACGAGCAGCACCGGCCCGGGGACGTCGACCCGCGGGCGGCGGCCGGGTGCGGCCTCCGGCAGCAGCAGCCGCGCGGCGACCGCCAGCAGCAGCGCGACGACGGCGGCCGCGGCGTGCGTGGCCCGCCAGCCGGTCTCGCCGTCGAGCAGCACCGCGGCCAGCCCGCCGACGCCGGTCCCCGCCCCGAGGCTGGCGCCCCAGACCGCCGCCGCCCGGGCGCGCGCGGGCCCGAGCGGGAAGACCTGCGCGACGAGGCCCAGCGAGCAGGCGAGGACGGCCGCACCGCCGACGCCCTCGACCACCCGGCCGGCGACGAAGACCCCGGTGGCGCCCGCGGTGGCCGTCACCGCAGCGCCGGCGGCCAGCAGGACCAGGCCCGCGGTGAACACCCGGCGGCGGCCGAGGTCGTCGGCGGCCGCGCCGGTGACCAGCAGCGCCGCGGCCAGGCCGAGGCTCATCGCCGAAAGCAGCCACGCCTGCCCGCCGGCGCCGGCGCCCAGGTCGGCGGCGGTGGCCACCGTGGTGGCCAGCGGGGTGACGAACGCGGCGAGGACGACGAGCGTGCTGGCCGCGACCACGGCGAGCGTCCGCCGCTGCAGGACGGCGACGGGCGGGCCGCCCACGGCGTCGGCGGCGTCGGGACCGGACCGGACCGAGCGGGACATCCGCGCCCCCAGCAGCAGGTCAGTTGGACAGTCCAACCGAGGTGGGCCGACGTTAGCAGGACCGGGTGCCGGCGCACCACCCCGACGGGGCGGCAGGCATGGTCGGCGCGGCTCGGGGGCAAGGCCCGTCCGAGGAGCACCGTCCAGGTGCCACGAGACAGGGAGGAGCGCCGCCCATGGCGTCCGTGATCCACTTCACCATCGCGACCGTCGCCGAGGAGAGCCCCGACTTCCGCCGCGTCCTGTGGACCGGCAAGAACACCCAGCTCGTCGTCATGACCATCCCGGCGGGTGGCGAGATCGGCGAGGAGGTCCACGAGGACATCGACCAGATCCTCACCTTCGTCAGCGGCGTCGGTGAGGCGAAGGTCGGCGGGGCCACGAAGAAGGTCGCCCAGGGCGACCTGGTCGTCGTCCCGGCCGGGACGAAGCACAACTTCCTCAACACCGGGCCGAACCCGCTGGTCCTCTACACGGTCTACGGCCCGCCGGAGCACGCCGACGGCGCGGTGCACCACACCAAGGAGGAGGCCGACGAGGCGGAGGAGTCCGGGAAGGACGAGCCGCCCACCGAGAGCTGACCCCTCCCCCGGTGCCGTCCACCCGGTGCCGTCCGCCCAGGGGGACGGCACCGGGGACACTGGACCGGTGAGCACCACCGCCGCCGGTCCCGACGCCGCCACGACCGAGGTCACCGCCGCCCTGCGCCGGGCCGGGATCGGTGACGTCGACGACTCGGGCCTCGCCCGCGCGCTGTACTCCTCCGACGGCTCGCTCTACCGGGTGCTGCCGCGCGCCGTCGTCCGGCCGCGGGCCGCCGACGAGGTGGTGGCCGCCCTGGAGGTCTGCCGGGAGCTCGGCGTGCCGCTGACCATGCGCGGCGCGGGCACCTCGATCGCCGGGAACGCCGTGGGCACCGGCGTCGTCGTCGACACCAGCCGGTACCTCCACCGGGTGCACGCGGTCGACGCCGAGTCGCGCACCGCCGTCGTCGACCCCGGCGTGGTGCAGGCGGCGCTGCAGACCGCGGCCCGTCCCGCCGGGCTGCGCTTCGGGCCCGACCCGAGCACGTCCAACCGCTGCACGATCGGCGGGATGATCGGCAACAACGCCTGCGGCTCGCGGGCGCTGGGCTACGGCCGCACCTCGGACAACGTCGTGGGCCTCGACGTGGTCACCGGCTCCGGGCAGCGGCTGCGGCTGGCGTCCGGGTCGGCCACCCCCGGGCTCGAGGACCTGCGCACCCTGGTGGCCGGTGAGCTGGCCACCATCCGGACCGAGCTCGGCACCTTCGGCCGGCAGGTGTCGGGCTACTCCCTGGAGCACCTGCTGCCCGAGCACGGCTTCGACGTCGCCCGCGCGCTGGTGGGCAGCGAGGGGACGCTGGCGGTCGTCCTCGGCGCCACCGTGCGGCTGGTCGCCGACGCGCCGTACCGCGGCCTGGTCGTGCTCGGCTACCCCTCGATGGCCGACGCCGCCGACGCCACGCCGGGGCTGCTGCGCCACGGGCCGACCGCGGTCGAGGGCCTCGACGAGCGGATCGTGCAGCGGCTGCGCGACGTGCCGGCCGCCGTCGTCCCGGACCTGCCGAAGGGCGCCGGCTGGCTGATCGTCGAACTGACCGGCGACACCGTCGCCGAGGTCCAGGCCAAGGGCGCGGCCGTGGTGGCCGACGGCGGGGCGCTGGACAGCCTGGTGGTCACCGACGTCGCGCACGCCGCGGCGATCTGGCGGATCCGCGAGGACGGCGCCGGGCTGGCCGCGCGCACGTCCGACGGCCGTCCCGCGCACGCCGGCTGGGAGGACGCCGCGGTCCCGGTGACCTCGCTGGGCGCCTACCTGCGCGAGTTCGACGCGCTGCTCGACGGGCACGGGCTGCAGGGCGTGCCGTACGGGCACTTCGGCGACGGCTGCGTGCACGTGCGCATCGACTTCCCGTTCGGCCGCGAGCCCGACCGCGGCCGGGCCGCCTACCGCGCCTTCGTGGAGGACGCCGCCCGGCTCGTGGCCCGCTACGGCGGGTCGGTGTCGGGCGAGCACGGCGACGGCCGCGCCCGCAGCGAGCTGCTCGGCACCATGTACTCCCCCGCCACGCTCGACCTCTTCGCGCGGGTCAAGGGCCTGTTCGACCCCGACGACGTGCTCAACCCCGGCGTGCTGGTGCGCCCGGCCCGCCTAGACGACGACGTCCGGGTGGCCGCTGCGCCGCGGCTGCGCACCGGGCTCGCCCTGGCCTACCGGCACGACGAGGGCGACTTCTCCAACGCGGTGCACCGCTGCACCGGCGTCGGCAAGTGCCGGGCCGAGCCGTCGGGCGTCGCGGTGATGTGCCCGTCCTATCCCGCCACCCGCGAGGAGAAGGACTCCACCCGCGGCCGGGCCCGGGTGCTGCAGGAGATGCTCGCGCCCGGCGGCCCCGTGCGGGACTGGCGCTCGCCGGAGGTGCACGACGCGCTGGACCTGTGCCTGTCGTGCAAGGGCTGCTCGCGCGACTGCCCGACCGGCGTGGACATGGCCAGCTACAAGTCCGAGGTGCTGCACCAGAGCTACCGCCGCCGGATCCGCCCGCTGTCGCACTACACGCTGGGCAAGCTGCCGATGTGGTCGGACCTGGCCGCCCGCGCGCCGCGGCTGGTCAACGCGGTCATGCGCTCGCGGCTCGGCGGCCGGCTGGCGAAGTGGGGCGCCGGTGTGGACCGGCGGCGCGACCTGCCGTCCTTCGCCCCGCGCACCTTCCGGCAGCAGTGGACGCCGCGCGCCGGCGACGGCGCCCCGGTGGCACTGTGGGTCGACTCGTTCACCGACCACTTCGCCCCGGAGGTCGCCCTGGCCGCGGCTCGGGTGCTCGAGGCGGCGGGCTACTCCGTGCAGGTGCCCGGCGACGACACCTGCTGCGGCCTGACGTGGACCACCACCGGCCAGCTCGACACCGCGCGGCGCATCCTCGGCGACACCGTGCGCAAGCTCGCGCCGCTGGCCGACGCCGGGGTCCCGATCGTGGGCGTGGAGCCCTCGTGCACCGCGTCGCTGCGCAGCGACGCCGTCGAGCTGCTGGACGAGGCGGGCGGGCGGGACACGGCCGCGCGGGTCGCCGCGGGCACCCGGACGCTGGCCGAGCTGCTCACCGCCACCGAGGGGTGGACGCCGCCGTCGCTGGCCGGCGTCGAGGTGGTCGCGCAGCCGCACTGCCACCACCACGCGGTGATGGGCTGGGCGGCCGACGAGCGGCTGCTGCGCAGCGCCGGCGCGACGGTCACCCGGCTCGGCGGCTGCTGCGGGCTGGCGGGCAACTGGGGCGTCGAGCGCGGCCACCACGACGTGTCGGTGACGATCGCCGAGCAGCAGCTGCTGCCCGCCGTCCGCGAGGCCGGCCCGGACGCCGTGGTCCTGGCCGACGGGTTCTCCTGCCGCACGCAGCTCGACCAGCTGTCCGACCGGTCCGGCCGGCACCTCGCCGAACTCCTGGCCGACGCGCTGGACCGGGACGCGCTGGACCGGGAGGGGGCATAGGAAGCTCTCCGCACGCATCGGGGCCCGAGACGTGCGGAGAGCTTCCTGTGCCCCACGGGGAATGAGCCGCCGACCTGCGCGTTGGCGCGAGGCATGACCACCCTCGGCATCATCGGCGCCGGCCACATCGGCACGGCGCTCGCGCAGGCAGCCACCGACATCGGCTACGACGTCGTGCTCTCCAACTCCCGCGGCCCCGAGACGCTCGCCGGCCTCGTCGACGCCCTCGGCGACCGACCCTCACGGAAGGGCACCGTCCGCGCGGCCACCCCGGCCGAGACCGGGGCCGCGGGCGACCTGGTCGTCGTCACCGTGCCGCTGAAGGCGGTCGAGGACGTCCCCGTCGAGCCGCTGGCCGGCAAGGTCGTGATCGACACGAACAACTACTACCCGGAGCGCGACGGGCACGTCGCGGCGCTGGACGAGGAGACGACGACCACCTCGGAGCTGCTGCAGGAGCACCTGCCGCGCTCGCGCGTGGTCAAGGCGTTCAACCACATCTACGCCGCCGACATCACCGCCCGCCGGACGCCGCCGGGGACGCCGAACCGGCGGGCGCTGGCGATCGCCGGCGACGACGCCTCGGCCAAGGAGACGGTGGCCTCGTTCATCGACGAGATCGGCTTCGACGTCGTCGACCTCGGTCCGCTCGCCGAGGGGTGGCGCATCCAGCGCGACACCCCCGGCTACGGCCCCGACCTCGACGCCGGCCGGCTGAGCGAGGCCGTGGCCGCGGCGAAGCGCTACCGCGACGTGTGAGCGACGGGGCCGCCGGGGCGCTCAGGCGGCCCGGCGGTCCCGGCGATCGCGGGCCGCGGTGAGCACCGTCGGGGCCAGCGCGGCGGCGATCCGCGCGTAGCCGGCCGACGAGGGGTGGAAGCGGTCGGCGGAGAACAGCGACGGGTCGCTGCCGAACGCGCCGCCCAGCTCGGCCGACACCGCGGCGACGGTCGCACCGTGCGCCCACGCGACCTCGGCCTGGCGCTGCTGCAGCACCGCGCACGCGCCGCGCACGACCGGCCGCAGCGCCGGCGGCACGAACGGCACGCTGGACATGTCCGGCGCGGGGACCACGACGACGTCGGTGCCGGCGGCGCGCAGGCCGCTGACGGCGGCGCCGAGCGCGGCGGTGGCGGCAGTGAGGATCTCGTTGCCCCCCGTCGCTCGCGCGCTCGCGACGGGCCCCTGCAGCAAGGCCATGGCCGAGCGGGCCAGGTCGTTGGCGCCGATCACCACGACGGCGAGGTCGGCGTCCAGCGGCGCGGCCCGGCGCACCTGGGCGCCGAGGTCGCGGGAGACCGCGCCGGGCACGGCCAGCACGGTGAGATCGGTGTCGATGCCCTCGCTGCGCAGGACCTGCGCCAGCCGCGGGCCGAGGCCGTCCTCGACCCGCGTGGCGCCGGTGCCGTACGCGATCGAGTCACCGAGGACGACGAGGCGGAACGGTTCGCTCACGGCTGGTGCAACGCCGGCCGGCGGGGCGCTGTGCCCGCCGGCCGGCGTTCCGTACGTCTCAGGCGCTGTGCGCGTCAGGCGCGGGGGCCGCCCGCGGCGTAGACGACCTGGCCGGAGACGAAGCCGGCGCCCTCGCTGACGAAGAACGACACCAGGTGGGCGATGTCCTCGGGCTGGCCGACGCGGGCCACCGGGATCTGCGACGCGGCGCCCTTGATGAAGTCGTCGAAGGCGATGCCCAGGCGCTCGGCGGTGGCCTTGGTCATCTCGGTCTGGATGAAGCCCGGGGCGATGGCGTTGGCGGTGACGCCGAACTTGCCCAGCTCGATGGCGAGGGTCTTGGTGAAGCCCTGCAGCCCGGCCTTGGCCGTCGAGTAGTTGGCCTGGCCCCGGTTACCGAGCGCCGAGACGCTCGACAGGTTGACGATCCGGCCGAACGTGGCGTCGACCATGTACTTCTGGCAGGCCCGCGCCATGAGGAAGGCACCGCGCAGGTGCACGTTCATGACGACGTCCCAGTCGACCTCGGTCATCTTGAACAGCATGTTGTCGCGGGTGACGCCCGCGTTGTTGATCAGTACGACGGGCGGGCCGAGCTCGGCGGCGACCCGGTCGACGGCGGCCTGCACCTGCTCGGCGTCGCTGACGTCGGCACCCACGCCGAGCGCCGTGCCGCCGGCGGCCTCGATGGCCTGCACGGTCTCCTTGGTGTTCGCCTCGTCGAGGTCGAGCACCGCCACGGCGTGACCATCGGCGGCCAGCCGCTGCGCCGTCGCGGCGCCGATGCCGCGCGCGGCACCGGTCACGATGGCGACGCGGGGGGTTGCCTCGCTCATTAGCAGTTCCTCTCGCTGGTGGGGGCGGCGTCGTCGCCAGCCGTCCGGTCCGGGGTCGCCCGCCGGGAATTACCGGCGGGTAGCCCACGCTGCGCCGGACACGTTACGTCGGGCCCCGGGCGTTCCTCCGGCGGGCCCGCCGGCGCGGGATCAGGGCCAGATCGAGGCGACGATGATCGCGGCCACCGAGAGCTGGGCCGCGGCACTCACCAGGCTCGCGGGGTGGAAGGCGACCTCGGTGACGAGGGAGCCCATCTTCCCCGGCGTGAGCAGGTCGAGCACGAGGAACGCGACCGCCTGCAGGAGCACGCCCAGCACGCCGAACACCACGGTGTAGAGCAGCGCCTGGCCGAACCCGGCGGTGGCGTTGGTCCAGATGGTGGTGAAGATGATCGCGCCCTGGGCGAGGAACCCCGCCGACAGCACGATCGCCGCGCTCACCGACCGGTCCTCGTAGATGTGCCGGCCCAGGTGGCCGGGCGTCAGCAGGTCGAGGGCGAGGTAGCCGAGGGCCAGCAGCACGAGGCCGACGGCGGTGTAGGCGACGGCGTAACCGATGCTGGCCAGCACGGGGGGACCTCCGGGAGGGGCGGGGGCGGACGGGCGTGCAAGGTCTACCGCACCGGTCCACCCGGCCGCACACGGCGCTCCGCCGGTCAGCTCCCGGGGCGGACGACGTCGACCCGGTCGAACCCCTCGACCTCCGACGGCGGGCGGAACCGCCGGCGCGCGGACAGGACGCCGACCAGGGGCACGCGGCCTCGCTCCTCGCGTGTGGCGTTGCGGGCCTCCACCCGGACCAGGCACTCCGCCAGCGGGGTGTCCACCCAGACGGCGCGCACCGGCAGGCCGGCGGCGCGGGCCGCGGCCACCAGGGGCGCGCGCTCCTCCGGCGAGGGGTTGGTGTTGTCGACGACGACGCTGCGCCCGGCCGCGAGCAGCTCGGCGACCACCCGCTGCTGCCGGGCCTCCCGACGTCGGGCGCGGGGCCAGTGGTCCTTGCTCACCACGGCGTGCGTGGCGGCCAGGTGCCGCTGCACCCACGTCGACTTGCCCGCGCCCTGCAACCCGACCACGACCACCAGCTCGGGGGCGCCGGCCGCCTCGATCCGACTGTCTCGGCCTCCCTGCAGGGGCCCGCCGCGAGCGTGCGCGTGGCGGGGGGCAGGGAGGTCCTCACTCATGCCGTGCGGCGCAGCGCCGTCACCGGCTCGTCGTCGTCCATGGTCACGCGGGACGCGGGGTGCTCGACCAGCGCGAGCACGCGGCCGGACATGAACCGCGCGGTGCGCACGGGGGTGCCGCCGCGCGTGCTCTCGACGACCTCCACGACCCCGCGGCCGTGGTTCACGTCGACGCGCCGCCCGGCCCGGGTGGCCTCGATCTCGTACGTGCGGGTCGTGCCGCCGGCGTCGATCACGACCTCGATGCGATCGCCCTTCACGGGTCCTCCTCAGGAGTGCTGCCGGGCACGCTGCCCGACTACGGAACAACGTCCTCCTGGGGTCCGACATTCCGTGCCACGAGCGCGTCCGCGCAGGTCAGTCGGGGGATCCGCGCCGCGAGGGCCAGTGCGGGTGCAGGGACCGCACCGAGGCGAGCGCCGCCCGTCGGTCGTGCGCGCGCTTGCGGGCGCGGCTGGTCCGCGGGGGCCGCGGCTCCTCGCGCAGCAGGGCGTCGAGCCAGTGCCCGCGCGGGTCGACGTCGACCAGGAGGGCCTTGACCAGCAGTGTGAGCGGGATGGCCAGCAGTGCGCCGAGCGCGCCGAGGACCCAGCCCCAGAACAGCAGCGCGAGGAAGGTGACCGTCATCGACAGGCCCACCGAGTCGCCCACGAAGCGCGGCTGGATGAGCGTCTGGACGACGAAGTTGAGCAGCGCGTAGACGACGAGGATCGCCCAGAACTCCGGCCAGCCACCGCCGAGGAGGCCGAGCAGCGCCGGCGGGATGACGCCGAGCACGAAGCCGATGTTCGGCACGTAGTTGGTGATGAACGACAGCAGCCCCCACAGCACCGGCATCGGCACGTCGAGGAACGCCAGCGCGATGGTGTCCCCCACCGCCACGATCGCGCCGAAGACCGTGCTCACCAGCAGGTAGCTGCGAGTGCCCCGGGCGAACAGGCCCAGCGCGATCGGCAGGTGCGGCCGCTCCTCGGCCACGAGCGCCAGCCGCCTGCCGAAGCCGCCGGACTCGATGGCGAGGAAGACCATCGCCGAGAGCAGCAGCACCAGCGTGGTCGCGGTGTCGGTGACCCGGGCGAGCAGGCCGGTGGCCACGCCGACGAGCTGGCCGTAGTCGAACCGGTCGACGAGCTCGGAGACCTGCGTCGACGACAGCCCCGCCTCGTCGAGCCGCCGGACCGTGTCGTCGAGCAGCACGGCGAACTCCGGCGCGTAGTCGGGCAGCAGGACGGCGAACTGGGCGATCGCGATCACCAGCAGCGAGCCCAGGCCGAGCAGCACGCCCCAGACGAGCACCAGCAGGACGGTGGCCGCGGCCCAGCGCGGCACGTGGTGGCGCAGCAGCCAGCGCTGCACCGGCATGAGCGCCACGACGACGACGAGGGCCAGCATCACCGGCGCGATCAGCCAGGCGATCTCGCGCACCCCGGCGACGGCGATCGTCGCGGCCGCGGCGCCGACGAGCAGCAGCAGCCAGCGCGGCAGCACGCTGCTCCCGGCCAGGGCGGACGGTTCCGACCCCGCGTCCCCGGGCGTCGCCCCGCCGTCCACCGCCTGCCCGTCCACCGCCTGCCCGTTCACCGCCTGCCCGTCCACCGCCTGGCCGTCCACCGCCTGGCCGTCTCCCGCCTGGCCGCCGGAGCGGAGGGGTCCGGCGACGCCGTCGAGCTGCAGGCCGGCAGGCAGGTCGGTGGCCTCCGGCGGCGGGACCATCCGGGTGGCTCCGGACTGCGGCCTGTCCGCACCCGGGCCGGGCAGGTGTGTCTGCGCGGCCATGAACGTCCCTCCCCCCGGTTCGGTGACGCGGCACACCAATGTGTCACGCCGGCACTGCTGTCGGGTGGACCTCAGTCCACGCGGCGGTCGAGCAGCGCGGTCATCTCCGGCAGGTCGAAGAAGGCCGCGGTCTCGCGGGCGCTGGGACCGCCGGCGTCGGGGTCGGCACCGGCGTCCAGCAGCGTCCGCACCCCGGCCTCCGACCGGCGGAACACCGCCGCGGCCAGCGCCGTCTGCCCCCGGTCGTTGGCCCGCCCGGAGTCGGCGCCGAGGGCGAGCAGCGCGGCGACCGTCTCCGGGTGGTCGTGGTAGGCGGCGAGGATGAGCAGCGTGTCGCCCTTCTCGTTGGTCAGGTCGACGGGCACCCCGGCGTCGACGTAGGCCGCGAGCTCCTCGGTGGCGCCGGAGCGCGCCAGGCCGAAGACCCGCCGGGCCAGCTCGAGGACACCGGGCTCGATCGGCTCGCTCACGACGACGGCCCGCTGCCCGCCCGGTCGACCAGGTCGAGCAGGCGCCGCCACGCGTCCTGGCAGGCGTCCTCCCACTCGGGGGCGGCCCGGTCGAAGAAGGAGTGCGGTGCGCCGTCGTAGACCGCGGTGGTGACGTCGGCCCCGGCGCCGCGCATGGTCTCGGCGAGGGCGAGCTGGTCCTCGACGGGCGTGGCGGCGTCGGCACCGGCGACGAGCAGGAGCGTCGGGCGGGAGGCGCGGGACGCGGCGTCGCCGACCATCGCCGGCCGGCCGTAGAACCCGGCGCAGGCGGCCACGTCGAGGTCGCCGCCGGACTGCCGCCAGGAGTGGCTGCCGCCGAAGCAGAAGCCGACGGTGACCACCGGCAGCCCCGGACGGGTGCGCCGGCGCAGCTCGGCGATGGCGGCGGCCAGGTCGGCGTCGACGCCCTCGGGAGTGGTCTGCGGGACGTGGGTCTGCCAGTCGAAGTCGGCGTCGCGGGTGCCGCCCTCGGCGGTGCCGGCGGTACGCCCGAACCAGTCGAGTGCGACGGCGGGCACGCCGGCCTCGGCGAACCGCTCGGCCAGCGCGACGTAGTAGGGGTGCAGGCCGCGGATGTCGGGCAGCACGACCACCCCCGCGGTCGCGGCCCCGACGTCGGCGGGCAGCGCGTAGGCGGCGGAGAACCGCGTGCCGTCGGCGGTGAGGACGGTCTGCCCGGTGTCCCCCACTGCGCCGGTGCGCGGCGGGGCGGGTGGGCGGCTGGCGGGGTCGTGACACATGCCGGCAGTGCTACCAGTCCGCCCGCGGCGCTGCTCAGTGACCCCCGGTGCGCTCCGCGGCCTGCGCACGGCCGCCGAAGACGTCGGCGGCGACGTCGCGGCGCGCGTCGGTGAGCCACTCGTACTGGCGGTGCGCCTGGTCGATGAGCCGGTCCAGCTCGGCCTTGTCCAGGCGGTCGTCGACCTCCGCCACGATCCTCAGCGTCTCGAACCCGCTGCGCTTGGCGCGCACCCCGGAGGCCAGGAACTCGAACTCGACGAGGTCCGACAGCGGCGAGCGCGAGAGCAGCCGCCCGTTGAGCTTGACCCGGGTGACCTTCTCGGCCAGCCACACGCCGAGCTGCTTGTACTGGCGCACCGGGACGCCCAGCGCCCGGGCCGTCGCGAGCAACGAGGTCTTCTCGTCGCGCAGCTCGTCCAGCAACTGCTGGAGCGGGCCCTCCCAGCGCGAGCCGCGGTGCACGCCGATCATCCTGCAGACCAGCTCGATGCCCCCGGTGGCCGAGGCCAGGTGGTCGTTGAGGTAGACGCCGAGGAGCTCGGCGTTGCGCTGCGGCTGCACGGGTTCGGACACAGGAGACCTCCTGGGGAGCGGGACCCCCGCATCCTCCCCCGCGAGGTGATCACGGCGCGCGGCGGTGTCCCCTAACCGGGCGGCCGGCCGGCGGCGCGGTCGAGCAGCCGGGCCGCCGTGGGCCGCAGCTCGAACTCGAGGTCCCAGGACGCCGCGGCCAGCCGCTGGGCGACCGCCTGCCGCGAGACGCCGAGCGCGGCCGCGGCAGCCGCCCGCGTGGCGCCGCCGGCGAGCAGGTCGACGGCCGCCCACGCCGCGGCGCTGCGCCGGGCGAGCAGGAGGGCGAGGGCGGTGAGCACGGCCTGGGCGTCGGCGGCGGCCACGGGGTCGGTCCCACGCACCGCCAGCCGGGCCGGACGGCGCCGGGCGGCCTCCAGCGCACGGCGCGCCGCCAGCGTCACCGGCCCGTCGCCGGGACCGGGCGGGGCCGCGCCCACCCCGATCCGCCGGCCGCCCTCCCGCACCAGCGCGACGACGGCGTCCACGGCCGCGTCGTCGACGACGGCCACCCAGGCCTCTCCGACCGGCCGCGCCAGGGACCCGAGCGCCGCCGGCGGGCCTCCCGCGGGTGCGCCCGCGGCCAGCGGAGCGCAGGCGACGGCCAGGGACACGCGCGCAGCGTGGCCGCCGGCCGGGCCGGGTGCAAGCTCCTGGGCTTGCCCGGCGTGCCGCTCAGGCCTGTGTCGGCTCCGGCGGGAAGCCGCCGGTGGCCACCGGGCCCCAGCCGTCGATCGTGATCCTCAGCAGCGACTTGCCCTGCCGGGCCATCGCGGCGCGGTACTCGTCCCAGTCGGGGTGCTCGCCGCTGATCGACCGGTAGTACTCCACCAGCGGCTCCAGCGCCTCGGGGAGGTCGAGCACCTCGGCGCGGCCGTCCACCTGCACCCACGCGTCGTCGAACTCGTCGGACAGGACGCACAGCGAGACGGCGGGGTCGCGGCGGGCGTTGCGCACCTTGGCGCGCTGCGGATAGGTGGAGACGACGACCCGTCCCTCGGCGTCGACGCCGTAGGTCACCGGCGACAGCTGTGCCCCGCCCTCGCGGCGGCGGGTGAGCAGCACCGCGCGGTGACGGGGGCGGAGGAAGTCGAGCAGCTCGGCGCGCTCGACCCGGTCGGCTCTGGCGGTCCTGGGCACGGCCCCGACGCTAGCGGCGCCCCCGTGCACCGGGCGCCGGGGCCGTACCGACGGTCAGGAGCCGGTCTTCATCACGCCGAACATCAACACCCGGCGCTCGACGTCGTAGTGCACCGTCTCGGTGTTGGTGAGCAGGTCCTGCAGGTTGTCGGCGTCGTCCGGGTCGAGTGTGAGGACCTCCTCCCACGCCCCCTGGTCGAGCACGAGCTGCAGGGTGTACGTGCCGGGCTTGCCGGGCTCGCCGGCGACCCAGCTGAACTGGTAGTGCGACAGCTGACGCACCTTGACGCTGTTGTCGGTGACCGGCTGCGGGACCTCGGGCATGTCGGGACCTCCTGGTCGGGCCGGGGCGGGGTCCCCGGCTCCGGCGCCCTACCCCGCCGACGGGCGTCTGACCCGGACGTTCTCGCCTCCGGACGGTGGAGAGCCGTGATCCGTGGTGCGATGGCGGCATGAGGTTCCGCCTGCCCGGACGCCGGGACGACGTCCCGGCGGGCGGCGGCGCACCCGCCGCCCCCCGTGTCCCGGCCGGCAGCAGCGCCGCGGCCGGCCCCCGCCCGGCGGCGCACGCCGGCACCGGACCGCCGCCGGCCACCGACGGCGCACCGGCTCCCACGCTCACCGGCGAGGGGGGTGCCGGCGACCCCCGCGCCGCCGACCACGACGCCACCGTCGCCCCGGCCCCGGGCTGGCGGCGCGGCGAGCGGGCCCGCTCGGCCGCCCGCACGCTGGCCATCGCCTCCGCCCAGCTGCTGCTCATCAGCGCTGCCCTGGTCGTGATCGGCTGGGTGTTCGGGAAGCTCTGGGTCGTCCTGCTGCCGGTCATCCTCGGCCTGCTGTTCGCCACCGTGCTGTGGCCGCCGACCCGGTTCCTCCGCCGGCACGGCTGGCCGCCGGCCCTGGCCGCCGCGGTCGTGCTGCTGGCGTTCCTCGGCCTCATCGGCGGCCTGATCGCGGTCATCGCACCCCAGGTGGCCGACCAGGTGACCGAGCTGGCCGACCAGGCTGCCGACGGTCTGGAGCAGGTCCAGCAGTGGCTGCAGGGCCCGCCGTTCAACATCGACGAGGAGCAGATCGGCCAGTACGTCGACCAGGCCATCGACTCGGTGCAGTCCAACGCGTCCAACATCGCGAGCTACGCCGCGACCGGCGCCACCGCCGTCGGCAACGGCCTGCTCAACCTGGTGCTGGCGCTGCTGCTGGCCTTCTTCTTCATCAAGGACGGGCCCCGCTGGGTGCCGTGGCTGGCCGCGCAGACCGGCCCGGAGGCCGCGCCGCACGTGGCCGCGCTGTCGCAGAAGACGTGGAGCACGCTGTCGGAGTTCATCAAGCAGCAGGCGCTGGTCGGCTTCGTCGACGCCCTGTTCATCGGCGTCGGGCTGTGGATCTTCGACGTTCCCCTGGTCATCCCGCTGGCCGTGCTGACCTTCTTCGGCGCGTTCATCCCGATCATCGGCGCGTTCGTGGCCGGCGCCTTCGCCGTGCTGATCGCGCTGGTCGACGAGGGCTTCACCGTCGCGCTGATCATCTTCGGCATCGTGCTGCTGGTGCAGCAGATCGAGGGCAACGTCCTGCAGCCGATCATCCAGGGCCGCGGGTTCAACCTGCACGCCGCGGTGGTCATCCTCGCCGTCACGGCGGGCAGCAGCCTGGCCGGGATCGTCGGCGCCTTCCTCAGCGTCCCCGTCGCCGCCCTGATCGCCGTCATCTACCGGTACGGGCGCGACGTCTTCGACGGCCGGCATCCCGAGGTGGCCGGCGACGGCACGCACACCCAGGTCACCGGGGACGACGAGGGCGCCGTCCTCACCCGCGCACCGGGCACGCCCGGCTGACCCGGCGGGAATGCCGGCGGGCCTCCCGTCGCTGCTCACGGTGACGTCTGAGCAGCAGGAGGCCCACCGTGGCGCAGCGACCGGAGGAGCTCGTCGAGCTCACCCCCGAGGCCGATCCCTTCCTCGCCGCCGAGCAGGCGGTGTCCGGAGGCGCCGAGCGGCGCGGCCTGGTGCTCGTGCACGCCCTCTCGGGTGACTTCGACGCCGCCTCCTCCGCCGCCCTGGGCGCCGCCCACCTGCTGGCCTCGCTCCCGCACCGCACGGTCGCCCGCTTCGACGCCGACCAGCTGGTCGACTACCGCGCCCGCCGTCCCCGGATGTCGTTCAACGGCGACCGCTACGAGGACTTCGCCGCGCCCGAGATCGTGCTGTCCGCGCTCGAGGACGATGCCGGCGAGCCGTTCCTGGTGCTGAGTGGCCCCGAGCCGGACTACCGGTGGGAGGCCTTCGTCGCCGCCGTCGCCGGGCTGGTCGAGCGGCTCGGCGTGACCTCGGTCGTGGCGCTGCAGGCCATCCCGATGCCGGTGCCGCACACCCGGCCGGTCACCGTCACCGCGCACGCCACACGCCGGCAGCTGATCGAGTCCTACCCCGTGTACTGGGGCGAGCTGCGCATCCCGGGCAGCGCGCCGGCGCTGCTGGAGCTGCGGCTCGGCGAGGCCGGCGTCGACGCCCTCGGCGTCGCCGCGCACGTGCCGCACTACCTGGGCCAGGCCACCTACCCGGCCGCGACGCTCACCCTGCTCGAGCACCTCAGCCGGCTCACCGGGCTGCTGCTGCCCACCGAGACGCTGCGGGAGGCCGCGCAGCAGCACCGCACCGAGGTCGACGAGCAGATCGCCCGGTCCGCCGACAACACCGCCGTGGTCGCCGCGCTGGAGCAGCAGTACGACCAGTTCACCGCCGCGCGCGAGGGCAGCGACCTGCTCGGCGACGTCGGTGAGGTCCCCAGCGGCGACGAGCTCGGCGCGGAGTTCGAGCGGTTCCTCGCCGAGCAGGACCGCCGCCGGGAGTGACGGCGTCCCGGGCTTGCCCCGGAGGGGTCCGCGCAGGGACGACGGCGCGGACTCCGCGATCAGGGGGACGGCACCTGGCCGCGGTGCGGTCCGGAGGACCGCGATGTCGCAGACCGCGTTGTCACCGCACGGTGCGGACGGCCCGTGTGACGCTCAGGGCGACCGCGCCCAAGGCACCGACGACGGCGAACACGTAGAAGCCCCACGGGAAGGCGATGCCCGCCGTCACCAGGGCACCGGTGATGACCGGCCCGACGATGGCGCCGATCCGGCCGGCGCCGGCCGACCAGCCGAGCGCCGTCGCGCGCACCTGCGGCGGGTGGTTGGCACTGGTGAACGCGTAGACGAGCACCTGCGCCGAGAACACGAAGCAGCCGGTCAGGAAGCACATGACGTAGAGGCCCGCGGTGGGCAGCCGCAGGGACAGCAGGGCCAGGAACACCGCTCCGCTGGCGAACCAGATCATCCCCGCGGTGCGGGCACCGACGCGGTCGGCGACGGTGCCGGCGACGAGCAGGCCGACGATCGCGCCGACGTTGAGCACCAGCAGGAAGGCCAGCGCGTTCCCGAGGTCGTACCCGGCCTCGCGCATGATCGTCGGCAGCCAGTTGTTCAGGCCGTACACCAGCAGCAGGCCCATGAACGACGTGGCGCCGATGGCCAGGGTGTTGCGGGCGTACCCGCCGGTGAACAGCGAGCGCACCGTCGCCGCGGCGCCCGCTCCCGCCCCGGCGGCCTGCGGCGTCCCGGGGGCGGCCGGGTCCTCGAGTTGGAGACCGTGCCGCCGGGCCACCTCCTCCGCCTCCGCGCGGCGGCCGGCGGCCAGCAGGTAGGACGCCGACTCCGGCAGCTTCGCGACCATCAGCGGCACGAGCACGAGCGCAGGCGCGGCGCCGATGACGAACATCCACCGCCAGCCCAGCGACGGGATGACGACGATGGCGAGGGCCGCGGTGGCCACGGCGCCCACGTGGTAGCCGGTCATGATCGTCGTCGTCGCGCGGCCGCTGCGCCCGGACCGGCTGAACTCGTTGACCATCGCGATCGCGGTGGGCAGACAGCCGCCGAGGCCCAGCCCGGCGAGGAAGCGCAGCAGGCCGAAGACGACCGCGTTCGGCGCGAACGCGCACAGCAGGGTGAACAGCGAGAACGAGACCACCGCGCCGATGAGCGCCTTGCGCCGGCCGACGACGTCGGTGAGCGTGCCGATGGTCAGCGCGCCGATCATCATCCCGACCAGGCCGATGGTGATGACCGCGGTGGCGCCGGTGCCGGTGAGCCCGAACTCCTCCGGCTGGGTCAGCGTGGGCACCACGGTGCCGACGACGACGAGGTCGAAGCCGTCGAGCAGCACGGCGACCCAGCAGAGCGGGGCCACCCAGCCGGCGGCGCGGGCCGCCGTCCCGGACGGGGTGGGGCGCACGGGCGTGGTGCTCATCGCGGTCCTCCACGGTGAGGCAGGTGCGGGGTCGTCCGACGGTAGGAGGACCCGGCACCGTCGCCCACTCGGCTCCCGACCAGCGGAAGGGGCGACCCCGGCACACGGCGACGGGCCGCGACCGGGGATCCCGGTCGCGGCCCGCCGCGTCGTGCTGGAGGTCAGTCCCCGGTCAGAGGGTGACCTCGACGTGCTCGTTGGGCACGCAGTGCGTCATCACCAGGCCGGTGACGTCCCGCGGGCCGTTCTTGCCGAGGTCGGCCGCGCGCTGCAGCTCCTCCTCGGTGAGCGTCTGGGTCTGCAGCGGCTGCAGGTGCCGGACGTCGTCGGCGGTGATGCCCAGACCCTCGCCGACCCGCTGGCCGAACTCGTCCTCGGCCATGAACAGGTGCCAGACCATCCGCTCCTGGATCGGGCGGTCGCACTGGGAGAGCGCGTCGACGAAGTTGGCGACCACGTCGTCCTTCTCCCACTGCTCCGACAGCAGGTAGCGCTCGCCGGCCTGCGCGTAGTCGTTGGTCCGCGGGATCCGCTTGCGGGTCAGCCGGCCGGTGATCTCCGGGCCCTGGTCGTCGTGCGTGGGGTACTGCGCCTCACGCAGGCCGCCGAGGATCGACGGCTCGTAGTTGACGTGCGGGTTCTGCCCCGGGCCCAGGTCCACCGCGTAGGCCATCTGGCCGTCCCGCTGGTTGGTGGAGACCCGCGCGTTCTTGGCCTGGTTGACCGGCAGCTGCAGGTAGTTCGGGCCGACCCGGTAGCGCTGGGTGTCGGAGTAGGAGAACGTCCGGCCGACCAGCATCTTGTCGTCGGAGAAGTCCAGCCCGTCGACCAGCACGCCGGTGCCGAAGGCGATCTGCTCGTTCTCCAGGAAGAAGTTCTCCGGCGCCCGGTTCAGCGTCATGGTGCCGACCTTGCGCAGCGGGAAGTCGTTCTCCGGCCACACCTTGGTGTCGTCGAGCGGGTCGAAGTCCAGCTCGGGGTGCTCGTGGTCGTCCATCAGCTGCACGTGCAGGTCCCAGGACGGGAAGTCCCCGCGCCCGATGGCGTCGTAGAGGTCCTTGGTGTGCGCACCGAGCTCGTTGGCCTGCACCGCCGCGGCGTCCTTCGCCGTCATCGACTTGACGCCCTGCTGGGGAAGCCAGTGGTACTTGACCAGCTTGGTCTCGCCCTCGGCGTTGACCCACTTGTAGGTGTTGACGCCGAAGCCCTGCTGCGTGCGGTAGTTCGCCGGCAGCCCGCGGGGGCTGAAGACCAGCGTGAACATGTGGATGGACTCCGGCGTCTGGGACGCGAAGTCGAACACCCGGTTGGCGACCTGCCGCTCGAAGGTGACCGGGTCGGGCTTCTGCGAGTGGATGAAGTCGGGGAACTTGATGGCGTCGCGGATGAAGAAGACGCCCAGGTTGTTGCCGACGAGGTCCCAGTTGCCGTCCTCGGTGTAGAACTTCACAGCGAAGCCGCGCGGGTCGCGCGCCGCCTCGGAGGAGTCCCGGCCGCCGGCGACGGTGGAGAAGCGGACGGCGACCTCGGTCTCCTTGCCCTTCTCCTGGAACAGCTTGGCGCGGGTGTACTTGGCGACCGGCTCGTCGCCGACGGTGCCGTCGGCCACGAAGACGCCGAACGCGGTGGCGCCGCGGGCGTGGACCACGCGCTCGGGGATCCGCTCCCGGTCGAAGTGGCTGATCTTCTCGAGGAACTGGTAGTTCTCCAGCGTCGCCGGGCCGCGTGCGCCCACCGTCCGCTGGTTCTGGTTGTCGTAGACCGGGTGGCCCTGACGGTTGGTCAGGACGGCGCGGTCGGCCTCACTGGCGGCCGGGCCCTGCGATGCGACGTCGGTCATGCGTGTGCTCCTCCTCGATTGCGGTGCTGAAGGACCTGAGCGGCGCGCTCCGGCGTCCGTGCCCGACACTCGCGGCACAGCCCCCAGAAGACGACCTCCGCCTCGTCCACGACGAAACCCGCCGTGTCGGAGGGGGTCAGGCACGGAGCCGCCCCGACGGTGCAGTCGACGTCCGCGACCACACCGCACGAGCGGCAGACCAGGTGGTGGTGGTTGTCCCCCACGCGGACCTCGTAGAGCGCCGGTGCGCCGGCGGGCTCGACCCTGCGGGCCAGGCCGACGGCGACCAGCGCCTTGAGCACGCCGTAGACGGCCTGCGGCGAGATCGTGGGGTGCGCCTGACGGGCCACCATGACCAGCGTGTCCGCGTCGGCGTGCGGATGGTCGGCCAGGGCGTCGAGGACGGCGAGCCGGGGACGCGTGACCCGCAGCCCGGCGTCGCGCAGCCGCGGCGCCCACGTCGTCTCCATCGGCTCCCACTCAACCCGCTTGTCTTGACTGAGTCAAATCAAGACGGCGGATTCCCGGGCGAGCCCGTCAGGCGAAGACGATCGTGCGGTCGCCCTCGACGACGACCCGCTCCTCCACGTGCCAGGTCACGGCCTGGGCGAGCACCTGCCGCTCGACGTAGCGGCCGATGCGGCGCATGTCCTCCACGGTGGCGCGGTGGTCCACCCGGGCCACCTCCTGCTCGATGATCGGGCCGGCGTCGAGGTCGGCGGTCACGTAGTGCGCCGTGGCCCCGATCAGCTTGACGCCGCGGTCGTGCGCGGCCCGGTAGGGGTTGGCCCCGACGAAGGCCGGCAGGAAGCTGTGGTGGATGTTGATCAGCCGCTCGGGGAAGCGGCGGCAGAAGTCCGCCGACACGATCTGCATGTACCGGGCGAGCACCACCAGGTCGGCGTCACCGACCAGCTCCAGGGCCCGCGCCTCGGCCTCCGCCTTGGTCTCCGGCGTCACCGGCACGTGGTGGAACGGCACGCCCGCGGCGGCGGCCACCGGCTCGAGGTCGGGGTGGTTGGAGACGACGGCGGTGATGTCGGCGCGCAGGTCACCGGCGCGCACGCGGTAGAGCAGCTCCTGCAGCACGTGGTCGGTCTTCGACACGAACACCGCCAGCCGGGGCCGGCGCGCGGCCTCGGTGAGCCGCCAGGTCAGGCCCCACTGCGTCGCGAGCAGCTCCAGCGCGCCCTCGAGCTGACGGCGGCGGGTGGCCAGGCCGGGCAGGACGAACTCCAGGCGGAGGGTGAAGACGCCGCCGGTCGGGTCCGAGGAGTGCTGCTGGGACTCGGTGATGTTCGCGCCGACGTCGGCCAGCAGCCGGGAGAGCACCGCGACGATCCCCGGCCGGTCGGGGCAGCGGACCACCAGCCGCCCGAGGTCGGAGGAGGCGGGGTCGTGCGCGAGCGGGGCGGCGGACACGCTCGCATGGTGGCAGGGACGGCCGTCTCCGCCGTCCGGGGCTCCCCAGTCAGAGGGAGGGCAGGCGGGCGCGGGTGCGGTCGGCGACGTCGAACAGGTCGCCGTACTCCTCCACCCGGGCCAGCACCTCCTCGGTGCGGAAGCGCAGCTCGCCCGGGTCGGCTCCGCCACGGACGGCGTCCACCTCGTCCCACCCGATCGGCGTCGAGACCGGGGCGTCGGGGCGGGCGCGCAGCGAGTACGGCGCGACCGTCGTCTTGGCCGGGTTGTTCTGGCTCCAGTCGATGAGCACCTTGCCCGGCCGCAGCACCTTCTCCATCCGCCAGACGACGCGGTCGGGCGTCTCGGCCGACAGCTCCTGCGCCAGCACCTTGGCGTAGCGGCTGGGGTGCTCGCGGTCGGTGACCCGGATCGGCGCGTAGACCTGCATGCCCTTGGATCCCGACGTCTTCACCACCGGGTCCAGTCCGTCCTCGGCCAGCCGCACGCGCAGCCGCTCGGCGACGTCGCAGCACTCGCGGATGCCGGCGTCCGGACCGGGGTCGAGGTCCAGGACGAGCAGGTCGGGCAGCGCCGGCTGCAGCTTGCTGCCCACCTGCCACTGCGGCACGTGCAGCTCCAGCGCGGCGAGGTTGGCCGCCCACGCGAGGTCGGCGACGGTCTCCAGGATGACCATCTCCAGCACCTCGCGGTCCTTGGAGCTGCCGGGGCTCGGCACGGTCACCTTCCGCACCCAGTCCGGCGCGTGGCGGGCGCTGTTCTTCTCGTAGAACGCCTGCCCCTCGACGCCGTCGGGCCAGCGGGTGAAGGTGACCGGCCGGCCCGACAGGTGCTGCAGGAGCACCGGCGCGATCCGCACGTAGTAGTCGATGACCGCGGCCTTGGTGAACGAGACCTCGGGGAAGAGCACCTTCTCGAGGTTGGACACCGACAGCTGCCGGCCCTCGACGCGCACGCGCTGGCGGCTCACGTCCCCCACCTCACAGCACCCCCCTCACGGGGACCACTCCACGACGACGTCGTCGACGTCGACGTCCTCGCGCAGCCCCCGCCACGCAGGGTGGCGCATCCGCCCGTCCGCCGTCCACGCGGCGAAGGCGACCTCGCCGACGAGGTCCGGCTCGGCCCACCGCGCGTCCCGGGCGACGTCACGCGGGAGGTCGCCGGCGAACGGCGTCCCGCGGCGGGGCGTGAGCAGGGCGCCGAGCTCGCGCAGCGCGGCGTCGGTGAACCCGGTGCCCACGTGCCCGGCGTAGACCAGCCGCCCGTCGTCGTCGTGGACGCCGACCAGCAGCGAACCCACTCCCCCGGCCCGCCGCCCCTTGCCCGGACGCCACCCGCCGACGACGACGCTCTGCATCCGCAGGTGCTTGACCTTGCGCCACTCCGGCGAGCGCACGCCGGGCCGGTACGCCGAGTCCAGCCGCTTGGCGACGACGCCCTCGAGCCCGTTGACCCGGCTGGCGGCGTGGACGCCGGCACCGCCGCCGCGGAACCAGGGGGTGGCGACCCAGCGGTGCCCCTCCGGACCGAGCGCGTCGAGCCGCTCGCGCCGCTCCTCGTAGGGCAGGTCGAGCAGGCCCCGGTCGCCGTCGACCAGCAGGTCGAAGACGAGGAAGGTCACCGGCGCGGCGGCCGCGAGCCGGGCCACGTCGGCGCCGCCGGTGCGGTGCATGCGGTTCTGCAGCAGCCCGAAGTCCGGACGGCCCAGCCGGTCGAGGGCGACCACCTCGCCGTCGAGGACGGCGTCGGCACGCTGCAGGACCCCCGGCAGGCGGTTGAGTTCGGGATAACGGTCGGTGAGGTCGGTGCCGCTGCGCGCCCACAGCCCGAGCCGGCCGTCCCGCACCGCGGCGAGCGCGCGGACGCCGTCCCACTTGAACTCGTAGCCCCACGTGTCGTCGTCCTCGGCCGTCGGCAGCTCGCCGGCGACGGCGAGCATCGGCGCCGGCACCGGCGGCTCGGGGAGCGAGGCGCGCGGCACCGGTCAGGCGCTGCGGCGGGACGTGCGCTTGGCCGGCTCCTTCTCGGCCGGCTCCTTCCGGGCCGCCGTGACCTTGCGCGCGCGGGTGGTGCGGGCCGGCACCTCCTCCTCGGCGGCCGCGGCCTTCTTCGCCGGCTTCTTCGCAGCCGCCTTCTTGACCGGGGCGGCCTTCTTCGCCGGCGCGCGGCGCGCGGGCGCCTCGTCCTCTCCGGCGTCGTCCTCGGCGTCGTCCTGTGCGGCGCCGCCGCCGCGGGCCCGCTCCACGCTGCGCCGCAGCGCGCTCATCAGGTCGACCACGGACGCGCCCGGGTCGGCGGTCTCGGGCACCGGCTGCACCTCGCCGCCGGTCTGCTTGGCCTCGAGCAGCGAGGTCATCGCCTCGCGGTAGTCGTCGCTGAACTCCGAGGGGTCGAAGTCGGCGGCCATCGAGGTGATCAGCGCCTCGGCCATCTGCAGCTCCTGCGGCCGCACCGACACGTCCTCGTCGAGGAAGCCGAAGTCGGGACGGCGGATCTCGTCGGGCCAGCGCATCGTGTGCAGCACCAGGACGCCGTCGCGGACGCGCATCGCGGCCAGCGACTCCCGCTGCCGCAGCGCGATCTTGGTGATCGCGACCCGGCCGGTGTTCTCCAGCGCGTCGCGCAGCAGCACGTACGGGCGCGTGGCCGGGCCGTCGGGCTCCAGGTAGTAGGTCTTCTCGAACTGGATGGGGTCGATGTCGGCCTGGTCGACGAACTGCAGGACCTCGATCTCGCGCCGGGTGGCCAGCGGCAGCTCGGCGAGGTCGTCGTCGGTGAGGATCACCAGCTGGCCGTCGGGCAGCTCGAAGCCCTTGGCGATGTCGCCGTACTCGATCTCCTCGCCGTCGATCGAGCAGACCCGCTTGTACTTCACCCGCCCGCCGTCGACGGCGTGCACCTGGTGGAAGCGGACGTCTTTGTCCTCGGTCGCGGTGTGGAGCTTCACCCCGATGCTGACCAGGCCGAACGAGACCGCGCCGCGCCAGATCGAGCGCATGTCCACTCCCCTTCCCCGGGATCCGCGACCGTGGGGCGGCCGGCCCGCAGGATAGGTGCGGGCCGGACCCCTGAGCAGCACGGTGGCTGCCGGTCTCCTCCGCCCGGGGGAAGCGGGCGTCCTGCTGTCAGTCCTGCCCGGCGTGCCGACCGGACTGGTCGTCGTCCTCGCCGGCGGCGTCCACGCCCGCCGCCTGCGACGGGTCCAGCGCGCCGTTCTGGATCGCGTCGTAGACGAACTGCAGCACGTCGCTGCCTGCGACCAGCGTCATCGTGAACGCGGCCAACCGGGTCGCCCGCGGCGCCGTCGCGTAGCCGAAGACCAGTCCGGTGGCCACCCACTGGGCGAGACAGAACGGGCAGGTCAGCAGCTCCCCGATCGCGTGCTTGACGCCGCCGTGCTCGCGGACCTCCTCGGCCACCTCGGCGTGCCCGGAGGGGCCCTGGAAGGCCGTGAAGGGCGCGCGCAGCGGCGCGGTGACGGGGTCCTTGGCGATCCGGCGGGCCAGCCGGAAGGTGGCGACGGCCAGCAGCACGGCGTCCCCGGCCGGGATCCGGTCGGGCAGCTCCCGGCCCGATGCGCGCACCGCCGCGGCGCCGGCCGACACCAGACCGAGGTACACGCCCATCGCACCGAGGTCACCGGCGAGGGGACGGGGCTCGCCCTGCGAGTACTCGTGTCGCTGGGTCTGCGCCCATCGGCGGACCGGAGCCCCGATCCGCTGCACCTCGTCTGCGATCGCCATGCCGCTGCGCTACCCGTCGGGACGTCCGGCCATGCCGCGACCCGTGCGCCTTCGGGCACACCGGGCTCCCGCATGGGACGCCGGAGCCCGGGTAGGCGGAGGAGCAGTCCGCCGCCGGGGGCACCCGCCCGGTGGCCCGAGAGAGAGGAACCCCATGACCGAGCCGGGCCCGAACGACAGCGGGGCGATCCACTCCGCGCAGAACGACAGCGAGTTCCCCGACGACGAGCGCGGCCTGACCGGCGTCCGCGAGGGCGGGGCACCGGGCTCGCAGGGCCAGACCGCCCGCGACGTGTTCCCCGAGGACGACGGCATCCCGGACACCTCGCAGGACGACTTCCCGACCATGCAGCGCTCCGAGGACCCGCAGTTCGCCCCCGAGCCGGGTGACCGGGAGACCCACGAGACCGTCGCGTTCGGGACGACGGCGCGCGAGCAGCAGGAGGGCGAGTCGCTGACGCAGCGCCTGGAGGAGGAGATCCCCGACGACGACCCCGGCGTGCGCCCCGCCGAGGACCCGTCGCGCGCGTTCGCCCAGCTCGACCAGGACCAGGACACCGACCTGCTCAGCGACTCGGGCACCAACCGCACCGGCGACGACGTCGAGGCGTTCGCCGACGCCCCGGTCGCCGGTGAGGGGCCCGAGGAGAGCGCCATGCACGTCGTCGAGGGGACCTGACCCGGTCCGGGCCGCTCCGCAGCTCCTGACCTCCCCCGCCCGGGTGGCCGCCCGCCGAGTACCGACCGGGCTGGTTGGCGTCCAGCGACCGGGTTGTCTACGTTGTAAATGCGGTTGAGCAGGCAGCCGCGCGCGCCGGGCGGCTGACCGCCTCCGGCGTGCTCCCAGCACAGCCGGCTCATCCGGGGGCCGAGACACCCCCGGCGCGCACGGCGGTAGATTGACCGGTGGCCGCACCACTCGTGGCCACTGAGAGGAGCTGCGTCCGTGACCGCATCCGACCTGCCCGCCGGGGGGCAGCACGACGTGTCCACCGAGGGCACGGAGGCACCCTTCGACGACGTGATCACGCTCTCGACCTCCACCGGTGAGGACGGCGTGGTCACGGTGACGGTCGTCGGCGAGGTCGACACCTTCACCGCCCCGGTGCTGCGCTCCTCGCTGGACACCCAGCTCGAGCAGCAGCCCCGCGAGCTGGTCATCGACCTGTCCGGCGTCCAGTTCCTCGGCTCCGCCGGCCTCGCCGTGCTGGTCGAGACCCAGAAGTCGGCGAAGTCCCGCGACGTCGAGCTGCGTCTGGTCGCCACCACCCGGGCGGTCACCCGCCCGCTGGAGGTCACCGGTCTGATCGACCTGTTCACCATCGTGGACAGCAGCGCGCGCTGACCCCTGCACCACCGAGACGAGGCCCCGCTCCGGCGGGGCCTCGTCGTCTCTCGGCGGCGTCTCTTCGGCGTCGTCTCTCGGCGGCGTCTCTTCGGCGTCGTCTCTCGGCGTCGTCTCTCGGCGTCGTCTCTCGGCGTCGTCTCTCGGCGTCGTCTCTCGGCGTCGTCTCTCGGCGTCGTCTCTCGGCGTCGTCTCCCGGCCCCTCGGGACCGGGTGAATCGCGCTAGACCGACAGTAGCCGGCAGACCGCCTGCTCGAGCACCTTCTGCGCCTCGCGGTCGTCCTCGGCGCCGGCCGCCTCGCCGAGCGCGTCGGCGACGGTCTCGCCGTGCTCGTAGCGGTCGACCACCCGCGGGTCCACGTAGCTGGCCTTGCAGACCGCCGGGGTGTTGCCGAGCTGCTCGGACACCCGCACGTAGGCCGCCCGGATCGTCTTGTTCCGCGCCGTCCGGCTCCGCGGCGGCGGCTGCTCGGCGAGGGTGGCGGCCATCATCACGGTGGCGTTCCAGGTCCGGAAGTCCTTCGCGGTGATCTCCGCGCCGCTGACCTCCTTGAGGTAGGCGTTGATCTCGTCGCTGGTCACGTCGTGCCAGGTGCCGTCCTCGAGCCGGTAGGCCAGCAGCTCGTCGCCGGCGTCGTCGGGCCGCTCGAGCAGCTGCCGGACGACGGTCGCCGTCGGCCGGTCGGTGATCTCCACCTCCCGCTCGATGCCGCCCTTGGCGGTGTACCGGAAGAACGTCCGCTCGCCGCGCACCGTGACGTGCTCCCGGCGCAGGGTGGCCAGGCCGTAGGTGCCGTTCTCCTCGGCGTACTCCTCGCTGCCGATCCGGAAGGTGCCCAGGTCCAGCAGCCGCAGAGCGCAGGCGAGCACCCGTTCGCGGTTGGGCCCACGGGTGCGCAGTGCCGCGGCCACCTGGTCGCGGACGTCGGGCAGCTCGGAGGCGATGGCGAGCACCCGCTCGTGCTTCTCCGCGTCGCGCCGGGCACGCCAGGCGTCGTGGTAGCGGTACTGGCGGCGGCCGGCGGCGTCGAGCCCGGTGGCCTGGATGTGGCCGTTGGGCCACGGGCAGATCCAGACGTCCTTCCAGGCCGGCGGGATCGCGATCGACCGGATCCGGTCCAGCCGCTCGGCGTCCTTGATCAGCTGCCCGGTCTCGTCGCGGTAGGAGAAGCCGCGACCGACCCGGCGCCGGGTCCAGCCGGGCCCGTGCACGTTGCTGCGCCGGAGTCTCACGCTCCGTGGATGTGCACCGGACGGGTCCGGTAAACGGAGGCGCCCCCGACCGGCGGGGAAAGTGCCCGGGCGGGTGCCCCGCTCCTCAGCACGCCGGGGCTCAGCGCAGCTCGACCAGCCGCTGCAGGCCGCTGACCTCGAGGATGTGCCGGGTGACGCCACCGGCGGGTGCGTGCACCACCAGCCGCCACCCCTCGGCCTCGGCGATCGCGGCGACGGCCAGCACGACCCGGACCGCCGCGCTGCTGAACAGCGTGACCTCGGTGAGGTCGAGCTCCACGCGGACGGTGCCGCCGTGGCTGGCCTCGAGCAGGCGGATGCGCAGCTGCTCGGCGCTGACCATGTCGACGTCCCCGCCGGCGCGCACCACCGGGCTGCCGCCCTCGCGGTCGACGACGACGGTCGCGCCGGAGCCGCCCACCGGGTGCGCGGGCTCCTCGTCGGGGGTCTGCCGCAGCCGCGTGCGCAGCGTGACCGTGGTGCCGTGCTCGCCGCGCACGACCATCCCGTCGACGAGCTGGCGCATGATCAGCAGCCCGCGGCCGCGGTCGCCGGGGTCACGGTCCGGCGGGCGCCAGGTGCCCTCGTCGTGCACGGTGACGGTGAGGACGCCGTCGACGTCGACCGCGGCGGCCACCTGCATCGGCCCGGGCTCGGTGTCGCGGTAGGCGTGCTCCGCGGCGTTCGCGCACGCCTCCCCCACCGCGACCACCACGCCCACGCGGTCCTGCTCGCCCATCCCCAGCGCGGTGAGCCAGGCGCTGAGCCTGCGGCGGACCGCCGGCAGCGAGGACGGCACCGCGATCAGATCCAGCCGCAGCGGCTCCACCGACCGCGCGCGGCGGTGCGCGACGAGGACGGCGACGTCGTCGGGGCGGGCGCCGCCGGTGAGCATGCCGTCGGCGATCAGGGCGGCCAGTCCGGCCGCGGCCTCGCCGTCGAGCGCATCGAGGTCGACCAGGGCCGCGCGGGCGACGGCGGTGAGCCGGCTCAGGCCGGCCGACGGCGGCGGGCCGGAGGCGGTGACCGCGCCGTCGGAGAACAGGACCAGGGTGGCGCCCGGCTCGAGCTGGGCGGTGGCCACCGGCGTCGCCGCGCCGCGCACCGTCCCGAGCGGCGGCCGCGCGGTGACCGGGAGGTAGGCCGTCCCCCCGTCGGCCTGCACCAGCAGCGGCGGCGGGTGCCCGGCCGCGGCGTACGTCAGGCCGCCGGTGGCCGCGTCGAGGACCGCGTAGAAGACGGAGGCGCCCTGGACGTCCTCCATCTGGACGGCGAAGTCGTCCAGGGCGGCCATCACCGCGGCGGGCGCGGGGTCGCGCAGCGCGCTCGAGCGCATCGCCCCGCGCAGCCGGCTCATGGCCCCGGCGGCCGGCACGCCGTGGCCGACGGCGTCGGCGATCACCAGCGCGAGCCGGCCGTGCCCGAGCGGGACGGCGTCGTACCAGTCACCGCCGGCGGCGTCGCCGGAGGTGGCCGGGTGGTAGCTGCCCGAGAGCCGCACGTCGGGCAGCAGCGGCAGGGACGGCGGCAGCAGCGAGTGCTGCGCCTCCGCCACGAGGTCCCCGGCGCCGCCGGGCCCCCTCGCGGCGTAGTCGTCCTCGCCGCTCTCGAGGACCAGGACGGCGCCCGGGGCGCTGCCGGCGGCCAGCGGCCGCACGGCGACGGTGACCGGCGGGCCGTCCGCGGTCACGACACCGGAGAGGACCTCCGGCCGGCCGGTGCGCAGCACCTCCGCGACGACGTCGGCGACCGACCGGCCGCCGACGACGGGCAGGTCGTCCGGGGTGGCACCGAGCGCGCGGGCGCGGGCGTTGGCCCAGAGGGTGCGCGGGGCCGGACCGGCGACGAACCACAGGGCGGACGGAGCGTCCTCGAGGGCGGCGACCAGCGCAGCCGGGCCCTCGTCCTCGGCGGGACGGGGCCCCGGCGGCAGGCTGCCCTGGCTGGCGTTCATGCGGGACCAACAGACCACAGGGCCCGGACCCCGGCAACCGCGGGGAACGCCACGGTGACCTGGTGTTTGACGAGTCCGGCCGGTCGGGTACCGGAGGGGGCTGGTGCACGGCTCGCCCCCCTCGCCCGTCCCGTCGCCCGCCCCCGCGCGCGGCGCGGGCCGGACGACGGGCAGGATGGGTCGTCGGGCGCTGCGGTCCGGTCCCCGAAGGGATCGCGCCGCGGCCGGACGGATGAGGAGCGGACGACGGATGGCGGACACGAGGGGTGCCCTCGCCCAGGACGGGCGGCGCGCCGAACGACTGGAACTGCGCGTGCCCACCACGCCGACCCAGCTCCCCGCGGTGCGGGCCATGGCCGGTGACCTGGCCATCCGCATGGACTACGACCTCGACTCGGTCGAGGACCTGCGCCTGGCCGTGGACGAGGCCTGCGCGACGCTCGCCGCGATCGCCCTCGGCGACGCGCCGCTGACCGTCGTCTTCGAGACCACCCGGACGGGGCTGCACATCGACGCGTGGGTGCCCACCGCCGACGGCACCGAGGTCCCCCGCGACGGCTTCGGCTGGGCGGTGCTGGCGACCCTCGCCGACAACGTCGACGGCCGGCCCGCCACCCAGCGCGACGTCCCCGCCGGCGACGGCGGTGACAGCGCGGTCGCCGTCATCTCCATGGACAAGTACCTGCCCGGCCAGCGGCCGGAGCAGCTCGTCGGTTCGGCGGGCAGCGATCTCTCGGTGGCCAAGTGACGCCGGCGGCAGCCGGCTCCCGGGCCGTCGAGGAGGACGCCCTGCACGACGAACCCTCGCCCACCACCCCGGACCCGGCCGAGGCGAGCGCCGACGACGCGGTGGACGCCGACGTCGAGGAGGCCGAGGACACCCCCGCCGAGGACACCGAGTCGGAGGACGCGGAGCCCGAGGTCGCGGAGTCCGAGGTCGGGGAGACCCCGGCCCCCGCGGCCGACAGCCCGCCGATCTCGGACAACCGGCGCCGCGCCGAGCGGACGGCTCCGCTGTTCGCCGAGCTCGCGACGCTGGAGAAGGACGACCCGCGGCGCGAGCGGCTGCGCGAGATCCTCGTCGAGGAGCACCTGCCCCTCGTCCGGCACTTCGCCCGCCGGTTCAGCAACCGCGGTGAGCCCTTCGACGACCTGCTGCAGGTCGGCACGCTCGGGCTGATCGCCGCGATCGACCGGTTCGACCCCAACCGCGGCGTCGAGTTCCTCTCCTTCGCCGTCCCCACGATCACCGGGGAGATCAAGCGGCACTTCCGCGACCAGGGCTGGTCGGTGCGGGTGCCGCGGCGGCTGCAGGAGCTGCACCTGTCGCTGAACTCTGCCGTCGGCGAGCTGGCGCAGAAGAACGGCCGCGCGCCGACGCCGTCGGAGCTGGCCGAGCACCTGGGCATCCCGCGCGAGGAGGTCCTCGAGGGCCTGGCGGTGGCCAACGCCTACCGCAGCAGCTCGCTGGACGAGCGGCTCTCCGGCGAGGACGACTCCCCCACGCTGGCGGCCACCCTCGGCGAGGAGGACGCCGCGCTGGAGGGCGTGGAGTACCGCGAGTCGCTGCAGCCGCTGCTGGCCACGATCCCGGCCCGCGAGCGCCGCATCCTCATCCTGCGGTTCTTCGGGAACATGACCCAGTCGCAGATCGCCGCCGACATCGGCATCTCCCAGATGCACGTGTCCCGGCTCCTCAGCCAGACGCTGGCCAAGCTCCGCGAGGGCCTGCTCAAGGACTGAGCATCCCGTCGGACTGCCGGCGGGCACCGCGGGCGGGTCTGACGCGGTCCGGTGTGGTCCGCGGCGCGGGGGCCGGAGGCCTCCCGACGCGGGGCACGCAGCGGCTCAGCGCGGACCGGGGACGGCACCTGGCCGCGGTGCGGTCCGGTAGGACCGCGACGTCATGGCGTGAGCCCGTTCTGCTGCTGCAGCTCGGCGGCCACCTGGGACAGGGGCGGGGCGATCGGCAGCGGCGGCTCGTCGTCGGTGATGCTGCGCAGCTCGATCTTCGCCTCGGGCTGCGCGGCCGCCGGCGGCAGCTGCGACTCGAACCAGTCGCTGGTGTCGATCGGCCGCGCCGGCGCAGCGCCGTCGGCCGGCGTCGGGACGTCGAGGAAGGACCGCTCGCCGTCGGCGCCGCCGAGCCGGCCGAGCCCCTCGAGGGCCTTGCTGAACTCGCTCGGGACGATCCACATCTTGTTGGCGTCGCCCTGCGCGATCTTCGGCAGCGTCTGCAGGTACTGGTAGGCCAGCAGCCCCTGGTCGGGCCGACCGTCGTGGATGGCCTGGAAGACCGTCTCGATCGACTTGGCCTGCCCCTGCGCCTGGAGGAACAGCGCCGCCCGCTCACCCTCGGCGCGCAGGATGCGGCTCTGCCGCTCGGCCTCCGCCTCGAGGATGGCCGCCTGCTTACGGCCCTCCGCCGACAGGATCGCCGAGGCCTTCTCGCCCTCCGCCGAGGTGATCGCGGCCTGCCGCTGGCCCTCGGCGGTGAGGATGGTGGCGCGCTTGTCGCGGTCGGCGCGCAGCTGCTTCTCCATCGAGTCGCGGATCGACGGCGGCGGCTCGATCGCCTTGATCTCCACCCGCGCCACGCGCAGGCCCCACGGCCCGGTGGTGCCGTCGAGCACCTCGCGCAGTTGGCTGTTGATGCCGTCGCGGCCGGTCAGCGACTGCTCGAGGTTGAGCCCGCCGACGACGTTGCGCAGCGTCGTCGTGGTCAGCTGCTCCATGCCGGTGATGTAGTTGGCGATGCCGTACACCGCCAGCCGCGGGTCGGTGACCTGGAAGTAGACCACGGTGTCGATGCCGACCTGCAGGTTGTCGGCGGTGATCACCGGCTGCGGCGGGAACGAGATGACCTGCTCGCGGAGGTCGACCGTCGCCCGCACCCGGTCGACGAAAGGCACCAGCAGCGACAGGCCCGGGGAGAGTGTGCGGCTGTAACGACCGAGCCGCTCCACCACCTTGGCCTGGGCCTGCGGCACGATCGTCACGCTCCTCGCGACGACGACCACCACCAGCAGGGCGACGACGATCAGCGCGATCAGGGCAGGTGTCACGGTGGTGCTCCTCGGCTCGGGTCCCGCTGTGATCTTCCACCCGGACGGCACCCCGGGCCACGCCCCGAGACGCGGGGAGATCAGAGCTCGAGCGCCTCGCCGACGACGGCCGTGGCGCCGTCGACCTGGAGGATGCGCACGGTGCTGCCGACGGCGAAGCTGTCGTCGCCGTACTCGGTGCGCGCGCTCCACTCGTCGGCGCCGACCCGGATGCGGCCATTGGAACGACCGACCTCGCGGGTCACGGTGGCGGTGCGGCCGATCAGCGCCTGGACGCCGTCGAGGTGCCGCGGCGTCCGGTTCTCCAGGTGCGCCTTCGCCGCCGGCCGGACGCTGGCCACGAGGAACACCGAGACGGCGATGAAGGCCACGATCTGGAAGGCGAACGAGCCCCCGGCGAGCGCCACCACCGCCCCGCCCAGCGCACCACCGGCGAACATCAGCAGGACGAGGTCGAGGCTGGCGATCTCACCGGCGACGAAGAGGCCGGAGGCGACGAGCCAGAACACCCACGCAGCCATGCCCCGCAGTCTCCCAGACACCGGCGCCGCCGCGGGGGCCGACGTAGCCTCGCTGGGTGCTCCACGACCTCCCCGCCGGCCGGTTCGCCGTCTGGGCCACCGCGTGGCTGTCCGGCCGCACCTCCTACGACGCCGCGCTCGACGCGCTCAGCGACGACCGCGCGCACCGCGTCACGGGCCTGCCCGGCACCTCCGACGCCGTTCCGCTCGGCTGGGCGCTGACCGCGCTGCGCGGCCTGGGTGAGCAGCGGCTGCGGCTGGTGCTGCCGGCGCCGGGCGACGTCCGGGGGCTGCCGCGCGCGCCGGGCCTGGCCGCGCTGGCGCTCGAGGCGGGCCAGGCCGCGGTCGGCGACGCCGTCGCCCTGGTGCCCGAGGACCTCGGCCCCGAGGTCACCGCGTGGACGGCGGTCGACCTCACCGGCCTGCCGCCGGCGCCGCCGCCGGTCGAGGACTCGCTGCGCCAGGTGTCCGGAGCGCTGGACCTCGCCGTCGGCGACGCCGCGCGCACGCTCGCGGCGCTGGACCTGGCCCGCTGGAACCCCGAGGTGCCGGCGTTGCTGGCCGGGCTCGGGACCGCCCGTGCACCGGGCCTGCCGCCGGACACCGAACCGCTGGCGCTCTCGGTGCTGGCCCGGGCGCAGCGGCTGGCGAGGGTCCTCGACCTGGCGCTCACCGACGCCCCCGGCGGTGCGGTCACCCACTCCCAGGCCGCCGCCCGCGACGAGGCGCTGCGTCCACTGGCCACCGCCGTCCGCGAGGCGACCGTCGCCGCGTACAACGCCGTCCCGCGGTAGTCGCGCCCCGGCGTCGCGCGCACGCGCTCGACCGACGGGATCAGCGGCGGGCGGTGACCAGCCAGGCGGCGGAGCCGAACTCGACGCCGCCGGGACCGGCGTGCGCCTCGATCCGCCGCCTCAGGTCGGCCACGGCGGAGGCCCGGGCGTCGTCGTCGAGCCCGTCGAGCAGCCAGCCGGCGAAGCCGAGCACGAAGGTCAGGGCGTCGTCGGGGTCGGCGCCGAACCACTCCGGCTCGGCCAGACCCTCGACCTCCACCTGACGGTGACCTGCCGCGGTCAGCACCTCCCGCACGCGGCCGGGGTCGGCGAGGGAGAACGGGCCGGGTGCCCCGGGCGGCGGGACGGGCAGCGGCCGCCCGGCGGACAGGGCCCCGAGGACCTCGGACATCCACTCGTTCTCCTCCAGCGCCCGCCACACGAGCAGGACCAGCCGGCCGCCGGGCACCAGCGCGCGGCCGACGTTGGCCAGCGCGGCGACGGGGTCGGCGAAGAACATCGCGCCGGTGCGGCTGACGGCGACGTCGAACCCCTCCGCCGGGAAGGGCGCGACCTGCGCGTCGGCCTGCTCGAAGCGGACGCCGTCGAGGCCCTCCGCGGCGGCGCGCTGCCGGGCCACCTCGAGCATCGCCGAGGACAGGTCCACCCCGAGCGCCGACCCGGTGACCCGGCCGGCCGCGCGGGTGGTGGCGCCGGTGCCGCAGCCGACGTCGAGGACCCGGTCGCCCGGGCGCAGCCGCGCGGCGGCGAGGAACGCGGCGTCGTAGCGGGCCACCGCCCGGTCGAACCGGTCGGCCTGCGCGGCCCAGAAGGCGCCCTGCGCGCCGTCCCAGGCGCCCAGCTGCCCGGCGTTGCCGGGATCGACGTCGACAGTCCGGGAAGCGCCCACGGTGCACCGTCCTCGTCCGGCCCCCGATGGCCCGACGGTCTACTCCCGCGCGGCGGCCCCGTCAACGGCCGGGCGGGATGCCGGGCGCTGGACGAAGCAACAGGCCGCCGGGCAGTTGGTGCCCAGGCGCGGCTCGGCGCCCGAGCGCCGCTCCTGCAGCAGCTCGCGGACCATCGCCACGAACGCCGGGTGGGTGCCCGCCGTCCCGGCGCGGACGAACACCAGCCCGAGCTCCCCCGCGGTCTCCTCGGCCTCGTTGTCGAGGTCCCAGATCACCTCGAGGTGGTCGCTGACGAAGCCGACGGGGAACACCACGACCGCCGTCTCGCCGTTCTCGTGCAGGGCGCGCAGGTGGTCGTTGACGTCGGGCTCCAGCCACGGCACCGACGGCGGGCCGCTGCGGCTCTGCCAGACCAGGTCGAACTCCCGCCCCGGGTCGACCGCGTCGACGACGGCCCGCGCGGCGGCCGTCAGCTCGTTCTCGTAGGCGTGCCCCTCGGGCCCGGCGACGGCGGCCATCGCGTCGGGGATCGAGTGCGCCGTGGCCACCAGGCGGGCGGTGGCGCGGTGCTCCTCGGGCAGCTGGGCGAGCGCGGCGGCCAGGGCGTCGGCGTTGGCCCGCACGAAGCCGGGGGTGTCGAAGTAGTGCGGCAGCTTCTCCGCCGTCGGGCCCCCGCCGGTGGCGATCCGGGCCCGCGCGACGTCCTCGTGGTACTGCCGGCAGCCGGAGTAGGAGGCGTAGGCGGAGGTGGCCAGGACGTAGGCGTGCTCGATGCCGTCGTCGGTCATCTGCTGCCAGACGTCCTCGACGTAGGGGTCCCAGTTGCGGTTGCCCCAGTAGACCGGCAGGTCGACGCCGGCTGCGGCGAGGTCGGCCTCGATCGCGGCGACCAGGGCCTGGTTCTGCGCGTTGATCGGGCTGACGCCGCCGAAGTGGTGGTAGTGCTCGGCGACGTCGAGCAGCCGCTCGCGCGGGACGCCGCGGCCGCGCGTGACGTTCTCGAGGAACGGCATGACGTCGTCGTGCCCTCGCGGGCCGCCGAAGGAGAGGACCAACAGCGCCTCGCGGCGGCCGGCCGGGGCGGGGGCCGCCGCCGGCGGCATCCCCCCGTTGTTGCGGACGGCCAGCGACGGGTCCTCGTCGGGTCGCTGGCCGGGGTTCAGGTCGACGGTGGCGCGGGGCACGTGCTCTCTTCCTGTGCGCCGGGAGGCGCGGATGCGGATCGGCGGGTGGCGGTGGTCACACGCCGGCGGCTCTACACACCGACGGCGTGGAAGCCCCCGTCGACGTGGACGATCTCCCCGGTGGTGGCGGGGAACCAGTCCGACAGCAGCGCGACGACGGCCTTGCCGGCGGGCTCGGTGTCGGTGACCGACCAGCCCAGCGGAGCGCGGCCCTCCCAAGCCTCCTCGAACTGGGCGCTGCCCGGGATGGACTTCATCGCCATGCTGCGCAGCGGGCCGGCGGCGACGATGTTGGACCGCACGCCCTGCGGCCCGAGCTCGCGGGCCACGTAGCGGCTGACCGACTCCAGCGCCGCCTTCGCCGCGCCCATCCAGCCGTAGACCGGCCAGGCCACGGTGGCGTCGAAGGTGAGCCCGACGACCGAGGACGGGTTGGCCAGCAGCGGCCGGCAGGCCTGCACGAGCGAGGCGTAGGACCAGGACGACACCTGGAACGCCGTGGCGGCGTGCTCCCAGGCGACCTCGGGGAAGCCCTCCCCCATCGCCTCCTGCGGGGCGAAGCCGATCGAGTGGACGACGCCGTCGATCGAGTCGCCCACGTGCTCGCGCAGCCGGTCGGCCAGGGTGGCCAGGTGCTCGGCGTTCGTCACGTCGAGCTCGACGACCGGCGCCTCCTGCGGCAGCCGCTTGGCGATCCGCTGGCACAGCGACAGCGCGCGGCCGAAGTTGGACAGGACCACCGTGGCGCCCTGCTCCTGGGCGATCCGCGCGGTGGCGTAGGCGATCGACGCCTCGGTCAGCACGCCGGTGACGAGGATCTTCTTGCCCTCGAGAATGCCCATCAGTGCCCCATCCCCAGTCCGCCGTCGACCGGGACGACCGCCCCGGTGACGTAGCCGGCCGCGTCGCTCGCCAGGAAGCGGACGACGGCGGCGATCTCGTCTGCCTCGGCGTACCGGCCCAGCGGCACCTGCCCGAGGATCTCCTGCTGCCGCTTCTCCGGCAGCTCCGCGGTCATGTCGGTGCGCACGAACCCCGGCGCGACGACGTTCGCGGTGACGTTGCGGCTGCCGAGTTCGCGGGCGATCGAGCGGGCGAGCCCGACCAGGCCGGCCTTGCTGGCCGCGTAGTTGGTCTGGCCGGCCGAGCCGAGCAGCCCGACGACCGAGCTGACGAAGACGATGCGGCCCGTCCGCGCGCGGACCATCTTCGCGGCGGCGCGCTTGGACACCCGGTAGGCGGCGGTGAGGTTGGCGTCGAGGACGTCGGTGAAGTCGTCCTCCTTCATCCGCATGAGCAGCCCGTCGCGGGTGATGCCGGCGTTGCTCACCAGCACCTCGACCGGGCCCTGGTGCTCCTCGACCTCGGTGAACGCGCGGTCGACGGCCGCGGCGTCGGTGACGTCGCACTGCACGCCGAACAACCCCTCGGGGGCGCCGCTGCCACGGTGGGTGACGGCCACCGAGTCACCCTGCTCGACGAAGGAGCGGGCGATGGCCAGCCCGATCCCCCGGTTGCCGCCGGTCACCAGCACCGACCTGCCCACGCTCGACCCCCTGGCCACCGGCGACGTTGTCAGGGACCGAACCTAGTCGGTGGACGCCGGTCACACCTGGCCGCGGTCGGCCGCCTCCCGCAGCACGGCGGCCACCTCGGGGGTCGCGGCGTGGACACCGGCCTGCAGGAACGACTGCTGCAGGACCTCCTCGACGCGGTCGCGCGACATCATGTCCGCGCCCATGACCTGCTGCTCGGCGGCGCCGGGGGTGAAGGTGACGGTCCGGATCCCGGCCGCCCGCAGCGCGCGGACCTCCCGGTCCAGGTGCCGCTGCGCGAAGCGGCGCATGGCCGCGGTGAGGTCCTGGCGCCAGCCCGGCGACCCGCTCATCGGCGCGACGACGACGGCGAGGCCGACGCCCGCGCTGCGCAGCACGGCGGCGTTCGTGGCCGAGTGCACGCCGCCGTCCACGTAGGAGTGCTTCCCGATGCGGACCGGCGCGAAGTACCCCGGCACCGCGCACGAGGCGGCGACGGCGAGGTGGACCGGGGCCGGCGGCGCGCCGGGGCGGCCGAAGACGACGCGGCGCCCGTCGCGGCGGCGCACGGCGGTGATCCACAGGTCGCGCTCGGGCCAGGTGGGTCCCTCGACCTCGCGGAGGGCGCCGAGCTGGGACACGATGTCGTGCCGGCCGGGGGCCAGCAGCGTCATGCCGGCGGCCAGCGGGCGGAACCGCCACGGCCGGGCCAGCGCGCGGGCGACCAGCGGCGGGCCGGGCAGCCGCATCGGCCGGCGGAACACCGACAGCGGGTTGAACGGCGCGAGCTCGGGGACGTCGGTGGCGGCCATGGTCCGCAGCACGTCGTCCTCGCCGGACAGCGGCGCCTTGACCGTCCAGGCCGCCAGGTCCTCCGGGGAGACGCCGGCCCGCAGCAGGGTGCCGGTGATCGACCCGGCCGACGTGCCGACGACGACGTCGGCGGACCGGGCGTCGAAGCCGGTGTCGTGCTGCAGCACCGCCAGGACGCCGGCGTGGTACGCCTGCCCGACGACGCCGCCCCCACCCAGCACCAGACCCACCCGGACCACGGCCCGAGCCTGCCACGCCCGGCCCGAACCGGATGCGGCGCCTACGCTCGCCTGGTGTTCTTCCTCTTCGGCTTCGGCACCAAGGTGCAGGACCTGGGCCCCGGGGAGGTCCGCACCTGCCCGCGGTGCGGCAACACCACCCGGTGGTCGCGGGTGCGGCAGTATCGCCAGTTCACGGTGTTCTTCGTCCCGGTCGCGCGGTGGGGACGGCACCGGCTGGAGGTCTGCGGCGTCTGCGGCACCGCCGTCGAGGTCTGACGCTCAGTCCCGCAGCAGGGCGAGGGTCGCCGCCACCGGGCCCGCGGTGAGCAGGCCGCTGCCGGCGCCCGCGACCTCCTCCGCGGCCGGCCGCAGGGCGTCAGCCGCCCGGCGCACCAGCTCCCGGTCCCCCACCGCCAGCGCGGCGCGGCCGGCCAGCACCTACAGCGCCTCCAGCAGCAGCCCGGGCGGCGGGTCGGGCAGGTCCCGCAGGGCGGCGGCCGCGGCGGCCCGGTCCTGCACGAGCAGCAGGTGCGGACGCACCCACGGGGCGTACGGGCCGGGGTCGCCGACCGGGCCGGCCGGCCGGCCGCGCTCCACGCGCAGGCAGGTGAGCGCCAGCGGCAGCGGGCCCTCGGCGACGCCGGGCATGCCGGCGTCGCCGAGGGGCCGCAGCGCCGTGGTCAGCACGTCCTCCGCGTCGGGGGCGCCCTCCAGCACGCGGCGCAGCGCCCGCCAGCCGGTGGTGAACACCGTGGCCAGCGGCCGCTCGGACCGGACGGCGAGCCGGTCGAGGACGTCGGCGTGCCCGGCGGCGCCGGCGAGGTCGCCCAGCGCGCTGCGGGCCTGCAGCCGAACGAGGTGCCCGAGCACCAGGTGCGTGTCCAGGCCCGCCCGGCCGGCCAGCTCCACCAGCTCGGCGCCGATCGCGTCGCGTTCCGCGGCGAGCCCGGTGCGGCCGCAGGTGTGCAGGTAGACGGCGCCGAGCGCGGAGGCGAGCAGGGCCGGGTCGCCGCTCGCGCGGGCGAGCTCCTCGGCCGCCCGCGCCGCGGCCGGCCCGCGGAGGCCGGGCAGCCCGCGCGACTCGACCGCCACGGTGGTGAGCAGCCGGGCGCGCAGCGGGACGGGCGCGTCCGGCGGGAGCCGATCGAGCGCCCGTCCGGCCGCGGCCACCAGCGCGGCGGAGCCCGCCGGGTCGTCGGAGCGGGTCCACACCGACGTGACGTCGAAGCTGCCGACGACGCGGGCGGTGAGCAGCGGGTCGCCGAGCTCCTCGGCTGCGGCGACCGTGGCCAGGCGCTGCTCGCGGGCGGCGGTGAGCCCGGCCGCGCCGCTGACGGCCAGTGCGCCCCAGCAGCGTCACCGACGACTCCAGCCGGGCCCGCGTCCCGACCGAGCGCTCCCAGCTCCCCGCCGCCCGCGCCCACACCGCCTCGGCACCCGCGGGCCGGCGCCGGTCGAGCGCCGGGTCGCGGCGGAGCACCTGCCCCTCCAGCTCGACCAGCCGCTCCCCCGGGTCCAGCCCCAGTCTCCGGCCCGCCGGGCACGCGCCCGCCGCAGCACCGCCAGGGCGTCCGGCGCCCGCCCGCTGCGGTAGAGCGCCAGCGCGAGCAGCCGCCAGCCCTCCTCGCGCCACGGGTGCCCGGTGACGTGCGCGTCCAGCCGCGGGACGGCGTCCCCGGGGGCGGTCGAGGTCGAGCAGCGCCGCTGCCGCCTGCTCTACCGCGGTGTCGTGCAGCTCCGCCCAACGTGCCCGGTCCGGCGCCGCCCACGGCCGGTCGCCGACGTCGGCCAGCGCCGGCCCGCGCCAGGTGGCCAGCACCTCCTCCAGCGCGGGCAGATCCGCGGGGACCGCCAGCGTGTGTTCCACCCGCCAGGCGTCCACGGCGTCCGCACCGGGCCGCAGCGCGTAGCCGGGCCCCTCGGTGACCAGCAGCCGGGCGGGGGTCCGGGGCGGCCGGTCCGGCTCGAGTGCCCGGCGAAGCGCGGCGACGAAGGTCCGCACGGCGGCGACGGCGCCGCCGCCCGGGACGTCCCACAGGTCGTCGACCAGGACCGGCACCGGGACGACGCGGCCGCGGGCCACGAGCAGCCGGGCCAGGAGCTCGCGGTGCCGCGGGCCGCCCAGTGGCAGCGGCCGCCCGTCGGCGTCCCAGGCCGTCACCGGTCCGAGCACCCCGAACGAGACGCTCATCGAGCGCTCATCGGCCGCGCCGAGGGTGGTCGGCATGACCCCCGACATCCCCGGCTTCGACCGCGTCCGGCTCCCCGGCGTCGACGGCGTGCAGCTGTCCGCCGCGGTGGGCGGCAGCGGCCCCGCCCTCGTCCTGCTGCACGGCTTCCCGCAGACGTCGCTGATGTGGCGGCACGTGGCGCCGCAGCTCGCCACCGACCACACCGTCGTCTGCCCCGACCTGCGCGGCTACGGCGCCAGCAACGCCCCCGCCGTGACCGGCCCGGACACCTACCCAAGCGCACGATGGCCGCCGACGTCGTCGCTGCGGCACAGGCGCTCGGCCACGACCGGTTCGCGCTGGCCGGCCACGACCGCGGTGCCCTGGTGGCGATCCGCGCCGGCCTGTACTCCCCCGACGTCGTCACCCACCTGTGCTCCCTGGACGTGCTGCCCACCCTCGACTCCTGGGACATCTGCACGGGGTGCGGGCGGCGGTGGCCTGGCACCTGTCCCTCATGGCCCAGCCGCCGGGTCTGCCCGAGGCGATGGTCGCGGCCACCGCCGACGAGTTCTTCGGGTCGTTCCTCGACGCCTGGGGCCGCGAGGGGCGGTTCCCCGCCCAGGTGCGCGCCGGGTACCTGCGGGCCTCCCGCGAGCGGGTGCCCTCGATCGTCGCCGACTACCGGGCCGGTGCCGGCGTCGACCTCGAGCACGACGCCGCCGACCGCGCGGCCGGCCGGCGGCTGCCCATGCCGGTCACCGTGCTGCAGCAGGACTGGGGTGCCGCGCTCGGCTTCGACGCCGCCGCGCTGTGGGGGGCGTGGGCCGCCGACCTCGACCACCGCACCGTCGACGCCGGTCACTCCATGGCCGAGGAGCGCCCCGACGTCGTCGTCGAGGTGCTGCGGTCACTGCTGTCCCGCTGAGCGACGACGGGCGCGCCGGACGGGACCCGTCGCCTCAGCCGATGCGCAGCGGGAGCGCGCGGGGGCCGCGGATCTGGCCGGTCGACCACCGCACCGCCGCGGGGTCGGCGAGGGAGAACTCCGGCACCCGGTCGAGCCAGACGTCGAGCGCCACCCGCAGCTCCATGCGCGCCAGGTGCGACCCGACGCAGCGGTGGATGCCCAGGCCGAAGGCGGCGTGCCGGTTCACCTGCCGGTCGATGAGCACCTCGCCGGCCCGCTCGAACTGCGCGGGGTCCCGGTTGGCCGCCGGGAAGGACAGCAGCACCCAGTCCTCGGCCTTCATCTCCACGCCGCGCCAGGTGACGTCGTCCTTCACCAGCCGCGCCATGGTCACCGGGGCGTAGGCGCGCAGGAACTCCTCGACCGCCCTCGGCCGGAGCCCGGGCTCGGCGACCAGCCGGCGCCGGTCCTCCGGGTGGCCGGCGAGGTGCCACAGCGAGGCGCCGATGGCGCTCCACGTGGTGTCGATGCCGGCGATCAGCAGCAGCGCCATCGTGCCGGCGACGTGCGCGGGCTCCAGCTTGCGGCCGTGGAGCTCGGCCTCGAGCAGGTAGCTGGTCAGGTCCTCGCGCGGGTGCTCGAGGTGGTCGCGGATCTGGACGAGCAGGTACTCGAACAGGCGGCTGCTGCGCGCGAGGCGCTCCTCGGGCGGCAGGTCGATGCCCTCGAGCGCGTTCTCGACGAACCGCCGGAACCGCGGCCCGTCCTCGGGCGGGAAGCCGAGCATGTCGGCGATCACCCGCACCGGGATGTGCTGGGCGTAGTCGGCGGCGGCATCGACGACGTCCCGACCGGCGAGGCCGTCGACCAGGGAGGCGCAGAACGCACGCGTGCTCTCCTCCTGCCGGCCGACCGCGTTCTTGGTGAACGCCGGCAGGAGCAGCTTGCGGGCGTCGTGGTGGAACGGCGGGTCCGAGGAGATCGGCGGGGTGCCGCCGACCGGCGCCAGGGCACGCGGAGGCCGGAAGTTGCCCGCGATGATCCCGCGGGAGGAGAAGTGCTCGGTGTCGTAGGCGACCGCGGCGACGTCCTCGTAGCGGGTGGGCAGCCACGCCCCGCCGAAGCGCTCGGTGTGCGCGATCGGGCAGCGCTGCCGCAGGTCGTCCCAGATGCCGATCGCGCCCCGGGCCCACTCCTCGCCGGTGTGCGAGAAGTCGGTGGCCCAGTCGCGGACCGGGCCGCTGACGATCTCGCTGAACGTGCCCAGGGCCGGGTCCGACCGCAGCGTGCTCGCGTCGGAGGTGAAACGGTCGTCGACGCTCACCGCGTCACCTCCTCGGTCACGGCGTCCCGGAGCACGAGCACGGCTGACTCGGGGCAGTTGGCGGCGGCGAGCCGCGCGCCGTCCTCCAGGTCGGCCGGGACCCGGCCGTCCGGGACGAGGAGGGTGGCGTAGCCCTCGTCGTCGGCGCCGAAGAGGTCCGGCGCGAGGTCGTAGCAGCGGCCGTGCCCCTGGCACAGCGACGGGTCGATCGAGATCCTCACGGGCGGCTCTCCGTTCCCCGGGCGCACCCCTCCTGCGGGCCGCCCGCGGCAGCCGCTCGTGCGTGCCGGCCGCGGTCGCGCCCGGGGTGCGACCCACGTCCCGGAGCGAACAGCGGTCCGATCCGTGGCGTCAAGGGCCTATCCGCGGCGGGCGCGCACCGCCCCGGCCAGTTCGGCCAGCATCTCCTCGGTGGTGGCCGGGTCGACGCAGGAGTCGGTGACGCTCAGGCCGTACTCCAGCCGCTCGGGGTGCCGCTGGTCGAGGTCCTGCCGGCCCGCGACGAGGTTGCTCTCGATCATCACCCCGCGGATGGCCTGCTCCCCGCCGGCGACCTGCCCGGCGAGGTCCCGGACGACGCCGGGCTGGCGGCGGTGGTCCTTGAGGCTGTTGCCGTGCGAGGCGTCGACGACGACCACCTCGGGCAGCCCGCGCACCGCGAGCTTGCGCTTCGTCTCCGCCACGTGCGCGGCGGAGTGGTTGGGGCCGTCCTTGGCGCCGCGGAGGATGACGTGGCCGGTGTCGTTGCCGGTGGTCGACAGCTGGGCGGACACCCCGTGGGCGTCGACGCCGAGGAACTCGTGCGGCGCCCGCGCGGTCAGCACGGCCGAGATCGCGGCGTCGATGCTGCCCTCGGGCGAGTTCTTGAAGCCGACCACGGACGAGAAGCCCGACACCCGCTCCCGCGCCGTCTGGTCGGTGACGTTGCGCGCGCCGACGCCGTTGTAGGTGACCAGGCCGTTGACGTACTGCGGCGTGAGCGCGTTGAGCGGCTCGGCCGCCACCGGCACGCCCAGGTCGGTGATGCGGGCCATGAGGATGCGGGTGGCCACGAGCCCGACGCTGATCCGGCTGGACCCGTCGAGGAAGGGGTCGTAGGCGAACCCCTTCCAGTCGACCTCGGTCCGCGGCTTCTCGGTGTAGGTCCGCATGAGGATCTCGAGGTCGGCACCGTGCCGCTCCCGCATGCGGGCGAGGAAGGCGGCGTACTCGATAGCGGCGGCCGGGTCGTGGATCGAGCAGGGGCCGGCGATGACGGCGAGGCGGTCGTCGTCGCCGGTGAGGATGCGCGTGACGGCGCGGCGGGCGGCTCCGGTCGTGGCAGCCGACTCCGCCGACAGCGGCACCACCGTCGCGACCGCCGCCGGGGTGACGACGACGCTCAGGCCGGTGATCCGGGCGTTGACCAGGCCGGACAGGTCGACGTCGCCGTCCGGCGCGACGCCGAGCTGCTGCCGGACACCGGGCAGCAGGTCCGACAGCGCGGCGTCGATCTGCGCGTTCACCCGGGTCTGGACCTCGAGCAGCAGGTCGGCGACCTGCGTCGCCTCGGCCAGGATCTGGTCGGTCGGGATGGGGGCCTCCTCGGTCGTCGCCGGCGCACGCCGGCCGAGCGCCCCCAGTGTGACGGGGGCGCCGGCGGGTCCTGTCACACCCCGGGAGCAGCATCGGTGCATGAGGACCCCGAGGCGCGTGCAGCTCTCCCGGGCCCGCGGGTGGCGCAAGCCGCCGGGCACCGTCGTCGTCGCCCGCCCGTCCCGCTGGGGCAACCCGTTCCGGGTCGGCGAGACGTACATGTGGCCGGCCGGGGAGGACGGGACCGGCTGGCCCCTCCCCACCCACCGCGAGCCGGGCGACCACGAGGACGGCGTCCGCGTCGTCCGCTGCCCCGACCGGGCCACCGCCGTCGAGTGGTACCGCCGGTGGGCCGACAGCGCCCACGCCGAGCAGGCCCGGCAGCTGCTCGCCGGCCGCGACCTGGCGTGCTGGTGCCCCGTCGACGAGCCGTGTCACGCCGACGTGCTCCTCGAGCTGGCCAACCGGACGCCCGCCCTGCGGTAGCACCGCCGCTCGGGCCCCGGGGATCTGGATGCCGGTGGTCCCGCGGGACCTGCTCGGGCTCCGGGCCGTCCCGCAGGGGTGAGCCGCCCCGGTTGGCATCGTCGGGGAGCCCGGACCGACAGCAGGAGGCGCCGTGACCGGAGGCAGGACCCGCACGCTCGCCGAGGTGTACCGGCGTTTCGGCGAGGTCGACGCCGCAGGGACCTCGCCGCTGTACGAGCGCGTCGCCGTCGCCCTGAGCGGGTCCGGCGAGGCCCTGCGCGCCCTCGAGGCGGTACCGGCGCGCAAGCGGCACCCCACCGTGGTCCTCGCCGCGCTGCACGACCTCGCCCTCGCCGGACGCGCCCCGGCGCTCGCCGCGGCCTACGCCGCGGGGGACGGCGAGGCTGCCGCCGACGCGGCGGTCGACGCACTCGTCCGGATGACCGACGCGGTCGTGGCGATCGCCGTGCACCGGCGGACGCACCCCGACGAGACCGGCCGCTGCGCCGTGCTGTACCCGGCCGTCGCCGAGGCGGCGCGACGGGCAGGCGCGGACGCGGTCGGGCTGGTCGACGTAGGCCGCTCGGCCGGGCTCAACCTCACCGTCGACCGCGTGGGCATCACCTACGGCGACGGGCGACGGCTGGGCGACCCGTCCTCCCCCGTGCAGCAGTCGTGCTCGACCGTGGGCGACCGGCCGGTCCCGACACGGGCGGTGCCAGAGGTCGTCGCCCGGATCGGCGTCGACGTCGATCCGCTCGACGTGACCGACCCGGACGACGCCCGGTGGCTGCGCGCCTGCCTGGCGCCGGACCGGCCGGAGCGGCTCGCGAGGCTCGAGGCGGAGATGGCGCTGGTGGCGACCGCCCCTCCGCTGCTGCTGCGGGGCGACCCCGTCGACCTGCTGCCCGACGCCCTCGACCGGGTGCCCGCGGACGCCCTGCCCGTCGTCACCACGACGTGGGCGCTGTCGCGGTTCCCACCCGGGAGCCGGCTGCGGTTCCTGCAGCGCCTCGTCGAGGCGGCGGACGGCCGGACGGTGGCGTGGGTGTCGGCCGAGGGGGTGGGGGTCGCGCCGTCGGTTCCGACCCTCGGCGACCGCCGCGCCTCCGGCCACAGCATCGTCGGCCTGGCGGTCCTCGACGGGTCGGCTCCGAGTGCGGAGGCGGTCGGCCGCTGCTGGTCGCGGGGCCGTCTGCTGTCGTGGCTGGCGGACACCTGACGGGCGGCCACCTCCATCGGTCTTGACGCGGCTAACGATGTTAGCCATCATGGCTAACGCCGTTAGCCGACGACTCACCTGGAGCGCACCGTGCGAGAGATCAGCGTGAGCACGACCATCGACGCGCCGCCCGCCCTGGTGTGGCAGGTGCTGACCGACACGTCCGCCTACGGAGCCTGGAACCCGTTCATGCCCGTGCTGGCCGGCGAGCTGCGGGAGGGCCGGCGGCTGGAGGTGCGCATCGTCCCGCCCGGGAGCCGCGGGATGACCTTCCGCCCCACGGTCACCGCCGCCGAGGAGGCGCGGGAGCTGGCCTGGCTGGGCCGGCTGGGGCTGCCGGGCCTGTTCGACGGCACCCACTCGTTCACCCTGACGCCACGCACGGACGGGGGCACCGAGCTGACACAGCGGGAGGTCTTCCGGGGGCTCCTGGTACCCCTCGGAGCGAGCATGCTGCGCCGGACGGAGGCCGGGTTCGCGGCGATGAACGAGGCCTTGAAGCACCGGGCCGAGGGCCTCGCCGGTCGGGACGGGCGAGTGGACGCGACGCGGTGACCACGGCTGCCGGGGTACGCCCGCGCCACCTCCCGCCGGGGGCCGGCGGTGGCCGCGACCTGCAGCGTGGCTCCGGCCTGCGCGACCGGTCGGGGTCCGTGCGCCCGTGACCCGCCGCGACGAGATCCTCGCCGTCGCCGAGGCCGTGCTCGAGGCCGAGGGGCCCGAGGGCCTGACGATGCGCCGGCTGGCGGACGAACTGGGCATCCAGGCGCCGTCGCTGTACAAGCACGTGCGCAGCAAGGAGGACATCGAGGCCGGCCTGCAGGAGCGCGCGCTGCGCTCCATGGGCGAGGCGCTCGCCTCGGCCGGCACCGGACTGCTCGAGCTGGCCGCGGCGTACCGGGCCTGGGCGATGGCCCATCCGCGCCTCTACGAGCTCGCCACCCGGCGTCCCCTGCGGCGCGAGGCGTTGGAGCCGGGCGTGGAGACCGCCGCGGCCGCGCCGGTCGTGGCCGCCGCGGGCGGCGACGAGCACCTCGCCCGGGCCGTGTGGGCGCTGGCCCACGGCCTGGTCGACCTGGAACTCGCCCACCGCTTTCCCCCGGGCGCCGACCTCGACCAGACCTGGAGGACCGCCCTGGGGGTGTTCTCCCGCCACACCTGAGGCGGGCACACCGCCGCTGGGACACCGGCCGACGCGCCTCGGTCCGCCTCCGGCCGCGTCGACGACGGGGGGCTCGTCCTGGACCCAGCGGCGCGCTCGTCGTGGGCCCCTGACCGACCAGGGGTCCGCCGGGGCCTGGCCCCAGCGCAGCGTCGACGAGTCCAGCGACCGCGTGGACGAGATGGCCGAGCACGTCGCGACGGGCTGCACCCGGTGCTGCTCGGCGGCGGCACCTCCTCGGTGTTCGCCCCTGGCGTCACCTGTCGCTTCGGCGGGGTCGTCCCCCGCGCCTTCGCCAGCAGCGTCGTCGCCTGGAGCTGTCGGTGCGGAGGCCCGGACCCGACGGGCCGGGGGTCCCGGGGTCAGGGCTGCCAGCGCCTGCGCACGTCCTCGGCGAAGGCCGTGTACTCCCGGACCGGGAGGACCTCCTCGAGGGTCAGGTGATGGCTCATCGGCAGGGCGCCCATGACGATCTGGTCGAGCTGATCGTGCGACTCGACCTCCACGATGCCGATGACCCGGCGTTGTCCGGCGACCTTGTAGAGGCTCTTGATGACCCCGGTCTCGAGCGCGCCGAGCGCCGCCTCGGTCTCCTGCTCCCACTCGTCCCAGAACTCGTCGCGGTCGAGCCGGGTGTGCTCGACGCGGAAGCTGACGTGGAACAGCATCAGGGCGCTCCGGAGGTCCGGGCGGCGCCCGGGCCGACGCCGCTGCTGTCGGGGTGGCCGACAGCGTGCCCGCGCCTCGCCTGCGAGACAAGACGTCGAACGGAGCCACCGCGCTCTCGCCACGCGGGGGCCACGGTCCGCTCTCCGTCGCGACCGGGCGCGCCGGCTCCGCCCCGGGCCGCTTGCCGAGCTCGGGCCCGGGCGGCATCGCGCTCGGCGCCGGCCGAGGTACCAAACCAGCAGCTGCCCGGCAAGCTGGTCCTCACCCGTGGCACCTGCCGGAGCAGCGCCCGTCGAACCCGGCATGCGCGCGGACGGACGTCGGCTCGGGCCACCGCGTCGGGGGCCTGTCGGTGGCCGTCCGCTCCGGGCATGCTCGCAGCGCATGAACGTCGATGCGGATCGCCGCTCCCCGCCGTGTGTCCTGGTGATCTTCGGCGCCTCCGGTGACCTCACCGCCCGCAAGCTGCTGCCGGCACTCGAGCGGCTGGCCGGCTACGGGGCCCTGCCTGCCGAGGTCGCGCTGGTCGGCGTCGCCCGCACGCCCATGACCGACGCCGAGTTCGGGGACCTCTGCCGTCGCAGCGTGTCCGGGGAGGGCCACCCGCGCTGGAAGGACCTCACGGCGGCAGCCCGCTACGTCCACGGCGACTACGACGACCCGGCCACCTACCAGCGCCTGGCCGACGTGCTGGCCGAGTGCGACCACCGGCACGGGACCGCCGGCAACCGCGTCCACTACCTCGCCACGCCGCCCCGCCTGTTCGGGCCGATCGCGATCAGCCTCGGCAAGGCGGGACTGTCCGTGCCCGCCGGCGAGGGCTTCGTCCGCGCGGTGGTCGAGAAGCCGTTCGGCTGGGACGAGGTCAGCGCCCGGGAGCTCTACGCGGAACTGTCGTCGGCGTTCGCCGAGGAGCAGATCTTCCGGATCGACCACTACCTGGCCAAGGAGACCGTGCAGAACCTGCTCGCGCTGAGGTTCGCCAACTCGATCTTCGAGCCCATCTGGAACCGCACCTGGGTCGACAACGTGCAGATCACCGTGGCCGAGACCCTCGGCGTCGGCGAGCGGGGTGGGTTCTACGAGACCACCGGCGCCATGCGGGACATCGTCCAGAACCACGTCCTGCAGGTCCTCTCCCTCTTCCTCATGGAGCCGCCCACGTCCTTCCACCCCGAGGCGATCCGCGACGAGAAGGTGAAGCTGTTGCGCGCGATCCAGCCGCTGGACGAGGAGGCGGAGATCGCGGCGAACGCCGTGCGCGGGCAGTACACCCGTGGCGGCACGCGTGAGGACCTGATGCCCGGCTACCGCGACGAGCCCGGGGTCGACCCCCTGAGCGCGACCGAGACCTTCGTGGCGATGCGACTGGAGGTGCAGAACTGGCGGTGGACCGGCGTGCCGGTCTACGTGCGCACCGGCAAGCGGCTCCCCGCACGGCTCACCGAGGTGGCCATGGAGTTCCGCCGCCCTCCGCAGCTCCCGCTGTTCCCCGGACAGGAGCAGGGGCTGGAGCCCGACGCCCTGATCGTGCGCGTGCAGCCCGACGAGGGACTGAGCCTGCGGTTCGGCGCCAAGGTGCCCGGGCACGCCTTCCGCGTGCAGAAGGCGTCCATGGACTTCTCCTACGAGAGCTTCGACGAGCAGTCCCCCGACGCCTACGAGCGGGTCATCCTCGACGCCCTGATCGGCGACCCCACCCTGTTCATCCGCGCCGACGAGGTCGGGCGGTCCTGGCGCATCGTCGACCCGGTGATGCGGTACTGGGCGGACGACGAACGGCCCATCCCGCTGTACCAGGCAGCCACGTGGGGACCGCCGGAGGCCGGCTCGCTGGTCGCCCGCGACGGCCGGCGCTGGCGCCACTCCTCCTGATCGCCCCGGACGAGCCGGATCCGTGGGGGTCAGTGCAGGGTGGGCCGGTAGACGAGCTCCAGGGTGCGCCCGTCGAGCGTCCGGCTCTCGAGCAGCTCGAGGTCGAAGTCGGCCGCACCGCCGAAGACCGGGTCCGTGCCGGTCCGGCCGGTGACGACGGGGAAGACCGTCACCTGGACCCGGTCGACCAGGCCGGCGGCCATCAGCGCCCGGTTCATCGACAGGCTGCCGTGCGAGCGCAGGGGAACGTCGGACTCCTCCTTGAGCCGGGCGACGACGTCGACGGCGTCGCCGCTCACGACGGTCGCGTCCGGCCAGTCGAGCGGCTCGTGCAGCGTCGTCGACACCACCGTCGCGGGCATGCGCGTCATCCGGGTGACCCACGGGTCACGTACCTCGGACTCCTCGGTGCTCGAGGACAGCATCCGCACGAACTGCCGGAACGTGGTGGCCCCGAAGACCATCCGCTGCTCGCCGGCGAACAGGTCGAGACGGTGGTCGAGCAGCTCGGGGCCCTGCTTGCCCCAGTAGCCGGCCCAGTCGGCGCTGGCGGCGCCGTAGCCGTCGAGGCTGGAGAAGACGTCGAACGTGTAGGTCGCGGTCATCTCGTCCTCCTCCGGAGCGCTCGGTACCCGTGGTGGAGACCGGGGCCGCGGCGAGAACTGATCGCCGTCGACCGGAGCGGCACGCTGGTCCCGGACTAGCGGGACGACGGCCAGCCGCCGACCTGCGCGAGGAGTCCGACGTCGTCGCGGCAGGCCCAGTGCTCGACGATCGCGCCGTCCGCCACCCGCCAGATGTGGATGAAGTCCCACGCGACGTCGTTCCCGGTCGGGGTCAGCCCGGCGAGCAGCGGCATCGTGGAGGCCACGTGGCGCCCGTGCAGCGTGAGGTGCACGACGACGAGGTCGTCCTGGGCCACCACGCGGTGGATCGTCGCCGTCGGGGAGTCGAGGGCGTGGTCGAGCATCGCGAGCGTGTCTCGCAGGCCCTCGCGGCCCTGCGGCCCTGCGGCGTGCTGGACGAGGTCCTCGGCGACGAGACCGAAGGCGGAGCCGTCTCGCAGGTCCAGGGCCCGGTGGAAGGCCAGCACGGTCTCTTCGGGCGTCATCGCGTCATCCCACACCCGGCAGGGTCGTGCGAGCCGGATCGACGTCGTCCACCGGGTGACGACGCGGGGCGAGCCGGCCGGCGCGTCACCGACCGGCCGGGCCGGGTCCGATCAGGAGGTCACTCCGAGCCCCGGTCGCGCAGTCGTGCGCGCGAACTCCACGAAGTCCCGGGGCGGCCGGCCCAGGGCCCGTTGGACACCGTCGGCCGGGCCGGCGTCCCGGCCGTCACGGAGCTCGGCGAACACCTCGTCCAGCACCGCCACCGGGGCCCCCGGCAGGCCGGCAGCGGACATGCCGGCGGTGAACGCCTCGCTCGAGATCGCGTCATAGCGGAGCTGCCGTCCCGTCGCCGGGGCGAGCGTCTCCGTCGCCGGACCGACGAAGCCCGTGACACGGCCCGCGGCCACCTCGAAGCTCATGTCGTCGACGGCGAGGCGGTCGCCGTACTGCTCGGTGAGTGCTGTGACCGTGATCATCGGAGCGGCTCCGAGCCGGTAGCTGGGGTCGAGCGGAGGGGCGGACGGCTCACGCGACGGTGATCACGACCTTCCCGCGGGCGTGTCCGGCCTCGACGTGGCGCAGAGCAGCGGCGGTGTCGGCCAACGGGAAGGTCCGGTCGATGACCGGAGCGACCTCCCCGGCCTCGATCAGTTCCGTGACGGCGAGCAGGTCGTCCCTCTCCCAGGTGCTCGGCAGCGGCACGAGCCGCTGGCGGACGAGGGCGTTGACGGCGACGACGCGCAGGATCGCCCCGATGGGACCGAACAGGTGGCCGGGCGAGCCACCGGCGTTGGCGACGAGCGTCCCGACCGGCGTCAGCACTCGACGCAGCCGGTGCAGCGGCTGGTTGCCCACGTTGTCCAGGACGACGTCGTAGCGCGTCCCCGCATCGGTGAAGTCGTCGGTGCGGTGGTCGACGACGTGCGTCGCGCCGAGCGACCGCACCAGGTCGACGTTGAGGGTGCTGCACACCCCGGTGACCTCGGCGCCCAGGGCGGCCCCGATCTGGACGGCGAAGCTGCCCACGCCGCCCGCCGCCCCGTTGACCAGCACCCGGTGCCCGGCCCGGACCCGGCCGACGTCGCGGACGGCGCGCAGCGCGGTCTCCCCCGCCATCGGGACGGCGGCCGCCTGCTCGAAGGTGAGGCGCGCCGGCTTGGGCACCACCCTGTCCGCCGTGGCTCGCGCGTACTCGGCGAAGGAACCCTCGAACCAGCCGAGCACCTCGTCGCCGGGCCGGAGGCCGCGGACGCCCTCCCCGACCGCCTCCACGACGCCGGCCCCGTCGGCCCCGGCCACCCGTGTCCTGGGCCTGGTCAGGCCCACTCCGCCCATCAGCCGCGCGACGTACGGGTCACCGCGGAGCACGTGCCAGTCGTACGGGTTGACCGCAGCGGCGTGCACGCGGACCAGCACGTCGTCGGGGCCGATGCGGGGTCGGTCGACGTCCAGGAACTGCAGGACGTCCGGGGGGCCGAACCGGTCCTGGACGATCGCCTTCATCGCGCTGCTCCCTCGAGGCCACCGCGGGTGGGGACGGTCCAGTGGGCGGTGATCGGTGCGGGCCTGAAGCCCCGGACCACCAGGTAGACGCCGAGCGACAACTCCCAGGCAGCGATCGGGAGCGCGGCGATGACGTGGACACCGGAGCTGAGGTCGTGGGTGCCGAAGACCACTCCGGTCACGGATGCCAGCAGGAGGGGGCCCGCGACGAGCCCGGTGAGCGGGATGGCACGTGCGACCAGGCCGGACCGGTACAGCAGGGTGCCCAGCAACAGCGCGTTCACGGCGGCCATGACGTTGGGGCCGAGGACGAACGTCCACTCGTAGACGGCGACGAGTGACGACCCGACGGCGATCAGCGAGGCCTCGTCCGCGCCGGCGGCTCGGGCCGTGTCCTGTCGCAGGGTCACGACCGCGAAGAGGCTCACGACGCCGACGGAGATGATGGCGGCTTCCAGCAGTCGGGAGGTGACGAAGCCGAGCGCCAGGGTCTCGCTCTGCCGCTTCACCACCCGGAACAGCACGACCGCGGTGGCGATGCAGGCGAGGGCGTTGACCACGTCGAGCAGGCCGCCGACAAGGACGCGCGTGTCGGCGCCCGGGCCGACGACGTAGCCGGGGTCGCTCAGGACGGGGTCCAGGAAGTAGAACCGGGCAGGGATCGAGGAGGCGAACGTGAGCAGGTACAGCCCGCCCGCGAGCATCGCCGTCCTCCGCAGCGGGTCCATCGCCACTCCCCCGGTTGCCGGGGTGCGGTCGGTCATCGTCATCTGGCTTCTCCTCGTGCGGATCGCGGTTCGCTCGGTGGGGCTGCGGCTCGAGGGCGCTCGACCTGGGTGACCGACACCAGCGGCAGGCCCGTGTCCCGCACCGTGTGCAGCAGGCCGTGCAACGCGGTCTGGTCGACGACCGGACCCCGGATGTCCGTGGTGCCGTCGCTCCCGTGCGTCAGGGTCATCCCGTCGAACCAGGCGGCCCAGCGGGACTCGAGGTGTCCTCTGACGCGGATCTCGTAGAGCCCGGGCTCGTGGTCCTGGCCGGTCGACATGTCGCTCGCGCCCCTCTCGGCTGATGCGAGCGACCGTAGGAGCGGACGTGGTGAGCCCGGATCACCACGTGTGGTGAGCGACGTGGTGATCTCGACGGGGTCGGGCCCGGCGCGCGACCGGGCGAGGTCCTAGCGCTCGGGGACGCCGCGGCCCCGGTGCCCGCGGCCGCGGACCGAGGACGTGAGGTCGAGCTCCTCGGCTCGGCGCACCGCTGCCCGCCGGTTGTTCACGGCGAGCTTCGCGTAGATGTTCTTGGTGTGCGTGCGCACGGTGTTCAGCGACACCACGAGCTCGCGGGCGATGTCGGGCCCGGCCAGATCGGTGGCGAGCAGCCGGAGGACGTCCAGTTCGCGGGTGCTCAGCGGGTCGACCAGGCCTCGCTGGAGGCGCACACGGCCGTCGGCACCGTCGAAGGCGGCCAACAGGCGCCGGACACGGTCTCCACCGGGTCCCCGCTCCAGGGCCGCCCTCAGCAGGGCAGCCATGGGTGGGCCCTCGTCCACGAAGACCCGGACGTGGCCCTCGGGCTCGGCGAGCGCCAGTGCGCGGTGGAGCGAGGCGATCGCGGCGGGCAGGTCGCCGCGGACCTGCGACGCCAGTGCCTGGACGGCCAGGCCGTCGATGAGACTGCCGGTCCTCGACCCGTCGTCCGCCGCTGCGAGGAGGCGCCCCAGGAGGCCGGTCGCCTGGTCGATCGTGCGCTCGTCCCGCTCGTCCGTGTACCTGCCCACCAGCGCCCGAGCCAGGGTGAGGTGCTCGAACTCGTGCAGGTAGCTGAGCTCGTCGTCGGAGGAGAGCCCTCGGTCCCGGGTCCACCCGAGCGCTTCGGCCCACCGTCCCTGCCGGATCCGGACGCGGGCCCGCAGTGCCGCCACCGGGCGGACGTCCGGGGAGAAGTCCCCGACGTACAGGCGCTCGGCCTCGTCGAGCAGACCGACAGCCGCGTCCCGATCGCCTTCGGCCGCGCGGATCCGTGCCATCGCGACCCGCCAGCGGTAGCGGTTCTGCGGCAGCCCGGCGTGCTCGCCCAGTTCCCGGCTGACCAGGAGGTGCCGGAGGGCGCCGTCGAGGTCGTTCCTCTCGTACAGCACCGCGCTCAGGCCCACGTGCATGTCCGCCGCGCCCCTGAGCGGAGGATCGACACGCCCGGCGAGCTCCAGTCCCTCCTCGAGAGCGCTCGTGGCCGCTCGCAGACGGCCCTGTGCGATCGCGATGTCGGCCAGCACCAGGGCGCCCCCGAGCGCGTCGGAGTGGTGTCCGGCCTTCACCAGACTCGCCGTGGCATCGGCGTACCACCGGCGTGCGGTGTCGAGGTGACCACCGGTCCAGTACGCCAGTCCCAGGAGCGCCGCCGGCGCGCCTCGCGCGAGGTGGTCGTCCTCGACGGCGAGGTCCAGTGCCCGCCGGGCGTGCGTCATGGTGGCGGCCACGTCGCCGAGGACCAGGGCTCGTCCGGCGCGGTACACGGCGATCGAACCCGGCAGCGCGCGGTAGCCGGCCTGGTCGACGACGACCATGTCGGCGGACGGTTCCCCGGCGTCCCGGGCGGCGTCCAGCCACCGCTCCGCGGCGTCCAGGCGCTGCTGTACGCCCTCGAGCTCACCCCTGGCCATCAGGGACCCGACGTACCCGATGGTGAGCACCGGCCTGCACCGGAGGAGTTCCTCGGGCAGGGCCTCGAGCCAGCGCCGCAGCGTGGCCTCCTGTCGCGCTCGGCGCATGGCCGGGAGGGCGAGCTCGACGAGTGAAGCCGCCCGCTCGAAGTCCTCGGCGTCCAGCGCGTGCTGGACCGCCTCGGCGGGCTCGCTGTTGTGCTCCCACCACTCGCTCGCCCGGCGGTGCAGCTCGTGGAGGCGCTCGGGTTCCTCGTCCACCAGGCGCGCACGCAGCACGTCGGCGAACAGGTGGTGGTAGCGGTACCACTGGCGGCGGTCGTCCAGCCGGACGAGGAAGAGATTGGCCCGGTCGAGGGCCTCGAGGGTGGCCCTGCCGCCGTCCTGGCCGGTGACGGCCTCGCACAGTCCGCCGCTGAGTCGGCTCAGGACGGACGTCCGCAGCAGGAAGGTCCGGACCTGCTCGGACTGCCGCTGCAGGACCTCCTCCGCCAGGTAGTCGACGATGTAGCGGTCGTCTCCGGCGAAGCCCTCGATGAAGCCGGCAGCGTCGTGCCGGCCCTGCAGGGAGAGAGCCGCCAGCTGGAGCGCCGCGATCCATCCCTCGGTGCGTTGCTCCAGCGTGGCGACGTCCTCGGACGTCAGCTCCAGCCCCATCCCGTGCTCCAGGTACGCCGCGACCTCGTCGCGGGTGAAGCGCAGATCGGCGACCCGCACCTCGACGAGGTCCCCGCGGGCCCGTAACCGGGCCAGCGGGAGCGAGGGGTCGGCCCTGGTGGCGATCACCAGGTGGACCCGTGGGGGCAGGTGCTCGAGCAGGAACGCCATCCCGTCCTGGACGTCGCGCGCCTCGAGGAGGTGGTAGTCGTCGAGCACCAGGACGACGTCGTGCGCGAGGCCGGCGAGGTCGTTGAGCAGGCTGGACAGGACCGCTTCCGTCGACGACTGCGCCGACTGCAGGAGAGCCAGCGCGCCGGCCCCCACCGCGGGCTCCGCGGCCTGCAGCGCGGTCACGACGTACGTCCAGAACAGCGCCGGGTCGCTGTCGCGCCGGTCGACCGAGAGCCACGCCACCGACCGTCCCTCGGCCGGGACGGTGGACAGCCACTCCGCCAGCAGCGTCGTCTTCCCGAACCCAGCCGGGGCCGACACCAGCGTCAGCGCCGACTCGGCTCCACGACTCAGGCGTTCGCTCAGCCTCGGACGGGGCAGGAGGCCGCGTCGTCCCGCGGGGACGTGGAACTTGGTCTCGAGCAGCGGGCCAGCCATGTCCACCTCGTCGGTCCACCTCGTCGGGGAGGACCGGCTCGCGCCGCCGGTACTCGGGGTCGCTGCCGGCGGCACGGGGGTGGGCTCCGGGACGATCGTGTCAGCCGGGACCGCTCCGTGTCGACGGCCCCCACGATCGCGCGACAGCTCACCCGCTCCGGCGGCCCGGAGGTCCTCGGCGTCTCGACCTCCCGTCGTCCAGCGCGTGCTGTCGCAGGTCGTGCGGCAGGCTGGCCGGGTGAGCGAGGCGGAGCTGCGCGGCCTGGTCGGATGGCGCGTGCAGGACGCCACGTCCGGGGCCCGCGCGGGACGGGTGCTCGGCGTCGTGCTGCACGCCGTCTCCGCCGTGGTCACCCTGGGCGCGGACGCTGCCGGTGGTGCCCGCCGCCCGAGCTGGACGGTGCCCGCGGACCCGGCCGCCTACCTGGACCTGGGTGTCGTCCGGCTGCACTGGCCGGCATCCGCCCCGGGCGAGGTGGTGGCGGCCTCACGGGAGGGCGTCTGGGCGGTCGCGGCGGGACGCCCGCCCCGGGCGCTGCCGGTCCGGTCCTGGCGGGTGGTCCGCGCCGTGCCGGGCACCGGCTCGCGGCGGCCGCGCCAGGCAGCTGCGCCGTGGCAGCTGGAGGTCACCGACGGCACCGGCACCGGGTCGCTCACCGGCGCCTGGCTCGCGCTCGCCTGGATCGGCTCCCTGGCCGGCTGGCCCGAGCCGGCCGGCGGCGACCGGCCCTGATCGTCCGGGACGGGGTCAGAGGCGGAGCGCCGTCCGCACGAGGTCGGCGACCGCCCGGGAACGGCTGTGCGGCGGCCAGGCGATCACGGTGGTGACCGGCGGCGCGTCCGCGACGGGGACGGCGACCACGTCGTCGTGCAGCTGCGCCCGGACCGAGTCGGGCGCCACCATGATGGTCCTGCCGAGGGAGACCAGCTGCAGGAGCTGCGTGGAGCTGTGCACCTCGGGGCCGGGGCCGGCCGGGTAGGCGCCGTCGGGGCCGGGCCAGCGGGGTGCGGGCAGATCCGGTACGTCGGCCAGGTCGTGCACGGACAGCTCCCCGCGGGTGCCCAGCGGGTGGCCGGCCGGCAGCACCGCCACCTGCCCCTCGGTGACGAGCTCCTCGACGTCGAGTCCGCGCGTCTCGTCGTACGGCCGGTGGAGGATCGCCACGTCGGCGCGGCCGGTGCGCAGCAGCCGTTCCTGCTCACCGGGACCGCGTCCTTGTCAACTGCGCCTGTCCGGGCTACGTCGCGACCGACCTGAACGGCTTTCGCGGCGTGCGCACCCCGGCCGAGGGCGCTGCGACCCCCATCCGCCTGGCCACCCTGCCCGACGGCGGACCCACGGGCGGGTCCTTCGAGGACGCCGGCATCGTGCCCTGGTAGGGACACGGCACGACCCGGCCGGGTTCCCCTCTCGTGGTGCCCGGGCCCGGCCGGGCTCCTGCAGCCGTCGTGCACCCGTCGCCGACGACTGTCAGCCCGTGCGCGTCGAGGGCCGCGGTCCGTCCCGTCCCAGGAGGTGCATCAGCACCGCGGCCTCGTCCGTGATGATCGCGTCGACCCCCAGGGACAGCGCGAAGTGCATGTCGCGTGGGCGGTTGACCACCCACACGTGGACCTGCAGGCCGGCCCGGTGCAGCCGTCCGACCAGGCCCGGGTCCTGGCGCAACAACGCGAGCGACGGACCGACGGCGGTGCCGGCCGGGGGGACGGTCCGTGTCCGCGTCCGCGGCAGGATCTGGCGGACGAGGTGCACCGTGGGGAGATCCGGCGCCAGGACTCGGACCCGCCGCAGTGCCGTCGGGGAGAAGCTCATGACCCGGACCGCCGGACGCCCGGACCACTCGAGCGGACGCCCACCGGCGAGCAGCCCGAACCGCCTGAGGCTCGTGATCAGGGCCGCCTCGACCTGACCGGCGTGGCGGGTCGGGTGCTTGGTCTCGATCGCCAGCCGCACGCGCCCGGGCGAGGCCGTCACGTACTCCAGCAACCGGTCCAGGGTGAGCACCCGCCCGGCGTCCTCGTCGGGCTCGTCGTCGTCCTCCTCGACCGCGGGTCGCGGCGGCCGACCCCGGATCCCGGCGCCCCGTGGTCGCCGGCGGACGACGCGGTGCTGCTCCAGCTCGGCGAGGTCCAGCGCCGACACCACACCGCGGCCCGTGGACGTCCGGTTGATGCGGCGGTCGTGCACGCACACGAGGACGCCGTCGCGGGTCATGCGGACGTCGCACTCCACGGCGTCCGCCCCCAGGGTCAGCGCCTGCTGGTAGGCCGCGAGAGTGTGCTCGGGGGCCTCCGCCGAGACGCCGCGGTGGGCCACGACCTCGATCTCGGACGGTGCGCGCGGCAGCAGGCTCACGACGTCCCCGCCGCGACCGCACGGAGCCGGGTACGGGGCACACGGTATCCTCGAACGGTCCGAGCACCGGGCGCGAGCACCGGGTCACTGTCGTCCGGCCCCAGGACTCCCGTCCTGCCGCCGCTGGCACCGGCGACTACCCGGCGTCCGCCCGGCGACACGTGCGCCGGTCGCCCGGGACGTGCCCGGACCCCCGGCGCACCACCGCGAACTCCTGAGCGTTGACGACCACGTGTCCGGCCGAACACCTGGTCGCCTGGGAGAGGAGCGGCGAGCTCACAGGGACGGGTCGCCCTCCGGCACCTCGGTCGCGACCACCTCGGCCACCTCGGCGTCCTCGCCGGACAGCCCGTCGGCCTGCTCGTGCTCGTCGTGGAACGCCAGCCAGCGCATCCCGAGGGCTTCGCGCTGCTCGTCGTCGACGGCCTCCTTGAACGGAGGGAAGAAGTCCGTCTCCTCCTCGCTCATGTGGTCGGCGTTGACCTGCCGCACGGTGCGCACCGCCTCCCACCAGTCCTCGCTGCCGACCTCGTGCTCCTCGACGGCGGCCGCGGCGTGCCGGATCTCGTTGTGGTCGTGCACGCCCTCCGCCGTCTCCTCCTCGCCGTCCGCCTCCTGGGCGAGCAGCGGGTAGAACAGCTGCTCCTCGGCGACGGCGTGCACCTCCAGCCTGGCGTGCAGCGCCTCCCACGCAGCGGCGAGCTCCTGGCCGGACAGGTCCTCGAGCGCCGCGAACTCCCGCCGGAAGACCTCGTGCTCGGCCAGGACGAGGACGGTGATCTCGAAGTCGGACACGCCGGACACCTACCCGTACCGAGGGGAGGTAGGCAGAGGGAGCAGGGCCGGCGCTCGACCACTCGCCGGCGACGTCTCCGGCCACGGCCAAGGGGCCGCCGCGACCACGCCCAGACGCTCGAGCCCCGGGGATCAGTCCTGGAAGTCGGTGCTGACGCTCAGCTGTTCCCACTCGTCGGCCTCGGCGAGGGCCGTGCGGAGCACCTGCCGGTAGCTGGTCAGGGCGTCGCTGCCCAGCAGCAGCACCGCCGGCGGATCGGCGGACTCCACGGCGGTGAGGACGGCCCGGCCGGCCCGCGCCGGGTCGCCCGGCTGGGTCCCGTGCGTGGCGTCGTGTTCCTTGCGGCGCCTGCCCGCCGTCTCGGCGTAGTCGTCGATCGCGTTCCGGGACTGGGTCAGCGAGCGACCGGAGAAGTCCGTGCGGAACCCGCCGGGCACGACGACCGTCACCGAGATGCCCAGCGGACGCAGCTCGCTGCGCAGGGAGCCGGACATCCCCTCGAGTGCCGCCTTCGCCGCCGCGTAGTAGCCCGATCCCGGCGGGGTGACGTGCGCCCCGATCGACGAGACGTTGACGATCGCCCCCGCCCGGCGCGCCCGCATCCCGGGCAGGACCGCCTTGATCATGGTCACCGACCCGGAGAAGTGGGTCTCGAACAACGCACGGACGTCGGCGTCCTCGCCTTCCTCGACCGCGGCGCGGTAGCCATACCCCGCGTTGTTGACCAGGACGTCGACGGCGTCGAAGCGTTCCTCGGCCTGTCGGGAGACGGCTGCCGCCCGCGCCGGGTCGGTGACGTCCAGCGCCGCGCCCAGCACGCGGTCCGGCGCCAGCTCCACGAGGTCGGCGACCGTGCCTTCGTCGCGCGCCGTGACCACGGCGTGGTGGCCGGCCCCGATGACCGCCTCGGCGAGGGCTCGACCGAGCCCGGTCGAGCAGCCGGTGATGAGCCAGGTGGGCATGCTGTTCCTCTCCGAGGGTGGTCCTGTCCGGGCTGCCGGGGCCCGCACGGGCGACCGCGACCGCTCCCGGTCTGCCGGCACGTTCCCCAGCCGGGAACGGTCCCAACCACACGGGGCAGCCGCCGGCGGGCGGTCCACCGCGCTCCGGCCGCCCCGCGCAGAGGGCTCCCCTGCCGCGTGGGCGCCCGTCGCGGGGCTCGGGGAGGATGGTCGGGCCATGGTCACCGCCCCGCCGTCCCCGCGACCGGACCCGTGGCCCGGACGCAGCCGACTCCCCGCCGTTCCCGTCCCCCGGGAGCACCGGTGATCGACCGGTTGCTCCTGCTCGGTGCCACGGGCGACCTCGCCGGGCGGTTCCTGCTGCCGGCGCTCGCCCGGCTGTCGGCCGACGGCCGGATGCCCGACGGCCTGCAGGTCGTGGGCGGCGCCGCGCAGGACTGGGACGACCGGACGTTCCGCTCGCACGTGGCCACCCGGTTGCGCGAGCACGCCGGGGACGTTCCGGCCACGGTGCGGGACGCCCTGGTCGGCCGCCTGCGGTACCGGGCGGTCGACCCCGCAGCGGCCGGCACCGTCGCCGCCGCGGCACGGGCATTCGACGACGACGATGCCGCTGACCGCGCGGCGGTGGCCGTCTACCTGGCCCTGCCCCCGGCGGTGTTCCCCGCGATGCTGGGCGCTCTGGGCGACGCGGACCTGCCGGCCGGCAGCCGCATCGCGGTGGAGAAGCCGTTCGGCACCGACCTGGCTAGCGCGGCGGCCCTGAACGGCCTGCTCACCCGCGTGACCGGCGGCGTCGAGGAGGCTGCGTTCCGCGTCGACCACTTCCTCGGGATGCCCACGGTGCAGGCGCTGCTGGACCTGCGCGCGCCCGGCCGCCCACTGGCACCCGTCTGGGACAGCGCCGCCATCGCGGAGGTCGAGGTGCTGTGGGAGGAGACGCTGGGGCTCGAGGGCCGGGCGGACTTCTACGACCGGACCGGTGCCGTCAGGGACGTGATGCAGAACCACATGCTCCAGGTCCTGACCCTCGTCGCGATGGAGCTGCCGGCTCGGCAGACCGAGGGCGACCTGCACGCGGCCAAGCTGGAGCTGTTGCGGTCGGTCCGCGTGCTCTCCGCCGCGGAGATCCCCGCCCGGAGCCGACGGGCGCGCTACACCGCCGGGACGCTGAGCGGGACGGGCGCCACCGGCGGTCGGACCGTGCCCGGGTACACCGACGAGGACGGCGTCGACCCCGCTCGCGGCACCGAGACCTACGCCGAGGTGCTCCTGGAGCTGGACACCCCGCGGTGGACCGGCACCCGGTTCGTGCTGCGCACCGGGAAGGCACTCGGAACGCCCCGCAAGGGAATCGCCCTCCACTTCCGCACCGCCGCGCCGGCGTGCGACCCGTGCGACGCCGAGCGGGGAGCGGCCGACCGGTCGTGGATCGAGCTGGACGCGCCGGAGGAGGGCCGGCCGCCCGGTGCGCAGGTGGCAGCCCCGGGCGAGCGCACCGCCTACGGCCAGGTCCTGACCGACCTCCTGTCCGGCGGGACCCGGCTCTCGGTGAGCGGCGAGGAGGCCGAGCAGGCCTGGCGGATCGTCGATCCGGTCCTGCAGGCGTGGGCGCAGGACGCCGTGCCGCTGCTGGAGTACCCCGCCGGCGGGGCCGGCCCTCCCCTGCTCGGGGGGACCGTCGGCTCGAGGCGGGAGTGAGCCCTCCGGCGACCCTCACCACCTGGTCTCGGGGGCCTGCCCGTACAGGACTGCCTCGTGCGCCGTCCGCTGTCGGCCCGTGGAGCCCTTGCGTGCCGGTGGCGCGCAAGCCTCGGGCGCGTGCGAGCCGTGCGGATCGCCCTCGTCGGCGGCCCCCGAGGTCCTCGACGTCGTCGACCTGCCCGATCCCGTCCCGGGTGACGGCCAGCAGCTGCACGAGGTGAGCGCGGCCGGCGTCGACTCTCCCGACACGCACCACCGCCGGTCCGCGCAGTCAGGTCACGACGGGCGCTGATCGGTCATCGGAGCACGCCGGGCTCGGGCGTCGTCCCGGCAGGGGACCGGCGATGCCGCGCAGGGCTTCTCCGAGCACGGCGACGTCGGCCAGCGGGGTGGCCGAGCTGCAGCTGACGCGCACTGCTCCCGGGAGCCTGTCGTGGAGGTCCGCCCGGGCGTCCTCGTGGAACTGCTCCACCTCGCTCCGGGTGAGTGCGAGCAGACGGCCGATGTAGGGGTGCGCGCAGAAACACCCACTGCGTACTCCGATGCCGTGCTCCCGGGCCAACCTGGCAGCGACCTCCCCGTGGTGCACACCGTCGATGACGAAGGCGGCCACGGGAAGCCGGTCGCCGGACGTGGGCCCCAGGCGACGCAGCCCGGGAACGGTGGCGAGTTCGTCGTCCAACGCACGGACGAGTGCCTCCTCCTGGATCCGGTTCCGCTCGCGACCGGCGCGCAGCTCCTCGGCGGCCGCGGCGAGCGCCACGACGCCGACGACGTTGGGCGAGCCCGCATCGTCCCGGTCGGGCGTGTCGGCCCAGACGACCTCCTCGTACGAGACCGCCTTCACCGACCCACCCCCGACGAGGAAGGGTTCACCGTCGGCGAGCAGCCGTCGTCCCAGTACCAGGCCTCCCGCGCCGAAGGGCGCGAACATCTTGTGACCGGACCAGGCGAGCACGTCGATCCCGAGCGCCGCCATCTCCACCTGCCGGTGCGGCACCAGCTGCGCCCCGTCGACCACCACCAGCACACCGCGGTCACGGGCCGCCGCTGCGAGTGCGGCGAGGTCGGGCAGCCAGCCGGTGACGTTGGACGCCCCGGACACCGCCAACACGCGTGGCGTGGGTCGCTCGTCGAGGGCGGCGACCACCGCGGCGACGTCGAAGGTCCCCGACTGATCGACGTCGACGACCCGCAACCGTGCGTGACGCCGCCAGGGAAGCAGGTTGGCATGGTGCTCGACCGCGGTGGTGACGACGACGTCGTCCCGGGTCAGACCCAACCGGAAGGCGATCAGGTTGAGGCCTTCGGTGGTGTTCCTCGGGAACAGGGCGACGTGCGTCGCAGGATCGGCTCCGACGAACCGGACGAGGGTCTCGCGAGCCTGCTCGTAGCGGGCGCTGGAGACCTGCGACTTCGCCCCGGCTCCCCGGTGGACGCTGGAGTACCACGGCAGGAACTCCTCCACGGCACGGACGACCGCCTCCGACGCCGACGTGGTGGCCGCGGCGTCGAGGTCCACGTAGCGACGTGGCTCGCCGGCGACCGGGACGTGCAGGTCGGCGCCGACGAGGTGATCCCGACGAGGGAGAGTTCCTGTTCCGGACGAGGACGTCATCGCCATCAGGCTCCAGTCATGACCCCGTTGAGCACGGGCGACCGCTCGGAAGCCGCCCGTGTTCGTCCCGACGACGGTCGACGACCGCGCACGATCGGGCCTTCGTCCCAAGGGAGGCTCGACGTGCGGTCGCAGATACGTCCGCGTCGCCGATCGGTGACCATTCGCCACGACACGGGCTCCGGCCTGCCGGCGCCGGTCACCCGGATGAAGGCGTACCGACGTGCGTCGCACCGCGCACGTCGCCGGCACGGCGAAGCCGGGCGCCGCCGGGGTCCTCACCTCCCCCGGGACCTAGCCTGACGGGCATGCGAGCCGTGCAGATCACCCGCTTCGGCGGCCCCGAGGTCCTCGACGTCGTCGACCTCCCCGACCCCGTCCCCGGCGACGGCCAGCAGCTCTACGAGGTGAGCGCTGCCGGCGTCAACTTCGCCGACACCCACCAGACCGAGGACAGCTACCTGGCGCCTCAGCAGCTGCCGCTGGTCCCGGGCGCGGAGTTCGTCGGTCGCCCCGCCGGCGGTGGCGAGCGCGTCGTCGGCCTGGTCGAGGGCGGTGGCTACGCCGAGAAGGTCGCCGGCAACCCGCGGCTGACCTGGCCGGTGCCCGACGCCGTCACCGACGAGCAGGCCCTCGCCGTCGTCCTGCAGGGGGCGACCGCCTGGCACCTGCTGCGCACCAGCGCGCACCTCGCCGCGGGCGAGTCGGTCGTCGTCATCGCCGGCGCCGGCGGGGTCGGCTCGCTCGCCGTCCAGCTGGCCAAGCGGTGGGGCGCCGGGCGGGTCATCGCCACCGCCTCCAGCGCGGAGAAGCGGACGCTGGCCGAGGAGCTCGGCGCCGACGCCACCGTCGACCCCGCTGTGGCCGACGACGACCCGAAGACGTTCGCCGCGGCGCTGCGGGAGGCCAACGGCGGCAAGCGGGTCGACGTCGTCCTGGAGATGACCGGCGGCAACGTCTTCGACGGGTCGTTCTCCGCCCTGGCGCCCTTCGGCCGGCTGGTGGCCTACGGCATGGCCGGCCGCCGCCCGCCGAAGCCGGTGCAGGCGCCGGCGCTCATGGGCACCAGCCGCGCGGTCATCGGGTTCTGGCTGGCCCACTGCATGGGCCGCCCGTCGATGATGGACGACGCCATGACCGAGCTGCTGCCGCTCGTGGCCGACGGCGCGCTGAAGCCGGTCGGCGGCGGCCGCTACCCGCTGAGCGCCGTCCGCGAGGCGCACCAGGACATCCTGTCCCGCCGCACCACCGGCAAGCTCGTCCTCGATCCCACCCGCTAGTCAGCGGGCGTCTCCGCCCGGACGGTTCGCTCTCTCCGGGCGGTGGCGCCTGTCCCCCCGAGGGGTCACGACCCCTACTGCTCCCCGCGCCCCGCTCGTAGCGTCATCCGTGACCACTGCTGGGGGTGTGCAACGGCGCCCGGTCCCGGCGATCACCGATCGCTCCCTGGGGGGACCGTGCCCCGACCCACACCCCGATCCCGCGCGGCCACGATCGCCGTCGGCGCTGCGCTGCTCGCCGGCCTGACCGGCTGCGACTGGCCTGACGTGAGCATGAGCCCCGGCGTGTCCGCCGCAGCAGCGGAGAGCGCCGCCGAGAGCGCCGTCACCGACGAGACGCCGGCGGCCGAGACCGCGACCGACGGGAGCACGGCCACGGAGGCTGCCGCGGCCACGACCGAGGCGACCCGCCCGGCGGGCGACCTGGACAGCGGCTCGCTCACCCGCACCCTGGCGGCCGGCGACCGCACCGTCGTCATCGACTACTGGACCGCCGACCGGGCGTCCGCCTGGACCGCTGCCGACGACAAGACGATCCAGCTCGCCGCACACGTCGAGGGCGGCGACGCCGACACCGAGGTGCTGGTCACCCGGTTCGCCGCCACGACCGACGACGGGACCACCCGCACCCTCGCTGCCGAGGACCGCGGGGAGTTCGCGCTCACCCCGCCGTTCAGCTACACCACCGCCCTCAGTCTGCCGGGGACGGCGTCCACGGCCACGTCGCTCACCGTCTCGGTGCAGTTCGACCTGCTCGTCGAGACCGAGCCGGGCTCGGAGCGCTACTTCCGCCAGACCGTGCTCGACGCCCTCGAGCTGCCGCTCCTGCAGGAGGACCCCTCATGACCCAGCTCGTCGTGCACGGCAACCGACGGTCGTCCGACCGCGCGCACCTGTTGGCCCGCGGTGGCCAGCAGGTCCCCGACATCAGCTCGCTGGTGCCCGCCGAGTTCGGCGGCACGGAGGCGCAGGAGCAGCAGCGTCACGCCACCATCAGCTGCGTCATCCCGGCGTACAACGAGGAGTCGACGATCGCCGACGTCCTCGTCTCGCTGCTCTCGCAGACCCGGCCCCCGGACGTCGTGCACGTCGTCATCAACAACACCGACGACGACACCCCGGAGATCGCCGGGCAGTTCGTCGGTGAGCACACCCGTGTCGTCAAGGGCGAGACGTACCGCACCGTCGTCCACGTCCACGACATCGGCGAGAACCCCGACAAGAAGGTCGGCGCGCTCAACTACGGCTACTTCGTCAGCCGCGGCCACGACTACATCCTGGGTGTCGACGGCGACACCACCCTCGACCGGCGCTGCGTCGAGTGGCTGGAGAAGGAGATGGTCACCGACCCGCGCATCGGCGGGCTGTCGGCGATCTACACGTTCGACAAGTCGAAGGTCCACGGCGCCATGGCCAAGTTCCTCGTCGCCGGCCAGCGTGCACAGTTCGCCGGCTTCAACATGGACAACCTGGTTCGCGGCCGGAACATGGCCGTGCTCGGCGGCCAGTGCAGCCTGTTCAGCGTCCGCGCGCTCGAGTCGGTCATGTACCGCCACCACCAGTCCGCGCCGTGGGTGCGCGACTCGGAGGTCGAGGACTCCAAGCTCTCGCTGCAGATCAAGGACGCCGGATTCAGCACCAAGATCAGCGCACGGGCCCGGGCCTTCGTCGGCCCCATGACCACGCTGCGCGCGCTGCACGGCCAGCAGGTGAAGTGGAACTTCGGCGGCATCGACCTGCTGTGGCCGGGCCAGCGCGGTGACAGCAAGGGCCAGCCGCTGCACCCGAACCTGCGGCTGCGCTGGTACGAGAACATCTCGATGGTCTTCAACATCGGCGCGCGCATGGGCTTCCTGCTGCTGCTCGCGGCGGCGCTGTCGATCGACGCGTTCGTGTTCAACCCGGTCTGGCTCATCCCGCCGGCCGTGGCCACGCTGCTCAACCTGCGCATCGCCCTGTCGATGCACGACAAGAGCGCCGTCGACATCGTCTACGCCACGCTCGTGGCGCCGGCGGAGCTCTACATGTGGGTCCGGATGGGTCACTTCGTCACCGCATGGGTGCAGTTCTTCGCCCGTGTCGAGAAGGACAACTGGGCGGCCCAGGCCGCGGCCGAGCGGGGTCGCGGATCGGCGTACGTGATGCCGGCGGTGTGCGCGGCGGCGACCTTCGTCGTCCTGATCTTCGCCTGGAGCCAACAGAGCATCGGCGTCCAGTCGGCCATCCTGTCGATCGGCTGGCCGGTGCTCTACCTGCTCACCGTGCTGCAGACGGTCTTCATGCTGAAGAAGCTGGTGCGCCGCCAGCGCGGCTTCACGGTCTGAGCCGGACGCGGTGGGCCCGGGACCGTGCCGGTCCCGGGCCCACCGCGTCGTTCAGAACAGGCGTTGCAGTCGCCAGGCGGCGAGTCCGAGCCCGAGCGCCAGCAGCAGCGTGGCCACCCGGACGAACCAGTAGGAGACGTCCTGCGGCTCGGTCGTGTAGCCGATCTGGCTGCCCAGGTCGTCGTAGACGGCCTCGAGCTCGGCGCGGGTGCGGGCCTCGTTGTACTGGCCGCCGGTCTCGTCGGCGATCTGCCGCAGCGCGTCGCGGTCGATCGGCACCGGCGTCACCTCGCCGCCGATCTCGATCGAGCCGTAGTCGGTGCCGAACGCGATCGTCGACACCGGCACCCCGGCCCCCTGCGCCGCGGCGATGGCCTGGGTGTTCTCCCGGCCCACGGTGTTGTAGCCGTCGGAGAGCAGCAGGATCCGCGCCGGCGGCAGCTGCTCCTCGTCCTCCACGTCGAGCGTGGACTGGAACGTGGTGATGGTGGTCAACGAGGTGAAGATCGCCTCGCCGATCGCTGTCGCCTCCGACAGCTCCAGGTTCTGGATCGCGCCGCGCACCTGCTCGCGGTCGGTGGTCGGTGCCACGAGCGTCGCGGCGGTGCCCGAGAACGACACCAGCCCCAGGTTGATCCGCTCCGGGAGGATGTCGACGAAGTCGGCGGCGGCGTCCTTCATCGCCTCGAACCGGCTGGGCTCGATGTCCTCGGCCTGCATCGACAGCGAGACGTCCAGCGCGAGGACGACGGTGGCGGTCTCCCGCGGCACCCGGACCTCCGTGCTCGGCTGCGCCAGCGACAGCACCAGCCCCAGCAGCGCGGCCAGCGTCAGGCCGAACGCGACGTGCCGCACCCAGCCGGCCCGCTTGGGCAGCAGGCTCTGCGCCAGCCCGGTCTGGGAGAACCGCGCCGCGTAGACCCGGCGGCGCATCTGGCGGACCACGTAGAGGACCGCCAGCGCGACGACGGGGACGAGCGCGATCAGCCACAGCGGTGACTGGAAACTCACGGGCGGGCCTCTCTCGTACTGCGGGGGGTGCTCACCGGGACGCCCCGCCGCTGCCGGCGCGCCGGCGGTCGGCGACGAACCGGACGACGTCCATCACCCAGTCCCGGTCGGTGCGCAGCTGCAGGTGCCCGGCGCCGGCGCGGCGCAGGCCGGCGGCGATGGCCTGCCGCTGCTCGGCCGCGGCCTCGGCGAAGCGGGCGCGGAACCGCGGGTCACCGGTGGGCACCTCGAGGGTCTGACCCGACTCCGGGTCGACGACGGTCAGCGGGCCGACGTCGGGCAGGTCCAGCTCGCGCGGGTCGACCACCTCGATGCCGAGCAGCTCGTGGCGGGCGCCCAGGCCGCGCAGCGGCCGCTCCCAGTCGGTGTCGCCGAGGAAGTCCGACACGACGACGACCAGCCCGCGGCGGCGCGGCGGGCGGCGCAGCGTCTCCAGCGCGGCGGCGAGGTCGCCGCGGCGCCCGGTCGCGGCCCGCGGCGTGGCGACGACGGCGCGCAGCAGCCGGTCGGCGGCCAGCCGCCCGGGCTTCGCCGGGTAGCGGTCGACACGCTCGCCGGTGGTGACGACGGCGCCGAGCCGGTTGCCGCCGCGCACGGTGAGGTGGCTGACGGCGGCCAGCCCGGCGATCGCGAGGTCGCGCTTGTCGCACAGGCCGGTGCCGAAGTCGAGGCTCGCTGACAGGTCGACCACCGCCCAGGTCTCCAGCTCGCGGTCGGCGATCGTCTCGCGGACGTGCGGCACCTGGGTGCGCGCGGTCACCGGCCAGTCCATGCGCCGGACGTCGTCGCCGGGGTGGTAGGTCCGGGAGTCGCCGGCCTCGCTGCCCGAGCCGGGCACCAGGCCGAGGTGGTCGCCCTGCAGCAGCCCGTCGAGCCGCCGCCGGACGGTGAGCTCGAGCCGCTGCAGCAGGACGTCGGCCGGCCCCTCGCCGAAGTGCGGCGGATCCGCGTCGGCGTCCCCGACCGTCGGAGTGGGGAGTGCCGGAGCCGCCGGTGCGCCGGCGTCCGGCTCGTCCGCGGGCGGGGCCGGGTCCGCCCCCGCCCGTGCCCGGCCGCGCCGCAGGATCACGCCTGCGGGTTCCCCGGGCCGTGCCCGTTGCCGCCGGGACCGATCTGGCCCTGCGGAGCCTGGCCGCTGGGGACCTGGCCGTTCGGGACCTGTCCGTTCGGGACCTGTCCGTGGGGAGCCTGGCCGTGGGGAGCCTGGCCGTGGGGAGCCTGGCCGTGGGGAGCCCGGCCGTTGGGGAGCTGCCCGTTGCCCGGCTGGCCGGCGGGAGGCTGCGGAACGGGCGGGAAGCCCTGGCCGTAGGGACCCTGCGGGCCGCCCTGCGGCGGGCCGAACTGCGGCACCCCCGGCGGCGGGACCTGCGGGCCGCCCGGGCCGGCCGGGCCGAAGCCGCCGGAGCGCTGCCGCGGGGTGACCTGGGGCAGCGGCACGGTCTGCAGGATCCGCTTGACGACGTGGTCGGCCGGCACGCCGTCGGCCAGCGCGTCGTAGGAGAGCACGAGGCGGTGCCGGAGGACGTCGGTGGTGACGTCGAGGACGTCCTGCGGCAGCACGTAGTCGCGGCCGCGCACCAGCGCCAGCGCACGGCCGGCCGCGATGAGGCCGAGCGAGGCGCGGGGGCTCGCGCCGTAGGACACCCACGAGGCGACGTCGTCCATGCCGTGCTCGCGCGGCTGCCGGGTGGCGACGACCAGCCGGACCACGTAGTCGACGAGCGCGTGGTGCACGAACACCTGCGAGGCGGTGCGCTGCATGCGGCGCAGGTCGTCGGGCCCGAGGATCGTCTCGGCCACCGGGGGGTTGGCGCCCATCCGGTAGATGATCTCGCGCTCCTCCTCCGGCGTCGGGTAGTCCACGAGCACCTTCATGAGGAAGCGGTCGCGCTGGGCCTCCGGCAGCGGGTAGACGCCCTCGGACTCGATCGGGTTCTGCGTGGCCAGCACGAGGAACGGGTCGGGCAGCTTGTGGGTGACGCCGCCGATCGACACCTGCCGCTCGGCCATGACCTCCAGCAGCGCCGACTGCACCTTCGCCGGCGCGCGGTTGATCTCGTCGGTGAGGACGAAGTTGGCGAACACCGGGCCGAGCTCGGTGTCGAAGGCGTCCTGCCCGGCCTTGTAGATGCGGGTGCCGAGGATGTCGGCGGGCACGAGGTCGGGGGTGAACTGCAGGCGGGCGAACTTGCCGCCCACGACCCTGGCCAGGGTCTCGACCGCCAGCGTCTTCGCGACGCCGGGCACGCCCTCGAGCAGGACGTGGCCGCGGGCCAGCAGGGCGACCAGCATCCGCTCGACGAGCCGGTCCTGGCCGACGATGACCCGCTTGATCTCGAACAGTGCGCGTTCCAGCCGCGCGGCGTCCACCGAGGGCGGGACCGGCGCGCCGGCGCCCACGGCGCTGGCGCCGGCGGGCTTCTCGAGCGGGGTGCTGGCGGCGGTGGTCACAGGGCTCCCTGTCGTGCCGGTCCTCGGCCCCCGGCCGCGTCACGGCAGCGACACGGGGGGCCGGCGACGGGGCTCCTCGCCCGTCCCGTCCGCCAGTGTCCTACACGGAGCTGGCAGTCCGTCCGTCGTGCGCGCGGGCACGCCGGAGGCCCCGGCCCTGCCCGGTGGCGCGACGCGCCGGGCGACGCGCCGGGCGTCCGCGGACGCGCGAACGTGGCGCGCGCATCCACTGCACCGCTGCGCGCGCGGCTGCTAGCGTGGTCGGTGCGTCGGGCAGCTCCCCCCGTGGCTGCCCGACGCCCCAACTCCCCGGTGCGGCTGCCGACTCAAGCGGTCGGCCGCACGGCGCCGAAGTAGTCGCTGCCGAACCACATCGTCGACACCCTGACGACGTCCCCGCTCTGCGGCGCCTGGACCACCTTGTCGTCGCCCAGGTACAGCGCCACGTGGTAGATCGACAGGTACGAGCTGCCCGAGCCCCAGAAGACCAGGTCGCCGGGGCGCAGGTCCCCCCGCGCGACGGTGGCGTCGCGGTTGTTCCACCACTGGTCGCGGCTGGTGCCGCCGATCCGGATGCCGGCCTGCGCGTAGGCGTACTCCATCAGACCCGAGCAGTCGAAGCCGTAGACGCGGGTGTCCGGAGCGATCCCGTAGCTCGGGCCGTTGGCGCCACCGCCACCCCAGCTGTAGGGCAGGCCGCGCTGCGAGAGCGCCGCGGCGATCGCGGTCTGCACCGCCGAGGCCGACGGAGCGCCGGCCGTGGTGGTCGGCGGCGGCGTCGGGTTGCCGGTCGAGGACCCGCCGGTCGACGACGTCGAGCCACCGGAGGACGACGGGGACGACGAGGACGGGGACGGGGACGACGACGGGGAGCTGCTCGACGAGCTGCTGCGCGACGGAGCCGCGGCGGTCGACGGGGCGGGGGCGGCGGGCCGGGCGGCGGTCTGCGCGGCCGCGGCGGCCCGGGCAGCGGCCCGGGCGGCGGCCTGGGCGGCGGCGGCCTCGGCGGCGTCCTGCTCGGCCTGCATGCCGGCGACCTCCTGGCCGGCGGCCTCGGCCTGCGCGGCGACGGCGTCGCGCTGCTCGGCGAGGGCGGCGGTCTGCGCGCGGGCGGAGCTCTCCTGGGCCTGGGCGTCGGCCAGCGCGACGGCGGCCTGCTCCTGCAGCACCTCGGCCTCGGCGGACGCGGCCTGCGACTGCTGCTCGGCCTGCTCGGCCTGCTCCTGCAGCACGGTCAGCTCGGTGACGACGTCGACGCGGTGGGTCCCGGCCGCCTCGAGCAGCGCGGCGCGCTCGATCAGCTGCGCGGGGCCGTCGGCGGACAGCAGCGCCGTGGCGGCGGGCGCGGTGCTGCCCTGGATGTAGGTGGTCCGGGCGTAGCCGGCGACCTGCGCGACGCCCACCGCTACGTCGGCCTCGGCCTGCGCGGCGGCGGCCACGGCGGCGTCGGCGGCGGCGCGGGCGGCCTCGTAGGCGGCCTGGGTCTGCTCGTAGTCCTGCAGGGCGATCTGCGCGCCCTGGTGCGCCGCGGCGGCGGCGGCCTCCGCCTCGGCCAGCTGGGCGCTGAGCACGCCCACCTGGGCGGCGGCCTCGTCGCGGGCGGCCTCCGCCGCGGCGATCTCGGCGTCGCTGGGCGCTGCCGAGGCGGTGCCCGCCGTCAGCCCGAGGACGACCAGCCCGGCGACCGCGGTGCCGGCCGCCCGGACCGCCCAGCGGTGGTGTCGCGTGCGCGTTCCCGTACCCACGTGCCGATGCCTCCCGATGCGCCGGCACAGGCCGGGCGCTCGTCCTCGGGCGCCCGTGCGGACGCCATCCGGACCGGGCATCGGGACCGTCGGGCAGGGCCTTGAACGGCCCTCCCCCGCAGGGGTGAGGGATCCCCACCCCTGCGGGTCGACGGGTGACTCAGCTCACTGCTAGTGGACCTGGCGCTCCCCGGGCTGCCAGAACGACTCGCGCAGCTTGAACTTCTGGATCTTGCCGGTGGCGGTGCGGGCCAGCTCGTCGCGGAACTCGACCCGCTTGGGCGCCTTGTAGCCGGCCAGCCGCGACCGGCAGTGGGCGATGATCTCCTCCTCGGTGGCGGTCTCGCCCTCGGCGAGCACCACGAGCGCGGTCACCAGCTCGCCCCACTTCTCGTCGGGGATGCCGATGACGGCGACCTCGGCGACGGCGGGGTGGCTGAACACGGCGTCCTCGACCTCGATGGAGGAGACGTTCTCGCCGCCGGTGATGATCACGTCCTTCTTGCGGTCGGAGATGGTCAGGTAGCCGCCGTCGTCGACGCTGCCGCCGTCGCCGGTGTGGAACCAGCCGTCCTCGAGCGCCTCGGCCGAGGCGTCGGGGTTCTCCCAGTAACCGGCGAGCACGGTGTTGCCCTGCGCGAGCACCTCGCCGGTCTCGCTGACCCGGATGCGGGTGCCCAGCGCCGGCACACCGGCGCGGGAGAGCCGCTTCGCCCGCTCCTCGGGGTCGAGGTCATCGAACTCGGCGCGCGGGCGGTTGACCGTGAGCAGCGGCGCGGTCTCGGTGAGGCCGTAGATCTGGTTGAACTCCCAGCCCAGCTCGGCCTCGACGCGGGCGATGGTGCGCGAGGGCGGGGGTGCCCCGGCGACGACGATGCGCACCCGGTCGCGGCCGGGGACCTCGCCGTCCCAGTCGGCGGCGGCCTCGAGGACGGCGTTCCAGACGGCCGGCGCCCCGGACATCATCGTGACGCCGTGCTGCTCGACGCGGCGCAGGATCTCGGCGCCGTCGACCTTGCGCAGCACCACCTGGCGGGCGCCCAGACCGGCCATCGTGTACGGCAGGCCCCAGCCGTTGCAGTGGAACATCGGCAGCGTGTGCAGGTAGACGTCGCGGTCGCTGACCTGCATGTGCATGCCGAAGGTGACCGCGTTGACCCAGATGTTGCGGTGGGTCATCTGCACGCCCTTGGGCCGCGCCGTCGTCCCGCTGGTGTAGTTGATCGTGGCGGTGGCGTCCTCGTCGGGCTCGCTCCACGCGCGCGGCTCGGCGTCGAAGGCGAGCAGCTGCTCGTACTCCTCGCCGGTGCCGAACCGGTGCTCGGCCCGCACGCCCTTGAGCGAGGTCTCCAGCTCCGGGTCGACCAGCAGCACCTTCGCGCCGCAGTGCCCGACGATGTAGGAGACCTCCTCGGGGTTGAGCCGGAAGTTGACCGGCACCGCCACCCGCCCCGACGACGGGACGGCCAGCAGCACCTCCAGCAGCCGCGCGGCGTTGTGGCTGACGATCGCGATCCGCTCGCCCTCCCCCACCCCGAGCGCGTCGAGCCCGGCCTGCAGCGCGCGGCCGCGGCGGGCCACCTCGCGGTAGGTCACCTCGCCGAGCGACGGCGCCGGCTGGGCGGGTTCGTCGACGATGCCGACCCGGTCGCCGTAGACCAGCTCGGCGCGGTCGAGGAAGTCGCGGGTGGTCAAGGGCACGCGCATGCCGGGCTCCCGGTGGCAGGGCTGCCGGCGCCCCGGTCAGCCGCTCGACGTGGTCGGGGTCACGCTAGCCGCTGACGAGCAGCAGCCACGCGGCCGCGACCGTGCCGGCGCTCGCCGCGAGCGCGCGGACGGTGTCCACCCGCAGCAGCCGGGCGAACGCGCCGTCGTCGAACCCCTCCCCCAGGCGCCGGTGCAGCGGCACGGCCAGCAGTCCGGTGAGGCCGAGGACGACGGCCAGGCACGCGCCGCCCACGAGCACCGGCACAAGCGGGACCCCTTCGGGCCGGGCGGCCAGCAGCCACAGCGTGGTGACGCCCTGCCCGGCGAACAGCGGCCCGACCACGGGGGTGATCCGCCGCTGGTGCGCCCGCTCGTAGGCGGGGAACGCCGCGGCCGGCACCTGGGTGAACTGCGGGTAGACGACGCCCCGCACGGTCCACTGGAAGCCGGCGTAGGCCGCCGTCAGCACCAGGTGGACGACGAGCAGCGTCACCGCTGCGTCGTCACCGGCTTGGACGGCTTGCCGCGCCAGGCGAGGCTCTGCGCGTCCAGCTCGCGCAGCAGCGGGTCGCCCTCGGCCAGCACCCGCTCGGCCAGCGCGACCGCACCGGCCAGCTGCTCGTCCGACAGCTGGGCGAAGGCCGGGGAGCGTCGGCGGTCGAGGACGTCGTACCAGCGCCCCGCCACGGCGTGGTCGAGCACGATCCGGCCGAAGCAGTGGTCGTTCGTGACCACCCAGCGGCCTTCGCGCGCCCGCCGCGGCAGCTCGCGCAGCACCAGCTCGCGGTAGCGACCGAGGAGGGCCTCCCGACGTGCCCCGCCCACCGGCTCCGCGCGGGTCACGCCGTCCCCAGCAACCGCGGCAGCGCGGCCGAGATCGGCTCGCGGACGACGAGGTCGGCCAGCCCGTCGTACGGGGTCGGCTCGGCGTTGACGATGACGACGCGGGCGCCGTGCGCGGCGGCGATCTCGACCAGTCCGGCCACCGGGTACACGACCAGCGAGGTGCCGACGGCGAGGAAGACGTCGCAGTCGGCGGCCGCCTCGGCCGCCGCGACGAGGACCCGCTCGTCGAGCGCCTGCCCGAAGCTCACCGTCGCCGACTTGAGGATGCCGCCGCAGACGGCGCACGCCGGGTCGTCCTCGCCGGCGTCGAGGCGGGCCAGGGCGCTGTCCATCGACGTCCGGTCGCCGCAGGACAGGCACTCGACGGCGTGCACGGTGCCGTGCAGCTCCAGCACCAGCTCCGGCGAGGAGCCCGCGGCCTGGTGCAGCCCGTCGACGTTCTGGGTGAGCAGCGCGAGCAGCCGGCCCTGCGCCTCGAGGTCGGCCAGCGCGCGGTGCCCGGCGTTGGGACGGACGTCGCCGGCCCGCAGGTCGGCGCGCATCCGCCACGCCTTGCGCCGGATCTCCGGGTCGGCCACGTAGTAGGACAGCGTCACGAGCTTCTCGGCGTCGGGGTCCCGGGTCCAGACGCCGTTCGGGCCGCGGTAGTCCGGGATGCCGCTGTCGGTGGAGACGCCGGCGCCGCTGAGGACGGTGATCCGCCGCGCCTCGGCAAGCCAGCCGGGCAGCGGGTCGGGGACGGCACCGGTCACGCGCTCCACCGTAGGCACGGGGCCCGCCGGTCGCCGCCCCGCGCCGAGACCGAGGCCACGGAGCAAGGGAAGGGTCGCCTCACCAGGACCTCCGGGTTCCGGGCTGGGATGATGGGGGGTGGCATTCAAGCCCGATGGACACTCGAGGGTGAGGCGCAAGCAGTGGCAGCCAGCAAGGACAGCTTCGGAGCCCGGTCGACGCTCAGCGTCGACGGCACCGACTACGACATCTACCGGCTCGACGCGGTCGAGGGCTCCGACAAGCTCCCCTTCAGCCTGAAGGTCCTGCTCGAGAACCTGCTGCGCACCGAGGACGGCGCGGACATCACCGCCGACCACATCCGCGCGATCGCGAACTGGGACCCGGCGGCCGAGCCCGACCAGGAGATCCAGTTCACCCCGGCCCGCGTGGTCATGCAGGACTTCACCGGCGTCCCCTGCATCGTCGACCTGGCCACCATGCGCGAGGCCATGGCCGACCTCGGCGGCGACCCGAACAAGATCAACCCGCTCGCGCCGGCCGAGCTGGTCATCGACCACTCCGTCATCGCCGACGTGTTCGGCACCCCGCAGAGCTTCGAGCGCAACGTCGAGATCGAGTACGAGCGCAACGGCGAGCGCTACCAGTTCCTGCGCTGGGGCCAGGGCGCGTTCGACGACTTCAAGGTCGTCCCGCCCGGCACCGGCATCGTCCACCAGGTCAACATCGAGCACCTGGCCCGCGTGGTCTTCCCGCGCCCGGAGGGCGACCGCGTCGTCGCCTACCCCGACACCTGCGTCGGCACCGACTCGCACACCACGATGGTCAACGGCCTGGGCGTGCTCGGGTGGGGCGTCGGCGGCATCGAGGCCGAGGCCGCCATGCTCGGCCAGCCGGTGTCGATGCTCATCCCGCGCGTGGTCGGCTTCAAGCTCACCGGCCAGCTGCCCGACGGCGCGACGGCGACCGACCTCGTCCTCACGATCACCGAGATGCTGCGCCAGCACGGCGTGGTCGGGAAGTTCGTCGAGTTCTACGGCGCCGGCGTCTCCGCCGTCCCGCTGGCCAACCGCGCCACGATCGGCAACATGAGCCCGGAGTTCGGCTCCACGGCGGCCATGTTCCCGATCGACGAGGAGACCATCACCTACCTGCAGCTCACCGGCCGCTCGGCCGAGCAGGTGGCGCTGGTCGAGGCCTACGCCAAGGAGCAGGGCCTCTGGCACGACCCGTCGCGCGAGCCGGCCTTCTCCGAGTACCTCGAGCTCGACCTGTCCACGGTCGTCCCCTCGATCGCCGGCCCGAAGCGGCCGCAGGACCGCGTGGCGATCACCGACGCCAAGCACGCCTTCCGCGCCGCCCTGGCCGACTACGTGCAGGACGACGAGGTCGGCGGCGACGACCGCAAGCCGGGCGTGCCGCAGGACGAGCAGCCCTACGGCGTCGAGTCCTCCGTCGACGAGGCCTCGGCCGAGTCCTTCCCGGCCTCCGACCCGGCCAGCTCCGCACCGGGCAGCGAGGGCGGGAACGGCACGGCCGGTCAGCCGCACCACTACGAGGACGACGCGGTCTCCGGGCGGCCCTCGAAGCGGACCCGCGTGGTCATGGAGGACGGCACCGAGACGTCGGTCGACCACGGATCGGTCGTGATCGCGGCGATCACCTCGTGCACCAACACGTCCAACCCGCAGGTGATGATCGGCGCGGCGCTGCTGGCCAAGAACGCCGTCGAGCGCGGCCTCTCCAGCAAGCCCTGGGTGAAGACGACGCTGGCCCCCGGGTCCAAGGTCGTCATGGACTACTACGAGAAGGCCGAGCTCACCCCGTACCTGGAGAAGCTCGGCTTCTACCTGGTCGGCTACGGCTGCACGACCTGCATCGGCAACTCCGGCCCGCTCCCCGAGCCGGTGAGCGCGGCGGTCAACGAGGCCGACCTCGCCGTCGTCTCGGTGCTGTCGGGCAACCGCAACTTCGAGGGCCGGATCAACCCCGACGTCAAGATGAACTACCTGGCCTCCCCGCCGCTGGTCATCGCCTACGCGCTGGCGGGGTCCATGGACGTCGACCTGAACGACGACCCGCTGGGCCAGGACGAGGACGGCAACGACGTCTTCCTGCGTGACATCTGGCCGTCCCCGCAGGAGGTCCAGCGGGTCATCGACCACGCCGTCTCCGCGGAGATGTTCAGCAAGGACTACGCCGACGTCTTCGCCGGCACCGAGCAGTGGCAGGCACTGCCGACGCCGACCGGCGACACCTTCGAGTGGGACCCGCAGAGCACCTACGTGCGCCGTCCGCCGTACTTCGAGGGCATGCCGGCCGAGCCGGCCCCGGTCCAGGACATCACCGGCGCCCGCACGCTGGCGGTGCTCGGGGACTCGGTGACCACCGACCACATCTCGCCCGCCGGTTCGATCAAGGCCGACAGCCCGGCCGGGAAGTACCTGCGCGAGCACGGTGTGGACCGCCGCGACTTCAACTCCTACGGCTCGCGCCGCGGGAACCACGAGGTCATGATCCGCGGCACCTTCGCCAACATCCGGCTGCGCAACCAGCTGGTGCCCGGCACCGAGGGTGGCGTCACCAAGAACCACCTGACCGGCGAGACGACGACGATCTACGACGCCTCGGTCGCCTACCAGGACGCCGGCATCCCGCTGGTCGTGCTGGCCGGCAAGGAGTACGGCTCGGGCTCGTCGCGCGACTGGGCGGCCAAGGGGACGGCGCTGCTGGGCGTCAAGGCGGTCATCGCCGAGAGCTACGAGCGGATCCACCGCTCCAACCTCATCGGCATGGGCGTGCTGCCGCTGCAGTTCCCCGAGGGCCAGGACCGGGAGTCGCTCGGCCTGACCGGCGACGAGGAGTTCACGATCACCGGGATCACCGCGCTGAACGACGGTGAGACGCCGCGCACGGTGAAGGTGAAGGCCGGGGACGTGGAGTTTGACGCCCGCGTGCGGATCGACACCCCCGGTGAGGCGAACTACTACCGCAACGGCGGGATCATGCAGTACGTCCTCCGCTCGCTGCGGGGCACGGCCGCCTGATGGACCTGGGCCTGGGTGGTCGCGGCTACCTGCTCACCGGTGCGAGCCGGGGGCTGGGTCTCGCGACCGCCCGGGCCCTCGTCGCCGACGGGGCGCGCGTCCTCGTCAGCTCCCGCTCGCCGGACTCGGTCGACCGCGCGGTCGCCGGGCTCGGTGAGGGGGCGTCCGGGGTGGCGGCCGACCTCGCCGACCCCGGCGCCGCCGACACCCTGGTGACGGCGGCGCTCGAGCGGCTCGGCCGGGTCGACGGCGTGCTCGTCTCCGTGGGCGGGCCGGCGCCGGGCTCGGTGCTCGCGACGGCGGAGGACGACTGGCGGGCCGCCGTCGACAGCGTGCTGCTCGGCCCGCTGCGGCTGCTGCGGGCGCTGGTGCCGCACCTGTCGGCGGGCGCGGCGATCGGCATGGTGCTGTCGACGTCGGTGCGCCAGCCGATCGGGCACCTGGCGATCTCCAACGCGCTGCGTCCCGGTCTGGCCATGACGCTCAAGGCGCTGGCCGACGAGCTCGGCCCGCAGGGGATCCGGGTGGTCGGGCTGATGCCCGGCACGATCGCCACCGACCGGATCACCGACATCGAGGCCGCCTCCGGCGACCCGGCCGCCATGCGGTCGCGCACCGAGGCCGGCATCCCGCTGCGGCGCGTCGGCGAGCCAGACGAGTTCGGCCGCGTGGCCGCGTTCCTGCTCTCCCCCGCCGCGTCCTACGTCACCGGCACGATGGTCGCCGTCGACGGCGGCGTCCTGCGCACCCCGTGACGGCTCCCGTCCTCGTCGCGTGCGCCCACGGCACGCGCAACCCCACCGGACGGCGGCTGGTCGCCGAGCTCGCGCTGGCCGCTCGCCGGCTGCGCCCGGGCCTGGTGACGACGGCGGCGTTCGTCGACGTGCAGCCCCCGACGGTGGTCGACGTCGTGGCGGGGCTCGCCACCGACGGGCAGCCGGCCGTCGTCGTGCCGCTGCTGCTGTCGGGCGGCTACCACGTGCACGTCGACATCGCCGGCGCCGTGGCCGCCCACGACTCCGCCGTCGCCGCCCGGCCGCTGGGCCCGGACCCGCGGCTGGCCGCGGTGCTGTCCGACCGGTTGGTCGGGGCCGGCGCCGACCCGCGCGACCCGCTCACCGCCGTCGTGCTGGCCGCCGCGGGGTCCTCCGACCCCCGTTCGGTGGCCGACGTCGAGGACACCGCCGACCTGCTGCAGCGCTCGTGGGCCGGGCCGGTGACCACCGGCTACGGCTCGGCCGCGCAGCCCCCGGTGGCCGACGCCGTCGCCGCGGCACGTCGCGGGGGCGCCGAGCGGGTGGTGGTCGCGTCCTACCTGCTGGCGCCCGGACACTTCCACGGCAAGCTGGCCGAGGCCGGTGCCGACGTCGTCACCGCTCCCCTGCTGCCCGACGAGCGGATCGCCGCCGTCCTGCTCGACCGCTACGACGCCGCCCTGAGCAGCCGATAGCGCTACGAAGGCTGCTCAGTGGCCCGTCGCTGCCGGGCGGGACGGGTCGGCCGACCACTGCGACCACGACCCGGGCCACAGCGCCGCCTCGATGCCGGCCTGCGCGAGCGCGGCCACCTCGTGCGCCGCGGTGACGCCCGAGCCGCAGTAGACGCCGACCGCCGTCCCCGGCCGCACGCCGAGCGCGGCGAAGCGGTCGGCCAGGTCGTCGCGGAACGTCCCGCCGGCGGTCAGGTTCTCCGTCGTGGGCGCGCTGACGGCGCCGGGTACGTGGCCGGCCCGCGGGTCGACCGGCTCGACCTCGCCGCGGTAGCGCTCGCCGGCCCGCGCGTCGAGCAGCACGCCGCCGCTGGCGGGCAGCGCCGCGGCCTCGTCGGCGGTGAGCGTGGGCATCCCCCCGCAGGTCAGCACCACGTCGCCGGGCTCCGGGACGACGTCGCCGGTCTCCAGGTCGCCGCCCGCGGCGACCCAGGCGTCGAGGCCGCCGTCGAGCAGGCGCACCTCGGTGAGCCCGCCCCAGCGCAGCAGCCACCACGCCCGCGCGGCGGCCAGCCCGCCGGTGGCGTCGTAGGCGACCACCGCGGAGTCCGCGCGGATCCCCCACCGCCGGGCCGCGGCCTGCAGCCCCTCGACCGGCGGCAGCGGGTGCCGGCCGCCGGCGGGTGTCGGCGGCGCGGCGAGCTCGGTCTCCAGGTCGGCGAACACCGCCCCCGGCAGGTGCCCGGCCAGGTACCGCTCGCGGCCGTGCGGGTCGCCGAGCGCCCACCGGACGTCGAGCAGCACCGGCCGGGGAGCCGCCGTCAGCAGCTCCGCGGCGCTGACGAGGACCGTCACCGGGTGGTGGCGAGCAGCTCGCGCAGCTCCTTCGTCAGCGCGTCGCGGGAGTCGCGGCGGCCCAGCCACGCGGCCGGCGTCGCCTGGAACAGCGTGGTCTTCCACCGCCCGCCGCCCTCGTCGACGGCGACCAGCGTGTGGATGCTGTGCAGCCCCGGGTCGATGTCGTCCTCCCCCGGCGGGATCATCCCGGCGTGCGCGTGCAGCACGGCCACGCCGTCGCTGATCGCCCGCACGGACCGGACGAGGGCCACGTAGGTCGCCGTCGGGTGGCTGCCGAAGACCCGCCGCAGGTCCGAGGCGATGGACAGCCGGCCGCTCACCGTCGTGCCGTCGTAGCCGACCATGTCGCCGTCGTCGGCGAACACCGCGGCCACCGCTGCGCCGCTACGCCGGTTCCAGCCGTCGACGAAGGCGGCGTAGAGAGCGCGGATCTGGGCGTCGTACGGGTGCGCGGACGTCACGGAGCTCCTCCTGGTGCTGCTGGGGCAGGAGGAACGCTAGTTGCTACGCCGCACCGACCGTCCGACGCTCGCCGTCGGCGAACTGGGTCCGGTAGAGGTCGGCGTAGCGCCGCCCGAGCGCCAGCAACTGCTCGTGAGTGCCCGACTCCACGATGCGACCGTCGTCGACGACGAGGATCTGGTCGGCGGCGCGGATCGTGGACAGCCGGTGCGCGATGACCAGCGACGTCCGCCCGGCGAGCGCGGTGTCCAGCGCGTGCTGCACGGCCACCTCGGACTCGCTGTCGAGGTGCGCGGTCGCCTCGTCGAGGATGACGACACCCGGCGCCTTGAGCAGCACCCGCGCGATGGCCAGCCGCTGCTTCTCCCCGCCGGAGAGCCGGTAGCCGCGGTCGCCGACCACGGTGTCGAGGCCGTCGGGCAGGGAGGCGATGAGCGCTGCGATCCGCGCGCCGGTCAGTGCCGCCCACAGCTGCTCCTCGGTGGCCTCGGGGCGGGCGTAGAGCAGGTTGGCGCGGATGGTGTCGTGGAACATGTGGGCGTCCTGGCTGACGACGCCGATCGTGTCGCGCAGCGAGGCCAGCGTCGCCTGCCGGACGTCGACCCCGCCGATGCGCACCGCTCCGGCGGTCACGTCGTAGAGCCGCGGCACGAGGTTGACGATCGTCGACTTGCCGGCGCCGGAGTGCCCGACGAGCGCGACGAGGTGCCCGGGCTCGACCCGGAACGACACGTCGTGCAGCACCGCGGTCGGCCCGCCGTGCTCGGGCAGCGACACGTCCTCCAGCGAGGCGACCGAGACGTCCGCGGCCGCCGGGTAGCTGAAGGAGACGGAATCGAACTCGATGGACCGGTCGTCGGCCGGGAGCGGCACCGCGTCGGGCGCCTCGGCGATCATCGGCGGCAGGTCGAGCACCTCGAAGACCCGGTCGAAGCTGACCATGGCGCTCATGACGTCGACCCGGACGTTGGACAGCGCCGTCAGGGGGCCGTACAGCCGCGACAGGAGCAGGGCCAGCGCGACGACGTCGCCGGGCGACAGCGACCCGTCGAAGGCCAGGAAGCCGCCGAGGCCGTAGACCAGCGCGGTGGCCAACGCCGCCACCAGCGTGAGCGCGGTGAAGAAGGTGCGGCCGTACATGGCCGACAGGACGCCGATGTCGCGGACCCGCGCCGCACGGCCGCGGAAGCTCTCGGCCTCGGCGTCGGGGCGGCCGAACAGCTTGACCAGCAGCGCGCCGGCGACGTTGAACCGCTCGGTCATCGTCGCGTTCATCGACGCGTTGAGGCCGTAGGACTCCCGGGTGATCTCCTGCAGCCGCTTGCCAATGCGGCGGGCGGGCAGCACGAACAGCGGCACCATCACCAGCGAGAGCAGGGTGATCTGCCACGACAGCGAGAACATGACGCCGGCGGTGAGCACCAGGCCGATGACGTTGGAGACGACGCCGGACAGGGTCGAGGTGAACGCCTGCTGCGCGCCGACGACGTCGTTGTTCAGGCGGCTGACCAGCGCGCCGGTCTGCGTGCGGGTGAAGAAGGCGACCGGCATCCGCTGGACGTGCTCGAACACGCGGGCGCGGAGGTCGTAGATGACGCCCTCGCCGATGCGCGCGGAGTACCAGCGGTTGGCCACCGAGATGCCGGCGTCGACGACAGCGAGGCCGGCGATGAACAGCGCGATCCGGACGATGCCGCCGGCGGTGCCCTCCAGGCGGGCGATCCGGTTGATGATGTCGCCGGCCAGCAGCGGGGTGATCACGCCGATGACCGAGGACGCGACGACCAGCGCCAGGAACGACGTCAGCTCGCGGCGGTAGGGCCGGGCGATGCCGAGGATCCGGCGCACCGTGCCCTTCGGCAGCTCACGGGAGGTGACCGACGGATCGCGGCGGAACGAGCGCATCGCCGCCATGGAGGTCATGGGACTGCTCATGCGGTGACCTCCTCGACCGGAGACGGGGACCGGCGGCAACCAGAACAGCCACCGGTCCCCCGCTGTTCCGGTCGCCTCAGCGGGCCGCCAGCTCGGCCAGCCGCCGGGCCTGCGCGGCCCGCTCCGCGGCGTCCTGCGCCTCCGGGGTGTTGCGGACGGCGGAGCGGACCAGAGCCGCGGTCTCCCGCACCGCGCCGGCCGGTGGGGCGGTGAGGGCGGCGACCAGCGTGGCCACCGCCCCGTCAAGGTCCCCGGCCGGGACGACGGCGTTGGCCACGCCCCACGTCAGGGCCTCCGCCGCGGTCACCGGACGGCCGGTCACGCAGACCTCCATCGCCCGCGCGTAGCCGACCAGCTCCGCCAGGTTGCTCGTGCCGGTGAGGTCGGGGACGAGCCCGAGCGTCGCCTCGGGCAGCCGCAGGGAGGCGTCCTCGGTCATCACCCGCAGGTCGCAGGCCAGCGCCAGCTGCGCGCCGGCGCCGATCGCGTGGCCCTGCACCGCGGCCACCGACACGATCCCCGGCGAGCGCAGCCAGCGGAACCCGGCCTGGTACTCGCGGATGCGCTCCTGGGCCGACTCGGCCGGCATCGACCCCAGCTGGCCGAGGCCGCCCGCCGTCGAGGGGTCGGCGCTGAACAGGCTGCGGTCCAGGCCCGCGGAGAACGAGCGGCCGTTGCCCCGCACCACGACCACGCGGACGTCGTCGTCGAGCGAGTCGCCGACCGCCTTCAGCGCCGTCCAGGTCGCCGGCGTCTGCGCGTTGAGCTGGTCGGGACGGTCGAGCGTGACGGTCAGGACGGCGCCGTCGCGGCTGGTCCGGACCCAGCCGTCGGTGTCGACCGCCGTCACGCGCTCTTCTTGCTGTTCCGGTTGGCGCCCCCACGACTGCGGAGCGTGGCACCGGACTCCGACAGGAGCCGGTGGACGAACCCGTAGGAGCGGTTGGTCGAGGTGGCCAGCGACCGGATGCTCTCCCCGCCGTCGTAGCGCTTCTTCAGCTCGTCGGCCAGGGACGTGCGGTCCCCTCCGGTGATGCGCTTGCCCTTGCCGAGGTCCGTGCTCGAGTCGGCCATGACTCCCCTCCGTCGCAGCCCTCGGCGCCGGCGAGGGTCGCCGGCCCATCGGGTGCTGGCTCGCGTGGTGCCGCCGTCCCCGTGACGACTGCCTCCCGCGTCGATGATCACCCAGCCCGGGCAACCCGGCCACGCGAAGGAAGAGATGCCAGGTGAGCCGCCCTGCGGGGACGGCGGACCGGTCGCCGGGGCCGCAGGCTCCCGACCGGGACGGCGTGGCAGGGCTCAGCGCAGCAGGGGGACGGCACCCGGCCGCGGTGCTGACGGGAGCCGCCCCGCGGGGACGGCGGACCGGCCGCCGGGGCCGCAGGCTCCCGACCGGGACGACGTGGCCGGGCTCAGCGCAGCAGGGGGACGGCACCTGGCCGCGGTGCGGTCCGGGAGGACCGCGATGTCATCGCTACGCCAGCTCGACGAGGTCGGCGAGGTCCTCGCTCCAGGCGTCCTCGGTGCCGTCGGGCAGCAGGATCACCTTGTCCGGGTCGAGCGCGCGGACGGCGCCCTCGTCGTGGGTGACCAGCACGATGGCGCCGCCGTAGGTGCGCAGCGCGTCGAGCACCTGCTCGCGGCTGGCCGGGTCGAGGTTGTTGGTCGGCTCGTCGAGCAGCAGCACGTTGGCGCCGGAGACGACCAGCGTGGCCATCGCCAGCCGCGTCTTCTCACCGCCGGAGAGGGTGCCGGCGCGCTGGTCGGTGGCGTCGCCGGAGAACAGGAAGGCGCCGAGGATGCGGCGCAGCTCGGTGTCGGTGCTCTGCGGCGCGGCCGCCCGCATGTTCTCCAGCAGCGAGCGGTCGTGGTCGAGCGTCTCGTGTTCCTGCGCGTAGTAGCCGATCCGCAGCCCGTGGCCCGGCAGCACCTCGCCGGTGTCGGGCACCTCGGTGCCGGCCAGCATCCGCAGCAGCGTCGTCTTCCCGGCCCCGTTGAGACCGAGGACGACGACCCGCGCGCCCCGGTCGACGGCGAGGTCGACGTCGGTGAACACCTCGAGGGAGCCATAGCTCTTCGACAGGCCCTCGGCGGTGAGCGGGGTCCGCCCGCACGGCGCCGGCGTGGGGAACCGCAGCTTGGCGACCCGGTCCTGCACGCGCACGTCGTCCAGGCCGGCGGCCAGCCGCGCCGCGCGCTTGTCCATGCTCTGCGCGGCCTTGGCCTTGGTGGCCTTGGCGCGCATCTTGTCCGCCTGCGAGGTCAGCGCGTCGATCTTGCGCTCGGTGTTGGCCCGCTCCTGCCGGCGGCGGCGCTCGTCGGTCTCGCGCTGCTGCAGGTAGGCCTTCCAGCCGAGGTTGTACACGTCGACGACGGCGCGGTTGGCGTCGAGGTGCCACACCTTGTTCACGACGGCGCCGAGCAGCTCGACGTCGTGGCTGATGACGATCAGGCCGCCCTTGTGCGAGGCCAGGAAGCTCTTCAGCCAGGAGATCGAGTCGGCGTCGAGGTGGTTGGTGGGCTCGTCGAGCAGCAGCGTCTCGGCGTCGGAGAACAGGATGCGTGCGAGCTCGACCCGGCGCCGCTGGCCACCCGACAGCGTCCGCAGCGGCTGGCCCATGACCCGGTCGGGCAGGCCGAGGGCGGTGCAGATGCGGGCGGCGTCGCTCTCCGCGGCGTACCCGCCGAGCGCGGCGAACTGGTCCTCGAGCCGCCCGTAGCGGCGGACGGCGCGGTCGCGCTCGGCGTCGTCGGCGGGCTCGGCCATGGCCACCTGCGCCTTGACCAGCTGGGCCTTGAGGACGTCGAGGCCGCGGCCGGAGAGCACGCGGTCGCTGGCGGAGACGTCGAGGTCGCCGCTGCGCGGGTCCTGCGGGAGGTAGCCGATCTCCCCGGTCACCTCCACCTTGCCCGCGTGTGGCAGGCGCTCACCGGCGAGCGTGGTGAGCGTGGTGGTCTTGCCGGCGCCGTTGCGCCCGACCAGACCGATGCGGTCGCCCGCCTGCACGCGCAGGGTGACGTCGCTGAGGAGGATGCGGGCGCCGGCGCGCAGCTCGAGGCCGGTCGTCGTGATCACTGATCCCAGGGTAGGCGCTCGGCGGCCGGAACCCGAGTGGGTCGAGGGGTGACGTCCACAGCAGCCCACTGCATCCCCAGTCCGGACGAGATCCGTTCCGCTGCCGCTCGCCGCACGCCACCATCCGGCCCATGAGCACGCCGACCTGGGGGCTGCCCTGCCCCGTCTGCGGGACGCCGGCCGCACCGGCGCCCGCACCCTGCGCCACCTGCGGGCTGCCCGCCGTCGCGCAGGCCGCCACGGTGGTGGCCCGGATCGGGGCGACGATCGACGAGTTCTCCCGCGAGCGGGACGCCCTGGTGGCCACGCTGCGTGCCGCGGCCACGGGTCCCGCACCGGCTCCTGCCTCCGCCCCGGCCCCGGCTCTCGCTCGACCCCCGGCTCCCGCCTCCGCTCCCCCGCCTCGGCCCGCGCCCGCGTGGTCCCCGACGCCGTTCCCCCCGGCGGTACCCCCTGCGGCTCCGCCGGCGGCCCCGCCCGCGTCGCGCCGGCGGCTCAGCCCGCAGCAGGTGCTCCTGGGCCTGGGTGCGCTGCTCGTCGTCGCCGCGGCCGTCGCCTTCGTGGCGGTCGCGTGGACCCGGCTGGGCGTGACCTTCCAGGCCGCGGTCATGGCCACCGTCACCGCCGCGGCCTGCGCCACCTCCGCGTGGAGCGCCCGGCGCGGCCTGCGGGCCACCGAGGAGGCCCTGGCCGCCGCCGGTGCCGCGCTGCTGGCCGTCGACCTCGTCGCCGCCCACGCGCTCGGCCTGTGGGGCGCCGACGCCGTCCCCGGCCGGCTGTGGGCCGGCCTGTCCTGCGCGGTCACCGTGGGCGCCGCGCTGGGGCTGGGACGGCTCACCCGCAGCACGGTCACCTGGCCGTTGGTCGCCCTGCTCGCCGCCCAGCCCGCCGGCTGGCTGCTGCTGCCCGCCGGCCTGGCCGACGGCGTCACCGGTGTCGCCGTGCTCCTCGGCACCGCCCTGCTCGACGTCCTCGTCCTCCTCGCGCTGCGCCGGCCCCTGCACCCGGTGGCCCTCGTGCTGGGCGGCCTGACCGGGGCGGCCGGCGTGCTGCTGGGCGTGCCGCTGGCCTGGCTGGGCGGCGCGGTCGACAGCTGGGGCGCGACCGCTGTCCTCGCCGCGGCAGGGGCCGGCGCGGCGGTGCTGCTGCGCGAGCCGCGGCTGGCACCCCGCCTGCCGCAGCGACGCAGCACCTCGGCCGTCGTCGCGGGCGTCGTCGCCCTGGCACTGGCCGGGTCGATGGCGGACCTCGGCGTCGCGGGGACGGTCGGGGCGACCGGGCTGGGCCTGCTGCTGCTGACCGCGGCGGCGGCGCCCCGGGTGACCGGGCCGGCCCTGTTCGCGGTGCTCGCCGCCGGCGCCGTCCTGGCCGGCGCGGGCGCGACGGTGCTCGACACCACCGGGCGCAACGGCCCGCTGGCGGTGCTGGTGGTCGCCGCGGCCGTTCCCGCGGTCCTCGCCGCGGTGCTGCGCCCGCAGGTCCGCCCCGCCGCCACGGCGGCCGCGCTGTGCGCGCCCGGTCTGGCGGTGCTGGTGGCGCTGGAGGGCCGGCTGCTCGACCCGGTGCCCGCCGCCCTGCTGCTCGCGCTCGCGGGCGCGGCGGCGTTCGCGGTGGCCGCGCTGCGCGCCGGGGCGCCGGAGGAGCTCGCCGCGGCGGCTCCCGGCACGCTCGCCGGACTCGTCGCCGGCAGTGTCGCCGCGGACGCCGGCGCGTGGGGTCAGACGGCCATCGGCCTGGCGGTCGTCGGCGCCGCCGCCGGCTGCTACGCCCTGGTCGCCCGGCGGCGGCCGGTCGCGGTGCTCGCGGTGGCCGACCTCGTGCTCGCCGGGTGGATCGCGGCGGCGGGGGCGGACATCCGCACGCCGGAGGTGTACACGCTCCCGGCGGCCGCGGGGCTGCTCCTGCTGGCCGTCCCGGCACTGCGCGCGGGCGCCGCGTCCTGGGCCGCGGAGGGTCCCGGGCTGGCGGTCGCGCTGCTGCCGTCGGCCGTCGTCGTGGTCGCCGAGCCGACGGCGGCGCGGCTGGTCGTCGTGGTCGCCGCGGCCGTGGCCCTCACCGTGGCCGGCACGCTGACCCACCGGCAGGCGCCCTTCGTCGTCGGGGCCGGCGCGCTGCTGCTGGTCGTGCTGGGCCGGCTGGCGCCCTACGCACCGCTGGTCCCGCGCTGGGTCACGCTGGCCACCGCCGGCCTGGTGCTGCTCGTCGTCGGCGCCACCTACGAGCGCCGCCGCCAGCAGGCCCGGGAGGCCGTCGCGTGGGTCGCGCAGATGCGCTGACCGCCCCTAGCGTGGCCCCGACGGGCGGGTGGAGGGGGACGGCGATGACGAGCGCGCCGGTGCCCCCGCTCCCCTACCCGGGCCCAGCGGTCCCCGCCGTCGACCCGGCTCCGCTGCCCTCGCTGCCCGCGCGCATCCGGCCGCCACAGGTGCTGCTGTCCGTCGGGGTCGTGCTCCTCGTCGCCGTGGCGCTGGCCGGGCCCTCCCTGGCCGGGGACGTCGCCCGGATCGGCGTGCTGCTGGTCGCCGGAGTCGCCGGGTGCGCGTCGGCGTGGGCGGCGCGGGCGGGGCTGCGCGACACCGAGGAGGCGTGCGCGGCGGCCGCCGCGGCGCTCGCGCTGACCAGCGCCGCCACCGGCGACCCTCCGCTCGGCGGCGGTCCGCTGCCGGCGCTGGTGCTGGCCGGGGTCCTGGTCAGCCTCCGGGTCCTCCTGCCCTGCCCGCTGAGCTGGCCGCTGGGAACGTGGGCAGCGCTGCAGGTCGCCGCGCTCCGGTCGCTGGAGCTGGTGTCGGCCGGGGTACCGCGCACGGTCCTGCTGCTCACCGTCGCGCTGACCGGGCTGGCCGTCACCCTCCTCACGCGCCGCGCGCTGGCCCGCGTCGTGCTGCTCACCACCGCGCCCTGGCTCCTGGCCGGCGTCGTCGGGGGGCTGCTGACCGCCGCCACCGCCGAGGGGCCGGCCCGCTGGCTGTCGGCCGGGCTCACCGTCGCCACCGCGGCGGCACTGCTGCCGGTGCGCCTGGACCGCGCGGTCGAGCCGCTGCTCGGGCCGCCGCGGCTGGTTCCGGTGGTCGCCGGTGTCGTCGCCGGGAGCGCGGTCGGTGCTGCGCTGTCCACCGGCGGTCCGGTCTCCCTGCCCCTCGCCGGCTGGCTCGGCGTGCTGCTGGCGAGCACCGCCGCGGCCCTGCTGACCGGCTGGCGGCGGGGGCTGCTGCTGCCGGCCGCGTCGGCCGCCGGGATCGTCCTGGTGGTCCTGGCGGTCGCCCAGCTGGTCGCCGCGGCACGCTGGCCGGCGCTGGTGACGCTGCTGGTGCTCTCGGCGCTGCCCGCGGCCGGGGTGGCGGCGGTCCGGCGCGACGAGCGGCCCGACGCGGTGCCCGCGGCGGGCGGCTGTCTCGCCGCGGCGGCGCTGCTGTCGGTCCCGGCAGGGCTGCTCTCGCCCGGCGCGTCCGCGGCGGTGCTCACCGGGCTGTTCGCCGTCACGCTGGCCGCCCGCCGCGGGATGGCCGCCGACCTCCGCGCCCCCACCGGCACGGTCGGGGCCGTGTGCGCCGGCGCGGCCCTCGTCGTGCTGGCGCTGGACGCCGCCTGGGGTCAGCTGACGCTGCACCTCGCCGTCCAGGGCCTGCTGTCCTGCGGCTGGGGCGCGGTGCTCGCCCGCGGCCGGGACGACTCCCCCGAGACGGCTGCCGCCTGGCGCACCGGCGCGGCGGAGCTCGGCGCGGCGGGCTGGACGGCGGCCGCGCTGGCCGGGACGACGCTGGTCGAGGCGTGGAGCCTGCCGGCCGCCGCCGCGCTGCTGGTCGCCGCCGGACCGCGGCTGCTCGACGGGCCGTCCTGGCCGGCGTGGGGCCCGGGCCTGGTGGCTGCCGCGGCGCCGTCGACGGTCGCCGCGGTGCTGCAGCCGGGTGCACTGCGCCCGGTGCTCGTGCTGCTCGCCGCGGCCGCGGTCATGGCGCTCGGCGCCCGCACGTCGGTCCGGGCGCCGCTGCTCACCGGCGCGGTCACCGCGGTCACGCTCACGGCCGGGCTGGTGGTCGAGGCGCTGCCGCTGCCGCTGGCCGGTGCGCTGGTCGTCGGCACGGGCCTGCTGGCGCTCGGCGCCCGACACGAGCTGCGGCCGATCGCCGGGTTCGGTGCCCGCCTCGCCGAGATGCGCTGACCGCCGGCTCGCGAGCGGTCGGTCGGCGCTGACGTCGACGCGGACGGTCAGCGCGGCCCGGGGTGGTGCATCCGGGCGACATCGGCGCCGCCACCGGCGGAGGGGTGCCGGCCGGCGGCGGCGAGGTCGGCCAGCTGCAGGGTCCGCGTGACGTCGCTCGGGGACACCACCCCCACCACGCGGCCGCCGTCGAGGACGACCGCCCGCCCGTCGGTGCAGCCCTGCATCCGGCCCAGCAGGTCGAGCAGCGGCTCCTCCGGGCGGGCGGTCGGGATCTCCGGCAGCGGGCACGCGACGTCGCGCAGCCGCGTCGTCGCCCGGGCGTCCACCGGCACCGAGCGCAGCCGGTTGAGGGTGACCAGGCCGACCAGCGCGCCGCCGTGGTCGACCAGCGGGTAGGTGCTGAAGCGGTGCACGAGGGCCACCTCGTGCAGGAACCGCTCGACCGGCTGGTCGGGATCGGCGGTGAGCACCGGGCCGCCCACCACCCCGCCGACCGTCAGCCCGCCGAGCCGCGCGGACACGTGGGCCTGCTGTTCCTCGGCGGTGGCGGCGTTCACCAGGAACAGACCGACCAGGCCCAGCCACAGCCCGTTCAGCCCCCGGCCGGTGACCAGCTGCAGGGCGCCGAGGGCGATGAGCGTGAACCCGAAGAACCGCCCGGCGCGGGATGCCGTCACCGCCGAGGACCACGGGTCGCCGCGCCGCCACCACAGCAGCGCCCGCAGCAGCCGCCCGCCGTCGAGCGGGGCCGCCGGGACGAGGTTGAAGACCGCCAGCGAGACGTTGATGACCGCGAGGTAGTCCAGGACGGCCACGGGCAGCCCGTCGGCGCCGGCCAGCCGCGCCAGGAGGGCGGCGGCCATGGACAGCCCGCCGAGGACGAGGCTGGTCAGGGGGCCGACGCCGGCGATGCGGAACTCCGCCCCGGGGGTCCGCGCGCCGCCGCGCAGCCGGGCCACCCCGCCGAGCAGCCACAGGGTGATGCCCTCCACCTCGACCCCGTTGCGCCGGGCGACCAGCGCGTGGGCCAGCTCGTGGGCCAGCAGCGAGGCGAGGAAGGCCAGTGCGGCCACCAGGGCGGCAGCCGTGTAGGCGAGGCCGCTGCGCCCGGGCAGGACCAGCGGGAACCTGCCCATCGCCAGACCAGCGGCGATGATCACCACGATCACCAGGACACTGGCGTTGATGCCGACCCGGATGCCGGCGATGCGGCCCAGGCGGAAGGTCTCGTTCATGCGTGCTCCTCGGGCGGCAGCGCGGATCGTCGGTCACGGCCCGGACAGCACCTGAGCACGGACCGGGCGGTCGGTGGTGTCGGAACGCTCGCAGCGAGGCCCCAGCGGGTCGTGCACGACCTCCGCGCCACCCGGGACGCAGTCGACGTCGGCACGACGGGCCGGGCGGTGCCCCCGACGTCGACTGCCCGCGCCCCGGAGGGCGCGGGCAGTCGAGGGACCTCTCCCGAAGAGGGCGGAGGTCTAGACGCGGAAGCCGAGCGCGCGCAGCTGCTCGCGCCCGTCGTCGGTGATCTTGTCCGGGCCCCACGGCGGCATCCAGACCCAGTTGATCCGGATGTCGTCGACCAGACCCGGGCCGGGGCCGCCGGTGAGCGCCTGGCGCGCCTGGTCCTCGATGACGTCGGTCAGCGGGCAGGCCGCCGAGGTCAGCGTCATGTCCAGGACGGCGACGTTCTGCTCGTCGACGTCGATGCCGTAGACGAGGCCGAGGTCGACGACGTTGACGCCGAGCTCGGGGTCGACGACGTCGCGCATGGCCTCCTCGAGGTCCTCGAGCAGCGCCGACTTGTAGGCCGGGAGCTCGGGGGTGGCGTTCTCGGTGGTCTCGCTCATGCCTGTCCTCCGGTCGGTGTGGCTGCCAGGGCGCGGGCGGAGGCGTCCTTGAGTGCCATCCAGCTCATCAGCGCGCACTTGATGCGGGCGGGGTACTTCGACACCCCGGCGAAGGCGACGGCGTCCTCCAGTTCGTCCTCGAGCTTCTCGGCCACCGACGCGTCGCCCTTGCTCTGCATGAGCGTCACGAAGTGCTCGCCGGTGCCCAGCGCGTCGGTCACCGACCTGCCGATGACGAGGTCGTACATCGCCGACACCGACGCCTGGCTGATCGAGCAGCCCATGCCCTCGTAGGACACGTCGGCGATCGTGTCGCCGTCCAGGTGCACCCGCAGGGTGACCTCGTCCCCGCAGGTCGGGTTCACGTGGTGCACCTCGGCCTCGTACGGGTCGCGCAGTCCGCGGCCGTGGGGGTTGCGGTAGTGGTCCAGGATGATGTCCTGGTACATCGACTGCAGCTGCATCAGGCGGTTGCCTCCTCCGGCGTCACTCCGAAGAAACGCTGCGCGGCCCGCACACCTTCCACCAGCGTGTCGACGTCGTCGTAGCCGGTGTGCACGTAGAACGTGGCCCGCGTGGTCGCCGGGACGCCGTAGCGCCGGACCACCGGCCAGGCGCAGTGGTGCCCCACGCGCACGGCGATGCCGAGGTCGTCGAGGACCTGGCCGACGTCGTGCGGGTGGATGCCCTCGACGGTGAAGCTGATCGCTCCCCCGCGGGCGACGGTGTCGGGCGGGCCGATCACCGTGACCCCCGGGATCGCCTGCAGCTGCTCGAGGGCGTAGCCGGTGAGGGCCTCCTCGTGCGCCTGCACCCTGTCCATGCCGAGGGCCTGCAGGTAGTCGACGGCGGCACCGAGCCCGACCACCTGGGCGGTCATCGGCACGCCGGCCTCGAAGCGCTGCGGCGGGGGCATGAAGGTGCTGCCCTCCATCCGCACGACCTCGATCATCGAGCCGCCGGTCATGAACGGCGGCAGCGCGTCGAGGACCTCGTAGCGGCCCCAGAGCACGCCGACGCCGGTGGGCCCGAGCATCTTGTGCCCGGAGAACACCAGGAAGTCCGCGCCGAGGGTGGCGACGTCGACCGGCTGGTGCGGCACCGACTGGGCGCCGTCGACCAGCACCAGGGCACCGACCTCGCGCGCCCGCGCGACGATCGGCTCCAGCGGGTTGATCGTGCCGAGGATGTTCGACTGCTGGGTGACCGCGACCAGCCTGGTCCGCTCGTTGACCACGGTGCCGAGGTCGGAGAGGTCCAGCCGGCCGTCGTCGGTGAGGCCCAGCCAGCGCAGCGTGGCGCCGGTGCGCTCGCACAGCTGCTGCCAGGGCACCAGGTTGGCGTGGTGCTCCATCTCGGTCACGACGATCTCGTCGCCCTGGCCGACGGCGTACCGGCGGAAGGACGGCTCCTTCGCCGTCGCGGCGTTGGACAGTGCGTAGGCCACGGTGTTGATCGCGTCGGTGGTGTTGCGGGTGAACACCACCTCCTCGACGGCGGCGCTGATGAACTCCGCGATGCGGGCACGGGCACCCTCGTAGAGCCCGGTGGCCTCCTCGGCCAGCTGGTGGGCGCCACGGTGCGGAGCGGCGTTGTGGTTCTCGTAGAAGTCGCGCTCGGCGTCGAGGACGCTGCGCGGCTTCTGCGAGGTGGCGCCGGAGTCGAGGTAGACCAGCCGCTTCCCGTCACGCACGGTGCGCGTCAGGATCGGGAAGTCCGCCCGGATCGCCTCGACGTCCAGCGGCAGGGGCGGCTTCTGCGCCCCGGCAGCGGGACGCGAGACGGTCTGGGTCATGCCTGAACGACCTCCGAGGCCGCCTTCTCGATGCTCGCCTGCTCGTTGGAGTCCTTGACGTAGGCGGCGTAGCCCTCGTCCTCGAGCTTGGCGGCGAGCTCCGGGCCGCCCTCGTCGACGACCCGGCCGGCGACGAACACGTGCACGAAGTCCGGCTGGATGTAGCGCAGGATCCGCGTGTAGTGGGTGATCAGCAGGACGCCGACGTCACCCTCCGCGCGCGTGCGGTTGACGCCCTCGGAGACGACCCGCAGCGCGTCGACGTCGAGGCCGGAGTCGGTCTCGTCGAGGATCGCGACCTTCGGCTTGAGCAGCCGCATCTGCAGGATCTCGTGGCGCTTCTTCTCACCGCCGGAGAAGCCCTCGTTGACGTTGCGCTCGGCGAACGCCGAGTCCATCTCCAGGCCCGCCATCTCGATCTTGACGTCCTTGACCCAGGTGCGCAGCTTCGGGGCCTCGCCCTTGATCGCGGTCGCCGCGGTGCGCAGGAAGTTCGACACCGAGACGCCGGGGACCTCGACCGGGTACTGCATGGCCAGGAACAGGCCGGCACGGGCGCGCTCGTCGACGGTCATCGCGAGGACGTCCTCGCCGTCGAGGGTCACCGTGCCGCCGGTGATCGTGTACTTCGGGTGGCCGGCGATCGAGTAGGCCAGGGTGGACTTGCCCGACCCGTTCGGCCCCATGATCGCGTGCGTCTCACCCGACCGGACGGTCAGGTCGACGCCGCGGAGGATCTCCTTGGCGTCGTCGCCCTCGCCCACGCTGACGTGCAGGTCGCGGATCTCCAGAACGGACACTTCTCTTCTCGCTCCTCAGTTGCCGGACGCCAGGGGCAGGCGGCCGTCGGACTCGGTGTCGACGAGCACGGCCTCCCCCTCCACGCGCACGGGGTAGACGTCGACCGGCTCGGTGGCCGGCAGGTTGGTGGGCTCGCCGGTGCGCAGGTCGAAGCAGGACCCGTGCAGCCAGCACTCGATGGTGGGGGCGCCGCCGAAGGTCTCGACGTCGCCCTCCGACAGCGGGACCTCGGCGTGCGAGCAGAGGTCCTGGAGGGCGTAGACCTCACCCTCGTAGCGGATGACGGCGACGTCGACGTCGGCGAGCTCGACGCGCAGGGCGCCGCCCTCGGGGACCTCGGACAGGGCGCAGACCCGCTCGTAGGCCATGGTCAGGCTCCCCCGGCCGACGCCTCGACCGGCTGCTCGTCCAGACCGGGCAGCGCGCCGAGCCGCACCTCGATGGCGTGCATCAGGCGGTCCTGCAGCGCGTCGATCCCGATGAGCTGGACGACGTCGGCGAAGAAGCCGCGCACCACCAGTCGGCGGGCGGTCTCGGCGTCGATGCCGCGCGAGCAGAGGTAGAACAGCTGCTCGTCGTCGAACCGGCCGGTGGCGCTGGCGTGGCCGGCGCCGACGATCTCGCCGGTCTCGATCTCCAGGTTGGGAACCGAGTCGGCGCGGGCGCCGTCGGTGAGCACCAGGTTGCGGTTGAGCTCGTAGGTGTCGGTGCCGGTGGCCTCCGGGCGGATGCGGACGTCGCCGATCCACACCGTGCGCGCGCCCTCGCCCTGCAGCGCGCCCTTGTAGAGCACGTTGCTGGAGCAGTTGGGCACCGCATGGTCGACCCACAGGCGGTGCTCCTGGTGCTGCGTCTCGTCGGAGAAGTAGACGCCGAACAGCTCCGCCGACCCGCCGGGCCCGGCGTACTGCACGTTGCTCACCAGGCGGACGAGGTCGCCGCCGAGGGTGACCACGACCTGCTTGTAGCTCGCGTCACGGCCGACGACGGCGTCGAACTGGCCGCCGTGCACCGCGCCCGGCGCCCAGTCCTGGACGGACACGACGGTCACCTGCGCGCCGTCACCCACGAGGACGGCGACGCCCCCGGCGTAGCGGGCCAGGCCGGTGTGGTCGAGCACGACGGTCGCCTTCGCGAACTGCCCGACCTCGACGACCAGCTGGCCCCAGACGACGTCCTCGGACCCGGTGCCGGCCAGGCCCAGGGTGACCGGGCGGTCGAGCTGCGCCTCGGGGGCGACGCGGACGACGGCGGCACCGCCGCTGCGCTGCCGCGCGAGGGCCGCCAGCCGGTCGACCGGCTCGGGCAGGCCCTTGAGCAGCGGGTCGTCGGCGTCGACGGAGACGAGCTCGACGCCCTCGGGCAGGTCGGTCGTCCACGCCAGGTGTGCGTCGGACCCTGTCCCCGAGGGCGCCGCGCCGTCGAGCAGCGGGCGGATCCGGCGCATCGGGGTGAAGCGCCAGGTCTCCTCGCGGCCGGTGGGCACGCCGAAGGCGTCCGGGTCGGTCGAGGTGAGCCGCTCGGCCGGCGAGCCGGTCGGGGTCGGGCCACCGTGCGAGTGCGAACCCGGGGTGGCCTCCCCGGCCGTGCCCGTGCCGGCCGCGGGGACCGACGGCGGGCCGGCCTGGGTGCCCACGCCCTCGCCGAACAGCTCGCCGGCGAGGACGGCCGACTCGGTGGTGAGACCGGTGGTGCTGGGGGTGTTCTCTGCCGACATCAGCCGACGGCACCTTCCATCTGCAGCTCGATGAGCCGGTTGAGCTCGAGGGCGTACTCCATGGGCAGCTCGCGGGCGATCGGCTCGACGAACCCGCGGACCACCATGGCCATGGCCTCGTCCTCGGACAGGCCGCGGCTCATCAGGTAGAAGAGCTGGTCCTCGCTGACCCGGGAGACGGTCGCCTCGTGACCCATGGCGACGTCGTCCTCGCGGACGTCGACGTAGGGGTAGGTGTCCGACCGGCTGATCGCGTCGACCAGCAGGGCGTCGCACTTGACCGTCGACTTCGAGCCGTGCGCGCCCTCGTCGATCTGCACGAGGCCGCGGTAGGAGGTCCGGCCACCGCCGCGCGCCACCGACTTCGAGACGATCGTCGAGGAGGTGTTGGGCGCCGCGTGCACCATCTTGGCGCCGGCGTCCTGGTGCTGGCCCTCGCCCGCGAAGGCGATGGACAGGACCTCACCCTTGGCGTGCTCGCCGGTCATCCAGACCGCCGGGTACTTCATGGTGACCTTGGAGCCGAGGTTGCCGTCGACCCACTCCATGGTGGCGCCCTCGTGGGCGATCGCCCGCTTGGTGACCAGGTTGTAGACGTTGTTCGACCAGTTCTGAATGGTCGTGTACCGGCAGCGGGCGTTCTTCTTGACGATGATCTCGACGACCGCGGAGTGCAGCGAGTCCGACTTGTAGATCGGCGCGGTGCAGCCCTCGACGTAGTGCACGTAGGCGCCCTCGTCGACGATGATCAGCGTCCGCTCGAACTGGCCCATGTTCTCGGTGTTGATCCGGAAGTAGGCCTGCAGCGGGATGTCGACGTGCACGCCCTTCGGCACATAGATGAACGAGCCACCCGACCACACCGAGGTGTTCAGCGCGGCGAACTTGTTGTCGCCGGACGGGATGACCGACCCGAAGTACTCGCGGAACAGGTCCGGGTGCTCCTTGAGGGCGGAGTCGGTGTCGAGGAAGACGACGCCCTGGTCCTCCAGCTCCTTCTGGATCTGGTGGTAGACGACCTCGGACTCGTACTGCGCGGCAACACCGGAGACGAGGCGCTGCTTCTCCGCCTCGGGGATCCCGAGCTTGTCGTAGGTGTTCTTGATGTCGTCGGGCAGGTCCTCCCACGTGGCGGCCTGCGCCTCGGTGGACCGCACGAAGTACTTGATGTTCTGGAAGTCGATGCCGGAGAGGTCCGAGCCCCAGTCGGGCATGGGCTTGCGCTCGAAGAGCTTGAGGGCCTTGAGACGGCGCTCGAGCATCCACTCGGGCTCGTCCTTGCGCGCCGAGATGTCGCGGACGACGTCCTCGGACAGACCGCGGCGGGCGGAGGACCCGGCCACGTCGGCGTCGGCCCAGCCGTACTGGTAGCGGCCGAGCTGCTCGATCTGCTCGTCCTGCGTCAGCGGCGTGCCGGTCACCGGCTGCTGGGTGCTGGTCATGCGGGCGTCCTCTCCCGGTCGTTCGTGGGGGTGGTGCTGGTGGACGGTGCGGGGCGCGGGAACCGCGCTGCTCGCTCACCTGGTACAGGGCGTGCGGGGGTGCTTCTGTTCCCCGCACGGATGTGGTCCCGGCCGCCTCCGGCCGGAGCCGTCCCGGGCCCGCGGGGGCCGGGGATGTGGGTGGTGCAGACGCCGTCGCCGTGGGCGATCGTGGCGAGGCGCTGTACGTGCGTACCCACCAGCCGACCGATCACCGCCGTCTCGACCTCGCACAGCTGCGGGAACTCCGCTGCCACGTGCGCGACGGGGCAGTGGTGCTGGCACAGCTGCCCGCCACTGGCGATCGCGGAGGCCGAGGCAGCGTAGCCCTCGGCCGTCAGCGCCTCGGCCAGCGCCTGGGCCCGCTCGACGGGCGCACCGGACGTCCGGGCCACCGCGTCCGACGCCCGCTGCTCGAGGCCGGCCAGCTGCGCCCGGGCGACGGCGCGGACGGCGTCGGGACCGCCGGACGCCGCGACGTACCGCAGCGCGGTGAGCGCCAGGTCGTCGTAGGCGTGGGCGAAGCCGGAGCGGCCGGCGTCGGTGAGATGGAAGTGCCGGGCGGGCCGGCCCCTCCCCCGCTGGGCGCCCGCGGCCGTGCGCTCCTCGACCCGCCCCTGCGCCTCGAGCGCGTCGAGGTGGCGGCGGACGGCGGCCGGGCTGACACCCAGCCGGCCGGCGAGCTCGCTGGCGGTCTGCGGGCCGTGCTCGAGGAGCAGCGCGGTCACGCGGTCACGGGTGCGGACGTCGTCGGCCCGCACCGTTCCCACCTGCCCTGCGCCGCTTTCCACAACACGATTGTGTCCTATTTCGGGAGGCCTGCAAGCAAGGCCGCCCTAAGTCACCCGGCCCCCGACCGCGCAGGTCAGGGGCCGGGTGACGGGGATCACGAGAGGAGGTCAGGCCTGTCCGGCCAGCGCCTCCGCGGCGTCGTCGACGGTGAGGTCGAGCGCGCCGTCCCGGACGTCGACGACGACGTGCCGGCCGGCCCCGACGCGGCCGTCGAGCAGCAGCCTGGCCAGCGGGTTGTCGACCTCCCGCTGGATCGCCCGGCGCAGCGGGCGGGCGCCGAACTGCGGCTCGAACCCGCGCTCGGCGATCCAGGCGACGGCGTCGTCGGTGAAGGTCACGGCGACGTCCCGGGCCGCGAGCCGCCGGCGGGTCTCGTCGAGCAGCAGCCGGGTGATCTGCTGCAACTGCTCGCTCTCCAGCTGCCGGAAGACCACGATCTCGTCGATCCGGTTGAGGAACTCCGGCCGGAACGAGTCGCGCAGCCGCCGCATGAGCCGGTCGCGCAGGCCGGCGTCGGCCGCGGCGCCGTCCCCGGTGCCGAAGCCGAGCGGGGTGTTGCGGCCCTGGATCAGCTCCGACCCCAGGTTGCTGGTCATGACCAGCACAGTGTTGGTGAAGTCGACCGTGCGGCCCTGGGAGTCGGTGAGCCGGCCGTCGTCGAGCACCTGCAGCAGCGTGTTGAAGACGTCGGGGTGGGCCTTCTCGATCTCGTCGAGCAGCACGACCGAGTAGGGCCGGCGGCGGACCGCCTCGGTGAGCTGGCCGGCGTCCTCGTAGCCGACGTACCCGGGCGGGGAGCCGACCAGGCGGCTGACGGTGTGCCGCTCCTGGAACTCGCTCATGTCCAGCCGGATCATCCGGTCGGGGTCGCCGAAGAGCGCCCCGGCCAGCGCGCGGGCCAGCTCGGTCTTGCCGACGCCGGTGGGGCCGAGGAACAGGAAGCTGCCGATCGGCCGGCCGGGGTCGCCGAGGCCCACGCGGGACCGGCGGACGGCCTCGGAGACCACGCGGACGGCGTCGTCCTGCCCGACCACCCGCTGGTGCAGGCGCTCCTCGAGCTGTAGCAGCCGGTGCACCTCCTCCTGCGTCAGCTGGGACACCGGGACGCCAGTCTGCCGGGACACCACCTCGGCGACGTCCTCGACGCCGACCTCCGGGACGCCGGGCCGGCCTCCTGCACCGCGGGCCTCCTCGAGCCGCTGCTGCGCCGCGGCGAGCCGGTCGCGCAGCTCGGAGGCGCGCTCGTACTGCTCGCCGGCGACCGCCTCGTCCTTCTCCCGCTGCAGCCGGTCGACCTCGTCCTCCAGGCCGCGCAGGTCGGTCGGCGGGGTCCCCACCCGGCGGCGGACGCGGGCACCGGCCTGGTCGATCAGGTCGATGGCCTTGTCCGGCAGGTGCCGGTCGGTCACGTAGCGGTCGGACAGCTCGACGGCGGCGCGGAGGGCGTCGTCGGTGAAGCGCACCCCGTGGTGGGCCTCGTAGCGGTCCCGCAGGCCGTGGAGGACGAGCACGGCGTCCTCGACGCCGGGCTCGGTCACCAGGACAGGCTGGAACCGGCGCTCCAGCGCCGCGTCCTTCTCGATGTCGCGGCGGTACTCGTCCAGCGTCGTCGCGCCGATGACGTGCAACTCGCCGCGGGCCAGGGCTGGCTTGAGCATGTTGCCCGCGCCGCCGGAGCCCTCGGACGCGCCCGCGCCGACGACGGTGTGCAGCTCGTCGATGAAGACGATCACCTCGTCGGAGTGCTCGCGGATCTCGTCCATCACCTTGGTGAGCCGCTCCTCGAAGTCACCGCGGTAGCGGGTGCCGGCCACCATGCCGGTGAGGTCGAGCTCGATCAGGCGCCGGCCACGCAGCGTCTCCGGGACGTCGCCCTCGACGATCTGCGCGGCGATGCCCTCGACGATCGCGGTCTTGCCGACGCCGGCCTCGCCGATGAGCACCGGGTTGTTCTTCCGGCGGCGCGAGAGGACCTCGACGGTCTGCTCGATCTCCTCCTCGCGCCCGATCACCGGGTCGATCCGGCCCTCGCGGGCCATCGCGGTGAGGTCCCGGCCGAACTCGTCGAGCATCGGGGTGCCGGACGGCCGGCCCGCGCCGCCGGGACGGCCGCCACCGGGCGCCCCGCCGCCGGCCGCCGCCTGCTGCAGGGTCTCGGGGGTGACGCCCCGCGCACGCAGGGCGCGGCCGCCGGGTGAGTCGGGGGCGAGCGCCAGCGCGAACAGCAGGTGCTCCGGGCCGATGGAAGCAGAGCCGGAGGCCCGCGACACCCGGTGGGCGTCGAGCAGTGCCCGCGTGGCGTCCGGGGTCAGCGACGGCGCCTCGTCGAACGGCTCGCCTCGCCGCGACCCGCCCTCGAGGGCCGAACGCAGCCGGTCGGGGTCGGTGCCGGCGCGCGACAGCAGGGTGCGGGTGCTCTCGTCGGCGGTCATCGCCCAGAGCAGGTGCCCGGTGTCGAGGTCGGCCCTGCCGGTGCCCACGGCCTGCCCGGCCGCGGCGTCGACCAGCGCGCGGGCCGGCCGGCTCAGCAGCCGGGTGATGTCCACGCGCTGCCGCGGCGCGCTCTGCTCGCCGGCCAGGTAGCGGGCGAGGAAGTCGTCGAAGGGGCTCCCGTGGGAGCCGGGGAAGAAGGGGCTCGTCATTCCTCACGATCCAGGGGAGTCGGGGCGCCGGGGGCTCCCGGAGGGCCGCCCGGCACCAGGACGGCGCGTCGGCCGCCTGCGCTCCCTACAGCGCGGGACGCCACGGGCTCCTTCCGCGCTGTGATCTGCCCTGAGCGAACCGGGGAGGGCCCCGGCCGCGGCTAGCATCGGGACGTGCCGGTCCTGTCCAGGTTCTCCCCCGCCGCCATCACCCGCCTGGCGCTGGCCAACGTGGTCGCCAACGGCGCGATCGTGGTCACCGGCGGCGTCGTCCGGCTGACCGGCTCGGGCCTGGGCTGCCCCACCTGGCCACGGTGCACCGACGACAGCTTCGTCACCACGCCGGAGATGGCCGGCCACGGCCTCATCGAGTTCGGCAACCGGCTGCTGACCTTCGTGCTGACCGCGGTGGCCATCGCGGTGCTGGTGGCGGTCTGGCGCTCGGCGCGGCGGGACCTGCGGCCGCTGGCGGTGCTGACCTTCCTGGGCATCCCCGTCCAGGCCGCGATCGGCGGCGTCACCGTGCTCACCGGGCTCAACCCGTGGACGGTCGCCGTCCACTTCCTCGTCTCGACCGTCCTCGTCGCCGTCTCCACCGTGCTGTGGCTGCGCTCGCGCGAGCCGGGCGTCGGCCAGCCGCTGCTGCGGCGCCCGCTGGTCCTGCTGACGGGCGGGATTGCGGCGGTGACCGCGGTGGTGCTGGCGCTCGGCACCGTCGTCACCGGCAGCGGCCCGCACAGCGGCGACCTCGACGAGAGCGGCCGGCCCTCCGGCGGGCGCATGGGCTTCGACCCCGAGACGGTCAGCCAGCTGCACGCCGACGTCGTCTTCCTGCTCGTCGGGCTCACCGTCGCGCTGCTCGTGGCCCTCCATGCCACCGACGCCCCAGGCCGCGTCCGCCGCGCCGCCCGCGACCTGCTGGTCGTCCAGCTGCTGCAGGGCGTGATCGGCTTCGTGCAGTACTTCACGCACCTGCCGGTCGTGCTGGTGCTGCTGCACATGCTCGGCGCGGTGCTGGTGACCGTCTACACCGCGCGGCTGGTGTGGTCGGTCCGCGGCCCGGCGACCGAGCAGCCCCTCGACGCCCCCGCCACCCAGGTGCCCGCCACCCGCTGACCTCCGGGACGTCCGTGGGACGCCCGTCGTCGACCTGCGGATGTCCCGGGCAGGTCGGCACGACCGCAGGTCGACAGCCGGCGCTCTCGCGACCGGTGCGCGCCGACCGGTCGGCTGCCGTGCTGTCGCGGGCCAGGTGACCACGACGGGTGACCCGCTCACCGCCCCGGGGACGGCGGGGTCAGACGAGGACGTCGATGGCGATCGCGATCGACAGCAGGGTCATGTGCGTGATGGACACCGAGAAGAGCCGCATCGGCCGGTCGGGCACGCCGTTCCGGATGCGGTCGAGCCACTGGTGGGACTCGGCCACGTACCAGGCGCCGAGGAGCCCCCCTCCGATGGCGAAGGCCCAGCCCAGGACGGGGGTGATCGATCCCATCAGCAGGGTGGCGCCCAGCGTGGCCCACGCCCACGCGACGGACTGCCGGCCGACGCTGGCGGGGCCCGCGACCACGGACAGCATGGGGACGCCCGCGCGGGCGTAGTCCTCGCGGTACCGGCTGGCCAGGGCCCAGAAGTGCGGCATCTGCCAGCAGAAGACGACGGCGAAGAAGGCGACCGCCGGCCAGTCGAGCGAGCCGGTCACCGCGGCCCACCCGATGAGCACCGGCGCCGCCCCGGGGAAGGCCCCGAAGACCGTGTTGTGCCGGGTCCGGCGCTTGAGCACCATCGTGTAGACGACGGAGTAGGCCAGGATCGCGACCGCGGCCAGCGCCGTGGCCAGGGGCGTGGTGGCCAGCCACAGGAGCGTCAGCGACGCCGCGGCGAGGACCACCCCGAAGACCAGGGCCGCCCGCGGCGACACCGCCCCGGACGGGATCGGCCGGTTGCGCGTGCGCGACATCAGGCGGTCGATGTCCCGGTCGTACCAGCAGTTGAAGGTGTTGGCCGCACCGGCGGCGAACATCCCCCCGACCATCGTGGCGCCCACGAGGCGCCAGGAGGGCCACCCGTCGGCGGCCATCATCATCGCCGGCAGCGTCGTCACCAGCAGCAGCTCGACGAGCTTGGGCTTGGTCAGCGCGACATAGGCGCCCACCACACCCGACAGCCGCCGGGCGGAGACGGCCGGCCGCTCGGAGAGAGCCGTCACCGGACGGCCTCGCACCGGACGGCCTCGGCCGTGGGCGCCCACGGACGCCAGGGAGCCACCGGGCAGGGAGACAGCACGGGGGTCCCTTCGAACCGGGGATGGAACGAACCTACTGTAGCCCGGGCCCCACGCGCGGCAGCCGGGACGGCCGTCCCAGCTCCGGCGGTCAGGAGGTGATCACGAGCGTCAGCCGCGGACGCCGGTCGATCACCGGATCCTCGCGGGAGGCCAGGCGGAGATCGTCGTCGGTCTGGGCGTACAGCTGTACGGAGAGCTCACGGGACGGGTCCGCCACCGCCAGCGGGACGGTCACCGGACCAGGCCCCATCGCGCCGAGGTCCCCGAGCGGGACGGTGGCCGTGCGGGCCGGCTGCCGCTTCCAGGACAGCGTGCCCTCGCTCCACTCCGTCGCCGTGGGCCAGATCACCGGCCCGTCGAGCGTGCCGTCGGCCACCTGCACTGTCAGTTCCGCCGAGACGACCACCTCACCGGGGGCCAGCGCCGGCACGGCAAAGCGCAGGTAGGAGGTGGCCCGTGACGCGCCTCCGGCGGTTCGGCTGTCCACCTCCAATGTCGGGGAGGTCCCCGCGGACCTCCCGGCGGACTCCTGCCAGACCGTGGCGTCGGCAACCGGGGTCAGGCTGACGACCCTGGTGCTGGAACGCCGGAGCGCGGCGAGGTGGTCGTTGGCGGTGCGCAGAGCGGCCAGGGCCGGTTTCGGTGTGCCGTCCAGCCGGGTCAACCCGAAGTTGTTCTCATACGCGTTCCAGTCATCCCGGTCACGGATGGTGAACACGAACGCGTGCGTGACATAGGAGTACTCGGCCTGCACCATCGCGACCGCCCGCGCCAGGTAATCGGCCTGCGTCGCCTCATCCACCCCGGCCGACCAGCCCTCCCCCGCCCCGGTCGTCCAGCCGAACTCGGTGAACCACACCGGCACCTGCCCGTCCCCGGCGGCCACCATCACCGCCCGCAACCGCTCCACGTTGCGCATCCGGTAGGGATGCTCGGCCGCCGGCGCCTCCGGCGGCTCGGCCGCCGGCCCCTGATAGGGATGCACCCCCAACGCGTCGAACCACCCCCCACCCCCGGCCGCGTACAGGCCCTCGATCCAGGCGGTGTTCACCCCGCTGATCCCCCCCGAGACCACCACCGCACCCGGATCCCCGGCCCGCACCCCCCGGTAACCGGCGGCCAGCACCGGCACGTAGGCGGCCGGCTCGGTCACACCACACCCCGTGCCGGCCGAGCAGTCCGGCTCGTTCCAGATCTCCCACGCCGCCACCCGACCCGCGTACCGCCCCGCCAGCCACGCCACCACCCGCTCGAACTCCCCCACCCGCTCCGCCGGCGGCAACACCGTCAAGCTCTGCGACCCACTCAGCCACCCCGGCGTGCACCCCACCGTGGCCAGCACCTGCAACCCCCGCGCCCCGGCCGCGGCCACCGTCGCGTCCAACCGGGACAGATACCACGCCGACACCACCCCCGCCCCGGCCTCCTCCAACGAACACCACCCCACCCCGACCCGCACCCACCCCGACCCCGACTCCACCACCCGATCCAGCACCAACTCGTTCACCGGCCAGTCCCGCCACAACGAGAACACCTCCACCCCCGTCTCCAACACCCGCCCCCCAGGAGCCGGGTCCTCCTCCGGGTCCTCGGTCGGACGGAGGACCAGGGCACCGGCGAGCAGGACCGCGGCGACTGCGACGAGGACCCATGGGGCACGACGTCGCGGCGGGCGGCCGCCCGGGCCAGGTGGGTGGTCAGCCGGCGGAGCCACGACCACCGGTCCGCGACGCCCGGCGACGGGAGCGGGCACCGAGCACGTCCCGGTAGACGTCCAGGACCGAGCCCGTGGTCCGCCGGACGTCGTGCTGCCGGAGCACGTGCTGCCGGGCGCGCTCCCCCTCGCGGTCGGCCGCCTCCCGGTTCGCGAGCCGGGGGACGAGCGCGGCCGCGAGCGCCGTCACGTCCTCGGGCGGGACGACGGCCGAGCCGGCGTCGTCGGGGATCGTCTCCCGCGCCCCCGCGACGTCGGTGACGACCACGCTCCTGCCGCAGGCGGCCGCCTCCAGCGGGACGAGCGCCATCCCCTCCCACCGGGAGGGGAGCACGACGACGTCGGCGGCCACGTACCAGTCCAGCGGGTCGGCCCGCCCGACGAACCGGACGTCCTCCGGGGCCCGCCCCGACAGCTCCTCCCGGTCGGGGCCGTCACCGACGAGGGCCAGGGTGACCCCGGCAACGGCGTCCCGGACGTCCGGCCACGCCTCGAGCAGGACGTCCTGGCCCTTCTGGCGGCTCAGCCGGCCGACGCAGACGGCGAGAGGGCCCGGTCCGACGCCCAGCCGGGCACGCGCCGCCTCGCGATCCCCGGGCGTGAAGCGCTCCGTGTCGACGCCGTTGGGGACCACGACGGTCCTGCCCTCCAGTCGCAGCCCCGCACGGAGTCCGTCCTCGCACTCCGCCCGGCTGACGCAGACGACGCGGTCGGTCCAGCGCAGCGCGCGGCGCTCCCACTGCAGCGAGGCCCGCCGCACCAGACCCCGGACGGCCAGGAAGGACCAGGCGTGCGGCTGGTACACCGTGGGGACGCGGCCGCGAAGGGCCAGCCGCCCCGCCAGCCCGGCCTTGGCGCTGTGCAGGTGCACGAGGTCGGGATCCACCGTGCGGATCAGCCGTCCGAGCCGGACCGCCTCGGACGGCACCGTGGGCCCCGGCGCACGCGAAGCCGGCCAGGACAGGACCTCGGCTCCCGCCGCCGAGGCCTGCGCCGGCAGGTCGCCGTCCGGAGGGCAGGCCACGGTGACGTCCCAGCCCTGGGCCGCCTGGTGGCGGACCAGGTCGACGACGCAGCGCGCGACGCCCTCGGTGGTCGGCTGAGCCACGTGCAGGACACGCGAGGTCCCCCCGTCGGGCATGCCCACTCCTCTCGTGGTCCCCCGTGTCCGCTCCGCCATGGCCACGCTGGAGGGGCCGTCCGGACCGCGAGCGTCGGCCGGGCCGGACGCCTCCCATCCTCGGACCTCGAGCCTCCGGCCGCTCGCCCGTGGTCCCGCAGCGCCGGGCGGCGGGCCGTCCCGGCGTGCGGAGGAGCCCGGGTGTCGGGAAGCTCCCACAGATGAGATCCGTGTCCTCGTTCCGAACCCGGACGGCGCCGGGGAGTTCCCGGCCGGGCGCACCGCTCCGAGTGCTGGTCATCCCGGCCTCCCCCGCGCCGGTGGACGGGCACCCCGAGCCGGAGGCCGACCGGGTCCTCCGACTGGTCGCCGTCACCGACCGGCTCCGGCCTTCCGTGCACCGGCTGCGTGGCGGGCCGGGACGGCGCCTGGCCGACGCCGCACGGCTGGTGTCCGTGCTGCGCTCCCTCGACCCGGACGTGCTGCTGGCCGAGGGCGCGACAGCGGCCGCCGTCGCCGTCGGCGCGGGGACCATCACCGGTCACCGGGTGGTCGTCGTCCGCGATGCCGACGATCCCGCCCTGCCGGCGCGGCTCTCCCGTCGGGCCGCGGCCGTGCTGACGTCATCCCCGCTGGCAGGGTCCGACGACGACTCGGACCGGCTGCGGATCCCGAGGGGCGACACCGGACCCCAGGTGCACGAGGTCGCCCACCGTCTCGCGGGCGTGCTGGCCGAGGTGGTCGGGCGGCCCGGGGCGGGCATCGACCCGGCGACCGCCCCTCCCATGAGCGTCGTCGTCCCGGTCTACCGCGAGGGGGCGCTCGTCGACGACCTCGTCCAGGCCCTGCTGCCCCAGTTGCGGGAGGACGACGAACTGGTCGTCGTCGACGACGGCAGTCCCGACGACACCGGCGAGCGGGCCGAGCAGGCGGCGGCACGCGATCCCCGTGTCCGCGCGGTGCGCCGCCCGCAGAACGCCGGCGCGGGCGCGGCCCGCAACGCCGGTGTGGCGGTGTCCCGCCACGCCCACATCGCCTTCACCGACGCAGGCTGTCACTGGGGCGTGGGCTATCTGGACGGGATGCGGACGCCGTTCGCCGAGGCCCTTCCGCCGGACCTCGTCGCAGGTGCCTACCGGGTGAGCCGGCGCTCGGTGTTCGAGGCCGCCTCCGCCGTGGGGTGCTACCCCGACGTCGCGGAGGTCCGCCGGGCCGGTCCGGTGACCACCGCCTGGTCGGTCCTGTTCGGACGCCGCTTCGACCCGACGCGTCCCGCCGGGCGGTCCGTCGCTGTCCGGCGCTCCGCCCTCGAAGCCGTCGGTGGCTGGCCTGAGCACATCCGCGTGCACGAGGACCTGGACCTGAGCCGGTCGATCGCCGAGCGCGGACTCCGGTGCGTGCTCACGACCGACGCCGACCTGGTGTGGGACCAGGCGGGTGTGCGCGGTACTGCCCGGATGTACGTCCGGTACGGACGCGGCGACGCCGAGGCCGCCGACCGCCAGGCGCTGGCACGGGACCTCGGCAGGGCCGTCGCCTACCTCGTCGGGATCGTGGGGCTCGGCGCCGGCGGTCCGCGGATGCGCGCCGCGCTCGCCGTCGGGGGCGTCGCCTACGTGTGGGTGCCCCTCGCCCGCGCTCGCCACGAGGAACGACCACTGGTCACCGCCGTCCTCGCACCGGCGGTGATCGTGGCGAAGGACCTCGCCAAGGTCTGGGGCGTGCTCTCGGTCTTGACGGAGAGGGCCAGCCGCCGTGCTCGAGCAAGGCGTCGGACACATCCCGGAGGCCTGGCCGGCCGTACAGGGCCTACGCCGTGACCTCCGGAGCAGCCAGCCGGTAGACCACCCAGTCGGTCCCCCGCTCGTGGACCGGCAGCGCCGGATAGTCGTCGAAGACGTCGGCGTGGACGGGGTTGAAGTACACGACGACGACGTCTCCCTGCCCGCGGCGCGCGACAACCCGGTCGAGGACGCGGCGCAGCGTCTCGGCGCCGAAGGGGTTCGCCAGGAAGACGACCAGGGGGCCGTCGGGGAGCGGATAGGTGGCGGCGTCCGCGTGCACCACCGTCATGACCGCGCCGGAGTTCCGGCGGCTCCACCTCCGGACGTTCCGCTCCGCGGCCTCCACGAGCGCGGGGTCCAGTTCCACCCCGACGATCCGGCGGAACCCCATCTGCGCCGCCAGGACCATCGGTCTCCCACGACCGGTGCCGAGGTCCACGAAGGCGGCGTCGGGCGGGACGGGCGGCAGCGCCGACATGGCGCGACGCCACCAGTCCGCGTGCACCGGCTCGTACGCGTGGGGATCCCCTCCCAGCGTCCGCGGCGTCAGGGCCGCCTCGTTGTCGGCGAGGCCACGGGTGCGGACCCCCAGGCGAAGGTCGAGGACGAGGTCCGACACGTACATCCGTGCCCTCCTCGTGGCGGCACCCCCCATCTCCTGGAGCGCGAGGAAGAACCCCTCGGCACCCGTCCCCTGCCGCCTCCGAGCGACCGCCAGCCGGGTCTTCCTCAGTGCGGCGAGCACCCCCTGCACCGTTGTCACGGGCCCACTCCCTCCAGTCCGGGAATGTCGCCGCGAGCCGTCGCGGAGACCCCCGTCGCGCGGTCTCCGTCCCGCGGACGGAGTAACACCGCGTCATCGTCACGTCATGCGTCCGAGTGGCCGCCTCGACGGTCCGGGGTGAGTATCCCCAGTTGATGACCCAGGATGAGACTGCGGTCCCGCGAGTACCGCGGGAGTCGACCACGTTGGGTCACGTGTCCGTGGGCTGGGAGGGGAAGTGACGCGGCGCCGTCTCGCGGCCGTCCCTCGGGCAGAGGCAGGCAGGATGACGTGGACCCCTGGAAGTGTCTGGCGGGGGCTGGGTCACCGCTGGTGGATCCGAACGGACGAGCCCGCCCTCTCCCGGTACTACTCGGCCTTCCGGCGCTCCGGGCGGACCTCCGTGGCCTTCGCCGTACGGCACCCGGTGGCGACCCTGCTGGCCCTCGTCGCCACGGCCCGGCTGCCGTCCGTCCAGGCCCGTCTGTCGGCCGGCCCTGGCGGCGCGGCCCTGTACGAGGCGCTGTGCCGCCCGGTCGTCCTCGGTGCCGGCCTCGGCGTCACCGGGGTGTCCGTCCTCGCGGTCCCCGCGGACCCGCAGGAGTACTTGCAGGGGCGGGCCAGGCAGACCCTCCGTCGGAGGTTCCGTTCCGCGGAGCGACGAGGGATCACCTGCCGACCTGTCGATGATCCGGCCGAGCGACGCGCACTCGTCCGACTGGCCGACGAGGCCGAGAAGTCCCATCCCGATCCCCGTTACCGCATCGACAGTCCCGACAACACCGACCTGTTGGAGCACGGCCTCTGGCTGGTGGCCTGCGCCCCACAGGGCCGCCCACTTCTGCTCTCGGTGACCCCGACCGATGGGGAGTGGGGGCTGCTCCGCTACTTCCGCACCCTCGGTCACGGCCCCGAGTACAGCGACAGCCGCTACCTGATGTGTGTGGCTCTCGTCGAGGCACTGGCCGGACACGGGGTCCGGTACCTCGTCGACACCTGGCACCCGGGTGGGATTCCCGAAGGGCTCCGTCAGTTCCAGCGCTCGGTGGGCTACCGACTGGTGCGTGTCATCCCTCGACGTACCTCCCGAGTGAACTTGCCCGGCGAGTCGGCCGTCCTGGCCCGGGAGTTGCCGCGCGCGGAGGCGTGACGCCTGGCAGGAGTGACGGCCACTACCGTCCGCGGGGCGGCGCGTGCTCAGCCCGACCTGCCGCGTCGTAGGGGGACGCACTCAGCCGCTCCCGCCCCCGCTTGGCGAGTCGGTAGGCCCGACGGACCTGGCGCCAGACCGGCGAGTGCGTTCGCGTGGCCACGAGATACGGCACCTCCTGGGCTCCGAACGCGCGCTTGAACCGGCTGACACCCTCGTCGACGGCACCGACCTCGTCCAGGAAGCGAAATCCGTGCTCGAGTGCCCAGAGGATCTCGTGGACGTAGAGGGCTGTCCCCGTGTTGTCGCCCCGACGCGACCGGAACCCGCCACCCGCCCAGGAGTAGAGCGTCTCCCCGTGCCCGAAGGCCAGGGACAGTCCGCCTGGCTGGTCGCCGACCCACGCCGAGAGCATGCAGACCCCTTCCCGCTCCCCGTACCGCTCCCAGATCGCCTCACCGACGTCGCGGGGATACGGGGAGGGCAGGCCCCGTGCGCCGTACGCCTCGTCGAAGAAGGGGGGGAGCCACTGGCAGACCTCCGTCTTCGTGCTGGGCCGGACGACGACCCCGCGCTGCTCGGCGCTGCGGAGGGTGCGCCGCACGGATCGGCGGGTGCCGCGCCAGAACTGGTCGACCGACCCGTGGGAGAGGTCGACGACCCAGGTGAGGTCCTCGTGCACGTCCCACCGGGCTCGCGGAGCTGCCTCCGCCGGGTAGCTCACCCCCGGTGCGAACTCCGCGCGTGAAGACACGATCCGGTTCTCCCGAGCCCACCCATCCAGGGCGAGGAGCGTTCCGGTCAGGTGTTCCGGCGGGACCACTGGTCCGACGTAGGGAAAGGGGACGCGCGCCTCCATGGACAGGTGGCGCCGCCCCAGCAGGAGCGGCGCGACCCCGACCGCTTCCCCGTCCACGCTCGCCAGCAGCGGCTCGAACCGCCAGCCGTGCGCCTGGGCCTGGAGCTCCAGCCAGTCCCAGGCGTGGAACGCGGTCGAGCCTGCCGTGCGCTCGATCAACCGGTCCCACTGCCCCCCGCTCCGGCAGTGATCGAGGGTGATCCGGGACGGGACACGACGAGGCGCCGTGCCCCAACGACCGTTTCGCCCGACGACAGCCATGGGGTCAGCGAAACAGACCACCGACGGCGCAGCCACGGGAGAACAGCCGGCTGGCCACCCCGTACCGGCGCAGCCAGTGGGACCCCGGTGCCGCGGAGCCGCCGCGACACCGGGGTCAGCGGCTCACTTGCGGCCGGGCGTCCAGTCCATGCCCCAGCCGTACTGGCGGTCCAGGACGTCCTGGCCGCCGTGCACGTAGCGCACCTCGCGGTTGACGAGGAGCTGGCCGCCCTGGTTCTCGATCATCGCGATCGCGCAGATGCGCGCCCGGGGGTCGTGCTCGTCGAGGCGCACCTCGATCTGCGGCCCGTTCGCCGGGAACATCGTGACGACGGCGTCGGCCTGCCCCCAGTTCGGCACGCCCTCATAGATGAGCGCGAACACGAGGATCCGGCGGATCAGCGCGGTGTGCTGCAGGTCGACCATGAGGTTCTCGCCACCGCTGTTGGCGCCCGACCGGTCGTCACCGTCCAGCCACACGATCGACTGGCCGTTGCCCAGCGTGTGCTGACCGCGGAAGGCGTTGCCCAGGGCCTGGATGACGCCCTTCGACCCGTCGGCGTACTCGTAGAGGCAGCCGAGGTCCAGGTCGATCGCACCGGAGCCGGCGGCGGAGGCGAGCCGCTTGAGGAAGCCACCGCCTCCCCCGCCGCCGCCGGGCCTCGCGTTCCAGTTGAGGTTGACCCGCAGGACGCCGGTGGTGCCGGCCGTCTTGGTCAGCGAGACCGAGGGCGCCGCCTTGGTCAGCGACACCTTGTCCATGTTCACGCCGCCCCGCTGGGGCGGAGGCGGGGGCTGCTGCCCGTACTGCTGCTGCCCGTAGGGGTCCTGCGGCGGCGGGGGCGGCTGGCCGTACGGCTGACCCGGCGGCGGGTAGGGGGGCTGGCCCGGCGGCGGGTACTGCCCGGGCGGCGGGTACTGGCCCGGCGGGGGGTACGGCGACTGCCCGTACGGCTGCGTCGGTGGCGACGGGTGCGGCGGCGGCTGGTACGGCGGCGGCTGCGGCGGCGCCGGAGGGGTCTCCGGCTGCGGCGGCGGGGACTTCGGGCGCTTCGTGTAGTCGACCAAGGGGGGCCTCCCCGCAGGTCACCCGCGTGGGCGGACCTGCGCTCTGAGCGGCGGACACGTCCCCCCGACCCTAGGGGGTCGCCGCTAATCTCCGGCCCATGCCGGCCGGTGCCCCCTCGCCTTCCCCCACCGTCTACGGGATCGACCTCGGCACCACCTACAGCTGCCTGGCGCAGGTCGACGACGACGGCACCCCCCGGGTCGTCCCCCTCCTCGACGGCGCACCCACGCTGCCGAGCGTGGTGCTCTTCGTCGGCCCCGACGACTACGTCACCGGCGAGCGCGCCCGCGTCCTGGCCAGGGCGCAGCCCGACGACGTCTGCACGCTGGTCAAGCGGCGCATGGGCGACAGCACCTGGCGGTTCGTCAGCCACGGCCGGTCCTGGTCGGCGCCCGCGGTGAGCAGCCTGGTCCTCAGCGCGCTGGTCAGCGAGACGAGCTTCTCCACCGCGAGCGCGGTGCAGGACGTCGTCATCACGGTGCCCGCCTACTTCGGCGACGAGGAGCGGCGGGCCACCCGGCTGGCCGGCGAGTACGCCGGCCTCACCGTCCTCGACGTCATCAACGAGCCGACGGCGGCCGCGCTGTCCTACGGCTTCGCCCGCCTCGACGGCGGCGGCCCCTCGGACCACCTCGAGGAGGTCGCGCTGGTCTACGACCTCGGCGGCGGCACCGTCGACGTCGCGGTCGTGGAGCTGGCCGACCGGCGGCTGGCCGTCGTCGCCACCGACGGCGACCACGAGCTCGGCGGGGCCGACTGGGACGAGAAGCTGGCCGTCCACCTCTCGCGCGCCTTCCTCGCCGCCCACCCCGACGCCGAGGACCCGCTCGACGACAGCGCCGGCGGCCAGGCCCTGGTGCTCGCCGCCGAGCGGGCCAAGCGCGAGCTCAGCGTCCGCGAGTCCGTGGTCGTGCCGGTCGAGCACGACGGCCGCCGGGTCGACGTGCCGGTGACCCGCGCGGAGTTCGAGCGGCTCACCGCGGGCCTGCTCGACCGCACGATGGCGCTGACCCGGGCGGCGGTGGCCGCGGCCCGCGCCCGCGGCGTCGACCGCATCGACCGGGTGCTGCTCGTCGGCGGCTCGACCCGCATGCCCGCCGTCGCGCAGCGCCTGACCGCCGAGCTGGGCGTGCCCGCCGAGGTGCACGACCCCGACCTCGCCGTCGCCAAGGGTGTCGCGGTCTACGGCCGCAAGAAGCAGCTCGAGCGGCTGCTCACCGCCGACCTGGTCACCCGCGGGCAGCTGCGCGCCGGCCTGCCGCTGGAGTACGCCGCCCCGGTCGACGTCGACACCGCCTGCGCCCGCCTGGGCGACGCCTTCGGGCTGTCGGCCGCGCAGGTCCGGCGGACGGTGGAGATCCAGGTCCTCAACACGGTCTCGCGCGGCTTCGGCGTCCTGGCGCTGGACCGGTTCGGCGAGCCGGCCACGGTCTTCCTCGTGCACCGCAACGACCGGCTGCCGGTGGCCGTGCGCCGCTCCTTCGGCACGGTGTACGACGACCAGCAGCGGGTGACCATCCGCGTCGTCGAGCAGGGCGGCGGGACGGAGTCCACCCGGCCCGAGGACGCCAAGCTGCTCGCCGAGGCCTCCATCGAGGACATCCCGCCGGGGTACCCCGCCGGGACGGAGATCCAGGTGGTCCTGCGGATGGGCTTCGACGGCATCCTCGAGCTCACCGCGCTGCACGAGGGGCTGGCCGACCGGCCGCTCACCGTGCGCGTCGAGACCAGCGCGGCGCTCAGCCAGGCCGACGTCGCGCGGGAGCGCGCGCAGGTCGGCCGCGTCCGCCGCCGGCAGGACTGAGCCGTGCTCCTCCCGTTCGACGGCAACGGCTACCGCAAACGGGTCCTCGCCGCCGTCGAGGCCCGCGGCGGTCCCGACGCGTCCGACCCGTTCGAGGTCTACGACCTCCCCGTGGAGACCGCGGGCACGCTCTCCGACGACGAGGTCGCCCGCCGCGTCGACGACGTCTGGGCGTTCTGGCAGAAGCAGCGCGACCACCCCAAGTACCGCGGCCTGGTGACCGCGCTGCTGCAGACGCACGACGCGCTGGCCGCCCAGCTGCGCACCGCCGACGGGCGCTCCCGGCTGGCCGAGCAGACCCGCGCCGGGCGGGCTCGGCGGGACGCCGCCCGGTACGCCGAGCTCGACGCCGCGCTGGAGCGGCTGGTCGAGCGCTTCGGCGGGGTGCCGGCCGACAAGGTCGAGGGACTGCGCGGCCTGGCCGCCGCCGCGGGCATCGACGACGACGCGTTCGGCGCCCGCCTGCGCCGGCACCCCGTCCTCGGCGACGACGCACCCGGCACCGGCGCACCCGGTACCGACGCACCCGGTACCGACGCCGCCGTGCTGCGGCAGGTCCGCGACGGCCTCGAGGAGCTCGGCCGGATCGAGGGCGTCCGCGTGCCGAGCCTGCACGCCTTCCTCGAGCTGCCGCCGACGGCGGACCCGCAGACCGTGCGCCGCCGGCGCGACGCGCTGCTCGTCCTCAACCGGCAGCGGCGCCCCGACCGGCGGCGGGCGCTGGTCGACGACCTGCTGGCCGCCGTCGGCGCGCTGCTGGTCGACGGCGACCCCGGCCGCTACCTCGACGCGCTGGCCGACGACGTCCGCGAGGCGCTGCGCCCGCGGGTGGCCGCCGCGGTGCTCGTCGAGGACCGGCTCACCCCCGCCGACGCCTCCGTCCTCGTGCAGGAGGCGATGGCGGCCGGCCTCGACCCGCAGCGGGCCTCCGCCGTCGTCACCGGGCTGGCCGGGGCGACCGGCACCCCGGTCGCCCCGGTCGCCCCGCCCCCTCCCCCGCCGGCCGTGCGCCCGGGCAGGACGCCGGACTGGTCCGCCGAGGTGTCCGCCGCCCGCGCCGCGCTGCGAGCCGGGCGGCCGCGCGCCGCCGCCCGGCACGCCGCTGCCGCGCTCGCCGCGGCCGGGGGCATGCACCCGCCGATCCGCGCCGTGCAGGACGAGGCCGCCGAGGCCGTCGTCCGCGCCGAGGGGTCCTGGCGGACCGTCGGGACCGCGCTGGCCGCGCGCCGGCACGCCGCGGCCGCCGCCACGCTGGAGCGGCTGGCCGCCGAGGCCGCGGACGTGCCCGGGCCGGCCGGGGAGGACGCCGCCGAGCTGCTGGCGGCCTCCCGCGCCGCGCTGGCCGCCGCCGACGCCGCCCTGGCCGCCGCGCCGGCGTCCGGACGCGAGCGGGAGGTGGCGCTGCTCGCCGCCCTCGGCGCCGTGGCCGACCACCCGGCGGCGCACGGGGAGCTCGCGGCGCTGGGCGTCGCACCGGCCACCGGCGTCGTCGCCGTCCCGGCGCCCGGCGGCGCCCGCGAGGTGCGCTGGACGGCGTCGGCCTCCGCCGGCCCGGTGGAGTACCGGGTGCTGCGGGTGCGGCCGGACGGCACCCGCCAGGTGGTCGGGACGACCGCCACGACGGCGCTGGAGGACGGCGGCTACGGACAGGTCGCCGGCTACGTCGTCGTCGCCTCGCGACTGGGCGTCCCCGCGCCGGAGGCGCACAGCGGCCTCGCCTCCCCCGAGGCCCGCAGCGGGGACCCGGTGGCACCCGCACCACCGGAGGCGGTCGGGTCCCTCACGGCCGTCCTCTCCGGGCGGCGGCTGCGGCTGGTGCACCCGATCCCGGCCGCCGGGACGGCGGAGGTGCGCCGCCTGCCGGCCGGGACCCCGCCGCCTCCGATGGGCAGCGTGGTGGCCGATCCCGAGGCCCTCGGCGCGCTGGTGCCGGCGATGGGGCCGGGGCTCGCCGTCGACGCCCGGCCGTCCGCGCCGGTCACCGGGTACGTCGTGCTGGTGCGGGCCGGGGGGTCCGCGGTCGCCGGGGCGAGCGCCGTCCACGTGTCCCTCCCGCCGGTGACCGGCGCGGCCCTCGACGGCGACCGGCTGCGCTGGGACTGGCCCGAGGGCTGCACCGAGGTGGTCGTCCTGCTGCGGCCCGACGCCCCGCCCGAGGGTCCCGACGACCCGGCCGCCACCCGCCGCAAGGTGACCAACTCCCGCTACGACATCGACGGCGGCCTGCCGGTCCCCGCCGGCGACGTCGGCCACGTGGCGGTCTTCCCGTGCACCCGGGTGGGCGGCCGGCTGGTGGTGTCCGGCGAGGCGCCGGAGGAGGCGCGGCTGCGGCTGGCGTGAGCTCCGCCGGCGGCTGCCGGCAGCCAGCGGTCCCACCACGCGAGCAGGTGCTCGAAGCGGGCCAGCCGGTGCCGGGGGCGGCCGGAGCGGGACAGCTCATGGCCCTCGCCGGGGAACAGCAGCAGCGCGCTCGGCACGCCCCGCTGCTGCAGCGCGACGAACAGCCGCCGGCCCTGCTCCACGGGGCAGCGCTCGTCCTGCTCGGAGTGGACGACGAGGGTGGGCGTGCGGATCGAGGCCGCCTCCGCCAGGGGGCTCACCGGGTCGGTCCCCATGTAGGCGGCGGCGTACCACCAGCCGATGTCGCTGGAGCCGACGAACGACACGGGGTCGGTCACCGCCCGCTCCACGACCGCGGCGGCGAACCGGTGGGTGCGGGTGAGCAGCAGCGCGGCGAGGAAGCCGCCGTAGGACCCGCCGTGGACGCCCACCCGGTCGGCGTCGAGCGCGGGGTCGGCGAGCGCGGCGTCGAGGAAGGCCAGGACGTCGTCGCCGTCCCGGTCCCCCCACGCCCCGACGACGGCGCGCGCGTGCTCCTCCCCGTAGCCCGACGACCCGCGCGGGTTGCACTGCACCACCGCGTAGCCGGCCGACACGTAGACCTGCGTCTCGTCCAGCAGCGACCAGCCGTACTGGGTGAACGGCCCGCCGTGCACGGTCAGCAGCACCGGGTGCGGGCCGGGGCCCTCGGGCACGGTGACCCAGCCGTGCACCTGCGTGCCGTCGGCGGTGACCACGGTGCGCTCGGTGCTCCGGTGCAGCCGGCCGGTGGCGCCGAGGGCGGACCCGAAGCCGGTGAGCAGCCGCCGGCGGCCGGGCGTGAGGGCCACCAGCTCCCCCGCCGACCGGTCGTGCCCGACGGTGGCGACGACGACCCCGCCGCCGGCGCCGAACCCGCGCACGGTGAACGGCCCGTCGACCAGCGTCTCGGGCGTCCCGCCGTCGAGGGGCACCCGCAGCAGCGCCACCGAGCCGCGCCGCTCGACCCCGACCAGCGCCGCTCCCCCGGCCAGCACCGTCGCCGGGGTGTCGTCGCCGCGGTGGGTGTCCCGCGGGTCGAGCACCGGCCGGAGCGGGCCGCCGGCGGCCGGCACCCGGCAGAGGGTGAGGCCCCGCGCGGCGACGTCGAGGCCGTCGGGGCCGAGGTCGGGCCGGGCGGTCACGTAGATCGACGCGCCGGTCGGGTCGAACGCCGGCAGCCGGCACTCGCCCCGGCCGCGGGTGACCCGCCGGGGGTCGCCGCCGGTCACCGGGACCAGCCACACGTCGCGCACCAGGTCGCGGTCGGCGCGGGCGTGCCGGGCGGAGACGAAGGCCAGCGTCCGGCCGTCGGGCGACCAGGCGACGTCGGTGTCCTCGCCGCGCCCGTCGGTGACCTGCCGGGGCCCCGGGAGCTCGGCGGTGTCGTCGAACGGGTCGTCCGGCAGGTCGAGCACGAACACGCAGCTGGGCCGGTCGGCGGTGTACCCGACATCGTCGACGCGGTGCCGCAGCCGGGTGACCAGCCGCGGCGGCTCGGCCTCCGGCGGCACGTCCTCGGCCGTGCCGTAGCGGCCCGCCTCCGGGACGCGGGCCACCCAGGCCAGCCGGCGGGAGTCCGGTGACCACACCGGCGCGCCGGCACCCAGCGGGGCGTCGGTGAGCCGGCGCGGCGCGCCGCCCGCGGTGGGCAGCAGGTGCACCTGCGGGTGCCCGCGGTCAGGGGTCGAGAGGTAGGCCAGCCAGCGGCCGTCCGGAGAGAACGCCGGCGCGGAGTCGCGGGCGCCGGAGGTCAGCGGGCGGGCCGGCGCCGAGCCGTCGGTGGGCACGGCCCACAGCTGCGCGCGGTAGGTGTCGGCGTCGAGGTCGGGCCGGCCGACGGCGACCACCGCCATCCGCCCGTCCGGCGAGACCGTCGGCGTCCCCGGCGTGCGCAGCAGGGCGAGGTCGGCGGGCCGCATGGCGCACCGAGCGTAGTGCAGTCGTCACCCCGGCCGGGTCCCCTGCGGACCCGGCCGGGGTGTGGCGCTCACTGCTGCTGCGCCCGCGCGACCAGCCGCTGGCCCAGGCTGCCGGCCTGGGCGTTGGTGAGCAGCTGCGTCTGCGACTCCACCAGCCGCAGCACCGCCGGGTCCTCGCGGGCCACCTCGGAGGACTGCAGCAGGATCGTGCCCTGACCGGTGAAGTCGTACTGCCGCTCCTCGCCGGAGGCCCGGCCCAGCGCGCCGGAGATCATCCCGCGGATGTTCTGCGTCATCCACTGCGCGTCGTGGTGCACCGACGGCGAGGGGCAGTCGGCCCAGCCGAGCAGCGCGTCGGGGTCGGCCCGGAACGGCGGCTCGACGAAGATCACCGGCCCGTTGGACGAGGCGATGAACTTGCCCGTGCCGATGAGGGTGACGAACCCGGGCACGATCGACTGCTTGAGCTCCAGCGCCGGGGAGAACGCGCAGAGGTTGCTCGCCTTGATCGTCAGGTTGCCGGCGTCGAGGTCGTAGGCGTTGAGGTCGAACCCGCGGTCGCCGATGAGCACCTTGCCGTGCCCCTGGGCGACCACCCAGTCCTGCACGTAGATGGGGCTGGAGAACTTCGCGGCCACCCACCCCTGCACCGAGGAGTACTCGGTGACGGCGTCGAACTGGACGTTGCCGTAGTAGGCGAGCATCGCGCCCTTGCTCATGAACCACTCGCCGTTGAGCGTGATGCAGAAGACGTAGGGGTTGACGTTGTCGTCGTCGGGCAGCGACTGCACGTTCAGCGTCTTCGGCACGCCGGCCGGCGGGCCGGACGGCTGCGGGGCGCCGCCGTAGGGCGGCTGCGGCTGCCCGCCGTACGGGGGCTGGCCGCCGTAGCCGGGCTGGGGCTGGCCGTATCCCGGCTGCGGGTGGCCGTACCCCGGCTGGGGCTGGCCGTATCCCGGCTGGGGCTGGCCGTATCCCGGCTGCGGCTGGCCGTATCCCGGCTGCGGCTGGCCGTACCCGGGCTGGGGCTGCCCGCCGTAGGGATTGCCGCCGCCGTAGGGGTTGCTGGGCGGGTACGTCATCGTCGCCGTCCTCAGAACTTCTGCTCGCTGGCCTGCACGTACACCGTGCCGGAGCCGCTGATCTTCAACTGGAAGGCCTCGCCGGAACCCCGGCCGACCACGTCACGGAAGCCGACCTTCGCCGCCAGGTCGACCGAGAGCTGGCCGACGTGCCCGACGTAGGCCTGCGGATCGACGCCGATCTGCGTGCCGTTGAGCTGCAGCGGGAAGGCGCCGCCGTGCGAGAGCAGCGCGACCGAGCCGCGGCCGTGCACGTTGGTGGTGAACAACCCCTGCCCGGTCATGGCGCCGGAGATCGCCGACTTGACCCCGCCGGAGCCGAGGAACTGCACGCTGGTCTGCAGGTTCGCGTCGTGGACCAGCAGCCGGTCGGCCTCGCAGACGAGCGGGGCGTTCCCGTCGAGCTCCAGGACGGTGACGTGCAGGCCCTTGTAGCCGTAGAGCACCTCGCCGGTGCCCTCGGTGGCCATCATCGGGTTGGACTCGCCGGACATCGCGGCGCCGACCATCCCGCCGACGCCGCGGCCCTGCCCGTGCACGGGGCGGAAGGTGACCTGGCCGGAGTAGCCGAGCATCGCCCCGCGGCGGGCCAGCACCGGGCTGGCCGGGCCGACGTGCGCGCGCACGACCTTGCTGTTGACCGTCTCGAACGACACCGCTCAGCGCTCCGAGGACTGGACGAGCACCAGGCCGTGCCCGGTGAAGCGGAGGGAGAAGGGCTCGCCGGAGCCCTCGCCCACGAGGGACTTCCAGGAGACGCCGCTGACCAGGTTCATCGACAGCTGGCCGCGGGACCCCACGTAGGCGTCGGGGTCGACCACCAGGTCCTGTCCCGGCGCGACCTCCAACGCCATGACCGGCCCCTCGGACACGAGGGCGACCTGGCCCTGGCCGGTGACGGTGGTGGTGGCCAGCCCCTGACCGCTGGTGACGCCGCGCAGCCCGGAGAACTGGACGTCGAGGCGCAGGTGCTCGGTGTGGGCGAGGATGTGCTCGCTCTCCACGGTGAGGGTGTCCCCGCCGAGGTCGACGACGAGGACGTCCATCGCGTCCTTGGCCAGGTACACGCGGCCGTGCCCGGCGCAGTCCATCAGCGAGATGCTCTCGCCGGCGACGGCCCGCTTGAGGGCGGCCCGCATGCCGCCGCCCCCGCCCATCCCGGAGCTCTTGAAGTCGACGTTGCCCTCGTAGGCGACCATCGAGCCGCTGGCGGCCCGGATGCGGTCCCCGTGCAGGTCGGCGTGCAGGACGCGTTTCTGGGCGGTGAGCTGTGCCACGGATGCCTCTCGGTGCAGGGGACGGGACCGGCCGGACCGTATCCGGCGGCCCGTGCGCGCGGTAGGTCCCCCGCCGTCGCTTCCCGGTCGCCTCCCCCGGACGCACCAGCGGCCCCGGGGCGGGTGCCCCGGGGCCGCTGGTGCCGGGTGGAGGTCAGCGCCGGCCGGCGGTGACCTCGTCGCGCTCGTCCTCGACCTGCGCCGGCTGGTGCGACTTCTCGCGCCGGGTGGCGAGGACGCTGCTGATCACCGCGGCGACGATGAAGAGCAGGCCGGTGAGGCCGGTGACGTACTCGCTGATGTGGAAGCGCAGCTCCAGGATCATGATCGCGGCCAGGAAGCCGATGGCCCACATCGCGCCGTGCTCCAGGTAGCGGTACTCGTCGAGCGTGCCCTTGTCGACCATGTAGATGGTCAGCGAACGCACCCAGAAGGCGCCGATGCCCAGGCCCAGCGCGATGATGAAGATGTCGCTGCTGATGGCGAACGCGCCGATGACGCCGTCGAAGGAGAACGACGCGTCGAGCACCTCGAGGTAGAGGAACGCCGCCGCACCGGCGCCGGCGACGGCCTTGGTCGCCGTCCCGCCCGCGTTGCCGCCCGAGGTCGACTGACCGGTCGCGTTCACGTCGTCGCCGTCGTCGTCGTCGGTCTCCGGGGCCTCCATGAGCTCGTTGAGACCGCCGATGAGCAGGTAGGTGAACAGACCGGCCAGGCCCGAGACGAGCACCGTGGAGTACTTCTCGGGGTCGGCGATCTGCGAGCCGACGTAGATGACCGCCAGGGCGATCACGATCGCCAGGTAGGGCAGCTTGCCGGCCTTGGCGAGCGGCCGCTCGATCCAGGAGAGCCAGTGGATCTCCCGGTCCTCGTCGAAGAGGAAGTTGAGGAAGATCATCAGCAGGAAGATGCCGCCGAAGGTGTAGATCGCCTCGGCCGCGGACTCGACGTTCTCGCCGTAGGCCTCCTGGTCGGTCAGGGCGAGGTCCCACACCTCGGGGATCGACAGCGAGGCGGTCACCGACACCAGCACGATCGGCAGCAGCAGGCGCATGCCGAACACGGCGATGAAGATGCCGACGTAGAGGAACAGCTTCCGCCAGAGCGGGCTCATCCGGCGCAGCACCTTGGCGTTGACCACGGCGTTGTCGAACGAGAGGCAGACCTCGAGCACGCCGAGGACGGCGACGGCCAGCAGGGCCGCCGGTCCGCCGAAGAACACGGCGGTGACGAGCGCGGCCACCGTCAGACCGACGGAGAAGCCGAAGTAGCGGAGCATCAACATTTCCTTTCCGACGCCTGACGGGCGAGGCGGCGACGAATACGGCACACAGGACCGAGCCGGATCGGCCGGGAGGCGGGCCCAGCGTCCAACGGATCCGGGAGGGCAGACGTTCCCGCCGCGCCCCGGCCGGGCGACGGGCGGTGCGGGCTCAGCGGACGGGGCGGTGCCGGCCGCCCGTTCCCGCGTGTGCGGCTGCGGCGTGGTATCCACAGGCCGCCGGGCCGCGCGGGCACCGGACCGCCCCGCCGGACGCGGGCCACCGCGACGGGAGGCGACCGTGAGCGGACCGGTCGGCACCCCGTGGTGGCGCCGCGACCGTGAGGCGCCCCGGCGGGAGGCCACCGCGGCCCGGGAGGCCGCGGCCGCGGCGATGCTGGAGTTGGACACCGCGCTGGCCGACCTGCCGGACGCTGTGGCCGCGGCCGAGGAGGCCGGCGGCAGCTCCGGCGGACGGGACCGCGGGCGACGGGCTCATCACCGCATCTCCGCTCCCGACTCGTTGGCCCGTGACTGGCGGGACCTCTCGACCCACGCCGACACGGTGATCGGACACTACCTGCAGGCCCTCGCCGACCACGACGCGGCCGCGGACGCCGACCCCGGCCGGGCGCGGACGGCCGCCACCGCGCTGGGCGCCGCCGCGGCCGCGCTGCGCGAGGTGCACGGCCAGGTGCTGCGCTTCCGCGAGCAGTACGGCGAGGTGCTCGCGGCCGCCGCGCGGGCACGGGCCGCGGCGGCCCGCACGGTGTCCGCCGCGCGGGAGACGACCGCCGCCGCCCGCGCCGCCCTGGACGCCGCTGGGGCCGCCGGGCTGGCCGACCCCGGGCTCGACGCCGCCCTGGCCGACGCCGACCGCCTGGCCGCGGGCGCCGCCGCCGAACTGGCCGCCCGCCGCGCCGCGCCCGCGCTGGCCGCCGCAGAGCAGGCTCGCTCCGCCGCGGAGGCGGCGGCCGAGCGGGCGCGGGCGCTGCCGGAGCGGGCCGCCGAGGTGCGCCGGGGCGCGGCCTCGGTGCGCACCCGCCGGGAGGCCCTGGGCACCCGGCACGAGCGGCTGACGCCGGTGATGAGCGAGTTGCGGCGCCGCTACCCCCTGTCGGCGTGGGCCGACGTGGAGCGCGCGCCCCAGCGGGCGTCCGCGGCGCTGGCCGAGGCCGACGAGGCACTGAGCGCGCTGCAGGCGGCGTTGGACGCGCCGGTCCTCGACGTCCCCGCCGCCGCTGCGCTGCTGGCCCGGGTGCGGGCGGCCGCCGGCCGGGTCGACGACGAGGTGCGCTCCACGACCGGTCGGCTCCAGCGGCTCGACGCCGTCGCCGCGGACCCCGGGTCGCTGCTCACCGAGGTGCAGCGCGCCGTCGTGGACGCCCGGCGGTTCCTGGCCGGGCTGCCCGAGGACCGGGCGCGCCGTTTCCGCCGCACGTTCGAGGACCTCGCCCGCCGGCTGCCCGCGCTGGAGGAGGCAGCGCGGGGCCGCCGCCCCGACTGGGGAGCGGTGCTGCGCGAGGCGCAGGCGATCGAGGACGCGCTGGACCGGCTCGTGCGGACCGCGCGGGCCGACTAGGTCACGCGGTCGAGCAGCCAGCGCACGATCTCCTCCCCGGCGGCCGCGCCGCTGGCCGCGGTGACCGCGACCCGCGCCCCGGTCCAGTCCTGCTCGTGCAGCTCACCGTGCGCGGGGCGGACGGCGGCGTCGGCGGCGAGCAGCATCGGCGCGTCGAGCAGGCTGTCGCCGGCGCACAGCAGCCGCGGCGCGGTCCCCTCCCCCGCGAGCAGCCGGCGCAGCCGCAGCAGCCCCGCGGCCTTGGACAGCCCGGCGGGGACGACGTAGACCTTGCGGCCCTGCACCGACAGCGTCGCCCCGGCGGCGGTGACGGCGGCGCCGGTGTCGGCGAGCCAGCCGGCCGGGATGTCCTCCCGTGCGTGCGCGACGAGGTAGCAGAACAGCCCCTCGGCGGCGCGGACGGTGCGCACCCACGGCTCGCCCGCCACCGCCTCGAGCAGCCCGAGCAGCTCCGGCAGCGGAGCGGCCTGCGCTGCCGTCTCCGCCGCCCAGTCGTCCCAGGCCGGGTCGCGGACGCCGTCGGCGAGCAGCACGCCGCCGTTGGCGCACAGGGCGTACCGCGGGACCACGGGCAGCCGGACCCGCTCGTACTGCGCCACGGTGCGGGTGGTCACCGGCACGACCAGCGCCCGGCCGGCCAGCTCGGTCAGCAGCCGCCACGACGCCGGGGTGGCGTGCGACAGCGGCGCGCCGTCGAGGTGCTCGACGACCTCGAGTCCCTCCGTCAGGCCCTCGGCGCTCCCGGCCGCGGCGGCGGAGTAGATGAGCGTGCGGTCGAGGTCGACGGCGGCCAGCGTCGTTCCCCGGCCACCGGCCAGGGGCAGGACCGCGGTCACCGGCCCACCGGCCGGATCAGCCCGACGCAGGAGTACGGCAGGTCGGGGACCTCGACCAGCGGCACGCCGCGGGACCGGGCGAGCGCGGCGACGTGGCGCAGGTCCTCGGCACGGTCGGGCCGCACCAGCACCTGCCAGGGCACCCGGCGCAGCAGCACCCGCGTCGTCTCCCCCACACCGGGCTTGACCAGGTTGACGTCGGCGATGCCGAACTCCGCGGCGATCCGCTCGACCGCCGCCCAGCCCTCCCAGGTCGGGCGCCGCTCGCTGACGGGGACGTCGTCGGACGGCGCGACGGCGGGGAACGCGGCGGCGACGGTGTCGACGAACAGCGCGGAGACGTCGCCGCCGGTGAGCTCGGCGTAGTACTTCGCGCCGTGGAACATGCCCGGGCCGATGAGGTCCTCACGCAGGACCGTGCGGCTCACCAGCCCCGACACCGTGCTGTTGAGGCAGGCGCTGGGGACGAGGAAGTCGTCGCGGGTGCCGTACAGGTCGGTGCAGACGCCGGGGTCGGCGAGGACGGCCAGCCGGTCGTCGAGGGCGGCGTCCCCGGGGTGGGCGGCGGTCCAGGCGGCGACGGCCTCGGTGAGCTGTCGCTGGATGGCGCCCTTGCCGGTCCACCCGTCCACGAAGCGCAGCGCCGCAGCCGGGTGCCGGGCCAGCACGTGCGCGAGCGCCACCTCGTCGATGCCGCGGCCGCGGATGATCGAGATCGTGTAGTGCGGCACGTCCACGCCGCGCGAGGCGCGGTACCAGCGGCGCAGCAGCACGCCGATCGGCGTCCCGGCGCGGGCCAGCGACACCAGCACCGGCGTCTGCCCGTGCACGGCCGCGGCGTCCCAGACGAGCTCGCCGACCCGGGCGACGGCGTCGGCGAGCCGGCCGGCGGACTGCTCGAGCGCGGCGGTGAACAGCGCCAGGTAGTCGTCGTCGGGCTGGTACTCGACCGGCAGCATCTCCGAGTAGTGGGTGCCCGACTGGATGGCCTCCTCGCGGTCCTCGGTGCCGCGCTCGAGCGCGACCGACGACAGGTCGGTGAGCAGCCAGGTCACCTCCTCCGGCGGGTACGAGCCGAACCGGCCGGGGACGGCGGGCGCGAGACGGGCGCCGAGCGCCGTCACGCTCCGGGCTCCGCGATCGGCACGGTCACCAGGTGCACGGCGCGGGCGGCGAAGGGCCGCAGCGCCTCGCCCATCGCCGCGCAGTCGGCGGCGGGCGCGTCCACGACCACCACGACGTCGTCGGCGCGCTGGTCCGACCACGGCCCGGCGGCGGGGACCGCGGCCGGGTCGGCGAGGTTGTGCACGCGGGAGACGCGGGCGGGGTCGTCGGGCGCGGGGAAGGCCAGGCTGCGGCGCAGGGCGTAGCCGGGGTCGTCGGCGGCGTGCACGGGGCTCCGGGTGGTCGACTGGGTGGTGACGGGGACGCCGGGCAGCCGCCCGGACAGCCGCGCCCCGATCACGGTGGGCGCGTGCATGAGCTCCTCGGTGCCGAGGACGAGGACGCCGCGGCTGCCGGCGAGGACGGGCACGAGGGCGGCGGCGACGGCGTCGGCGGCGTCGGCGAGGCGTGCGCTGCCGGCGGGGGTCAGGCCGTGCCGGGCGCCGGTGGGGACGCCGGCAGGCCACAGCCCCTCGTGCACGACCACGGACCCCGGCGCGCCCGACGGCGGCGGCGCCGCGGCGGGCAGTGCGGCGCGGGCAGCCGCAGCCCGGCCGAGGACGTCGGCCGGCAGCGTCAGCTCCGTGGCGAGGACGGCGGCGACGTCGACCCGCACGCCCAGCGCCTCCGCGCGCCCGGCGAACGCCGCCCGGGCCGCAGGGGTGCGCGCGTCGAGCAGCGTGGCGACGACGTAGCGCTCCCGGGGCCAGCAGAGGTCCAGCTCGGCGATCGTGTTGAGGGCGGTGCGGCCGCTGGTGAGCTCGTCGTCGACCAGCACCAGCGCTCCGGGCACGTCCAGCGCCACCGGCCCGACCGGCTGCAGCGCGTGCGCGACGGCGTGCGAGTGCTCCTCCTCGAACGCCGCGGCCACCGGCACGCCGGGGTGCAGCCGCCGGGTGGTGTGCAGGTAGGCGGCGCCGAGCCGGTCGGCGGCGGCGTGGCCGAGGCCGGTCGCCGTCTCGCAGTAGCCGATGACCAGGCCCGGCACCTCGTTGCCGAGGACCGCGGCGACGGCGTCGCCCACCGCCGCCCCGGCACCGAGGACGGCGTCCGGCACGACCGGCACGTGCTTGCCCAGGACGCGGGAGACGACGAGGTGGGCGCGGCGCGGGTTGTCCCGCAGCCCGAGCCCGCACAGCTGCGCGAACCGGCCGCGCGATGCGACGTCGACGTCGAGCAGGCCGGAGACGGTGCCGCCGAGGTCGGCGGCGCGGAGGACGTCCCCGCCGGGTCCTGCGGCACGGAGGACGTCCCCGCCGGGTCCTGCGGCACGGAGGACGTCCCCGCCGGGTCCTGCGGCACGGAGGGTGGCGGTCACGCGCGCTGCGCCTGCCCGCCGGCGAAGACCTCGGCCAGCCGGCGCTGCCCGGTGGAGAGCAGGTCGACCAGCGCGGCCTCGTCGGCGACGACGCCGTAGACGGCGGCGCGGCGGCTGATCAGCTCCGCCCACAGCGCGTGCGGCCCGATCTCGTTCATCCGGCCGTTCGTGGACACCGCGATGCCGCCCCGGCCGCGGGCCGTGAGGATCTCGAGGGCGTCGTCGTACTCCGAGCGCGAGACGGTGAGCAGCGCGTTGACCACCGAGACGTGCGCCGGGTGGATGACGGTCTTGCCCAGCACGCCGTTGGCCTTGTCCAGCGTCACCTCGCGGATCAGCCCGTCGAGGTCGCCGGCGATCATCCGCTGGCGCAGCCCGCCCTCGTGCTGGTCGCTGAACGGCGTCGAGCGCAGCTGCGGCTTGAACAGCCGGGGCCCGGGGATGTGCTCCCACACGGCGCCGGTGACCACCTGGTCGCCGCCGCGGGTGAACCGGTTGACCACGTCGGCCAGGCAGTCCCGCACGACGGCGACGTCCCAGATCGTGGTGTCGCGGTCCCGCCGCAGGCCGAACAGCCCCGACAGGTCGGTGCCGCCGACCCGCAGGCACAGCACCGACTCCCGGTGCTCGTCGACCACCGCGGACAGGGCGGCCAGCGCGTCGGCGCGGGTCTCCCGCCAGGCGAGGTCGGCCGTCTCCAGGATCGGCATGCCGTACAGCGGCTGCCCGGTCGCGGACGCGACCTCGGCGATCGCCGCCAGCATCGGCGCCAGCGTGGTGCCGGTGGCCTTGGGCAGGCTGAAGCCGGTGAGCCAGGTCAGCGCCGGCCCGGCGGCCAGCGCGATCGAGCGGATCTGCTCGGCCGAGCGCACCCGCACGAACAGCAGGGGCAGCGGCGGCTGCTCGCCGGCGGCCGCGCGGCGGTCGATGCGCCGCAGCGCGGTGACGACGTTGACCTCGGCGTCGGTCACGGCGGCGTGCGGGATGGCGTCCTCGAGGCACCAGACCACGCTGGTGGTCCCGACGGTGGCCGCCCGGGCGGCGTCGGCGTCCAGCGCCGGGCGGGTACCGGGGCTGTAGAGCGTCGCGCCGAGGGCCAGCGCCAGCATGCCGCGCGGCGTCGCCGGCCCGACCTCCCCCGGCGGGACGGCGAACAGCCGTTCGCGCTCGTCGTCGGTCAGGTACGAGAAGTGGCGCACGGTCGTTCCCTCCTGCTGGGGACTCACCGGACGAGGAGGCCCTGGGCGCGCGCCCGCCGGAGCCAGTCGGGGTACTCGGTCATGAGCCGGTCGAACAGCGCGTCGTCGCTGATGGGCCGGCGACCCATGAGGTCGTCCTGGGAGACGGCGAAGAAGTCGGCGTTGTCGGTGTAGCGGCCCTCGAGGTCGTCGAGCCGCTGCAGGTAGCTGAACTGCCGCTCCGGGCCGATGCCCATGAACTGCCAGAACACCGGCTCGAAGGACGCCGACTTGATCTGCTTCGTCGCCACGGACTTGTCGCTCGGGGCGCCGTCGGTCAGGAACATGACGTAGACCGGCACCTGCGCCGGCTGCGGCTCCACCCGCTCGCGGCTGTCGCCGAAGTACGCCTGCCGGACGGCGGCCATCGCCGCGCCGTAGCGGGTGTCGTACTCCAGCGGGTACCGCCGCGACAGGTCGGCGATGTACTGCTGGTGGCCCTCCAGGCGCAGCCCCGGCTCGGGGCGGTGCACGTCCTTGCCGAAGAGGAACACGTCGACGACGCCGTCGTCGTCGAAGCGCAGCCCCAGCGCGAGGACGCGCTCGGCCAGCCGCTGCACGGCGCCGGCGCGGTAGAGCGCGGCCATCGACCCGGAGATGTCGAGGACCAGCGCGACGCGGGCGGTGTGCTCGTCCAGGCCGCGCTTCTCCAGGCTGACGCCGGCGGTCTTGACCAGGCTGAGCATCTGCGGCGCCGTGGTCGCGAGCTTCTTCTCGAGGTCGACGAGGCGGCGCTTCTCCATGCTGACCGGCGCGGCCGCGGGAGCCGGCGGCGCCGGCGCGGCGACGGGCTGGGGCGCGGGCTCGTCGTCGACGCTGACGCCGACGTCGGTGGCCATGCCGGCCAGGCCGTCGGTGAAGCCCTGCCCGACGGCGCGCACCTTCCACTCCGCACCGCGGCGGTAGACCTCGGCGAAGACCAGCGCGGTCTCCGGCCCGGCGACCAGCTCGCAGCGGACGGCGGGGGCGGCGGCGCCCTCGGCGGCCACCTCGACGGCGAGCCCGGACAGCGCGCCGAAGGAGCCGGCGCCGTCGAGGGAGGCACCGATGACGACCTTCTCGACGTCGGCGGGCAGCGCGGCGGGGTCGATGCGGACCTGGTCGACGGTGGCGCTGCCGCGGGCGGTCTTGCCGAGGTGGCGCACCGCGCCGCCGGCGCCGCTGGGCTGGTTGTAGAAGACGAAGTCGGCGTCGCTGCGGACCTTCCCCGCGGCGGTGGTGAGGAACGCCGACAGGTCGGCGTCGACGCCGGGAGCCGGCGTCCAGGTGAGGGTGACGACGACGGGGCCGGTCAGGCCGGCCTGCGCGAGGCCGACGTTGCCGCCCCGCGTGAGGACGTGGACCACTGCGGCGCCGGTCAGGCGGGGGTCGCGGCGGCGGTCACTTGCGCCCGCTCGTCCAGTTGAGGCCCCAGCCGTACGCGCCGTCGAGGTCACGCTGGACGCCGGGGAGGTAGCGGATCTCGCGCTGCACGGTCAGGGAACCGCCCTGGTTGGTCAGCAGCGCGATGGCGCAGGAGCGGGCGCCCTGGGCGTGCTCGTCGAGGCGGACCTCGATGGGCGCGGCACCCTGCGGGTACAGGGTCACGACGCCGTTGGCCGCGGCCCAGTTCGGCGCGCCCTCGTAGATGTAGGCGAAGACCAGCACCCGGCGGATCTGGTCGAGGTGGTCGAGGTTGACCACCAGGTTCTCACCGCCGGACTTGGCGCCCGAGCGATCGTCGCCGTCGAGGAGCACGTAGGGCGGGCGGTCCAGCGCACCGAAGGCGTTGCCGAGCGCCTGCACGACGCCCTTGGCGCCGTCGGCGGTCTCCCACAGGCAGCCCAGGTCCAGGTCGACGGCCGAGCCCTTGGAGAACAGGCCGCGCCGGCCGGACTCCCAGTTGAGGTTCACCCGCATCTGCCCACCGGCGCCGCGGCCCTTGGTGAGCGAGACCGACGGCGCGCTCTTGGTGAGCGTCACCTTGCTCATGTCGACCGGGCCGCCGCCGGACGGCGGAGGACTCGGGCGGGTGTAGTCGACCATGACGGGACCTCCGCGTCTCGGGGGCTGGTGCAGGCAGGCGGGACCCGGCGGACGGGGGTGGCCGCCCGCCGGGGTGCCGGGCCCGGACGCGGCGAGGCGTCCGGGCCGGCGGGGATCAGCCGACGTTGACGCCGAAGTCCTGGGCGATGCCGCGCAGGCCGGAGGCGTAGCCCTGGCCGACGGCACGGAACTTCCAGTCCGCGCCGTTGCGGTAGAGCTCGCCGAAGACCATGGCGGTCTCGACCGAGGCGTCCTCGGTGAGGTCGTAGCGGGCGACCTCCTGGCCGTTGGCCTGGTTGACGATGCGGATGAACGCGTTGCGCACCGCGCCGAAGTTCTGCTTGCGGTTGTCCGCGTCGTAGATCGACACCGGGAAGACGATCTTCTCGACGGTCGGCGGGACGCCGGCCAGGTTCACCTGGACGACCTCGTCGTCGCCCTCGCCCTCGCCGGTGAGGTTGTCACCGACGTGGACCACGGAGCCGTCGGGGCTGCGCAGGTTGTTGAAGAAGATGAAGCCCGAGTCGTCGGGGGTGACCCGGCCGTCGGCGCCGAGCATGATCGCCGACGCGTCGAGGTCGAACTCGCCGCCGGCGAACGTGTTCACGTCCCAGCCGAGGCCGACGTTCACCGCGGTCAGGCCCGGCGCCTCCTTGGTCAGCGAGACGTTCCCGCCCTTGGAGAGGCTGACACCCATCAGTTGGACTCCCATGTCACTGTCGTGGGCGCAGCGGCGGTCGCCGCTGCGCTGGACACCGGACGGTGCCGGCGCCGCCCGGGGGACGGCGCGGGCACGAGCGCCCGGCGCGGTTCCCCCGGCACCGCTGCGCGGGGTGCCCGTCGGGTACCCCGCGGAGCGGACGTGTCGTGGATCGTGCCGCACGATCACCGGGAGCAACAGGCTGACCGGCGCGAGAGGCCCGGCGTCCGCCTGCTGGTCACCTGCGCGTCACCGATTGCCGCCGTCGGGCCGCTCGGCCGGCGCCGCGGCGGGGGCGCCGCGGTCCGGCTGGGCCTCGGCGGCCGGCCCGGCCGTCGGCACGCCGGTCTCCCCGGCGACCTCGGCCGCGCCCCGCCCGGCCGGACCGCCGACGGCACCTGCCGCGGCCGCCTCGCGGGCGTCGCGCCGGCTGCGGGCCAGGCTCGCCACCGTGGTGACGAACAGGGTGACGACGATGACCGACAGCGACAGCCAGGTCGGGATCTCCGGGATGAAGGTGACGTGCTCGCCGCCGTTGATGAACGGCAGCTCGTTCTCGTGCAGCGCGTGGATCAGCAGCTTGATGCCGATGAAGCCGAGGATCACGGCGAGGCCGTAGTGCAGGTAGACCAGCCGGTCGAGGAGGCCGTCGATGAGGAAGAACAGCTGACGCAGGCCCAGCAGGGAGAAGGCGTTGGCGGCGAAGACGAGGAAGGTCTCCTCGGTCAGCCCGAAGATGGCCGGGATCGAGTCGACGGCGAAGAGGAGGTCGGCGCTGCCGATCGCGACCAGCGCGATGGCCAGCGGGGTGATGTACCGCTTGCCGGCGAGCTTCGTGGTCATCCGGTCGCCGTGGTACTCGTCGGTCGTCGGGATGATCCGGCGGGTCAGCCGGAGGAAGCCGTTCTCGGTGAACTCCTCCTCTTCACCCCCACCGGCGCGGGCCTGCGCGATCGCGGTGTAGATGAGGAAGGCGCCGAAGAGGTAGAAGACCCAGCTGAAGTTCTCGATGGCCGCGGCGCCGAGGAAGATGAAGATCGTCCGCAGGGCGAGCGCGAAGGCGATGCCGAAGAGCAGCACCTTCTGCTGCAGCTCCCGCGGCACGGCGAAGCTGGCCATGATCAGCACGAACACGAAGAGGTTGTCGACCGACAGGCTCTTCTCGGTGATGTAGCCGGCGAAGTACTCCCCGCCGTACTGGCCACCGGCGAAGACCCACACGCCGACGCCGAAGAGGACGGCGAGGGCGACGTAGACCGCCGACCAGGTCCCCGCCTCGCGCAGCGTCGGTGCGTGCGGCGTGCGAACGTGCCCGACGAAGTCGAAGACGATCATCCCCACGATCGCGGCGACGGTGATCGCCCACACCCAGATCGGGACGTCCATGCGAGTACCTCCGGTCGACTGGCAGCTGTCAGCACCGGAGGTCTCTCCCACCGGTCGCTGCAGCGACCGGTCGATGACGCCGGGGTGTCTCCACCCGTGTTGACGACGTCACCGCTAGCGGGATACTCCCCTCCACGGTTCCGCGGGCACGGCAGAGCCGTTCCGGCGGAGTCACAGGGCACAACGGCGGAGGGGCGCCCGGGGTTCCCGGGCGCCCCTCCTGTGTGCCGCGACGACCGCGGCGGCTACCCCGCGGCCAGGTAGGCGGCGCGGGCGGCGGCCAGCATCCCCGGCGCCTCCGACGCGTCGAGACGACCGTCCCGGACCTGGGCGTCGACCGCGGCGGCGTACTGGGCGAGGTACCCGTCGACCGAGCCGTAGCGCTCCGCCAGCTCCGCCGCGGTGAACGGCTGCCAGCCGCCCCAGTTGCCGCAGACGTCGGTGATCGACGACGTGCCGACCGGGGAGAGCGCCACCGGCACCGGCCGGCCGAGCGGGACGACGGCGTCGGGGAAGCGCACGCCGCCGAGCGGCTGCAGGGTGACCGGGTCGGTCCGCGGGACCTGCAGCGCGACGCCGGGCAGGTCGTTGAACGACGCCGGGTCCCCGGCCGGGGCCGGCTGCAGGGCGAAGGTCGCCGACGGCGGGAGCTGCCGCCGGTCGCCCAGGCCCGGGTGCCGGACCACCCGGACGACGTCGGACACCAGCGTGCGCAGGTACGGGTTGTAGGAGATCGGGTTCCGCGCGATCGCGATCCCGCCGTTGCACCGGAGCTGGCCGAAGACGACGGAGTCCGGGTACGCGGCGATGCCGGCGTGCGGGGCCGGCCAGTCGTAGCGGACGACGCCGCGCGGGCGGTCCGCCTCGACGGTGACGCTGGCCCGCAGCCGGTGGTAGTCGGTGTAGGTGGCGACGTCGACGAACAGCGGGTCGCTCTTCCGGCGGGTGAGGATCTGGTCGTAGGTCAGCGGCACGCCGTCCTCGAGGACGTAGGGCCGCTGCGGTGCACCGCCGGCGAGCTGGTTGACCGCCAGCCAGTTGCCGGCGCCGGAGACCGCGATGGCGGCGTCGAAGACACCGCGGCCGGTGCGGTCGTCGACGTTGAAGCCCTCGGCGACTAGGGTGTCCACGAACCAGGCACTCTGGCTGATGCCGGCCAGCACCGATGCCCGGTAGACCGGCAGGGCCGGACCCGACGGCCGCGGCGCGGTGCCCCGGAGGAGCCGGCCGAAGTCGCGGACGACGACCTCGCCGATGCCCTGGGCCGCGGCCGGCACCCCCGGCGAGATGCCGGTCTCCCACTGCACGCGTGCGTAGGACAGGTCCTGCCCGGCGAGCCAGCCGTTGCCGATGCCCGGCGGGTAGACCGCGTCGGCGGGGCTGGTGTCACCGGTGGTCAGGAAGCCCTGCAGCGAGGGCAGCACCGCGGGGCGGCCGCGGTTCTCCGCCTCGACGAGGACGACGTCGCTGCCGCGCGGGTCGGCGGGCGCTATCAGCTCGAACTCGCTGCTGTAGGGCACCAGGCCGCGGGCGTCCCGCGCCAGCCCGGAGATCCCGGCGACCTGCTCGCGCGGGTCGACGACGCCGGACACGCTGCCGGTGGTGCGGGTCCAGGACTCGCCGCCGACGGTGATCGGGGTGCTGGTGGCGGTGACGGCGGTGATCGCCGAGGCGAGCGGGGCGGGGTGCCCGTGGCCGCCGGGGGTGGCGAGCGCCGGCCCCGCGGTGCTGAGCGACAGGGCGGCGAGCGTCGTCGCGACCACTGTCACGGCGAGCGGGCCGCGGCGCAGCCCGGGAAAGCGCAAGAAGGACACGCGCAGGACTCCTTCGTCCGGGACGGGAAGGTCTCGAACGTAACGCTCGTGCGACGTGTGTCACACGGCCGGGGTGGGTCCCCGGCCGTGGAACTCAGGCGTGCGCGGCGTCGAGCTGGCGCAGCTCCTTCTTGAGCTCGGTGAGCTCGTCGCGCAGCCGGGCGGCGACCTCGAACTGCAGCTCCCGGGCCGCGGCCAGCATCTGGTCGTTCATCTGCGTGATGAGGTCGGCGAGCTCCGCGCGCGGCAGGCCCTGCACGTCGATGGCGCCGGCCTTGCCCTTGGTGCCCGCGGCCTTCTTCGACGACAGCCCTGGCACCGGCGCCTTGCCGCGGGACTGCTGCCGCCCCGAGCCGCCGAGCAGCTCGGCGCTCCCGGTGTCCTCCGCCTCGCGGTAGATGCCGTCGAGGATGTCGACGATCTTCTTGCGCAGCGGCTGCGGGTCGATGCCGCGCTCGCGGTTGTAGGCGACCTGCTTCTCGCGGCGCCGGTTGGTCTCCTCGATGGCGTGCGCCATCGAGGGCGTGACCGTGTCGGCGTACATGTGCACCTGGCCCGACACGTTGCGCGCCGCACGGCCGATCGTCTGGATCAGCGAGGTGCCGGAGCGGAGGAAGCCCTCCTTGTCGGCGTCGAGGATCGCCACGAGCGACACCTCGGGCAGGTCGAGGCCCTCGCGCAGCAGGTTGATGCCGACCAGCACGTCGTACTCGCCCTGCCGCAGCTCGCGCAGCAGCTCCACCCGGCGCAGGGTGTCGACCTCGGAGTGCAGGTAGCGGACCTTGATGCCGAGCTCGAGCAGGTAGTCGGTGAGGTCCTCGGCCATCTTCTTGGTCAGCGTGGTGACCAGGATCCGCTCGTCCTTCTCGACCCGGACGCGGATCTCGTGCACCAGGTCGTCGATCTGGCCCTTGGTCGGCTTGACCACGACCTCCGGGTCGACCAGGCCCGTGGGGCGGATGACCTGCTCGACGACGTCGCCCTGCACCCGGCCCAGCTCGTAGGGGCCCGGGGTCGCGGACAGGTAGACGGTCTGGCCGATCCGGTCGGTGAACTCCTCCCACTTCAGCGGGCGGTTGTCCATCGCCGACGGCAGCCGGAAGCCGTGCTCGACCAGCGTCCGCTTGCGGCTCATGTCGCCCTCGTACATGCCGCCGACCTGCGGGACGGTCACGTGCGACTCGTCGATGACGAGCAGGAAGTCGTCGGGGAAGTAGTCGATGAGACATGCACCGGCCGAGCCGGGGGCGCGGCCGTCGATGTGCCGCGAGTAGTTCTCGATGCCGGAGCAGAAGCCGACCTGGCGCATCATCTCGATGTCGTAGGTGGTGCGCATGCGCAGCCGCTGGGCCTCCAGGAGCTTGCCCTGCCGCTCCAGCTCGGCCAGCCGCTGCTCGAGTTCGGCCTCGATGGAGCCGATCGCCCGCTCCATCCGCTCCGGGCCGGCGACGTAGTGGGTGGCCGGGAAGACGAACAGCTCCTCGACCTCGCGGACCACCTCACCGGTCAGCGGGTGCAGGTAGTACAGCCGCTCCACCTCGTCGCCGAACATCTCGATCCGGACGGCGAGCTCCTCGTAGACCGGGAAGACCTCGATCGTGTCGCCCCGCACCCGGAACGTGCCGCGGGTGAAGGACAGGTCGTTGCGGGTGTACTGCTCGGTGACCAGGGTCCGCAGCAGGTCGTCGCGGTCGCGCTCCTCCCCCACCGAGATCTTCAGCGCCCGGTCGACGTACTCCTGCGGGGTGCCCAGGCCGTAGATGCAGGAGACGGTGGCGACCACCACGACGTCGCGCCGGGTCAGCAGCGCCTGGGTGGCCGAGTGCCGCAGCCGCTCGACCTCGTCGTTCACCGAGGAGTCCTTCTCGATGTAGGTGTCGGTCTGCGGGACGTAGGCCTCGGGCTGGTAGTAGTCGTAGTACGAGACGAAGTACTCGACGGCGTTGTCGGGCAGCAGCTCGCGGAACTCGTTGGCCAGCTGGGCGGCCAGCGTCTTGTTCGGCGCCATCACCAGCGTGGGCCGCTGCACCTGCTCGATGAGCCAGGCGGTGGTGGCCGACTTGCCGGTGCCGGTGGCGCCCAGGAGCACCGAGTCCGTCTCCCCCGCGTTCACCCGCTCCGCGAGGGCCTTGATCGCCGTCGGCTGGTCGCCCGAGGGCTGGAAGTCGCTGACGACGCGGAAGCGCCCCTGCGTGGGCCGGATGTCGGTGGTCGCGCGCACGGGTCGACGGTACGACCGTCCGGTGACAGAACGGCGCGTGTGACGGGCGGGCACCCAGGGACGCACGGGACGGGTCGCTTGCGGTCGCCTCCGGCGTCGTGCTCCTGCGTGCGCCCGCGACCCGATAGCGTGCCCCTCGCAGGCGCGGTGCCGCGCCGGGGACCAGTGCCACCCGGGATGCCCGGACGAGGTCGGACCCCGGCGCCCCGCGACTCGGTACCAGGTGTGACCGGCGCCCGCGCCCGGCCGCAGCGGACCTGCGCACGACGCCCTCCCGGCCCCGCCGTGGAGGGCGTCGTCGTCTCCGCAGGCGGTCCCGTGACGTGCGCCGCGTCAGGTGTGGAGCCGCCCGGATCGGGCAAGGGACCGGCGGGCACCGTGTGCCCAGACCCCCTGCCGACGGCCGCGGCGGGGGGCCGACGCGCCCCGCGACCCCGCCGGGGCGCCACTGCAGGAGGAAAGACTCGAATGACCCTGGTGTGGCCCGGAACCGCCTACCCCCTGGGTGCCACGTACGACGGCACCGGGACGAACTTCGCCCTGTTCAGCGAGGTCGCGGAGAAGGTGGAGCTCTGCCTGTTCGACGACCAGGGCAACGAGGAGCGCATCCGGCTCCCCGAGATGGACGGCTACGTCTGGCACGCCTTCCTGCCCGGCATCCAGCCCGGACAGCGCTACGGCTACCGCGTGCACGGCCCCTACGACCCGTCCCAGGGCCTGCGCTGCAACCCCAACAAGCTGCTGCTCGACCCCTACGCCAAGGCCCTCGACGGGCAGATCGACTGGGACCCGTCGGTCTTCGGCTACGACTTCACCAGCGGTGAGCGCAACGACGAGGACTCGGCGCCGCACATGCCGAAGTCCGTCGTCGTCAACCCCTACTTCGACTGGGGCGTGGACCGCCCGCCGAGGACGCCGTATCACAAGACCGTCATCTACGAGGCCCACGTCAAGGGGCTGACGATGACCCACCCCGACGTCCCGGAGGACCTGCGCGGCACCTACGCCGGCCTCGCCCACCCGGCCGTCATCTCCTACCTGCACGACCTCGGCGTCACCGCGATCGAGCTCATGCCGGTGCACCAGTTCGTGCAGGACGACACCCTGCAGCAGAAGGGCCTGCGCAACTACTGGGGCTACAACACCATCGGCTTCTTCGCGCCGCACGACGAGTACGCCAGCAACACCAGCAACGGCATGCAGGTCGCCGAGTTCAAGGGCATGGTCCGCACGCTGCACGAGGCGGGCATCGAGGTCATCCTCGACGTGGTCTACAACCACACCGCCGAGGGCAACCACCTCGGCCCCACGCTGTCGTTCAAGGGCATCGACAACCGCGCGTACTACCGGCTGGTCGAGGGCGACGAGCAGTACTACATGGACACCACGGGCACCGGGAACTCGCTCAACGTCCGCAACCCGCAGTCGCTGCAGCTGATCATGGACTCGCTGCGTTACTGGATCACCGAGATGCACGTCGACGGCTTCCGCTTCGACCTGGCCTCCACCCTGGCCCGTCAGTTCCACGAGGTGGACCGGCTCTCGGCGTTCTTCGACCTGGTGCACCAGGACCCGATCGTCAGCCAGGTGAAGCTGATCGCCGAGCCCTGGGACGTCGGCGAGGGCGGTTACCAGGTCGGCAACTTCCCGGCCCTGTGGACCGAGTGGAACGGGAAGTACCGCGACACCGTGCGCGACTTCTGGCGCGGCGAGCCCTCCACCATCGGCGAGTTCGCCAGCCGGCTCACCGGCTCGGCCGACCTCTACCAGCACTCCGGCCGGCGACCGGTGGCGAGCATCAACTTCGTCACCGCGCACGACGGGTTCACCCTCAACGACCTGGTCTCCTACAACGAGAAGCACAACGAGGCCAACGGCGAGGGCAACAACGACGGCGAGAGCCACAACCGCAGCTGGAACTGCGGCGTCGAGGGCCCGACCGTGGACAAGCGGGTCACCACGCTGCGCGCCCGGCAGCGGCGCAACTTCCTGGCCACGCTGATGCTGTCCCAGGGCGTGCCGATGCTGCTGCACGGCGACGAGCTGGGCCGCACGCAGGGCGGCAACAACAACGGCTACTGCCAGGACTCGCCGCTGACCTGGATCGACTGGGAGCAGGTGGACGAGGGGCTGCTGGCCTTCACCAAGCTGGTCACCCGGCTCCGCACCGAGCACCCGACGTTCCGCCGTCGCCGGTTCTTCCACGGCCGCCCGGTGCGCCGCGGCGAGGGCGACCCGGTGCAGGACGTCGCCTGGCTGACGCCGGCCGGCGACCTGATGACCGAGGACGACTGGGACGCCGGGTTCGCCAAGTCGCTGGCCATGTACCTCAACGGCCACGGCATCCGGAGCACCGACGAGCGCGGCGAGGACGTCGTCGACGACCACTTCTACCTGGCGTTCAACGCCTCCCACGAGAAGATGGAGTTCACCCTGCCCTCCGAGGAGTACGCCGGGGCCTGGACCGTCGTCCTCGACACCGCGGAGATGGGCGAGGTCGAGGCGCAGGAGCTCAAGCCCGGCGAGACGCTGACGCTGCAGGACCGCTCGATGGTCGTGCTCAGCGCGCACCGCCGGTCGTGAGCGGGCCCCGCGACAGCCGGGAGCGGCGGCGGGCGACGCCGTCGGCCACCTACCGGCTGCAGGTGACGGCCGACTTCACCCTCGACGACGCCGCGGCCGTGGCCGGCTACCTCGCCGACCTCGGTGTCAGCCACGCGTACACCTCTCCCCTGCTGCGTTCCGCTGCGGGCAGCACGCACGGCTACGACACCGTCGACCACGCGCACGTCGACGAGTCGCGCGGCGGGCAGGAGGGCTTCGACCGGTTCGTGGCCCGGCTGCACGAGCACGCGCTGGGCCTGGTCCTCGACCTGGTGCCCAACCACATGGGCGTGGCCGACCCGGCCGAGGCGCCGTGGTGGTGGGACGTGCTGCAGCACGGCCGCGACAGCGCGCACGCCTCGGCGTTCGACGTCGACTGGGACTTCGGCGACGGGCGGATCCGCATCCCCGTGCTGGGGTCGGGCGACGACGTCGAGGAGCTCGAGGTCGTGGACGGCGAGCTGCGGTACTACGACAACCGCTTCCCGCTCGCGCCCGGCACCGGGGAGGGCACGCCGCAGGAGGTGCACGACCGGCAGCACTACGAGCTGGTCGACTGGCGGCGCGCGGACTCCGACCTGAACTACCGGCGGTTCTTCGCGATCAACACCCTCGCCGGGCTGCGGGTGGAGGACCCCGAGGTCTTCGACGCCACCCACGAGCTGGTGCTGCGACTGGTCGAGCAGGGCGCCGTCGACGGCCTGCGGATCGACCACCCCGACGGCCTCGCCGACCCGAAGGGCTACCTGGACCGGCTGGCGGAGGCCTCCGGTGGCCGGTGGACCGTCGTCGAGAAGATCCTCGAGCCCGGTGAGGACCTGCCCGGCAGCTGGCGCTGCGCCGGCACCACCGGTTACGACGCGCTGGCCGAGGTCGACGACGTCCTGGTCGACCCGGCCGGTGAGGCGGCGCTGACCGCGCTGGACACCGAGCTGTCGGGGCGGCCGGTCGACTACGCGCAGCTGGTGCACCACTGCAAGCGCGAGGTCACCGACGGGAGCCTCGGCTCGGAGGTCGCCCGGCTGGTGCGGGTGGTCGGCGAGCTGGCCGGCGTCGACCGCGAGCAGCAGACCGAGGCGCTGGCCGAGCTGCTGGCCACCTTCGACGTCTACCGCAGCTACCTGCCCGACGGGCGCGAGCACCTCGACGCCGCGGTGTCGGCCGTGCGCGACCGCCGGCCCGACCTGGTCGCCGCCGTCGACGCGCTGCACCCGGTGCTCGCCCAGGCCGGCACCGAGGCGGCCACCCGCTTCGAGCAGACCAGCGGCCCGGTGATGGCCAAGGGCGTCGAGGACAGCGCCTACTACCGGTGGGCGCGGTTCGTGGTGCTCAACGAGGTCGGCGGCGACCCGGCGCGGTTCGGCTCCACGGTCGAGGAGTGGCACGCCGCGCAGGAGCGGCGGCTGGAGCGCAAGCCGGCGTCGATGACGACGCTCACCACGCACGACACCAAGCGCAGCGAGGACACCCGGGCGCGGCTGGCCGTCCTCGCCGAGGTGCCGACCGAGTGGGCCGAGCTGGTCCGCCGCTGGCTATCGCGCCACCCGCTGTCCGACCGGCCTCTGGCGCACCTGGTGTGGCAGAACCTGGTGGGCGCCTGGCCGCTGTCGCGCGAGCGGGCGCACGCCTACGCCGAGAAGGCCGCCCGCGAGGCCGGCCTGTCGACGACGTGGACCGACGTCGACGAGGCGTTCGAGGCCTCCCTGCACGCGATGGTCGACGCCGCCTACGACGACCCGGCGACGAACGGCGAGATCGAGGAGTTCGTCGCGCGGATCGGCCCGGCCGGGCGGTCCAACGCGCTGGCGCAGAAGCTCGTGCAGCTGACGATGCCCGGCGTCCCCGACGTCTACCAGGGCACCGAGCTGGAGGACCGCTCGCTGGTCGACCCGGACAACCGCCGTCCGGTCGACTACGACGAGCGCCGGCGGCTGCTGGCCCGCCTCGACGGCGGCGAGGTGCCCGGGGTCGACGACACCGGCGCGGCGAAGCTGCGCGTGGTCTCGCGGGCACTGCGGCTGCGCCGGGACTCCCCGGAGCTGTTCACCGGGTACGCGCCGGTGGAGGTCACCGGGTCGGCCGCCGACCACGTCGTCGCCTTCGACCGGGGCGGTGCGGTGACGGTCGCGACCCGGTTGCCGGTCGGGCTGGCCGCGGCCGGGTGGGGCGACACCGCCCTCGCCCTGTCCACCGGCGCCTGGCGCGACGTGCTCACCGGCACCCGGGTGGTCTCCGATGCCGGGGGCGTGACCGTGGGCGAGCTGCTGTCCCGGTTGCCCGTGGCGTTGCTCGTCCAGGAGTGAGGCGCGGGTCACATCGCCGCGGGGGGCGCTCCTCCGCGGCGATGTGACCAGGCGTTCCTCCGGGACCGGTCCCGCGCGCCCGGTGGGGCGGGAGTCGACTCCCGGGGCTCGATGCGACGTCCCGAGACCCGGCCGTTACCTTTGCCCCGCGCGCCGGCCGACCGAGAGCCGGGCGCCGGAGCCGATCCGCCCAACCCCGTCCGTCGGCGTCCGTTCCTCCTGCACCTCCAGGACGGGGGTGGGGGAACCACTTCGACGGCGCGCAGCCGTGGCACGGGGGCCACGCAGCACCGTCTCGGGGTGAAGCCGCACGACGTGCGGCCGGGGCACCGATCGCTCCGAACCCGACAGCTCACCCCGCAGGCGGCGGATCGGAGCATCCCCATGCGCACGTCCTCCTCGCTCGCCCGCCGGGCCCTCGTCACCGCCGGCGCGGCCGCCGTCTCCCTCGGCGTCCTGGCCGGACCCGCCTCGGCCGCGGCACCCAACGACTGGGACGCCGTCGCCCAGTGCGAGTCCAGCGGCAACTGGTCGATCAACACCGGCAACGGCTACTACGGCGGCCTGCAGTTCAGCCAGAGCACCTGGGCGGCCTTCGGCGGGCTCGCCCACGCCCCGCATGCCGACCTCGCCACCAAGGCGCAGCAGATCGCGGTCGCCGAGCGCACGCTCGACGTCCAGGGCCCGGGCGCCTGGCCGTCGTGCGGCAAGGCCCTCGACCCGTCCGCGCCGGAGGCCGGCTCCCCGGCCGCGGCGGCACCCGCACCGGCACCCGCCCCGGCTCCGGCCCCGGCGCCCGCACCGGCTCCGGCCCCTGCGGCCGCTCCGGCCGCCGCTCCGGCGGCTGCCGAGGCCTCCGGTGACACCCACACGGTCCGGCGCGGCGAGACCCTCCGCAAGATCGCCCGGGCCGAGGGCGTCCGGGGCGGCTGGCGTGCGCTCTGGGCCGCCAACCGCGACGAGGTCCGCAACCCGAACCGGATCCACGTCGGTCAGGTCCTGCAGCTGCCGTGACCCGCACGGTGGCCGGGGAGCACGCGCTCCCCGGCCACCGCCGCGGTCGACCCCGCGGCACGACCGTCGCGGGACGACCGTCGCGGTTGACCGGGCCCGCCGCGGGCAAGACGGTCGGGTCACCCCGCTCGACCCCTGGAGGCCCCCGCATGTCCGCACCCGTCGAGTTCGCCGTCTGGGCGCCCGTGCCCGAGCGCGTGCGCCTACAGGTCGACGGCGCGGTGCACGACATGCGCCGCGGCGACGACGGCTGGTGGCGGGCCGAGGTCGAGGCCGGCCCGGAGGCGGACTACGGCTTCCTGCTCGGCGACGACGACACCCCGCGGCCGGACCCGCGCTCGCGGCGGCAGCCCGACGGCGTGCACGGCCTCTCCCGCCGGTTCGACCCCGCGGCCCACTCCTGGGGCGACGGCGCGTGGACCGGGCGCCCGCTGGCCGGCGGCGTCGTCTACGAGATGCACGTCGGCACGTTTACCCCCGAGGGCACCCTCGACGCCGCGATCGACCGGCTGGACCACCTCGTCGACCTCGGCGTCGACTTCGTCGAGCTGCTGCCGGTCAACGGGTTCGACGGCACGCACAACTGGGGCTACGACGGCGTCCTCTGGTACGCCGTCCAGGAGAGCTACGGCGGGCCGGCCGCCTACCAGCGCTTCGTCGACGCCTGCCACCAGCGTGGCCTCGGCGTGATCCAGGACGTCGTCTACAACCACCTGGGCCCGTCGGGGAACTACCTCCCGCTGTTCATGCCGGTCTTCAGCGAGGGCGGGCCCAACCCGTGGGGCTCCTCGGTCAACCTGTCCGGGCCGGACTCCGACGAGGTGCGCCGCTACGTCCTGGACAACGCGCTGATGTGGCTGCGCGACATGCACGTCGACGGGCTGCGCCTGGACGCCGTGCACGCGCTGGTCGACGAGCGGGCCACGCACGTGCTCGAGGAGATGGCCCAGGAGGTCGACCGGCTGTCGGTCGCCGAGGGCCGGCCGCTGACGCTGATCGCGGAGAGCGACCTCAACGACCCGCACCTGGTGACCCCCCGCGCGGCCAACGGGAAGGGCATCCACGCGCAGTGGAGCGACGACTTCCACCACGCGGTCTTCGCGACGCTCACCGGGGAGGCCTCGGGCTACTACGCCGACTTCGCCGAGGCCGGGCTGTCGGGCGTGGCCAAGACCCTCACCGGGGCCTTCTTCCACGACGGGTCGTGGTCGAGCTTCCGCCGCCGGCACCACGGGCGGCCCGTCGACACCTCGCGGCTGCCGGGCTGGAAGTTCCTCGGCTACCTGCAGGACCACGACCAGATCGGCAACCGGGCGGTCGGTGACCGCGTCTCGGCGACCCTGTCCCCGGGCCTGCTCGCCGTCGGCGCGACGATCGTGCTGACCAGCCCGTTCACGCCGATGCTGTTCATGGGCGAGGAGTGGGGCGCCTCGACGCCGTGGCAGTTCTTCACCAGCCACACCGACCCCGAGATCGGCCGCGCGACGGCGGTGGGCCGCAAGGCCGAGTTCGCCGAGCACGGCTGGGACGCCGACGAGGTGCCCGACCCGCAGGACCCGGAGACCTTCACCCGCTCGAAGCTCGACTGGTCGGAGCTCGACCGGGAGCCGCACGCGACCGTGCTCGCCGTCCACCGGCGGCTGCTGGCGCTGCGTCGGGAGCACCCGGAGCTGGTCGACGCCGACCTCGCCGCCATGGAGGTCGGCTGGGACGACGAGGACCGCGTGCTCGTGGTGCACCGCGGCTCGCTGCGGGTGGTGGCCAACCTGTCCGACGAGGAGCAGGAGATCGAGCTGGACCGGCCGGCCACCGGGGTGCTGTTCGCGACGGCGGACGAGCCTGCGTCGTCCGGGACGTCGGTGACGGTGCCGGCCGAGAGCGCGGCCGTCCTCACCACCTGATGCGCCGCCTGCACCCCTCCCCCACCGGGCCGACCGGCGACGAACCGACCGACGACGACCTGACCGACGACGACCTGGCGGCGGCCTACGCGCTGCCGCCGGGCCGCTCGTTCCGCGTCGACTTCGTCGCCTCGCTCGACGGCGCGGTCACGGTGGACGGCGCCAGCGCCGGGCTCGGCTCGCCGGGTGACCGGCGGGTGTTCTCGACGCTGCGCGCGCTGGCCGACGTCGTCCTGGTCGGGCACGGGACGGCGGCCGGCGAGCGCTACGGCCCGGTGACCGCTGCCTCCGCCGTCGGGCGGCGGCGCGCGGCGCTGGGCCGGCCGGCGGAGCTGCCGGTCGCGGTGGTGTCGCGGCGGGCCTCGATGGCACCGGGCGACCGGCTGGCGCAGGCGCCGACCCTGCTGGTGACCTGCGCCGCCGCCGACCCCGGCCGCCGTGCCGCGCTGGCCGAGGCGGGCGTCGACGTGCTCGTGTGCGGGGACGCCGACGTGGACCTGCCGACGGCGGTGGACGCCCTCGCCGGCCGCGGGCTCGAGCAGGTGCTCTGCGAGGGCGGCCCGTCGCTGCTGGGCGCGGCGCTGGACGCGGGCGTCGTCGACGAGCTCGACCTCACCGTCTCCCCCGCCCTCGTCGGCGGGCAGGCGCGGCTGCTGGACCGGGGGCTGCGCGACGTCGTCCGGCCGCGGCTGCTGCAGGTGCTCGAGGAGGACGGCGTCCTCTTCACCCGCTACGCGGTCGGGCCGAGCTGAGCGGCGAGCTCGGCGGCCTGCCGACGGGCCGCGGCCGCCTCCTCCGCCCCGGGCACGGCGTCCAGCTCGGCCAGCGCGGTGCGGGCCGCCCCGGGATCGCCGCGCCGCACGGACAGCTCGGCGAGGAAGGCCAGCGCCTCGACCCGCTCGACCGGGTCGGCGTCCGGAGCCCGGCGCAGCGCCCCGGCGAGCAGCCTCGCGGCCTGGTCGACGTCGCCGCGCGAGTCGGCCGCGACCACGGCGTCGGCGAGGCTGCGGGCGAGCCGGGACGACGGCTCCGGCCCGGCCGCCCCTCCGCGGACGACGCGGATCCAGTTGCCGCCCGGGTCGACGAGGCTGAACCCGGTCAGGCCGTCGGCGTTGCGGCGCGGCCGGGGCCGGGTGATCCGCGGGAAGCCGGTGAGCGGCAGCCGGCCGTGGCGGGCACGCAGGCCGGCGGCGAAGGCCTCGAACAGCTCCGCGGGGTCGTCGACCACGACCAGGCAGCTGCCGTAGGAGTCCTCGGGGCGGTGACCCGGCTGCTCGAACCAGTGCAGGTCGAGGTCCTCGCGGCGCACGGCGAGGTACGGGTTGGGCCGCCGCTGCCGGTACGTGGTGGTGAAGCCGAGGGCGACGGCGAAGTCCTGGACCTCGTCGATCGCGCCGCAGGGCAGCAGGGGGACGGTGCGTTCGCCGGCCATCCCGCAGTCGACCACGCCACCCGGTCGGCACGCACACAGATCGCCGGCGGTGAGCGTGTGCGCCGGCGCCGCGTCCCGGGCCTCGGGATGCGGCCGGAGCGCACACCCTCGGCTCCGACCGCGGCATCCGGTCACCCGATCCGGGCGGGCGTCGCGCCAGGGGCGGGTTCGGCCGTTGCGTGCCGCCGGGGGCTGCTTGACTGACCAGCATGGACCTGCCCGTGCTCCCGCCGGTCAAGCCGATGCTGGCCAAGGCCGCCACGAAGCTGCCCACCGGCGACGGCCTGTTCTACGAGCCCAAGTGGGACGGCTTCCGCTGCATCGTCTTCCGCGACGGCGACGAGGTGGAGCTGGGCAGCCGCAACGAGCGCCCGCTGACCCGCTACTTCCCCGAGGTCGTGGCCGCGGTCAAGGAGGCGCTGCCGGAGCGCTGCGTCGTCGACGGCGAGATCGTGGTCCCGCAGGGCGACCGGCTGCACTTCGAGTCGCTGCTGCAGCGCATCCACCCCGCGCAGTCACGCGTGGACCTGCTCGCCGAGCAGACGCCGGCACACTTCGTCGCGTTCGACCTGCTGGCCCTCGGCGACGAGTCGCTGCTGGAGACGCCGTTCGAGCAGCGCCGGGCGCGGCTGCGCGAGGCCCTGGGCCACCGGCACGATCGGGTGCACGTCACGGCGGTCACGCGGGACGCCGGCACCGCGCAGCGCTGGTTCGAGGAGTTCGAGGGCGCCGGGCTCGACGGCGTCGTCGCCAAGGCGCCCGACCTGCCCTACGGCCCCGACCAGCGGCTGATGACCAAGGTCAAGCACGTGCGCACCGCCGACTGCGTGGTCGCCGGGTTCCGCTGGCACAAGAGCGGGCCGATCGTCGGGTCGCTGCTGCTGGGCCTCTACGACGACGGCGGCCTGCAGCACATCGGCGTCGCGGCGTCCTTCCCGATGGCCCGGCGCGCGGAGCTGGTCGAGGAGCTGGCGCCCTACCGCGCCGACGCCCTCGACGGGCACCCGTGGCAGGACTGGGCCAACGCGCAGGTGCAGGAGGACGGCGAGCACCGGATGCCGGGTGCGCAGAGCCGGTGGAACGCCAAGAAGGACCTGTCCTGGGTGCCGCTGCGGCCCGAGCTCGTGGTGGAGGTCAAGTACGACCAGCTCGAGGGCCGGCGGCTGCGGCACACCGGCCAGTTCCTCCGCTGGCGGCCCGACCGCGAGGCGACGAGCTGCACCTACGACCAGCTCGAGGTCCCGGTGCGCTACGACCTGGCCGAGGTGCTCGCCGGGTGAGCGTCTGCACCGGTGGCACCGGCCTCCTACGGTGGTGATCATGCGTCTGCGCCGCGGCCTGCTCGCCGCCTCGACCGGACTGCTCCTGGCGGTCACCGGCTGTAGCTCGTTCACCGACGGGTCGTCGTCGGCGGACTCCTCGTCGTCGTCGGCCGCCACCACGACGCCGGTCCAGCCCGAGGCCGCCCCGATCACCTGGACCGACTGCGACGCGGAGATCACCGAGCTCATCGCCGGCACCCCCGGCAGCGAGCGCGACCTCGCCTTCGAGTGCGGTCGCACCGAGGTGCCGATCGACCACGACGAGACCGACGGCGCCACGCTGCCGCTGTTCCTCATCCGCGCGAAGTTCGCCGGGCAGACCGACCGGATCGGCTCGCTGCTGGTCAACCCGGGAGGTCCCGGCAACTCGGGCGCCGACATGGCGCTGAGCCTGGCGCTCTCGATGCCGGAGGACGTGCTGCGCCGCTTCGACCTGGTGGGCTTCGACCCGCGCGGTGTGGGCCTGTCGACACCGGTCGAGTGCGTCCCCGCCGACCTCAAGGACCGCCTGGTCGCCGCCGAGCCGCGGCCGACCACGCAGGAGCAGATGGACGAGGTCCTGGGGCTGACCGACGAGATCGCCGAGGCCTGCGCCGAGGAGTACGGCGACGCGCTCGGCACCTTCAACACCGTCGACACCGCGCGGGACATGGACCTGCTGCGCGAGTCCCTGGGCGACGAGCAGCTCAGCTTCCTCGGCTACTCCTACGGCACCACGCTGGGCTCCACCTACGCCGAGCTGTTCCCGGAGAACGTGCGCGCGATGGTGCTCGACGCGGCGGTCGACCCCGACGCCGACCGGCAGGCCGACGCGGAGGCGCAGGCGGCGGGCCTGGAGGCCGGCTTCGACGCCTTCGCCGCCAACTGCACGAGCCTGGTGTCGGGCTGCCCGATCGGCGGGGACCCCCGGAGGTTCGTGCAGGACCTCATGGGGGCGGCCTCCGCCGCGCCGATCGCCAGCAGCACGCCCGGGGAGACCCGCACCGCGACGCCGGGCGTCATCCTCACCGCCGTCGCCGCGGCCCTGTACGACACGTCCTCGTGGCCACGGCTCTCGCAGTCGCTGGCCGCCGCGAGCACCGGTGATGCCGCGGGCCTGTTCGCCCTCGCCGACGCCTTCACCGGCCGGCTCGACGACGGCACGTACACCAACCAGCTCGACGCCAACACCACGATCAACTGCGCCGACACCCCCGAGGACCAGACGTACTCGGAGGAGCAGGTGCTGCAACTGGCCCAGGACTGGAACCAGCGCTACCCGTTGTTCGGCGCCGGTGCCGCCTCCAGCCTCTACACCTGCGGGGTGTGGGACGCCCCCCGCACACCGCTGCCCGAGCGCGACGCCGAGGGCAGCGCACCGATCCTCGTCGTCGGCAACACCGGGGACCCGGTGACGCCGCTGCCCGGTGCCGAGGAACTGGCCGGGGACCTCACCGCCGGCACGCTGCTCGTCTGGCAGGGCCAGGGACACACCTCGTACCCCAAGACCGACTGCGTCACCGCGGCGGTCAACGCCTACCTCATCGACCTCACGGCGCCCCAGGACGGGCTGACGTGCCCGGCCTGAGCCGCCCCGACCCGGGGAGCTGACGGGTGGCCAGCAGCAAGGACGCCGTCGTCCTGACCGTCGACGGGCACGAGGTGCGCGTCTCGAACCCGGAGAAGCCGTACTTCGCCGAGCGGGGGATCCGCAAGATCGACGTCGTCGAGTACTTCGTCGCCGTGGGCGAGGGGATCCTGTTCGCCCTCCGCGACCGGCCGACGACGCTGGAGCGCTGGCCCGGCGGGGTCTTCGAGGGCGCCCGGTTGTCCACCCGGATGGACAACACCGGCGACGCGTTCTACCAGAAGCGGGTGCCCAAGAACGCGCCCGACTGGGTGCAGACGGCGCACATCACCTTCCCCAGCGGCCGGACCGCCGACGAGATCGCGCCGGACTCCGTCGCCGTCGTCGCGTGGTGCGCCAACCTGGGCACGCTCACCTTCCACCCGTGGCCGGTGTCCAAGGGCGACGTCGAGCAGCCCGACCAGATCCGCATCGACCTCGACCCGCAGCCGGGCACCGACTTCTCCGACGCGGTCTGGGTGGCCCCGCACGTGCGCGAGCTGCTGCACGAGCTCGGCATGGAGGGCTGGCCGAAGACCTCCGGCGGACGCGGCGTGCACGTCTACGTGCCCATCCAGCCGCGGTGGACCTTCCCCGAGGTGCGCCGGGCGGTGATCGCCTTCGGCCGCGAGCTGGAACGGCGGATCCCCGACCGCGTGACGATGTCGTGGTGGAAGGAGGAACGCGGCGAGAAGATCTTCATCGACTACAACCAGATGGCCCGGGACCGCACGATCGCCTCGGCCTACTCCATCCGGCCCAAGGCCCACGCCCCCGTCTCCGCGCCGCTGGACTGGGACGAGCTGCCCGACGTCTCGCCGTTCGACTTCGACGTGCTGACGATGCCGGCCCGCTTCAAGGCGGTCGGTGACAAGCACGCGGGACTGGCAGGGCACGCCTTCGGCATCGAGCCGCTGCTGGAGCTCGCCGAGCGCCAGGCCAAGGACGACGGTCTCGGCGACCTGCCCTATCCGCCGGACTACCCGAAGATGCCGGGCGAGCCGATGCGGGTCCAGCCGAGCCGCGCCAGGCGTCCGACCAGCGAAGATGCGCCATCCTGAGGTCCTCGAAGGTCTAGCACAGCGCTGACTCGCCCGATAACCTGCCGCCGTGGCGATCCGGCTGGAGGACCTGCTGGCGTCCTTCCGGCGGCACCTGCGGGCCGCGGCGAAGGCGCCCCGGACGATCGAGCTGTACAGCCAAAGCGTCGAGTACTTCAGCCGGTGGCTGGCCGACCGCGGCCGGCCGGCGACGCTGGGCGAGCTGACCCGGCACGCGATCAGCGCCTGGCTGGCCGAGCTGGCCGAGACGTGCGAGCCCTCCACGGTCGGCACCCGGCTGCGCGGGATGCGCCGGTTCTGCCGCTGGCTGGTCACTGAAGGAGAACTGGAGAAGGCCCCCACCGACGGCATCGAGATCCCCAGCCCACCCGACAAGCCGGTCCCCATCCTCACCGACACCGAGATCGCCGCGCTCCTCAAGGCGTGCGCGATCGGCCGCGGCCGGCCCGGGGTCTTCGACCGCGCGGTGTTCCTGGGCCGCCGGGACGAGGTGGTGCTGCGGCTGCTGCTCGACACCGGCGTGCGGGTGTCGGAGCTGTGCGGACTGGAGATCACTGACGTCGATCTGGACCGCGAGCTAGCCTACGTCACCGGCAAGGGCTCCCGCCCGCGGGTGGTGCCGTTCGGCGCCAGGACCGCCCAGGCGGTGGATCGCTATCTGCGGGTGCGCGCCCTGCACCCCCACGCCCGGTCGCCGCGGCTGCTGCTCGGGCAACGCGGCCCGATGACGCCCGACGGCGCCCGGGACGTGCTGCACATCCGCGCCGCGCAGGCGGGCGTCGCCGACGTCCATCCGCACCGGTTCCGGCACACCTTCGCCCACCGGTGGCTCGCTGGAGGAGGACAGGAGCGCGACCTGATGATGCTGGCCGGCTGGCGCAGCGACGACATGCTGTCTCGCTACGCCGCCTCGACCGCGGTCGAACGCGCCCACGACGCCCACCGGCGTCTCGGTCTGGGAGACCGACTTTGAGCCCATAAACAGAGGTCCGCCTCAACGCCGGACCGAGGTGGGCGGCATCACGATTGCGCAGAAACCACATTATCCTGCGATTTCCCTATCGCGTCGTACCGAGGTTGTCCGTCACGCACCTATACAGCCATTGAGCTGCGAATATATGTCGGTCCGACGTCCCGACCCGTACCGTCACCACCCTCCGATATCCGTCATATTTCAGGGGTAATTCATGGGCAGGCCGGGACTGGCACTCGGGACGGCAGGCAAGATCCGCTTCCACGCCACGCCCTCCGGGCACCGCGCCGTGGCCTGGTACCGGGACTACGACGGCAGGTGCCGTCAGGTCGAACGCAGCGCCAAGACCAAAGCTGCCGCCGAAGCGGCGCTGCGCCTCGCGCTGCGCGACCGCGCCCGCTTCGACACCGGCGGCGACATCACCCCGGACACGCGCATGAGCGTGCTGACCGAGGCGTGGTTCACCGGCCTGAAGAACCTGAGCCCGACCACGCTGCAGGCCTACCGCAACCGTGTCGACCAGCAAATCCTCCCGGGCCTGGGCAACCTCCGGGTCAGGGAGCTCAGCGTCGGCACGATCGAGCGACACCTCCGCCGCATCGCGGACCAGCACGGCCCCGCCATGGCCAAGATGACCAAGAGCGTCCTGAGCGGCATCTGCGGTCTGGCGGCCCGTCATGACGCGCTCGACCGCAACCCCGTGCGGGACACCGGCAGCATCGAGACCGCAGCCCGTAAGGCACCCACAGCGCTGACCGCGGATCAAGCCCGGCGGCTCCTCACCGCACTGGACGCCGATGAACAAGCCACGAGGAACGAGGTGCCCGACCTCGTGGCCTTCATGCTCGCCACCGGCTGTCGCATCGGCGAAGCCATCGCCGTCACCTGGGACGTCCTCGACCTGCAGGCCGGCACCGTCGAGATCAGGTCGACGGTCGTCCGCGTGAAGGGCCACGGCCTGGTTCGCAAGAGCACCAAGACAGCCTCGGGCGCTCGCACCCTGCTCCTCCCGTCCTGGTGCACGGAGATGCTGCGGGGCAGGACCTCCCGCGTCGGCTCGATGGAGAAGGCCGCACGGCAGGAACTGCCGGTGTTCCCGGCCCCCCACGGCGGATGGCGGGACCCCTCGAACACGCAGGCCGACCTCCGGGCTGCCTTCACCCATGCCGGCTTCGGCCACATCACCAGCCACGTGATCCGCAAGACGACGGCCACGATGCTCGACCACGCCGGCCTGTCCACCCGCGCCATCGCCGACCAACTAGGCCACGCGAACCCGAGCCTGACTCAAGACGTCTACCTAGGCCGACAGGTGGCCTCCACCGGAGCGGCCGCCGCGCTCGAAGCGCTGCGACCGGCAGGTCACGACCCGCAGTAGTCCTCCAGTACGCCTCCGGCGCGCACTGTCGGGGGTGTCAGGTCGACGACCGCGACACCTACAGCTCCACTCAACCGACCGGAGGCGCGCTGGAGAAGCCTCCCCATCCTCTGCATATGAACTCCCCCACCCTGGCTCCGGCTGTCCCCGCCGGTGGCTCACCCAGCGACGCCGACGAGCTGTTGACCGCCAGCCAAGCCGGCGACTACCTGCACACCAGCGAGCGCTTCATCCGCCGCCTGATCGCCGAGCGCCGTATCCCCTACCTCAAGCTCGGTCGCCACGTCCGACTACAGCGGTCGGCCTTGGATGCCTTCATCGCATCTAGCCGCGTCCCTCAGAGGCCCGACACCGGCTCCTGAACGAGTCCTCGGCGCTGTCGCAGGCGACTCCGCTGGTGCTTGCCGCCACCGCGCTTGTCCCCAGGCCTGCGCAGAGGGTCCGCCACAGTTCGGGTATGTACATCTGCGCAGCTCAAATGGCATACGGGACGAGCACGCGCAGCAGCGGACGGCCACGCAGAGGGAACAACGGTGGTCAAGCACCTCTCATGGACAGCGCCAGGCAGCAGTCCGGATCGCTGTGCGCTCAGGCCGGGACTGGCCGATGCAGCTCGCGCGCGAGATCGTCGTTCAAGTCCCCCCTCGGACACAGCCCCGTCCCGGTGTTTCTGCAGGTCAGGAGCCTGGGGCGTTTCGTGTCAGGGGTCGGAACAGCCCTGTGATACCGCGGTGATACTTGGTGCCCGCGGTTAGCCCCTCAGCAGCGCGGCGAACCGGTCGGCGGCCTGACGACCCATGCCGGGGTGGACGTGCTGGTAGACGGTGAGCGTGATGGTCGCGCTGGCGTGGCCGAGCCGCTCCGAGACGACTTTCACCGGCTCGCCGGCGGCCAGCAGCAGCGTCGCGTGGGTGTGGCGCAGGTCGTGCAGCCGGATCCTCGGCAGCTGGTCCTCTCCGAGCGCTCTGCCTGCTTGCACGACCTGCTCCAGGAAGCGGCGGGAGTACCGCTCGGGGTGCCGGTGGCTGCCGTCGAGGTTGCCAAGGACCAGCGCGGCGTCGCGCACGAGTTCGGGAGACAGCGAACCCCGGGTCGCCCGGTAGGTGCGTAAGGCAGCGACCGTGTCCGGGTCGATGTGCACCCCGCCTGCCTGCCCGGTTTTCGTCGGGCCCTCAACGAGCTGCTCGCCGGCTCCTTTGGCCTTGACGACACCGAGGCTGCGCCGGACCTGAAGCCGGCTCCCGTCGAGGTCCACATCTCGCCAGCGGAGAGCCAGCGCCTCGCCCCGCCGCATCCCCGTTGCGGCCAGCAGACGCCACCCCATCGCCAGGTCCGGATCACGCGCGTCGGCCCAGCGCAGGAATCGACGAAGCTCGGCAGCGGTCCATGCCTGCATCTCCGGAGGTCGGGCTTCCGACGGGCTCGGCGGGGTCGACCGATCGGTCGGGTTCACCGACAACCGACCGTGCCGGACAGCGTCGCTGAGCGCCGATCGCAGGATCGTGTACACGTAGCGCGGCCCGACGTCTCGAGCTTGCGCATCCAAGCGTCGACCGCCGCACCGGTAAGCCGCGCCAGAGGGGTCTCGCCGAGGTAGGGGTCGATGTGCAGGCGGATGTTCTTGCGGTAGGAGGCGAGCGTAGAGGCGCTCAGTCGCTGCCCCAAGACCCACTCGGTCAGGTAGGCATCGAGTCGCTGCTTCGAGGGCTCGACCCAGGCGCCGGTCTCGGCTTTGTTGATCTCGATGCGGAGCCGTGCGGCCGCGTCACGCCGGCTCCGGAACCCACGCTTGAGAACGGCGCGTCTGGTGCCGTCCTCGAGGAGAACTGAGTACTTGATGAGGAACCGCGGGTCGGCCTGGGTCAGGTATTCGCTGATTCCGCCCTCCCCCGCCTGCCGCCGTCGTGGCTTGGCCGACATCGCGATCCCCCTCCCCTGACAGCCTTGGACCTGCGGAAAAGCAGGTACCCAGCCGTCTAGCACGAGAGAACTGGCCACGAGGCGTCGTTCCGGAATCTGTGAACAGTCGGCGGGCCTGTGGACGGCGGCGACGACGTCGATGCCCGGTGCAGGCGTCGGTGAGCCTGCTCGACAGCCTCCAGAACTTCTCCTGTTCTCGTTCAGGGAGGGAACCCATTCAGGGCTACATCGACGCCGGGGTGGTACTGGCCCACCGGTCGCGAGGCCAGGCTCGAGCCGCCGGGACGTCCGGCCGCGTCAGGACACCGCGGCACGGCCCACAACACATGCGGGGTGAAGATCAGCTGACGGTGGACCTGTCGCGGCTCTCAGACGATGCGCACTCGAACGTGCACATCCGCCGGGGCGGTGTGGGTTACCGCGGTGACAAGATCCACCGCAGTCGCCTCGATGGCGTCGAAGGTGTCGGCCTGGGCGGTACCGACACCGTCGACGTCGATCACCCAGTGGTCACCTTCGCTGATCGCGGTTGCGATGTAGTCAGCCATGCGTCCTCCGGGCTAGGGCCTGTCCTGCGGATCTTCGCGGAGCCAGAGGACGACGGCGGCGAGGACGAGCAGGGAGCGGTAGTAGGCGGCTCGTTTGGCGTAGCGGGTGGCCAGGGCGCGGAACTGCTTGAGCCGGGCGAAGCAGCGTTCGATGACGTTGCGCCGGGCGTAGACCTCGTGGTCGAAGGCGGGTGGGCGGCCGCCGGCGGAGCCCTTGGCCCGGCGGCGAGCGACCTGGTCGATGCGCTCGGGGCAGGTGAACCGGATGTGTCGGGCGCGCAGCGCCACCCGGGTGCAGGGATGGGAGTAGGCCCGGTCGGCGATCACCCGCTGCGGTCGGCGGCGCGGCCTGGAGCGGGCCACCGCCACCTGATCGAGGAGGGGCAGCAGTTGCGGGTTGTCCCCAGCCTGCCCCGCGGTGAGCAGCACCGCGATCGGCAGGCCGCGCCCGTCCACGGCCAGGTGCAGCTGGGTGGTCAGTCCCCCGCGGGAACGGCCGAGCGCCTCACCGTCGACGGCGAGGTCCTCGACCGGCCCACCGCAGCCCCCCTTTTCCGCGCCCCGGCGGCGTGCTGATGAGCCCGCACGGAGCTGGAGTCGACGCTGAGGGTCCACTCCACCGCGCCGACCGCGTCGTCTTTGACCACGACCTCGGTCAGGATCCGGTCCCAGGTGCCATCGGCGGTCCACTTCCGCAGCCGCTCGTGCGCGGTCTTCCACGGCCCGTAGCGCTCGGGCAGATCCCGCCACGGCACGCCGGTCTCGGCCTGCCACAGGATCGCGTTGATCACCTGCCGGTATCCCGCCACCGCCCACCCCGGCGTCCCGTTGCAGGCAGCAGCGGCTCGATCCGCGCCCAAGCCGCATCGGTGAGCTCATGCCGGCCGACCATCAACCAAGCCTGGACCACACCGATGAAGATCGCCAGGACAGGTCCTAAGAGATCGTTTCAAGATGAGCTCGGCGTGCCTCCCGCGGTGATCTGCCCGACCTGCCGAGGCTGTGGTGGGTGATCGAGGAGCTCGTGCCGGATGAGCTGTGGAAGCGGATCGCACCACTGCTCCCACCGCCAAGGCCACGCCGCTATCGCCATCCCGGCCGCCGGCCGATCGATGACCGCGCCGCGTTGGCCGGCATCGTCTTCGTGCTCAAGACCGGGATCACCTGGAACCAGCTGCCCACCTCGCTGGTCGGCTGCTCGGGGGTGACCTGCTGGCGGCGGCTGCGGGACTGGACCGAGGCCGGTGTCTGGCCGGCGCTGCACGAACAGCTACTGGC
>NZ_FPBA01000027.1 GCF_900116515.1 Geodermatophilus amargosae
GACCTCGCGGTCATCGCGGTCGTCACCGGGGTGATCGGACTCGTCCGGTTCGCCGCGTTGCGCTGGCTGTTCCGCCCGCCCGTCCTGGCCTGACCCGCTGCGCAACCCCGCCGATCCGCCCCGGCCCGGGCTCGCCGGGCCGCCGGTCCCTGACCGCGCCGCCGCCCGTGGGGTCCGGCATCGGATCGACGCGGTCGGAGCGGGGTCGCACCGTTCATCCTGAAGGGTGCGGCGGTCGGGACGTCAGGCGGTGCCGGGCGCCGGCAGGGTCGGGAAGCTGCCCTCGGGCTGGACGACCTGGCGGATCCGGGTGGCGATCTCGTGCAGCTGGCGGACCTGGGTCCTGGTCAGCGGGTCGAGGACCAGGCGGCGCACCTCGGCGACGTGCCCGGGGGCGGTGGCCACGACCTTCTCCCAGCCGGTGTCGGTGAGGACGGCGAGGGTGGCGCGGCCGTCGTCGGGATCGGGCCGGCGGGTGACCCAGCCGCGCTTCTCGAGGCGGTCGACGGTCCGGGAGAGCCGGGTCAGCGAGCCGTTGGCCAGGGCGGCGACCTCGCTCATCCGCCGGGTGCGCTCCGGGGACATGGAGAGCATGGCCATGACCTGGTACTCGAAGTGGCTGACGCCGGCGTCGCGCTGCAGCTGCGCGTCGATGGCGTCGGGCAGCCAGACGGCCATCGCCAGGACGGCCAGCCAGGTGTCCTGTTCCTCCGCGTTCAGCCACCGCGGCTCGTCGACAGTGCCCACGACATCGCTCCTCGTTCGACCCGGCGGACGACCCGCCCGCCGAGATACTTGACGGAACAAGTGACTGCTCATATGGTTGCTTGCGTCGGCAAGTAAACCATGCGAGGAGTCAGAACGTGAACGTCGTCTTGTGGATCGTCGCCGGGGTGCTCGCCGCGGTCTTCCTGGGTTCGGGGCTGAGCAAGCTCGCGCAGCCGCGGAAGAAGATTGTGGATTCCGGCATGGGCTGGGCCGAGGACTTCAGCGACGGCGCGGTCAAGGCCATCGGTGCGCTGGAGGTCCTCGGCGCGCTGGGCCTGATCCTGCCCGCGGTGTTCGACGTCGCTCCGGTGCTCGTGCCGATCGCGGCCGTGGGCCTGGCCCTCGTCATGGCCGGCGCTGCCGTCGTGCACGCCCGCCGCAAGGAGACGCCGATGGTCGTCGCCAACCTCGTGCTCCTCGCCCTGGCCGTCTTCGTCGCCTGGGGCCGCTTCGGCCCGTACGCCTTCTAGTCCCTCCCCGTCCCCGCACCGCGTCCAGAGGAGTCCCCGTCATGCGCGCACTGCACGTCCCCGCCGCCGGTGAGCAGCCCCAGATCTCCGACATCCCCACCCCCGAGCCGACCGAGGGCACGGTCCTCGTCCGGGTCAAGGCCGCCGGCCTCAACCCCATCGACAACGCCGTCGCCGCCGGCTTCCTGACCCAGATGGGCCTGCCGCACGAGTATCCGGTCGTCATCGGCCGCGACGCCGCCGGTGTCGTGGAGGCCGTCGGGGCCGGGGTCGACCACGTCGCCGTCGGCGACGAGGTGCTCGGTCACGTGCTGCTCGCCCCGCCGATCTCGGCCGGCACGCTCGCGGAGTACGCGCTGCTGCCGGCCGTCACGGTCACGCCCAAGCCCGCCGGCCTGGACTTCACCAAGGCCGCCGCCATCCCGCTGGCCGGCGCGGCCGCCGTGCAGTCCATCGACGCGATCGACCCTCAGCCCGGGCAGACCGTCCTGGTTAACGGCGCCTCCGGCGGCGTCGGCTCCTTCGCCGTGCAGCTGCTGGCCGCCCGCGGCGTCACCGTGGTGGCCACCGGCACGGCCGCCGACAACGAGCGGCTGACCGCGCTCGGCGCCTCCCGCGTGATCGACCACACCGCCGGCCCGGTGGCCGAGCAGGTCCGCGCGGCCTACCCCGACGGCGTCGACGCTCTGGTCAGCCTGCACGGCATGGATCCCTCCGGCACCCCGATCGCGGCCGTGCGCGCCGGCGGCAAGGTGGCCGGCGTCGCGGCGGTGCCCGACGAGGCCACCCTCGCCGCCGCTGGGCTCACCGGCACCTCGGTGATGGCCACCCCTCTGAGGGAGGTCGTCGGCCCGCTGGCCGAGCGGGCTGCGGCCGGTGAGCTGCGGGTCTCCGTCGCCGGCGTCCTGCCCCTCGAGCAGGCCCCCGAGGGCCTTGGCCGGCTCGCCACCGGCGGCGCCGGCGGCAAGCTCGTCGTCACCCTGCAGGACTGACCGCAGCCGTCGCCCGGGTGGGGGCGGCACGACCGCGAGGCGTGTCGCCCCACGCCCGGGTGACGGGCACGTCCGACCCGCGGCCGGCCGCCCGCCCGGGAGCAGGCCGGCGGCGGACGCCCCGCCCGGCGACCCGTTCCGCCCACCCCGGTCGCCATCTCCCGCGCGGTGGCCGCGCTGACGGACCGGTTGTCCAGCTGGGCATGCCGACACGGACCCCGTCGCGGTGCCGACGCTGAGCGGCGGCCCCGCCTCCTGTGGGAGGGCGTCCTCGTCATCGAGTCGGGGGCGATGACCCGTAGCCCGACCGTCCTCCGTCGGCCCGAGCTGGCCGACCACACCGCGGCCTTCGAGGAACGGGCTACCGATGCCGTCGCGCGCGGTGGCGTCGACGCGCTGATCGACCACCGACGCAGGGGTCCTGGCCCCGACGTCTCCCACGCCACCCCGGAGCACTTCGTGCCCCTGCTGCTGACCGTGGGCGCCCGCACCACCGCCGGACGGGCGACGACCTCCGGCGTGGACGGGACGCGGTTCGACGACTCCATCGCTCTCCGCAGGTGGTCCGACGGGTCCACCGGCTCTCGTGCCGCCCGGCGGAGCCGCGGCCTCCCGCCACCGCGGTCCGCGGCGGCGGGGCGAGGCCGACGCGTCGGTCGGGTGCCTCCTCCTCTTGCTCCGGAGTGGACAGGACTGCTGCGCAGTTACTTGACGCGGCAACTGACAGTCCGTAAGATTCACTTGCGACATCAAGTGACCCGATGTCATCGGGCCCCCCTGTACACCACCAGGAGCACAGCCATGAGCACGGACACTCTCGCCCCGACCACCACGCAGTCGACCTGGCGCCGGGCGGCCGCCGCGGTCGTCGTCGTCACGATCGCGGCGTCGGTGGCGAACCTGGTCATCGCCCTGGTCGCGCAGGCCGCCGGCGCGGACACCGCCGACTACCGGGGCCTGCAGCCCGCGTCCTACATCTCCCTCACGTTCCTCGGCGTCGTGGCCGGTGTCCTGGCCTGGATCGCCGTGCGTGCCAAGGCCGACCGGCCCGCCGTGGTCCTCGGGCGCCTGGTCCCGGCGGTCGTGCTCGTCAGCCTGCTCGCCGACGTGGCCGTCGGGATCAGCGTGGGCTGGACCGGCGCGATCGCGCTGGGGCTCATGCACGTCGCCGTCGCTGCGATCGCCGTCCCCGTCTTCCACCGCGCCCTGCCCCTGGCCCGCTGAGACCGGCGGCCGGCCGACATCCCCGCATGTCGGAGCCGCAGCGCCGCCCCGACCGGAGGCGTCGCGATCGCCGGCCGGCTTCGGCGTGCACGATGCGCACGACCCGCGCATCGTGGGGCTCGCCGTCGCCTGCGCCCGCCAGTGACGCAGCAGGGCGTCACCGCACTGCTCGAGGCGGCCTGGTCCGGCAGACCGCCCGGTACCCGCACGGTGAACCCGCAGGAGGACTCGTGAGCGTTGCACGTCTGGGATTCCGGCTCCTCGTCGGTGGACTGTTCGTCGGCCACGGCACGCAGAAGCTCTTCGGCTGGTTCGGCGGCCCGGGGCGGGCCGGCACCGAGGGGATGATGGAGGCGCTGCAGATGCGGCCTGCGAAGGTGCACGCCACGCTGGCCGGGATCACCGAGACCGCCGGCGGTGCGCTGCTCGCCGCCGGGTTGGCAACGCCGGTGGCGGCCTCCGCGCTCACCGGTGTGATGACGACCTCCATCCGCAAGGTCCACCTGCCCAACGGGCCGTGGAACGCCAACGGCGGGTGGGAGTACAACGCCGTCCTCATCGGTGCGGTGACGGCGCTGGCCGAGACCGGGCCAGGGGACCTCTCCCTGGACAGCCTGCTGGGCATCGAGCGAAGGGGTCCGGCCGTGGCGCTCGCCGCGCTGGGCGCCGGTGTGGCCACGTCGTTCCTCGCGGTGGCGGTCGCAGGCCGCGGGCGCCCAGGCGTCACCTCCAGCCCGTCCGCACCCCCGCAGGACTCCGCCGGGGACCCCACTACCGCAGGCGCCTAAGTCGAGCGGGTGAGACGAGACCGGCCCGCGGGCCGCCGTTCCCCGCAGCCCGACGAGCGCCGACGACGACACCGTCGGCACCGGCGTCGCGGAAGCCGCGGGACCGTGCGTGACGACGGTGGGGTCGCGGCCCAGCGGGGTGACCGGTCCCGCGGCCTGCTCCGGTCCGGGGGAGCAGGCTCGCGCCGGGAGGAGGGGCGGTGACACGCGACGACCCCCCGGCCGGTCACCGTGCGGGCCAGGCGGGCAGAGCCGGGTCGTCAAAGCCGGTCAGGCGGCCCCGTGCGCCCGGGGATCCTCCCCGCGAGGACGTCGCGAGCCGGGTGTCGGCCTACGTGTACGGCAATGTCCTCGTGATGGCTGCGCTCATCGCCCTGCACCCCGACGAGCTACGGGGACCCAGGGGTGTCACATACCTGCTCGGTGTCGGGATCTCGACCTACGTGGCGCACGCGGTGGGAGAGGCCGTCGGATCGAGGGTCCGCGAGGGCCGGACGCTGGACCGAACGGCACTCCGGCACGAGCTCCGGGCTGCACTGCCCATCGTGACGTCCGCCGGTGCGCCCGTCCTGGTGCTGGTCCTGGCGTGGACGGACCTGGTCGACGCCGACCTGGCGCTCGTCCTGGCACTCGCGCTGGTCGACGTCCGCCTGGCCCTGCTGGGGTCGGTGGTGGCGTGGGTGTCCGGGGAGCGCAGTTCGAGGCGGGTGTTCCTGGCCGGGTTCGCGCTCGCGGTCATCGCCGCCGGCGCGGCCCTCCTCAAGTGGCAGCTGACGCACTGAGCGACGCTGCTCGCCTGTCCGGGTGGTGGTGGGCCCGGCCCGCCATCGCCGACGGTGGTGCGGACGAGGGATCCGGGGACGTCCCCGGTCTGGGCCGCTGACGGGGCCGTCGATGCCGCGGAGGTGCCCGTGCCGGATCCGGCGGGTGTCGACCCTGGTCGCCGACCGCGGCGGGGGGCATGGGGGAGGGGCTCTCAATCGGAGCGCGCTGCCGTCCGGCCTCGCGTCGAGGTCGCCGCTGCGGCGGCTGGCTAGCGGCGCCGCGGCGGCTCGTCGTGGCGGGTGTTGGTCGCGGCCATGGCCCCCGTCGGGTCCAGTCGGGCCAGGAGGGCGTCCGCGATCGCGGCGAGCTGGTCGAGTTGCTCGGCGGTGAGGGCGTCGACGACGTGGTGCCGCACGGTGGCCACGTGCTGGGCGGCCGCGTGCTGCACCTTCGCCCACCCTGCCTCGGTGAGCCGGGCGTTGGTCGCCCGACGGTCCTCGGAGCAGGGAAAGCGCTCCACGAGGCCCCGGCTCTCGAGTCGGGTCACGACGTGTGAGAGCCGCGGCAGCGTGGCGGCGATCCGCCGGGCGACCTCCGTCATGCGGAGGGTCCGCGCAGGCGTCTCGGACAGCATGGCCAGGACGTGGTACTCGAACGTCGTTGACGTCGGCATCCCGGCGGATCTGCGCGTCCACCGTGGCGGGAAGCAGTTCCAGTACGGCCCGCAGGCGGACCCAGGCGCGCAGCTGCCGTCGGTCGAGCCAGGGAGCGTCCACGGTCACGTCCTCACGAGAAGTACTTGCTTGAGCAAGTACATCGTGGCACAGTACAGGTTGTCGCTACAACAATCTGCTCGCTCTTGCGCCGCCCGCCCGAGGAGTCCGCCATGACCACGCCCGTTCCCACCACGACCGCGCTGGCGGACGCCCGCATCCCGGCCGGGCACCTCTTCGCCCGGCACCTGCGCCGCGTGGCCGCCTCGGAGCCGCACCGGGCGTGGACGCCGGAGGACGGGCCGCTGCCCAGCCTCTACCTGTCCCACGGCGGCGGCCCCATGCCCTTCGAGCGCCCGGAGTGGCTCGACCCGCTGTACGGATGGGCCCGCTCGCTGCCCAAGCCGAGGGCGATCCTGGTCGTCTCCGCGCACTGGGAGTCCGCGCCGCTGTCGGTCAGCGCCACCCGGCCGGCCGAGCTGGTCTACGACTTCGGCGGCTTCGACCCGGTGTACCACGCGTTCCGCTACGACACCCCCGACGCCGGTGAGCTCGCCCGCGACGTGGTGGGACTCCTCCCCGACACCGAGCACGTGCACCAGCACGCCAGCCGCGGCCTCGACCACGGCTCCTGGGTGCCGCTGAAGATCATGTACCCCGAGGCCGACGTCCCGGTGCTGCAGCTCTCCCTGCCCACGGAGGACCCGGACCGGCTGCTGGGGATCGGCGAGCGGCTGCGCCCGCTGCGTGAGCAGGGTGTGCTGGTGGTCGGCTCGGGCCACATGACCCACGGCCTGCCGTTCCTCACCCGCGAGATGCTCACCGAGAACAAGGTGCCCGGCTGGTCGTCGGACTTCGACGGCTGGGCCGCGGACGCGCTGGCCCGCGGTGACGTCGCCGAGCTCGCCCGCTACCGCAGCGCAGCTCCGGGCCTGCGCTACGCCCACCCGACGGTGGAGCACTTCACCCCGCTGTTCGTGGCCCTGGGCGCGGCCACCGACCCCACCGCGCCGGTGGTCACCGCCCTGGACGGCTACAGCTTCGGGCTGTCCCGGCGGTCGTTCCAGGCGGCCTGACTCCGCCTCGACCGCCACCTGCAGCCGGCCACCACCACGCACCTCCTCGACGTCTCGTCGAGGGAAAGCGAAGGGGAAGCACCCGCATGTCCATCTCCGTCACCGGAGCCACCGGGCACCTGGGCCGCCTGGCCGTGGAGGCCCTCCTGGCACGCGGCGTGCCGGCCGCCGAGATCGTCGCCATCGGCCGCCGCATCGAGACGCTCGCCGACCTGGCCGACCGCGGCGTCGTCGTCCGCCGCGCCGACTACACCGACCCCGAGGCCCTGCGCGCCGCGTTCGCCGGCGCGGAGAAGCTGCTGCTGGTCTCCGGCAGCGAGATCGGCCAGCGGCTGCCCCAGCACCGCAACGCCATCGCCGCCGCGAAGGAGGCCGGGGTGCGGCTGATCGCCTACACCAGCGTCGCCCGCGCCGACAGCTCCAGCCTGGGCATCGCCGCGGAGCACCGGGCCACCGAGCAGCTCCTGGCCGAGTCCGGGATCCCGCACGTGGTCCTGCGCAACGGCTGGTACACCGAGAACTACACCGGCCAGCTGGGCAGCTACCTGCAGAACGGCATCGTCGGTTCCGCCGGTGAGGGCCGGATCAGCGCCGCCACGCGGGCCGACTACGCCGAGGCGGCCGCCGCCGTCCTGACCGAGGACGGGCACGCGGGCGCGGTCTACGAGCTCGGGGGCGAGGCGTTCACGATGTCCGGGCTCGCCGCCACCGTGTCCGCGGTCACCGGTGCCGCCGTCGGCTACACCGACGTGCCCTCCGCGCAGTTCGCCCAGATCCTCGAGGGCGCGGGCCTGCCCGCGCCGGTCGCGAGCATGTTCGCCGAGATCGACCGCTCCGTGGCCGCCGGGGACCTCCATGTCGAGGGCGACGACCTCGAGAAGCTCATCGGGCGGGCTCCGACGTCGCTGGCGGACGCCGTCGCCGCGGCGCACGCCCAGCCGCAGGCTTGACGCCGTGCCGCGCCCGTGGCGGGTGGCGGCCGATCGGTGGTGACCAGGGCCCCGCCTCCCCAGGAGGCGAGGCCCGGGTCACGTGGGGCGCCGGCCCGAAGCGCGTCAGCGTGAGGCCACCGACGCCCTCCCGCGCCAAGACGTCGACGCGCTGATCGACTACCGCACCAAGGGCCGGGGCGCCGCCGTCGCCCACCCGACCGCCGACCACTTCGTACCCACCTTGCTCACCCTCGGGGCGGGCACCACGCCCGGGCAGTCCGTGACCACTGCCTTCGACGGCATCTGGCACGGCAACTCGATCCGCTCGATCAGGCGGCCTGACCGGAGCCCCCGGCCGCCCGACTCCAGACAGGAGGCACCGATGACCACCTTCTCCTCGCGCGCCGACGTGCGCACCGATGCCCCGGCCCGCTACGCCAAGCAGTTGGTCTCGCACCTGAGCCGCAAGGTCCCGTTCACCGAGGACGCCGAGGGCGCCTGGACGACGCTCGTCGGGGACGCCCGCGGCCGGATCATCATCGGCGACGACGTACTCACGTTGCGCGCCGAGGCGCCCGACGTCGAGATGTTGGACCGCATCGAGCACGCCCTCGGAAGCCGCCTCGAGCGTTTCGGTGCGCGTGCCGGCCTGACGGTCACCTGGCACCGCGACACCCACTGACAGCGGACGTACCGGACACGGGGTTCGCCCAGCCCGGGTCCGGGCCGAGCCGCGCCCGGCCGCATCGCACCACCCACCTACTGAGGAGGACTCCGCCGTGATCGTCAACGCGATCACCTGGCACTCCATCACCCCAGGCCTCGTCGGTGGACATCTCGGCGACGGCCCTCTCCGGAGATGGCGACTCCAGTCCTGGCCGAGACGTCGGTGAGGATCGTGGGCGCATCCGACGGCGGTGGAGGCCGTGTGGCGGGACGGCGTGTCGTCGGACCGCAGGCCGGCCGGCCCCATCCGGTTTCGCACCCGTCATGGTCCGGCCAGCCGCCGGGGGGCGAAGGCCTGAGCGGCCTCGCGCCGACACGGATCGAGATCTGACGCGTCCCCTGTGCCACGTCTCCGCGCGACCACTGGAGGAGGACTGGAGGACGCGGAACGACGCTCCGAGCCGCAGGACTCCGTCGTCACCGCACGTGCTCCACAGGCTGTCCGCCCGTCCACAGATCTCTGCTTCAGCAGTGATGGGCCTTCCATCTCCAGTAGGCCGTCGTCGGGGCGACTCCCGCGGCGACATGCCGGGTCCCTCGACGAGCAGCGACGAGGAGGCGGTCGATGGCCGGGCCACGGCGACGTCAGAAGGGCGACGGCGGGATCAGCGAGTACCGGACGAGGTCCGGCCCTCGGTTCCTGATCAAGTTCGCGGTGACCCGTGAGGACGGCACGACACGGGTCGTCCTCACGCGCGGATTCGCGAGCCGGAGAGAGGCCGGCGCGGTCCTGCGGGCGGAGATCCGCAAGGCCGAGCTGGGGGAGTGGGTCGAGCCGTCCAAGCAGCGCCTTGACGCCTACCTCGCCGAGTGGATCCAGACGCAACGCCTCAGCCCCTCAACACGGGCGTCCTACTTGAAGAACATCCGCCTGCACATCGACCCCCACCTGGGGGCACACCGGGTCGTCCGCCTGACAGGACCCATGATCGACACCTGGATGCGGACGCTGGAAGCAGACGGCCGCGCCGACGGCCGTGGCGGTCTCTCCGCCCGGACGGTGCGCTACGTGTTCACCATCCTGCGGTCGGCCCTGGGTGACGCGGTCACGCAGGGCCGACTCGCGGTGAACCCGACCGACAGGTCCACCCCACCGACTCCGGCGCAGGCCCGCCCTCCCGAGATGCAGGCATGGACGGCGCCGGAGCTCGCCCGTTTCCTCCGCTGGGCCGACGCCCACGACGCCGACGTGGCCATGGGCTGGCGGCTGCTCGCGGCCACCGGCATGCGGCGTGGGGAGGCCCTCGCCCTGCGCTGGCGCGCCGTCCACCTGGTCGCCGAACGGATCGCGGTGCGCCGCAGCGTCGGCACGGTCAAGCGCAAGGGCGCTGGCGAGGAGTTGGTCGAGGGGCCGACCAAGACCGGTCAGTCGCGCGTCGTCGACCTCGACGCGGGCACGGTCGCGGCGCTGCGCACCTACCGCGAGGCTCGGGCGCGGGCCTCCCCAGACCTGGTCCGCGACACCGCACTGGTGCTGAGCACCCTCGACGGCACCCACCTCCACCCGGAGCGGTTCTCCCGACGCTTCACCGCGCAGGTCCTCCGAGCCCGCAAGGCACCGGGAGAGGACCAGGTGCCGGCGATCCGGCTGCACGACCTCCGCCACACCCACGCCACCTTGCTGCTGGCCGACGGCGTGCCGGTCAAGGTCGTGTCCGAACGACTGGGGCATGCGAGCGCCACGATCACGCTCACCGTCTACCAGCACGTGCACCCAGGCATGGGCCGCCAGGCCGCCGACCGCTTCGCCGCCCTGCTCGCGGGCTGACCGGGTGCGATAGGTGTCAAATAGGTATCACGAAGCCCTTGTGCCCCTGAGACGGAGCCGCCCCGGGCCTCTGACCTGCAGAGACACCGGGGCGATGCTGTGTCCGAGGGGCGACTCGCCACATTCGCACACGACCTCCGGTCCTCGCTTCGCAAGGCGTTCAGGTGGAGGTGGTCCGGCCGGACTCGAGACAGCGGCCTCGCGCAGCGGGGCCTCGGCTGCGTACCGGCCCCGGACGTCGACACCGACGAGGTCACGCGGGTGCGTACAGCCTGAACATCGAGCCGAGGTGGTCGAGCACGGGTTGAGCGGTGGCAGGCTGGCTGCGGAAGGCGACGTAGCCGTCGGGTCGCACCAGGTACAGCGATTCGGCCGCGGCTGCATAGCGCTGGTGGGCGTCGCGGTCCGGGTCGAGAACCACGTCGACGTCGTCCAGGTGCTCGGGCCTCCGGTCGCCGGGGACCACGATCCAGGCGCGGACGTCGTCGCCGAGGGCGGCGCGCACCCGCCGGGCGGTCGCGGCCATCCGCCGGTATCCGGCGTCGGTCGCGGCGGGACCGTCGAACAGCAGCAGCGTGGAGTGCGTGCCCCGGAAGAGGTCGAAGAGGCGCGTCGGCGCGCCGTTGCCGCCGGAACGCACCTCGGCGTCCGGTGCACGGTCGCCGGCGCGCGGGCCGTGCCGGAAGCGGACGGCGTCGACCACGCCGGCCGCCTCCCCGTCACCGGTGTGCTCTCCGGTGGCCGCCTCGCCGGCCAGCGAGCAGCCCCGGTAGCCCACACGGAGTTCTGCCACGCCGTCGAGGAGCCGGTTGCGGACGACTGCCAGCCGCAAGGCCGGCACGAGGACGCGGTTCCGGAGGAAGGTCATGGCGGGGTGGGGGGAGAAGAAGGCGCTGTGGCCGAGGTCGCTGCTGGTGAGGACCGCGCGGGCGACCGGCATCCGCTCCTCCTGGTACGTGTCCAGGAGGGCGTGGCCCGCCCGTCCTCGGAGGACGGCGTCGAGCTTCCAGCCGAGGTTGTAGGCGTCCTGGATGCCGGTGTTCATGCCCTGCCCGCCGGCGGGGCTGTGGACGTGGGCGGCGTCGCCGGCCAGCAGCACCCGGCCTGCCCGGTAGCGGTCCACGATGGCGACGCGGGGGCTGAAGTCGGACAGCCACGTGGCGTCGTGCAGCCGCACGTGCCCGAAGCCGCGTTCGGCGAACAGGCGCTGGAACAGCTCCAGGGACGCCGTCTCGAGGTTCCCGGAGGCGTCGGGCCGGACACTGGCCTGCACCTGCCAGGTCCCGCTCCCGTCGAGCGGATCGGCGGCCAGGTACCCGTCGTCGTCGAACCAGGCGAAGGACGAGCCGTCGGCCGGCAGGCCCTCGATCCGGACGTCGCCGAGGACGAAGTGCTCCTCGTGGCTCGCGCCGCGCATCGCGATGCCGGTCAGTGTCCGCACCCGGCTGCTCCCGCCGTCAGAGCCGACCACGAAGGCGGCCCGGATCTCCTCGGGCGCGCCGGTGGTGGAGTCGACGACCGTGCCGGTGACACCGTCGGCATCCTGGTCGATGCCGACCAGCTCGCGGCCGAGCTCCACGGTGCCGCCGAGCGCCGCCAGCCGGTCCCTCAGCACCTGCTCGGTCCGCCACTGCGGCAGCACGACCAGGTTCGGGTACGGGACCCCGGGCTGCGGTGGGCGTGCGGGGAGGTCCAGGTCCAGGGCGAGCCGCCCGCCTGAGTACAGGCGCACGTGGTGGTGGGTCCGGCCGGCGGCGAGGGCGGCCCCGGCGATCCCCAGGTCGTCGAAGACCTCGAGGCTGCGCGGTTGCAGGCCCTTGCCCCGGGACCGGGTGTGGTGCGTCGCGGCCCGGTCGACGACCCGGCAGTCGACGCCGCGGCGGCGCAGGTCGCAGGCCAGCGTGAGCCCGGTCGGGCCGGCGCCGACGACGAGGACGTCCGTGTCGGTGGTCACGGTGGTCACCGGGCCTGGAGCCGGTGCGAGGGCCGGCTGTCGAGGAACTCCCGCCAGGTGCGACCACCGGCGGGGTTGCCGGGGACGAGGTTCGCGCCGGCCCGCAGGGCGGCGGCGGACGCGCCCGGCACAGTGACTTCCAGGACCGGCCGTCGACGCGGTGTCCCGCGGAGGCGGTCCCGGACGAGGTCGACCACGGAGAACACCTCCGGTCCGCCCAGGTCGGGCAGCCTGCCTGCCGGCCCCGACGCCACGGCGCCGGCCAGTCGCCGGGCGACCTCGTCCACGTCGATGGACTGGACCCGCCACCCGCGCGGCACGGGGATGACCGGGAGAGCGGTCAGGCGGTCGAGCAGCTGCAGCACGAACGGGTGGAACTGCGTGGTGCGCAGGACGGTCCACGGCAGCCCGGAGCGGATGACCGCCTGCTCGGCGGCCTGCTTGGACCGGTAGTACTCCGTCGGGATGCGGTCGATCCCGGCGATGGAGACGTGGACGACGTGCGGTCGGCCGGCGTCGCGCGCGGCCTCCAACAGCCGCGCCGTCCCCTCCACGTCGACCGCCCGGGACCTCCGCGGGTCCGTGGCGCAGTGCACGATCGCGGACGTCCCGGCCACCGCCTCGGCGAGGCCGAATCCGGTGCGCAGGTCCGCTACGAACACGCCGGCGTCGGGCACCGGCGGTGCGGCCGCGCTGCGGCTCAGGATCCGCACCGTGTGGCCGTCGGCCGCCAGGGCACGGACCACGCGGCGCCCGAGCTGTCCGGTGCCGCCGGTGACGAGCACGCTGGTCATCGCACATCCCCTTCGTCAGGCTGGGTTGTCGGGGAAAGCGTCGCCGCCGGGCCTTGACGGTCGGTTGCCTCGGCGCACGGGCGCGGCGTCAAACAGGCGTCAAGGGCGGCCTGCGCACCCTCGGCCGACAGTCGAACGGGCCGGGAGGGGCGATGACGGCGACACCACGCGGTTCACCGGCCGGGATCGTCTTCCGGCGGCTCGACGCGGACCCCGAGCGCCGACGGGCCGCACGGCTGCTGCCGGACTGCGGTCTCGACGACCACGACTCGGCCTGCGTCTGGTACGGCCTGTGCGACCTGACCGCGACGGAGGACGCCTGCCTCGCAGGGGTGGCGGTGGTCCGCTCCGTCGGACGGGCCACGGCCCGGTTGTGCGGTCTCGCCGTGGCGGCGGCCTACCGGGACCCTTCCCTCGGACGCCGGCTGGTGTGCGAGGTCGCCGATGCACTGCGGGCGTCGGGCGTCGAGGAGCTCACCGCCCCGCCGGCCCCCGACCGCCGGGTCGCCGCGCTGCTCGCCCGGACCGGTTTCGTCCCGTGCGAGCAGGATCAGACGTCCGGGGCGGGGTGGTCGCAGCTCCCGCTGTGACGGCAGATCGCGGCCGTGTGGCAGGTCTCGAGGGCGCGACGCACCAGCATGACGGACCCCTGCTCGCGCGCGACGGCGACTGCCCGCCGGAGAGCGCCGTGGGCCTCCTCGGACCGCGGTGGCGTCAGCGCGGCCAGGCACAGCGCCCGCAGGCGGTGCAACTCGGACTCGTAGGAGCGCTCACCGGTGCGCGCGACCCGGGCCAGCGCGTCGTCGAGCAGGCGCAGCGCCTCGACGGGCTGGTCATCGCACAGGTGCGCCTCGGCGAGCAGGCCGAGGCCCCACCCGACCAGGTGCTGCGTGCCGCCGGCCTCGACCCGCGCGAGGTGCCCGCGAAGGGCGGGGATCGCGGACGCCGGATCACCCTCGATCGCGTGCACCCAGCTCGACACCACCGCCGCGTACCCGGCCGGCCAGGGCAGGTGCCAGCGCTCCACCAGCTCCAGGACCTCGGTGGCCCACGCGCGCGCCGCCGGAGCGTCGCGGCGCATGGCGGAGACGAGGGCAGCTCCGGTGAGCGTGAGGGCCTGCGCGAAGGGGGTCCCGGCGCGTGACTCCCCGACGGCCGTCGCCAGCAGCTCGATCCCCGCGTCCGGCTCGTCGAGGGACGTCAGAACCGCGGCCAGCTGCAACTGCAGCACGATCCTCGGCGGCAGGAATTCGCGGCCGTCAACCGGATCGGCCATCTGCAGGCCCTGCTCGAGGTGGTCCCTGGCGGCGGCCAGCCGGCCCTGGGACCACAGGGTGCGACCCAGGGCCAGGTGACTCACGACGACGGCGGCCGGGTCGTCGCTGTTCCTGGCGATATCGAGCATGACCTCGGCCAGGTTGGCGGCGACCGCGTGGTCGGCCCGGGCGAAGGCCACCTCGTACAGGCTGCGGTTGGCGGCCAGCAGGGCCGTGGTGTCGCCGAGATGGTCGGCCAGCTCACGGGCTCGGGTGAAGTGGACCCGTGCGTGCTGGCAGCCGCTGCCGTGCAGCTGGACGAGCAACGTGCCGAGACGCATGTGGACGGCCAGCTCGGAGGCGCTGCGCCCGGTGGTCGGCGCCGCGGTGGCCAGGAGGTCGAGGCTGCGGCGCAGCTGCTGCTCGGCCTCCTCGTGGGCGAAGGTGTCGAGGCACAGCTCCGCCGCCGCGATGACGTGGGGGATCGCCTGCTCGGCGCCGACCACCGGTGCGGCCAGCCACCAGTGCTGGGCCAGCTGCAGGACGTGGTCGGCGTCGTCGCCGCGGTGGTCGAGCAGGGCCTGTCCAACGCGGGCGTGCAGCCGGGCCCGGCGGGCGCGGCTGATCTCGCCGTAGATGGCCTCGCGGATCAGCGCGTGTGCGAAACGGAAACGGCCCACCGTCGCGGGGTCCTCGACGACCAGGCCGGCGGACACGGTCAGCTCCACGGCGGCGAGCGCGTCGTCGTCGTCCACCCCGGTCACGGCGCGGACGACGTCGAGGTCGAACTCCTGACCGATCACCGCCGCGACCAGCAGCACGGTGCGGGTCTGGTCGGGGAGCCGGCTCAGGCGTCGGCGGAGGACGTCGCGTACGCCGGCGGGGACCTGCTGCGCGACCAGCGCCGCCGCCTCGCCCGGAGTCCGCTCCGGCCAGCCGCTGGTGCCGAGCAGGCGCAGCACCTCGAGGACGAAGAACGGGTTGCCGCCGGTGCGGTCGCTGACCAGCCGCGCCAGCTCGTCGTCGGGGTCCGTGCCGGCGTGCGACGCCATGACCCGGGCCACGTCGGCGACCTCCAGTCCGGCCAGCTCCAGCCGGTCCACCGGCGCCGTGCGGGCCAGCTCGGCGAGGGTGTCGGCGAGCGGCTCCCCGGCGTCGAGGTCCCGGTCCCGGTACGTCGCCAGCACCACGACGGGTGCGTCGGCCAGCGTCGTGGCGAGGTGACTCAGCAGCCGGTGGGAGGCGACGTCCGCCCATTGCAGGTCGTCGAGGACCACCAGCAGGCGTCGGCCGGAGGCCAGGTCCTTCAGCGCCGCGGTGGCCACCTGGCAGAGCCGGAAGCGGGTCGCCTCGGGGTCGACCACCGGTGCGGGCGGCCGGGAGCTGCCGTCCGCCAGTTCCGGCAGGATGGGCGCCAGCTCGACGGCGGCGGGGCCCAGCCCGGCGCCCGGCACTCCGGGCGTCCCGTCGCCCAGCAGGCTCCGGAGCACCTGCGTCCACGGCCAGAACGGCGGAGCCCCGGCGTCCTGGTCGCTGCGCCCCCAGCCCACCGCCATGCCGGATGCGCGGGCGCGCCGCGCCGCCTCCTCGGCCAGCCTCGTCTTGCCGATCCCGGGCTCGCCGGCCACCAGGACGATCCGCCCCCGGCCGGTCGCCGTCCCGGCCAGCGCCTCGTCGACCACCCGCAGGTCCGCGTCGCGTCCGACCAGGCCGCTGAGCGCGGCAACGACGTCCGCGGCCTCGACGGCGGCGCACGACACGCCCTGCGTCGGGGCGGGAGCCGCCCCTGGGGTGCTCCCGTCGTCGGCGGCAGCCACCGTCCAGTCCAGGCTCGGGGCCTGGCGGAGGACGTCCCGTTCGAGGTCGCGGAGCGCCTGGCCGGGGTCCAGGCCGAGCTCCTCGCGCAGCTGCACGCGGAACAGCTGGTAGCTCTGCAGGGCCTCGGCCTGCCGCCCGCAGCGGTAGAGGGCGGTCATGCGCAGACCCTGGAGGCGCTCCCGAAACGGGTGCTCACCGGTCAGCTGCTCGAGCTCGGCGACGATCCGGGCGTGCCGGCCGATGCGGAGCTCGGCGCTCAGCCGGTCCTCCAGCGCGGTCAGCCGGAGGTCCTCCAACCGGGCCCGCTCGGCCCGGACGAACGGGGCATCGGCGAAGTCGGCCAGGACCGGCCCGCGCCACAGTCCGAGTGCCGCCTCCAGCGTCTCCGCCGCGCGCGGTGCCTCCCCCTGGTGCAGGAGGTCGTGTCCGGCCCGCGCGAGGGTCTCGAAGCGCGCGGCGTCGAGGTCGTCGGGGCCCACCACGATGCGGTAGCCCGGCGCCTGGTTCACGATCACCGTCGCGGGCGCCCCGGGTGCGCGCTGCGGTTCCAGCAGCCGGCGCAGGTGGGAGACGTACGCCTGCACCGAGGCGAGGGCCTGCGGCGGCGCGTGCGGGCCCCACAGCTCCTCGACCAGCCGGTCGAGCGGGACCACCGTGCCGGCATGGAGCAGCAGGATCGCGAGGACGGCGCGCTGCTTGGGCCGCCCGAGGGCCAGCGGCCGCCCCGCGTCGAGGACCTGCAGCGGTCCGAGGACGTTGAACTGCACCGCACACCTGCCTCTCCGGCGCCCGCCGTGCTCGCCGTCGGGCCATCCTGCCCCGCGGCGGCCCGATCCCGGCCCCCTGTCGTCGCCGCGTTCCGGGTGCCGTCAAGCGGATGCCCCGGATCCGTCAAGGGCCGGGCCCGACGGTCTCCCCGGGACGTCGGTGAGCCGGCCCCCGTGCACCGATCGGATCCCTTCCTCTCCCGGAGGCCCGCATGCGTCTCGCCGTCAAGCTGCTGCTGGGGTGGTTCGCCCTCTTCGGGCTGGTGATCGGCCTGTGGCAGGCCGTCTTCCCGGCGTCCTTCTACGCCGACTTCCCAGGGATGGGACACCACTGGGTCAGCCCGGACGGTCCCTACAACGAGCACCTGCTCCGCGACGTCGGCCTGGGCAACCTCGCCGTCGGGACGGTCGCGCTCGTCGCGCTGCTCACCGGGGTGGTCTGGGTCGCCCGCGCCGCCGGCCTGGCCGTCGTCGTGGTGGACCTGCCGCACCAGCTCTACCACCAGGCGCACGTGTCGGTGCTCCCGACCGTCACCGACCAGGTCCTCCAGTCGATCTCGCTGGCCGCGGTCAGCCTCGCCGCCGTCGCACTGCTGGTCCTGACCTCCCGGCTGCCCGTCGCCCCGACGGCACCGCCGGCCGACTCCCGCGCACCCGCGCCGACCCGCCTCTAGGAGGACGTCATGGACATCGCGCAGCTCCTCGCCGACTTCGGCGACTGGGCGTTCGACCGCCACGCCAACCCGCTGAGCTGGTACATCAGGCCGCTGTTCCTCATCCCGCTGGCCTGGTTCGCCCACCGGCGCAGCGGCTGGGGCATCGCCGGCACCCTGGTCGCGCTGGCCACCAGCATCTTCTGGTTCCCGGCGCCCACCCAGCCGGATCCGCAGATCCTGGAGTTCCTCGACTTCGAGCGGGAGTGGATCACCGGCACCTGGGACCTCGAGAAGTTCGCGCAGGCGACGCTCGCACCCCTGGCACTGACCGCTTACTGCCTGGCCTTCTGGCGGCGGTCGGTGGTCTGGGGCCTGGTGCTCCTGAACGCCATGGCCGGCGGGAAGCTGCTGTGGGGCGTCGTCGTCGGCGACGGCGCCGGATGGGCGATGACCGTGCCCGGGCTGGTCGGCCTGCTGATCTGCGACGCCGCCGTCCTCTGGGGGCTGCGGCGGTTCCGGGTGCGCCGGCCGCAACCGGCGGGGGAGACGTCGGCTCCGCCCGTCCTGTCGTCGAGTTCCTCCTGACCGCCCGCTCCGCCCATCCCCGATCTCGAAGGACGACACCATGAACACCCGGGATCTCCCCGCGACGACGACCGTCTGCATCGCCGGATGTGGCCCTGCCGGGGCGGTGCTCGGGCTCCTCCTCGGCCGCGCCGGCATCGACGTCGTCGTCCTCGAGAAGCACGCGGACTTCCTGCGCGACTTCCGCGGCGACACGGTGCACGCCTCGACGATGCAGGTGCTCGCGAAACTCGACCTGCTGCAGGGGTTCGAGGAGCTGCCGCAGCAGCGCACGACCAGCATCTCGCGGATGACCGACGACGGGTTCGTCACGCTCGGCGACTTCACCCGGCTCCCAGGTCGCTTCCAGTGCCTGTCGATGGTGCCGCAGTACGAGTTGCTCGACTTCCTCACCACCGAGGCCGCGCGGTCCTCCTCCTTCGCCCTGCACCGGCAGGTGGAGGTGGTGGGGCTGATCGAGGAGAACGGCACGGTGACCGGGGTCCGCTACCGGCGGACGGACGGCTCCGAGCGGGAGCTGCGTGCACTGCTCACGGTCGCCGCCGACGGACGCTCCTCCGCGGTGCGACGGGCGGCGGACATGTCCCCGGTCGAGTTCGGCGCCCCGATGGACGTGCTCTGGTACCCCCTGCCCAAGGGCCCGGGGGATCCGGGGACGTCCTTCGCCCGGCTGGTGCCCGGCCGGTTGCTCCCGATGATCGACCGGGGCAGCTACTGGCAGGGCGCCTACACCATGCCGAAGGGCACGGTCGCGTCGCTCCGGGCGGCGGGCATCGAGGCACTCCGGGCGGACCTGGCGCGCGCCATGCCCTTCCTGGCCGACCGACTCGAGGGTGCCCTCCGCAGCTGGGACGACACCGGCTTCCTGGAGGTCCGGGTCAACCGGCTGCGCCGCTGGTACCGGCCGGGACTGCTGTGCATCGGTGACGCCGCCCACGCCATGTCCCCCGTCGCGGGCGTCGGGATCAACCTCGCCGTCCAGGACGCGGTGGCCGCCGCCAACGCCCTGGTCCTCCCCCTGCGCAGAGGTGCGGTGACACCGCGGGACCTCCGGCGGGTGCAGCGCCGCCGCGACCTCCCCACCCGGGTCACCCAGCTGGTGCAGCGCGGCGTCCAGCGACAGATGTTCGGCGCCGCCGGAGACCCGGTCCCGGCGCGAGGGGTCCCCGTGCCGTTGCGCGTCATGTCGCGGGTGCCACCGATGCTGCGGCTGTTCTCCCGCTTCATGGCCGTCGGGATCCGCAACGAGCACGTGGCCTTCCCGGCGCAGGCGGTGCCCGCGGCGGCCGGGAGTCCACGGTGAGTGCGCCCGTCGCGCCGGAGCGCCGGCTGGCCGGGATCATCCGCCGGCACCCCGTCGCGAGCTTCCTGGCCTGGTCCTTCCCCGTCGGGCAGGCAATCGCCTTCCAGCCCGTCGTCGCGCGCGCGTGGTGGGACGTCGACCTGCCCACGGCTCCGTTCGTCGTCCTGGCCAACCTGGTCGGCCTGCTGCTGCCGGCGCTGGTGATCACCCGCGTCGTCGACGGGCGGGCGGGGGTGCGCGCGCTGCGGAGGCGCGCGGTCCGGGTGCGGTTGCCCCTGCGCTGGTACGGCCTGGCCCTGGTCGTCGTCCCGGTGGCCACCACGGCGGTGGCCGTGGCCCTGCTCGGGTCGCCGGAGGTCACCGGCTGGGCGCTCGCCTCGGCCCTGGTGTGGGGACTGCTGGTCCAGCTGCTGCTGGGGTTCCTCACCACCAACTGGGCGGAGGAGGTCGCCTGGACGGGCTTCCTCCAGACCCGCCTGCAGGACCGGCACGGGCCGGTCAGAGCCGCACTGGCCACCGGGCCGCTGTTCGCGCTGCAGCACGCCTCCCTGGCGGCCGGCAACGGCTGGCTCGGTGGGGCGGCCGTCCTGCTGTTCGTCACCGCGACGTCGATCCCGTTCCGCTTCCTGCAGGGCTGGGTCGCCAACCGGACCGGCAGCCTGCTCGTCGTCGGCCTGGTCCACGCGGCGGGGAACGCGACGACCGACGGCAGCGGGTTCGGCGGTCCCGGCCTGCTGCCCCGGCTCTACCTCGACGACGCGGTGGGCCCGGTGCACCTGGTGGCCAGCGCGGTCCTGGGCCTGGTCGTCCTGGCCGCCACCCGCGGCCGGCTGGGTCACCGGGCTCCCACGCCCGAGGTGGGCGCCGTGCGCGCGACCGGCCCCGTCCCGGCGGGGCGACGGTGACCGGCACGGCGCTCTACCGCCTGGTCAGCCGCGGGCTCCCGCGGTTGCCCTTCTCGCTGAACGTCGGGATCCAGCGGCTGGGGCGGATGCCCCGTCCGGGCAAGACGCTGCGGGCCGGTCGGCAGGTGGAGACGCGGACCGCGGGCGGGGTGCCTGTCTCGTGGCTGGACCCCGCGCTGGCCGACCGCGGCGTGCTGGTCTATGTGCACGGCGGGTCGTACGTGACCGGGCCGGTGGCCCGGCAGTGGCGCTGGTTGAGCGAGCTCAGCGCGGAGCTGTCAATGGCGGCCGTCATGGTCGATTACCGGCTGGCGCCCGAGCACCCGCACCCGGCGGCGCTGGACGACGTCGTCACCGCCCTGCGGGCCCTGGTGTCGGCCCGGGTGCTCCGACCGGGCCGCTGGGCGCTGGCGGGGGACAGCGCCGGGGGCGCCCTGGCCCTCGCCGCGACCCAGACCCTGGTCGCCGACGGGAGTCCCCTGCCCGCGGCGCTCGTGCTCATGGCGCCGTGGGTCGACCTGGCCCTCGCCAATCCACAGATCCCCGGGACCGAGCCGGACGACCCGGTGCTCAGCCGCCGGTTCCTGCAGCCGTCGGCCGCGGCCTACGCCGGCCGGACCCCGCTGGCCGACCACCGGCTGTCGCCGCTGCGGAGCGACCTGGCCGGACTCCCGCCCGTGCACATCACCGCGGGGACCCGCGACATCCTCGTCCACGACGTCCGCCTGCTGCGACAGCGACTCCTGGACGCGGGCGTGGCCGTCGACTTCCTCGAGGAGCCCGGCGCACTGCACGCGTACCCCATCCTCGGCGCCGGCCCCGCAGCCGATCGGGCAGTGGCCGCGCAGGCCGCCTTCCTCCGCGAGGACCTGGAGCCCGAACGGCCGTCCCCTGTTCCGTCCCGCAACGCCCCTCCACCTTCGAAGGAGAACGCCATGTCCAAGCGACTGTCCGCCCACGTCGACATCGGGGCGACGCCCGAGCGGGTGTGGGAGGTGCTCACCGATCTCGCCGCGTACCCGGAGTGGAACCCGTTCATCGTCCGGGCGGAGGGAGCCGTCGGCCCGGGCCGTCGGCTCACGCTGACGATGCAGCCGGTCGGCGGGCGGGCGATGACCCTGCGCCCCCGCCTGATGGAGGTCGCCGCCGACCGCGTGCTGCGGTGGCGCGGCAGGCTGGGCCTGCCCGGGCTGATGGACGCCGAGCACACGTTCGGGCTGCAGCCGCAGTCCGGTGGCACCCGGCTGGTCCAGTCGGAGACCTTCCGGGGGATCCTCGTCCCGTTCGTGGCTGCGTCGCTGGACCGGAGCACCCTGCCCGCCTTCGTGGCGATGAACGAGGCGCTCAAGAGGCGGGCGGAGGAGCCCGCCTCCACCGGAGCGCGTACCGGCGCGAGCGCCGACGGCTCGGGGTCGGGCACGTCATGAGGCGGCGATGCGTGCTCCAGGCGAGCGCCTGCGCGGGCGGGGCCGCCGTCGCCGGGAACGCCTTCATCGGGAAGCCGGCGATGGCCTGGTTCCGGGGCCTCACCGCGCCCCGCTGGCAGTTGCCGATGCCTGCCTTCCTGAGCGTGGGCGCGGCGTACTACGGGGTCGTCGGCTACGTGCTGGCACGGAGCATGGACCGTCGCGACGCCCGGAGCACCGCATGGAGCCTGGCGGTGCTCGTGGGCAACGAGGCCTGGAACGGTGTCTTCTTCGGCCGGCGGAGCACTCGTGCTGGCTTCGTCGGCCTGTGCTCGTTCTTGCTCCCTCTCGCGGCGCTGCAGCGGTCGGTCGCGGGTGACACGCGCGCGCGGCGCGTCCTGGCCCCGTACACGGCCTACGTCCTCCTCTACGACCTGCCGTGGACCTACCGGCTGTGGCGCCTGAACCCGACGAGGTCCTCCGGCACCAGGGACTGACTGGCCGGTCCCGGCACGGCGTCGAGGCGCGGGCGTGCGCCGGGACGGGCGCGGGTGGTCGACACCGGCATCGTGGCCGCGCTCTGGACCTCCCGCGCCGCGCGGGCTGAGGTGACCGTCGAACTCGTCCGGGACTCCGCGCTCGTCCTCGGCGGGATCGACGGCAGGCACCAGCGCCCCGAACGGTCCTCCCGCCGCTTCACCACCCGGGTGACGCGGGCCGGGAAGGCGCTGGGGAAGCACCTGTCGCCGGTGATCCGGCTGCACGACCTCCGGCACACCCACGCCACCCTGCTGCTCGCCGACGGCGTGCCGGTGAAGGTTGTCTCCGAGCGCCTCGGGCACGCGAGCGCCACCATCACGCTCACCGTCTACCAGCACGTGCACCCCGGCATGGGCCGCGAGGCCGCCGACCGCTTCGCGGCACTGCTCGACGGCTGATCCGGCCGCCGAGTATCAAACCCGTATCACGGAGCCGTTCGGACCCCGGACATGGAAGCGCCCCGGGCTCCTGACCTGCAGGAACGCCGGGGCGATCGTGTGTCCGAGGGGCGACACGCTACATACGCACACGGTTGCGACGGGGTGACGAGTGACCAGTTGACGACCTCGCCGCTCGAGACATCCGGGGCCCTCCTCCGCGTGCATGCCCGCGTGGGAGGCCCAGCCGGGCTCGGGTCGCACCCAGGACGAGCAGGCCGAGAACTGCGAAGGCGAAGATGTGCAGCGGTCCGGGACTCACCGGCGATCCGCGTGATGATCAGGGTCGGCAGCAGGCCGACCGGGTTGCTGGCGAGTACGAACGGCGTGTGATTGCGACGTCGATGCCGTTCACGTGACAGACCACCAGGATGAAGGCGATGGCTTGACCGACCGTGAAGAACCACAGGAGCGAGGCTGTGACCGGGTGGCGCCGAACCAGTTCAGGCAGCCTGCATGCCCGATTCCGGGACGGCGGGATGTTCCCCGGAGCGCGGATGGTCGTCATCGTCCGATCGCTGTCAGGGGTCGGCTCGGGGTTCTCGTGTACCACTGCAGGGTCGCGTCGATGCCATCGGCGTAGGAGGTGACCTGGCCGGGGCCGACGGCCGTGCGGTAGGCGGTGGCATCGACGCTGTGCGGCTGCCGGAACTGGTAGAGCATCTCGGCGCCCTCCTGGAGAACGGGCCAAGCGAGCCCGAGGACGCGGGCGGTGGTCGCACCCAGCCGGAGCACTCGGAGTGGTCGCTGCGCCTGAGCGGACAGCAGGTCGAGAAACCCTCGCGCCGTGGTCGGTGCCGGGGTCGGGAGGTGCCACGACTTGCCGAGAGTCGCCTCGTGCTCGCCTAGGTCGGCCAGACCGTGCGCGAAGTCGTCGATGAACATGGGGCCCAGGGGCTGATCCATGTCGCCGACCCACAGGGCCGGTCCCTTGCCCAGAGCCGGCCTGAACAGGTTGCGACCGAGCACGGACTCCACGGCGGGGCCGTAGAGCTCGGGAGCCCGCCCGATGACGGTCCGCACCCGGCCGCTGGTGTGCGCCGCCAGGACCCGCTCGGCGAGCCACGCGCGCAGCACGCCCTTGTTGCTGACCGGCCGGTAGGGCAGGTCCTCGGTCATCGAGCCGCTGACCCGGCCGTACATCCAGGTGTCGTCGACGAAGACCATCCGCGCGCCGGCGGCGCCCGCACCAGCGAGCACGCCGTCGATGGCCGCCGGAAAGCTCTCCCGCCACTGCATGAACGGGACGTTGACCGCGTTGTAGACCACTCCAGCACCCCGACAGACCTCCTGCATCCGCCGGGCGTCGGTGGCGTCCGCGGCCATGACCTCCACCCCTGCCGGCACCGCCATCCGGCCGCTGCGGTTGACGGCGCGAACCCGCCGGCCACGGCCGACGAGCTCGCGCACCAGCGCGCTACCGGTGCCCCCGCTGGCGCCGACCACCACGTGGACCTTGTCCGCGTCCGTCATGACTGCGTCTCGTGGCAGGCGGTGTGAGCCGGTGCAACACGCGCACCCGTTCGCGCCGGGGAGAAGGACTTCTCGACCATGACGGCCTCCCTAGATACGTCCCCGTGTCGTAGGGCGGAGACTGGCGTGCCATCCGAGGAAACGCAACCGTTTCTTGTACGCTCCGCGGCATGTCGCTCGGTCCGGCCCTGCCCGCATGAAGTCGGCTCCCGCGCGGCGACGCCGAGGGGCGGCCCTCGATGATGCGATCAAGGCGGCGGTGCTCGACATCGTCATCGAGCAGGGCGTCGGCGGCGTCAGCATGGAGTCGGTCGCGGCACGGGCCGCCACCAGCAAGCCGGTTCTCTACCGGCGATGGGACGGTCGCGCGGCCCTGCTGCGGGACACGCTCGTCCCGCTGGCGATGTCGGCCATTCCGCACACCGACACCGGCAGTTATCGCGGTGACATGTTGGCCATCCTGCATGGGTGGGCCGACTTCTTCGCCAGCCCCGTGGGCGTCATCGGTCCGGCCATCGTGGGCGCCATGCCCCATGACCCCGAGCTGGCCGAGGCCTTCCGGGGCGGCGTGATCGGCTGGCGGAAGAAGGCCATGTCAGAAACGCTCGAGCGAGGCATCGCCCGTGGGGAGGTGCGCCCGGACGTGGAGGTGGAGATCGCCCGCGAACTCGGTCAGGCCGTGCTCTGGCACCGCTTCCTCGTCACCGGCGACCCGGTCACCACCGAACTCATCGAACACGTCGTCGACCACATCCTGCTGCCCTACGTGGCTCCGAGGACCTGACGGACACAGCGGCGCCTGTGCACCGCTATTACGCAGTGGCGATCTGCCTGCTCGCCGCCCAGCGAGTGGAGGACGGGGAGCGCGGCGCCGACGCGCAGCTGCGCGGCGTGTTCACGTCGGCCCTGGAGGCGGGGGACGTGGACGTGGCGGCCCGCGCTGAGACTGCCCTGGCCGCCGCCCGCAGCCGCGTCAGCTGAGCTGGAGCTGGAGCTGGGCCAGCTCGACGCGGGACCGGACACCGAGCTTGGAGTAGACGTTGCTCAGGTGGTACTCCACCGTCCGGGGACTGAGGAACAACCGAGCGGCGATGTCACGGTTGGCCAGGCCGGCGCTGACGAGCAGCGCTGTCTGCCGTTCCTGGGCTGTGAGGTCCCCGGCGGTCGCGACGTCGCGCTTGCGGGCCGTGGCCCCGGACGCTCGCAGCTCCTGCCGCGCGCGCTCGGCCCATGGTTCGGCTCGGAGCTCGGTGAACACCCGCAGGGCGGCGCCGAGGTGGGTGCGGGCGTCGACGCGGCGCCGGTTGCGGCGCAGGAACTCGCCGTACGCCAGCTGGGTTCGGGCCTGGGAGGCCGGACGGGTGCTGCGGCTGTGGAGCAGGAGCGCCTGGCTGAAATGTCGTTCGGCGTCCTCGCCGGTGCTGATCCGCGCTCGCCCGTGCTCGGCCATCGCCGCCGGCCATGGCTCGTCGACGGCGGCGGCGAACGCATCGAGGTCATCGGCCCAGCTGTGTACGAGGTCGGGTCGTCCTGCCCGGGTGGCTGCCTCCAGCCGGTCGATCGCGGCGGTCCTGCCGATCGTGGGATGCCGGATGCGGCCCAGGTGGTGCAGCGCTCCCTCGACGTCGGATGCGTTGGCGGCGAGGACTCCCCGTGTGCCCAGGCCGCCATGTCGGCAGCCGCGACCCCGACGATGCCGACCGGTTGCGCGGCGAGGATGGCGTCCAGCTCGTCAAGGGCGTCGGTCGAGGAGGCCTCCCCGCGCAGTGCGCCGAGCAGACCTACCCAGGCCAGGGGCATGGTGGTGAGCGGCAGCTGTCCCGTGCCGCGGGCCAGCACCAGTGCCTCGTTGGCCGCCGCGGCCGCGGTGCTCCACTCGCCGGTGGGAACGCGGCCCGACGGCAGCCGGGACAGCGCCTGCACCGCGGTGGTGACCGATCCGTTGTCCCGCGCGAGCGTGAGCAGCGCCTCGTAGCTGCGCTGCACGACGGTCACGTCACCGAGGTGCATGGCGGCGATGCCGACGACGACCAGCAGATCGGCCTCCGGTGGCAGCGTCTCCGCTGCCCTGAACGCCTCTCGCCACGCGGTCGCGGTGGGGCCCATCTCCCGGAGCAGGAAGTGGCGGTGTCCACGCAGGAGCGCCGAGAAGCACCGCAATCGCGGCGGCGATGCCTCCGGCAGCGACGGCAGGCTGAAGTCGAGACCCTCGTCGTCGGGGGAGACGCCGGCTCCCCAGGTCGCGAGTGCGGTGGCCTGCATGCGCATGCCCAGGGCGCGGGAGGCATCGAGCTCGGCAACCTCACCGGCGGCTTTCAGGATGATTCGCCGTCCCGTCTCCGGTGAGCCGATGTGCCACTCGATGCGGCCGCGGAGGGCGTCCACGTCGGCCCGCAGCAGGGGATCGACGGTGTCGTGCCGGGCTTCGTCGGCCAGCTCACGGGCGTGCATGCCGTCGCCGGCCAGCCACGCGCTCCGGGCGGCGGCGAGCAGTCGAGTGGCGCGTGCGCCCGCGGTGCTGCTGAGTTGCGCGGCGCGTTCGGCAGCGGCGCTCGCGGCCTCGTGGCCGCCGCGGTGGGTGGCGCGCTCGGCGACTGCGTCGAGCCCGTCGGCGACGACGTCATCGGGGCCGGTGGTGGCCAGCGCGGCGTGCCAGGACGCGCGGTCCGCGTCGCCCGCCCGCACGAGGACCGCCGCGAGAGCCCGGTGCGCGGCCTGCCGCTGGGAGGTAGTCGCCGCGGCGTAGACCGTCGACCGCACCAGCGGATGGCGCAGCCGTACCTCGCCGCCACTGACCCGGACCAGCCCGGAGAGTTCGGCGCCGTCGAGGGCGGCCTCCCCGGCACCGAGTCTCGTGGCGGCCTGCTGGACGACCGACAGGTGCCCGGAGTCGTCGGCCGCGGCGACGAGCAGCATGGTCTGGGCGTCCCCGGGTAGCCGGCGCGACCGGTCGAGGAACGCCCGCTCGACTCCCTCGGTCAGCGGCAAGTGCGCCGGAAGGCGGTCCCGGCCGGTCAGCTGCCCCTCCGACAGCACGTTCGGGAGCTCGACGAGCGCGAGCGGGTTCCCGCCGGTGCGTTCCCGCAGTGCCGCTCGTACCGCGCCACTCATCGCGGTTCCCGGGTGCTCGGCGAGCAGGGCGTCGGCGGCGTCGGCGTCCAGCCCGGACACGGTCAGTTGGGGCAGACCGACCCCGTCGAAGCGGCGTGCCTGGTCGTCACGGACGGCGAAGACCATCGCGATGCGGTCCGCGGCGATGCGGCGGGCGACGAACAAGAGAGCCTCGGCGGACGCGGTGTCGAGCCAGTGGGCGTCGTCGACGACGCAGACGAGCGGCTGCTGCTCCGCGGCCTCGGCAAGCAGTGAGAGGACCGCGGCGAAGACGAGGAACCGGTCGTCGCCGCCTGCATCAGCTGCCCGGACCAGGGCCTGGCGTTCACCGAGCGCTCGGCGGAGGGCGTGCGCCTGGACGGGCGGGATGTCATCCAGCCTGCCCAGGAGGGGCCGCAGCAACCGGTGCAGCGCCGCGAAGGCCAGCGGGGACTCCGATTCGATGCCGGCGGTCCACAGCACGGTCGCGTCGCCGGTCCGCTCGCCGAGATCGGACAGCAAGGCGGTCTTGCCAACGCCGGGCTCACCGCGCACGACGAGCGCACCGCCCCGGGACGCCGCGGCGCCGGCGACGACCCCGTCCAGCCGTGCGCGCTCCGCTCCTCGCCCGTGGAGCACGTGCCGGACCGTACTCCGCCCGGACACCGGCGAACCGGCCCGCGAGCCCGCGACCACGTGGAAACCCCGTGGTTCCACGGAGGCGACCGACCGCCGTCCCCGAGCAGCCTCTATCGCATCCACCCCAGCCCAGGAGAGCGACATGACACCTCAACCCCACGACCGGAGCAACCCCACGACCGGAGCGCACACCGATGATCACCGTCTCCGGACTCACGAAGCAGTACGGCAGCCACGTCGCCGTCGACGACCTGACCTTCGAGGTCGCCGCCAGCCGGGTCACCGGGTTCATCGGCCCCAACGGCGCCGGCAAGTCCACGACAATGCGGATGATGGTCGGCCTCACCCGGCCCGACCGCGGTGAGGTCCGCTGCTCCGGCGTCCCCTACCGCGACCTCAAGAGCCCCGCACGGACCGTCGGCTCCGTCCTCGACGCCCGGTGCATGCACCCCGGCCGAACGGCCCGCAACCACCTGCGTGCCACCGCCGCCCTCAGCAGGATCCCGGGCAGCCGGGTCGAGGCCGTCCTGGCCGAGGTCGGCCTCGAGACCGCGGCGGATCAGCGGGCGGGCACCTTCTCCCTCGGCATGCGGCAGCGCCTCGCCCTGGCCGGCGCACTGCTCGGAGACCCGGAGATCCTGCTCCTCGACGAGCCGTCCAACGGCCTGGACCCCGCCGGCATCCGCTGGCTGCGCGACCACCACAGCGCCTTCGCCGCTCGGGGCGGCACGGTCTTCGTCTCCAGCCACCTCATCAGCGAGCTCAGCATGTTCGCCCACGACCTCGTGGTCATCGGCGGCGGAAAACTCCTCGCCGCCGAGCCCGTCGTGGCGATCACCGCACGTAACGCCGTCGCCGTGGTCATCGAGACCCCGGACGCGGTCCGGCTCCTGGACCTGCTCGCCGAGCGCGGTCTCGCCGCCGACGCCGTCGCCGGCCGGGTGGTCGTCCGCGGCACCAGCCGGGCCGCGGTCTCCCAGGTCGCCTACGACTCCGGCATCCACGTCGTCGGTCTCACCGAGACCTCCCGCTCGCTCGAGGACAGCCTGCTCGACATGACCAGGTCCTCCGCGGAGTTCGCCTCCGCCCCGTCCGCCACCCGCTGACCCGCACCCGAGAAGAGGACCCACCGATGGACATCACCGACGTGACCGTGCAGCCGCTCCCGGCGGCACCCCACCTCACCGAGCGCCGCCCGCCCGTCCGAGCCCGCGGCGACGACGCCAGGGCCATCGGCGCCGCCCTCCGCAGCGACTGGATCAAGGCCTCCACCGTCCGTTCGAACCGGGCCGTCCTCGGCCTCACCGCCGTGGGCGGTCTCGTCGTCTCCTGGGCCGTCTCGGTGCTCGTCACCGACGAGGTGCTGACCGTGGCCGAGGTCGGCTTCTACTGGAGCAGCGTGTCCTCCATGCTGGCCGCCATCGCCGGGGTGCTGCTCTTCGGCTCCGAGGTCCAGCACGGGACCCTGGGCCCCGCGGTCGCCGCCCGCCCCGCACGGTGGGTGCTCGCGACGTCCAAGACGATCACGGCGGCCGGCCTGGGCCTGCTGGTCGGAGCCGTCGGCCTCGCGGCCGGCTTCGGAGGCGCGGCGATCGCCGGCCTCGGCGCGGGGGACATCGCGTCCCTGCCCGCCACGGTCGGCTGGGCCCTGCTGTTCAGCGCGCTCTCCGCCCTCCTCGGCCTGGGGATCAGCATGATCGTCCGGCAGAGCACGGGGGCCATCGCCGGCATCCTCGTCTGGGGCTTCGTCGTGGAGAACCTGGTCAAGCTCTTCCTCGCCGAAGAAGCCGCCCGATTCCTCCCCTTCGTCGCGGGCAACCACCTGCTCGCCTACGACTCCGACCTGGAGTCCGCCCACGCGATCGCCATCGCCCTGACCCGCGCCGAGAACGCCGCCGTCTTCGGGGGCTACGCAGCCGTGGCGCTCGCCGTCGGAACGCTCCTGCTGTACCGCCGGGACACCGAATGACCGGCCCGGCAGCGCCCCCCGCCGGACGCCTCACCATGCGGGCGGTCGTCCAGGACCGGTACGGCGAGGCCGAAGACGTCCTGCGCGAGGAGCAGATCCACCGGCCCGAGATCGGGGACAGCGAGGTGCTGGTCCGCGTGCATGCGGCCGGTGTCGACCGCGGTGTCTGGCACCTCATGACCGGCCTGGCCTACCCCGTCCGGCTGGCCGGGTACGGCGCCCGGGCTCCCAAGACGCGCGTGCGGGGCTCCGATCTCGCGGGAGTCGTCGAGGCGGTCGGCACGGACGTCACCACGCTGCACCCGGGCGACGCCGTATTCGGCTACGGCATCGGCTCCTTCGCCGAGTACGCGGCCGCCCCCGAGGCCAAGCTCGCGCAGAAGCCGGAGAACCTGACCTTCGTGCAGGCGGCGGCCGTCCCCGTCTCTGGCCTGACCGCGCTGCAGGCCCTGCGCGACCACGCCCGGGTGCGACCGGGGCAGCGGGTCCTCGTCATCGGCGCCTCCGGTGGCGTCGGCACCTTCGCCGTCCAGATCGCCAAGGCCTTCGGCGCCGAGGTCACCGGCGTCTGCAGCACCGCCAAGATCGACCTCGTCCGCTCCATCGGCGCCGACCACGTCATCGACTACCAGACCGACGACGCGCTGACCTGCGGAGACCAGCGCTACGACGTCATCCTGGACACCGGAGGGCACCGCTCCCTGCGGCAGTTGCGCCGAGCCCTCACCTCCCAGGGGACCCTCGTGCTCGTCGGCTCGGAGACCGGCGGGCGGTGGCTCGGTGGCATGGACCGCCTGCTGCGCGCGATGGCGCTCTCCCCGTTCGTCGGCCAGCAGCTGCGCGGTTTCATGAACTCGGAGAACGCGGCCGACCTCGTCGTCCTCGCCGATCTCATCGAGTCCGGCGCGGTGACCCCGGCCGTCGACCGGACGTACCCGCTCGGCGAGGCCCCGGCGGCCGTCGCCCGGGTCCGCGACGGCCAGGCCCGCGGCAAGGTCGTCATCGACCTCGAGCGCCGCGCCTGACGCAGCATCGTGCCCACCTCCGCGACGCCGCGGCGGTGGGAACGACGTCGGGTCGAGCGGCCGCTACGCGATCTCCCGGTGCAGCAGCCGCCACAGACCGGCCGCGAGGGGCAGGAGGATTCACCAGGGGAACGTGGCGAGCAGGTGCAGCCACCGGCTGTTCATCGATCACCCGGATGGACCGCCGCGTGCGGCGGTCGCCAGGGCGTGCACTTCGCGATCACCGATGCGCTCGGCGTCGGCGCCGATGGCCCGGAGGTCTTCCTCGGCGCCGGGTTCACCGTCCTCTGCACGCATGGTCGCCCGCAGGCAGGCGGCGAGCAGGGCGCCCTCGCCGGCGCCGGACTCGTCGTACCAGCGGTGGGCTGCGTCCAGCAGTGTGCGTGCGGCGGGTCGGTCGCCGGCGCCGCGCAGGACCTCCGCCTGGGCTACGTGGGCGAGCGTGAGCAGCCGGCGGTCTCCGGCGAGTTGGGCACCGGCGACGGCCCTGTGCAGGGTGTCGGCTGCGGCTGGGTCGCCGGACTGGTGCTGGGCGCGGCCGAGGTGCACGCGGTGCAGCGAGGCTGCCCCGCCGAATCCGAGCCTGTCTGCAGACTCGGCGGCGTCCCCGTGGTGGGCTACGGCGTCGGAGAAGCGCCCTTCGGCGTGGGCGATTCTGCCGAGCGCGCCTTCGGCGTGCAGCAGCGCCCAGTTGTCTCCGATCGGCCGCAGGATCCTGATGGCCTGCTCACAGGCGGCGCGGCCGCCGGTCGTGTCGCCGAGTGCGAGGGCTGCGAACGCCGTGAGCAGCAGGCTGCCGCCCTCCTCCCAGGTGGCTCCCGTGGCGGCGTAGGCGTCCCGGCAGTGCGCCAGGTCGGTCAGCGCCTCGGCGGCACGGCCTTCCTGGGGTAGGACGAAGCCGTTGTACCAACGGGCCTGCAGGGCCAGCGACGCGTCGTTCCCGGCCAGGGCGGTGGCCCGGTCGAGGAGGCTGCGGGCCGGTTTGAGGTCTCCCGACATCGCCTCGAACCAGCTCTCCAGCAGCAGCGCGCGCACCTCGAGGTCGCGCGGTGGGTGGTCGGCGGCGAGGCGCGCGGCGCGCAGCCGGCCGGCGGCGGCCCCGTCATCGAGCAGCACCCACGCCCAGCCGAGGTCGACGGCGATCCGCAGCCCGGTGAGGGGATTGGTGCCCTGGGCCCGAGCGAGGGCGGCGTCGATCGTGGCCCGCTCGGCCGCAGTGACGGCGACCTGCGCGGCCTGGGCGGGGCCGCGCACCGTCGCGGCGACGTCGGCGGCCAGTTGCGCGGTCCAGGAGACGAGTGCGTCGGCTGCCGCACCGGCGGCCCCGGCCTCGGTCGCCCGGTCGGCGGCGAAGGCGCGGATGCTGTCCAGCAGCCGGTAGCGGGTTCCTCCGGCGGCGTCCGCGTCGGCGGTGACCAGCGAGCGGTCGACCAGGCGGTCGACGACGTCGAGCGCGGCGGCGCGTGGCACCCCGAGTGCGGCCAGGACGTGCTCGAGGGCCGGCATGGTGGCCCCGCCCGGGTACTGCGCCAGGGCCCACAGGCCGCGCTGGTCGTCGGGGAAGAGCAGGTCGTAGCTCCAGGACAGCGCGGCGGCGAGGGTGCGCCGGCGCTCCGGGCGGGTCGACGTCGGATCGGCGAGGAGCGTGAACCGGTCATCGAGCCGCCGGACAATCTCGGGCACCGACATGATCCGCGTCCGCGCCGCTGCCAGCTCGATGGCCAGCGGAAGGCAGTCCAGGGCGTGGCAGAGCTGCGCCACGGACGGCGTGGCGTCCGCCGTCAGGGTGAATGAGGGCCGCCGCTCGGTGGCGCGCTGTGCGAACAGGGATACGGCGTCGGCCTCCGGCAGCGGGCCGAGCGAAACGACCAGCTCGCCGTCGAGCCCGAGCGACCGTTGGCTGGTGACCAGCAGCCGCACCCGCGGCGCGCCGGTGAGGACGGCCGCGACAAGCGCCGCGACCGGCTCCGCGAGGTGCTCGCAGTTGTCGAGCAGCAGCAGCATGTCGCTTCCGCGCAGGTAGGTGGCGACATCCCGGCGGACGCCGTCCACCGCTGGAACGGCGTCTGCGATGGCGACGGGCACCTCATCAGCGGTCCGGGCGCCCTCCAGCCGGACCAGCCACGCACCGTCCGGGGCGGTGTTCCGGCCGGCGGCTTCCACCGCCAGCCGCGTCTTGCCCACGCCGGCGGGACCCACGACCGTGACCAGGCGGTTCCCGCCGAGGGCCTGCAGCAGCCCGGCCAGGTCGTCGACGCGCCCCACGAGCGGGGTCGCCGGCATCGGTACGTTCCCGAGACGGCGCGCTGGAGGCGGCGACCGGACGGCGGGCGCGAGCCCCGGGTCGTGTCTCAACACCTGGCGCTCGAGTGCTGCCAGCTCGGCGCCCGGGTCCACGCCGAGCTCGTCGGACAGGATGCGCGACACCCGCCGGGAGGCCGCCAGGGCATCGGACTGGCGCCCGGCGCCGTAGAGAGCGGTGATCAGCAGCGCCCACAGCCGCTCGCGCAGGGGGTGCGCGGCGACCAGCGACTCCAGCTCGCCGACGACCTCCCCGGTGGCGCCCAGGGCCAGGCGCGCGGCGAGCTCGTCCTCGATCAGCCGGACTCGTGTCTCCTCGAGGCGGACGCGGTGCGGCAGGACCCACTCCGCCGCGCCCGCCGCGGGCAGCACCTCGCCGTCGAACAGGGCCAGCCCCTCCCGGCAGGTGGCCTCTGCCGCGTCGGCTTTCCCCGCGGCCAGCAGCGCGCCGCCCTCGTCGGCGAGCCGGAGGACGTGCAGGGCGTCCACCCGGCCGGGGTCGATGGCCAGCGTGTACCCCTCGGGTCCGCCGGTCAGCGCGGACGGGGCGCCCAGGGCCCGGCGCAACTGCGACACCTTCGTCTGCAGGGTGTTCAGCCGAGTCCCCGGGGTGCCGGGCCACAGCTCCTCGACCAACCGCTCGGCGCGGACCGGACGGCCGGCGTCCAGCGCGAGGCGCACCAGCAGCTCGGTGGTCAGGCCGCTGGGCACGGGCGCGGGCGCCCCGTCGCGCCGCACCTCCACCCGACCCAGCACCGCGACGGTGATCACCGAGCGAGCCTAGGGCCGTCAGCCCGCCGTCAGTGCGTCGTCAGCCGTCCCGTCGAGGCTTCCCCGCATGGCAGCCAGCACAGACCCGGAACAACTGATCCGGGACCTCATCGCGGGCAGCGACGGCAGCACCGCCGCTCTTCGCGAGGCCGCCCGCACCAGCGCCCACCCGGCGGTGCTCGTCGCCGCCGCCCTCATCACCCCCGCGGGGACCGACCTGCTCGACCGGGCCGCCGCGGCCGCCAACGGCACCCGCGACCGCCAGCTGGTCGCGATCGCCACGGCTCACCTGCGCGGCGACCACGACCGTGCCCTCCTGCTGGCCCGCGACCACCTGGCCACCCATCCCGACTCCCTGCTGGTCGCCCACATCGCCGCGCTGTCCACCCAGCGCTGACCGCCCACCAAGCCCTCACCGACAAGGAATCCCGTCATGACCCCTCGCCGCACCGCCGCCCTCCTGATCACCGCAGCCGTGCTCGCCAACGTGGCCTTCACCGGCCTCGGGGCCGTCTTCGACTACCCCGACGTGCTCAAGCAGCCCGCCGGCGACGTTCTCGCCTCCTTCCGCGACTCCCAGGGCGCCGTCACCGCCTGGTTCTTGGCCCTTGCCCTGAGCGCGGCGCTGCTGGCACCCATCGCGGTGGGCGTGGGCCGGCTCTCGACCGCCCGCCCCATGCGGTGGGCGGTGCCCATCGGGATGGCCGCCGCCGCCGTCCAGGTCGTCGGTCTGCTCCGCTGGCCGCTGCTGGTACCCGGATGGGCCACCACCGCCGCCGGCGCCGACCCGGTCGCCGCCGCGGACGCCCGCTCGTCGTTCGGCACCGCCAACCGCGTGCTCGGCAACGTGATCGGCGAGACCGGCGGCTATCTGCTCACCGCCGCCTGGACGCTGTTCGTTCTCGCTGCCCTCGGGACCGCGTTCGCCGGCCGCTGGTTCGTCGCCCTCGGCTCGGTGTCAGCTGCTCTGGTCGCAGCCGGGGTGCTCTCACCCCTGGACCTGCCGTTGGTCGACACCGCCAACTTCGTCGGCTACGTCCTGTGGAGCGCCTGGCTGCTTGCCTTCGCCGCCGTCCTGATCCTGCGGCACCGCCGCCGGACCACCGTCCCCGTCCCGCCGGCCGCCGCCGCTGCCGCAACTGTAGGGAGCTGACCCCCATGACCATCTTCGGTTCCTCCCCGATGTCCCGTGTCCGTGCGTGGCTGATCTGGACCGCCGGATTCCTCGCCTTCCCCATCGCCGGCCTCGCCGGCAACGCGGTCGCCGGCCGCGTCGACGACCCGATCGCCGCGCTGCTGGGCGGGGCCGTCGCCGGAGCCGTGCTCGGCGCCGGACAAACGCTGGCCAGCCGCGGAAGGCTGGACATCCGCACGTGGGTGCCGGCCACCGCGATCGGCATGGGCGTCGGACTCCTCCTCGGCGCGGTCACCGTCGGCTACCGCACCTCCCTGGCCGACCTGGCCCTGATGGGCGCGGTCACCGGACTGGTCCTCGGTCCTGCGCAAGCACTGGCGCTGCCCCGCGCCACCCGCCTGCGCTGGCTCTGGGCCGCCGCGATGCCCGCCCTGTGGGCGCTGGGCTGGAGCGCCACCACCCTCGGCGGGATCGTCGTGGACAACCAGTTCACCGTCTTCGGCGCCTACGGCGCGATCACCTTCTCCGCCCTGTCCGGGCTGCTCCTGCTTCCCCTCCTGCCCACCCACCGCGCGGCCCACTCCGCCGCGGACCCGACACCGAGCGAGGCGCGCGCATGAACACCGCGCCACGGCACGTCATCTTTGGCACCGGCGCCATCGGCCTGGCGACACTCGACGCGCTGCGCCGCCGCGGCGAGACCGCCCGGCTGATCAACCGCTCAGGGACCGCCCGCGTCCCCGACGACGTCGAGGTCATCGGCGGCGACGCCCGCGACCCCGCCTTCAGCACCGACGTGACCCGGGGCGCCGGCGTCGTCTACCAGACCCTCAACCCTGCCTACTCGGAGTGGACCGCGCAGTTCCCCCCGCTGCAGGCCGGTGTGCTCGCCGCCGCCGAGACCGCCGGTGCCCGGCTGGTCAGCATGGAGAACGTCTATATGTACGGACGCCCGGCCGGCCGGCCGCTCACCGAGGACCGCGCCTACGACGCGCACACCACCAAGGGACAACTCCGCGGCCGAATGGCCGGCGACCTGCTCGCCGCGCACGACGCGGGACGCGTCGAGGTGGCGATCGGCCGAGCCTCGGACTACTTCGGCCCCCGCGGCGGCGCCCAATCCAACCTCGGCGACCGACTCTTCCCGGCCGCACTCGCCGGCAAGACGGCCACCGTGCTCGGCAACCCCGACCAGCCGCACACCTACACCTACATCCCCGACATCGGCGAAGGCCTCGCCGTCCTGGGCGAGCACCCCGACGCCCCCGGACACGTGTGGCACCTGCCCAACGACCCCGACACCCGCACCACCCGAAAGCTGGTCGACACTGTCTACCGACACGCCGGTCACCCGGCCGGCAAGCTGCGCGCGATGTCCCCGCTGCTACTCCGCGCACTGGGCCTGCTCAACCCGACCCTGCGGGAACTGGTCGAGATGCAGTACCAGTTCGACGAGCCGTTCATCGTCGACAGCAGCACCATCACCGACAAGCTGGGCATCCGGGCCACGCCACTCGACCAAGCTCTCGCCGACACCCTGCAGAGCTACCACCATGGCTGACGACGAGTTCGCCCGGCCGATGGGGATGACCGATCGGCAGCGCACGGGTGGGAACGCCCGCGTGACCGTCGTCGGAGCCGAACTCGCGCAGCCGCCCGCGATCCCGTTGACACCCCTCCCGGCCGCGAGGAGCGTCGCCCCCGCCACCTCACGCCGTGGGGTGCAGCACCAGCGGGGGAGCTCGGCCGCCACTCCGGCGGTCGCCGGAACGGGCAGCCGCCGGGCGGAGAGGTCGTCGTGACCGAGCACCGCACCTCCTATCCGGTCCGGGTCGACGGGACGTCGGACCCCGAAGCCGTCTCCCGCGGGCTGTGGCTGGTCAAGTGGCTGTTGCTGATACCGCATCTGGTGGTGCTGCTGTTCCTGTGGCTGGCCTTCTACGCGGTTGGCATCGTGGCGTTCTTCGCCATCCTGATCACCGGCCGCTACCCGCGGGCGATGTTCGACTTCAACGTCGGCGTCCTGCGCTGGTCGTGGCGGGTGCACTACTACGGCTACGGGGCGCTGGCCACCGACCGCTACCCGCCGTTCACGCTGAAGGAGGTGGCGGACTATCCGGCGCACCTGGACGTCGACTATCCCGAGCGGCTGTCCCGGGGGCTCGTCCTGGTCAAGTGGTGGCTGCTGGCCATCCCGCACTACGTGATCGTGGGGATCTTCGTCGGCGGCGGCCTGTGGTTCGGCACCCAGGGAAGCGACGCGAACGACAGCTGGGCGGCCGGCGGGCTGGTCGGGCTGCTCGTGCTCATCACCGGCATCGTCGTGCTGTTCACCGGCCGATACCCCCGGCCGCTGTACGACTTCATCCTCGGCATGGACCGCTGGGCCCTCCGGGTTGCCGCCTACGCCGCGCTGATGACCGACCGGTACCCGCCTTTCCGCCTCGATCAGGGCGGCATCGACCCTGGCTCGACCCCGGCCATTCCCACGCCTCCGCCGCCGTCCGGTGTGCCCAGTGGCCCCGCCCCCGTGACCCCCGCGCCGGTCGCCTAGCGGCTGGCAGTCGCGGGACGACGGCTGCGTCGGAGCCGCGGTCAGCCGAGGGAAATAGACGGATCGGCCGCCATGCCCGGTGGGCTGGTTGCCGTTCTTCGCTCGTTCGCCGTCGGCGCGGTGGCGCTGCCCCGCCGTCACGCCTGACCGCCGGATCCATCCGGGCGGCACCGGGATCGCCGCGATGCGGCGATCCCGGTGCCGCCCACGACGAGCAGCAGCAGCGGCAGGCCGACGTAGAGCGTCGCCGTCAGTAGTGGCGACGGAACGACAAAAGACGTCGCGCCGGCCAGGAGCAGCGGCGCCAGCGCCCAAGCCGCCACGACGAGCCAGCGCGGGCACAGCCGGGCCCTATGCGCTCCGATGGTTGCGGCAACAGCGAAGACGGCCAGTGTGACCAGCTTGACGCCGTCCACCCCGTCGATGGCTGCCCGCAGGGCCGAGGTCCGATCGGGGTCGTCGCCGTCGATCCCCGCGAGGAGGACGACGAACAGCGCGACCTGCACCCAGGACAGCACGGCTGCCGCCACACCGGCGGCCAGGACGGGACCGCGGCCGCCGAGCCGATGGGCGGCCAGCAGGACCAGGCTGACGGCCAGCACCGCCAGGGCGGCCCCCGCCGTGCCGTGGACGAGCAGTGACTGGATGAGCGCACCGAGCCGGTGGTCCGCGAGCTGTTCGTGCACCTCGACCGGCGATGCACCGGCGGGTACAGCGGGGGCTGCGAGGAGTCCGACGGCCCAGGCCAGGACGTAGGTGACCGACGCGGCTGCCGCCCAGCGCGCGGGGCCGGCGGCGGGGGACCTCACTGGTCCCACCAGGCCAGCAGCGCCGCGTTGACGGCCGCGGCGACGCCGAGCGCACCGGCCATCTGCGGCCGGCCGGCAGCGACGAGGGCGGCGACGGCCGAGGCGAAGACGGCGAGCTGGACGGCCAGCTGCGCCGGCGCCGGGAGCTGCACGGTGGCCCGCGGCGAGGCGAACAGACCCCACGCGACGGCGGCGACCAGCGGCGCGCCGAGCCCGGCCAGCACCCGGACCGCGGGCGAGGCGGAGAGCTGGAAGCCCCAGTAGGCCAGCGCGCCCAGTGCGCTGAGCTCGAGGGCGAAGCGGGCGGCCAGGTTGGCGCCCTGGAGTGCGCTGAGGACCATCTCGGCTCCTTTCCGAACGGATGACAGAAGCCTGGCCGCGGCCGCGGTCCCCGTCGTCGGCGTCCGGGTGGAATCGGCGATCTCCACCCGACACGTTCGAGGTCCACCCGGAGGTGGATCCCGCGGAGCGGGCGGACCTGGCACTGTCGCCGGGTGCAGGTTCGCGCCCGGTTGCTGACCTCGGTGGGGTTCGCCGTCGTCGCCTTGGTCGTCGTGGCCAACGCCGCCGGCGTCGTCGGCTTCGGCCTCAGCGGTCCGGCAGCGCAGGTCACCACGGCCAGCGCGGCGTACGCGGTGGCCGCGGGAGTGTTCTTGCTGTGGGTGGAAGCGCCGCGCCGGGTCGTGGTCGGCCTGCTGGTCGCGATGGCGGTCGCCGCCACCGCGGTCCGCAACGCCGACCCCGACGGGCCGGTGGTGGCGCTCTTCCTCATCATGGCGTTCGCCCCGCTCCGACTCCCGGTCCGGGAGGCGGCAGCGACCGCTGTCGCCTCGGCGCTGCTGTTCAACCTCGAACAGGTCCACAGCGCGGAGTCACCCGCGCTGTTTGTCCTGGTCACCGATGGCGGTGCGGCGTTCTTCTTCCTCATGGGGTGGCTGCTGCGCCGGGAGCACGAGCAGCGCCAGGAGCTGGAGGCCACCCGGGACGCCGAGCGGGTGGCCGCCGCGCTGGCGGAGCGCTCCCGGCTGGCCCGGGAGATGCACGACGTGCTCGCCCACACGCTCTCCGGTCTGGCCGTCCACCTCGAAGGTGCCCGCCTGCTGGCGCGGGCCAGGCACACGGCTCCCGAGGTCGTCACGGCCCTGGACGACGCACACCGGCTGGCCCGGGCCGGTCTCTCCGAGGCCCGCCGGGCCGTCGCCACGCTGCGGGGCGACGAGCTCCCCGGCCCCGAGCTGGTGCCCCAGCTGGTCGAGGAGCACCGCCGAGCCGGTGGCAGCTGCACCCTGACGGTCAGCGGGGACCCCGTTCCGCTGGACCCGGACGCACGGCTCGCCGTCTACCGCACCGTGCAGGAAGGGCTGAGCAACATCCGCAAGCACGCGCCGGACGCTCCGGCCGAGGTCACCATCCGATGGGGAGGCAGTGCGGTGGTGGTCGTCGTCCAGGACCACGGCGGGGCGCCGGCGGGGGAGCCCGCGTCCGGTCTGACCGGTTACGGCCTGACCGGTATCGCCGAACGGGCGGACTTGTTGGGTGGGCGATTCCGCGCCACGCACGGCGCCGACGGGTTCCGGGTCGAGCTCGCCGTCCCGGTGACGTCGTGACCGTCCGGGTCCTCGTCGTCGACGACCAGCGGGTGGTGCGCGACGGTCTAGCCGTCCTGCTGGGCCTGCTCCCCGACATTGAGGTGGTCGGCAGCGTCGAGGACGGCGAGCAGGCCCTCGGCGCCGTGGCCCGGTTCCTTCCCGACGTCGTCCTGATGGACCTGCGCATGCCGCGGATGGACGGCATCGAGGCCACCCGGCGCCTGCGCGCAGACCACCCGGCCGTGGCCGTCCTGGCGCTGACCACGTACGCGGACGACGAGTCCGTGGTGGGTGCCCTGCGCGCCGGCGCCCGCGGCTATCTGACCAAGGACGCGGGGGCGGACGAGATCGCGCGGGCCATCGCGGTGGTGGCCTCCGGGCAGATGGTCCTGGACACCGCCGCCCAGTTGCGGGTCGTCGAGAGCCTCGGCGGTCGACCGGAGGGCGCCCGGACGCCGGACGTCCGATCCTTGCCCGACGACCTCACCGAGAGGGAGGCGGAGGTGCTGGGCCTCATCGCCGAGGGCCTGTCCAACGCCGAGATCGCCGCGCGACTCGTTGTCAGCCAGGCCACCGTGAAGACGCACGTCAACCATATCTTCGCCAAGACCGGCGCCCGCGACCGCGCCCAGGCCGTCGCCTACGCCTACCGCACGGGGCTCGCCGCTCACTGAAGTCGCCGTGACCGTCTGGTCTGGCAGGTGGACGAGCGGTGCACGCCATCCCGAGCGAGATCGGCGTGTACGGCTGTGTTCCTCGGCGACGCCTGAGCCGGGCCCGCCGGGAAGCCTGGCGGGCCCGGCCGGCAGCCGCCGCTCGCTGCGGCCCGGCCCCGGCGGCTGCCGGACCCGACGGGGGGCAGGTCAGCCCGCGTCAGGCGGGCGCACGACGTGGTCGGCGAATCCGTCCAGCCTCGCCTGCAGGGAGGCGATGCGGGCGGGGAGCACCTCGTCGGGGTCACGGTCGCGCAGCCACGGGGGGATCTCCGTCCGGACACGGTGGGAGCAGTCGAGGTCGGCGCAGATGTACTGGCCGATGGTGTTGCCGTTGCGGCCGGCCTCTCCCGCGCGCCTGGCGGTGAAGAGCGAGACGTCGGCTCCGGACTGCGCGCTCTCGCACAGCAGGCACATCGCGGCCGTCCTGCTCGACATGCGGCTGTCTGCGGCCCGCAGTGCGATGCCCAAGGGACGGTCGTCCTGCCAGAGCACGGCGTAGCCGCGCAGGGGTGCGCGAGGATCGCGCCAGCCGAGGAACTCACGCTCGTCCCAGGGCATGTCGTTCAGATGCGGCGGCAGGTTCATGGCCGCTGCTTCGCTGCGCGAGCAGTTGACGAAGGAGCGGCGGATCTCCTTCTCGGTGAGCGGTCTCATCAGGTGGACGCCTCCTCGGGTGGTCGTGGGGTCAGTTGACGGGGGCCAGCCGTGCGGCGAGCGCGGCGGCGTCGTCGTGACCGATGAGCAGCTCGTCGTAGTGCTGCCCCTGCAGACGCAGGCGCAGGGCCGGCTGGCCCCGGCGGACGTCGACGAAGCGCCGTGCGCCGCGGCCGCGCCAGGTCCCGATCTTGCGCCGGCCAGGGATGGCCAGACCGGGCGCACGCAGGCCGCGGGCGGCTGCGAGCCCGTCGGACACCGCCTCGGCGCTGGTGATGGCCGAGCGCGGGAAGACCTGGTGCGGGCGGACTGCTGCGACTCGGGAGAAGCGCGGCCACGACCCGCCGGGCTGCTCGCCGCCCTCGAGCAGCGTGAAGCTGAGGCCGGTGGTGCGGAGGGCGTGACCGGCGGCGAGTCCGGCCTGGCCGGCGCCGACGACGATGACGTCGTACTCGCGCATGGCGATCCCCCAGAGGGCAGCGGTGATGGGTCGGTGGTGGCCCGGCGGCCGACCGGTGCGGGTACGGTCGGCCGCCGAGCGCTTGTGCGGTGGGTCAGTGGGCGTCGACGGTGAACGGCACGGTGAGCACGCCGCCGTCGGCGGTGCGGAACTGGCCCCACAACTGGTAGGTGCCGGCGGCGTCGAACTGCGCGTGCACGTCCAGCTCCGGGCCGAACGTCGTGCCGGGCATCGCGAACAAGGGCCGGCCTCTGCTGTCTTCGACCTCGGCGTGCTCGTGGGCGAATGTCGTTCCGTCGGCCCGCATGACGACGACGTGTCCGGCAGCGGCGAGGAACGGCTGCAGGTCGTCGATCGGCTCGCCGGTGGTCGCGTCGGTGAACTTGAAGTGCAGGTCGCTGCGCTCGCCGACGACGGCGTCGCCGCCGAGCTCGACGCGGACGCCGTCGACGACGACCTCCCGCGGGCTCTCGGTGAGGACGACCGGTGCAGGGGCGTCGCCGGTGACGGTGACGTACTGGCGCTGGTGGACATCGCTCATCTGCCCCTGCTGCCGGACCTCGGTGTTGACGATGTACCGCCCGGCGGTCGGGAAGGTGAGGTCGACGGCGAGCCGGCCCGCCTCACCCGTCGGCTCCGGGTGGACGTGGGCGAAGGTCCCGAGGTCGTCGCGGGTGGCGATGAGGTGCATCCACGCCTCGTGGCTGCGGGTGATGTCCTCGATCGGCTCGCCGGTCTCGGCGTCGACGACCGTGGCGGTGACCCGGGTGGGAACGCCCGGGCGGGTGCTGTCGGGCACGTCGAGCTGGACGTCCATGCCGGCGTCGTCGGCGCTGGCCGAGTCGATCTCGGCGGTCATCATGACGCTCATCGCCGGCCGCATCGGCATGCCGGTTGTCTGCATCCAGGCGAGCGTGCCGTTCATGCCGCGCTCAGCGAAGTCCATCCGGGAGACGGCGGTCAGGGCAGTGCCGATCGCGACGGCAACGACGGCGATGCCGGTCAGGTAGGCGTACTGCCCGATCCGCTGACGCAGCGGCGGGTGCTCGATCTCGTGCACCGTCTCCGGGCGGCGGAACCGGCGCAGCCGCAGGGCATTGGTCAGTACGCTGACCGAGCTCATCGCCATCGCTGCGGAGGCGAGCACCGGGTCGAGCAGCAGCTCGTCGAACCAGTACAAGGCGCCGGCGGCGACCGGGATGAGCAGCACGTTGTAGGCGAAGGCGAACGCCAGCCCCTGCCGCATGACGCTGACTGTCCGGCGGGACAGAGCGATCGCCGAGACTATGCTGCGCAGGTCACCGCCGACGAGGGTGACGTCGGAGGCGGCGATGGCGACGTCGGCGCCGGTGCCGATGGCGATGCCGAGGTCGGCCTGGGCGAGTGCGGCGGCGTCGTTGACACCGTCGCCGGACATGGCGACGACGTGGCCCTGCGCCTGTAGGTCGGCGACCTTGGCGGCCTTGTCAGCAGGAAGCACGTCGGCGAGGACGTTGTCGATGCCGACCTCACGGGCGACGGCGTGGGCGGTCGCGGGGTTGTCGCCGGTGATCATCCACACCTGCAGGCCGAGGGCCTTGAGCTGCGCGATCGCCTCGGGGCTCTCGGCCTTGATGGTGTCGGCGACGGTGACCAGACCGGCGGCGCGCTCGTCGACGGCGACGTACATCGGGGTGCCGCCCTGCTCGGCCCGCGCGAGCGCGGCCGCACCCAAGAGACTGACGTCGACGCTGGCGCGCTCCATCAGGGCGGCGTTGCCCACACGCAGCCGGTGGCCGTCGACGGTCGCGACGAGGCCGTGCCCTGGGATGGAGTCGAAGCCGTCGACGGGCGGCAGCGTGAGGCCGCGGTCGCGGGCGGCGGTGACGATCGCCTGCGCGACCGGGTGCTCGCTGGCCGTCTCGGCCGCTGCGACCAGACGCAGCAGCTCCTCGGAGGTCCAGCCGTCGACGACGGTGACGTCGGTCAGCGCCGGCTTGCCCTGGGTGATGGTGCCGGTCTTGTCGAGGACCACGGCGGTCAGCCGGCGGGCCTGCTCGAGCGCGTCTCCGTTGCTGATGAGGATGCCAAGTTCGGCGGCACGGCCGGTGCCGACCATGACGGCGGTGGGCGTCGCGAGGCCCAGGGCGCACGGGCAGGCGATGATCAGCACGGCGATCGAGGTGGTGACGGCCATCGTCGTGCTCTCGCCGTCCGGGCCGAACACCGCCCATGCCAGGGCGGTGAGCAGCGCGGTCAGGATGACGGCCGGAACGAACACGGACGACACCTTGTCCGCCAGGCGCTGCATCGGGACCTTGCTGCCCTGGGCGTCCTCGACGAGCCGGACGATCTGCGCGAGGGCGGTGTCGTCGCCGACGGCCGTGGTGCGCATGAGCACGGTGCCGGTGGTGTTGATGGTCGCGCCGATCAGCTGGTCGCCTTCGGCCTTGTCCACCGGGAGGCTCTCGCCGGTGAGCATGCTCTCGTCGACGGTGGTGGTGCCGCTGGCGACGACGCCGTCGACGGGAATCTTCCCGCCGGGCCGGATGCGGACGATGTCGCCGACGGCGACCTGCTCGACCGGGATGTCGACCTCGAGCCCGTCCCGCACGACGCGGGCGGTCTTCGGCGCCAGCCCGACGAGGGCCGTGACGGCAGCCGCGGTGGCCTTCTTGGCGCGCGCTTCCATCCACTTCCCGGCCAGCACCAGCGCGACGATGATCAGGCTCGTCTCGTAGTACACGTGCAGCGGCAGTCCGAGCTGCTCGACCTGTGCGGGCCACAGGGTGACGAACGTGCTGTATGTCCAGGCCACACCGGTGCCGAGCGCGACGAGCGTGGTCATGTTGGTGCTGCGGTGCTTGGCGGCCTGCCACGCGCTGGCGTAGATGCTCTTGCCGGCCCAGTACTGGACGACGGTGGCGACGACGAAGATCGCCGGCATCAGCCAGTCCATCGTGTCGATGTACAGGGGCACGTACATCAGGCCCATGAGGCCAAGGCCGGTGGCGAGCGCGATCTGCCACGTGCGCTTCATGCGGTTCAGCTCGCGGTCACGCTCGGCGGTGTCGTCCCCGCCCGTGGCCGTCGTGGGCGCAACTGGCCCGCCTGCCTTCGTCTCCTGCTTGGGGGTAGCGCCGTACCCGGCGGCGGTGACCGCCCCGATGAGCTCGTCGAGGTCGACCGTGTTCGGGTCGTAGGTGACGGTGGCGACTTCGGTCGCCAGGTTGACCTGGGCGGTGTCTACGCCGTCGACCTTGTTGAGGCGCTTCTCGATCCGCCGGACGCACGAGGCGCACGTCATGCCGGTGATCTCCAGGTTGCACACGACCGCCGCGGTGTCGTTGCTGCGCCCGGTGTCTCGGGTGTGCTCGGCGGTGGTGGTCATGAGGTGCTCCTGAGTTGATGGGGCGCGCTGCGGTGTGGGTGCTTCGGTGGTGAGGCTGCTCAGCGGCGCTGTCCGGCGGCTGTCCGGACGGTGTTGCGCCCGCTGATCTCGGCCAGGTGCTGGCGGGTGGCGGTTCAGCGGCTGCAGCGGACCCGGACGGGGATGAGGTCACGCTCGGGCTGGGTGTGGTTGTCGACGCTGGCCGGGGCGGTCGTGTTCGACCCGTGAGGGGTTCACATGCAGTGGGCGGTGGCGGCCGTGTCCTTGTCATTGCAGGCGAGCAGGAGGCTGGCGCCGAGGCGGAGCTCGGGGGTGAACAGTCGGGCGGTGATGCGGAAGAACGGGATGTCGCGGGCGTCGTCCCAGATCGCCGGGATGTTCTCGGACGGGGTGGTGGTCATGGCGTCCTCCTCAGGGCGTCTCGTTGGTGAGGTGACTGTGAGCGGTGGGGGCCGGCTTCGCCCCGGCGATATGGCCGGGTTGCGCCTGTCGGCGCTCCGGCGGAGCAGGAGATCTGGGCTCCGCCGGAGCGGCGTTCAGGACGCGAGGGTGTAGCCAGCCTCCTCGACCGCCTCGCGGACCTTGTCGGTGCTGACGGGCTGCTCGCTGGTGACGGTGACGGTGCCGGTGGCCAGGTCGACGTCGACGGCGGTGACTCCGGCGACGGCGCTGACCTCGGCGCGGACCGAGCGGCTGCAGTGGTCGCAGGTCATCCCGGTCACGGTGCAGGTCTGGCTGCTCATGGGTTCTCCTCCTCCTCGTGCCGGCGGCGTGCCGGCCGGTGACGTCACAATCGCGGCCGGGGCTGTCGCCGCGCTGTCCGCACCCGGCCGGATGCGGCCGCCGCGGACAGCGGCGCTCCGTTTCCTGCACGAGTGGGGGCGCCGGGTACAGACTTCGGACGGCCAGTAGGGGGTGCGCCGTGACCGAGGTCGAGTTCCGCCTGTTCGGCGCCATGCAGCTGCGCGTCGACACTGAACCGGCGAAGCTGCCCGGGGCGGCCGAGCGCGGCTTGCTCGCTCTGCTGCTGCTCTCACCGGGCCGGACCGTCGCCGCCAGCTCGCTCATCGACCGGCTGTGGTCGGAGTCCGCTTTGCCGGCCGACCCGCTGAACGCCCTGCAGCTGCGGGTGTCGAAGCTGCGGCGGGCGCTTGCCGCGCACGGCGTTGACGTCATCGTCCGGGAGGCATCCGGATACCGCGCCGACGTCGACCTCGACCGCGTCGACCTGCACCGATTCGTGAGACTCGTGCAGGCTGCGCGCACCGCCGCGCGCAACACCGCTGCTGCGAACGCGCTGGCTCTGTACGACGAGGCGCTGGCGCTGTGGCGTGGTGATCCGCTCGCTGACTTCGCCGGCGAGGGCTGGGCGAGCGTGGAGACGGCCCGGTTGGATCAGCTGCACCAGGCTGCGCTGGCCGAGCGGGCCGAGGCGGCCCTGGTGGCGGGCCGGCACGTCGAGGTCGCCGCCGACCTCGAGCCGATCGTCGCGGGGGACCCCGGGCAGGAGGCGCTCGCCGGCCTGCTGATCACGGCCCTGTACCGCGCCGGTCGGCAGGCGGACGCGCTGGAGGTCTTCGCCCGCACCCGCCGTCACCTCGATGACGAGCTCGGGCTGCAGCCTTCCGCTGCGCTTCGCTCGCTGCACCAGCGCGTCCTCGAGCAGGACGATGCGCTGACAGCCGTGCCTGCACAGCCCGGTTCGGCCCGTGCGGCTGCCGCCGAGGCCGGACCGGCCGCGCCTGCACCGCAGACCCCGGCGGTCGGCCAGGATGCCGACACCGGACCGAAGCGGACCCTGCCGATCCCTTCGTTGCGGTTGATCGGACGCGACGACGAGCTCGCGCGGCTGAACGACGCGCTCACCCGTCAGCGCATCGTCACCTTGGTCGGCCCTGGCGGCGCCGGGAAGACGTCACTGGCCATGGCGTCTGCGCACCAGCTCGCCGACCACTTCGAGCAGCACGTCCATCTGGCCCGTCTGGCGGCGGTGAGCAACCCCTCTGATGTGCCGCTGGCGGTCGCGGACGCGCTCGGCGTGCCGCTGGACGGTGCCGACCCTAATGCGGCGGTGCGCGCCCGCCTGCTCGCCTATCTCGCGAACCGGCGGCTGCTGCTCGTGCTGGACAACTGCGAGCACGTCATCGACGCGGTCGCGACGCTCGTCGACCTCATTCTCGGCTCGGCCGCAGAAGTCACCGTGCTCGCGACCAGCCGGGAAGCCCTCGCCGTTCCTGGCGAGGTGCAGGTCAGCGTCGCGCCGCTCGCGGTGCCTCCCGACGGGACCCCCGCCGAGCAAGTGCTGCAGTTTCCAGCCGCTGCGCTGTTCATCGAGCGGGCGTCGGCTGTCCGCGCGAGCCTGGATCTGGCCGAGCCGAACCTGATGGCGCTGGCGCAGGTGTGCCGGCAGCTCGATGGCATGCCGCTCGCGCTCGAACTCGCCGCGGCACGCATGTCGTCGCTGTCCCTGCCGGACCTGGCAGACCGACTGGGGAACCGCTTCGGTCTGCTCACCAGCGGACCACGCACGGCGGAGGCCCGGCAACGGACCCTGCGCGCGACCGTCGAGTGGAGCCACGCGCTGCTCTCGCAGCCCGAACAGCAGGCATTCCGGCGCCTGGCCGTCTTCCACGGCGGCTGGACGCTCGAGGCAGCCGAGGCCGTCGTCGCGGGCGGGGACATCCCCGCCGGTGAGGTGTTCGACGCGCTCGACCACCTGGTCAACCGGTCGATGGTCGTGCTCGAGCCCGGTTCGCCGTCGCGGTACCGCATGCTCGAGACGCTGCGGCACTACGCGGTCGAGCAGCTCGACACCTCCGGGGAGCGAGACGACGCGGCAGCCCGGCACGCGATGTTCTTCCGGCACGTCGCCGAGCAGGCCGAGCAGGGCCTGCGCGGCCACGGACAGCGGGCGGCGCTGCAGCGGCTGCGCAACGAGCACGCCAACCTGCGGGCAGCGTTGGCGTGGCTGTCGGCCGACCCGAGCCGGGTCGAAGACGGGCTAGGACTGGCCGGCTCGCTCGCCCTGTTCTGGCACCTGGGACGGCACGGCGAGGGGCGAGAGGTGTTGTCGAAGCTCATCGCCACTCCCGGCGCGAGCCGGCAGGCACGAGCCCGGGCGCTGCAGGCGGTGTCGATCGTCGAGCGTCCACGGGCGTGCCTGGTGCATCCGAGCCCGCGCTGTGCGGAAACGGCGCTCGAGAGCTTGCAGCTGTTCGAGGCTGAGGGTGATGCGCATCGCGCTGCCCTGTCGAAGGTGCTGCTCGCCGTCGAGCTGCTCAACGGCTCGGACCCCGGCCGCTTGGCACAGCTGCTCGCCGAAGCGGACGAGCAGTTCACCACCCGGGCCGACGACTGGGGTCATGCGGTCGTCGCGTTCGTCCGCCTGCAGAACTTCATCCGCCGGGGCGACGAGCTGCGGGCGCGGGCGATGGGCCGGACCGCGTCAGAGGCGTTCCGCCGGCTCGATGACGGCTGGGGCCTGTCAGCTGTGCTCTACCACCTGGGCTGGGGGCTGAAGGAGTTCGGCCGGTACGCCGAGGCGATACCCGTCCTCGAGCAGGCGATCGAGGTGTCGAGCTCGGCTGGGGTGTTCAACACCGCCCAGTGGGCGCTGTCCGACCTCGGCGTCGCGCTGCTGGCTCTGGGCGAGCGCGCGGCGGCCTCGGCCGCGTTCGACCGGGCTGCGTCTGCGTCCGAGGAGGTCGGTGACGCCGCAGGTGTGGTTCTCGCCGGCCTGGGACGGGCGCAGATCGCACAGGTCGAGGGGGATGCGGCGTCGGCCCGGCCGCTGTTCGAGGAGGCGGTGCGCGGCTTGACCCGGCTGGGGACCCCGCTGTGGGGCGGGCACGCACTCGCTGGTGTCGCATGGTGCGACTGGCGTGACGGGATGCTGGACGACGCGGCTGAGCGGTACACGCAGGTGCACGCTGCCGGGCACCACTACGGCGAACCGACCTTGCTCGCGATCGGCCTGGAAGGTCTGGCGCGCGTGGCCGCCGCTGTGGGTCAGCGGGCCGAGGCCCAGGCGCGGCTCGACGAAGCCGTCGAGGTGCGGCAGGCGTCGGCGCGCCCGGCACCGCCGCACGAGCAGGCCGAGCTCGACGCCCTCTGGGGTCAGGTCGACGAGGCAGCCGGGGCGGCCGTTCGGCTGACTGCGCCGCGAGCTCCCGGGGACGTGACGAGGTCGGATCAGCTCACGTCGCAGTAACCGGTGCTGCGTCCACAACCTGCGGGGCGTAGTCGGAGCCGACGAACACGGCCAGGACGTCGGCGACGGTCATCGTGCCGCCGAGGACCACCGTGCCGGTCTTCGCGTCGGCCGTGATGGTCTCGACGCCGACGACGTCACGGAGCCAGCCGGTCACCTCGCGCACACAGTGCCTGCACCGCATCGATCCGACCGAGAGCCTCACCTCGGGCATCGCGCTCACCTTCGTCCAGCGGGCGTTCTTCTGACGCCACCCAAGGTGCCTCGCTGCGCTGTCCGTCCGCTGTCTACCGACGCGACCCGGGAGAGCGCCCGAGACCAGCTAGGCCGCGAGAGCGTCGTTTGGGACGCCGACAGCCACGACGCTCAGGCTCGGCGACAGCACGGGCCGCGGAAGACATACCCACGGCGACGGACGCGAGCCGACAGGGCCGGTACGGGTCTCGACGGCCCCGGCTGACGCGGCTGTGCGGTGGCGGGAACGACAGTGCGAGGACAGCGGCAGGACAGAGGGGCTCGCGAACCTGCGTCTCGACAGCCACCGCCGGCTGTCCTTCGCGGAAGACAGGAACCGTCATGACACCCACCGCACCCGCGGCGAGTCCGACGAGCAGCCGGCGCTGGCTGGCTCTCGCGCTCATCGCCGCCGCCCAGTTCATGGTCATCCTGGACACCTCGATCATCGGCGTCGCCTTGCCGAAGATTCAGGCCGATCTCGGCTTCGACCCGCAGGACCTCAGCTGGGTCTTCAACGCGTACGTCGTCGCCTTCGGCGGTCTGCTCCTGCTCGGTGGGCGGCTGTCCGACCTGTTCGGCGCCCGCCGGATCTTCACCACCGGCTGGCTGGTCCTTGCCGTCGGCTCGCTCGTCGCCGGCCTGGCCGACGGCGTCGCGGTCGAGCTGACCGGCCGTGCGATCCAGGGCGCCGGCTCGGCGCTCATCGCCCCGGCCGCGCTCACCCTGCTGTTCCAGGTGTTCGGCGGCACCAACGAGCTCCCAAAGGCCCTTGCCCTGTACGGTGCGGCCGCACCTGCCGGCGGCACCGCCGGCGTCTTCCTCGGCGGCGTCCTGACCGAGTACGCGTCGTGGCCGTGGGTGTTCTTCATCAACATCCCGGTCGCCGCTGTCGTCCTGCTGCTGACCCGTTCGGTCATGCCTGCCGGGATGACCGGCCGCGGCTCGCTCGACCTCGCCGGTGCGACCACCGCCACGCTCGGCCTCGGCGCGGTCGTCTTCGCGATCGTGCGCGCTCCGGAGGCCGGCTGGACGTCCGGCAGCACGCTCCTCGCCGGCCTCGGCGGCCTCGCGCTCCTGGGTGTGTTCGTCGCGCTGCAGGCCAGGCTCCGTCAGCCGCTGATGCGCCTGGGCATCTTCCGCGCACCGAACCTCGCCGCAGCCAACATCGCGCAGCTGCTGCTCGGAGCCGCCTGGATCCCGATGTTCTTCTTCGTGAACCTGTACCTGCAGCAGATCCTCGGCCTGGGTGCGTTCGCGTCCGGCGCCGCGCTGCTGCCCCTGACGGTCGCGATCATGATCGGGATGGTCGCGGTCGCGCCGAAGCTCATCGCCCGCTTCGGCCCGAATGCGATGATCGTTTCAGGTCTCGCCACGCTGGCCGCTGGTCTGGTGTGGCTGTCGTTCATCGACGCCGACGGCAGCTTCGTCGTGGACGTGCTGCCTGCGTCGCTGGTGACGGCGGCCGGTATGGCGATGGCGTTCATCCCCTCGCTCGGCACCGCGCTGTCGTCTGCGGCGCCGGAGGAGGGCGGCCTGGCCGCCGGGATCGTCAACACCAGCTACCAGATCGGCTCCGCGCTGGGCCTGGCGGCGATGACCGCGGTCGCGGCTGCGTTCGGTGCCGACGCGGTCGGCAACCCGGCCGAGCTCACCGACGGGTTCTCCGCCGCTCTGCTCGGCGCCGCCGGCATCGCCGCCGTCGGTGCGGTCCTCGCTGCCGTGTTGCTGAGGAAGCCCGCCGACAGCCTGGCTGCTGACGGCACGGACAGCGAGCTTGTAGTGGCCTAGCACCACCGCACGCCCTGCACACGACCCGGCTGGCGCGGTCACTCCTGCGGCCGCGCCAGCCGACCTACCTGCCCCAGCTCATCGGATCGGAGAGAAGCCATGACCAGCACACGCGTCCTCGCCCAGCTCGGTGAGCGTATGGGGGAGCAGGCCCCGCCGTGCTGAGGCGTCGCGGGGATGCCGTGATGCGGGTGGTCGCTGGGCGACGTAGCACCGCGGTTGACGGGCGCGGCCGCCAGCTGCGCACGCCGGTGGCCTGGGGTGTGGTCTGGGGCTGTCTGCAGGCGGCGTCGCCGCTGGCGTTCTTCTGGCTCGAGGACGCCACCGTCTACGCGCTGGGACTCGTGCTGATCGCAGCGGTCTACATCGGGTTCGCCGTCGCCGACGGTCGAGGCACGGTCATCGCCGTCGAGATCGGCGTCGCGTCGGTGTTCGTCGTCGTCGCCGCGGCGGCGGTGACCGGATCGGCCTGGCTTCTCGTCGCGGGCCTGGCCGGTCACGGCCTCAAGGATGTCTGGCAGCACCGCACCGGCTTCGTCGCCAACACCCGGTGGTGGCCGCCGTTCTGCGCCACCGTCGACTTCGTCGCCGCCGCCTTCATCGCCGTCGGGATCGCCGCGCACCTCCACCTGGGGTGGTGAGCGACCCACCATCTCCGACTGCCTCGGCAGGTCACACCGCGTTCCTGACCCAACTGGGACCTTCGGCCCCTGCCCGACGGCCCCCCACAAGCACCGTCGCCCGCCGGCCCGCCATCGGATCCGGCATACCTCTCACGGAAGCCGGACTGTCATGACGACTGCCACGCAGCCCACCCAACGACCGCCGCTCCCCGCCCGCCCGGGCCGCAACGATCACACCGGGCCGATCCGCCGGATCATCGTCGGGTCGCTGGCCGCCGGGCTGGTCGCGGCCGCGGTCCTCACCTTGGTGGTGTTCGGCGGAGCGGACGAATACGTCATCACCGGGACGGCGCTGCTCGGTTTCGCGCTCGGCTGGGCGATGCTGGCCGTCCTGTCGGTGCAGATGACCGACCAGCCCCAGCGCTGGCCGTTCGTCCCGGCCGCCGGTATGGCAGCGACCGGCCTGGGGCTTCTGGTCCTCGCCCCGGGCGATGCCGGCCTGACCTCGGCCGGGTGGGTGTGGCCGGCGGTCCTTCTCGTGCTCGCCGTCTGGATGGGATCCCAGGTGCGCCGCTGCCTGGCGGCCGGGAGCGGCCGCTGGCTGCTCTACCCGGTCGTCGCCGCCCTGGCCGCGGCCGCGGTGGGCGGCGCGTTCGAGACCGTCGCCCTCGCCTCCGACGAGCGCAGCTATCCCATTCCTGGGCAGCTCTACGACGTCGGTGGGCATCGCCTGCACCTGGACTGCACCGGCTCCGGTGGTCCGACCGTCATCCTGCTGAGCGGGCTCGGCGAGTTCTCGCCATCCTGGGCCCACATCGCCCCGGCCGTCGCAGGGACCACCCGCGTGTGCGCGTATGACCGTGCGGGGCAGGGCTGGAGCGACGACGCACCGCAGATCCAGGATGGCGTGCAGGCCGCGTCTGACCTGAACACGCTGCTCGACCGCGCCGGCGAGGACGGCCCGTACGTGCTCGTCGGACACTCCATCGGCGGCAGCTACGCCATGACCTATGCCGCCCGCTACCCCGAGCAGGTCGCCGGATTGGTCCTGCTCGACGCGTCCGACCCCTACGAGGCCACGCCCGCCGACGGCGCGGCCGAGCCGAACGCCCCCGCCCTGCTGGCCGTGACGCCCAGCCTCGCCCGACTCGGCATCGGGCAACTCGTCCCGTCCTCGTCCGACCTTCCCGAGCCGGCCGCCGGCCAGTTCCAGGCATTCGCCCACAGCCCCCGTAGCTGGCGCAACGGAGCCGAGGAATCCGCCGCCATGCCCGCCCTGTTCAGCCAAGCCCAGGCGCTCACCACCCTCGGTAGCACGCCACTCGTGGTGCTGACCGCGAGCGAATCAGTGCAGATCATCAACGGCTGGACGGCCGCCCAGGCCCGGATGGCCGCGCTCTCCACCAACGGCAGCCACCTGGCCGCCGACACCACACACGTGGGGCTGCTGGCGGACGAAGAGGGCGCTGGGATATCGGCCGACGCCATCCACGACGTCGTCGAGGCGGTGCTCACCGGATCACCGCTCCAGACCCCCTGACCTGTGCCGCGCGTCCTGCGGCGCAAGGAAGGTGGCGACGCTGACACACGACCCGTACTGCGGGCGCCTGAACCAGAAATGGATGCGCCAGGTGGCCCAGCAGTCTCGGGTCGATGCCGTGCTAAACAGCGGCGACATCATCGACTGGGGCAGTCAGCCGGATCACCGACTGGGGCAGTCAGCCGGAGAACCAGCTGGTCACCTGCGTGGGCCAGCTCGGCGTCCGCCTGGCTGGCGCTCCGCCAGGCGTTCCTCTACGCCCTGCTCGGCGTCGGTGACCGCCGACGGGCCCGGCGTCGCCCGCGCGGACGCACCCGACGGGCCGCCGGCCCTGAGACGGCGTGCGGGCTGGCGCGGGGCTGCTGGTCGTGCTGACCAACCGAGGACTGAGGAGACGCCCCGTGTACGGCTGGATCTGGCGCCACCTGCCCGGAGGGACGGCGAGCCGCTCGGTGCTCGCGCTGCTGCTCGCCCTCGCCGCCTGCGCGCTGCTGCTCTTCGTCGTCTTCCCCCTCGTGGAGCCCTACATGCCCTTCAACTCCGTGACGGTCGACGGCGGCTGACCGCTGACCCCGCCACCCCCGCTCGACGGCACCCGGTCGTGCACTCGGGTTGCCGTGGCGGTCGGCTGGTGACCGGACCGCGAGAGGGCTGCACCACCGGGACGCCTTCGTCTCGACCGGGGCACCCTGGCTCCGTTCACACGGCCCCCTGACCCGAGGGGTCCGCTGCCGCGTGGCCGAGCCGGACGCGGCGTACGCCTCGGCGGGGCGGGGAGGTGATGCCTTGTCGGTATCGGCCCGCATCATCGCGTCCTCCACCAGTCGAGGAGGCGATGCGGTGGCCCGCAGCTGTCCGTTCCCGGAGAAAGAGCGCCTGATGAAGGAAGCGGCACGTGCCCGCGCGATGACGCTCAACCGCTGCGCGTACGACGGGCGCACGGTGCACGCCTATCGGTGTCCCGCCGGCGGCCACCACCACGTCGGGCACCGGCGGCCGAGAGGTCGACGGCGGCGCTGGTGACGGCATCGTTGCTGCGGCACCGGACCACGCCGACCGGTCGCGCCGTCGGCCAGCGTGCCTGCGGTCAGGTCGGGATGCCGGCGGCGCGGACGGGCTGCAGCCGCCCTCGTCCCACGGCTCAGGGTGAGGCTGCGACTTGCGAGCCCGAGTGGCTCACGACAACGGCGGCTCGCCAGGACCCACGCACAGCAGTGTCGACGTCTGTACTGGAGAACTACCGGGGATCGGCAGAAAGGCTCCGGCTGGCGCGCGACGGCCTCGTCCACAGGGTGTCCATGCGTCCACAGAACGCCCGGCTCGTACCCGAGCGCCGCTCGATGCGTATAGGTCCGGGGTGAGACCTGCGATCGCGCGACGTCCCACGTCGGCACGCGCGACGAGGGACGTCACGAGGAGGTCCTGGATGGGGAAGCCGCGGCGGCGACAGGCAGGCGAGGGCGGGATCAGCGAGTACGCGACGAAGGTCGGCCCACGTTTCCTGATCAAGTACCCGGTCCTGCTGGAGGACGGGACCAAGCGCGTCGTCCTCAAGCGCGGCTTCATGCGCAGGGCAGACGCCGCCGCGGCCCTCCGTGCGGAGATCCGCAACGTCGAGATGGGGGAGTGGGTCGAGCCCGCCAAGATGCGACTCGACACGTACCTGGCCGAGTGGGTCGAGGGCCAGCGGCTGAAGGCGTCCACGCTCTCCTCCTACCGCAAGAACATCCGGCTCCACATCGACCCCCACCTGGGGGGCGACGCCGCTGTCCCGGCTCACCGGGACGGCGGTGGACGCGTGGATGCGCACGTTGGAGACCTCGGGGCGTGCGGACGGCCGAGGAGGGCTGTCGGCCCGCACGGTGCGCTACGTCTACACGATCCTGCGGTCCGCGCTGGGGGAGGCCGTCAAGCACGGGCGGCTGGCCGTGAACCCCACCGACCGGTCCACGCCGCCGAGCCCGTCGGAGGCCAGGCCGCCGGAGATGCAGGCCTGGACCGCCCGAAAGCTCGGGAAGTTCCTGGCCTGGGCCGAGGACCGCGATCCGGACCTCGCCATGGCCTGGCGGCTGCTCGCGGCCACAGGTATGCGGCGCGGTGAGGCTCTCGCCCTGCGCTGGCGGGACGTGGACCTCGAGGCCGGCCGTCTGCAGGTGCGGCGCAGCGTGGGCGTCGTCAAGGCCAAGGGCGACGGGCAGCAGCTGCTCGAGGGGCCGACGAAGACAGGTCAGGCGCGCGTCGTCGACATCGACCCGGACACCGTCGCCGCGCTCGAGGCCTACCGCGCCGTGCGCGGCCGGCTGGACGCAGGGCTGGTGCGGGACAGCGCCCTTGTCCTCGGCAGCCTGACCGGCGGGCATCGCCATCCCGAGCGCTTCTCCCGCCGCTTCACCGATCAGGTGGCCCAGGCCCGCCGAGCTCTGGGGGAGGACGAGCTGCCGCGGATCCGCTTGTACGACCTGCGCCACACCCACGCCACGCTGCTGCTGGCCGCGGGCGAGCCGGTGAAGGTGGTCTCGGAGCGCCTCGGCCACGCCAACGCGACCATCACCCTCACCGTCTACCAGCACGTCCACCCCGGCGTGGGCCGCCAGGCCGCCGAGCGCTACGCCGCCCTGCTGCGGGGCTGACAGAGCCCGCGAAGGATCAAATTGGTATCACGAGGCCTATGTTGACCTTGAAACGACTCCGCCCCGGGCCTCTGACCTGCAGAGACACCGGGGCGGTGCTGTGTCCGAGGGGCGACACGCTACATACGCACACGCCTGCACTGAGACGGGTGCGGCTGAGCGACCTGCTTGGGCAGCCGCGCGGGGAAGCGCTCCGCGGTGTCGCGTACGGGCGGAGGAACGCTGGATGCACCAGGAGCACTGATCGAGGTGTGCACACTATGGCCAACACTGACGCTGACACGCCGTACGTCGCGGCGGCCAAGAAGGCAACCGTGGACCGTCGGTGTCGGAGGCGCTGCCAGCGGTGGGAGGTGGCACCTCACAGTCAGGTGGCTGCGATCTCGAGCACTGTCGCAGGTCGGGCTACGTCGTCGCCAGCGGCCAGTTGACGTCCAACGTCACCGAACCCTGGGCGGTGGCGACACGCAGCTGACCGGTGAGGACGCCAGCCGTTCCGGGCGGTCTCGTCATGCTGGGGGTCAGCGTCAGCGGCCCACCGGTCATCGGGGTGCCCGGCGGTGGTGGGAGCTGGGCTGAGGCGGCCGAGACGATCGCGGGAAGCGGTACCCCGAGGTCAAGCGCCAGGTCGTGACCGGTGTCGCCACGGACACCCAAGGAGACGAGTATCAGCTTGATGCCTGAGTTGTCGATGGCCAAGGAACCCTGCGTCCCCGTGGCGGAGAAGTCCGTCAGGAAGCGCGGGTCGGTCGACGCGGGGTTGTTGCGCAGGGCAGACGCCGGTGTGGTGCTCAGGCTGCGCTGGATGAACGCAGGACCGTCCGGGATGGCGCGGTTCTTGATGTAGTCGCCAGGTGTCACCTCGACGACCTTGTCAACGACCAGAGTGGCGGAGTCGCTGCCGTCTCCCATGGCGGCCTGATCGACACCCGCTCCGGCGACGAGAGCGGCGAACTGCGGCAGCATGAGCCCGATCTCGCCGTGTTGCTGAACGATCACGAGCACGGCGTTGATGTCGCGGGCGACGCCGTACGCCGCCTTACCAATGGTCGCCGACATCGGCCAGAAGGTCCCCGAGGTCGCCGGTGTGGCCGCGACCGACTTCCCCTCCACGAGCGGGAGCAACCGGCCTATCGCCTCGACGAGGGGGGGAACGGACTGTCCCGGGTCGCCCTTGGCCACGATGAAGGAGCTGGCCGACGCCCCTGCCCCCTGCCCGAAGTAGCGGAAGGAGGGAGCATGCGGGGGCTCACCAGGCAGCGTGATCGCCTTGGACACGACCTCTCCCTGCCACTTCACCGCGCAGTCGCCGGGGGTTGCGCAGTAGCTGGCGAAGGTCTGCCCGTTGGCGACCACCCGGGCGGTCGAGGCGATGGCAGCCGCCGTGAACTTCTCGGACGGCTTTCGTTGGAGCACCTCGAGCCGGAAGAAGTCGGCGTCCAGGAAGACGTACCGGAACGCACCATCGAGTGCCGCGAAGACCCCACCGCCGGAGTTCATGCGCTTGCGGACATCCGGGAGGAAGCCCGGCCCACCGAACGTGTGCTGTACGAGCATGGCTCCTCGTCCGTGGCTAGGCGATCACGTGTCCGTCCGAGACTTCCTTCTGCAGGGCGGCCAACACGTCGGCAGCCGCGAGCCAGATCCCGTCGACCGCCAGTGACTCGAGGCTCTCGCCCCTGGCGTCGGCACGGGCGTGTGCGACGGTGTCCACGGCGTGACCCCGGAGCTCCGCGTCGGCCGTCACGATGGCGCGAGCCTCAGCTGTCAACGCTCCGGGCAGCCGGACGATCGCCTCCTGGAGGGCAACGCCGTATGCGGACACGGCCGCACGAACGGCGAGGAGGAGCTCCTCCGTGTAGTGCAGCGTGCCGACCGGGGACCCGAGCCCACCCTGCGTCAGCGTCACCGGATGGTCGCCGGCCGGCAAGGGAGGAGTGGTTCCGTACACCCACCCGTCCCGCAGGACGACGTCGGTGGCGGGCTTGCCGCCGATGTCCAGCCAGACGTCCGCGGCAATCGACGTCGTGGGCGCGCGCATCCTGAGGCCACCCTCCACGGGCATCGCATCCGGCTCGAGCGTCGACGGGCACACGACCTGAGCCGGTGCCGCGTACCCCACGCCCACGCCCTGGTCCGTCGGGCTTCGCAGGGGGAGTCCGACCTGGAGACGGAAGGCGTTCTCGTGCTCGATCGTCTGTCGCACCCGCGCCGGGCCGGGTGGCGGCGCATCGCCCACGGCCGCGTGGTGTGCGTGTGCCAGCTCATGGAAGAGGATCGCCGGTGCCGGGTGGGTGACCCGGCCAGGTGTCCCGGACAACTCCGCCACGTGGTAGTTGGCGGATCCGGCGTCTGTGACGTCGTAGACGATGCGCATAGCAGTTCCGCCGAACGGCAGGGTCGCCCCGCCTGTCGCGGTGATGGGGCTGCCATCGGGCAGCACGAAACCCGCGTCTACGCCCGAGATGACGACGTCCGTCGCAACGGAGTTGCACATCGCGTCGAGCAGGTCCTGCGCCGGCCCGCTGCGCTTCTTGCGGTACTTGAACCTCTTGATCGTCGGATTGCCCGGGACGTCCTCGATGAGGTCGGCCGGGTCGCTCTCGCACCGCCCGATCAGCACCAGATGACTCAGCACGGCGAACTGCGTGCCGGTGAAGGAGAGCTGGACGAACAGTGTCATCGCACGGTCCCCTCCGATCCCCGTCCGGGCATCGTGCCGTCGGCAGGTCCAGAGGCTCTGGTCTGCAGGACCGCCATGGGTGGACCCGGATGCCGCTGCGCGCCAGTTCGAACTCGGCTGCGGCTGTCATGCCGCAGGATCGGAACAGCGGAGAGGCACCGTGTCCGAACAGCGTGACAGGGCTCCGCGAGCCCCGTCAATGCACGGTTGCCGGGCCGGGCCGGCCCTCGATCCCGGGCCGATCGCACCGAAGGGCCGCGTGCGGACACGACCCCGCCGCGGCCCGCGGCCACTACTGTCCGGGTCAACATCACGGGACATGCTCGTTCCTGCCAGTGAGGTGGTCGTTGTGACGTCGAGCGACTTCGATCCGTTCAACACCGACGACCTGACCAACCCGGCCGACTGGTGGCAGTGGGTCGTCCGAGAGCACGGCGAGCTCATCTCCCAGGCTGCCACCCGACTGGGCGCTGCGGTGATCTCCGGCGCACTGGGCATCGCGGGTGCGCAATTGCAGGCGAACGGCTCTAAGCTCGCCACCCCGACCCTGGCGGCCTCGGGCTTGTTCGCCGCCGGTTTCACCGGTGGTGCCGCGCTCGACGCCCGGAGCCGGCGACAGGTCCGACCCATGCGCTGAGCACGCGTCCGAGCCGGGATCATGGGGTCTCCAGGATCGCCGGAACCGCTGCGCGGGCCGGCCCCCACCATGTCGGACCGGCGGGCGGAGGGCGCGGGAAGCCTACCGGGGCTGAGCTTCTGCATGATCGTCCGGAACGGTGCCGCCACGCTGGCCGACTGCCTGGAGAGCGTGGCCGCGGTGGCCGACGAGCTGATCGTGGTCGACACGGGCTCGTGTGACGAGACGGTGAGCATCGCCGAGCGACTCGGGGCACACGTGATCGCTGCACCGTGGACCAACGATTTCGCCGCGGCCCGGAACCGTTACCTCCGCGTCGCCCGACGGTCCTGGATCCTGTCGCTGGACGCCGATGAGCGGCTGCTCGACCCCGACGTGGACCGCATCCGGGCGATAGTCGACGCCCATCCCCGGACAGCATTCGGCGTCACCGTGCGGAACTTCTTCGACCACGACCTGGAATGGCCTCGATTCCTGGCACCGAGCGAGTTCGGCGGGCGCGCCTCAGCCCGGCAGTCCTGGCACGTCAGCCGGACCATCCGTCTGTTCCCACGGCTGTCCGGCCTGACCTACCGCTACCCCGTTCACGAGTCGCTGATCCCGGCCGCCCGGCAGGTCGGCGTGCGACTGCGGCTGAGCGACCTCGTGGTCCATCACCGTGAGGGATCCGCAGCCGGCACGGCACACACCGCGCCGAAGACGGCGCAGTACTCGTTGCTCGGGCGGGCCAAGGTGGACCGCCATCCCCGCTGTTCCCGCGGCCACCTGGAGATGGCGCGCGTCCACCTCGACGGCGGGGCGTGGGCGCTCGCCGAGGACGAGCTGCGGGAATGTCTGCGGCTGAGCCCGATGACGGGGCTCGCCGGCTACTACCTGGGCGAGGTCCTGCTGCAGACCGGTCGTCTGCACGACCTGAAGAGGCTCCTGGCCCGGTCGCCGATGTCAGGGATCGACCGTTGCCATCTGGAAGGCCGCCGGCTGCTGGTGACCTGCCGTCACGAGAGGGCCGCCGCGCTCCTCCGCCGGGTGGTGGCCGAGAAGCCCGGCTATCGGCCGGCCCGCCGTCTGCTCGACACGGCGTTGGACCGTTCGGTGATCAATAGACCCGGATGCCCGACCGGGCGGTGAACCGGTCGGCATCGGCGACCGAGTTGACCAGGGGCTCGCCCTTCACGTTCAGCGACGTGTTCAGCAGCATCGGGCACCCGGTTCGGGCGTGGAAGTCCGCCAGCAGCCCGTGGATCGCCGGGTTGTCCGCCGGCCGCAGGGTCTGCACCCGGGCCGTGCCGTCTGCGTGCACGATCGCAGGGAACGCCTCGGGATGTCGCACGGGCGCAACGAACTGCATGTAGGGACTGGTCGGTACGGGCAGATCGAAGTGCTCGTGAGCGTGCTCGGCGAGCACCATGGGTGCGAACGGCCGGAACGGTTCCCGCCGCTTGAGGGCGTTCACCTTGTCCCTGGCCGCCGGGTCCCGAGGGTCTGTGAACAGCGAGCGGTTGCCCAGGGCCCTCGGTCCGAACTCGGCCCTGCCGGTGGCCACGCCGATCACGTCACCCGCGGACAGTGCCGCCAGCGCTCCGGCCTGGTCGAACGGTCGGTCGATCGCGTGGCCGAGGTAGGGATGCCGCCACCGGGCGTGCCGGCGGCTCCACGCCAGCGCCGCCCCGATGCTGGAGCCGCCGTCACCCGGGTTGGGCATGATCCAGATCTGGTCGAACAACCCCTGCTGGGCGATCCTGGTGTTGGCCAGGCAGTTCATCGCCACGCCGCCGGCCAGCACCAGGCGTCGACGCCCGGTGGTCCGGGCCAGCCAGCGTGTGATCCCCAGCAGGACGTCTTCGGTGACCGCCTGGATGGAGGCGGCCAAGTCCGCTCGCCGGTCCAGGTCCGGGCGCCACCAACGGACCCCGCGGTGGGGGTTCTCCCGCAGCTTCAGGCGGGGCGGGTCGAAACGCTCGACGAAGTCCTGCCAGATCAGGTCCCGGTAGACAGGCTCGCCCGATGCGGCCATGCCCATGAGGATGTACTCCTCCTCGTTGGGCGTGAGTCCGATCCGCTGGGTGAATGCCGAGTACAGCAGCCCGAGGCTGTCCGGATAGTTCTGACTCCACAGCCGCCGCAGGATCGGGCCCTGCCCCGTCCACGCGCTCAGGGTCTCCCACTCGCCGATCGCGTCGGCCACGAGGATCACCGCGTCGTCGAAGGGGCTGGTGAAGTATCCCGCGGCCGCGTGGCTCTCGTGGTGACCGACGTAGCGCACCGGGACGCCGGGCAGGAAGCGGTGCACGTATCGCGCGCCGTCGGTCCGGCCGACGTCCGACCACTGCCCGGCCCATGCCTTGCGTGCGCGCTTGAGATGCGGCTTCTCGTACCACACCACGAGATCCGGCGGGCCGTACCGCATCGCGTCAGCCAGCAGGTCGGCGTTGAGGTGCGGGTCGTTCTTGACCCGGCTGTAACGCTCGGCGGCGGAAGCGAACAAAATCTCGCGCCCCCGCACCACGGCCAGGCTGGCGTCGTGCTCGTTGGCGCTGACCCCGTAGATGATCACTTCAGTAGATGAACGGGTCTCGGCGTCTCATGGCCCGGATCCTGCGTCCCAGACGGCCAGAGGTGATCATCTGCCGCGCCGGTCGGAAGAGTGCGTCGACCCGAGGTGGCGCAGTGGCGACCGGGAGCCGTGCGCGCGGGCGAGGCGGTGCCACGGCCTGCGGCGCGGCGGAGCCCGTTCCGGCAGGCCCTAGACCTTCGCTCGCCATTCCCTGCACCATGGCGGCGGCGAACTCGGCATGGGAATCGATGCCGGCGTGCCGGCCGTCCCGAGCGAGGTCCACAGGCTCCCAGGCGCCCACGTACCCATCCAGACCGGTGTACGCCTGGAGGACCTCCGTCGGCACCGGCTCGAGGACCCCCCAGTGGTACGGGATGCCGCACTCGGCCAACCGGGCCCGCACGAGCTGGAAGTTGCGCACGAAGTTGAAGAACGTCTGGGCCTCCGTGGACAGACGCAGGAACGCCGCGTGCTCCTCGGTGTTGAAGTCCGGTCGCCAATCGGGCAGGAAGAAGAGCTGACGGCGCGGCGTCGGGAACCAACTGATCCGGGCGGTCGACGGCCACAGCACGCAGACGGCGTCGGGTCGCAGCGCGTCGATGCTCTGGTGCACCATCATGGCGACGTAATCCGATCCGGTCGCCCCGAACCCCAGGTTGAACTGGCGCACCGTCCGGCCGTGCAGGTCCGCGAGCGACTTAGTGACGAGCGATGTCCACAGCCGCTCATACGGCATGCCGAGGCCGAACGTGTTGGAATCGCCGACGAACACGACCGCCAAGTCCCCGGCGTCCCGATCGAACTCCGGACCGCGGTATCCCATCGAATTGAACCGGTACCCCACGCTGTCCGGGGAGAACGCGCGGTTCCCTCGGCGGAGGTAGTTCTCTTCGGAATCGCCGTGCAGCCACTGCGTGAACGCCACAGGTGGGTACTGCGGCGAGCGAGGGACCCGGTTGGCCTGCCAGAAGTCGGTCGCCGAAGGCAGGAACCCACGACCGGCGGACTGGCCCACGATGGCGCCCCTTCCGCTCCGTGCTCAGCCTCCATACCATACCGTGGGTGATTGAAGATCCAGGGGGGCAGTTGCCGCCTCGCGGCGCGGTGTCGAACCAACGAGCGTGAGGCGGTCAGCGGTGGTCGTCACCGACCGCCGGCTGCTCCCCGCTCGACGCGGTAACCGGGTTCGCATTCTCGGTGTGCTGCGCGGTCTGCGCGCGCTCGGCTGGCGAGTGGAGCTCATCTGCCTCCCGGACGCCGGCTCCGACGACGAGCTGCTGAGCGAGGTCGACGCCGTCCATCGCCTGCGAGCCCGGCGCTTCGACGGTGGCGACGTGGCCTGCTTCGACAGCCGGCCCTTCCGCTGGGCCGTGGAGCGGGTGGTCGCGGCGCGCCGGCCGGAGGTCGTCATCGCCGAGTACGCCTGGCTGGCCCCCACGATGCACCGCCTCCCGCCTCGGGTCACCCGGGTGGTCGACTGCCACGACGTGCTGCACGAACGGACGGACCGTTTCCGCGCAGCCGGCCTGGATCCCTGGGTCTCCTGCACCCGGGTGCAGGAGCAAGGCCTGTTGCGCTCAGCGGATACGGTCCTCGCGGCCCAGTACCACGACGGAGCCGTCCTGCGGACGCTGGTGCCGGACACGGACGTGCGGTCTGTCTTCCCGGAGATCAGCTGCTCCGCCCCGCCGTCCGCGCCGCCAGTCAGTTCGCGGGTGCTGGCGGTCGGCGCGTCGCACGCGGGCAACGACGGCATCCTGAGGTTTGCCGCGTCCGGCTGGAAAGCCGTCCTGGCCGCCGTCCCCGACGCCCGGCTGGACATCGCCGGGACGGTCGCCGCCGGACGACCCGGCCCTGCCGTGACCTTCCTGGGCGAGGTGGACGACCTTGCTCCGTCCTACGAGGCGGCTGCGGTCGTCGTCTGTCCCATCGAGATCGGGAGCGGGGTCAAGATCAAGGCCATCGAGGCGCTCCGGTACGGAAAGGCGATGGTCGCCACGCCGGCGGCCGTGGAGGGACTGCCGGAGGCCGGCAGGCCGGCCTGGGTCGAGGCGCGGGACCTCGACGGATGTGCGTCGGCCACCTACGCGTTGCTGTCGCGTCCGGACGAGCGAGCCCGGCTGGAGGACCGCTCCGCCGCGTTCGCCGAGGAGCACTTCGCGCCGGTGCGGATCCGGCGGGAGCTCGACGCAGCACTCAGCGCTCGCCGGTCTGCGCGGCGCCGGCTGGGTCTGGGGGCGAGCCGATGAGCACGCCCATCACGATCGCGGCGGTGCCCAAGGCCTTCGAGGGCCACATCGGGACCATCCAACGGAACGCGTTGGGGAGCTGGCGGCGCCTCCCGGACGTCGCGGGCATCCTGCTGCTGGGCGATGACGACGGCCTCGCAGCGGCCGCCGCCGAGTTCGGTGCCACGCACGTCCCGGACGTCAACGTCGACGAGGAGGGCGCCCCGGAGCTGGACGCGGTGTTCCACGCCATCGACCGGACCGCCACCGCCGACTGGATCTGTTACGTCAACGCCGACATCCTCCTGCTGCCGGACTTCTGGACCGCCGCACAGCAGGCGATCGCAACGCTCGGACCGTCGTTGAGCGTCGCGCGGCGGTGGAACCTGGAGGTCCCCGACGCCCTGGCGTTCGAGGACGGGTGGGCCGACCGCCTCCGTCGCGCGGCGCGGACCGAAGGGGAGCTGTTCACGCCGTTCGCCCTGGACGTCTTCGTCCATCCCCGAGGCATGTTCGCCAACGTGCCACCGTTCTCGGTCGGCGCGTTCAGCTGGGACAATTGGCTGCTGCACGAGGCCAGGGTGCGCGGGCTCCCAGTCGCGGACTTGACAGCAGCAGACGGAGTGGTCCACCAGAACCACGGATACCGGCAGTTCGCCACCGCGGCGGACTACCGCCGAAGTCCCCGGGCGTTGCGGAACTACTGGCTCGCGGGGGACTCCTTGCACGGCCTCAGTTCCGCGGCCGACGCCACGCACGTGCTCCGGGACGGCGCAATCGTCGCGGCCGACACGAAGTCCGTGTCGGTAATCGTCGCTGACACGGGCAGTGCCACCCGCCTCAGTGCCTGCCTCGCCGCGTTCGAGCACCAGAGCTACCCGCGCACGTACATCGAGGTGATCGTGGCCACCGAGCACGGTCGGCTCCGGCCCAACGCGGTCCTGGCCGACTTCCCGTTCGCCACCGCGGTCCGGGCCGCCACGCCGGGTCGGGCGGCGGCCCGGAACAAGGGCGCCGCGGTCGCGCGCGGCGACCTGCTGGCCCACCTGGACGCCGACGTGTTGCCCGCCGGCGACTGGGTCGAGCAGGCAGTGACGACCCTGTCATCGCAGGACACGGACTGCATCGTGGCCAGCATCCCCCAGGTCCGGCTGCCGGACCGCGGCTCGCCGTCGGTCGGGTACTACGGGGCCCTGAGTTCCCACCGTACGGACCCCGCAGCCCCGCCGACGGGGGTGGGGGAGGGGGTGCTGTTGGGGCGCGCGACCTGGCGGGCGCTCGGTCCGTTCGACCAGCTCTCGCCGACCGGCATCGCCGAGTACGCATGGCTGGCCCGGGCGGCCGCGCGTGGTCACCCGGTCGTGCGTGCGCCGGCGGTGGTCCGGCGGACGGTCGACAGCAGCTGGGAACAGCTGACGGCAACTGTGCGGCAGCAGGTCCGTGCCGAGATGGCACGGTCCCAGCTGGCCCCGGTCGACGCGATGCGGACCCGCGGGGAGCGGTGGGGCGAGTACACCCGACGCCTGGTCTCCGAGACGTCCGGCGCGCTACGGGACGCCGACGTGCCGGCCCGAGCCCGGTGGGGTGTGCGCGCCGCGGCGACCTGGGCATGGCTCGTGCGACTGGACGAGAGCCTGCCCGATCGGCGGCTGCCGACGTCGGTCCGCCGCCGGTTGGATCCTTCCGGGAAGCCGTCGTGACAGGCCGGTCGATCCCCCCGCCGCCCTGCGGTCCGGAGGCGCACGGCGGGAAGCGGATCCGGGTCGCCGCGCTCTCCATGCCGCGCCGGGACAGCGGCCCGGTCTCCGGAACCAACGCCGGTGTCGCGGCTGCGGTGTCGGCCGTCCGGACCCTCGCACCCTCCCGGCCCGACCTGATCTGCCTCCCGGAGAACTTCCTGTACGACGGGTTAAGCGATCGCCGGCCCGCCCGGCTGGCCGTGCCGGTCGGCCACGAGCTCATCGAGCGCTTCGCCGACCTGGCCCGCGAGTCGGGCGCGCTGCTCGCGGTTCCGTTCCTGGAGGACGCCGGGCACGCGGTGTACAACTCCGTCGTACTGCTCGACTCGGCGGGGCAGCGCCTCGGTGTCTACCGGAAACAGTTCCTCTGGCCGTCCGACGCACAGGCGGGCGCGCTCGAGGGCGGCGTGACCCCAGGCGTCGGTGGCGGTCCCATCGCCACCCCCTTCGGCCCGCTCGGCGTGCGGGTGTGCCTGGACGTGCAGTACCCCGAGTCGTGGCGCGACCTGGCGACCCACCGGGTGAAGCTCGTCCTCTTCCCCTCGGAGCAGAGCGGCGGCACGGCCCTGCGCGCGCGGGCGTGGCAGACGCGCAGCTTCGTGCTCGCCGCGGTGTCCAAGGGCGGCCGGTCAGCGGTGATCGACCCCGTCGGTCACGTGGCCGCGCAGTGGGGTTCCACGACCGACGCGCCCGTCGTCGACCTGGGCCTCGACTACGAGGTCGTCCACCTGGACCACACCGAGGAGATGTTGCGACGGCTGGCCCGCCGGCTCCGGGGCCGGGTGACCTTCCGTCGGTATGAGGACGAGCGGGTCTGCCTGGTCACGAGCGGCGACCCCGGTGTCTCGGTCGCGGACCTGTTGGCGGAGTACGGCATCCCGACCCTCGATGGCTACCTCGAGCGGGTCCGGGTGCGCAACGAGTCGGCGAGGGTGGGCCGCCTGACACCTGACGTAGGGGCCAGGGGCAGGTCGGCGGTCGGCTCGCGGGCGGGGCTGGACCATCCCACGAACGGCGCCCGCCGGGTGAGCGTCATCGTGCCCACGCGCGGCGACTCGCCGGCGCTGCGACGATGCCTGGCCGCACTCGCCCACCAGCAGTGCGACCTGCCTGTGGAGGTCGTGGTGGTGCTCAACGGTCCGGAGACGACGCTGCCCACGACCCCGGACGGCGTCCGGGTGGTGCACGAGCCCACGCGAGGTCCGGCCGCTGCCCGGAACACGGGCATCTCGGTCAGCACCGGCGAGGTGATCGCGCTGGTGGACGACGACTGCCGGCCGTCGCCCGGCTGGCTGGCGGCCGGACTCGACGCACTCGAGCGGGCCGGTCCGGAGGCGGTTGTGGCCGGCGCGATCACCCGGTCCGGTGCCGCGGAGAACCTGGTCAGTCGGTTCGACGGCGCGAACTACCTGCGGCAGGAGCAGTACGTCCGCTACTCCCAGGCGTTCGTCACCGCCAACGTGATCATGCGCCGGTCCGTGTTCGACCGCGTGGGGGAATTCGACGAGGCCTTTCCCGAGGCTGCGGGCGAGGACTGGGACTGGGCCCGACGGGCCGGCCGGCTCGGTGTGCCCATCGTCTACGGCGACGAGGCGACCATCGACCATCCCTGCATGACGGATCTGAGGGCTCTGCGGGCGAAGGCAGAGCGGCTGGGCCGGGGTGAGGCGCGGCTGCGCTGGAAGGACGACCCGCTCTCCGCCCCGGTGGGCCTGCTGGCCGAGATCAGCCGCCAGGTGCGGCGGTCACCGGGCCACGACGGACTGGCGGTGGACGACCGGCTGTGCATGCGGGGGCTCAGCGTCCTGGTGGCCTGGTGGATGTGGCAGGGTCGGCGCGGGATGGCCGTCCCGTCGGGACGGCGGCGCTGATGTCGATCGCCAAGGACCCGGACGATCCTGCGCTGGGCGGGAACATGATCGGCGGAGACCCGCAGACCTTCCATCCGGCGCTGTGGGACTACCTGATCGACAGGTTCTCCCTGACCTCGCTCTTGGACGTAGGCTGTGGCGAGGGCCATTGTTTGCTGTACTGCGCCGAACAGGGTCTCCGGGTCAAGGGGCTCGACGGCCTGCGCGGCAACCTCCGACGAGCCGTCGCCCCGATCACCCTGCACGACCTCCGGTCGGGGCCGTTCCACTGGCCCGCCGACCTCGTGCACTGCTGCGAGGTGGTCGAACACATCGACGAGCGCTACGTGGGGAACGTCCTGCGCACCCTGGCCAACGGACGGGTGATCGCGATGACCCACGCCGTGCCGGGCCAGACCGGGTACCACCACGTGAACTGCCAGCCCGCCGGGTACTGGATCGACAAGGTGACGGCGCTTGGCTACGCCTACCGACCGCAGGAGACCGAGGAGGGCAAAGCGGCCATCAGGACGTCGGGTGCCTGGACCTACTTCATGGCCTCAGGCCTGGTGTTTGAACGCGTTGACGGCGCCGCGCAGCCCGGCCCGGTCCAGCGCCGCCTCCAACGGGCGGTCCACGCGGTGCAGCGCGGGGTCCAGCGCCATCGGCGCTGACCGCGGGTACTTCCAGTCGGTCGAGATCGCTCGGAAGTGCCGGTAGCCGAACTCGTCGGTGATCGCCGCGGTGAAGCCGGGCATCCGCACGTGGTGAGTCGACCAGTTGTACTCCAGGCCCGTCCGGGCCGGGACCACGCACCACTTGAGCGGACAGCGTTCCAGCTGGGCGGCGTCTCGATGGACGAAGTCGCCGTGCCGCGCTGCCCCCGGGTGACCCCGGCGACCGGTTGCGGCGCCGATCCAGTCGCCGGCGAAGGCGACGCAACCGGCGGCGTCCTGTTCGGCCGCCTGGAAGACGCTGCGGCCGCTGGCCGAGATCACCAGCTCGTCCACATCGGTGTTGAGCACGCTCGCGGCTCGGCCGAGGAACCGGAACCGCGCATCCTGGAACGCGCCGGCCTGGCAGAAGTCGGAGTCCCAGCCCGAAGTGCTCGAGAAGCCGCCCGGCCCGTACGGGAAGGGCCAGGACACCACGTCGACGGGGAGACCGGGCAGCGCGGCGCGCAGCGTCTGCAGGAGGTGGCGCGGCGAGTACCGGGTGGAGCCGTTGTCGTACAGCAGGACCGCGTCGGCTCCGTGGTTGACGAGGTGGAACCTGGCCCAGTCGACCACCCAGGCCGGGTCGTTGTCCTTGGACAGGGTGTATAGCACCCGCCGGCCGGCGTACCGACGCAGTTCCGCGCGGCTGGGCCGGAGCTGCGTGGCCCCGAAGTCGAACGCCACGGTGACGGTGCGGACCCGGGGGGCCGCGAGCCAGATGTCGCAGCACCGGTCCCGGTGATGGAACCGGGTGATTCGGGTGCCGAGAGGGCGCCCGTCGATGCGACCCGTCGTCACGGTGGCCTCGAGGTTCCGTAGGGGCGGCCCGACCAGCACCAGCTGGCCGGAGGGCCAGGAACCGAGCGCGATGGCGTCGTAGAAGACAGTGGTGGCGTCGAACTGGTCGTCGAACCCCGGTTGGCGTTCGGAGATCGGCCGGGTGATGTCGCGCCGCAGCCCGCTGTGCGCCGGGAGCGTCAGGGACGCGCAGCCGAGGACGTCCCACCGTGCTCGCCCGGGCCGCACGTCAGTCCTCGGCCACGAGGGCGTCCATCCCGGTGCCACCGGGACCGATGCGCTCGGGGGACTCCGACCGATCAGCCCAGAGGCTGCGCACCGCGTTGAACGCCGCGTCGTCCGGCCGGGTCGCGTTGGGTCGGCCGTACTGCAGGACTTCCGTTCCGGCCGGCCATCGCTCGCGGGTGACGAGCCGCCACGGGTCCGCCAGGAGCGCGGGGCGCAGGTCCAGCGCGAGATCGGTCAGCTGGGCATCCGTCGTGGCGATCACGACCAGGTCCGGGGAGCGCGGCAGGTCGGCCGGCTCGTCGACGATCCGGACGGTCCCGGCCGCGACTGCAGCCGCGAGGACGCGGCCTGCCGCCGATGCGGCCCGCTGGTCGTAGACGACCACGTGGACGCCGGCGGCGGCCAGCACCCGGGCCAGCTCCAGACTCTGGGACGCGTCCACCACGGATGTCCCCGCCTTGTAGGCAGCGCCCAGGATGACGGCGGTGCTCTCGGGGCGGAGCCTCGCCACGAGGGCCTCGGCTCGGTGGGCCGAGAACCAGCGGTCGGCTGCGTCGGTGGCGCGAGCCAGCTCCGGGGGAACGCCGACCACCTCGGCGAGCAGGGCCAGCGCGGCGTTGTCACGCGGCAGACACGGCCCGCCGTACCCGAACCCCCCGGTGAGGAGCTGCGGGCCGACTCGGGAGTCGGAGCCGACCGCGTCGGTGACCGTGTCGACGTCCCCTCCGGGGAGGTGGTCGCAGAGGGCGGCCAGGGTGTTGGCGAACGTGATCTTCATCGTCAGGAACGTGTTGACGGCCAGCTTGGTCAGCTCGGCGTTCTCGATCGACATGGTCCGGATCGGTACCCCGGGTCCGAGCACCCGGCGGTACACCGTCTCCACCTCCCGGCCGGTCGCTCCGTCGGCCACTCCCAGTAGCGCAAAGTCGGGATGGAGGAAGTCGCGCAGCACGCTGCCCAACGCGACGAACGGTGGGCTGTAACAGAGGTCCAACCCGTCCCCGACCGCTCGCCCGGAGGCATCCTCCAACACCGGCTGCAGCGCGTACCGGGTCGCCCCCGGGAGCACGGTGCTGGCCAGGACGACGGTGTGCGGCTCATCGCTCTGCGCCAGGGCGTGCCCGATCTGCTCGAACGACCGTTGCACGTGACGGAGTTCGTACCCACCACGGTCGTCGCTGGGCGTCGGGACGATCACGTAGGTGACCGACGTCCGCCGGATCCCATCCGCATGGGAGGAGCACGCCGAGAACCGGTGCTGACCCAGCAGTTCCGCCAGGCCTGGTTCGTCGTCGGCCGGCAGGTGGCCCGCGACCATCGCGACCCGGCGTGGGTCGATGTCGACGCCGCAGACGCGGCCTCCGTGGCTGGCCAGGGCTGCCGCCACGGCGAGGCCGACACGACCCAGACCGAGCACGCAGACCGCGGGAGGACCGCCGTCCGGATCAGCGGCTCCAGGGCCCGGTTGACGCATCATGGTCCAACGGCACCGGTCGCCTCGATGGCCGACGCCGCGGCGGAGTCCCGCACCTGCTGCTCCACCCACGCGTACGTCTGCTGCATTCCTGTGCGCAGCGGACGACTGGGGCTCCAGCCGAGTTGCCGCCGGATCAGCTGATTGTCCGAACACCGTCCCCGGACGCCCTCGGGGCCGCCTCCGTACGCAACCTCGAGTCTCTTCCCGGAGATGTCGATGACCATCTCGGCCAGGCCGGCGATGCTCGTCATCTCCTCCGACCCCAGGTTGACGGGGCCCGCGAACCCCGACTGCATCAGCCGGCGAAGTCCCTCGACGCATTCGTCCACGAACAGGAAGGAACGGGTCTGCCGGCCGTCGCCCCAGATGCTGATCACGTCTCCGTCGTCGGCCTCGGCGACCTTCCGACAGATGGCGGCAGGTGCCTTCTCCCGTCCTCCGCGCCACGTCCCGTGGGGTCCGAAGACGTTGTGGAGCCGAACGATCGACACGTTGCCGACGGCGCCGTGGTGCAGCGCTCCATAGACCCGCTCGGCGAACAGCTTCTCCCAGCCGTACTCACTGTCCGGCTCGGCGGGATAGGCGTTGTCCTCGGCGCAGTCGGGATGGTCCGGGTCCCCTTGGGCGCGCAGGGGATAAACGCAGGCCGACGACGCGAACAGGAGCCGTGCCCGCGATCCTCGGTAGGCACGCTGGACGTTGAGGTTGATGGTGGCCGAATCGAGCAGGATGTCCACGTCGTTCTCGCCGGTGAAGATGAAGCCGGCGCCCCCCATGTTCGCCGCGAGTTGGTAGATTTCGTCGACGTCCGGACGAATGACGGCGCGGCAGAGGTCGAAGTCCCGTAGGTCGCCGACTGTGAAGTCGTCGGCCGGAGAGGGCGCGAACTCGGGCGTGTGGAGGTCCACGCAACGCACCCGGTAGCCCTCGTGCTTCAACCGCCGGGTCAGGTGGTGTCCGAGGAAACCTCCACCGCCGAGTACGAGAGCGGACTTCATCGGAGCGCCTGAAACCTACGCCCGGCCCACCGACCGCTAGGCTCGATCCGGTTCCGGAGCATGGCGCCCACCTCTGTCACGTGACGGCCTCGGGAGCCTATCCCGCAGCATCAGCAGCGGTGAGCGTTTCACTGCCGGGACAGCAGGAGGACGCCTGAAGACCGCGCGGTCGTCTGCATGCGCTCCCTGACGAATCCGTCGCGGCGGATCGACTCGCCGGCCGGATGCTGCTGACCGAGGTGGACGTCCCGGGACGGGTCCTGGCCGGGCGCTGTGCCAGATCGTCCGATCGAAACAGCGCGCCAGGGGACTGAACCGACCGATTATCTCCGCTGGGTGGGACGCTGGGGCTCCGATGCCGATCGGAGTATGTGGCGGATGCGATCGCCGGACTTCCCGATGTGCACGGTGCCGTCAGCACGCACCCGACTTGTGGGGGGCCCGTGAGCATTTGGCTTGCCGGCGCGAGCGTCGTCTCCGGGCATGACGGGGGCACGTACGTCGGGGCGCCCTGGCGGGGCGTGCTGCACACGACGGAAGGTCCATCGATCACCAGCGCAGTCGGCGAGTTCACGGCCCACAACTCGTGGCCGCACTTGACGATCGATCCCATCGCCAAGCAGGCGGTCCAACACGTCCCCCTGGACGTGGCCGCCAGATCTCTTGCTCATCCGCTGGGAACGCCGGAGACCAACCGGGCCAACTGCGTCCAGATCGAGATAGTCGGTATCGCCACGGAGTCGCCGACATGGTCCAGCGACAGTCTGGAGTTCATCGCGGGATGGATGCGCATGGTGGAGGAGAAGGTTCCGATACCGCGTCAGTCCGGCATGGTCTTCAAGTCCTATCCGGCGAGTGCCGGTCTCGCCAACGGCGTCAGGATGAACGCTGCGGACTGGGCGGTCTTCTCCGGCTGGTGTGGTCATCAGCACGTCCCACACCAGGACCACGGCGACCCCGGCGACATTGACATCGACCATCTCTGCAGTCCGCGCATCCTCGGCCTCGGATCCGCCCCCAGCACTCCTGGTCCGGCCGCCGTCAGCCGGAGCCCGCGATCGATGGACGTCGTGTTGGCCCGAGCCGCGCAGGCGCCGCGAGCGTTGAGCTGGGGTGGTGACACATGGTCCGCGGCGCCTATCCAGGTCGGCGACGGCCAGGTGCCCGCCGGGGGCATCGTCGGAGTTGCCGGTGTGGCGCGAGGGTCGGACGTGGTCGACACGTTCTGGGTGGGAGCGGATGGCTCCCTCCAGACGGCTTGGTGGACGAGGAGTGCAGGATGGTCGGCGAGCCACCTGCGCATCGGGGACCCCGCCATCCCGGCGACGATGGACGGTGGGATAGCGGCTCTGGGTCGCCGGCCCGGGATCATCGATGTCTTCTTCGTCGGTTTGGACGGGCGGCTGCACACGACATGGTGGACGGGGCCGACAGGCTGGGCCACTCCCACGCTCACCCTCGCCGGCACGCTGCCGGTCGACGTCACGGGAGGCGTGTCTGTGGTGAACCGGACTCGTGACATCCTGGACGTCTTCTGTGTCGGTGAAGACGGCGGTCTCTACACGGTCCAGTGGACGGCGAACTCCGGCTGGGCGGCTGCAGCGACGATGATTGCCAACCCGCTCGGAGGTGTAGTCGGCTCGTGCGGCTGCGCTGCGGTAGCTCGGGATCACCATCACGTCGATGCCGTCTTCGTGGGCAGAGACGCGCACTTGTACGCCGTCCGGTGGGACGAGACAGCTGGATGGTCGGCTCACGTGCGGATCGACACGGGAAGCGCCATGTCGGCCAGCACGGTCGCTGGGCCGGCGATGCTCGCCCGGAAAAGGGACGTCCTCGACGTCTTCTGGCTTGATGTGACGGGTCGCCTACTAACAACGTGGTGGACTGAGGCACATGGCTGGAGCGGTGCTGCCCAGCAGTTGGGAGCTCCGAGCGCAAGGATGATCCCTACTCTGAGCCCAACAGCGATAGCTCGCCGATCGACGACTATCGATGTTTTCGCCGTCGACTGGAACTACGCTGTCAACACGATCGGTTGGACCGCGTCGACGGGCTGGGCATCCACGTTCAGCACCTTGAATTTGACCGGACTGTAGCCACCTCGATGGGTGCCGCCGCGCTACAGGGACGACACCTGTCTTGGTCACGGGGACCCGAGGTGACGCCTGCCCAGGGCTTCCACACGGCGACCGTGCAGTCGACGGAGCGCCCTGCCGCCGGGCTTCGCCAAGCGACGTCCCCAGGGCCGGAGCCGTGGAGCACCGTGGCGCGCGGCGGCGAATCAATTGCCGTGCTTCCGTTCGTCCGACGATCGACGGTGCGACAGCGGAAGGTCACTCGGCCCGATTCAGTACCAGCGTCGCACGCCTCGGGGCACCTGGGCCGTCAAGCCGCTGATTCCGAGCCTCCTCCGGCGGGATCGGAACGCGACGGCCACTGGGCGACGTCGGAGCTACCGATCGCAGGTGCCCGGCCGCACAACCGGAGGTGACCACCCGACGTGCGGACGACCGGGGTGAGTGTGTGTCCGAGGGGCGACACGCTACTTACGCACACGGCTGTCCTGACCGGTCCGTATCAGCAAGCGGCGTCCATGCCCTTGCCTCGGGCGCCGGCTTCGGCAGGGGGTCCGCGTGCCGGCCTGTTGCGGCGACTGACCTCACGAAACCGAACGTCCGCCGGACGCGGCCAACACCACGGAAATCGCAGTCAAGGTCCGCGGCATGTACGGCATCGCGCGCCGTGACGTTGGTGCTCTTGCCACCGCCCGGAGCTGACGGCGTCCTGTTCTTGGGTTGCTACCGGCTTGGGTCTGGCGGCAGTAGTCCCCTGATCGGCATGTGTGTACGAGGCCGTAGCCGTCACACCACGACCTCGTGACGCCGTGGTGACGCCGGCGTGACGCGTACGAGCGATCCTGTTCCGGCTCAGTCTCGCTGTCTGTATCTGGCGAGGGAAGCGCACCTCCTTCTTGCGAGGGGTGTCCGCAAGTGCTGGGGGTGGAGGCGGATGGTCGCCGAGCGTGTTCCCTCACGGGTCGATGGTCACCGCCACAGGGTCGCCACTTAGTACTGCAACGGCACTTGAGCGTGTCGCTGTCGTGATCGGCTGAGGGCTGGTAGCAGCGTGTGCGGATGCGCTGCGATGGCCTGGTGGCCGAGGTGCAGGACTGGGCGGCGGGGCTGGAGGAGGTCCACCGGCGCATTGCCGCTGCGTTCAGCCGGGCCGAGCCGCGGGCCCGGGTGCTGGCCTATCTGCGCGGGTTGTTGGGTCAGCTGGAGCGCAAGAACGGCTGCACGCTGGCCGAGGCCGCCGGTGAGGTGTCTCCGGACGGGATGCAGCGGCTGCTGCGCACCGCGGACTGGAACGCCGACGCGGTCCGCGACGAGCTGCGCGACTACGTGGTCGAGC
>NZ_FPBA01000041.1 GCF_900116515.1 Geodermatophilus amargosae
ACGTTGTGATCGGCGAGCGCAGACCCCGCCGGGATCACGGTGAGGGCCGCGGCGAGCACGGCCAGGGACGTAAGACGTCGACGCATGGTCATGTGTCTACGCGACCGGTGGCTGTAACCAATGTCATGCGATGAAAACCGATGCTGTACCGGAACGTTCACAGTCTGCCCTAACAAAGCGTAAAAGCGTTATGACACTCCGTCATAGACGGCTGTCTACGGTCACGATGGTCGGCGATCTCCTAACGCCCTCGTGCGTAAATTGCGGCGAGCGGTCGTTCACCTGGTCAGGGCGGGTTCGATCACCGGGCGCTGCCGGCCAGTGGAGCTCTCGGCTGGCGGTGAGGCTGGGCAGGTCGTGGGGCTCGTTCCTGGCTGGGAACCAGGCCGGCGACCGCGGGCAAGATTGTGTCCAGGTGCTCGCGTCGGCCCAGGTGACGTGACAGGGCCCGCCAGTTCCTCAGGTGGCTGATGCCGTGCTCCACGTGGATCCGCTGCGATGCATGCGCTCGGCGTTCGGCCTCGTGCGCCGTGGCCACGGCGGGGACGAGCGGGATCTGGTTCTTCCGCCGGGCCGGCCGCGGCGTGGGCACCGCGCCGGCGGTCTGGGTGCTCAGGCCCTGATAGCCGGCGTCGGCGGGCAGGGTGACGCCCGGAATGAGGGCCCAGCAGCTCCACCAGCCCGGCCTGCCGGACCTGGGTCAGGTCATGGATGGAGCCCGGGCGGGGCTGTCCGCAGAACAACAGCCGCCCCGCGGCGTCGGTGATCACCAGCGCCTTGACGGTGTTGGCGCGGGCCTTACCCGAGACGAACCGGCGCCGACCGGTCCGACCGGCGGCCGGGCGGCGCACCCGGACCTCGGTGGCATCGAGCAAGCCGAGCTGCCGCTGGCGCCCAGGTGGGCGACCACATCGGCCAGCGTGCGCAGCCGGAGCCCGCCGTCCACGGTGCACCCGCGTTCGGCCAGCAGCGGGCGGACCTCCCCGACCGCGCGGGTGATCGTCGAGCGAGACACCCCGAACCAGCAGGCCAGCACGTCGTGGGTGACTCCGTGGCGCAGGTGCACCAGGGTGGCCAGCAACCGGTCGATGAACACCAGCCGGTGCCGGGCACCTGCTCCGACTGCCCGCCGGCGCGGCCGATCAGCCAGGCGTGCCTCCTGACGCGCTTGCCATCGCGGTCCCAGCTCAGCCAGGACCTCCCGGGACAGTCCCGTCACATGGCGATCGGCGACAGCGGCGGCTCGAGCCAGGCTCCTCGACACACTCCGCCCCTGCTCCATCCTCCACCGCAGCACGAGCAAGGCGTCCGCTGACCATGCACGAGCTCGTTAGGTACCAAAGCCCTGATCAGCGAATGACCGTGCGGGCTGGACGACTGAACGTGCCATGGACCAAGAGCTGAACGCCCGGTTCTACGACGCTGCGATGGGCCTTGATGTGGAGCTGCGCGTGGTCCTCGCCGGCGACGATGCCTCCGGGTACTCGACCTCATCGCCTGAACTTCCGGGGTGCGTGGCAGCAGCAGATGACGCTGCGGACTGGCTGCGGCTCTTTCGTGAGGCGGTGGCCCGGCACCTGGGATGAGGACCCAGCTGCCGGGCTACAGCCCCGTCACCCCGGCGGCGTTGTCGTGCAATAGGCGGCCGTCGCGCACGTAGTCGCGCAGCTGCTAGGTCGAGCGGTGCCCGGTCTGCTCCTGATTGCGGCTTCGCTGGCGCCGCTGTCGACGGCGGAGGTCATGAAGCCGGCGCGCAGCGAGTGCCCGCCGAGGTCGGCGGGGTCAAGGCCGATCCGTCCTCCTGCGGCCTTCCTGATCAGCGCAACTGAGCGGTCCGTCAAACGCTCACCCAGCCGCGAGCGCTCGTGGATGCGTCGGAACAGGAGACCGGCAGTGTCGTCGTTGACTGCCAGCCACACGCCGAACGCGCGCACCGGGCACGACGACGGGTGTGAGCCGTAGGCAGTCTCGCCTCGACTCCCGATAACTCTTTTAACGGCGAAGTCCGCCGTGGTGTCCAGTCAGGTACGGCGGACGACGCCGGTGTAGCCGCGCGATGACGAGGGTGGCAGCGGCCCAGCTAAATGCTGCGCTGTGTCAGCAGATGCTCCACTGGCGGCGTAGTGCGGCCGCGCGCCGGGTCCACCACGCGCGCCGGTGCGCCGCACCCGAGTGCACGGCCGATCCCATCACTACCGACTGTTCACCAGCTGCCGCCTCCTCCCTGACCCGTGCGGCCGGCTTTGGCTGCCAGGGCCACCGCGGTCTGCATCTCGGCGAGGACCCGCTTCACGACCGCGGCCGCCGGAACCTGCTGGGCTGCGGTGCTCATCCGCCGCCGGGCATGGTCCCGGTCGGATCGCTGCGGTGCCACCACCTTCACCAGGCCTGCCGGACCTGCCAGCGCGAGCAGCACGGCGGTGCGCGGCTCCAGCACGCCGTCGGTGGCGGCGGCTCGCATCCGGTGCAGCACCTCCTCACGCACCGTCGGTCGCAGGACGGGGTGCCTGGTGACGTTGACCAGCAGGATTCGGGACCGGCGACGTCCGAGCACGCCCTGGGCGATCAACCCATCGACCAGTAGAAGCCACGAGCCGCGCCGCCCGTCTTGCCGGCGCAGCTGGTCGGGAAAGCTACGGCCCGCCGGCTCGGCGGGCCTCTCGGGTACGCCGGCCGGTAGCGGGCACAGCCACCACGCCCGCGCCCGGGCCGACCGGCCGCCGCGGGGCTCGTGGCCACGGCCTGCGCGGGAGAAGGGCCGTGATGCGGCCCGCCGGCACGCGTTGGCCCATCCGGCCTGGGGGCACCGCAAGGTGTGGGCGATGTGCCGCCACGACGGGCACCGGGTCTTCCAGGCCACCGTGCTGCGGCTGCTGCGCGACGAGGGACTCCTGCTGGAGGCCAACTAACAGCGTGAACGGCGCGCGCTGGCCGCTCGACGCAGGGCCGTCTTCGCCGCCGAGCCGAGCGGGCCCAACCAGGTGTGGCAGCTGGACTTCTCCGAGTTCGAGACCACCGCCGGGGGCATGTGGCGGCTGGCCGGCTGCCGGGACTACTGGAGCAAGTACGAGCTGGGCTGGCACGTGGCGCCGACCGCAAACCAGCACGACGCGATCGCCGCGGTCGAGCTGGCGCTTACCGAGGCCGGCCGCTTGGCCGGGCGGCCGTTGGCCGACCTGGTCGAGCGCGACGCCGAGGGCAACGTGGTCCCGCTGGTCACCATCGTCACCGACAACGGCGGACCGTTCCGCTCCTTCCGGTTCGAGGCCTTCGTCGCCACCCACCCCGAGCTGCGGCACGTGTGCACCCGGGTCAAGACACCCGGGCAGAACGGCTCACGCGAGCGCGGCTGCGGCTCGCTGAAGTACGAGAAGCTCTTCCTCGAAGAGATCCCCGACGCCCTGAACCTGGTCGCGCACGCCGAGGACTACCGGGTCGAATACAACACCGTGCGTCCGCACGAGGCGCTGGCCTGGAACCGGCCTCTTGACGTCCACCTCGGCCTGGCCGACCCGCTGATCCCCAGCTTTCCCGAGACCGAAGATCTGCCAGCTGCTTGACGCGGGACACCAATCGGTCTCACCGATGAAGTTGTCGCCGAACGCAGCCAGAAACCCGGGCGAACCATCGAGTGATCGTCCTCGACGCCTCTGCCTTGCTGGCCCTCATCAAAGACGAACCCGGCGCAGACGTTGCCTCTCGCGCAGCAGCCAACAACGACGCGACGATCAGCTCGGTCAACTACGCCGAGGTTCTGCAAAAGCAGCAAGCCTTGGCGTGACTGCCGGAGAAGTTGACGCAGCGCTCGAGGATCTGGGCATCACCGTGACGCCCTTCGCTCGCCTCGATGCCCGCCTCACAACTTCGTTCTACCGCCACAAGTCCGGTCTGGGCATCGCCGACCGCGTCTGTCTGGCTCTGGCCCGCAGCCTGTCGAGCCCGGCCTACACCGCTGATCGCATCTGGCAGGACTGGGCCGATGACCTGGGCGTTGACGTTCAGGTGATCCGGTAACCGTCGGCAGGGTCGGCCGCGCCGTGGCGTGCACAGACCGTTCAGAACGTCGAGGACACGACATAGGCGAGTTCATGGCTGTGGCTCCAACCTCTGGTAACGAGACGTTGGAGCCACAGTGTGCGCCTGCTACATCCCTAGGTGCGGATGCGGTGTGCAGTTGGTAAGGGTGTCACCGTCGGCGGGACGGTTCGGTCAGGGCGTGATGGTGTCGTTGCCGTCGCCGACATCGGTGACGACGTCGTTGCCGGCGCTGCCGGTGAGGGTGTCGTTGCCGTTGCCGCCCTCGATGGCGTCATCGCCGGGGCCGCCGGTGACGGTGTCGTTGCCGTTGCCGCCGTTGATGACGTCGCCGAACGCGGTGCCGGTGATCGTGTCGTTGCCGTCGAGGCCCAGGATCGTCTTACCCGGGCTGGCGTTGGTGCAGTCGATGGTGTCATCGGCTGAGGTTCCGGTCACCGTCGTAGCGGTCTGCGTGACTCCCACGCTGACGACGCACGGAACGAAGGGGCTGGGCGGGAGCACGGGCGGCACCTTGCATCCGGTGACCGGGTCGGCGTAGAAGTCCTGTCCGACCGTCAAGACTCCGGACTTGTACGGTGCGGCCGGCCAGTTGAGGGTGCCGTCGTGGTTCTTGATGTGGTTGGCCGCGGCGGTCTTGCTCACCGTGATCTGCACGTACGGGTTCGTCGCCGACCCGGTGCGGTGACAGATCGACACCTTGTCACCCGATGGGGCGGGGGCGGCCTGGCTCACAGAGGTCACGCCAGCGAAACTGGCACACATCACGCTGGCCACGCCAAGGGTGGCGAGCACTCGGGTACGCATCATTTTGCTTCCTTCTTCGCTGACCGGTGTCAACGTGAAGTCGTGCCGGAGTCCTACGCGCTGAGCGGCACGTTGCCGGGGCGCTGGTACACCCGGGCCTTCGGTAGCAGAGGGAGCTACGGAAGGCGCGGGCGAGCCGTGACCTCGTCATGAAGGAGTCACGCCAAGTCGGTTCGCTGCGCAGAGGTGTGATCGAACCGTGGTCTTCGTGTGCGGTGGGGCTTCCCTCATGTAGGAACTTATCGGAACAACTAGGAACTTACAAGTCCGCGATCCCAGGTGCGAAGTCAGCCTCCCGAGTCGCCCGAGGCCGGTGACATGGGCTGCTTGAGCCAGGGTGAGCGACAAGCAGCCCGGGTTGGCCTACAGTGGTCTTCCGTCAAGTGCATACTTCCGCCGAGATCGCAGGTGATGATCATGAGCCGGGAGCTAGCCCGACGAGCGGTCAGGCGAGCGGTGGCTCCCGAGGGGCGGCTGGCGTTCGCCAAGCGGGCGGGCGTCGATCCGGGAACCCTGGCGCACTTCCTGGACGGCACCAGGTGGCCCCAGTTGCGAACCCTGAGCAAGATCGAGGCAGCCATCGGATGGACCCCGGGGTACATCGCCGAGCTCGCCGAGGGCAGTACCACCACCGAGATCGGCAGCGACGCCAGCGGCGGCGCCCGGATCCTGGTCGAGTCCTACCGGCAACTCAGTCCAGAAAACCAGCGCCAGGTGGAGCGCATCGTCGCCACGTTCTTAGTCCGGGACGAGCAGGGCCGCCGATCACTCTGAGTAGTCCGCTGTTGACGTGTCTCAGATATTGCGCCAAACTCGCCAGATCGGGAACCGAACCGGACACCCGCCCCACCCGGGCTCACAGTCAGGGGCGACGATGCCCATCACGTTCCACACCAGTGACGGGCTGCCCCCCACCGTGGCTGCCGTGCTGGCGCAACATCCCGACCAGACGGTCGTGGTGCTCAACCACACGCTCGTGGAACTCATGTCCCCGCTGGAGCAGATGGAACTGCTCACCGCTCTGTTCGCCAAGATGGACCGACCCCCAGCCGGCCGCCGGCTCGACGAGCTCGACGAGCTCGCCGCTCCCCGCCGCGAGCGCAGCCGACGAACCGACGAGAACAACCGATACACCGAGCTCAGCACGTCGGAACAAACCAACTCCCGCGATTGAACTGCGGCAGAACAACGCCGGGGCGGCTCAGCCAGTTCGGTCCGCTGTCGGCTGCATGTAGGAGTGGCGCCACTCCTCGAGCATCTCCCGGGCCTGTTGCAGTGCGTTGGGCTTGGTCAGGTCGATGACCACCCACAGGACGCCGTCGACCGTTATCGCTGCACACACTGCCCTGCCCTCCAGTGGCCGATAGCGAACCTCGATGAAGCCCTCGATCAGGGTCAGGTCGGACAGGCCCGCAGTCGGGTCGGGGCAGTCAGGCAGCGCCGCGAGGAGTTCGTCGAGACAGGACTCGTCCAAGGAGTGGGTCACGTGGACAGCCCCCAGAAGCCGACCCTCGGGGTCCGGCGAGGGAGCGATCAAGCCGCTACAGACAGTACGTCATGACGCAGAGGACCGCAGGTTGCGCTCAACGTGCTGGTGATCGCCGGCCAGAGCCAGGAGTGCGGTGCAGTCGGGCGGGAGCCCTGATCGCGGTAGTGAGTCTGGCCACTTTGGGCACTGGCAGTCGCTCCGCTGTTGACGCTGAGTGGGTGATCAGCCCCTGCCGCCGGCCTCGCGAGCGTGCATACGGGCTGAGACGGCGAGGCGTCTGCGGGCCGGCAGTGACGCGCTTCGCCGGTGAGGCTCGACCGCTGTCGAGGGAGGGGCCGGCGAGGTTGGGCTCACGCCCGGGGAGGATCGTTGCAGGTCCTCGGCGATGAGCTGCAGCAACTGTGCCCGCAACCGCGCCTTTTCCTCCGCCGACACCTCCTCGTCGCCGAGGAATCGGGCCACTTTGAAACCCAGGTCCCGCGGCTCCTCGTCGCGCACCTGGTAGCCGGCTGCCACCTGCGCGGCCTGCACCAGGTCCGACTCACTGATCGGCAGGACCGCCGCCAGCGCCCGCACGGTCTCCGGCGGCACCCTGTGCCCCTTCGGCCACGCCTGGTTCGGATTCAGATGACGGGCGACAGAGGCCCGACGGGAGTCGTCAAACCCCGCCCGGCGGATCAGCTCCCGCACCGACACGTTCTGCCCCTCCTCCCGGATGAGCTGCCGGCGCGCCTGGTCCACGGCCTGCTGGAAAGCGTCCATTTGTGACGCACTGTAAACCCACTTCCCCCCTCGCCCCAGGGTCAAGGGCTCTGCCAGCATCTTTGCGCCGCGTTGCCCTATGGTCCTGTACCCAGCGTGAGCTACTGACAACAATTGTCCATGTACCGAGGTCGGCGTCTCTCGCGGCGCTCCCAGTGAACAGCCGCCCGCTCCGACGTCTCGAACGATTACTCGCCCGTCCACGAGGGTTGATGGTTGGCTAAGCCAGTGGGACGGTGACTTCCATCGGATCCGCTTGTTGGCCCACCACTCAGGCGAAGGAGTCGCCGATGACAGGGATGGCGCCGTACCGCGACTTCCTGCGGTGTCCGACTGATCACTGCCCTCGGAAGATCGTCGACATCCCACTCAGGGCGCCGCGCCCGGCCGGGGGTCCACCAGTGGCGCGCACGACCACAGGTCCACCACCCATGTCGGTGACCCGATGACGGGCGTCGACCCTATTGGCGAAACTCACTATCTCGACCGGAGAGGCAACATTCGGTGCTCTGGTTAATGCTGGCCGGCTGGCTGCTCCTCGCGCCCTTGCTGGCCCTCCTCGTCGGCAGGGCCCTCACCGTCTGCCAGACCAATGAGGACCGCACGGTCGCCCGAGCTCTACTGCATGCCGACTCGGAAGGTCACAGCGCGACCGGTGGCAGAGGACCCAACCATCTGTCGTCTGCGCGGTCGAGACCGGCAACGAGCCGCTCATCACGGCGCACGCCTACACACCTGAGCACAAGCCGGCGCCCGACGAGCTGGACGTGCCCGTCCCGGATCGTCGCCGCTGTCGAGCAGGCCGGCCCGGATGGGCAGGAAGGTTACGACCGTGGCTAGAGATCAACTGCCTCATAGGTGACTTGAGAAATTGAATGCGCTACGCGAGCCCCTTCAAAGTAGTTCGACGAACCCTGTTGGACGCTCATCTATCGGCTCACGTAGCAGTTGGACATGTCAGCGCGCAACCGCGTCACACGCCTCACCAACTCCAGTAGCGCACCACTAAACGCAGTCTCGGCGGGCGGGTTGGGGCGTCGGTGGGGGTGGCGGAGGAGGTGGATCCGGATAGGTGAACACGTCAGGCTGAGTTGATCTTCACATGAAACCGTGCTGGCAGGCGCGTTGACTACCGAAAAGCGGTCGAGATTCCATGCCCACGATGACCCGCCGCCGGTTCCTCACCGGCGCCGCGGCAGCAGTCGCCGCGCTCGCGGTCGGCACCGGCACCCGCGTCGCGCGGGCGACCCACACGAGCGGGACCGTCAGCACCACGCCCCGCGCGGCCCGGATCGGGGTCTCCATCGGCGCCGCCGATCTGATGTATCGCGGCGCTGCGTGGCGCGACGCTCGTCTCGACGAGGCCGTCCACCTGGGCGCGAACTGGTTGCGCACCGACGCCAACTGGGCGTGGATCGAGGGCACTCGCGGCACCTGGTCGTGGGCCGAGCTGGACGGCCTGGTCGATGCCTGTGCTGCCCGCCACCTCCGTCCGCTCCTGGTCCTGGGCACCCTCCCGACCTGGGCGCGACCCGCGGGGACGCCGGAGACCCACGGACCCACCACCCAGAGCCAGCGAAGCGGGTTCGCCGCGTTCTGCAATCGCGTGGCCGCCCGCTACCGAGGTCGGGTCACCCACTACGAGGTGTGGAACGAACCTAACCTGCCTCAGTTCTGGTCGAGCCCCAACACCAGCAACTACGCCACGCTGCTCAAGGCGGCCTATCCCAGGGTCAAGGCCGCCGACCCGAACGCGAGGGTCCTGGCCGGAGGCGTCGGCTGGGGGTCCACCATCAGTACCGTGACCTGGTACCGCGACTTGTACGCCCGGGGCTGCAAGCCGTACTTCGACATCGCCAACACCCACCCCTATCAGGACCCGTACTGGTCACGGCAAGACTCCTGGGACTCCGGAGAGCTCTACTACGCCGGTCAGATTCGGCAGGTGATGAACCAGAATGGGGACAGCGCCACACCGCTGTGGGGAACCGAGTTCGGCGCGCCCTCGTCGGGAGACAACTCCGTGACCGAGGACCAGCACGCCCAGTCGCTCGTCGGCGGCCGCGACCTGTGGTTTGGAAGGGAGTCGAACAGCGTGCTGTTCCTGTACACCATGCGCGACCGCACCCCCTACGGCAACGCCGAGCGGGAGAACTACTTCGGGCTCACCCGCGCAGACGGCACCCCCAAACCGGTCCATGACCAGATGCGGAGCTGGATCCTCGCATAACAGACTGTCAGGGGGACATCTGAATCGCGCAATGGCGCCCCGGGGACAGAACCTGGCCAGACGCAGAAGACGTCAGGGCCAGCTACGAGATTGCGCGAGTGAGGGTGCGCCGGCCCGAGACGTCGAGCCAGTTCCGGATGGTACTGCCGGCCGCCAGCGAGTATGCGGGGCAAGCAAATCGCTCCGATAGCAACTGCGCCGGGCCGACGGTGGTCAGCTGGCGACGCCAGTACAGCGCGTCCGGCCGGTCCGGAGGACTGGCCACGGCCGGGTAAACCGTCGTCGCCGCCAAAATGCTGCGGATCAGGTATTGGAACTGACCCCTGACCGAGCTACTGGTGCAGTACCGCGTCACGTATTGGTCCTCGCGGCTGCTGGCCGCGGCGCTGGCAGCCGAGGAGACGTCCATCTCCTACGTCACCGTCGCCCCGATCGGGCACCACTTCGGCGTTCACCCCCTGACGAGCACAGACCTTCAAGTTCGCACCGATCCGCAGCTGGAAGGCAAATACGCGACGGCGTCAGGCTGTATCTGCATCCACCGGATGCGCGCGTTAGTGCGGTGCATGGACGAACTCAAAGCCTGCGTCGTCGTCTGTCCGTGCCAGATTCGGACAGTCGCCTTCTTGACCCGGTCCTTCCGATGGGGTTCCAGCGTCCGGCGTCACCCGCCCTGGCGTCGGACGACCTGGCCGACCGTCATCACGAGGATCTTCACGTCCAGCCAGGGGGACCAGTTCTCGATGTAGTAGTTGTCGAAGCGCGCCCGGTCCTCGATCGAGGTGTCCCCCCGGAGTCCGTGCGCTTGTGACCAGCCCGTCAGCCCGGCCGGGACGCGATGGCGGGCCGTGTACCGGGGGATGTGGGTGGAGAACTGCTGGACGAAGTGGGGACGCTCCGGACGGGGCCCGACGAGGCTCATGTCGCCGCGGAGGATGTTCCACAACTGAGGCAACTCATCCAGGGATGAGGCCCGGAGGAACTTGCCGACCGGGCCGAGGCGGTCGTCGTGCTTGATGTTCCAGTTCGTCTGCGACTCGGCCTCGTTCACGGGCTTGAGCGACCTGAACTTCAGCACGTCGAACGGCCGTCCATCCAGGCCGACCCGCTGCTGCCGGAAGATGATTCCGGGGCCGCCCTCGTACCGGACGGCCAGGGCGCAGACGGCCATCACCGGGGACAGGAGCACCAGGGCCAAGCCGGAAACCACGATGTCGAATAACCGCTTGACCTGCCACCAGGGGCTGCGGAACACCGCCCGTCGCACCCGGATGAGCGGGATCCCCCAGATCTCGTCGGTGTAGCGGTTGGCGTTGTGCAGCTCGAACAGCCGAGGAACGAGGAAGACCTCGACGTCAAGCCGGTCGCAGGTGCGCAGGATGTCGACCAGGTCGTCCTCGTCCGCTCCGCCAAAGGCCACGATCACATCGCGGATGGAGTGCTGACGGATGACCTTCCCCAGCTGCTCGTACGCGCCCAGCACCGGTGCCGGCAGCAGCCGGTCCTGGGTCGGGGACTGGCAGTCGACGAAGCCCACTGGGTCCAGGCCGTAGTAGGGACGGTCCTGCAGTGTGTTCGCGAGACGGACACCCACCGGTCCGGCGCCGACGATCAGCGTGCGGTGTCGGATCTTCCCCCGACACCGCGCCGTGTGGACGACCGTGTAAGCGGTCCATCGCACTAAAAGCACCGCAGCCAGGAGCACCAGCGCGTGAAGCACCTGCCGGGGCGGTGGGTCGACGCTCGGGAAGAGCGCGAGGAGTGACAGTTTCAGTGCGAAGCCGACCAGAGACGCGGCGAGGACGTAGGGCAGGTCGTCCAGCAGCGAGAGGTTGAGCCGCGACCGGTAGAGCCCCGCCACGAAGAACACCGCGATGTACACCCCGAGGACCACCACGTGCACGGGGTTGGCCGGCATCGTGATGGCCGTGGCGACCACGAATGCGGCCACGTCCCCCAGCAGGAGGTAGGGACGGACCCCTCCGCGCAGCCACCAGGGCTCCGGATTGCGCCAGGGTTGCTCTAGCTGCAGTGGCCGAGCGACCGGCGCTGACCGCGCTTCGCCGTCCGGCTCGGCGACCGGGTCGTCCGGCTTGTTCAACAGCCCTACGTCGCGCGCAGGGCTCTCCCCCGTGTTCTCAGCCACTGTCTCTCCTCGGCTTACCACGCCGGGCTCGGTGGTCAGGGCTCTGTTGATTCCACGCCGGGATGAGCCCGGGCTCGCGGTGACGTCTGATGCTAAACGGGACCCGCGGAGGCCGCATGCCGGACCGAGGCGCCCGACGACGAGGACCGCGCCTGCGTGGCGTGCTCCGCGCACGAATCCAAACCCCGCGCGGGTCTCTCGTGCCGGCTAGTGCTGCAACGGCAGTCATGGCGGGCCTGTCCGCGGGCGCGGTAGTGGGCGGCGCGGGCTAGGGCCTGGCGTCGTCGGCGCCACCACGACCACTCCGCGACGTGCTCGAGGTCGGGCCGCGGGCCGCGGGCCGCGGATGAGCGTGTTGATCAGGCGCCGGAGCTCGGGCACGGTCAGGGCAATGAGCTGGCCGGTTCCAGCTGCGGAGCCCCCTTTTCCGCGGTGGCGCGGGTGGCAGACAGGTAGCCGTGGGCGAGCATGGCCAGGGTGATGTGCCGGTACCAGGCGGTGTGGTCCCGGACCTGGTAGGAGGTCAGGCCGGCCTGGTTCTTGGCCGCCCGAAAGCACTCCTCGATCCGCCAGCGGCCGCCGGCCACCGCGACGAGCCGCTCCAGGGTGATCCCGGCCGGTCCGGCGCAGACGTAGAAGGCCAACTGCGACTCCTCGTCCGGGTCGGTGGGAATGGTCCGGCGGGCCAGCACCCAGCGCCCAGCTCGGATCCCATCCGGCTAGTAGCTCGATCCGGACCCAGTCGTAGAGCCGCTGGCCGTGCGCGCCGGCGCCGGCCGAGCACCGCTGCCAGGCGACTCGGGTAGCTCGGCGATCAGCGCGCGGACCCGCCGCTGCCGCCAGTCGACGGTGGCGACGCTGTCGTTGCTGCGCGTGGCCAGCACATAGCGCAGGCCGTGCTGCTCGCACCCCACCCGCAGCCGCTTGTCCTGGCCGTAGATCTCCTCAGCGGTCAGCCAGCTCGCGGGCACGCCGGCCTTCAGGGCCCGGGTGAGCATCCGGCGGACCAGCTCGGGCTTGGTGGCGAAGTCGACCTCGTCGCCGATGCCGGCGGCCCGGGCGCGGTCCCGGTCGTCGGTCCAGGCCCGCGGCAGGTGGAGCGCCCGGTCGATCAACGCCCACCCACTCTCGGTGGCGTAGGCCAGGAAGACCCCGATCTGGCAGTTGTCGATCTTGTCGGTGGTGCCGGTGTACTGCCGGCCCACTCCGGCCGAGCGGGTGCCCTTCTTGACGAACCCGGTCTCATCGACCATCAGGACCCCGCCGGGCCCGAGCCGCTCGACCACATAGGCGCGCAGCTGATCGCGGACGGCGTTGGCGTTCCAGTCGGCGGTGCGCAGCAGCCGCTGCATCCCGTCCGGGGAGACCTCGCCGGCGGCCTCGGCCAGCGTCCAGCCGTTCTTGCGTTCCAGCTGGCCGAGCAGCCCGCGCAGATAGGCCAGCACCCGGACCCGCGGCTCGGCCCGGGCTAACGCGCCGGCAATCCGTCGGTGGAGCTCCTCCAAACCCGCCGCCCAGTCCCGCACCTCGGCCACCAGGCCATCACAGCGCAGCATCCGCACACGCTGATACCAGCGCCCGAACGAGTCCGACAGCGACACGCACAAGTGCCGTTGCAGTACTAGCCGAAATGGCGTACTGCGTCCGCTGACCGCCGATTGGTCACCGCGCGCAGGGGAATTGTTTCGCCGCCTCCGCGGGCACGCCACCCTCGGTGAGCGCTTGACGGACCGCTCCGTCGCGACGATTGTGAAGGCCGCAGCCACCCGCATCGGCCCTGACCCCGCCGACTCCGGTGGGCCAGTTGCCGCGCGCCGGCTTTGTCACCTCCGCCGCCGACGGCGGCGCCAGCGAAGCCGCCATCAGGGAATAGATCGGACACTGCTCGACCAAGCAGTTGCGCGACTACGTGCGCGACTGCCGCGTGTTCTACAACAACCCGGCCGCGGTTAGAGGACTGTAGGCGGGTCGCACTACCGTCCAACGTGATGCTCAGGCTTCTCGTTGACACCCCAGCTTGGTTGGACCTGGTGAAGGACCCTCGTCGGCTCGAAACCTCGAGACACGGCGCAAGCCGAGGAGGAAGGGCCCAGGTGGGCCGACGGAGCAAGTACCACGAGGAGTTCCGCCAGCGAGCTGCGCAACTAGTCTTGGACAGCCGCCGCAGCGTGCGCGAGGTGGCCGGAGAGCTCGGGATCAGTCACGAGACGCTGCGGAACTGGGTCGCCGCCGAGCGGCGTCAGCGAGCCGATGGCCCTGCGGCGCTTGCAGCCAACGAACGGCTGGAGTTGGTTCGGTTGCGGCGCAAGGTGGCCGAGCTGGACCTCGAGCGGGAGATCCTGAAAAGAGCCGCGGTCTTCTTCGCTCGGGAGACGGGCCGTGAGCCGCGGAGTGCTCTGCGAGTTCATCGCTGCGGAGAAGACCACCTACGGTGTGCGCCGTCTGTGCCAGGTGTTCGGGATCAGCCCCACCATCTTCTACGCCTGGGTCGCCCGCGCCAGCGGACCGACGGCCGCCGAGCTTGAGGACGCCTACGCAATTGAGGCCGCCCCCACCGCGTGAACCGAGCACCGGCGCACCTACGGCGCCCGCCGGCTGACCGCCGAGGTCCGTGATCGCGGGCACGCCTGAAACCGCAAGCGGGTCGCCCGGCTCATGTGCCTGGGAGCTTGACCCGGTTCTCCGGACACGTCGGTTGTGGTGATCATGCCGCGGTGAGCGCCGCGGTGTGAAGGTGCTCGAACGCAACCGGTGACAGATAGCCAAGGGCGGAGTGCCGTCGGCGCGGGTTGTAAAAGGCCTCGATCCACTTGAAGATCGCCGACCCGAGATCGGCCCGGGTGTCCCACGTCTGCCGGTCGAGCAGTTCGCGCTGCATGCTGGACCAAAAGGACTCGATCATGCCGTTGTCAACGCTGGAGGCCACCCGGCCCATCGAGCCGAGCAGTCCGGCGGCGCGCAGCCGGTGGCCGAAGATCCAGGACGTGTACTGGCTGCCGCGGTCGCTGTGGACGACGGCGCCGGTGGATGGCCGGCGGCGCCAGCGAGCCATCTCGAGGGCATCGACGACGAGTTCGGTGCGCATGTGGTCGGCGATCGACCACCCCACAACGGTGCGGCTGAACACATCGAGAACCGCGGCGCAGTAGACCTTGCCCTCGGCGGTGGGGTACTCGGTGATGTCGGTGACCCACCGCCGGTCAGGGGCATCGGCGACGAAGCGGCGCTGCACCAAGTCCTCGTGCACGGCGGGCGCCGGACCCGCTCGGCGGTGTTCGCGCCGGTGGCAGACGCCGGCCAGCCCGCCGGCGCGCATCAGCCGAGCCACCCGCTTGCGACCGCAGGCCAGCCCGAGACCGAGGCGGAGCTCGGCATGCCCCCGGGGTGCGCCGTAGGTGCCTCGTGAGGCCGTGTGGATCCCGGCGATGGTGGTGCTCAGCTCCTGGTCGGCGAGCTGGCGGGCGGAGGGCGCGCGGCCGCGCCACTCGTAGTAGCCCGACCGCGACACTCTCAGCACCCGGCAGGCCACCGTGACATCGACCGGCAGGTCGGCGTCCTCGGCGAGCTCGCGGACCAGCCGGTAGATCATTTTGGGCCGGGAAAGCCTCCGGGGCAAAGTAGGCACTGGCCCGCTTGAGGATCTCAATCTCCATCGCCTGCACCCGATTCTCCCGGCGCAGCCGGACCAGCTCGGCCCGCTCATCGGTGCTCAGCCCCTCGGTGCGGCCGGCATCGATGTCGTCCTGCTTCAGCCACCGCCGCAGGCACGACTCCGCGATCCCAAGGTCATGGGCGATCTCGGCGATCGACTTCTCCCGCCGGCGGGCCAGCTCCACTGCTCTGCGGCGGAACTCCGGTGGCTTAGCTGCAGGCATCCAGGACTCCTCTCCAAGGCGATCATCGCCTCAGAACAGGTGTCCGGATAACCGGGTCAAGCTCCCCTGGGCGCGATGAAGCAGTTCACCGCCGTAGGCGGGGCAAGTACGGCCGCCGCACCGTCTCCACCGCGACCGCACCCGATCGGGTCGAACGGAACTTCACCGGGGCCGCGCCGACCAGCTGTGGGTCGCCGACATCTCCTACTTGCGGACCTGGGAGGGGTTCGTCTACCTGGCCGTCGTGGTCGACGCCTTCAGCCGCAAGGTGGTCAGCTGGGCGATGGCCGACCACCTACGCACCGAGCTGGTCCTCGACGCGGTCGGCATGGCCATCACCGCCCGCAGGCCGGCCGCTGGGACGGTGCATCACACCGATCGCGGAACGCAGTACACGTCGTATGAGTTTGGCAAGGCGCTGTGCGCTTCGGGCCTGCTGGCCTCGATGGGCCGGGTCGGCTCGGCGTTCGACAACGCGATGGCCGAGTCGGTCTTCGCCACGCTGAAGACGGAGCTGATCTACCGCCGCGCCTGGGCGACCCGCCACGAGCTGGAGATGGAGATGGAGGTCTTCTCCTACCTCGAAGGCTTCTACAACACCCGCCGCCGGCACTCCCGGCTGGGCAACCTCAGCCCCGCCGAGTACGAGACCATGCACCTGACACAGAACGAGGTGTCCGCCTGACGGGGGTCACCTCATGCTGCCGGCCGGCGACGTCTTGACACGTTGGTGCGCGAGGCCCGGTGAGGTCTCCGCGTCCTGCTCGGCGATCCGCACCTGCAACCCCACCACGACAGCTGCCAGCTCGTCGTAGGTCGGAGCGATCACGGACCGATCCTTCACACCCGACCATGACCACCCGGCTACGACACGCCAGCAACCGCTCTAACGCCAGGGCCCATCTCCGAGCGGCAACCCACGATCGTCCGTGGCGGGGCCCCAGCCCCCATACCGTCTAGCCAACAGCCCGGCCGGAAGTGTCGGGTAGATACATACGGCTCGACTGCGCCTGTGCGTGGTTAGTGACGATTGCGGAGCACACAGGGGTAGTCCGACCCCTCACTCGTTGGAGATCTGATGAACCCCCCTACCACTCAGACTATCCCCATCGTCACCGGGATCGGCACCGGCAGCACCGCACTGTCCGCCTTCGACGGGGCGCTACGTGACGCCGGCGTCGCGAACTACAACCTGATCCGGCTGTCCAGCGTCGTGCCAGCGCACACCGCCGTGGACGCGACCGGTACCGCACCGCTGCCGGCCGGCGGCTGGGGTGACCGGCTGTACTGCGTGTACGCCGAGCAGCGCGCGACGACCCCTGGTGACCAGGCGTGGGCAGGGATCGGCTGGGTGCAGCGGCTCGACGGCGCCGGCGGCTTGTTCGTTGAGCATGAGGGGGACAGTGAGCAGTTCGTCGCCGACGCGATCGAGGCGAGCCTCGCGGACCTGGTCGCGGGTCGCCCCGAGAGCTTCGGGCCGGCGCAGAAGGTGCTGACCGGAACCGTGTGCGTCGACGCCCCGGTGTGCGCGCTGGTCGTGGCTGCCTACGAGACGGCCGGCTGGAAGTTCACCCAATGAGGGTTGCTCTCGAGCGAGAGATGCCCGCAGACCTCATCGAGGGCTTCTACAGGCTGTACCGGGAGGCGTTCGAGCCGCTGCGGACTCGTGCGGCAGCCCGGCAGGTGCTCACCGCGGAGGAGTTCGCCGAGGAGATGGTCGACACGCGCGTGGACAAATACGTCGTCTACGACCGGGACGGGCGGGCGGTCGCGCTCACCACCTTCACCGACGACCTGCGCACCGTGCCCTGGATCGAGCCGGCTTACTACGCGGCCCGCTTCCCCGAGCAGGCGGCCCGGAATGCGATCTTCTACCTCGGATTCACCCTCGTCCACCCTGACCATCAGGGAGGTCCCGCGTTCGCGCTCACCCTCGTCCAGCTGGTTCGCCGGATGATTGCCTCCGGCGGCGTGTGCGCCTACGACATCTGCGCCTACAACGACACCGTCCGGAGTATGGGTGCCGGCATCGAGACGGCGGTCACCGCGATGGCCGACGTGACCATCGTCGGTTCGGACACCCAGACCTACTACACCGCCGAGTTCCACGCCCGCGCCAGCCACTGAACCTGGGCACAGCAGTGCCCCGACCGGTCTTCTGGTCGAGGCGCTATGTGCTGGTCCCTCAGGCGGCGCCGGCCACCCACAGGTCGTGATGCGACAGCGTCAGCGACGCCGGGCGGGGGCAGCCGTAAAGGTAACCCTGGGCCATGTCGCAGCCCAGCTCGCGGAGCCGGTCCCGTTGCAGCGGGGTCTCGATGCCCTCGGCGACGACGGTCAGGCCGATCGCGTGAGCCATCGCCACCACCGCCCGCACGATCGCTTCGGAGTCGACGTCGACGCCCAGCCCGGCCACGAAGGACCGGTCGACCTTCACAATTCCCACGGGGAAGCGCTTGAGGTATCCCAGCGCGGAGTAGCCGGTGCCGAAGTCGTCGACGGCCAGGGTGACACCGAGGTCACGCAGCCCCCGGAGGGTGGCTGCTGCCGCGTCCGGGTCCTCCATCATCGCCGTCTCGGTGATCTCCAACCCCAGCGTCGATACGTCGATCCCGGTGTCCAGCAACGCGATGGCGACCTGGTCGACCAGCTCGTCGTGGCGCAGCTGCCGGGGGGAGACGTTCACCGACATGTGCAGCTTCCGGGCGGTGCCGAGGTTGGCCTGCCAGTCGGCCAGCTGCTCGGTGGCCTGCTGCAGCACCCACGCGCCGATCGGCACGATGAGGCCGGTCTCCTCGGCGACCGGGATGAACTCCTTCGGGCTGACCAGACCCCGCTCGGGGTGGTTCCAGCGCAGCAGCGCCTCGAAGCCGGTCAGCTCGTCGGTGCCCAGGTCGATGATCGGCTGGTAGTACACCTCGAGCTCGCCGTGCTCGAGCGCTCGCCGCAGCGCCTGCTCCAGTTCGACGCGGGCCTGCACGTGCTCCCGCAGGGACGAGTCGAAGAAGGCGTAGCCGTTGCGGCCGGCGGCCTTCGCCTTGTACATGGCGGTGTCGGCGTCGCGGATGAGCTTCTCGGCGTCGGCGTCGGGCGTCGAGCGGGCAATGCCGATCGACGGGGTGACGACCACGCGGCCGACGGTTAGGGCGAACGGGTGGGTGAAGTCGGTGACGATCCGGGCGGCCAGTGTCTGCGCCAGCTCCGGCCCAGCCGGCCCGCTGAGCACGACGACGAATTCGTCACCGCCGACCCGGCAGACCAGGTCCTCGTCGCGGGCCGCTGCCCGGAGCCGCCCGGCGACTGCGACCAGCAACTCGTCGCCCACGCCGTGGCCCCAAGAGTCGTTGACCAGCTTGAACCCGTCGAGGTCCATGAACAGCACGGTCACCTCCCGGTCGAATCCGATCCCACGCAGCGCCGCGTTCACGTGGTCGCCCAGCGGGACCCGGTTCGGCAGCCCGGTCAGCGCGTCGTGGGTGGCCTGCTCGCGGGCGTGTGCTTCGGCTTTCGCGTGACTGTTCACTGCCCGAACGGTGCGGCACGCGATGGCGGCGGTCAGCGCTCCGGCCAGCATCAGCCGGACGGTGACGTCGGCCGCTCCACGTGCCGGGAAGCAGGTGGCCAGCGCGACCGGGGTCAGCAGGGCGGTCACGATACCCAAGACGCGCAGCGAGCCCAATGGGCTGACCTCACCGACCTGCGGTTCGGTCAGCGCCCGCATTGTCGGGTGCAGCGCGGCGCCGCCGATCGCGATGTAGGCCAGCAGGAACAGCCCGTCGCTCACCGCGAGTGGTGCGAGGGTGGCGCTGGTCATCCGCAGCGCGTACAGCAGATCTCCGGCCAGCAGCGACGCCACGGCGGACCCGAGCAGCCACAGGGCCGGCATGCGAGCGGCGCCTGCGGAGAACGCCAGCTGCGCGATGAGGGCGACGAGGAGGACGTCGATAACAGGGAAGACCGCGGCGACGACGTTGACCCAGACCGGCGTGACTGCCTCCGACCAGGATAGGACCGGGCTGATCAGGAAGGTCCAGGCCACCAGCCCCGAGCCAACACCCACCACGGTGGCGTCCAGGCGGGCCGAGGTGTCCGCGAGACCGCGGCGCCGACGCAGCATCTGCAGCAGCGCCTGGACCAGCAGCGCGTAGCCAGGCAAGGTGAAGCTGTCCGGGAGGAGGGCGGCGTACGTCGGCGGGTCGACCGACGTCGCCGGGACGAGTACCCGCAGCAGCGCGCCGGCGAAGAACAGGGCGCATGCAGCCGCGATCGACCGCCACGGCCCGAGGTCGTCGGCCTGCCAGCGGTAGCCGGCCACGACGGCCGCGGTGGACCCGACCGCGATGGCGATGAATGCGATCACGGCGACAACCGGTGGGGCGACCGCCGCAGTCGCGAGGGCGAGGGCACCGACGGCCAGGAACGACCAGGCGACCCGTGGGCGCAGGGGCCCGGTGGGGATCATCGACATCTGCCGCTTCCTTTGCGGTCGGGAGGCACCGCTCGGACCGTGCCGCCACCCGCGGATCCGGCAAGCAATCTGCCCCCGGATCGGGCATCAGTTCCCGATTGGGTTAATCATCCACACGTTGGGCTCCACATATATCCCGGTGTCGGTGTGCACGTCTACGTGCAGCGGTGCGAGCGCTCCGGGAATCACGTAGTCCCCGCTTCCTGGCAGGGCCAGCCCGGTCCATTCCGACCACGCGGCGACGTTGCCGGTGATCGTCATCGACGCCTCCGCGACGCCGGCCAGCTGCGCGCCGGCGTCCAGGTGCACCCGCAGCCACGGGTCGAACATCCGGCCAGAAGCGTCGCGCCAGCCGATGTAGTCCGCCATTGGGATGAGCGGGTAGGAGTGCTTGAGCATCGGCCTGACCGGGACGACGAGCGCCTGGGCGCCGGCTCGGGCGGCGTTGCTCTTCAGCTCGGCGATCATTGTGGCCGACAGTCCCCGGCCGGCCGCCGCGGGAGCCATCGTGATCGATAGCGCACAGACGGTGTCGGCCGCGTCGCCGGCCGCGATCAGCTTCGCGCTGCGCACGACGGCGTCGTCCCAGCCTTTGGGCAGCTCGTCGCGGGTGATGTCCCAGCGCAGCGGAACGCTCAGCCCGGCGGCGAGCAGGTCATCGCCTTCGACGAGGAGAACCTGGTACTGCGGGGCGGCCAGCAGCAGTGCGGCGATGTCCAGGCCGTGCCCGGGAATGCCGTCGAGCATGTACGCGGGCCAGCTGCCGGCCAGCAGTGGCAGGATGGCGTGAGCGAGGTCGGGGGCGTCGGCGAGGGTCAGGATGCGCGGAGTCACGTCAGGAACTGTTCCCGCAACGAGGGACTCGACAATCGTGACGCGTCGGTGCCCAGCGCTGGTGCCGACGCAGGTCACATCAAGACGCGGGTCGCGTCTCATGGTCAGGGCGGTCCGCGTACGGAGGTGACGGTCCACCGGGGCCGGCCCGGGGGTTTCGGTGTCAGCACTGCCGGGCGCCGGCCAGCTGCGGAGCTCAACGCTGGTGAGCGGCGAGCGCGCGGGTCAGCGCGGCAAACGTCAGGGCCGCGCGGTCAGCGCCCGGCCCTCCACGTGCAGGGTGACGTCCTCGCCTCAGCATGCCAGCACCGCCGGTGCCCCGTCGGCCGGCAGCTTGAGCAGGGCGCCGTCGCCGAGGACGAGCGCGTCGGTGGCCCGGCCGGCGGTGACCTCACCGGTGCAGGGGCTGTAGAACGCGATCCAGTACTTGCGCCGCGAGCCGGCCTCTCTGGGCGTTCGACAACGCGATGGCCGAGTCGTTCTTCGCCATCCTGAAGACCGAACTGGTCTACCGGCGAGCCTAGCCGACCCGGGACGAGCGGGAAATGGAGGTCTTCAGCTACATCGAGGGCTTCTACAACCCCAGGCACCGGCACAGCCGGCTGGACAACCTGAGCCCGGCCGACTTCGAGAAGATGCTCACGACACAGACCGAGGTGGTCTGCCCCGCCTTTCGTGGAGTCGTGTTGCTGGAATCCTGACCGCGCAATCCTGTCGGAAGGTTCGTGGGCAAGCGTGGTTCTCCGCCGGAGTTCCGGCGCAAGGTGCTCGACCTGGTCGCGGCCGGCCGCCCGGTCATCGACGTGGCCCGTGATCTGGGGATCAGCGCGCAGTCGATCTACACCTGGCGCCGGCAAGACCGCATCGACAAGGGCCTCGAGCCGGGGCTGAACAGCGCGGAGAGTTCGGAGCCGACCGAGGCCAAGCGGCGGATCGCCGAGTTGGAGGCCGAACTGGCCGTTCGCCGTCGGGCCAGGGAGCTGCGGGGGAAGGTGGTGCCCTCAAAGGCGGTTCGAGGCCATCGCGGTGATGGGAAGAGGACCCAATGATCAATCCTAGTGATCCGGGCGCCGTCGCCCTCCCCTGCCCGCGCTGGTGCGCCGCCGGCGACTGCCAATGGGCCCCCGACGGCGAAGAATGGACGCGGGACCACACCTCGTGGAACCTCCCCCCGCCGACGCCCCCT
>NZ_FPBA01000043.1 GCF_900116515.1 Geodermatophilus amargosae
ACAGTGAGCCTTTCCCGGTAGCGGGTGATCCGCAGGTCAGAAGCGACACGCCGACGGCGGCCAGATGACCGGAGACGACGCAGGACCTCGGTAGGAGGGACGTCCTCTCACAGATCGTCTTCCTCACCCGAGGTCCTGCTGTGTCTGATCCTGTCATCTACACCGCCGTGCTCCCGGTCGATGAGGACACCGTGCAGTTCGTGTCGGCGCTGCTGGCCGCCGACCGGCGCCGACGTCGCACCCGGCCCAAGCGCCGAGCGCTGGGCTGCTACCGGCAGGCGGTGCTGGTGCTGCGCTGGTTGCTCGACGGCACCCGGCTGGCGCAGCTGGCCGCCGACAACGCCATCGGCCGCTCGACGGCCTACCGCTACCTGCACGAAGGCATCGACGTGCTCGCCGAGCGCGCACCCGGGCTGCGCGGAGCGCTGCTGGCCGCCCGCGCCGCCGGGTATGCGCATGTCACCGTGGACGGCACGCTTATCCGCACCGACCGTTGCCACGTTCCCGGCCCGACCGCCCGGACCGACCGATCCGGCCGCCAGGTGGATCTGTGGTGGTCGGGCAAGCACGCCGCCCACGGCGGCAACGTGCAGGTCATCGCCGCGCCCGACGGCTGGCCGATCTGGACCTCGCCGGTGCGGCCCGGCCGCGAGCACGACACCACCGCGCTACGCACCCATCCCGAGGCGTTACCGCTGCTGGCCGAGTGGACCGACGCCGAGCACGCCGCCCTGGCCGACCTGGGCTACGAAGGCGAGCGGGAGGCGCTGACCACCCCGATCAAGCACTCCGCCGAGCGCCGGCTGACTGCGGACGAGCGCTGCGTCAACCTGCTGCACGCCGCGGTCCGGGCTCCCGCCGAACGCGGCAACTCCCTGCTCAAGACCAGCTTCAAGGCGCTGCGCCGGGTCAGTCTCTGCCCCTGGCGCATCGGCGCCATCACCGCCGCCGCTCTGGTCCTGCTCCACCACATGCACGACCGCACGACATGATCAACACGCCGTGGAGACCGTTACTGGGAATGGCTCAGTGTGGCCGAAGCGAGGAGTAAGCCGAGACATACACCAACGGCGTCGACTGAGCGTCCGTCGGATGTGAGAAGGATGCGAACAGTTATGGTCGGCTTCCCAGCTCTCACGCTCGTGCTCCTGACACGCTACGTCTGAACGCACACCGGCTCGGCAAGCGCTGCCACGCCGATCGCCGGTGCCGCGGTGGGCGTAAGGGCTTGACCGGGACCGATTACGCCCGGATGCTCGATGCCGCCCACCAGCAACTCGGCGGCCCGATCGTGCTGGCGTCAGACAACCTGAATATCCACGTCAGTTAGGCACTGGTCGAGCTCATCGCCGCCCCACTTTTGGCTGACGATCTACCGGCTGCCGCCTGTGGCCACGAGCTCAATCTGGTGAAACCGCTGTGGTCGCATAGAAGCGGTCACTGGCCAACCTGACCAAGCACAACCTCACCGAGCTGACCGCCCTGATGAAGACCCGACTTCAGCGAATGCTGTAGCGTCCCGGGCTCTCTACTGGCTTCTTCGCCAGCACCAGGCTTGACCTCGGGCCCTTCTCGTTCCACCCACCTTGATGATTACTAGGCCGATGGCCCTCTCCCCGACTCGGGAGAGGGCCATCGGCGTGCAGTGCTCTGGCTGACCGGCGTCGGCAGCGGCGGTCAGCCGCCAGACGGGCTCAGTACCAGTTGTTGGCCTGCGAGTGCGCCCAGGCCGCGCAAGGGTTGCCGTAGCGGTTCTCGATGTAGATCAGCCCGGCGTCGATCTGCCGGTGCGGATCTGAGGTCTTAGCGATGCCGGTGCTCGCCCATGTGGAGTCGAGGAACTGGGCGATGCCGTAGGCGGTGCTGGTGGGGTTCTGCGCGTTGGGGTTCCAGCCGCTCTCCTTCTGCCACAGCTGCTCCAGGCAGGAGAACTGGGTGGCGTCCCCACCCAGCTGGGACAGGGCGTAGTCCTTGTGGGACTGCCCGGTCCCAGGCTGAGCCGCGGGAGCCACCGCTAGAGCGGGAGCAGGGGCGGGCGCAGGAGCGGGGACGGGCGCGGGGACGGGCGCGGGAGCCGCGGCGGGGGCTGGCTCCGGAGCCGCGGCGGGGGCGGGGGCGGGCGCCGGGGCGGGCGCGGGCGCCGGGGCCTGTGCCTCGTTCTTCTCCTCGGCCCTTGACCACTGGTCGGAGTGGTCATCCCACCGGTCCCGGTGGTCACCGGACCAGCGCTGCTCGTCGCCGGACCAGTCGCGCTCGGATCGGTCGTTCCACTGTTGCGCGCTGGCCGAATGGCCGCTCCAGTGACCGCTGTCCGCCTGGGCGAGGGACGGCCCGGCGAACGCAAAGGCGATGGAGAACGCGCCGATGGCGGCGGCCCTGTGCAGCGTCCGGCAGCGGACGCCTCCTCGAGATCGGGGAAGCCGGGCGAGCGCCGCGGGCTGCGAGGCGGCCTCGTCGACGTCTCGGCCGGATCGCGACCGGCCGGCGATCTTGCCGATCCTGGCCTCGTAGGACTCAGACGCGGTGGGGTTCTGAGCGTTTTTGGGCATGGCGAAGGAACTCCTGATGGGGGTTTGCCAGGCGCCGTCCTGTGGACGGCCACCTGTGACGGCAGTGCGGGATGGGCAGCGGCACGAGGCCTGAGTGGGCAGCCGGAATCAACCGCCGGGCACGCCGAACCCACGGAACGGCAGGCCGGCCAGATCAGGCCGGTCTGGTTCGGCTCGACGCCTTACGGCGCCGAAGGAAGGGGGTGCGGCGGCTGCGCCGACCTAGATACGCAGACCGGTGAAGCGATGTCCCTGACTGCGGTCGTTCGCGGGCGCGAGCAAGGCCCGTGGGCGCACCATGCGGTGGCTCTCCGTTCTCCCATGGCCGCCTACCGGGTTAGCTGACGGGTTCGGGCGGGGATACGCCCTACCCGCTCCCTCGGGAGCGGGACTCACCCCAGTGGTTCGGTGGGTCCCCGGCTCACGACCACGCGTGGTCGTGACTCGGCGGCATCCGGCGCGGCTCCTCCGGTGGAGGACGACACGACCGGCCGGACGCAGACACCGTAGGTGCGTTATCGCTCCGTGACAAATCGCGGGCCGACGATCCGGAGAAGTTGTCCCGGGTCTGGTATGGGTCGAGGTGGCGATCCCCTGCCGGTGGTCGCGGGGCGGTGCAGCATTCAGGGCAGACCATGGAAGCACCCGAAGCGTCGCTGGTCTTGCACCGCCTCGGGGACGAGCCCGCGACGCCTGCAGGGCAGTTCACGGGGTCAGCAGGTGGGTGCACGCAGCTCGCCGGCGGTGGTGAGATCCACGCCGCAGGCGCCGAAGTCGGCGCGGGACAGGTCTCGCACCACGCCCAGCGCTTGCTGGGCGGGATCGATCTGCGCCCCCCGGGTCGACCATGACGGTGCCGGTCACGACCACCACCGACGCGAGCGTCACCAGAACAGCGGACCGCGAACACCGCTATGGCCACATTGTGTGCAATCTACGCGAGCCGTTCTCCTCACACCTTGCCGGCAGGTTGCGGTAACGCGAATGCTCGCTTTGGGCGGACGGCTCCGCGCACTGACCTCTCGGTACAAGACTAACCTCTCGGTACAAGCAGTGCACCAGGCCGCGTTCGCGCACCAAAGGTGTCGGCACCGCTGGCTCGGCGCCAGCGAAGGGACAAGGGCGGAACATGCTGGTGCGAGACGCCATCACCTTCGGGCCACCGGGGTCATCTCCGATGAGTTTCCTGCGCCCCGCGGCTTCGGTTGAAGGTGGCGGTTGAGACTGCAATGGCACTTCGTGGGCAGGCGGCGGTGAACTTATACCTTCTCTGTGTGTCATGACGTTCCTAGCAGCATGTCGCCCCGGCGATCTGTGCTATCAACCGGACCTTCAGCGATGTGCCGTTGCAGTACTAGCTAACCATTGACCAGCTCGCAGGTCGAGGCGCCACCATGTGGGCATCGGGACTGGTGTTCACAACGAGAACTTTCCGCGCCGATACCTCCTCGTCGTCTCACGAGGTCTCCTGAGCGATTCGGTCGGGAAGTTCTATTCCGGCTCAAGATGGGCTGGAAGTCGTACAGGAAGGGTGGAGGAGCGGTCGCAGGACTCAAAGATCCCAGGTAGCCCTACCCCACCCGAAGGTGACGGCTTCCTGACCGCGCTTGACACACACGCACTACACCCGGACTGTGCGTCTCATGGCCACAAAGACCGTCGTCACGATGCATGACGACCTGACGGATGAACCCGCGGACACAACCATGAGCTTCGGCCTCGATGGTCGGGACTACGAGATCGACCTTACCGACGCCAACGCCGAGGAACTGCGGAAAGCGCTGGACAAGTACGTTGAGGCAGGCCGCAAGGTGGGCGGCGTGCGCGGGCGTCGCCGTGGTTCTAGTTCTGTCGCGGACGTGGACCCCAAGGCCGTGCGCGCGTGGGCCGCTGCCAAGGGGTACGAGGTCAGCAACCGCGGACGCGTCCCGGCTGCGGTGATCGAGGCATACCGAGCGGCTGGCAACTAACCCGTATTAAGAGCTTGTCTCACGTGGATGAGCGCTGACCTGGCCGACGTTGCCCCCGCTCGTGGGGGAACGGATGGGTCAGACGCTGGTGCCCGACGGGCTGTGGGAGATCGTCGAGCCGCTGCTGCCAGCTCATCGAGAGCGCCCGCAGGGTGGCGGCACCCGGCATGTCGATGACCGGGCGGTGTTCACCGCGATCGTCTACGTGCTGACCACCGGGTGTGCCTGGCGGCACCTGCCGGCGGAGTTCGGAGTATCGAAGGCGACCGCGCACTGCCGATTCGTGGCCTGGACCCAGGCGGGGCTGTGGCGGCGGCTGCACCGGGCGGTGCTCGACCGCCTCGGCGAGCGGGGGGCGATTGACTGGTCCCGTGCGGTGGTCGATGCGGCCAGCGTGCGGGCGAAAAGGGGGGCCCGCTGACCGGCCCGAATCCGGTCGACCGCGGCAAGCCCGGCTCGAAGCTGCACGTGCTCACCGACGCAGGCGGCCTGCCGCTGGCGGTGGCGACCTCGGCGGCCAACACCCATGACAGCCTCGCGCTCATCCCGCTGGTGCAGGCCATCCCCGCCATCCGCTCGCGCCGCGGACCGCGCCGGCGTCGGCCGGCCAAGCTGCACGCCGACAAGGGCTACGACTACCCGCACCTACGGGCCCGGCTGCGCCGGCGCCGCATCACTCCGCGCCTCACTCCGCGCATCGCCCGTCGCGGCGTGGAGACCTCCACCCGGCTGGGCCGACACCGTTGGGTCGTCGAACGCTCCTTCGCCTGGCTGACCGGCTATCGCCGGCTCACCCTGCGGTACGAACGCTGCGCCCGGCTGTTCACCGCATTCCTCACCCTGGCTGCCGCACTGACCTGCTACAAGAAGCTAGCCACGTGAGACAAGCTCTTAGGTGCTGGTCAGGGAGGACCCCGAAATCATGTCGGGGATGACGACGTGCAGCCGCGAGCCGTCGGGCAGCATCGCGTCGACGAAGGGCTGGCTCATGTCGATCCGCCGTCCCGAGCTGCGCAGCATCCGCTCGACCAGGTCGGCCAGCTCCCCGGCGCCGAGGATCGTCGTGGTCAGCTCGCTGCGGCCGCGGCGGGCCACGAACACCCGGCCGGGCTCGTTGACCCAGAACTGACCCAGGATGCACGGCTGCGTGTGGTGGTCGATGAAAACTGGGCATGACCTGCGGTTTCACGGTTGGGCGTTGTTGGCTGACGACGACCGATACTGGCTGAGTTGCGGACTTTCTGCGGACTGTGTGCGGACTGAGATGGCGTGATCCGCGGGCTCATCCGAGCCGTCCTGGGGGCACCGGCGGCGGTGACCGGAAGCGTCGCTCGCCGGGCGAGGATCATCGGGAGCATCTCCGGATCGACGTACAGCTGGTCGGTGGTCAGGAGGTGGTCGGCCACGCGCGCTTCTCCGGGTTCACCCCGCGCTCGACCTGCCGTGCGATGCGGTTCAGCGCCAGTGCCAGGACAGCCAGCAACACCGCCGCCGCTGCGGCGAGGCCGAGGAGCACCCAAAACTCCGCCCAGCCGTAGGACGCCGCGGCAGCCACCCGCGCCGGGTTGTCGGCGCGGCCGGCGGACTTGTCCAGGGTCGGCGGCCCACAGGAATTCGCCGAAGGCGGCCAGTGAAACCGGGCCCACCGCGGCGAAGGCGGTGTACCCGGCGACCTGGTCCAGCCGGGTCGCGCGGGCCACCGCGGGGGCGGCGGCGAGGGCGGCGTAGGTGGCGCTGCCGCGGCGGGTGCGGGAGCTCACCGGAAGCCTTCGGTCAGGTGCATGACCGGGACCGTCCGCGCCGGACGGCACGGCGCACGAGCTCCCGAAGATCCGGCGGGAGTGCCGCGGTGTCCGAGGACGGGTGCTCGCCGGACGCCAAACCTTCGGTGTCGTTTGCCGGACCGGCTATGAACTGTCGCTGGTCGGAAAGGCGCAGGTGCTGCGGCGACACCCTCGCCGGATTACGGGGGCGGGTCAACATGTCAAACCGCTCGACCTCACGCACTAGGTCTAGTCACACACCGGCTATCGGAACCTGCAAAGCCTGCAGTCAGGGCCACGACAACCAGTGGCGTCCACCGGGGTGGTGTGCGACGGCCCCGGTGAGTAGCGGGCCCTGAACGTCGAGGCGGCCACCGCGTGATCTTCTGGAGACCTCTCACAGTTCTTCAGGAGTTCGACGCGATGACTGCACCGAGCAGTATCGACCCTGCCCACTTCCTGCACGAGCAACTGGCCCAGGCCAGCCCGGATCTGCTGCGGTAGATGCTGACCACGTTCATCAACACCCTGATGTCGGCCGAGGCCAACGCGGTCTGCGGCGCCGGCTACGGCGAGCGCAGCCCCGAGCGGACCAACGTGCGCGACGGCTACCGGGGCCGGGAGTTCGACACCCGCGCCGGCACCCTGGAGGTGGCGATCCCCAGGTTGCGCGCCGGCTCCTACTTTCCGGACTGGCTGCTCGAGCGTCGCCGGCGGACCGAGCGGGCACTGACCACCGTGGTCGCCACCTGCTACCTGCTCGGCGTCTCGACCCGGCGGATGGAGAAGCTCGTCGAGAGCTTGGCATCACCCGGCTGCGAAGTTCCAGGTCAGCGAGATGGCCAAGGAGCTCGACGGCCAGGTCGCGGACTTCCGGCACCGGCCGCTGGACGCTGGCCCCTACACCTTCGTCGCCGCCGATGCCCTCGTCCTGAAGGTCCGCGAGGGTGGGCGGGTGGTCAACGTGCACGCCCTGGTGGCCACCGCCGTGAACGCCGACGGACACCGGGAGATCCCTGTTCATGAGCCGGCCTGCAGGTCAGCTCCGCCGAGGACGGCGCGGGCTGGCGTTCTTCCGGGACCTGACCGCCCGCGGGCTGACCGGAGTCCAGCTGGTCACCTCCGACGCGCACCGCGGGCTGGTCGACGCGATCGGCGCCACCCTGCCCGGGGCGGCGTGGCAGCGGTGCCAAACGCACTACGCCGCGAACCTGATGGCGGTCTGCCCCAAGAGCAGCTGGCCGTGGGTGCGGGCGCTGCTGCACTCGGTCTACGACCAGACCGACGCCGCCTCGGTGCACGCCCAGTTCGACCGGGTGCTCGACGCGCTGACCGACAAGCTGCCGCGGGTGGCCGAGCACCTCGAGCAGGCCCGGGCCGACGTGCTGGCCTTCACCGCCTTCCCGAAGGAGGTCTGGCGCCAGGTCTGGAGCAACAACCCCTCCGAGCGGCTCAATCGCGAGATCCGCCGGCGCACCGACGTGGTCGGCATCTTCCCCGACTGCGACGCCCTGATCCGCCTGGTCGGCGCCGTGCTCGCCGAGCAACACGACGAATGGACCGAAGGCCGCCGCTACCTCGCCCTCGACCTCGGCCTCGACGTCCTCGCCCGCTGCCGCATCCGGCCCGTAACCGGCACGGACACCGACCCCGCCGCTACCGAGGAGGTGACCCTCCCGGCGCTCAGCGCCTGACCAGAACAGAGATCACGCGGCAGCCGTCACACACCACGCCACGGGCCTTGACCAAGCCCTGTGACCCCTACGCGACCTTGCCGCCCGACAGCAACCCCTACGTTGCCCGCCATCTGGGACTACTTCCTCCGCGCACAAACCCTGCCGGTGGCACAATCCTTGGTCCAGGAGGGGAGGTCAGGAGTCATGACAGAGGGTGACCAAAGTCAAACGACTCGAGACGGCAAGAATCCAACGAGCAGGCCGAAGAAATGGTACCAACGCACCTGGACTTGGATATCATCCGGCCTTGCAGCTGCGGTAGCGGCTCTCCTCGTCACTCAGGGCGCCAACCTAATCAATAAGGGAACGGATACACTAAGTCCACCAATCGACGTATCGGTGCGGGCGGTCAAGGACTGCCCTTTCACTTACGTGATCCCTGGAGACGCGGGGAGCACACCCCCACCTCCTCCGCTAGAGGCGCCCAACCTCGTCGAGGAGCGAGAGAAATGGGCGGCCCAACTTGGCGGCGTTGACGCAGATGCCACCCGCATAGACGTAACAGTTAGAGGCAAGAGTGACGATCCTGTGAAGTTAGAGGATCTCCAAATAGATGTTGTAGGAAGAAGCGAACCGATACGGGGGTTTGTGGGATACTCTATTTGCGGCGATGTTGTCGAGGTTCGCTACATCTCTATTGATTTAGATCGAAACCCTCCTGCCATCGTGGCCACTGGTGACGACTCAGGGACTGAGAAACCCGTTGATTTTCCGTACGAGGTGAGTTCCACTGAGGTTGAATCCTTCTCGATCTTCGTATCAACAAGCACATGCAATTGCGAATGGCGCGCACGCCTGCTCTGGACCTCCGGCAGTAGATCCGGAGAGGTCACAATGGACGATGACGGAACCCCCTTCCGCACTCACGGTGGAAACAACCTTCCCCGTTTTCAATCTCAGGGCGGGAAGGACCCATGGAAACCTGAAGGTTCATGACTCATGACGGGTAACATGTCGGGTCGGGCCTTAGCGGCGCTCCTGACCGTCTACGAAATCTTAGTACTGCAACGGCACTTCTCCGACGCGCCCGGTCCGATCGCATGATTCATGAGGCGACACACCGCGGAACTAGGGACATGGTCCTTGAGGAGGGTGGAGTCATGCCAGGACGTCACGGGCAGTACCCGCCGGAGTTGCGGGAGCGGGCGGTGCGGCTGGTTGCCGAGTGCCGCCCGGATCACGCCTCGGAGTGGGACGCGATGCGCTCGGTGGCGGAGAAGCTGGGCATCGGCTCGACCGAGACGGTCCGGAAGTGAGTGCGGCGGGCCGAGGTCGACGCCGGCGCCCGGCCCGGGGTGACCAGCGAGGAGTCCGCTGAGCTGCGCCGGCTGAAGGCCGAGGTCAAAGAGCTGCGCCGGGCCAATGAGATCCTCAAGGCGGCGGCGGGTTTCTTCGCGGCCGAGCTCGACCGGCCACACCGGATCTCGTGAGGTTCGTGGCCGAGCACGCCGACCGGCGCATGGCCGACGGGCTGCGCTGGGGGTCGAGCCGATCTGCCGCGTGTTCAGCGAGCACGGAACGCCGATCCCCCCAGCACCTTCTACGACGCCCGCGGACGGGTTGCGACCCGAGTGGAGCGGGACGAGGCGCTGAAGCCGGAGATCGCCCGGGTGCACCAGGCCAACTACGGCGTCTACGGCGCCCGCAAGGTCTGGCGACAGCTGAACCGGGAGGGCATCCCGGTCGCCCGCTGCCGGGTCGAGCGGCTCATGCGCCAGCTGGGACTGGCCGGCGCGGTCCGCGGCAAGGTCAAGCGCACCACCGTGCCGGTCGAGGAGGCCGCCCGCCCCGGTGACCTGGTCGACCGGACCTTCAGCGCCCCGGCGCCGGACCGGCTGTGGGTGGCCGACCTGACCTACGTGGCCACCTGGTCCGGGTTCGTCTACGTCGCCTTCGTGATGGACGTGTTCTCCCGCTGCATCGTCGGCTGGCGCGCCTCCACCTCGCTACGCACCGACCTGGCCCTCGACGCGCTCGAGCAGGGCCTGTGGACCCGGGCCCACGACGCCCGCGACGCGACCGGCCTGGTGCACCACTCCGACCGCGGCGCCCAACTCGGACTCAACCGGTCGTCGCAACACCGGCTTGTGCTGCCGAGAGTAGGTGCTCTTCGAGCGCCTCGGCTGGCGTCTTCCATGCCAGCGTCTTTCGTGGTCTGCCGTTCAGGGCAGTGGCGACGGCCTCGAGGTCGTCGCTATTCCACCGCGAGAGATCGGTGCCTTTCGGGAAGTACTGGCGCAGCAGGCCGTTGGTGTTCTCGTTCGTGCCGCGCTGCCAGGGGCTGTGTGGGTCGGCGAAGTACACGGCCAGGCCGGTGTCGATCGTCAGCTGCGCGTGCTGGGCAAGTTCCTTGCCGCGGTCCCAGGTCAGCGACCGCCGTAGCTGGTCAGGCAGCGTGCCGATCTTCGTGGTGATGGCGTCGCGCATGGCCTCGGCGCCGTAGCCGGCCAACGCGGGACCATTCTTGGCCCTCGGCTCGATGCCGTATCCGGCCATCCGCGGCAGGTGCAGCAGCATCGTGAACCTCGTCGTGCGCTCCACCAGCGTGCCGATCGCCGACCGGTCGGTCCCGATGATCAGGTCGCCTTCCCAGTGCCCCGGCACGGCACGGTCGTCCGCCTCGGCGGGCCGTTCACTGATCATGACCTCCCGGGTGACGTGTCCCTGGGCGCGCTGCCGGGCCCGGACGCGGGGCACCCGCAGCGCACGGCCGGTACGCAGGCAGGTGACCAGCTCGCGCTTGAGCGCGCCGCGGCCCTGCACGTAAAGGGCCCGGTAGATCGCCTCATGGGAGATCCGCATCGCCTCATCCTCGGGGAAGTCGACTGGCAGCCGGTGAGCGATCTGCTCCGGGCTCCATGCGGTCGCCCACCGGCGGTCTTGGTGGCGCGGCTTGTGCCGACCCTTCCACTCCGGGGCTACCGGCCCGGACGCCGGCGTCCCGTCCGAGCGACGGATCACCCCAGCCAGCCGGTCGGCGACGTAGTCGCGGAGTCGGTCGTTGTCGATCAGCTTGGCCGTCTTGGGCCGGCGCGCCATCAACTCCGCCTTCCACTGCGCCGTCGAGGCCCGATACTCCAGCCGACCACCCCGGGTGGCGGCGGTGTGCCACAGCTCCCGCGAGATCGTTGACGGCGACCTCCCCAGACGCCGAGCGATCTCACGGACCCCTACGTTCTGGGTCCGCAGCAGCGCGATCTTCTCGCGCTCGGCGAAGGACAAGTACCTACCCGAGGACGGCCCGAGCCGGATCGAGGGCATGCCGCCGCGCTCGCGGAACCACCGGGATCCAACCGGTCCTGACACACCACACGCGATCGCCGCATCCTCGCTGGCCATGCCCTCGGCGATCTTCGACCAGAACGCTCGCTCGACATCCCGGCGAACCGGAGGCCGCCCCGGCGATCGCATCGCCGGCCGCCCCGTCCTCGTCGTCATCCACCCTGCCGGTCGTCCCATCAACACACCCCTTCAGATCGGGGTGGTGCGACGACCGCTTGAATCCGCCCAATACCTGGCCATCCGCTACACCGAGCGCCTCGACGCCGCCGGCGCCGTGCGCTCGGTGGGCAGCAAGGGCGACAGCTACGACAACGCCGCCGCCGAGTCCCTCATCGGTCTCTACAAGACCGAGCTGATCCGCCGCCGCGGCCCGTGGCGCGGCCTCGACGACGTCGAACTCGCGACGCTGGAGTACGTCGACTGGTTCAACCACCGCCGCCTGCACGGCGCCTGCGGCGACATCCCACCGGTCGAGTACGAGGACAACTACTACCGTTCGATCGCCGGCCTCACCGAGGACCTCCCGGCAGCACCAAGTGGTCCGCCCCTTGTTTCGTGGAGTCCGATTGTTGGATGTTCGTGCCACCTGACCCCCTTGAGGAGGGGCTGTGGGACGACGTGGGTATCCGCCGGAGTTCCGGCGCAAGGTGCTGGACCTGGTGGCGTCCGGGCGCAAGGTGTCCGAGGTGGCCTTCGACCTGGAGATCAGCGAGCAGACGATCTACTCCTGGCTGCGGCAGGACCGAATCGACCGGGGCCTCGAGCCGGGGCTGACCACGCCCGAGCGGGCGGAGCTTCGTGCCGCCCAGCGCAGGATCGCCGAGCTTGAGGCCGAGCTGGCCATCCACCGGCGGGCCAGCGAGCTGCTGGGCAAGGTGGTGCCCCCAAAAGGCGGTTCGAGGCCATCGCGGTGATGGCCGGCGAGGGCCGGCCCGTGGAGGCAGCCACTCGCGTTCTGGACGTCACCGACTCCGGGTACTACGCCTAGGGCGGCCGTGGCCCCTCGGCCAGGGCAGTGCGCCATGCGCTGGTGACCGAGACCATCCGCCGGGCCTCCACCGCTATCCGGGTCGCTTGCTCACGCAGTTCGTCGGGGTACTTCCTCGGTGCCGCCACGACTCTCATCCTCACGTGGATTGAGAGCCTCCATCAGACCCGGCACGGGACACTCGGACGGTCAGCGTCCGCCGTCATACCGTCTGTTGCCGCTGCGGCAACCTGCGCGGACTGCCCGATCTGTCCACCGACAATCCGAGGCGGCCGTGATCATCAGGCCGTCGCGCACGAGCCAGCGCCCGGAGAAGCCGGCCACGCCGACTGTGTCCAACCAGGGCGCCGCCCCAAGGATTGTGGCTCGGAACGTACCGTCCCGGCCGATTATCAGGCGAGTGTCTTCGAAGCCCAACCAGCTCTGGGTGACCGGAAACCAGGCCTTGTAGACCGCTTCCTTGGTGCAAAACAGCAAGCGGTCCCAGCAAATCGACGGATCGGCTTCAGTCAACCGAGCCAACTGAATCTGTTCTTCGCGCCGCGCAACCATCTCCAGCACGCCGGGGGGCAGCGGCAGGGCGGGCTCTGCGTCCACGCCGAGGACCGGCACCTCGGCGGCCCGTGCGGCCACCGCGGCGCGGTACCCGTCGCAGTGCGTGATGCTGCCGACGACCTCGGCCGGCCAGACCGGGACGCCGCACTCCCCGGAAGCCACCGCCACGGACGGACACCCGAGTTCTCCCAGGACACGGCGGGCGAGCGAGCGCCCTGTGGTGAACTCAGCGCGTCGCCGCGGTGTCGCACGAGCCACCACCGCCTCCTCTTCGGGGGGCAACGGCTGCCCGGGGAGGTCGTCGAAGGCCTCGGCCGAGGCGACTGCCGGCGGGAGGAGCTGGTCGATCACAACGGCTCGATGATTCGCTGGCTCCCGCCGGTACCGAGGTCCGGCAGCGAGGCCACGTCAGGGCCGCCCGACGCGGCCGGGGCCAGCCCAACCTGCTTCGACGACGCCAGTAGCGCTCAGCGTGCCGTCTCCCTGGCCGGGTTCCCACCCCATCGGGAACCGCAAGCCACCTGTGAGCCCTTCATCAGGAAGGAGTCGGTCTCGATCACCACGTTGTCCTCGATTTTTACGCCGTAGTGGACGAACGCGCCGACGTCTAGGGTGCATCGTGCGCCGATGGTTGTGTGGTCGGATCGGAAGGTGCCGTCCTCCATGGAGTGGCACTGGACCACGCTGCCGGCGTTGAGGGTGCAGTCGTCACCGATCGACACCAGCTGCCGCTCGGTCATCGCGCACCCGTCGTCGAAGAGCCGCCGGCCCCCCCGGACGCCGAGCAGCCGCCAGGCCAGGCCCTTGAACGGAGTTCCGTTGAGCAGCGGAAGCGTGTGGTCGGCCGTCTGCAACTTCCAATACCGCTCGTGCCTCCAGAAGTACGGCTCGTAGATGGAAGACACCTGCGGGTGCAGCCGATGCCGCGCGACGAGAAGGCGCTCCACGGCGATGTTGTAGATCACCGTGAACAGCCCTGCGGCGGCCGTCGCCGCGGCGACGGACAGCAGCCCGAACCGGTCGTATAGGTCCCAGGCCGCCATGGCGAACAGGGTGAGGACGAAGTAGAGGAACCACCGCACGGCCAGGAACAAGCCCATGGTGGCGAGGTTGTGCCGGTTCTTGGCGGCTAGGCTGCGGCGAAACTCCTCACCGGTCCGCAGGTGCTCGAACTTGCCGTCGCGCTCGACGCTCCGGGGGATTTCGAAGCACGGGGAGCCCAGCAGTCCGACGCCCTCCCGCACCGGGCCGTCGAGGGGGATCATCGTCTTGTTCCCGATCAGGCAGTTGTCGCCGACTCGCGCATCGGACGGGTAGGCGATCGAGTTGCCGAGAAAGCTGCGCGCACCGATGGACACCGGAACCAGCTGAAACGACGTGCTCGAGTAGTCGGCGTTGATGAAGGCCACCGCGTCCGAGACCTGCGTGCCCCGCCCGACGCGCACCAGGTACGGCGTCTCGTGCCGGAGGGAGGAACCGAAGTTTGATCCGGTCTGCTCGACGTCGGGCAGGTGGTACCCCAGCGCCCGCAGATAGTGGACGACGTAGGAGCTGTCGCCGGTCAGCTGCAGGTGGAAGGGCACGTTGGTCAGGCGTCTGATTAGCCGGTGCAACCAGTGATGCAGGCCGTAGAGAGCATAGGTTCGGCCGGGGACGAGGGCCTGGTTCATTAGGCGGGGGACCGTGACGGCAACGGCGAGACCGGCGAGGATGCCGCCGCAGAAGAGCACCGTGGAGGCCACCAACCCGTCCCGGTAGAAGTCTCCGGTCGCCAGGCTCGCTCCTCCAGAGCGGCCGAGGTCCTCAAGGGCAGGGAACGAACTCAACAACAGCATCGCGAGGACGAGGGCGAACGGCAGGAACACCAGGAGCAGGACGGCCAACTGCAGGGTGCCGAAGAGCAGCGGGCGCAGCGGGCCGCACGGAAGCGGCTGTACTCGGCGGTAATCCACGTCGGTGCGCTGGGCCGGGGAACCGTGCCACCGCTCTCCGGCGGGCACCGCCTGGCCGCCGTACAGGGCCGAGGCATGGCCTAGCTGGGCGCCGTCGCCCAGCGTCACCCCCGGGGCCAAAACGGCGTGCTGCCCGACGAGGACGCCCGAACCCAGGGTCACCGGACCGGTCTGGATGCGGCCGGACCGAGCGCTGTACCCGGTGAAGGAGGCATCCGCGCGGATCACGGTGTCGTCGCCGATGCTGAGCAGGTCGGTGCACACCGGGACGGTCCTGGACAGGATCACCACCCGCCGGCCGATCCTTGCCCCCAGCGCCCTCAGGTACAGCACGTAAAGGGGAGAGCCGGTGAACAGGGCCAGGGGACTGGTCCGAATGAGCGTCTTGACCAACCAGAAGCGGACGTAGGCCAGGCTCCAGATAGGAATGTCCTGCTGCCGCCACCGGCCGACCAAGGTCCACTTCGCCGCGACCGGCAGACCGCAGAGGAGAGTGAACGCCACGACATCGAAGGCCACTGTCCGCAGATAGGCGTCGGTCAGCCCGGTGGCGGGGGAGAGCCACCGGAAGCCGAAGTCCACGAACGCCGCCACGAAGAGGATCTGGGTGAGAAAGACCAGCAGCTGCAACACGCCACACAGCACGTACCGCGCCGTACGCGACGGCTGCTCGACCTCGGGGCCAGCCTGGGTGGCCTCAACGACGGGGGGCGCCGCGTTCGATAGGGTCGCGGCTAGACCGCGGACGGTTGGGTGGAGGTAGACGTCCTTCGCCGAGACCGGCGGCAGTTCGGCCGTCTCCCGGGCGCGCGCGCAGAAGTGCGCGATCGACAACGAGTTGGCTCCCAGGTCGTCGAAGAAGTGGCTGTCGACTGGAACCCGCTCCACGCCGAGCACCCCTGCCAACGCATCGGCGAGCGCCCGCTCGGTGGCATCTGCCGGGTCGGCGCCGGGCCGTGTCGGGCTGGCTTGCCACTTCCTGCTAGGCGCCGGGAGGCGTTTGCGGTCGACCTTGCCGCTGCCGAGCGTGGGGATCTCCGCGAGCTGCTCCAGGTGGACTGGCACCATGTGTGCGGGCAGCCGCCTGCGCAATTGGTCCCGGACGCCCTGCTGATCCAGGGCCTTGGTGCCGGGGCGCAGGCTGTAGTAGCCAACGAGCTCCAGGATTCCCGGCCGCGGCTCATGGGTGCCCACGGCCGCTTGAGCGACGCCGGGGAACTCCATCAGCACCGATTCGATCTCGCTCGGCTCGATACGGTAGCCCCGAATCTTCACCTGGCTGTCCACGCGACCGATGTAGACGAGCCCCTGCCGGTCGGCCCGGACAAGGTCACCACTGCGATAGCCTCGGTTCCAACCCAGCGCTGGGACGGGCGGGAACTTCACGTTGTCCTTCTTCGCGTCTAGGTAGCGCGCCATGCCCACGCCACCGATGACGAGTTCGCCGACCTCCCCCCAGGAGACCGGCTCGCCACTGCATGAATCGAGGACCGCCAGCTGCCACCCGTCCAGTGGCAGGCCGATACGCACCGGCCCTGAGGCGGCCAACCGCGCCGCCGACGAGACGACTGTCGCCTCGGTCGGGCCGTAGGTGTTCCACACCTCCGCACCGGACCGGACGAGCCGGGTGGCAAGTTCGGCCGGGCAGGCCTCGCCTCCCAGGATTAGCAGCCGGATGCCCCCGAGTGCGTCAGCTGGCCACATCGACGCCAGGGTCGGCACCGTGGACACCACGGAGATTCGGCGTTGCAGCAGCCACGTGCACAACTCGGGGCCGGTCTTCATGAGCGCGCGAGGTGCCGGCACCAAGCAGGCGCCCGAGCGCCAGGCCAGCCACATCTCCTCGCAGGAGGCGTCGAAGGCCACCGACAGCCCGGCGAGCACCCGGTCACCGGGACCGAGCGGATCGGCCCGCAGAAACAGATTTGCCTCCGCGTCGACGAACGCCGCCGCGTTCCGATGGGTCACGGCCACACCCTTAGGCTTGCCGGTCGTACCCGAAGTAAAAATGACCCAGGCGTCATCCTCCGGTCGGGGTCGTCCCGCTCCCGCGCCGGTCGGTCGTCCCAACCGTGGGGTCACTTCGCGACCGCCGCCGATGACCGCGCACACCGCCGCTTCGGAAAACACCAGCTCCACGCGGTCATCCGGGTCGTCCATGTCAACGGGGACGTAAGCCGCGCCCACGGACAGCACGGCGAGAATGGCCACATAGAGGTCCGCGGTGCCGGACGCAACACGGACGCCGACCCGATCACCCTGTCCCACTTTCGCGGACTCGAGCCGGGCGCGCAGGTGCCCGACCTCCTCGAGCAGCTCGGAGTAGTCGAGAATTGATCGACCGTCGTCGATGGCTGGGGCCCGGGGAAAGCTTGCAGCGGTCTCCTCGAGAATGTCCCAAAGGGTTCGCCGCCGCGGTGCCGGGCCCCCGGCATAGACCGCCAAACCGGTAGCCAGGCCCGGCTCCGGTCCAGTGTCGGTATGCACAGGATTGGTCGTGATATCGCTCGTGGTCACCGGTCACCCCAGCTCAGGATGGGCGTCAAGGCTGCGCTGACGTCCTCATCCTGAAGGTTCTCTAATTGAAGCCCTAGAACGGAAATAACCACCGAAGTGGCATCCTCATCGGTGTAAAGCAATCGCTGCTCACCCGTATCGGTGCAGCTCATCCAATGCTCGTCGAAGCCAGGCGCGCCAGGTCTTCGCGTCGGTGAGCGAAGCGTGGGTCGGGGCCAGGGTCCCGGGCCTGGCCAAGCACGAGCCGGCGGGCCGTGTGGTTGTTGGGTACTGAGCTGGCCTGCAGTCGCGGTGGCTCCCCGTCCACGAGCCGCACCAGCTGGCGGGTCCGCTCGTCGGTCGCCCCCAGGACGATCTTGACTAGCGGCAGGTGGGCAGGAAGAGCCATGACGATCCCCCGTGGTTGAGCGCGGCTTGCGCGCTATAAGGGCTGAACGCTACCTCTTGCCACAGTAAAGCGGAACAGGCTCGAACCGTTAAGTGACGATACAGACGCCAGGCCGCTGCAGGTGGTCCGTGTCAGAGGCAGCTCACCCCGTCCGCCCTCGCGCCATCCTCGACACCGTGGTCCTCGGCCGCCCGACTCGCGGCTCGATGACCGCCAAGGTCACCCTCACCGTCGCCGCCCAGGACGGACCGGGCGATCTACGAGCGGTCACTGGTTGCGACGCTGCCTACCTCGGCCACACTCAAGGTGGCGGCCCCCCGTGCTGCTCGCGGCAGAACTGAACCGCTCCGGCGAGTCCGGAGACTCTTCAGCCGACGGGGGTCACTTCACCCCCAGGGCCGAGGCAAAGTCAGAAGCGTGAGCCTGACCTGCGGTGATCCTGACTGGCGCCCTAGCCCAGCTTTTGCAGGATGCCCTGTGGCTCGGACCTGCAGCTGGGATGTTCTCCGCCTGCCCAGGTCAGAGCGATCCGGCGGTTCGTCCGCCGACGAGATGACGGCGCTGGGCGTCGTGCTCGCAGCCTCCTCGCGGTGACATCTGTTCAGGTCAGGTGTTCGTCTGACGACTTTGCCTCGGCCCTGGGGCGGACACCTGCTCTACGATAGGACGCTCGTGCACTACCAACCGGGCGGCATCTTGCAGATACCCGACGACAGCATCGTCGCTGATCCCGACGGCGTCGTAATCTAGTAGGTCACACCCTTGCGCGTTGTGCTCTGCTGGGGATTGGCACCCATGAGACACATGCTCCTCCACCATGGGGCAACAGGCGACTCGGGCGGCGACTTTATGACCGCGCTTGACACACACGCACTACACGCGGACTGTGAATTTCATGGCCACAAGACCATCGTCACGATGCATGACGATCTGACGGATGAACCCGCGGACACAACCATGAGCTTCGGCCTCGATGGTCGGGACTACGAGATCGACCTTACCGACGCCAACGCCGAGGAACTGCGGAAAGCGCTGGACAAGTACGTTGAGGCAGGCCGCAAGGTGGGCGGCGTGCGCGGGCGTCGCCGTGGTTCTAGTTCTGTCGCGGACGTGGACCCCAAGGCCGTGCGCGCGTGGGCCGCTGCCAAGGGGTACGAGGTCAGCAACCGCGGACGCGTCCCGGCTGCGGTGATCGAGGCATACCGAGCGGCTGGCAACTAACCCGTACGGAAGGGCACCTACGCACGGTGCAGGGTGCTGTCCGTGCCGCTCATCACCGTCACGGTCTGCCTGCACTGGAAGCATCCGAACTTGGCTGCACCAGCTTGAATCTCAGCGTGGCCGTTTACGTGGGCCAGCCGTTTGCGGATGTTTAGCCCGATGTCATAACCTTGACGCCTTACCGAAGGGAATCTTGACGTAGGCGGGCACCGCGCGGCGCTTCTGCGCGGTTGGAAGACTGGGCAGTGTTGCCAGCGTTGGTCACCGGCGTTTCTTCATGGGCAGGAGGATCCGCACGGTGTCGTCGTGGTCGGTTGTGAGTGCGGGGATCGCCGGAGTAGCGTCGATGGCCTCGGGTGTCTTGGCCACGGCCAACAGGTGCATGAGCTCACGCGCCAGCTCGTCAGAGTCACGGTCGTGTACCGCCGCCGTGGCACGGATGGCGTCGGCTTGAATCGCCGTCAACTCGTTCAGGACGGGCACGTAGGCCCTTCCCCTTGAATGAGCCCGCGCCAGCACTGCCATAGCGCTCAGTGGTGGCGCTGAGCGGTCACTCTGAAACCGACGCGGCGGGTGCCAGTGTAGTCGGGAAAGAATGCCGTCGAGTCGTCCTCGCCGGCTATCCGCGGAGGAGGGCATCGCGCGCCTGCTGCCACTCGCCTATGATGACCGCAAGGCGGGCGGTGGCTTGCTCGTAGATCTTCCCGGGAAGCGCCGACGGGGAACCATCAGCGTTGCCGGGGGAGTCGGCAGTCGCGTCGGGCGGCACCGCCCCGTCCTGGGCGCCCAGCTCGGTGCTCATGCTGGGCATGCTGGCTTCTGCCTCCGTGCAAGGGCAATGCGATCGCTGAGCAGCCTGGTGTCCTGCTCAGCGGCCGGGCTGGACGCGCGTCCATAGTCCCGTGCCCACGGTCACGAGCACCGGACCTGGCCGCACCGACGCGGATGGAGGGTCGTCCTGCGAGCCGCCCGGGCCGCCTGGTCCGGCACCGGTCGACGATTACCGGGAGTGGTCGGGCAGGATGCGGGCCAGTTGTGATGGGCGACACAGTCAGGACCGGTTCATGGCAGACCGCGCATTCACGCGCCGCGACGTGCTCAAAGTGACCGCGCTCGGTGCAGCGCCCCTGGCTCTTCCGTGAGGATCGATCACCACGGTGCTCACCGGCGTGCTGCTCACTGACATGTACGTGCGCTCAGGTACCGCTGGATGAACCCCTCTCGCGGCACCTGCCCGTGCCTTGGCCGGCCTGGCGGCACCCGAAGTCGGTACCGCTGGAGCCGGCCACGTCCCGCAGCGGCCTGCCCAACACCGAGCCGTGCCAGCGGGACGGTGATCCAGCCGTGACCACACCCCACCGACCGGGTGAGCTGTTCGGCTTCTACTGCCCCGTGTGCGGCTACCTCATTCCTGCCCAGGACCGCCAGCTGGCGTCCGCGCCGACGTGTGCCGGCTCAAAGGCCAGGACCGGCAAGCTGAACCGCCCCTGGTTCAGTGGAGGCTCGGTTCTGCTGAGGAGTCCTCGGTGAGGCCGGCGATCGAACGGTAGTAGCTGTCCTCGAACTCGACCGGTGGGATGTCGCCGCAGGCGCCGTGCAGCCGTCGGTGGTTGAACCAGTCGACGTACTCCAGGGTGGCCAGTTCGACGTCGTCGAGGCCGCGCCAGGGGCCGCGGCGGCGGATGAGTTCGGTCTTGTAGAGGCCGATGAGGGATTCGGCGGCGGCGTTGTCGTAGGAGTCGCCCTTGCTGCCCACCGAGCGCAGGGCGCCGGCGGCGTCGAGGCGTTCGGTGTAGCGGATGGCCAGGTACTGCACGCCGCGG
>NZ_FPBA01000066.1 GCF_900116515.1 Geodermatophilus amargosae
TCTGGGCACTGGTGCCGTTCATGGTGCTGCTCGGCGTGGGGCTCGGTTTCAACTTCCAGCCGGCGGTGCTGGCGGTGCAGAACGCCGTCCCGCCGAGCCAGATGGGCGTGGCCACCTCCTCGGTCACGTTCTTCCGGCAGATGGGCGCCACGATCGGCACCGCCGCGTTCCTCTCCGTGCTGTTCAGCCGCCTGCCCGCCGACATCGAGGCGGCGGTGACCGCGTCTGCGGCGGCCGACCCGCAGGTGGCCGAGGCGGTGGGAAGAGGTCAGTTGCCCGCCGGTGGGGACCTGTCGGACACCTCCTTCATCCAGGACCTGCCCTCGTTCCTGTCCGTGCCCTTCCGAACCGGGTTCGCCGACTCCATCGACCTGGTGTTCCTCCTGGCCGCGGGCGCGGCCGCGGTCGGGTTCCTGGTGTTCCTGTTCCTGCCCCAGCTGACACTGTCGGACAAGTCCGGCATCCAGGCCGCCCGGCAGGCCGCCAGCCAGACCGCCGGCGCCCCGGACACCGCGGACGCCGGCGCGCGCGTCAGGCAGACGGCCGGCGCCGCAGCGCTGATCTCCGTCCCACCTCCGACCGACCGTCCCGGCCGTGCTGGACAGGGCGCCCCACCGGCCGTCCTGGGCGCTTCGGCGCGGCGTGGGCGCCCCACGGACCTCGGGAGGGCCAGGCGCCTCCTGGCCGGCGCCGCCGCCCTCGGGATGCTCCTCGGGGTGGCCGGAGCCGTGCAGGCCTCGCAGGACCGTGCGGACGGCGAGGCCGCAGACGGGCGGGCGGCGGCGACGGGGGACGGGGACGCCGACACGACCTCGGACGGACCGAGGCCCGATCCCTCCGACCCGATGAACCTCGCGGACCCAGCTCCCCTGCCCGGGTCGTCGTCCACACCGGAGGGGCAGCGGACCCTCGGTGGCGGGACCGCCATGCCTGAAGGCTCCAGTGACACCCCGCTCGCGCAGCCCTTCCCCGACACGACGCCGCCGACGATCCCCACCCCGTCCGGGACGACGCCTCCGCAGACGACGACAGCCCCGACGGGCGACTCCACCACGATGACCACCTCGTCCGCGGCGACCACCTCGTCCGCGGCGACCACCTCGTCCGCGGCCACCCCGACCGGGACCAGCACCTCGGCGGGGACCACGACGCCGTCACAGACCAGCGCCGCCGCGTCACCCACCACGGCAGCACCCACCACCGCGGAGCCGACTCCGGTGGAGCCGACTCCGGTGGAGCCGACCCCGGTGGAGCCGACCCCGGTGGAGCCGACCCCGG
>NZ_FPBA01000045.1 GCF_900116515.1 Geodermatophilus amargosae
GACCTCGCGGTCATCGCGGTCGTCACCGGGGTGATCGGACTCGTCCGGTTCGCCGCGTTGCGCTGGCTGTTCCGCCCGCCCGTCCTGGCCTGACCCGCTGCGCAACCCCGCCGATCCGCCCCGGCCCGGGCTCGCCGGGCCGCCGGTCCCTGACCGCGCCGCCGCCCGTGGGGTCCGGCATCGGATCGACGCGGTCGGAGCGGGGTCGCACCGTTCATCCTGAAGGGTGCGGCGGTCGGGACGTCAGGCGGTGCCGGGCGCCGGCAGGGTCGGGAAGCTGCCCTCGGGCTGGACGACCTGGCGGATCCGGGTGGCGATCTCGTGCAGCTGGCGGACCTGGGTCCTGGTCAGCGGGTCGAGGACCAGGCGGCGCACCTCGGCGACGTGCCCGGGGGCGGTGGCCACGACCTTCTCCCAGCCGGTGTCGGTGAGGACGGCGAGGGTGGCGCGGCCGTCGTCGGGATCGGGCCGGCGGGTGACCCAGCCGCGCTTCTCGAGGCGGTCGACGGTCCGGGAGAGCCGGGTCAGCGAGCCGTTGGCCAGGGCGGCGACCTCGCTCATCCGCCGGGTGCGCTCCGGGGACATGGAGAGCATGGCCATGACCTGGTACTCGAAGTGGCTGACGCCGGCGTCGCGCTGCAGCTGCGCGTCGATGGCGTCGGGCAGCCAGACGGCCATCGCCAGGACGGCCAGCCAGGTGTCCTGTTCCTCCGCGTTCAGCCACCGCGGCTCGTCGACAGTGCCCACGACATCGCTCCTCGTTCGACCCGGCGGACGACCCGCCCGCCGAGATACTTGACGGAACAAGTGACTGCTCATATGGTTGCTTGCGTCGGCAAGTAAACCATGCGAGGAGTCAGAACGTGAACGTCGTCTTGTGGATCGTCGCCGGGGTGCTCGCCGCGGTCTTCCTGGGTTCGGGGCTGAGCAAGCTCGCGCAGCCGCGGAAGAAGATTGTGGATTCCGGCATGGGCTGGGCCGAGGACTTCAGCGACGGCGCGGTCAAGGCCATCGGTGCGCTGGAGGTCCTCGGCGCGCTGGGCCTGATCCTGCCCGCGGTGTTCGACGTCGCTCCGGTGCTCGTGCCGATCGCGGCCGTGGGCCTGGCCCTCGTCATGGCCGGCGCTGCCGTCGTGCACGCCCGCCGCAAGGAGACGCCGATGGTCGTCGCCAACCTCGTGCTCCTCGCCCTGGCCGTCTTCGTCGCCTGGGGCCGCTTCGGCCCGTACGCCTTCTAGTCCCTCCCCGTCCCCGCACCGCGTCCAGAGGAGTCCCCGTCATGCGCGCACTGCACGTCCCCGCCGCCGGTGAGCAGCCCCAGATCTCCGACATCCCCACCCCCGAGCCGACCGAGGGCACGGTCCTCGTCCGGGTCAAGGCCGCCGGCCTCAACCCCATCGACAACGCCGTCGCCGCCGGCTTCCTGACCCAGATGGGCCTGCCGCACGAGTATCCGGTCGTCATCGGCCGCGACGCCGCCGGTGTCGTGGAGGCCGTCGGGGCCGGGGTCGACCACGTCGCCGTCGGCGACGAGGTGCTCGGTCACGTGCTGCTCGCCCCGCCGATCTCGGCCGGAACGCTGGCCGAGTACGCGCTGCTGCCGGCCGCGGCGGTCACCCCCAAGCCCGCCGGCCTGGACTTCACCAAGGCGGCCGCGCTCCCGCTGGCGGGCGCCGCCGCCGTCCAGTCCATCGAGGCGATCGATCCGCAGGCGGGTCAGACCGTGCTGGTTAACGGCGCCTCCGGCGGCGTGGGCTCCTTCGCCGTGCAGCTGCTGGCCGCCCGCGGCGTCACCGTGGTCGCCACCGGCAAGCCCGAGGACACCGACCGGCTCACCCAGCTCGGCGCCGCCCGGGTCATCGACTACACCGCCGGACCGGTCGCCGACCAGGTCCGCGCGGCCTACCCCGACGGCGTCGACGCTCTGGTCAACCTCACCGGCATGGACCCCTCGGCCGCCCCGATCGCCGCGGTGCGCAGCGGCGGGAAGGTCTCCGGCGTCGCGGCGGTGCCCGACGAGGCCACCCTGGCCGCCGCCGGTCTGACCGGTGGCCCGGTGATGGCGTCGGCGACCCGTGAGGTCCTCGCTCCGCTCGCCGAGCAGGCCGCCGCCGGGGACCTCCAGGTCGCGGTCGCCGACGTGCTCCCCCTAGAGCAGGCCGCCGAGGGTCTCGGCCGGCTCGCCGGTGGCGGCGCCGGCGGCAAGCTCGTCGTCACCGTCGAGGCCTGAGCACCTCCGTCGCCGGGACGGGGTCGACGCGCCCGCATGGCGCGCCGACCCCGCCCGGCGACGGGCTCATCAACCAGTGTTCGACCCGCCGCTGACAGACCCGGAGGAGCAGAGCACCGCGATGAGCCAGCCGATGCACGACATCCTCAACCCGGCCGTCCCCGCGGGCGCCTACGACGATCTGCTCGCGCGAGTCCTGCCGCAGGCGCGCGCCCACCGGGCGTGGACTCCTGACGACGGGCCGCTGCCGGCGCTGTTCGTCAGCCATGGCGCGCCGCCCACCCTGGACGCCCCGGAGTGGCTGGCCCATCTGTTCACCTGGTCGCAGTCCATGCCCAAGCCCCGGGCCATCGTCGTGGTCTCGGCGCACTGGGAGAACGCTCCGCTTGCCATCTCCGGCGCCGCCGCCGGCACGCCGCTGTACTACGACTTCGGCGGCTTCCACCCGCGCTACTACACGCTGCAGTACGCCACCCCGGACGCGACCGACCTGGCCCGGCGCATCGCGGCCACCCTGAGCAGCACCACGCCGCTGCACCACCACGTCGACCGGGGTCTCGACCATGGCGCCTTCATCCCGCTGATGGCCATGTACCCGGCCGCCGACGTGCCGGTCGTGCAGGTGAGCATGCCCAGCCTGGAGCCCGAGGCACTGCTGGCGCTCGGCCGGCGCCTGCGCTCGCTGCGAGACGAAGGCATCCTCGTGATGGGGTCGGGGTTCATGACCCACAGCTTCGCCGTCTTCCGCCGGCCCCAACTGCAGGGCTACACCGAGGCGTTCGACGAGTGGGCCACCGACGCCCTCGGGCGCGGGGACGTCGACGCCCTCCTCGACTACCGCACCAAGGGCCCGGCCGCCGACGTCGCCCACCCGACCGCCGACCACTTCGTGCCCCTGCTGCTCACCCTCGGGGCGGGCACCGCGCCCGGCCAGTCGGTGACGACCGCCTTCGACGGCATGTGGATGGGCAACTCGATCCGCTCCGTCCAGGCGGCCTGACCGGACACCACGGCCGCCCCACCCGACCAGGAGACACCATGACCACCCTCTTCTCGCGCGCCGACGTGCGCACCGACGCCCCCGGCCGCTACGCCAAGCAGCTGGTCTCGCACCTCGGTCGCAAGGTCCCGTTCACCGAGGACACCGATGGAGCCTGGACCACCGTCGTGGGGGACGCCCGCGGCCGGATCGTCGTCGGCGACGACGTGTTGACATTGCGCGTCGAGGCCCCCGACGTCGAGACGCTGAACCGCATCGAGCACGCCCTCGGCAGCCACCTCGAGCGCTTTGGCGCGCGGTCGGGCCTGACGGTCACCTGGCGCCGCGACCACAGCTGAACCCTGGCCTACCCGGGCGCGGACAGAACCCCCCGGCGCGGCCGAACAGCGTCACGGCCGGCGACCGCCGTCGGCCGGGCACGAGGTGAAGGAGAACACCATGACCGAGAGCGCTTCGACGAACGACCCGCAGGACGAGGTGGCCGCCAACCTCAAGCGGATGGACGACCTCGATTTCAAGGCATGGAACAACGGAGACTGGCGGGGCTTGTTCTCCCACCTGCACACCGAGGACGTCTACGTCGACATGAAGGGCATGGCCCCGACGCACGGCCTCGAGGAGCACATCGCGGCGATGGAGGGCTTCACCGCCCAGGTCGGCGGCACGCCGCCGCAGATCACCAGCCACCCGATCGCCTTCGGCTCCGGGGAGTGGACCTGTGTCGTCGGAGAGGCCGCGGACGGCAGCCGCATGGTGACCGTCGCACGGTGGCGCGACGGTGCCATCGCCGAGGAGTACATCTGGTCCTAGGTGCGGCGCCGGGGAGTCGGGCCGGCCGGCGGTCAGGACGAGCACGGGTTCTGTCCGCCGCCGGGCTGACTCCACACGCGGCCGACTCAACCCAGGGATCGGTCGAGGTTCACGGCCGCGCTGATCAGTGACAGGTGGGTGAAGGCCTGGGGGAAGTAGCCCTGCTGCTCGCCGTCCCGGCCGATCTGCTCGGCGTACAGCCCGAGATGGTTGGCGTAGGTCAGCATCTTCTCGAACGCCATCCGGGCATCATCGAGCCGTCCCGCGCGGGTCAGTGCCTCGACGTACCAGAAGGAGCAGATGGAGAAGGTGCCCTCCTCGCCGGTCAGACCGTCCGGACTCGCCTCCGGGTCGTAGCGGTAGACCAGCGAGTCCGACACCAGCTCCGCGCCGAGAGCGTCGAGCGTGGCGAGCCACTTGGGATCGGTCGGGGAGATGAATTTCGCCAGCGGCATCATCAGGACCGCGGCGTCGAGGACGTCGTCGTCTTCGTGCTGCACGAACGCCGAGCGTCGGTCCGACCAGCCCCGGCGCATGATCCGCCGGTAGATGTCGTCGCGGGTGCGCTCCCACTTCAACCGGTCGGCGGGCAGTCCGCGACGGTTGGCCATGCGGATGGCCCGCTCCACGGCCACCCAGCACATCAGCCGTGAGTAGAGGAACCTCTTGCGTCCGCCGCGGGTTTCCCAGATGCCCTCGTCGGGCTGGTCCCAGTGGTCGCAGACCCAGTCGACGACGCCGCAGAGGCCCTCCCAAGCGTCGCTGGAGAGGGGCTCCGCCCACTTGTCGTAGAGGTAGACGGAGTCGATCAGTTCGCCGTAGATGTCGAGTTGGAGCTGCTCGGCGGCGCCGTTGCCGATCCGGACGGGGGAGGCGCCCCGGTACCCCTCGAGGTGCGGGAGCTCCTCTTCCGTCAGGTCGGTGCGGCCGTCGATGCCGTACATGATCTGCAGGGGTCCCCCGGGGTGGTGACCGGGCGGCGGGATGTGCCGCGCGAGGAAGTCCATGAAGGCGGCTGCCTCGCTGGTGAAGCTCAGGCGCAGGAGCGTGTAGACGCAGAAGGCGGCGTCGCGGATCCACACGAAGCGGTAATCCCAGTTCCGCTCGCCGCCCGGTTGTTCGGGAAGGCTGGTCGTGGGCGCGGCGACGATGGCGCCGGTCGGCGCGTATGTGAGGAGCTTCAGGGTCAGCGCCGATCGGTGCACCATCTCGCGCCAGCGGCCGCGATAGCGCGACGCCGCCAGCCATTGGCGCCAGTACGTGACCGTGGCGGCGAATAGAGCCTCCGCCTCGTCCGCGGAGCACCCGCGTGGCTCGGCGTCGCCGTCGATGCGGTCGAGGGTGAACACTGCCGACTCGCCCTCGTGCAGGGTGAACTCCGCCTCGACGTCCCTTCCGTCGCCGCGGAGGGTAACCGTGGCGGTCAACGACAACGAGAGGTCCGGGGAGGGAAGAGGACGCCACCGTCGTGCTCGTTGACGGTGTGGGTCTGACGGCCGTAGTCGAATCGGGGGGACACCCGCGCCCGGAACGCCATCGATTCGCGGACGCAGAGCACCCGCCGGACCAGTCGGTGCTCGACGAGCCCCGTAGGCAGGCCGACGGGCATGAAGTCCTGGACCTCGCCGACGGCGTCGCCGGTGTAGAAGCGGGTGAGGAGGACCTTCGTGTCCGGGACGTAGAACTGCCGAGTCCGCGCCGGCGACGCGGCGGCCAGTTCGAAGGAGCCTCCGCGGTCGGCGTCGAGGATGGCCCCGAAGACGCTCGGTGAGTCGAACGACGGACAGCAGTACCAGTCGATGGTGCCGTTCGTGCCGACCAGGGCCACGGTGTGCATGTCACCGATCAGTCCATGCTCGGCGACGGGGAGGTACCGGGGCGGCGAGCCCGCCTCCGCTCTGTCGCCCTCCACGAGGTCACCGGTCACGAGTCCCCTCCGTGTGGGTCGGGCTGGCGCCGTGACGTACCAGGGGTCGTCCACTCGGGCTGCTGGCGACGACGGGTCAGGGTGGTCCGACGGACGGCGATCCAGCGATGGGCATGGGTGAGCGGCCCGACGAGCACCATCCCAGGATCGTGCTCCATCGGCCCGATCAGGGCGTGGAGCAGGGCCGTCTGGGTGCCCGGCGGCCGCGCTGCGCTCGCCGAGGCGACCGCGGTCTGTCCCTCGTGGCCTTCGGCGGTGCGCCGGTCCGATCTCACGTCGGCGGTCACTTGAAGCTGCAAGCAACTCCTGTGTTCTCTTGTTGAAGATTCAAAGGAGGGCCGCCATGTCAACCGCACGGGAGGTGCCTTCCGCGACGCGTTGGCTCACCCAGGACGAGACGGCCGCCTGGTTGCCGCTGCTGCGCGTGGGCCAGCTGCTGCCACAGGCCATGGACCGGCAGCTGCGCAAGGAGGCGGGTATCCGCCACGCGTACTACCAGGTCTTGGTTCACCTCTCCGCGCAGCCTGATCGGACCCTGAGCATGGGGGAGCTCGCCCGGCTCGCCGCGACCAGCCCTTCGAGGCTCAGCCACGCCGTTGCGGCTATGGAGGAGCGCGGCTGGGTGACCCGCCGGCCGTGCTCGACCGACCGGCGGGTCCAGTACGCCGGCCTCACCGACGCCGGGCTGTCGCTCCTCGAGCGGGTCGCGCCGGGGCACGTGGCCGACGTCCGACGGCTCGTCTTCGACCGGCTGACCGAGGACGAGGTCTCGCAGCTGCGCTCGCTCACGCTGAAGCTCCTGCCATCCCTCGACGCCTGAGCCCGCTGGTCACGTCGCCGCTGGGAGTGACGGAACGCCACTCGCGGCCTCTGGCTCTGCGCCGGAGCTCTCACCTGGGCGCGCCGGGGCGACCGAGCGAGGCCGGTGCTCGTCGTCACACAGCCAACGAAATACTTGCCATCGCAAGTGACGTTGTGCAGACTGTTACTTGATTCAGCAACGAACAGTGGAGTCAGACATGAGCACGCTTGGTCCTGCCACGACCGCCGCTGCGGACGCCCGCATCCCGGCAGACCACCTCTTCGCCCAGCACCTGCGTCGCGTCGCTGCCCTCGAGCCGCACCGGCAGTGGACGCCGGAGGACGGGGCGCTGCCCAGCCTCTACCTGTCCCACGGCGGCGGCCCGATGCCGTTCTGGCGGCCCGAGTGGCTGAACCCGCTGCACGACTGGGCCCGCGCGCTGCCCAAGCCCAAGGCGATCCTCGTCGTCTCCGCGCACTGGGAGTCCGCGCCGCTGTCGGTGAGCGCCACCCGGCCCAGCGAGCTGGTCTACGACTTCGGCGGCTTCGACCCGCTGTACTACACGTTCCGCTACGACACCCCCGACGCCAGCGAGCTGGCCCGCGACGTGGTCGGCCTCATGCCGGACACCGAGCACGTGCACCAGCACGCCAGCCGGGGCCTGGACCACGGCTCCTGGGTGCCATTGAAGATCATGTACCCCGAGGCCGACGTCCCGGTGCTTCAGCTGTCGCTGCCCACCGAGGACCCCGACAAGCTGCTGGCCATCGGCGACCGGCTGCGCCCGCTGCGCGAGCAGGGCGTGCTCGTGGTCGGCTCGGGGCACATGACCCACGGCCTGCCGTTCATCACCCGCGGGATGCTGGAGGGCACCGAGGTGCCGGGCTGGTCCTCGGACTTCGACGCCTGGGCCGCCGACGCGCTGGCGCGTGGCGACGTCGCCGAGCTCTCCCGCTACCGCAGCGCCGCACCGGGCCTGCCCTACGCCCACCCCACGGTGGAGCACTTCACCCCGTTGTTCGTCGCGCTCGGCGCAGCCACCGACCCCACCGCACCGGTGGTGACCACCTTGGAGGGCTACAGCTTCGGACTCTCGAAGCGCTCCTTCCAGGCCGCCTGAGCGATCGACCCGCCCACCTCACCACCGACTTCCTCGACTGCTCGTCGAGGTGGACCGAAGGAGAACCACTCGCATGTCCATCATCGTCACCGGTGCCACCGGCCAGCTCGGCAGCCTGGTCGTCGAGGCCCTGCTCGCCCGCGGCGTGCCCGGCGAGCAGATCGTCGCCACGGGCCGTCGCACCGAGGCGCTCGCCGACCTGCAGGAGCGTGGCGTCACCGTCCACCGCGCCGACTACACCGACCCCGAGTCGCTGCGCGTCGCCTTCGCCGGCGCCGAGAAGGTCCTGCTGGTCTCCAGCAGCGAGGTCGGCCAGCGACTCCCGCAGCACGGCAACGTCATCGCCGCTGCCAAGGAGGCCGGGGTGCGGCTGCTGGCCTACACGAGCATCCCCAGGGCCGACACCTCGACACTGCTGCTGGCCGGCGAGCACAGGGCCACCGAAGAGCTCCTTGCTCAGGGCGGGGTGCCGTACGTGGTCCTGCGCAACGGCTGGTACACCGAGAACTACACCGGCCAGCTGGCCACCTACCTGCAGCACGGGATCGTCGGTTCGGCCGGCGCCGGCCGGGTCAGCGCCGCCACCCGCGCCGACTTCGCGGCGGCAGCCGCCGCCGTCCTGACCGAGGACGGGCACGAGGGCGCGGTCTACGAGCTCGGCGGCGAGGCGTTCACGATGCCCGAGCTGGCCGCGACCATCTCCACCGTCACCGGGCAGGACGTCACCTACACCGACGTGCCTGTCGAGCAGTACACCCAGATCCTCGTAGGTGCAGGTCTGCCCGAGCCGGTCGCGGCCGTCTTCGCCGACGGCGACCGCGGCGTGGCCGACGGGGAGCTCCACGTCGAGGGCAACGACCTCGACAAGCTCATCGGCCGTGCGCCCACCTCGCTGACGGACGCGGTGGCCGCAGCAGCCGCCCGCCTGCAGCGATGAACTGGGCCGTGCGCGGCCGCGGGTCCAGCGCCGAGCAGCGACGATGATCGAACTGCGGAACCTGTCCAAGCGCTACGGGGACGTCGTCGCCGTCGACGACCTCACCTTCGACGTCCGTCCCGGCGTCGTCACCGGGTTCCTCGGGCCGAACGGGGCCGGCAAGTCGACCACGATGCGGATGATCCTCGGCCTGGACCGGCCGACCTCTGGAGCGGTCACGATCAACGGGCGGGACTACCGGACGTCCAGGGCGCCGCTGCACGAGGTCGGCGCACTGCTCGACGGCAAGGCGGTCGACAAGGGGCGATCGGCCCGCAACCACCTGCTGGCCCTCGGGGCCACGGTGGGTGTCGGAGCTCGCCGTGTCGACGAACTGCTGGACACCGTGGGGCTGACCGAGGTCGCGCACAAGCCGGCGGGATCCTTCTCCCTGGGAATGGGTCAGCGGCTGGGCATCGCCACGGCGCTGCTGGCCGACCCGTCCATCGTGATGCTCGACGAGCCGGTGAACGGCCTGGACCCCGACGGCATCTTGTGGGTGCGGAGCTTCCTGCGGTCCCTGGCCGCCGAGGGGCGCACTGTTTTCCTGTCCTCGCACCTGATGAGCGAGATGGAGCTGACCGCCGACCACCTGGTCATCGTGGGCCGGGGTCGGTTGATCCGGGACGTGTCTATGGCGGACTTCATCGCCTCGGCGTGGAGCGACAAGGTCAGGGTCGTCTCCCCGGACTCTCCGGCGCTGGCCGGACTGCTTGCCGCGCCCGGGGTGACCGTGACGCCGTCCTCGCCGACCGAGCTGGAAATCGAGGGCGTGCCCGCCGCGGACATCGGGGACCTCGCCGCGCGGCACGGCCTGCCGCTCCACGAGCTCGTTCCGCTGCATCCCTCCCTCGAGGAGGCCTTCATGGAGCTCACGAGGGAGTCCGTGCAGTATCACGGCCGCACCGACGGTGCGCTCCTCTCCGCGGACGCGGCCCGATGAGCGCCGTCCTGCCCCATCCCGATCTCGCCCACGTGCCTCCCACGACGACCCCCGAGATGACGGACCCGACGATGACGACCTCCCCGGACACGACGTACCGGATCACCACCCCGCGGGTGGTCAGGGCTGAGTGGATCAAGCTGCGCACGCTTCGCTCGACGTGGACGATGCTGCTCTCGGTGCTGCTCACCATCGTGGGCATCGGGGCCATCGCGGCCGCGACCGCGACCGGCGCCGTGGAGGGACCGGCCGACGGCGGCGGTCCGGGCGGGGGTGACGCGCTCTCCACCGTGCTCGCCGGCTCAATGCTGGCCGTCGTCCTGGTCGGCGTCCTCGGTGTCCTGGTGGGCGCCCGGGAGTACTCCTCAGGGCTCATCCGGAGCTCCTTGGCTGCGGTGCCGGCACGCCTGCCCGTGCTCTGGGCCAAGGTGGTCGCTTTCCTGGGGGCCGTCGTCCCGGTCGTCCTCTCGGGCGTCCTTGTCGCCTTCGTGGTGGGCATGGCCATCCTCGACGGAGGCGGGGTCACCACGGTCTCGTGGAGCGACGAGGGGACCGCCCGGGTCGTTCTGGGTACGGCCGCCTACGTCATCGGCATCGGTCTCATCGGCCTGGCTCTCGGCCTGCTCCTCCGGAGCACAGCCGGCGCCATCAGCGCCCTCCTCGCCGGTGTCCTCGTCCTCCCGACGCTCGCCGGTGCGCTGCTGCCCGACGCCTGGGACGGGTTGCTGAAGTACTTCCCGTCCAACGCTGCCTCGGCGTTCACGTCCGTCCTCCCGGCGGATTCGCTGCTCAGCTCCGAAACAGGGGCGCTCGTGTTCGCCGCCTGGATCGTCGTCGGTCTCATCGCCGCGGCTGTGGCCCTCACGCGTCGCGACGCCTGACCGGCGGGAGCGACGCAGCTCACCCCCGGTCGGCGCCGCCGGTCCCGCAATCTTGCTTGACGGGGCAAGCTCCGGCCACCTAATGTCGCTTGCGCCGTCAAGTGAATTCCGCGGAGTCCGGGACGTGCCGCGCCGTTCCGCCCGGGCGACCGATCGACACCTGATCCACCACCCCAGACCTGGAGAATCGCCATGACCAGCACCCTGACCCGCCCCAGCCGGACGGTGTCCTGGAAGTCCACCGCCGTCGCCGCAGCTGTCGGCGCCGCGGGCGGGCTCGTGATCAACAGCGTGATCGCCACACTCGCCCGGACGCTCTTCGACATCCCGTCCGAGTTCCAGCAGCTCACCCTGCCGATCTACGGCTTCCTGACCGTCGTCGGGGCGATCGCCGGCGCCATCGGGTGGCACCTCGTCGCCACCCGTAGCCGCAACGCCGCAGGCGTGCTGCGCGTGCTCGTCCCCACCGTGCTCGTGCTCTCGCTGATCCCGGACGTCCTGCTGCTGGTCTCCGCTTCGCAGCCCGGCACGACGACCGCCGGCGTCGTCGCGCTGATGCTGATGCACGTCGGCGTCGCAGTGGCCGCGGTGCCGGCCTACCGCACCTTCATCCCGCCCCAGTCCTGACACGCTCGGAGGCGGGTGCGGTGGGCCGGCGCAGGCTGCGACGGCTGGTCGGCCTGCCCCGCGGATCCGCCACCCCGTCCCGCGAGGACGTCGCCAGCCGGGTCTCGGCCTACGTGTACGGCAACGTGCTGGTGATGGCGGCCCTGATCGCGCTGCACCCCGAGGACCTGCAGGCACCCACGGGGGTGCTCTACGTCCTCGGGGTGGGGCTCTCGACCTACGTCGCGCACACGCTCGGGGAGGCGGTGGGTGCCCGGGTCCGCGAAGGCCGCTCGCTCGATCGCGCGGTCATCCGGCACGAGATCCGGGGCGCGCTGCCGATCGCGACGTCGGCCGGCGCCCCCGCTGCGCTGCTGGTCCTGGCGTGGGCAGGTCTCCTGGATGCCGGCGTCGTGCTCATCCTGGCGCTCGTCCTGGTCGACCTCCGGCTGGCGCTGCTCGGCTCGGTGGTGGCGCGTGTCTCCGGAGAGCGCAGCTCGACCCGGGTGTTCCTCGCCGGGTTCGTCCTGGCCCTCGTCGCTGCTGCGGTGGCCGTGCTCAAGTGGCAGCTCACCCACTGACCACCGTCCGGCGTCGCCCGCGACGCCGGGTCAGGCGAGCTGCACCTGCACCGGGATGCTCTCCCAGGCCCGCAGCGTGTTGTTGTGGTGCCGCACCGTCGGCCCGTCCAGCGCGATCGTCCGCACCCGGCGGGCCAGGGCCGTCACGATCGACTCGGCCTCCAGGCGGGCGACGTGCTGCCCGACGCACTGGTGGATGCCCATACCGAACCCGACGTGCCCGGACGGGTCGCGGGAGAGGTCGAAGCGGTCCGGATCGGCCCAGCGCCGTGGATCGCGGTTGGCCGCCGCCAGGAGCATCAGGATTTTGCGTCCCTCCGGGATGACGACCTCCCCGACGCGGACGTCGGTCGTCGCCGTCCGGAAGAACGTCTGCACCGGTGACTCCCAGCGCACCGCATCGTCGAAGGCGACCCGCGCCAGGGCGGGCTCCTGCCGCACCCGCTGCCACTGGTCGGGGTTCGTGGCGAACGCGTAGAGGACCGCGGAGATCCCGGCGGCTCCGCCGTGGCCGGCACGGCGGCGGGGAGCCCGGCGGCCGCCACGGCGGCGACCGCTGCACCGACGGCGGCTTTGCGGAGGACTGATCGCGCTTCCCGGCCCGCCCGCTCTGCCGGGCGGGGCCGGACGCGTACCCGCAGACTGCAAGGAGACCTGCAGACTGATCCGAACGGACAACACCCGATGTCAGATCGCTCCGCGGCCCCCGACGCTCGCCGTAAGGACAGCCCGCCGGACACCCCACCGCAGGGACTGACCCGGCGCGAGGCGGACGAGCGGCTCGGCCGGGGTGAGGGGAACGTCGCCGTGACGGCGTCCTCGCGCACGTACGCGCGGATCCTGCGGACCAACGTCTTCTCCTTCTACAACACGATCCTGTTCGTCATCGGCGCGGCGCTGCTGGCCCTGGGCCGCTACAACGACGCAATCGTCAGCGTCGGGCTGGGCCTCCTCAACGCCGCGATCAGTGCGGTGCAGGAGATCCGCGCCAAGCGCCAGCTCGACCAACTCCAGCTGCTGGCACAGTCGGCGGTCAATGTCGTGCGCGACGGCCGGGTCGTCGAGGTGCCGCCGACCGACGTGGTCCGCGGCGACGTCGTGCGCCTGCGACCGGGTGACCAAGTGGTCGTCGACGGCCCGGTCGTCGACGGCCGGCTCGACGTCGACGAGTCGCTGCTCACGGGCGAGCCCGACCCGCTGGTCAAGCGACCGGGGGACGACCTGCTGTCCGGCAGCTTCTGCGTCGCCGGCGAGGGCTACCAGCGGGCCCGCGATGTCGGCGCCGCCAGCTACGCCAACCGGCTCACCGCCGACGCCCGCCGGGTCTCCACCGACCTGACGCCGCTGCAGCGCCGCATCGAGTTCGTCGTCCGGCTGGTGATGGCGCTGGTCGTGTTGATGACCGCCACGATCCTGCTGCAGGCCGCTCTCGAGGGCTTCTCGCTGCTGCGCACCGTCCAGACCACCGCGGTGCTGTCGGGCCTGGTCCCGTACGGATTGTTCATCCTCATCGCGCTCGCCTACACCGTCGGTGCTGTGAAGAGCTCCCGCCGCGGGGCCCTCGTGCAGCGGGTCAACGCCGTGGAGTCGGTCAGCAACGTCGACGTCGTCTGCACCGACAAGACCGGCACGCTGACGACCGGCCGGCTGACCATGGCAGAGGTGACAGCGTTCGGCGGCCGAGACCGGGCGACGGTGGAGCGGGTGCTCGGGTCGGTGGCGCGGAGCACGTCCGCGCCCAACCTGACGACGACCGCGCTGGCCGCCGCGCTGCCCGGGGAGCCGGAGGAAGTGCTGGAGGAGGTCCCGTTCTCGTCGGCGCTGCGGTGGAGCGCCCTGCGCACCGACGACGACGTGTGGGTGCTCGGCGCGCCGGACGTCCTGGCGCCCCGCCTGACCGCCGGGTCGGCGGCAGCCGTCGTCGAGGACTGGACCACGCAGGGCCTCCGGGTGCTCCTCCTGGCCCGTGCCGGCGACCCCGCCGTCCCACTGCGCGACGCCGACGGCCGGCCTACGTTGCCGGCGCTGGAGCCGGTGGCCGCGGTCGCCCTGGCCGACGAGCTTCGGCCGCAGGTGACCGAGACCATCGCGCGGATGGACCACGAGGGCGTCGATCTCAAGGTGCTGTCCGGCGACGACCCGCGCACGGTCGCGGCCTTGGCCACCCGTGCCGGGCTGCTGGCCGGCGATCCTGTGCACGGCGGCGAGCTCGACGGGCTTCCCGACTCCGAGTTCGACCGGCTCGTCGCCCGGGGAACGGTGTTCGGCCGCATCGCGCCGGAACAGAAAGAGCGGATCGTCGGCTCTCTGCGCCGCCAGGGCCACTACGTGGCGATGGTCGGGGACGGCGTCAACGACGCCCGGGCGCTCAAGCAGGCCCACGTGGGGGTCGCTATGCGCAGCGGCAGCGCGGTGACCAAGGACGTCGCCGACATCGTTCTCACCGACGACTCCTTTGCGGCCCTGCTGCCGGCCAGGCAGGAGGGCCGCCGGATCATCAGCGGCATCGCCACCTCGATGCAGGTCTTCCTGGTGCGCGTCGTCACCCAGGGGCTGGTCATCCTGGCCGTCACCATGCTCGGGCTGGGGTTCCCCTACTCGCCCACGCAGGTCGGCCTGACCCTGCTCACGGTCGGCGTGCCGACCTTCTTCCTCACCATGTGGGCCCGCCCGGAACCACCGGACCCAGCCCTGCTCGCCTCGCTGGCCCGCTTCGTGATCCCCGCGGCCGTCGTGACCGCGGCCGCAGGGGTGGCCGTCTACACCTACCTGTACACGCTGGTGTCCCGGGGCATCAACGAGCCCCACGTCCCCGCCGGGGTCGTCGAAGACTTCGAGGGGTACACCGGCCTGTCGTCCGACGACACGGAGTTCATTGAGGCGGCGGCCACCATCGGGGCGCAGACCGGCCTGTCCACCTACGTCTCGCTCGCCTCCTTCGTGCTCATCCTCTTCCTGCGGCCACCGCACCGGTGCTTCGCCTCCTGGACCCGCCCCACGCAGGACAAGCGGCCGGCCGTGCTGGTCGCCGTCCTGGTCGTGGTGTTCGCCGGGGTGCTGTCCATCCCCGCGCTGTCGAACTACTTCGGGCTCACCGGGCCGGCGTCCCCGGTGTTCACCACCGTCCTGCCCGCGCTGGTCATCTGGTTCCTGGCGCTCACCGCGGCCTACCGCTTCCAGCTGCTCGAGCGGATCCTCGGCCTCGACCGGCTCGCCCCGGGCCCGCTGAGCCGGCAGACCGGTGGCTACGCCCGGTCGGCCGGCGCCCCGGAGGAGTCGGCCAACCACGCGCGGTCGGCCACGGCAGCGGCGGGCTGATGTGAGAGGGCTGCAGCACATCGCATCCCGAGCCGGCCAGCAGCTGAAGCGGGCCGGCTTGTCCGCCGCGTCCGCTACGCCCTCGGCGACCACGCGCAGGTTTCGGTCGGGGCCAAGGTCGGTGCCGGCCCGGACGATCGCCGACTCGTCGCGCTCGGAGGTTAGGTGGAGAACGACGATTTTTCGATCTTCACCTCGTCGATCGGCCAGCCCCTGAGGCAGTCCAGTGAGGACTGACCGGTGCCGGAGTTGCCGACGGAAGGGAACTGACCCCCGTGTCCCTCCGAGAGGGGTCCGGCCGTCCGCTGCGCTCGGCACTCGCCACGAGCGAGCAACGAGTTATGCCAAGCCGTTGTGCTCCCGGTGCCGTGGACGCTCACTGTGTCGAGGTGGCTCGGACCCCACCCGCCGTTGAAGGAGCCGCGGGGTTGGCCCGGAGTCCCAGGGGCCAGCAAGAGCCTCGGCGATGAAGGGGAACGTACCGCCGGCGCGACGGCCAGACGCGGCACTCCCGACCCGCGGGGTGCCGGACGCCCTCCCGGGTAGTTGCAGTTGACGGCGTTCCTGACCGTGCGCCGAGGTTCGTCGGCGGTCGAAACTGCAGATCAGTATGCTCATGGGACGGCAGTGAACCGCCATGAACGCGATCATGACGGCCTGGCAGTGTGGTAGTCAGGCACTGAGACGCCCAGCTTTCGCTGTCTCTGGAGCAAAGTTGGGCGTCAAGGGTCGGAGTCGTCGCACTGGCGGCTCCCTGCACTGGGGAAGGAGCGCGGTGTGCGCGGCTTCTCGGTCACTGTTGGGAGGCAGTACTCCGACCGAATCATCCCTGACATGTCTGCCACAACTCTCGCAGGGCGAGGAAGATCGCAGGCCACCAGCGGGCTTGTCGGCCGGCTGCTCGCCGTCCGGGGGGTCCTGGGGGCGAAGCATCCGGACTGCGAGCGCGTGCGTAGCCACGGCATAGCTCAGCCGGTCAACACGGTGACCAGTGTGGCCTACGGGGTGGCCAGCTTGCCCGTCTGGTTGGCGGCTCGGCGCTCGACCGGGCTGGTGCGGTTCAAGCTCCAGGCGTATGCCGGTGCACTTCTCGCTGTCATGGCAGGAAGCGCGCAGTTCCACGCCCGCGTCCCCGGGTCATCGCACCGGTTGCACGATGCATCGCTGTATGTCGCAGTCTCGCTGGGCCTGCTCCTCCTGCTGCCACATGCCGAAACGGTGGCGGATTCCCGGGCGGGGCGTCGTTTCCTCTTGGCGGCCGCGACGGCAGGAGCTGCCTACGCCGGCGGACGTTCGAGTTCTCGATACTGTCAACCGGAGAGCCCGTTGCAATTTCATGGCCTTTGGCATGTCCTCAGCGCGGCCGCTGCCGCCCTGGTCGCCTTCCTGGCGACGGACGGACGCCATGAGCAGCGCACTGCAGGGCCACCCCTCGGTGGGTGACGAGGTTCCATGTCGGCGCGCGGACGTGTGGTGCCACGATGGTCATGCCCATCGGCTTCACGTCGTCCACAGGGTCTGGGGGCGACCGCGGACTTAAAACTGGTTTCAGATTGAGGGCAAGCGGCGGTAGCAGATCAGCGCACAAGCCAACTGGAGCAGGCCGAGGTGGATGTCGCCGCGGCGCTCGTAGCGAGTGCGCAACCGCTTGAAGGCGTGCAGCCAGGCGAAGCTGCGCTCGACCACCCAGCGGTGCTTACCCAGGCCCGAGCCGTGCGCGATACCGCGGCGGGCGATCCGCGGGGTGATGCCGCGGGCGCGCAGCTGGCGGCGGTAGATGTCGTGGTCGTAGCCGCGGTCGGCGAACAGCTCCCGCGGTCGCCGGCGGGGTCGGCCGCGTCGGCCGCGGATCGGCGGCACGGCGTCGACCAGCGGAA